>SCRE01000006.1 GCA_004297935.1 Microbacteriaceae bacterium | reverse complement strand
TCATCCAGACGAGACCACGATCAGGTGGGGCCAAATCAAACCGTCACAACCACCCCGGCAAGTCGCAAGTGGGGCCAGATGTGGCCGTCACAGTGGGGCCACTTCAGGTTGACATAGCCAAGTCTGGTATTCCCACTTCCCGAAGGCAGCTTCACGGTCACGGACGGGTTTGGGCCTCGCATCGATCCGATCTCCGGGGTGCGGTCGTTTCATCCAGGCACCGATTTCGCTGCACCGGATGGGACGCCGATCATGGCCCTCGCGGACGGCCGGGTGAGCTTTGCGGGGATGGATGGCGGCACCCAGGGGCGGATTACGATCGTGAGCACGATCAGCGGGCAGGTCGTCGCCGTCACCTTTTTGCACATGTGGTCCACCGGGATCTTCGTCCACCCCGGCGACTGGGTTACCGCCGGGCAGCAGATCGGCCAGGTCGGCTCCTCCGGTCACTCCACCGGCCCTCATCTTCACCTGGAAATCCACCCAGGCGGGCAAAGCACCGCCGCGGTGGATCCGCAACTGTGGTTGGCCGCACATCACCTCACCACCTTGAACCAACCCGGCACGGGCGGCGCCGTCTGCAGCCCGCAGGCGTGAGTGAAGGCACCGATCGCGCACCTCATCATCGAACACCACGAACAGACGGGCCTAGGCATGTACCTGCAATCTCTTCCGTTGGTTGCGGTCTATCCGGATTTCGGCGGAATCGGCGGACGTGGCACGCTCACCGGTATTGTCGGCGCGCTCCTGACGATCGTCCTGATAGTGGCGGTGCTGATGCTCATCGTTTGCGCCATCACGTGGGCAACCTGCGCCAGTCACGGCAACCCGATCGCCGCGTCCAAGGCGCGCACCGGGATGTGGGTGTGCGTGGGCGGCGCGGTCCTTGCCGGGGCCGGCACCACGTGGCTGAACTTCCTCCTCGGCCTGGGCTCCAGCATCTGACCGGCGGGAAGCGCAGCGCACCTGACAGATGACCTGCCGCCGATACGGAACACCTGTCCCTCGTGAAAGGACCCAGCCGCCGTGCTAACCATCACCGTCCTGTCTGCCGTGCTCGGGGGGATCCCTGCGGATATCAACATCTCGCCCAATGACAGTGGGCTGCCGGGCATTGCGAGCCTGCGCACGATCGTCGGCGCGGTGATGACGGTCGGCCTGATCCTCTCGGTGCTGGCACTTATCTTGTCCGCGGTGGTGTGGGGTTTCGGTGCGAACAGTTCCAACCCTCAGCTTGCTTCGCGAGGCAAGGCGGGTGTTCTCATTTCCTGCGCGTCCGCCATCGTCACCGGCGCGTCTGTGACCCTGATCAACTTCTTTTGGACCGTCGGCCAGGCCGTCTCGTGAACCTGCACCAACCACCACAGTTGGGGAAAGGGTGAGCAATGGCCGGCATCTGTGACGTGCCCGGCATCGCGACCGTCTGCGACAGTGTCGGGCAAGCCGGCGCGAGCCTGATCTCGGCACCGTTCGACTGGCTGGCCTCCTCGATGGGCGGCGCCGCCGCCTGGATGTTCCAGGGGGTATGGGGCCTGTTCGATTCGACGACCTTGGTCGATCTCACCGAACCCGGATATGTGGGCGTTTACAACATCCTGTTCGGTGTTGCGGTGTTCATCATGCTGATCTTTTTCTTCCTGCAGTTGATCACCGGCATGATCCGACGCGACTCCGGCGCCCTCGGCCGGGCCACTCTCGGGTTGGCGAAGTCGGTGCTCGGATCCTTTCTGATCATCACCCTGACGACCACACTGCTTCAGGTTGTGGATCAGCTGTGCATCGGCATCGTCCAAGCCACCGGCAACACTCTGCAGTCGATGGGTGCCAAGATCGGTGTTCTGGTTGTCGGGCTCAGCTCGATCAGTATCGCTTCCGCGGGCTCGGGTGCGATTGTGACGATCTTCCTCGCGTTCCTTGCCCTCTCAGCTGCGGCACTGGTCTGGTTCACTCTCCTGATCCGCAAGGCGCTGATCCTGGTCGCGATCGTGATGGGGCCGATCGCTCTGTCCGGAGCGCCGTGGGATGCCACGAAGGGCTGGTTGACCAAGTGGGCGTCGTTCGTGCTGGCACTGATCTGTTCCAAACTGGTGATCGTGATTGTCTTTCTGGTCGCGATCAACCAGGTCAATGCGCCCATCGACTTGGACCTGTCCTCGATCGCCGATCCAGTCGCGGGGATTGTGCTGATGTTCGTTGCCGCATTCGCACCATACATGGTTTACAAGTTCATCGCGTTCGCCGGCTTCGACACCGCCCACGTGATGTCCGCGGAGCAAGAATCCAAGCAGGCCATGCACCGACCGCTGCCGACCATGCTCCATCCTGGTGGCGCAGGCCCGAAGAAGGTCCTTGACAGCGGTAAGGACGCTGGCACAAGCCCATCGCGGGGCGCCTCAACGCCGCCTGCAGCAGGTAAAGGCGGCACACCGACCGGCGCCACTGCCGGCAAGGGCGCAGGCGCATCGGCCGCCGGGGGTCGCGCTGCGGGGGGTGGCGCTGCGGCGGGTGGCGGTGCAGACGCCGCGGGCGGTTCGGCTGCGGCCGCCGCTGCCAGTCCGATCGGATTGGCTGCCGTCGCGGGGGCGAAGCTTGTCAAGGGAGCCGCGGAGGCTGGCCCCCGGTTGGGTAACACGGTCGCAAGCGCGGCCGACGGCCACGCCTCCGGCGCATCCGTGCCCCCAACATCTACCGCCCGCCAGAGCCAAACACCGGCAGCCCCGCCACCGAACACACCGCCGCCTGCCCCACCGACGCGACGGCAAACTTCAGGAGGTACGGAACCGTAGGCGGCGCCACGACGAGGTCAAACGGGAACGACCGTCGACAAAGCTCAGCGGGCGGAAGAACACCTCGGGCCGGCATTAGACAGATTCACTGTGGTTCCGGATGCCGTTCCGCCTTCCACTTTCAACGTTCGGGACATACCTACCGGATACCAGGCACGTGAAAGGAACCCATGGCCTCAGCAGACTCCGCGACCGACTACGCATTGTCTCCGGTCAAGTTCTCCCGCCTGACCCGACGCGGCCTCATCCTCGGTCTGTCCGTACTCCAGGTGGCGGCCCTGGGCATGGCCGCCGTGGTGTTCGTGATCTCCCTGTACGTTGGCGGCCCTGCCGCCGCCTACACGTCTCCGATCTGGGTGAGTGCGATCACGGCCGCCTGGGTCACGATCGGCGGGCGCAGAGCAATCGAATGGGTGCCGGTCGCCGGCCACTGGTGGATGCGCACGAACCGTCAGCAGACGGTCTTCCGTGTACGGGTGGTGAAGCCACGCCCAGTGGGCACACTGGCTCTGCCCGGCGACGCCGCAGCACTGCGCCAGTACACTGAGCCGGACTCAGGCGCGGTGATGGTGCACGACCCGCACGCCCAAACTTTGACCGCGATCCTTCAGGTGACACATCCGGGGTTCATCCTTCTTGACCCGGCCGAGCAGGACCGGCGTGTGCAAGCGTGGGGTCGTGTGTTGTCCACCGTCTGCCGCTCCACACACATCGCTCGCGTGCAAATCCTGGAGCGAACCTTGCCGGACTCCGGTAACGGGCTGGCGCAGTGGTGGGCCGAGCACGGTACCGACGACGGCTCCTGGGTGTCCCGCACCTACCGGGAGCTGATCAATCGTGCCGGCCCGGCAGGTGAACGGCACGTGACCACCCTCTCGCTCGCCTTGGATCTGCGTGCGGCGGGCCGAGTCATCCGCACGGCAGGCGGCGGAATCACCGGGGCGATGGCTGTTCTGCGGCAGGAGATGGAAACCTTCAGCGCGGCGCTGCGGGCCGCGGATTTGCGCCCGACCGCCTGGTATTCGCCAGGTCAGCTGGCGATCATGCTCCGCACCGCCTACGACCCCGAAGCTGCTTTTTCGCTGGACCGCTCCGGCAGCATCGGGCAGGATCTCGCCAGGGCCGGTCCGGTGGCGATCGAGGAAAGCTGGGACCAGTTGCGCTCCGATAGTGCGGTGCACGCCGCGTTGTGGATATCTGAATGGCCGCGTTCGCTGGTCTACCCGGGATTTTTGGCGCCGATCTTGCTGTCCACGGGAATCCGGCGGGCCTTCACGCTGTTGTGCGACCCGCTCCGGTCGGATATCGCCGCGCGGGACATCCGGAGAAAGAAGACCGAGTACATTTCCGATGCCGCCCAGCGGACCCGAATCGGGCAAATCGAGGACGCATCTCAATCGGCCGAGTACCAGGACGTCCTGCAGCAAGAAGCAGATCTTACTTCCGGACACGGCGTCCTGCGCTACACCGGACTGATCGCCGTCTCCGCGCCCACCCCCGATGAACTCGAGGCGGCGATCGCCGCGATCGAGCAGGCCGCCATCCAAGCCTCCTGTGAAACCCGCCGCCTGGTCGGGCAGCAGGCGCAGGCATTCGCCGCCGCAGCCTTACCGCTGTGCCGGGGCATCTGACCCACCGCATGCACGCATCCGATGGGCTCGAACAAGCACAGTGAGGAGTGAAGACGTGAAGCTTCAGCAAGATACGACGTTGCATTCGAGGATGCTGATTGCACCGGCGAATGAACCACGCAAGCAACGCAAGGCCCGGATCAAGGATGCCGCAGATCAAGACCGCCGTGATCGTGAGGCGCGTGCGACAACGGCGCGCAGCAAAGACGAGGCGGAACGTGCGCAGGCGCGGGCGATCCGCTATCTGCCACCGGGCGGAGCAGCGGGGCCGGCCGCGCTGAGAATGTACAGGCGACTGCGAATCCCGACGCATCAAGACACCTCCGCGACCCTGCAGGGCGCGTACCCGTTTCTGGCAGAAGGAGGCCTGGGCAGTGACGGTGTCTTCGTAGGCCATGACCTCTACTCCGGCGGCTCGTTCGTGTACGACCCCTGGGTCCTCTACCAGCAGGGCATCATCACCGCACCGAACATTGTTCTGGCCGGCATCGTCGGCTCTGGAAAGTCTTCCCTGGCCAAGAGTCTTTACACGCGCAGCATCCCGTTCGGCCGCCGCGTCTACGTCCCCGGCGACCCGAAAGGCGAACACACCCCCGTAGCGGAAGCTGTCGGCGGCCGGGCGATCATCCTCGGGCGCGGCTCTAGAAACAGGCTCAACCCGCTGGATGCCGGATACCGGCCTGGCGGACTCATCGACACCGAATGGACCGCCTCCGTGCTCTCCCGCCGCCGCGACCTCCTCGGCGCACTGGCCGAGACTGTGCTCGACCGGGCGCTGTCACCGTTAGAACACACCGCGATCGACATCGCCTTGCACGCGGTGAACGCCTCAGAGGCGGTGCCGACGCTGCCGATGATCGTCGACCACCTCCTCACACCCGACGCCGGCGAAAATGCCCGGCTAGGCGACGACGGCCGCCTGGCTGGTCATGCCCTCCGCCGCCTTGTAGCGGGCGACCTCGCCGGCCTGTTCGACGGACCATCCACGGTCGAGTTCGACCCGACGTTGCCGATGATCTCGCTCGACCTCTCCAGAGTCGCGGACAACTCCACCCTGATCTCGGTACTGATGACCTGCTCGAGCGCCTGGATGGAATCCGCCCTCCTGGACCCGGCCAGCGGGCAAAGGTGGGTTGTCTACGACGAAGCCTGGCGACTCATGTCCCACCCCGCTCTGCTACGCAGGATGGATGCGCAATGGCGCATGTCCAGGCACTACGGCATCGCGAACCTCCTGATCTTCCACAAGCTCACCGACCTTGACAACGTTGGCGACCAAGGAACCGCCATGCGGGCCCTCGCCTCCTCCTTGCTGGCCAACGCCGAAACCCGGATCATCTACCGGCAGGAATCCGACCAACTCGGCACCACCGCCGACCTGCTGGGGCTAACCAGCACCGAACAGAATATCCTCCCTCGACTGGGCATCGGGCAAGGACTCTGGCGAATCAAGGACAGATCGTTCGTGGTGCAGCATCAACTACATCCTGCCGAGCTGGAAACCTTTGACACGACCTCCCGCATGGTCGGTGAAGCGATGCGGGGCACACGCGCACGCATTGGTCAGTCGCGCGTCTCGTGACGTGGGTGCCAGTAGTTCTCGACGAGTGGATGCACGCATGAAGACCATGGCGAGCCGGTCAGCGAGCAGCCTGAACCATCGCCGTACCTGATTCCACGAGCCGGCTTGATTGCAGAACCGGCGGCGAGGAGGAAACGTCTGATGCCTGCGCTGTCACCGCGTCCGGCAAACGATATTGCCACAAACTTCGGCATCGGCCTCATCGTCGGTGTTGTCCTGCTCGGATGCCTGCTCCGACTGGCCGGGACGATCACCGCTTTCCTTACCGTATTGCCGCAGCCAAGGGGGGATCTCAGCTCTGGCATTCGGGTCCTGGCCAGCCCGGGAAACCCTGGCGCAGCCCTCAACGCGGGGGTGCTGAACCCGATCGTGTACTGGGTGGTCGTCGTTGGACTCCTGACGATATTGTGTGCCGCGAGTTGGTGGGTGTGGCGGACCGTGGCACGCTCCCGGAGTAGGGTGGACCCGTTCCGGTTCGCCGGGGTTGCCACAGCAAGCGAAGTCACTGCCACCGCGTCCAGGAAAGCCCTACTGCAGCGCGCCGGCACCCTGCGACCAAGCCTGCAGCGTCCCATGCCGGAGGACATCGGATATCTGCTCGGTCATGCTCGGGGCGGGCAGGTTTGGGCGAGCGTGGAGGACTCGATCCTGCTGATCGGGCCGCCCCGATCGGGCAAGGGCCTGCACATCGTCATCAACACGATCCTTGACGCGCCCGGTGCCGTGATTACCACATCGACCCGACCCGACAACCTCACCGCGACGTTGAAGGCACGGCAGAGCATCGGACCGACCGCGGTATTCGACCCACAACACCTTGCTCCGGGACTTCCTGCAGGAATGCGCTGGTCGCCGGTGCGGGGCTGCGAGGATCCACTGACGGCGATGATCCGGGCAAAGGGGCTGGCCACTGCCACCGGGTTCGGTGGTGTTCAGGACGCCGGGTTCTGGGAAGGCAAGACCACGGCCACCATCCAGGCGCTCCTGCACGCGGCCGCTTTGGACGGGCGAGATGCACGGACACTATATCAATGGGCGCTGAACCCGATTCTGGCCCAAGATGCCGTCAGCATCCTTTCCAGCAGCCCGCGCGCGGCAGAGGGATGGGCGGACTCACTGGACGCGATGATTCAATCGGATCCGCCCACACGCAACTCCATCTGGCAAGGCGTCTCCCTTGCCTTCTCTTCCTTGGCCGACCCTCGCGTTCTGGCCGCGGTCACCCCCGAACGCGGCGAAGAATTCGACCCGACAACATTTCTCACTCAACGCGGCACCCTCTACCTGCTGGCTACCGGCGCCGGGGCTGGGGCTTCCGCACCCTTGGTCGCAGCCTTCATCGAAGATCTCGTGGAAACCGCACGCAAACTCGCCACCCGCTCCCCTGGAGCGCGTCTGGACCCTCCCGTTCTCATCGCGTTGGATGAGATCGGCAACTTGTCCCCGCTGCCGTCGTTGCCGACGCTGATGGCCGAAGGTGGCGGCACCGGCATCACCACTCTTCCGGTGTTACAGTCGCTGGCGCAGGCGAGGGAGAAGTGGGGGGAGAACAGCGCGAGCGCGATCTGGGATGCGTCCATCGTGAAGATCATCCTCGGTGGTGCCTCCAATAGTCGCGACCTGCGAGACCTGGCAGCGCTGATCGGAGAGCGAGACGAAACCACCACCTCTGTCACTGCGGACGCCTCGGGTGGCCACTCCAACCAGCGCTCGATCCGGCGCGTTCCCGTCCTTCCACCCGACGTGCTGCGCACCATCCCGTTCGGAACAGCGGTCATCATGCTGCGCACCGCCCGCCCCATCATCACTCGCCTACGCGCATGGACCAGCCGACCAAACGCGCAAATCCTCCAGAGCAATCGCCGCAACCTCGAACACGATCTCGGAGCAGACACCTGATATCGCTCGAAAATGCGGTCGTCTCGACTACGGCCCGACCCTTGCCTGCGTCGTGTTCATTGGCAATCGTCCTCGATGAAGCCCGGTGCGACGAGCTCCCTGAACAATCGAGAACAACTACCAACCATCGTGCGACCAATGGGCGAATGCGGTGTAGCTGAACGCAACACCGGAGATGAGAAGTCTGCGACACCAGTCGCCGATCGTTGCCACTTGCCGCAGGCGACGATCCGCACGGCGCGGACACCACGCGCACCTGACTGCTAAAGCACGCGAAGCGCATGAGAGGCCAACCAGCCGAGGGAGAACACTCTGATGACCATCACCACACGCGAGTCCGTATCCGGATTCATTGCGTCGGGCCCGCAACTATCGTTCACGCAGAATGGTGACGCCCGCTTCTACGCGCGCGTCGGCCAAGAACACGCTCGTCGCAAGGATGACGGGTCGTTCACACCGTTGGAGCCAACGTTTACCGATCTGGTCATGTTCGGCAAGTCCGCCGAGCGCGCCTACGCCCAGTTCCAGAAAGGTGATGCGTTCATCGCCGAAGGCCAAGCCCGCACCTGTACGCTGACCGTCGATAGCAATCCGGTCCAGCGGGATCAATTCGTTGCCCGTCGAATCGGCCACGACAATAACCTCACTACCTACGTCGTCGACAGGGCACGCCCCCAAACCGATATCCCCACTCCAGCCGCGGCCAGCGAAAAGACGATCGGCGAAGACCCCATCTGAGCTGCGCCGTCTACGGGCAAAAGCACCCCGCGGCTGACCAGGCGTAACGTCCAAATCCGCCGGGAGAACCGTGTGGCCACCGCCCGATGGACCGCGCGGCGGCATCACCCCGAGCGGTTCCGGAATCTCTCCGCCCTCCGCTAACGTCGGCGGTTCCGCCACAACCAGCAAGCCAAAGGCAACCAATCGTAGGCACGACAGAACACCGTCGCCACGGCCCGAGAGCGTCCCGGCGACGGCAATATCTCGGCGCCACCACACTTCCCCGGTGTCGCGCGTATTCCGCAGCGTCTCCGCCCCGCCAACGCCGCAGTCGCAACTTCCAGCATTCTCAATCGGCTGTGCGGGACAACGAGTCATCCTGTCTCGGAAAGCTTGACGATCCGTGCTCCGGGTCCAAGCAGTTCCAGCATGCTCGCCGTGACCGGGTCAACCGTCTTGACCTGGCGCACATAGAACTCCTCGGTGATCGCGGTCGAAGAGTGCCCAAGCAACTCCGCAGCCAGCCCGATTCCGCCGATCTCGGCGACAGCGGTCGCCCCTGTCTTACGGAACACGTGCGGGGTGATCGAGTCAAGGTTCACCTCCGGTGGAAGTCCTGTCGCGCCAGCCCGGGCCGCCCGCCACTGACGGCGCAGATTCGCTGGAGACAAGTAGGTGCCCTTCTTGGTACAGAAGATCGTCTGCTCCGGGGGGATATCGCCGAGCTCGGACAGGCGGATCCGGATCGCGTTCTCCGCGAATAACGGGAGAGCCAGGATCCGCCAGTGCTTCGAGTGCTTCGGATGATCCTGACGGATCAGGCCCTTGCCGCGCTGGAAGACCAGCGTCCCGCTGATGCACACCGTCGCCGGCGATACGGTCAAGTTCAGGTCGCAGCGGCGAATCGCTAACGCCTCGCTGACTCTCGTGGCGGTGCCGAGCATGACATCGAATACCTTCCCTAACTGCCCGTCTGGCCGCGGACCCGGCTCGCCAGCACCTCGCCGCCAGCAGGTGATCGCTTCGCGCATTGCCAGGAGTTCATCCAGGCTGGCGACACGAACGTCCGTGTGACTGCGCCGGAGCCGGCCGACCTGACGGACCGGATTGGCGTGGATCGCATCATGACGGACCGCCAGGCTCAGGATGTGGGAGAGCACGACCTTGCAATGTTTGGCCTGCGCCGGACGTTTCTGTGCGATCTTCTTCAGGAAACGATCCACCGTGCCGACCGTGAGCTCACCCAGCCGTAGTGAGCCCAGCGCGGGCAGGACGATGCCCCGCAGAACGTCCTCGTACTTGTCCATCGTCTGCGGTGCGATCCGTTCGCTGGCACGCTCCTCCACACGCCACAGTTCGGCGACCTCCTCCAGAAGTGCCCACCGGTCAAGGTCGCCGCTACGCGAGCGTTCCCCCGATTCGGCGATCTTCGCTTTCAACGCGTTCTCGGCTGCCCGTGCGGTCGGGCCTGTCTTCTTCACCCGCCGGTAGCCGCCGTCGAAGTCGCGATAACGTGTTGCGGCGAGATAGCCGTTGCCCACCCGTGTCACCGTGATCACACCGAACGTGCCCAGGGGCTGCACCGGCCGCGTCATCGCCGGCACCCCATGTACTCGCCGACACGGGCCTCCGCTGGCTGCTCAGTCATCGAGGTTCGCCTCGATCCACTCTTGCACGCGGCTCTCCGGGTACCGCAGCACCCGTCCGGCATGCAGCGCTTTGGGTCCGCGGCCATCGACCCGCCAGTCGTAGAGGGTGCGCACAGGCACGCCGAGGTAGTCGGACAGTTCCTCGACGCTCAGCAACCGCTCCAACTGCGATGACGGTTTCGACCCAATAGTGTCGGCCATGCAGGTCAGGTACGGCGCGCAACCGTGCCGTGACCGCACCACTCCGCGATACTCCGGAACTACCGTTGGGTTTACCGCAGAAACCCGCCCGGAGAGGGGGTTTATGGCCCTTTAATGGCCCCTCAATCGAATTCTCGGACATTTCAGGCTCCTCGCCTGCCCCTGTCCAGAGATCAAAACATCCTCCCCACCAGGCATTTCAGCCTGACGAGAAGGATTCTCTCGGTGCGCCCGAAGGGATTCGAACCCCCAACCTTCTGATCCGTAGTCAGATGCTCTATCCGTTGAGCTACGGGCGCGATCAGCGCTGGCGAACAGTTACGCACTGAATCAGCCAACCTGAAGACTATATCAGGAACCGGCCGCGGCTTTCGCGACGACCGCCCCCCAAGCCTGCCCGCCCCGCCACGTGCGCCGACCACCGAACCTGCCTGTTTCGCTAGGCGGCCGACAGCAGCGCGCTACGCGAGCACCTCGTCGAGGAAGTCGACAAGCGCACGCCAGCTGCGCGCATCCGCCACGGGGCGATAGCGATCGCTGCCCGGAACGGTGAACGCATGCGGTGCCCCGCTATAGCTGACGATCTGCCAGTCGATCGAGGGCACAGCCCGCAGCTCGTCCTTGAACGCGGCAATCGCCGTGTCAGGCACGACCGGGTCTGCGGCACCGGTCAGCACCAGCAACGATGCACGGATAGCGGATGCGTCGCTCGGTTCGTGCACCGTCAACCCGCCATGAATCGACACGGCGCCGCGCAGCGGTGCACCGGTGCGCGCGAATTCGAGCGTCGCACTCCCCCCGAAGCAGTAGCCGATGACCGCGATGCGGTCTGGATCCACACGCGGATCGGTCACGAGCCGCCGATACCCCGCCTGCACCCGCTCTCGCAGCAGCGGCAGATCGGCGTAGTATTTGCGGGCTTGGGCGGATGCCGCATCCCCCGTCGGGCGCACGCCCTTGCCATAGACATCGGCCGCGAGCGCGACGTAACCGAGCCGAGCCAGCATCTGGGCGCGCATCTGCACATTGGGGTCGACCCCGGTCCAGTCGTGAACGATCAGCACGGCGGGGCGCGGGTCGATCAGGGCCGCATCATAGGCCAGATAGCCCTCGAGTCCTGTGCGTTCGCCGGATGGGCCCACCGCCGTTCCAGCGCCGCCTTCGGCACCGGCACCCGCAACATGCTCGTACACCACGGACTCGGTCGCGATGCGCGCCCCCGGCGCCACCGGTACCGTCTCGAGAATGGCGCGATACTCGCCGCTGAACTCCACGGCACTGAACTCCACGGTCACGATTGCTCCTTCGCCTGGCAACGTCTTACTGTGCCAGGCTATGCCTCGACCCGATCGCTGCGTCGCCTCTCTTGCGTCAGCAGACGCGTGGTGCACCACTTCAACTGGCGCACCACGCATAAACTGGCGCGCGCCAGGGTGACACACGCCCCCTGAGCGCTTACGCGACCCGAATGACCGCCAGCACCACCATCGCAAGACTGAGCGCTCCAAGCCCGGAGCGCAGCACGAGTGCACCGCGTCCGCCTCGGCGTACGCGCGCGGCAAGCACGGCGTCATCCGGGGCTGCGACGGCGGCACGACGCAGGCGGGTCATCCGCCGTGCCTGGAGCACACCGACACCGAGCACCAACAGCATCACGACGGCAAGCACCACCAGCCAGCTCGACAGCGTGGTCCATGCGGTGCCGGCGAGCAGAATGACGCCCGACAGATAGGCCACGAGCAATGCGACCGTTGCAACGATGCCGAAGCGTGGGCCGAAGTGACGGAAGAACGCCACGCGATCACGGCGGGACAGCGTAGCCGTCGTGCTGCGGGCGACGACGACCAGTGTCACCCATCCGCCGAGCCAACTGGCGGAGGAGACGACCAACAAGCCGAGCAGCACGCCGGCGACGGGTGCGGGAAGGTCTGTGCTCATGAGTCAGCAGAAGTCATCGTGTCAGCCCGAATCGTGTCAGCCGGTATCGAATCAGCCCACATCGAATCAGACGCCATCGTGTGAGCCCACATGGAATCAGACAGCATCGTGTCCGCCGGTATCGAATCAGACAGCGGCCGCAGGCCGTGCGATCTCGACGCGCCACACCTCGGGGCCCTGCTCCAGGTATTCCCAGGTGAAGTTGCCGGTGTGTTCGGCCTCGAACTGGTAGTACAGCGGCTTCGGGTCGTGATCGTTGACCAGAATGTAGCCCTCCCCCGGAGTGAGTGCGTTGTAGCGCTCGAAGATCAGCTCGTGTCGACGCTGCGGGATCTCTGCGCGAACATCGAGCACGGGGCGGTCTGTCATGGTGTTCCCTTCGGTTGCCATCCTGCAGCTCCGAGGCTGTGCGGCCCGGAACCCCAAGACGATTAAAAGTAATAAAATCATCGTAAACCAGCTTCACCATGCGCGCTCAACACGACGCCCGCTGAACGCCATGCCCGCTAGGCATGGTCCGCGCGAAACGAGGACGACATCCACGACGCACCCGCCAAATCCGTCATACGCAGGCCCGTCATAGGCAGGCCCGCGCTCAGCCGAACCGGCACACGCCTCGTGTTCCTGATTCCCGGCGGTATCGCACTGCTCGCCGGCCTGGATGCTGCGCTGCTGCTGCTCGGGTTGCCCGCGCCACTGACCTTCGAGCGTTTGCCGATCGTGCACGGCCCACTGCTGGTGTTCGGCTTCATCGGCACGGTGATCGCCCTCGAACGGGCCGTGGCGATCCGAAAATGGTGGGCATTCGGTTCCCCCGCCGCGTTCGGCCTGGCCGGGTTCCTGATGCTCTCGCCACTGCCGCTGGTCGTCGGAGCCGGGATGCTCGCCGTCGGCTCGATCGCACTGCTGTTCATCTACCTGGCGATCTGGCGTCGGCAAGCGATGCTGGCGTCGGCGATCCAGGCGCTGGGAGCCTTTCTGGGCCTGGCCTCCGCCGTGTTGTGGATCGGCGGGCTGGACGCGTCCGCCCTGGTGCCCGGCATGGCCGGCTTCATGATCCTCACCATCGCCGGCGAGCGCGTCGAACTCGCCCGGATGATCGCCCTCAGCCACTCGACGGAGCGCGCGGCATTCGCGGTGTGTGTCGCGCTTGCTTTCGGGGTTCTCGCGGCGATGCTGTGGCCGCCGATCGGCTACCCACTCTTCGGCGCGGCCCTGATCGCCGTCGTCGCCTGGCTGGTCGTCTTCGACGTGGCCACCCGGCTGGTCAAGTCGAAAGGACTCCCCCGTTACATCGCCGCCTGCCTGCTGGCCGGCTATTTCTGGCTCGTCGTCGCGGGCCTGATCTGGCTCTTCAGCGGGCCACAATCGGGAGCAATGACCTCCGGTCCGCTGTATGACGCAACCGTACACTCCGTGTTCCTCGGATTCACGCTCGCGATGATCATGGCGCACGCTCCGGTCATCCTGCCGGCGGTGCTGCGCAAGCCCCTGCCGTATCGCCCGATCTTCTATCTTCCCGTCGTGCTGCTGCACCTGTCCCTGGTGCTGCGGATCCTGGCTGGCGACCTGCGCGACATCCCGGTGCTCGTGCAGTGGGGCGGCGTGCTGAACATCGTCGCGGTGCTGTTGTTCGTGATCCTGGCGATCGCATCCGTTTTGCGCGGGGTGCCGAAGAGGCAGGCTGCGGTAGCCGTGGCGCGGCGCATCCGGATGTCCGCTGCCGACCATGGGCACCTCGCCGACCAGGCCGGCTCCGTGAACCAGGCCAGCTCCGTGAACCAGGCCAGCCCCGCGCACCACGCCGGCCCAGCAGACCATACCGGCCCTGCAGACCAGACCGGCCCCGCAGACCAGGCGCCGACGCCGGAAGAGGCGTCGTGAGCCCGTCCCTCGAGCCCGGTCCCCCAGGCGAGCAGCGCCCGCCCGCTGCTCGTGGTGCGCACCGCACGCTCTGGTACGGCGTCACCAACGCGATCGTGGCCGCCTGGCTGGTGGCCGCCGGGGTCGTCATGATCGCGCAGCAGAGCATCTCCGTCGCGGACTGGCTGACCGTGCACCTCACGCTGCTCGGCGCCGCGACGACCGCCATGATTATCTGGAGCCAGCACTTCGCCGACACCCTGCTGCGCCGCGGTTCCGGCGCGGGTCGAATCGGCTTGAGCATCCGCCTCGGTGTGCACACGGCCGGAGCGATCGCGGTCGTCGTCGGCATCGTGACCGGGTCTCTGCCGGCCGTGGCGGTCGGCGGAGCGCTCGTCCTCGGCGCCGCCATCGCGCAGGCGACGAGCCTGACGCTGCAGGTGCGCGCCGCCCTGCCGTCGCGTTTCGGTCCTCTCGTGCGGTATTACATCGTGGCCGCGCTCATGTTGGTGATCGGCGTCGCGCTCGGCGTGCTGATGGTGCAGACCGGAGCGAGCGGCGAGGACCACGATCG
The DNA here is from genome assembly GCA_004297935.1 of Microbacteriaceae bacterium. Taxonomy (GTDB): domain Bacteria; phylum Actinomycetota; class Actinomycetes; order Actinomycetales; family Microbacteriaceae; genus Rathayibacter_A. The sequence continues at coordinate 501,953 of SCRE01000006.1, read as the reverse complement.
CCTCTATCTCGCGCACATCGGCTTCAACCTCGCCGGCTGGGTGGGCCTCACCGTGGTGGGCACGATCGTGTTGCTCTGGCCGACCGTGCTGCACGCGCGCATTCTGCCCACAGCGGATGCCGCCGCCCGACGTGCCCTGCCGATGCTCGCGTTCGGCGTGCTCATCATCGGCCTCGCCTGTCTGATCGGCCTCCGTTGGGGCGTGGTTGTCGGTCTGGCACTCTACCTCGCCGGCCTCGCGCTCGTGCTGGTCGAGGCGGCGCGGCAGGCCATGAAATCACCGCCTACGACATATGCCGGCTGGAGCATGGGTGCGGCCGTGCTGTGGTTCTTCGGCTCGGTGCTCACTTTCGCCGTCTTCGTCGCCGTCGCGCCGAACTGGGCGGATGCCGCGGCCGGCCTCGCCGCCCTGCTGATTCCCCTGGTGGTCGGCTTCGTCGCACAGCTGGTGCTTGCGGCTCTCAGCTACCTGATCCCGGTCGTCATCGGTGGTGGGCCGGTGGCGACGCGCTGCATGAACTACGAGCTGGATCGATTCGGCGTGTTCCGCGTGATCGTCGTCAACGGCGCGCTGCTGCTCGGCCTGCTGCCGCTGCCGGCTCCCGTGGCGGTCACGCTCATCGCGATCGTGGCCGTGGCGCTGCTCACGGTGATTCCGCTCGCCATTCGAGCGGCGGCCCTCTCCCGTCACGCGCGCGCGGAAGATTGGCCGGTCACATCGCCGAAGAGCGCGAAACCCACGCTGCACACGCGCAGCGGCACGATGATGGCAGCCGTCGGCACGCTCGTGCTGGCGGTCGCCGTCGGCGTCGCGCTCAGTCCGGCCGGCGCGCTCGGGCAGGCCGGTGAAGCGCCCGGCCTCGCGGGCAGCGCGATACCGGGCGGCTCGTCCGTTCCGGCGACCGGGCAGACCACGACGGTGAGAATGACCATGAAGAACATGCGATTCTCACCCAGCACCGTGCGGGTGCCGGCCGGAAACCGCTTGATCATCAAGCTCACCAACACGGATGACATGGTGCACGATCTCACCCTCGCGACCGGGGTGACCTCGGGGCGCATGATCGGAGGCGCGTCCACGACCGTCGAAGCCGGGATCATCACCGCCGATGTCGACGGCTGGTGTTCGATCACCGGCCATCGCCAGCTGGGCATGGTGATGAACATCGTCGCGGTCGGTGCTCCGTCGACGCCGGGCACGCCGAACGCGCCGGATGCGCACGGCGGCATGACCATGGGCGCTGCGACAGGTCCGTCGGCAGCCAAGGACATCGACCTCGCGAAGAAGCCGCCGACATCGTTCCAACCGTACGATGCCGCGTTGAAGCCGGCGCCGCCCGCGACATCGCCGGCCAGCACCGTGCACAGGCTGACCCTGACCGTGCGCGACACGCTCACCGAGGTGGCGCCCGGCGTCTTCCAGACCCTGTGGACCTACAACGGCACCGCCCCCGGGCCGACGCTGCGCGGCCGTGTCGGCGACACGTTCGAGATCACCCTGGTCAACGACGCTTCGATGGGACACTCGATCGACTTCCATGCCGGCTCCCTTGCCCCCGACAAGCCGATGCGCACCATCCAGCCCGGCCACAGCCTGCACTACACGTTCACGGCCACCCGCTCCGGCATCTGGCTGTATCACTGCTCGACCATGCCGATGTCGGCGCATATCGCCAACGGCATGTTCGGCGCGGTCATCATCGATCCGCCCGGGCTGGATGCCGTCTCCGCCGAATACGTGCTCATACAGTCCGAGTACTACCTGGGACCGCAGAAAGGCGAGGTCGATGCGGCCAAAATCGCCGCCGGGAAGCCCGACCTGGTCGTCTTCAACGGCTACGCCGACCAGTACGACTACCGCCCGTTGACAGCGAGGGCCGGCGATAAGGTGCGGATCTGGGTGCTGGACGCCGGTCCCAACCTGCTCAGCGCGTTCCACGTTGTCGGTGCACAATTCGACACCGTCTATTCGGAAGGCGACTACCTGCTGAGGAACGGCGGCAGCACGGGCACCGGCGGCTCCCAGGTGCTGGGATTGCTTCCGGCGCAGGGCGGGTTCGTCGAGTTGACCTTCCCCGAGGCCGGACACTACCCGTTCCTGACGCACGCGATGTCGGATGCCGAGCGTGGCGCATCCGGAATCTTCACAGTCTCGAAGTAGGTCGCTTCACGCTGGCTTGGTCGGCGTCGCGGCGTTCACGCAGGACCGGACTCTTGACGGTAACCCGGATGACGCCTGTGCAAGCATCCGGTCTGTCGTCAAGAGCCCGGTCCGTCGGCGAGCGGGTCAGCCGGGACATTCGGCCGAGAGTTGTCCCGGTGGGTAACGGCGCCGTGCGGTCAGGCGGACGCAACTTCCAACCGGCGCACGCCGTCAAGATCCAGGTGCTGGCGAGCGACCCAAAGGTCGTGCGCGTCCTGCATCGCCAGCCAGCTCTCCGCACTGCGCCCCAACGCCTTCGACAGGCGAAGCGCCATCTCCGGAGTCACGCGGCTTGCACCGCTGAGAACCCGGCTCAACGTCGAAGCAGCAACATCCAGTTGCTTGGCGAGGTCTCGCCCGCTCACCCCGAACGGCTCCAGGTACACCTCGACGATGAACTCACCGGGGTAAGGCGGGTCGTGCATCGGCTTCAGCTCATCCATCAGTGGTAGTCCTCATAGTCCAAGACGTAAGCGTTCCCATCACGAAACTCAAACGTCACCCTCCAATTGCCGTTCACGGTGACGGACCAGTGGCCGGTCATCCCGCCTTTCAGCGGATGCAGACGGAAGCCGGGGATGTCCATATCATCGATTGTCTGCGCGGAGTCGAGCGCCGCAAGCTGCATGCGCAGTCGCCTCGCGTGATTCGGCTGCACTCCTGCCGCGCTGCCCGCCTCAAACAATGTGCGCAAGCCCTTATGGCGGAAGGACTTGATCACAATCAAAGCGTAGCACGATGCGCATCACGCATCACAATGTGCTGACACAACACCGAGGGCACGCCGAGAATAGGTGCGGCTTATGGCCAGGGCCTTTGCAAAGTCGCACGACGACGGGGTGCCGGCCACGATGAAAACAGGAATAACGGATCGGATGTCGCAAGAACAGCCGGATTTGTCCTGTTCCGAGAACTTGTTCCTGCTTTCGCGACCATCATCACGTGCATGTCCGAATGCGTTCAGGCGACTTTGCAAAGGCCCTGGCTTACGGTGTTTTGAGTGGAACAACGATGTACGGTTGTTTCCGTTGAGGTCGTTCGATCATTGCGTGCGAAGTGTCAAACGATCATGTCGGATGCCGAACGCGGCACTTCCGGCGTCTTCGCGGTCGCGAGGCGGACCGCTTTCTCTCAGCGGGCGGCGGCGGCAGCCGTATCCGGCATCCGCTCGGCTCTGCTTGTCACACTGCCGAGGCGGGCGCGTGCTGATGCGCGCCGAGCGCACGGCTCAGCAGATCCAGCAGCACGAGCGCCAGCCCGGTGAGGGCGATCGTCGCCCAGGCGGCGAGCGCCCCGGTCAGCAGACAAGCAAGCGCCGGCAGCAGCACACCGGGGATCGCCAGCCGGGCGACGCCACGCAGCGGGCGGCCGAGCCGCACGCCCACCGCGGCGTTCACCAGGTAGAAACCGCCGATTCCGCAGGCAAGCAGGACGCGAGCCGAGAGCGAAAGCGGGGTGCTCGCATCCGCTACGGCCAGCCCGATCGCCGCCGCGATCAGCGTCAGCGCAGTGACCAGGAAGAACGGCAGATACATGACCACGTCACGCATCGCTCCGTACGAACGCGCCCGCCTGGCTGCGGCCAGGCCGGCCTCGGCCGTCGGCGCACCCCAACGGAAGAACGCACGAGCCAGCAGGGCGCAGATCAGCAATCCGGCCAGACCGGCGACACCGCCGCCGATCGTCGGATGCTGTGCAAGCCCGGTGACGGAGAGGTAGACTGCCTCGCCGATCACGATGACGACGAACAGGCCGACCCGCTCGAGCAGGTGCGAGATCGACGCCTCGACATACACCGCGTCGGAGAATCCGCGACGCACGGCAAGAAGCAGCACCTCGGCGGACACAGCGATCGCCCACAGAATGTAGCGGTACGGCGACGGCACCGCGATCGAGCCGAGCCAGAGCGCGGCGGTGCCGAGGTTGTACGCAAGCGGGCGCCACAACGGCACGACGATCGCCTTCTTCGCGTACGCGATCAACCACATCACCAAGAGCATCATGCGAATCCAGGCGGCGCCGGCGGCATACAGCCATCCGTTGTTCTGCATGCCGCCGGACACCGCGATCGCCATCGCCGCCGCCCCCGGCATCGCCGCGATCACAAGCCCGCCGATGACGGGAAGCCGCTGACCGTACAGGTTGTTGGCCACCATCAGATTGACCCATGCCCACCACAACGGGAAGAACAACAGCACGAACAACAGCACGGTAGCGGCGTTCGGATGGACCTCGATCAGATCGGCGGAGATCGCGACGACGACGACGAAGACGAGGTCGAAGAACAGTTCGTACCAGTCTGCGGCACGCCGAACTGCGGCCTGCTCGTTGACAGCGTCAGAGCGTTCGGACGTCATCGTCGTTCGCCACCCCTTCTGGGTCGCCGGTGCCGGACGCGTTCGTTCGTGCGCGTGTGCCGGCGAGCGTGCCCGCGGTCACACACTAACGCCAGTGGCACGCGAACGGGCGACCCATGCGCAGGCAACCGGGTAACGCGAGTCTCGGTGACAGCCCACCTGCCAAGCGGATGACTACCAGGCGGAGGCTGGTGCTTGCACGATCTCGACAGGTGCGCTGCTCCAGTGCGAGCCGTTTCCGTAGTGGCTGGCGGCCCAGGGCGAGGCCCAGATCGCCTGGGCGGTGGCATCGGCCGACGTGCCGGCCACCAATCCCGCGACGATCGCCGGATAGCCGCGCCGTAGGTTGAGCGCACAATACATGGCGGCATCCTCGAGGGTGGCGTAGCTGCCGAATCCGGATCCGCCGCCGGAACCGTACCCGTTGTTGAGCGGATTGTTGCGATTCCACCAGTCGGGCGGGCCGTTCTCCTGGCGCATCCAGCGCAGCAAGACGGTGACGTTCGCCGTCGTCTGCGGCCAGCCGCCGTCGAGGAGCACCAGCTTGGCCCAGTCGGCGTTGGTACCGCCGGAGGCCAACGTCTGCACGCCGTCGGTGGCCGAGTACGCATCGCGCGTGAGTGCCGGTGCGGCGACGTCGCCGTCGACCACGAGCACCTGAGATGGGATGGCCGTGTCACCGGAGGGCTGCACGGCCAGAGCCTTGTGCGCTGGCGCAATCGACATGCCCGCGACCAAGGCGAGGGCAGCGACGCAGACGGTGACCGCGTGCAACGGCGATCTCGGGCATCGGCGCGTGGCGGCGACTCGCGGATGCGATGCTGCTGCCATCCGATGCGACGTAGCGGTCTTCGGATGTGGCCGGGCAGTCTTCGGATGTTGCCTGGCGGGCTTCTGATACTGCGCAGCGGGCGCATTCGCGTGCGAAGCGATCAGATCGGCATCCGCAGGGGTCGCTTTCGCGTGGGCAGCGTGCGATCTGGCATCCGAATTCGGCGCCACGACAGGGCGTCGCGCGGAACGGCGGCCATGAGTCGGGGAGAGGGATTCGGGTGGCATACCCAGCCGAGACTACCAAATGTGCCTGGGCTGCCACCAGCGGGTCCGGGTCTTTTCAAAGTCATCGAATTGCATCATCCCGTTGGTCGAGTAGCCCGCGAGCGCAGCGAGCAGGCGTATCGAGACCCCGCAATGAGGTCTCGATACGCTCGTACCTCGCTACTCGACCACCAAGTCACTGAACATCGCCGACTGTGAAAAAACCCTGCCAGCGAGGGGCGTGATGGGAAACGGTGTATTCCTGATTGCCGGGTGAGGTCATGCGCTGGACTGCGGCCGCGAGTCGCCGCGCATGGCGACGATTCCGCCACGGAGTGCCTCGGCACCACTCAACGCACTCGCTGCGCTCGGATCAGGCAGCCAGGTGGAACGTGTTCGCGAAGCGGTCGAGGAGGTCACCGTGCCCGCGCAGTACCTCGACCGCACCGGTCGCGATCGCGCGATCCGGGGCGAGCTCGCCGGAGATGAGTCGGTGGATGCCCGGACCTGCGGCGAAGGCGAGGTCGACCGGTCCGTCACCACGGGTCACATCGAGGGTAGAGCCGTCGACCCGGATGAGGAGGCCGGCGGCACCGAAACGCGCCGCGTAGGCGGTCGCGGGCAGCTGCGCCGCCACCTGCGCCCGGAAGGCGGTGCGGAGGTCGATGGTCATCGAGTCCGGGGTGACGATCTGCTCCTGACGTGGGTCGCCCATCGCCTTGAACCCCCAGGCGCCGAGCGCGAGCACGACGGGCTCGAGCTCACGGCCATACGCCGTCAGCTCGTAGACGATGACGCGCGACCGCGGCGCCCGACGGAGGATGCCGGCCGCCTGCAGCTCCTTGAGCCGCGCAGCCAGGATGTTGCTCGGAATCCGGGGCAGCCCCGCTGCGAGCTCTCCGTAGCGGCGCGGGCCGACGAGCAGGTCGCGGACGATGAGCATTGCCCAGCGCTCGCCTACGAGTTCCATGGCCCGCGTGATGCCGGAGTACTGTCCGTAGTCGCGTGCGGCCATCGACCTCAGGCCTGCTGTTTCATGAAGGCCTCGGGGCCCTGCTCGGCGGCGAGCGGGTCCATGTAGCCGAACTCGAGGATGTTGCCGTCGGGGTCGGTGAGTTGACGTTGGTACATGAAGCCGTAGTCGGACGCGGCTTGCTCCTCCGAACCGCCGGCGGCGATGCCGTCGGCGACGGCCTTGTCGACCGCTTCCCGGTTGTCGAGGAAGATCGCGGTCGCAACCGACGGGTTCACTGCGGGGTCGCCGATCGGACGGTTGGTAAAGGTTTGGAAATATTCGCGCACCAGGATCATGAAGTAGCTGTGACCGTCCTCGACGACGACGCAGGCCGCGTTGTGGTCCGTGAAGAGCGGATTGATGGTGAATCCGACGGCCGTGTAGAACGCCTTCGCGCGCTCCAGGTCGGTCACCGGCAGGTTGACGAACATCGCGGTCATGGTGGTCTCCTCCGATAAGTCCGGTATGTGGACGATGTCAACACTTGCAAAAAACAAGTAACATGTCAATACCCGCTTCGCGATGCAGAAGGTCAGGCCGAGGACGCTCCGCCGTGACTTGAGCGCCCTCCGCAGAGGACGCGAGAAGTTCGACGAGTGCGGCGACGCGTGGTCGACCGGTGCACCCTGCTCACCAAGGACCAGTGGATCACCCTCGCGAATGACCCGTCAAAGCAGTAAATCCAGAACCGCTTTACCGTCCGTGTTCTTGCGTTGTCTCTGACTGGAAACTGCTGAGCGCTACTTACACGGTTTTCGATGGGGAAAATGCAAAAGAGATGTAACCGATCGAAGCGACTTCAATGGCAGTCAGAGATGCGTGAATGATCGAACTCGATCGGGTGAACCCGCCTCAGGCTACGACGTAGAGGGCCTCGATACCGGCGTCCACCGAGAGCGCCACGCCATTGGTAGATCCCGACCACGGGCTCGCGAGATAAGCGACCGCACCGGCTATCTCTTCGGCGGTGATCAGGCGTCCGTGCGGCTGGCGCGCCTCCAACGCCCGGCGTTCTGCCGCGGGGTCGTCCGCGGCGTCGAGAAGACGTCCGACCCACGGTGTTTCGGTTGTCCCCGGGCATACGGCGTTGAAGCGCACGCCGTCCTTGAGATGGTCGGCGGCGAGAGCACGGGTCATGGCCAGAACAGCGCCCTTGCTGGCGGTGTACAGCACTCGGTCTGGGAAGCCGGTCAGCGCGACGGCGGAGGCGACGTTCACGACGCTTCCCGCGGATGAGGCGATCAGATAGGGAATGCAGGCGCGGATGACGTTGACCGCACCGATGACATTGACCTCGAAGACCCGTCGCCACTCGGCGTTATCGTTGTCAAGGATGCAGCCCGCTGCGCCGATCCCGGCGCAGTTGACGACGACGTCGATGCCGCCGTACTCACCTTCGATCCGGGCGACGGCGGCGACGACTGCTGATTCATCGGTCACGTCCACCGAGACGGAGAGGCGGTTCGCCCGTTCGCTAACCACCCGGTCGAGGATCGCAACACGTGCGCCCAGCGCCTCGAGACGATCCGCGCAGGCAGCACCGATCCCGGATCCACCTCCCGTCACGAGGACGACAAGCCCCGAGTACTCGAGTTTGTCGGTCATCTCTCTACACCTTCCGCGACGACGTGCTGGCGCTGTACGCCGAGTCCTTCGATCTCCACCTCCATGACGTCACCCGGCTTGAGATATGGGAATCGGCCGGAAAGGGCCACGCCCTCCGGTGTACCGGTCAGGATCAGGTCGCCGGGCTCGAGAACCGTGTACTGACTCAGATCCCGCACGATCGTGGGCACGTCGAAGATGAGATCAGACGTGCGCGAATTCTGCCGTGCCTCGCCGTTCACTCTGGAGCGAAGGCGGACATCGCCCGCGGTCAGCTCGTCCTGGGTGACGAGGGTCGGTCCGAGGGGCAGGAATCCCGGTGCGCTTTTACCCTTGGACCATTGGCCGCCGGAGACCTCCAGCTGCCAGGCGCGTTCCGAGATGTCGTTCGCGAGCGTGTAGCCCGCAACGTATATGAGCGGGTCCTCATCGTCGGTGATTCGCCACGCGCGGGCGCCGACGACGATCGCGAGTTCGACCTCCCAGTCGAGCTTCTCGGCTCCGGACGGAGCGATGAAGTCGTCATTCGGCCCCGCGACGGTGTGTGGCGGCTTCAGGAACACGATCGGCCGCTCGGGCGGCTCGCTGCCGCCCTCCCGAGCGTGAGCAGCGTAGTTCATCCCGATGCAGTAAACGACGCCAGGACGCGCAATCGGGGAACCCACTCGCATAGTTCCAGCATCGGGTAGCTCCCGCAGGCTGCCGAGAGCGTGCCTCGTTGTGCCGACTGGGTCTGCGGCGAGGAAGGCGCCGTCGATGTCAGCGGTCGCGGGACGGAGATCGAAGACACGACCGTCCTGGACCATGACGGGGATCTCGGCGCCGATCGGGCCGAGGCGCTGGAACTGCATGGACTTCCTCCTGATGGTTGGTGCGTGAACGTCAAGCGCGGGTCAGCGGCCGCCGCCGCAGCCGCACCGTCGAGATGTGCGCGTCGCCGCCGTCGATGGTCGTTCCGTTGCCGCCGCGAGGCATCCCGTTCGTCGCGACTCCTTCGCCGGGCAGGACATTGGCGGGCTCGACCGCAACGGCGAACATGCGCCGAAACCAGGGCCAGCCCTGGATGCCGTTCGCCTCGACCCATAGCCACGCCATCGGATAGCTGCTGCGCCGCCAACTCATCTCGACGCCGAAGCCGCGCGTCGGACTGGCGAAGAAGACGGAGGGCTGCTCATCAGGGAAGTCGGTGAGCGCGGCGAAGAGGGACCGCCGAGCGCCGACCCCGGGCAGCTGGAAGCTGGCAGGAGTCGGGCCGGCGGGGAGCAGGTCGGACGGCGCACCATGAACATTCGCGGCGACCATGTTCCCAGGCGCCTCAGCATCGCTGATCATGGTGCCCGCATCCGTCATGAGGTAGCTGCGTTTGTCGAGGAACGGGCTACCGAACGCGGGGTGCTGCACCATGCGCACGCTTACCGGATCCGGTGACAGGTTGCGGACGGTGTCGGTGACGGCGATCTCCTCCGTCACCTCGATGTATCGCGTTAGTTCGAGCGGCGCAGTGACCAGTCGCGCGCTGAGCACGGCGGAACTCGGTGACGAGTCCTGCACTGTCCATACCGAAAGCGCCGACTCGCCATGGTATCCCTGGCGCACGCCGTCGTGGTCGCGATCGGGACCAGCGTTCGGAGTCAGGAATTGCCATCCGCCCGGATAGCCGGTCAGCCACCGAGTCATCGAATCGTTCGCGACCGACGCGGGCGAGGTGACGCTTGCTGTCGGCGAGACACTCAGAAGGGGGACGTCACTCTCCAGGTCGACGATCTGGACAATGTCGCCGCCGCGTTCCGGAGTGATCGTTACGCTGAAAGTCGGCGAGTTGATCTTGAGCGGCATCCTCACCCCTTGAAGAGCGCGACGGGGCACCCGCGGGTGCCATGGCCACCGATTTCGAAGACCGATCCGGCGTGTGGGTCGTCTTCGATGCTGAGCCCTGCAGCGGCGGATGTGACCCAGAGGCGATCAAGGTCCTCGCCGACGAACGCGCACGAGGTGGGCTGTGCGGTGGGGATCTCGACACTGCGCAGGATCGTGCCAGACGGATCGAACTGGTGGACGGCCCGACCGGCGAACTCCGCCAGCCAGATGTTGCCGTCGGCATCCACCGCCAGCCCGTCGGGGTAGCCGCCGAAGCCGTGTGCGATCACTCGCGGTCCGCCAACGATCTCCGACTCTTCGGGATCGAAGTCGAAGCGGAGGAGTTCTCGCGCCTGGGTCTCCACGAGATACATGGCGGTGCCGTCCGGACTCCAGCCGATCCCGTTCGGCTGGGTGAGGCCGTCGAGAACGAGCCGGGCATCCAGGTTCCTGTCGAGGCGCCACAGCCCACCGCGACCCACTTGGAAATCCATTGCGCAGCTGCCGGCCCAATAGCGGCCAGCGGGGTCGACCTTCGCGTCGTTCATCCGATTCGGCGGCCGGAGGACGTCGATGCGATCGGTCACCGTGCCCGCGACATCCAGGATTGCGAAGCCCGACTCGACGGCCAGCACCAAACCGCCTTCCGCACAGGGCGCGACTGCCCCGACCATCTCCGGGTAGTCGATGGCCCTGGTCGTGTCGTCGATCGCGGACGTCAACACCTGTCTACCGACGATGTCGACCCACATTATGCTGCGCCGGGAGGAGTCCCAGTAGGGGCTCTCCCCACACTGGGCGCGCCATGGAATGACAACGCTGACCTTTTCCGGCATGGCAGTCTCCCTCGGGTATCTCACGGGGTGAAGAACGCGGGATTGTCGGCTCGCATGCGTGCGGTGTCGCCGAGGATCCGTGTGGAGTGCTTGTCGATGACCCGGGTGCCGGCGACGGAGTCGCGTGTAGCGAGTGCATCGACGAGCTGCTGGTGTTCGGCGATGACTTCGTCGTTCTCGATCGCCGCAGCGAGGTTCAGGCGACGCAGACGGTCGAGCTGCATCTTCGTTCCTCTCACCACGTCCCACAGGCGCGGAACACCCGCTAACGCGAACACGTTCTGGTGCAGCATCTCGTCCGTCTCGAAGAAAGCCTCAAGATCCCTTTCCGCCGCCGCCGCCGCATTCTCGTCGACCAGCGACTGGATGCGTGTCACGTCCGGAGTGTCCGAGCTGATGGCCTGTTGAAAGGCGCTCGTCTCCAGTGCGCGTCGGATGAAGACGGCCTCCTCCACTTCGTGAAGAGAGATCGGCGCGACCTGGCTGCCGACCTGCGGAACCACGGTGATCAGCCCAAGGTCCGCGAGCCGGGTAATGGCTTCTCGGACGGGGGCACGGCTCACCTTGAGTGCGGCCGCAACCCCGGGCTCCGAGATCGGTGTCGCGGGCGGAAGCTGCAGATTCCGGATCGCCTCGCTCAACGCTGTGAAGACGGCGTCGGACATCCGATAGCGGACTCGCGGAGCGGCCACGAGCGCAAGGCCCGCAAGGCCCGCCCTCGGGCCGAACTCCGGCGCGGAAAGAGACTCAGACATGGATACATCCTTCCGCGAAGTATTATCTTGCATACTTGCATACTAGCATGTCATACTCGCTAAGTCCGTTGCAATCGAAGGAGAGAGCATATGAAGTTTCGCAAGGTGACTGATGGCCGTCGCCGGCGGCACGATCGCTGTTATGGCACTGGCCGGATGTTCCGGCGCAGCATCGGGGTCATCCTCGACCGCAGCAAAGGCTGGGCCGAAGATCGGCCTGATCATGCTCCAGGGCGACACGTACTTCCAGGGTATCCAGTCGGCACTTGAAGCGGCCGTGAAGAAGGACGGCGGCGCCGTCACAGCAGCCGTCTCCAACGGCGATCCGGCCACGGAGAACCAAGCGGCCCAGAACATGATCCAGGCGCACGTCGACGCGGTTCTCATGCAGCCCGCCGCGGACCAGGCGTCAGTGGCAACGATGAAGGCGATCAAGGCGGCGAAGATCCCGTTGATCTGCTATGGCAACTGCGTCGGCCCCACAGCCGTCGAAGGACTCGCCGATGGTCTGATCCAGTCGGACAACACGGCTCTTGGCACAGGGACCGGTGAGGTTGCCGCGAAGTATGCGAAGGACAAGCTCGGCGGCAAGGTCACCCTCGGCATCCTGAACTGCGATGTCGCCTCTGCGTGCAAGCTGCGCAAGGCCGGCTTCCTCAATGAGATGAAGAAGGCTGGGGTGGAGGTGACCATTGCGACTGACCAGGAAGGCTACCTGGTCGACAAGGCGACACCGGTCGCTGCCGCGATGCTGTCTGCGCACCCCGAGATCAACATGATCTGGGCATCGAACGACGGCGGCACCGCCGGTGCGACGATCGCTGTGCAGCAGGCGAAGTCGAAGATCCCGGTGTTCGGCACCGACATCTCCACCCAGATCGTCCAGTTCCTCATCTCACCCGATGACGTGCTGCAGGCATCGACCGGGCAGGATTCGGCCGGCACGGCAGAGGGCGCGTACGCGATGGCGAAGAAGGTCATCGCGGGCGAGAAGGTCTCGCCGTTCAGCGTGAGCTTGCCAGGTGTGGTGTACGACCGCGCGAACCCCGCCACGATCAACAAGTTCCTCGGCAAGTAATCCGCGCACCTGGTCGGGGATACAAGGCGTCCCCGACCAGGTTTCTCAAGGAGGTGCCCCGTGCACGACCTGGTTCTCGAGTGCCGGGATCTGTCGAAGTCTTTCGGCGCGGTACGCGCGCTCAGGGGTATCGACTTCACCCTCGAGCGGGGAGAGGTGCGGGCGCTTCTCGGGAAGAATGGTGCGGGCAAGTCGACACTCGTGAACCTCGTATCGGGATCGCTTCAGCCAGACGGCGGAAACATCACGCTTGAAGGCAAGCCCGTCACCTGGACGAGTCCCCGGGCCGCCCGCGAGGGCGGCATCGCGGTCGTCCACCAGGAGTTCAGTCTCGTCCCGGGGCTCACCGTCGCCGAGAACATCACCCTGGGTAAATGGCCCAGTCACACAGGCCTGATCAACCGGCGTGCCGTTCGGGACGAGGCATCCGCTGCACTGGCTCGACTGGGTGTCGACGTTCCTCTGGATGTCGAGGTCGGGGCTCTCGCGCTGGCCGACCAGCAGATCGTGGAGATCGCGAAGGCGCTTGCGGAGGAGCCCCGAGTGCTGATCCTCGATGAGCCGACCAGCGCCCTCAACGCCCATGAAGTGGCGAGCCTATTGGCACTCGTTCGTCGACTGGCCGAAGGAGGGATGTCAATCGTCTACGTCTCCCACCGGATGAAGGAGATCCCGCTTGTCGCCGACACTCTGACCGTGTTACGTGACGGCGAGCTCATCGCCACCAAGAACGTCGCCGAGGTGACGACCAATCGCGTGGCCGAACTCATCAGCGGCGACGAGTCCGTCGCCACCGTTCACGTCAAACGGGACATGACCGCGGCCCCTCCGATCATCGAGGTCGTGGATCTCAATGTCCCAGGACGTCTTCAGGGTGTCTCCTTCACCCTGCACGAGGGGGAGGTGCTCGGTGTCGCCGGCCTCCTCGGCTCGGGGCGCACCGAGCTTCTGGAAACGATCTTCGGGCTGCGCCACGATGCCACCGGCGTCGTGAAGGTCGCCGGGCGGCCGCGTCAGCGCAGACGCCCCCGGCGAATGCTGAACCTCGGTATCGCCTTCACCTCGGAGGATCGGAAGGGAAGCGGCATCGTGCCGATCATGGGGATCGGCGAGAACATCCTTCTTTCGGCCAGGGGACGGGTGCTTCCCGCCCTCTGGTTGCGCGCTCGGCGCGAGGCAGCCATCGTCACCAGGACGATGGCGTCGATGTCCGTTCGGGCCTCGTCTCCCGCCCAGGAGATCGGCACTTTGTCAGGTGGAAACCAGCAGAAGGGTGTGATCGGCCGTGCCCTGGCCGCCGACATGCGCGTGCTGCTGCTGGACGAACCGACGCGTGGCGTGGATCTTCACGCGAAGGGGCAGATCTATCAACTGATCCGTGAACTCGCGGAGCGCGGCGTGTCCTCCATATTCGTCTCGTCCGAGCTCGAGGAGCTCGCAGAAGTGTGCGATCGAGTGCTCGTGCTTCGGGACGGCCGCATCCGAGAACAACTCATCGGTGACGAGGCGACAGGGGAACGGATTCTAGCCCTCACCATCCAGCAGGAGGAAGAACGTGATTGAATCAAAATCCGAAGCGGTCGCGGCCCCGCAGCGTGCACCCGTGAAGGTCCCTGCCTGGCAGCGCGCCGTCAAGAAGATGCTGGGCTGGCAGAGCCTCGGGTTGCTGGTGGTCCTGATCCTGCTCTACATCGTGCTCTCGTTCGCCTCCCCCATCTTCCTCACCGCTTCCAACCAACTGGCGATTCTCCAGAATGCGGCATTCTTCGGAATCGTTGCGTTCGCAATGACGCTCGTCATCGTCTCGGGTGAGATCGACATCTCGGTCGGTTCGCTGGCAGCGCTCTCCTCCTCACTGCTTGGCGTCTTCGTTGCACAGCAGCACATGCCGATGGTGATCGCCGTCATCCTGGTCGTCCTCATCGCACTCGTGATCGGCGCATTCACCGGGGTCATGCGCACCTACTTCGGAGTGCCGACCTTCATCTCCACACTGGCGCTCTACCTGAGCCTGCGTGGCCTGGCCCAACTCATCACGAACAACTTCCCCCTGCCACTGAACCCCGGTGACTTCTTCTATTGGGGCTCTGGTCAGGTCTTGGGGATCCCGGTGGCAGCGATCTACCTCGTGGCAGTAGCCCTCATCGTCGCAGTCATCGCCCAGCGCACGGTTTTCGGGCGGTCCATCTATGCGGTCGGCGGTAATTCAAAGGCGGCCACCCTATCGGGCATCCCGGTGAAGCGCGTGAAGATCGCCGTCATGATGATCTCTGCACTGGCCGCGGCGATCGCCGGGCTCCTCCAGAGCGCACAGCTTGCGTCGGGGAATAGCACTATCGCCGTGGGTCTCGAGTTCCAGGCCATCGCAGCCACCATCATCGGCGGCACCGCACTGGCGGGCGGCAAAGGAACAGTCATTGGCACCATCATGGGTGTCATCTTCATGGCCGCCATCCTGAACGGCATGGTCTTGCTGAACGTCAATCCATACGCGCAAGCAGTCATCCAAGGCGCCGTGGTGCTGGTCGCTGTGATCATCAACGTCTGGCGCAACCGGCGCGCCGCGAGCGCGTGAGTGGTCCGCAAGAGAACGACGATGGAGGACCAAGAGCATGACGACACGTAGCGATGCGGAAACCTTCGCGCTGATGAAATCGCGGTTGTACACACCGGTCGTAGGCGACATCCTGGATGGGCTGGGTCGCACTCACCAGTTCCTTCCGCCCAAGGTCCGCCCCATGCTGCAGCAGATGCAGCTGGCGGGGCGGGCGATGCCAGCCATCGTCACTGATGTCTACGGAGTGCAGAGCAAGCCGTTCGGGCTGCTCACGGAGGCGCTGGATCAGCTCGAGCCCGGCGAGGTCTACCTCAGCACGCGTATCGTCCAGCCGGTGGCCATGTGGGGCGAGATCCTCACGGCGACAGCGCAGCAGCGCGGCGCGGTCGGTGCCGTCGTGGACGGTTACCACCGGGACACGAAGCAGGTGCTCGCTCGGGACTTCCCGGTGTTCAGCTGGGGCGGCTACGCCCAGGACTCCTCGGTGCGGACGGTCGTGCGAGACTACAGGGTGCCGATCGAGATCGACGGCGTGCGCGTGACTCCCGGCGATCTCATCTTTGGCGACCTCGACGGCGTCCTGGTGATCCCACAGGACGTCGAAGACGAGGTGATCGAGGCGGCACTGGCCAAGGCGGCAACGGAGAACGTCGTACGCGACGCGATCGACGCGGGGATGTCGGCGACGGAGGCGTTCGCCCGCCACGGCGTGTTGTGATCGATGAACGAGAAAGAGAGCAGGTAATGACGCAGCGCAGACATGAGGGAAAGGTCGTGGTCATCACCGGCGGTTCCGCCGGCATCGGGCGCGGAGCTGCAGAGGTCTTCGCCACCGAAGGCGCGAACGTCGTCATCCACGGATTGACACCATCCGCCGTCGACCGTACGGTCGACGAGATCCGAGCCACGGGGGGCGCCGCCTGCGGGGTCACGGGAGACGTGTCCGACGAGCAAACCCACCACAGGATCCTCGCGGCCGCGTTGGACAACTTCGGTCGCATCGACCACCTAGTCACCTCGGCCGGCATCCAGACCTACGGCGACGCTGTGACAACGACGCCCGCAGGTTTCGACCGGGTCTTCGCGGTGAACGTCCGCGGCGTGTTCCTTGCGATCCATGCGATGATCGAGCCGATCCGCGCCAACACCGGGACCATCACGATCATCTCGTCAGTTCAGGCCATCGCCACCCAGAACAACGTCGTCGGCTACACCTCGACGAAGGGCGCACTCAACGCCATGACGCGGGCACTCGCCGTCGACGAGGCCGCTTACGGCGTCAGGGTGAATGCGATCCTGCCCGGCTCCATCGACACCCCCATGCTCCGCACTTCGGCGCGGGAGTGGTCGGATGGGACGGATGCGGGGATGCAGAACGTCATCGCGGAGTGGGGGCGGATGCATGCGCTCGGACGCGTGGGCAGTGCCACCGAGGTCGGTGCGGTCTGTTCGTTCCTGGCCAGCAGCGACGCGACCTTCGTGACCGGTGCCGAGATCCGCGTGGACGGCGGGCTGCTTGCCCGCACTCCGGCAGCACTCCCCGAAAAGCCGTAACCGCACAACGTCGCATACCCTCAGAAAGGCACGCCACCGTGATCCAACTCAGTGAATTCCTCCCTCCCCGCCCAGCTTCCTCCTGGAAGCTGATCAAACAGGCCGGTGTGGACAACGTCGTCGGCATCCTCAACGGGGCCGAACAGGATCAGCGCATGTTCGCCTCGGTAGGAAGCGCCGGCTGGACGCCGGATGCGCGCGAAGAGGTCCCGTGGAGCATCGAGGCAATCCGCCACAACAAGGAACTCTACGAGCAATGGGGCTTCACCCTCATTGCCACCGAGGACACCGCACCCATGGACGACATCCGCCTCGGTCGACCCGGCCGCGACCGGCAGATCGAGCACTTCGTCGAGCAGATCCATGCCCTCGGCTCCCTCGGCATCCCGACGCTGGCCTACAACTGGATGGCGCTGAGCAGCTGGGGACGCACGGACGTGAGCCTCGAGGACCGGGGCGGCGCGCTCGTGACCGGATACGACCGATCCGTAGCCCAGGCAGGTCCGGCGCTCCTCGAACCCGGCGAGGTCACCGACGCCGACATGTGGAGCGCACTCGAGTACTTCCTGAAGGCGGTCGTCCCCGAAGCGGAAGCGGCCGGTGTCCGTCTCGCCCTGCACCCCGATGACCCGCCGCAGCAGATCGACCGGGGCGTGCCCCGGATCATGAGTTCCGTCGAGAGCTACCGGCGGATGCTCGACACCGTCCCCTCCGAGTACAACGGGGTCACGTTCTGCCAGGGGAACTTCGCACTCATGCCGGAGATCGTCTCGGGTAACACGTCGATCCCCGACGTCATCCGTCAATTCGGCGTCGGAAAGATCCCCTTCGTCCACTTCCGCGACGTGAAAGGCACCGTGGACAACTTCCGCGAGACATTCCACGACGCCGGTCAGACCGACATGGCGGAGTGCTTGCGTGCCTACCACGACATCGGGTTCGAGGGGGCCATGCGTCCCGACCACGTGCCCACGCTGGAGGGCGAATCCAACAGCGCACCGGGCTACGAGATGCTGGGACGACTATTCGCAATCGGCTACATCCGGGGGCTGGAGCACGCGGCATACGGCCACCCCGCAGCACGGCGATGACGTGCAACGGTCCGGTAGACCCGCCCGAAGAGATCCTCGCCCGAATGGGCTTGATCGCAGACAGCGAGCGCATCGTCATCGAGTCGCTGACCGGCGGCGTATCCTCCGACATCCGCCTCGTGCATATCGGGAAGAGGATGCTGGTCCTCAAGCAGCCCCTGCCTCTGTTGCGCGTGACAACGCGGTGGGAGGCACCCCTGACGCGGAGCGCCGCGGAAGCAAGATGGCTTCGCTTTGCCGCGAGGGTCATCCCCGGAGTCGTGCCCGAGGTGATCGCCTTCGACCCGGACACTTTCGCGATCGCCCTGGAGTACCTCTCCCCCGATCGTTATGCGAATTGGAAGTCACTGCTGCTCGCGGGAGACGTCGATGCCGAGTTCGCCGCCGCTGTGGGGCGATCGATCGCACGGTTGCACGCGGCGAGCGCTGTGGATGTGACGGCCGCTGCTGCTTTCGACAACCAGTCCATGTTCGAGGATCTCCGCATCGAGCCGTACCTGCGGCGGAGCGCTGCCGCAGTGCCGGAAGTCGCGGCGCAGATCGAGCAGATCATCGGGCTGCTGGAGGCGCCGGGAAAGGCCGTCATCCACGGTGATCTCAGCCCGAAGAACATCCTTCAAGGCCCGGTGTCCCCGGTGATCCTCGACGCGGAGTGCGCGACGTGGTCGGACCCAGCGTTCGACGCGGCTTTCTGCTTGTCACACCTGTGGCTCAAGGCCGAGCACATGCCGGCGCTCGCCGACGCCCTGATCGACGCGGGAAGTGCGTTCCGGGCCGCCTATCTCAGGGAAGTCGACTGGGAGCAGTCGAGTGCGGTCGATCAACGCATCTCGCGGATCCTGCCCGGCCTGCTCCTCGCGCGCGTCGCCGGAGCCTCGCCGGTGGAGTATCTCGACGACGATGCGCGTAAGCGCGTGCGCGACCACGTCGTGGACGTGCTCCAGGGTGCCGCTCCACTCCATCATCCGATGACCGCCTAAGGGGTACAACTCGAATGTCCGATGCAATCGTGTCCGTCCGCGCTCGAGAAGTCTGGGACTCACGTGGCCTGCCGACCATCGAGGCCGAGATCCGCACGGCGTGCGGCAGCGTCGGGCGAGGCATCGCGCCAGCCGGCGCGTCGACAGGACGCCGCGAGGCGGTCGAACTCCGAGACGGCACCGGTCGGCTGCGCGGGCGAGGCGTCCGCTCCGCCGTCGCTCGCGTGCACGATCTAGTCTCCCCCGCGCTCACGGGTCTCGACGTCGCCGATCAAGCCGCCGTCGACGCGATCCTCGATGAACTCGACCTCGATCCGCAACGCTCTCACATCGGGGGCAACACCACCACCGCGGTCTCCCTGGCCGTGGCGCACGCGGCCGCCGCATCGGCTGGAAACATGCTCTGCGTCGACCTCGCCTCACGCATCGAGTACATCCCCCGCCCGCAGATCCAGATCATGGGCGGTGGCGCCCACGCGGCACATCGCGTCGCCGTGCAGGACTTCATGGCCTACCCGGTGGCAGCTCAGACGATCGGTCAGGCGCTCACCGATGTCGCAGAGACCTATCTCGCCGTCGGCGACATCCTGCGACGGCGCGGCGTACCCCGAGGCGTCGCCGACGAGGGTGGCCATTGGCCGGAAGTCGTCGACACGCGAGACGCGCTCGAGATCGTCACCGAGGGCATCGAGCTGGCCGGTTACCGCCCAGGGGCGGATATCGCCATCGCCCTCGACATCGCGGCGACCCAGTTCGCGTCCGCGGATGGGTATCGCGTCGGCGGCCACCTCTTCGACACGGCGGAGTGGATCGACGAGCTCGGTCGACTCTGCGACGAGTTCCCGATCACCTCGATCGAGGACCCGGCGAGCGAGGACGACCCTGCCGGCATGGCCCTCGCCGTTCAGCGGCTGGGAGCCGTCGTGGTCGGAGACGACTTTCTCGTGACGGACTCGTCGCGAGTGGCTCGCGCTGCAGCCGACGGCCAGATTGGAGCAGCGCTGATCAAGGTGAATCAGGCAGGAACGGTCACCCGGGCAGCGGATGCCGTCACGGCCGCTCGCGCGGCGGGGATCGCCGTGATCGTCTCAGCTCGTTCCGGCGAGACCGAGGATGTCTCGGTCTCACACCTCGCGACCGGATGGTGCGCCGACGTGGTCAAGGTCGGCTCCATCACGCGAGGCGAGCGCACCGCGAAGTGGAACGAGCTGCTCCGCATCGACGAGGAATTCGGCGGGCTTCCACTCGCTCGACCTATCGGAGCGTGAGCTAAATCAGTCAATCACGCAACCCCTCGTTCCTAGGAGGTGGTCCAACGAACTCGTGAGAGCATCAGCCCTTGACTGCCCCAGTAGTCAATTCCTCGGTGCGTTGCTTGCGCGGCGGAATGAAAAGTACGGCTGTCGAGATCGCGGGGCTCCAGCAGTTGCGAGCTGGCACGCGTCGGCACCGTTGCTTCACTCAGCTGTGTCACGCGGCCTCCAGTGCGCCAGCCGATCGACGCACTCCGGCAGCCCAAACGTCGTGCCCGGAGGGGTCTGCCGGGAATCTCGCCACCGCTCTCATCAATATCGATGCCCCACCCTGCCACACAGTATGACGCGCGACAATCGACGCCAGCAAGGACTACCAACCAGGCACCCCAAACCCACAAAAAGCCCTGAACCGCGACACATTCGTAAACGATGTCGCAACTCAGGACAGCGGCGGAGGCGGAGGGGTTTGAACCCTGACGCTGCCCCCTAAAGCTGCCTCGAGATACGGTCAAACCCGCGGATTTTCGCGGTTGCTCGATCACGTGGATCAATGCTCGATGACAGCAGTTGTGGGGTTTTTGTGGGGGCTCGGGCTGCGGCCCTGCCGATGTGCTGTATCAGGACATATCAGGACATAGGTATAGGTGAGGACGTCCCGGCGCTCCTGCTCTTATTCGGCCGAGGTCCGGTTGAATCCAAGCAGCCAGCCGACGTGCTGGTCGATGAGTTCGACGTTGTACGTCGGTTTTGGCATTGTCGGTGCGGGTACGAGCTTCTCGAGTACCGTCTGTAGCTGCTTGGTGATGACGTCCAGAGCTTCCATCACTCCTGCCACCAGCCGGTCGACTAGCTGGCCAGGCTCTGCTAGCCAAAACCCTTCCGCGGTGACTTTGAAGCTCCATTCTGCTGCGATATCGACCCCACCAGTTGCTTCTCGTATCCTGGCAGCGGTCTCGGGAGGGATCGTGAACCAGGTCCGCTGGTTACGCCGGCCTTCTCCGAATGACGCGACGTCGAGCCCTTCAGCGTGGATCAGGTTCCGCAATTCGGTGAGAACAGTCAGAACCTGGCCGGCCGCTGACCCACCGGAGAACACCTCGCCGAGGATCGTGTCGGCCTTCTTCACGGCGGACCGCCACTTCTGCTTCTGCCAGCCCACCCACTGACGGTTGACGGTGTGGAGCCCGAGCACCTCGTCGATAATCCTGGCGAACGGATCGAGGACGCCAACAAGCGACGTTAGAAGCACCTCGAACTCTGCGAGAGCATCCTCGGCAACCCCCGTGTCGTGCGCTTGATTGGAGAGCATCCACAGTCGATCCCGTCGCTCGAAGGAGCGTCGCGCGCGCCGAAGCGCCGACACTCCGTTCGCGAATAGGCCAGTACCGGCGCCTGCAGCCTCAACGACCCCAAGGTGTCGTACTACGTCGACGAAACTGGGTGCAAAGTGGAGCACGGCTGTCTCGTAGAACCCGGCCTTCGTGGCTGTAAACGCAACTCGAGCGCCGCGGCTACGAATAAATACTCCGCGCGCTCGGAGGTACAGCCCGATCAGCGGGAGTGCGTCTGATGGTGAGGCCACGGTCACGCCATGCACAAATCTGTTATCGCTGGTGAGAACAGAGTCTCGCCGTGTGATGAGGATGTCGGCACCAACGCTTTCCGCGGCCGCGACCATGAGAGAGTCCCGGCTAGCCTGCGTTGGATCCGACGGCGCATTGGGAAGCAGTTGCGCACCGATTGTGGCCATCTCTGTGAACAACGCCGTCCGACGAAGCGTCGACCCGTCGCAGATAGACACACCGCGAGTCATCAAATCTGATTCATCGCCGCTGAGAACAACCCAGCCAACGGGATGGTCCGGCTCATAGTCACCGCCAACCAAGGGCGCACCTGATGGCGGACCATCATCGGAATACCGGAACGATTGGACACTGTCCTCAAGTAGCAGGCCGCCTAGAAGGCCTTCTACGTCGACGTTCTCCGGATTTGGTTCGACCGTGTCTGCATCCACGACAACAACGAGCTCACGGCTGACCTTGTCGGCACCGTAAAGAGCGCCATCCAAGTGAGAGCTCGGAAGTCCATCTGTCCGCATCGGGATCACGGACATAGCTTTACATCGCCCACCGACGACCAAACAGACCCCGACCCTTACGTCCCATGCGTCAGCATCAAACGGGCGCCGCTTTGTTAGCAGGTGTTCGGACGGAGGTTTTGCTGCAAGTTCGACTCCACATCTCCCTCCCTTAGATTGGACTGGCACGCCCGCCACATATCCCATCGCCACCTCGAGAAAGGGTAGTCAGCTACGCAGGCTGAGCCGCGAGCAGGCGTCACCTCGCTGCTATCCTCAGCTCAGGGCGGCTACCGCTGGCCCGCTGGGATCGAAAGGGCTGTGCTGGTGGGTGGCTGGAAGGCCAAAAAGGCCGAGCACGATTCGTGGGAGTGGCTGCTCGCGGAGTACGCGACTCTTCGCCAGGAGTCGGCCGACGCTCGAACGTCGCAGCAGTCCACGATCACGTGGAGCCTTGCTATCTTCGGCGCGGTCCTTGCAGCTGGGCTGATCTTCGTTTCGACAGAACTGAAGCATTCGACGTGGCCGTCGCCTCTCACATTCTGGTTCTATGTGGCTTTGTTCGGGGTTGCGATGCCAGGTCTCGCGTTCGCTTCTTGCTTGTCGTACGCGGGTGAGCTCAAAAGAATGGAACGAGTCGGTTCATACCTTCGCGGGCTGGAGCAGCACTTGGGGTTGATGGATTTGAGCCCGAGGCGTCCGCTGCGTTGGGAGACATTCCTGAGATACGGCGTGGGCGGGAACGGTCCGAAAAAGCTCTACGAGTCCTATTTGGGCGCCGCCGGCCTTTATGCGATCGCTGAGCTAAGTTCGCTGGCGATCTTCTTTATCGGAATGATCTCGATGAATCCTGATTCGACAAGGGTCTTGTGGTCAAGTATCTGGACGGGAGCCGTCGCGGTGGCGTTCCTGGGGATGATTGTTTGGGTTCTGTTCCAGCTCAAAGCGGCGAGCAAGGTTGTCGTTGACTATGACCAGATCGTCCCGATTCTCAAACAAGGGAAGAGCTGAGCTCGGGGATTAGGTATGACCTCTGGCGGGCTTCCCGCCATGTATGCCCGCGAGCATTTGGGGGAGGGCGTACGCTGCGAGGCGAACAGGACCCCGCGTCCACCATTGTGTGTTTTCTTTCGTATTGTCGAAGCCGATGCCGCGGACTTGGAATCGTATGATGTCATAGCCGTCGTTCCGGGCGAGTCGCGCCACCTTTGAAAGATGAAGGAATGGTTGGGCGATCAGCACAACACGATTGATCCCCCGTTCCTTGAGCACTTGTTTTGCGTCCTCCCAGACCTGTTCGCTGCCAAGGTACTCGTCATCAGCGTCTGGGCCGACAACCTTGTCCACCGTTCCGCGGAGCGGTTTCAGTGCGCGAGCGACCTCCCATTGGGCGATCACAGCTGGCGTTCCCGGGACTTGTTCCACTGCTCGTTCAACGTTGGCCGCGAGGCGCTCGTTGCATGGGTTCGGCTCTTGGTTCTCCCTTCGCAGCGCGAAGGAGAATGCCACTATGCCGTACTCGTTTTCGAGTCGCGTTGTCTCGTTCACGTGGTCCATCATGCTTCACGCATCAGTCAACGCCCGATGGACTCCCTTGGCGAGCGCTGAACGAGTCTGATCTGGGACAGACCTAATGCCGTCCACCATTTCACGGATGAGGTTGAGAAGGGTCTGCTACACGGATCGGTGATATCTGATCTGGCTTGCCAGTGGGTGTGGCCTGGAAGGACGTCTTTGTGCCTAAGCCCTATCCGAGTGAGTTCAGCGACGATGTTGTGCGCGTTTCCGAGAGCCGTGAGCCCGGCGTGACGTTGGAGCAGATCGCGACGGACTTCGGGGTTCGCCCGATGACGCTCAGGAAGTGGCTCGCTCCCGCGCCGCCGGCCGGCCTCCCGAAGAAGAGCGAAATATGAACCATGTCCCGAGACATCTATGAACGATGTCCCGAGACATGATAGGGCGGAGACGGAGGGATTTGAACCCTCGGACCCCTTACGGGGTCTCCACCTTAGCAGGGCCAGCCACGTATGCACGCGGTGCAGAAATCGTGCGATCCTGCACCTCAAACACGCTGGATTCGGCGTTATCGGCAGACGCTGGGACCCTCACGGGACCTTGGCCAACGCCCACGGTCAGCCCTTGACGCGATGCTCCCAGTAGCCGGGGTGCCGACGCTCGTGAGCGTAGGCGACGATGTAAACCTCGCCGTCGATCAGGAGATAGATGATGTCGAACGGAAAACCGGCAACACTCCGTGAATAGACCTGTGGTGTTCGGCGGCGGCCCCGGTAAAAGCCCCAGCTGATCGAGGGATCGAGGATGCTATCGACTGCGCTCTCCACCGCATCGGCGATGCTGTCACCCCAACCCTCGCGCTTGTCCTCATACCAGTGGACGGCGGCGCGAAGCTCCTCGTGGGCCTCATCGTGCTCACGCCAGGCGAACGTCACGCGCGACGAGCGGCCAACTCGGCGCGAATACGGACAAGACCCTCGCGCCCGTCAACGAGCTTGGCCTTGCCGCTGACGATTTCCTCGACACGGCGGTCGACGACCTCGTCCCACGCAGCGTCGATATCGGCCTGATCCGCGCCCGCGTCCTGATCCACGCTGAGCAGGAGCTGATGGGCCGCCTCAAGGCGCTCGTCCGCGTCGAGGGCCTTGCCCGCCTCAATGTAGTCCGCCAGCTTCGGAGTCATGCATCAAGTGTAGAGCGACAAGCCGACACCAACCAGGGACTCCGGCTCGATGGCAATTCGCGGGCTTTCAGGCTGGCGTGAGCTCCACGCCGCCATTGATGCCGACGGCCTGCCCGGTGGTCCTAGCCTTTTGCCATGGACCAAGAAGATCGCGAGTCGGCTGAGCGGCCCACACCCGAGCAGGAAGATGCCATCCTCACCCGCATCTCACGCCGGATCAGAGGCGCACGGACCCACAAGCCGCAGAGACGGGAACAGGGCGAGTACCTCATCAGCGACACCGACGAGTTCTAGGGCCGGCACCTCGCCGACCTGTTGAATGACGCGCTCGAACTTGGGATCGCGCGGTCTGGGGCCTGGGTCCCTTCGGTGATCTGGTGGGCGAGGCATTCGGAACGACGCGATTCTTGTTCGCCGGTTGTGTACAACTCGGCGGCCACGTGAACAACCTCGCGCTGAGCGATTGGATGCCCACAAGTGCGCGGACGTTACCCAAGGCCCAGGCTTTGGTTCAGTTGCATGCTCGATCGCTGGTGCTCATCGAGGAGATATTCGTGCTGACAGTCACAGGGTACCCCTCAGGCGCCAGTTCCCTGGCCCGGACCCTGCACGAAGTTAGGGTCATCGCCGGCTTCCTTCACCACTTCGAGGCGCGTCTCTCCGAACGCTACCTCGCCAGCCACATTGTCGAGCTATGGAAGAACCGAGCCGACTTCGCCCCGAGTGGCCCCGCACGCCGGAGCAGGGCATGGCTAGCAACGGAGCGCGAGCTAGACGCAATGCCGTTCAGTTAAGCGAATCGAACTGCAGTTATGTAATTCGATCGCCCAGAACCCCAGGGTTCATCTCGCTCACGTTGGCCTCCAGGATCCTTAACTGAACGGCATTGGCGCTAGCTTGAGGCACTCGACCAGCTGTCTTACGTAGTGCGCGGGTCGGTGAGCGACGGACAAGATCTCCTCGATTCCGTGCTTGCGAAGTCGACGCCCTCAGATTGAGGTGCATCACGCCCGCCTGCAAATCCTGGGGGCTTCAAGGAGTCTCGACGGCAACACTCAGCCAGGTCCTCCATCCTTTCCGGGTGGAGTCCCCGGTACACGCCGAGTACACAAGGAACAGGGTCGCACAACCCAATCAGTACCTGACAGCGAAGCCGCTACCGCTCTAAACTGTACGCTGACCAGATATTTTGTGCGGAGACGGAGGGATTTGAACCCTCGGACCCCTTACGGGGTCTCCACCTTAGCAGCGTGGTGCACTATGCCGAACTATGCGACGTCTCTCTTGCGGTTCCAGTCTGGCCGGTCCCCATTCCCTTGTGTTTACAGGGAAGTCTGGGCATCGCACGGCTCACACGCCCTGCACTCCTCACACGCCAGAATCGGCCCGAAACTGCATCCTCGGGAGGCGCGGGGTCACCTGGGGGTCACCTGGCGGACTTTCCTGAGAGCTCTGGGATAGCCCTTGGCACCGTGCTGCCAGCAGTTCGACTCGCGGCTCGTGCGAGATGGTCGTCGGTGCGAGGTTGAGCACTCCGACTTCGACCAGGCCGGGATCGACGCATCCTGGCGCGAAGTCATCCTGAATCGTGTCGCTGATTTCGTAGAGGAAAAGTCCAAGTAGCTACCTCGGCCGGGCTCAGGCCTCGATGCGGTGCTTCCAGTAGCCGGGTCGACGCTTCTCGTGGGCGTAGGCAACGATCACGATCTCGCTGACGGTGACGTAGTAGATCACCCCGTAGGGGAAGCCGATGACGCCCTTGCGCCGGACGACCGGCTCCCGGTCCCAGCCGCGTATCGGGGGCCACGCACCGGGCATCTCGTCGATGCTCCGCCGCGCCTGCAGCGTTGCGTCAAGCAGTTCCTGACCTGTCGCCGGATCCTCGTACCAGTTGGCTCCGACGCGGAGTTCGGCGCGCGCTTCGGGGTGCTCGCGCTGAGCGAGCGTCACCTGTGCTTCGACGCGAGTTCGGCCGACAGCATCCGGTAGGTCTCGTCCGCGTCGACCAGCTCGACCTTGCCCGCGAGGATGTCATCGACGCGGGAGCCGATCTCGTCACGCCAAGCGGCCTCGACCTCTGCCGGGTCACTGCCGGTGTCCTGGTCCACGCTGAGCCGCAGCATGCGAGCAGCCTGAAGGCGCTCGTCCGGGGTGAGCGAGTAGCCCGCCTCGATGTAGTCCGCCAGCTTCGGTGTCATGCATCGAGTGTACGACGGCGCGCTGACATCGGCCAGGAAACAGCCGCGCGCCCAGCGAAGTCGCCCGCCGCAGGAGGGTGCTCGTTCAGATGCTTTCGGCGCCCAGTGACTCGGAGAAGCACGGACCGATCACCTCGATGTCGTCTCTGGGCGCGAACGCGCGGTAAGTGAACGCCCGTCCATTGCCGCTGGATCGGGAACGGAATCGACGTAGACCAAAAACTAGCACTTGGGCGATCCTGAACTAGTCGTTTCGACAGGATCTAACTAGTCGTTTCGACGACCGGATACTGAGCGTTTTGACCGATAGGCCCGCCGCAGGAAACGGCCGCTGGCCATGCTACCGCTCGAGTCCTCGATCGGGCGGAGTCTGCCGGTGATCGGGCTCGCGGTGGGTGAAGTCGTGGAGCTGCGCGACGCGGATCTGACGCTTGGCGGCCTCCCGCTGCGCCTGCTCGGCACGGGCGCGGATGAGCTGTGCCGCCTCGACAGGCGGCAAGGCCTCGATCGCTGCGAGATCGCGCCTGGCGACCTCAATCCGCCCCCGCCACCGGACAGCCTGTGCCTTGGCGGAGCTGGGGGTGCGGTCGCCGAATACTTGGCGGCGGAGATCCGTGCGCTCCCGTGCTTGCCGGGCGGTGAGCTGCTGCTGTTCCTGTCGTGCCTCGTTCGCCTGCTCCTGAGTCCTGGTCACACGCGGGTCGGTGTCGGCCTCCAGCTGCGCCACCGATGCGGCCCACGGCTCGATCCCTGCGGCCGCCTCCGGCAGTCTGCCCCAACGTCGCCGTCCGGCCATCTCGATCCGGCCGTGCTCATTGGAGGCCGCGGTGAGGGCGCGGGCGGCGCGGCGCTTGCGGAGCCCGCGCTCGGTACGGTGAGCGTCCGATGCCGCCCACACCTGTTCCCGTGCGGCGAGGTAGGCGTGTCCGTCTGCGGTGGCCTGCTCGATGAGCGGCGCGGCGACCTCGGCCCGCACCCGCGCGGCAGTTTCCCCTGCGGTGGCAGTGAACGCCTGCTGCTCGTCGGCTTCGGCCCGATGCTCCCGTGCCTGATGCTCCAGCGCGGCTACTGCGCGCTCCCACCGGACAGCCTCGCGCTCTGCGCGCTCGATCTGCTCGGTCAGGCGGGCGCGTTCACCGCTGACCACGCGCACGGGCCCATCGACCGAGAGCCCGGCGACGGCTTGGCGCGCGGCCTGGGTCGCGGCGACGAGGCCACGGTCGGCGCGGTCGCGCTCGAGTGCGGCGACGAACTGCTCCCGCGCGTCGTCCAGGTCGACTGCGACGACGTGCAGCCGGTTCGCCTCGCGGCCGCGAGTCATGCCGACATAGACACCGGAGGCGTCGAGCGCATCGCTCAGAACGGTGTGAGACTCGGTCACGGTTGCACCCTGCACCCCGTAGGCGGTGGAGGCGTAGCCCAGGTGCGTGTGCTCGGCCACGTACTCGGCGGGCAGGTGCACGGTGCGGTGCCGCTTCCGGCCGCTGCCCGCTTCCTTCGCCCACACGGTCCCGTCGCCGCCGACGCTCTGCACGGTCCACGTCTGCCGGTTCGCCACCTGCACGTCGGCGTCGTTCTGCCGAGTCTGTATCACATCACCCCGGCCGATACTGAGGCCGTCGCTGCCGGTGACCGTGCCGCGATCGTCGACCACGCCGGCACGCACCCGCTCGTCACGGATGCGCGCGTTCAGCTGCTGGGCCTCGTCATTCGTCGCCACGGTGATCGCGTCCCCGTCGCGGGCGCTGTGCGCGATCGTCTCCTGCATGTCCTCGACGCTCTCGTGCAACATGACCAGGCCGAGAGCGTGCAGCCGGTCGAACAAAAGCGCCGGGTGCTCCCGGGAGCGCATCCGCACGGTGAGTTCCGCGTACTCGGGATCGGTGAAGCGATGCACCGTCGTCAGGTCGAACATGCCCGGCGAGAGCCGCGCGGCTATGCCCAGCACGCCCCCGCGTCCGACCGCGGCGAGCTGTGCCCGGTCCCCGACCAGCGCGAGGGTCGCGCCGTGCTCGCCCGCGACGGTGAGCAGGGCGAGCGCGGTGTCCTGGTCGAGCATCCCGGCCTCATCGACCACGACCCGCTCGCCCCGCGCGAGCTGTGCGTTCTTCGGTGGGCCGGTGTACCTGGCGCCCGTCTCGGCGTCGGTCTCGCCCGGGGCCAGGCGGCTCCACACGCCGTCGCGGTTCCACCGCCAACCATGCTCGTGGACAAGCTTCGCGACACTGTTCGTTGCCACGCCGAGTTCCTGGTGGGCGACGTCGGCGGCTTTCTTCGTCGGCGTGACGATCCGGGTCGTCCGTCCCTGTGCTGTGGCGGCTTCGATCGCGGCCGCGAGCATGGTCGTCTTACCCGCGCCAGCGGCGCCCTCCACGACCACGAGCGGGTCGGTCGAGGCAACTGCGGCTGCCGCCTGCGCCTGCTCCGGGTCGAGGTTCCGGGTGCGAACTAGGCGCGCCACTTCCGGCAACCGACTTGGATCGGTGCTTGCGCGGGCGGCGAGTAGGTCGCGCAGGCGCGTCTCGACGTCGACGACGTGCAGCGAGGTCAGGTGCGTGACGTGTTCGGGTTGCACCGAGTCGGGCGGCAGCACGGACAGGCAATCTTCGACGGCGAGCCGAGTAGTGAGTGCAACGAGGTTGCGCAACGCCGCAGGTTCAGCGCGCACGCCGGCCTCGGTGATGATCCGCGTGACGTGCTCCTGAATGTCGTGCACCGTCCACGTCGATGCAGCAGCGGCGCAACGATCCAACGCACGGCCTGCCATCTGTTGCACACTCAGGTCATCCAGCGACACCGGCGCACGCACCGGCACGCGCTTCGGCTTCGGAGTATAGCCAGCTTCCTCCAACTCGGTACGCCAGGCGGCCTCGCTGCCGAGCTTGACCGGCTTCTTGTGCGGCCGCTCGTGATCCCATGCCATCGCGGTCAGTCTCGACATGGCGACCGGGCCGGGCGCCTCGCCGGGATGCGCCGCACGCCACTCCGCCTCGAACTTGGCAAGGTTCCGTGCAACCTGCTCGCCGCGCTTCGACATCATGGCGTTGTAAGGCTGCAACTCCGCGACCTCGCCCGTCACCGGGCCGAGAGTGAGCCCGTGGGCGTCAAGGACCGCGGCGAGCTGCGGGTGCGCGGCCATGACCGCCGTTCCGAGGGCACGGATCGCTCCCTGCTGCCGGAACAGCGCCCCCGTATCCAGCCCCCGCCACGCACCCGCCGCCCACACGCGCGTCCCGATCTGGAAGTGGATGTGCCGATGCGGGTCACCCGCCCGCGAGGTCTTGTGCACGACCGAGACAGTTTCCAGCTGCTCGACCGGCACCACCTCCTGCCTCCCACGCGACCCGACACGGGTGACAGAGTGCTGGCCGAGCCACGACCGGATCTCCCCCATCGCGTCCCGCTGCGCGGCATCCAGCGCCTCCGACACATCCGGATGAAGCGCGGCCGCGATCGACAGCGACTTCGGCGCGTTCACGACCATCTCCGCGAACCGCGGCGAGCCCTGCCGACCTTCGCCCGCCTGCCGCGGGGTTCCCATCGACTCCCCCGTGAGCGGGTTGACCCAGTCGACCCACTGCGCGTACTCGTCCGGCGTCAGCGCGCCCTCGCCGATCACGCGCCCCTGCGCGTCAATCACGGCGAACTCCGCCAGAACGGTCCCACCCTCCAGGTAATACTCGTCCGCCCGAGAACGGTCTGATTCCAGGTAACGGCGCGCGTCCGAGCCGGAGCCCCGGAACAGGATCACACCGCCCTTCATCGCCGCACCTCACGTTCCTGCTCATGTTCTTGCAACTACCTACGGTAGCATACGTCCATTCATTCAAATCCAGAAGAGAAGGATCTGCTTAGAGGATTCGAGCTCACTTGTGACGCGGGTTCCGGCGGCGTCAGGTCTAAAAGTCTGCGCTGGTGCCTCGGTGAGCCTATTCCGGTCAGCGCGAGCCTTTCGCATTCGAGGTGGCGTCGATGAGAAGGTCTTCTGATCGTGGGAGTGTCTGCTCCGGCGTGGGTTCCCTCCCTTTTTCGCGCGATCGCGTGGGCCGAGGACCAGCCAGGGCCCCAGTGATCTCGCTGCTACTCCTGTCCGCTAGGTCCGTCCCCTACGCACTATGCCTGCTGCGCACCTCTGGCTTGTCGTTGCCCGCAAACAGTGACGCGTCGTCTACAACAGGCTTGCAGACGATTTCCCCACAACTCTGCGTAATTACTGCCTGCGACAATTGATCGTCCTCACCTACCAAGCCGACGACACGATCGACCCGGACCCGGCCCTGGCCGAGAGTTGGCTGTGAGGCACGTTCGCACGGCACTAAAGCTGGAAACGAGCCGTGGCAAGCATCATTGACTGCCGCCGAGTTTCGGGTCGAGGCTCTGCACGACGTATTCGAGCTGCTCGGACGTGAAGGCGCCGGGGTGGCGTACCAGCACCTTGCCCTTCGGTCCGAGAATCACCGTGTAGGGAAGCCCGGAGATCTGGAATCGGCCGGCGACCGATCCGCCCGCATCCGCCAGCAGTGGATACGTTACCCCCGCGCGTTCGGCGAATGCCTGACCGGCGTGTGCCGCGTCGGAGACGTCGATGCCGACGAAAGCGACCGACGGCCCGAGGCTGCTGGACGCCTTCTGAAGGTCGGGCAGCTCGCCCACGCACGCCGTGCACGTGCTCGACCAGAAGTTCACGACCGTGTACTTGCCGGCGTCGGTCGAGGTGGAGAGCTTCGAACCGGATGCGCCGAGCAGCGGAAGCGAGACCGCCGCCGGCGTCGCGCCGAGCTGCGTGCCGCCGTGCTGTGGCGGCAAAGCTGACGGGCCCGCGACCATGCTGCGATTGCTCGCGGGTAGCAGGTCGACGGCGGCCTGGGCCATGGTGTGGGCGAAGACGGCGGTGTCGGCGGACTCTGTGCCGAATTGGCCGAGCGCACGCTCGTTCCCGGCCGGGTCGATGAAGAAGACTTCGGTGCCATGCACGATCGTCTTGGTGGCGGCATCCGCTTCGACGGGGACGCCGTAGCTCTTCCAGAGTGCGCTCAACTGTGCCGGGTCGGCGGTTCCGTAATACCAGTTCGCGGCGTTTCCGAGCCCGTGGGCATCGGTCCAGGACTTCACCGCCGCAACCTGCGGATAGTACGGGTTGGCGTTGATCGAGACGAACGCGACCTGCTTCGTAGCGCCGGCCAGGTCGTGGTTGGCGGCGACGACGTCTTGCGCCAGCAGGGTGCACAGGTCGGTGCACTTGTCGTCGTTGAATGTCAGGACGACCGACTCGCCCGCGAACTGGGTCAGTGAGAGCGGGCTGCCGTTCTGGTCGGTCAGGGAGAAGCCGGGCGCCTTAAGCGGCTTGCCCGTGATCGGATCGAGTTGCAGAACAGACGCACTCGCCTGGTTGATGCCCGGCATGGTATCGGCGGCGTTGACGGGGGAACTCTGCGTCGTGCCAACGACGATGATGCCGACGAGGGCGAGGGCGAGGGCCACGCCGCCCGCCGCCCAGGCCATCCATGGCCCTCGGCGTCGCGATGCTGCCGTATTCGGTGCCGTTTCGTTCGGTGCGGGCGCGCCCTCGACCGCCGCATCATGAACTGCGCCAGCCGCGGCTCGGGCGGGAGCGTGGTCAGGGGAAGGGGTGGGAGATTGTTCAGTCATCGGCAACGCCATCCTGTGCGGGGAGCGATTGGTCAATTGCCGGGCTTGCTTGGTGGAGCACGAGGCCTGCCTGGCCGGGAAGTGAGCGTCGGTAGACCGCCCACGCGGTCAATGCGAGCGCGAAAACGACGACGGCCCCGGCCAGGCTGCCGACGAGTACGGGTGCGACGGCAAGCGCCGAGCTGATGCCCGCCTGCACCGCGTCGACGAGGCGCACGGGGCCGGGCGTCGACAGCGGGCTCACCAAGTCGCTGATCCAGTAGTAGACGAGGTAGAGCCCGACCAGGGTGATGACCGCGGCCGCGATCCGGGGGACGTATCGGCCGAGAGCGCCGAGCCGCCGAATGGAACCCGGGCCGGCGTGGGCGGCGATCAGGCTCGCCGCGGTGACGAATACACCCATACCCAGCGCGTAGGCGACGAACGCCGCCCCGCCGGCGAGCACGCCCATCCGCGTGAATGCTCCCGCGACGCCGGCCAGGAAAAGAGGCAGCGCGCAGGTCAGTGACGCGACGGCGTACGCGACTCCGAAGCCGGCCATCGACAGGGCGCTCGATCCGCTTCTAAAGTGAGGCGTCGGCAGCGGCAGTCTCAGATGCCCTCCGGCGAGGCCCTGGATGCCGAATGCGACCATCGCGGCCGCGATCAGGATCATCGCCCACGGAATCCAGCTGATGATGAGATGCATGCCCGACTCGACGATCAAGCCGGCGCATCCGAACGCGACGACGAACCCAGCGGTGACACAGGCGCCAGCGGTAAGTCCCCGCACGGTGCGGTGTGCCCACCGGTGAGCGGTTGAGAAGCGGGCCTCTGAGCTGTGGCCGCCGAAGGTATGGGCGCCTGGGATGTGGCCGGTGGATGCGTGACCAGAGTCGTCCGCCGCGAAGAGCGCCAGATAGGCCGGTAGCAGCGGAAAGCCGCACGGGTTGACCGCCGCGATCAAGCCGAGCGTGAACGCGTAAAGGATCGGCACGGTGGCGATCATGGCCGCCCCGTCATGATTGGCCCGTGCTGCGGGTGCAGTGGTGCGGCCCGGTCGGATAAGACGCGCCGTCAAGCTCCAAGAGAGCAGATCCTCAGTTGGGGTCCCCCCGCCGCGGCCGCGAAGGTCTCGAACCCGACGCGCACATCCACCAGTATCACCCGACCCACTCGTCGCTCTTCTCTGCCCAGTACGGACATTCGCACCGCCACTCATTCTCGCACCAGCGCAACGATCGCAAAAATGCGTGAGTCGAAGCTATGTAAGTACAGACCATATTCTCAACCTGCTTGAAGATTCGAGACAGTGACCTGCCTGTGGCCGCGAGGCCGTACTGGGCGCCGCGAACTCACGGTTCCGTTCAGGGTGAGTGTGGTGTTGTCTGGTCGTCACGGGCTGCCAGTGAGGCGAGGTAGCCGTTGTAGGCGACACGCTCGATGTCGCCGTTGCGTAACACCTTACGGTCCGCAACGCGCTCGTGCCGTGCTTCTGATTTCTGCCACTGCCAGAACAGTGCGCTGAGCACGATGAGCGTGGGCAGTTCCGTGGTGGCCCAGGCGATGCCGCCGCCGACTCTTTGATCAGAAAGAGGCGCGATGCCCCAAGCGGGAACGGGGACGGCGTACCAGTGCACGATGAGGGTGGTTGACATCATGACGACCACGCCGAAGAACGCGTGGAACGGTGTCGTGGCGAACAGCTCGAAAATACGCGTCGCCGCACCGCTCAGATTCCGGTCGCCGTTGGAGTATCGGCGCGGTGACGGGTCCACGCCCACGACGCCCCAGAAGTACAGCATCCCGATCAGGATGAAATGGACCAGCATGATGTTGTGGCCCCACATCGTGCGCATCAGGAAGTCGAAGATCGGCGTGAAATAGAGTCCATACAGGCTCATCAAGAACAGGGCGCCGGTGACGATCGGGTGCGTGATGAATCGTGCAAAGCGGCTGTGCAGGAACAGAAGCAGAATTCTGCGTACATTCCAGCGACTGTTGTGCGTTGCCGGGAGACTGCGAAGCAGCAGGGTCATCGGTGCACCGAGCACGAGGAAGATCGGCGCGAACATGCTCAGGGTCATGTGCTGAACCATGTGCACACTGAATAACTCCATGCCGTATCCGTCGAGCCCGGTCGCGGTGGCTTCCCAGATCGTGGCCACGCCCAGCAGCCACCACAAGGTCCGCCCCAACGGCCAGTGCACCCCGCGCTGATGCAATTGCCGCACCCCGAACAGGTAGAGCCCCAGGAGCAGCACGGCGAACATCGGAAGCATGGGCACCGGTTGAAGATGCCAAGCCATCAGGTGCGCCAGTGTCGGCGGCCGGGTCGGCATCCACATGATGCCCTGACCGTTCATCATCTGCATCGGCGTGCCCACACCAGGGGTCGGCATCGGAGATGGTGTCGCACCGAACCCTAAAATACTCGACCTCCAATGCCTGCTGACTGCAGTAGCCCGCCCAACGGCAAGATCTGGTTGTCGCATCTGAGGACTGCTTCAATGCTACGCGGACACGGAATCCACCGAAGTCGAAACCTGACCCGCGGCGGCGGTTTGAAACTTTCTCAGTCAGGTGCCAGTAGTGCACGAACGGCGGCAATCAAGCCCGGCGGCGCCAGCACCGCAACGAGATCGTTGGCGCGCAGCCGCACCGAGCCTGCGCCCAGGAGTACATCGTCGTCGCGGCGCACCGATACGACGATGACACCGTCGGGCAGCCCGCGCTCGGATAGGGTATGTCCGGCCAGCGGAGATGATTCTGTCATCCGAATATAGGTCAGACCCGAGTTCGCGCTAACCTGCGCGAGGTGCCGCTCGTCGGTGCGCAGTGCGGCATTATAGGCGCGTACCACGTCGCTGATGGCAAGAATGCCGCGCACGCGGCGATCGTCGTCGAGCACGGTGAGCCAGCCGTGCCCCTCCGGCAAGGCATCGACGGCCTGACCGAGATCGCTCCCGATAGGCACCGTCGGGGCGGCGGCATCCACATGCCGCGAGAGCGGCGAGTCAAGCGCGGCTACCGTGCGCAGTTGGGCGAGGTCGAGAGTGCCCGCGAACCTGCCCTCGGCGTCGGCCACCGGGGCACCGGGTGCACTGGCCGACACCAGCCGAGCGACAGCCTCGGCCACCGAGATGTCCGCGGGCAGGACGACGCGCGGTGTCGTCATGGCCTCGGCCACCGCGACCCGGCCCAGCAGCGGCAACCCCAGGCGCAACCGCGCGGATTGCGCTTCTGCACGGTTACGCAGCTGGCTGCGGTAGATGGTGGTGTCGGTGCGGCGCACGATCAGGTAGGCGATGCCAACGGCCATCATGGCCGGGGCCAGGATCGTCAGACTCCCCGTCATTTCGGCGACCATGAGCATCATGGCCAGCGGCGCCCGCGCGATGGCGCCGAAACACGCCATCATCCCGACGATGACGAACGGCGCCGGTGAGTGCGGCACACCCAGGCCCGGCCCAAGAGGCTCCAGAAGCCGCCACAGCGCCGATCCGACGAACCCGCCGATGACGGTGCCGGGGCCGAAGATCCCGCCCGATCCCCCGGTGCCGATCGACAACGACGTCGCCAGGATCTTGGCGAACGGCAGCGCAAGGACGATCCACAAAGGAATGGCCAGCAACGTCTCCCGGCCCAACGCCTGCTGCACCCAGCCATATCCGGTACCCAGCACCTGCGGAATCGCCAACGCCAACAGCCCGACGGCAAGGCCGCCGAGAGCGGGGCGCACCATCCGCGGCACGCGCAAGCGTTTACTGAGCCCGGCGACCGAGTAATACGACTTCGCATACACGAGCCCGACCAGGCCCGCGATGACGCCGATGACCGCGAACCAGAGTAGTTGAACGGGCTGATCGAACCGATAGTCCGGCGCCGCGTAGCCGAACATCGGCGAGAAGCCCTCGAATAGTCCCCATACCGCGTAGCTGACGATGGAGGAGATCAGCCCTGGCACGAGCGCCTCGGCCTCGAAGTCATCGCGGTAGACGATGTCGGCGGCAAGCACCGCACCGCCGAGCGGGGCACCGAAGATCGCTCCGATCCCCGAGCCGATGCCGATCGACACGGCGATGCGGCCATCTTCCGGTGACAAGTCGAGCGTGCGCGCCAACAGTGAACCGAACCCGGCCGAAATCTGCGCGGTGGGCCCCTCCCGTCCGCCGGAGCCGCCGGAGCCGATCGTAATGGCCGACGCGATCATCTTCACTACCACGGCACGCGAGCGGATCCCCCGCGGGTTGCGGTGCACCGCGTCGATGGCGGCGTTCGTCCCGTGCCCCTCGGCCTCCGGCGCGAACAAAATGACGATGGCACCCGACAGCAGGCCGCCCAGGCATACGATGATCGGGATCAGCCACCAGGTCGGAAAGTGTCCGGTACCGGCGAAGCCGTCCTCGGCGGCGGGCTGCGGCACGGAGTATCCGCCGAGCAGGCCCAGGAACACGGAGCTGGCCAGCCGCAACAGGGTGTAGAACACGACGGCGCCCAGTCCCGCGATGATGCCGATGAACGTGCCCAACACCAGCCACTTCTGCAGATAGCTGGCTTGGCGCACCCACCTGCCGGCGCCGGCGCCGGCGGCGCGCATCCGGGCGAGCGGCCCGCCGCGCTTGCGCAGGGACGTCATGCCCGTCGGTGCGGTCGCGCGCCACACCACCGGTCAACCCGCCAGCCCGGTATGACGGTGGATGCGCACCCGGTCAAGCCTTCGATCATCGCTGCCTTCCTCCGGAGTCCCAATGTACAGCCTTGGACTTCACCGCCCTTTTCCAGGGGCGATCACCACCACAGATCCGACACACCCCGTCGAAATCCCTCTCACAAGCGGAACGGCCCGCAATACACGGAGGCGTCCGGATTGGGGTGGCCATGAGCCGGCGGATGCCGCTGTTCTGGGATGTAAGGCGGATCCATTCCTCGCCCACGCAGCGTGACTTGGTAACTTTTGGCGAACACGGTGCGCACCCGCAGTCCGTGTGGCTCCAGAGTGCATCCGATTATTCGGTGGGCGGCAGCGCAAAAAGACGATCGAGATCGGCGTCCGACTCGCCGAGGACCAAAACGATATCACCTGCCTGCAACCGGGTGTTGCCTCGAACTTGGACCAGTCGGCCGTCCCGGTTGATCATGCTGACCCACCCGGACTCGCCAAGCGCAAGGCCATGCACCGTGGCACCATCCGCCGGCGAGCCGGCGGCGATTACGCGACGGTGCAACCCCTCGGGTTCCTCATTGAATCGGAGCCCCGATGCCCACGGTTCAGGCTCGATCGCTCGCATCGGCACCCGGAAGAGACGAGCGAACAGAGGCACAAGCCCGCCCTGGAGCACGACCGAGACCAGCACCACGATGAAGATGATCGCGTAGACGCGCACTGCCCCGGCGACTGCGGCGCTGAGGATGAACATGCCGAGCAGGATCGGCACCGCCCCTTTCAGGCCGGCCCAGAGCACGAATGCCCGATCGCCCCACCGTAAGCGGATCGGTGCCATCACCAATCCGACGAAGACCGGCCTGATGACAAATATCAACAACGCAGCAAGTCCGATTCCGGCCGACAGCACGTCCGGCCGGAAAACTTCGGAAAGCGAAATACTCAGCCCGAGCACGGAGAATACGACAATCTCGGACAGGCCCGCGATCCCGGCGGAGAACCGTTCGATCTCACGCTTGTAGGGCGCGTGAACGTCTCCGATGAGGATTCCGGCCAGGAGTACGGCCAGAAACCCGGAGCCGTGCAAGATGGTCGCGGCGGCGTATATCAAGGCTGCGCACGCGATCGTCCGCACCGAATAAAGCGCCTCGTTCGGGAGGGATACTCGTCGCATGAGTATGGCCAGTCCTCGGCCGCCAAGTACGCCGACAACGATGCCGATCGCCATCTGCAGAACGAATTCGCCCACACCCGCGGCCACGGCACTGAACCCTGTGCCGGTCGCCGCGAGTAGAGATACCATCAGGGCGATCCCCACCGGATCGTTTGCGCCTGACTCACCCTCGAGAATGGTCCCTGTGCGCCCAGTAATCTCCCGTTTGCCCAGCACGGAGAACACGACAGCCGGGTCTGTCGGCGACAATGCCGCGCCGATCAGCAGTGCCGTCGTCCAGTCGAAGCCGAAAAGGAAGTGCGCCGATGTCGCCAAGGCAGCAGCCGTCACCACGGTGCCGGCCACACCCAGCCAGGTCACCGCGCCCGCAGCGGTTCGGAAGCGTTTCCAGCCGATGTGGATGCCGCCGTCGAACAAGATGAAAATCAGCGCGACGGTCACGATACGTTCGTCGACCTCGTGTGGCACAGTGCCAAGCACGGGAAATATGGCGGCGGCGACCGCCGACACGATGAGGAACAACGCAGGCGCCGGGATGCGGATCCATCCGCTCAGCCGATTAGACAACACCGCGACCATCACACCCGCCGAGATCACGAAGATCGCGACGCTGAAGGGTTCGATATCGGTTATCACGGCAGCCGCGCCGGGCGACAGGTCATGTAGCAGGCAATGGACATGAGAATCAACTCCAGCTCAGCGGCTCGCAGAACACGTTCAACGACCAGTCTTCCCCACCCACCAGAACAGCACCCACCGCACTTCGGCACATCCTGGATGGCGGGCGCTACAACCCTCACGCAAGTTCGGTAGCCGTCGGCATTGTTCAGGAGCGGCCAGCTAGGCGTCGAACGGACGCACCTCGAGCCGGCTGAACCCCATCAAAGGAGCCTGAGTATCGTGCCCGCGAGCCGATCGCTGAGCGCGACATGGTCGGTTTTCGGTAGGGGATCCGCACGCGGGCAGTTCGTCAACCTTGATGGTGAAGAGCGCTATCCGTTTCTTCGCCATCGTCCGGAGCCGTGATCGTGGCGTTGGTCGAGATGCTGGGCGTGTTCCTGTACAACCTGCATCTCGAGCCGGACCGCTGGAGTGACGTACCCAGAGCGTTGAGCGGCCCGAGGAAGCTCCCCGTCGACGGTTCAGCCGGTGGCGCAAGGCAAGCCGGTAGCGGCCCGCCCGGCTTGACGGCTGAGCGACTCAGGGCTCGCCGCGGTGTCGTCATGGATGGCTATCCAGTCGGGGACCGACTGCTCCCCTGATCATGCTCATCAGCGACGCGATGAGGCCGGGAAGTGCGTCATCGTCGGCCCGCTGGGACATGAGCCAGACATCCATAGCCTCGCCCATGCCCATCGCGACCGCGATCAGCAGGGTGGGTGGGACGTCGTCGCGCACCGCTCCCACCCGTTGCCCGATGGCGAGCACCTGCGCGATCCACGGGAGGGATGTCTGCTCCAGTTCCTCCTGCGCCTTCCGCGATGCGGGGCGATTCGCGGCAGCGGCCCAGCCGCGCAGCATGGCCGCCAACTGCGGTGACGCGACGAGTGCTCGCATCAGCCGGAGGTAGTAGTCGCCCAGAACCGACCAGAAGGCGTCGGCATCCCCCACGCCAAGGTCGGGCAATGGGCCGACCTGCTCGAACAGCTCGGCCAGGCCGAGCTGCGCGACGTAGGCATAGAGATCCTCTTTGCCGTCGAAGTAGTAGTACATCGAACCCTTGGAGATTCCGGCGGCATCGATCATACGGTTGAGCGAGGCGTCGTGAAATCCGTGCGCCGCGAACTCGTCGAGGGCCGCCTGCACGATCGCCTGTTGCTGAGCCACAGGCAATTTCGTGAATCGGGATCGAACCATGCCCTCAGTGTGCCTGAGTCTGTTCCGGGAACGACGGGAGCTCGACGCGATCGTGAAAACTCCTGCCCATCGCGATGTCGGCAACCCTGGGAAGCCCCATCACCTTCAACACCGAATTCCTGACGAAAAGCTGGAACTTGTTCTTCGGAGCGAAGGCCAGACCCAAGCCCTGGGCGGCATGCTGCTTGGAGCGTATCAGCGGCGCCAGCCGCCCCTCGTAGCGGGCGAACGCCTCGCGGTGGTCGCCGGTTCGTGCCAGTTCCGCCGCCAGTGTGTACGCCTCCACCATGGCCAGCGCAGAGCCCTGACCCGCCAGGAATGACGGGCAAGCGCCGGCATCGCCCACCAAGGCAATGCGGCCGGTCGACCACGACGGCATCTGGATCTGGCTCACCGAGTCGAAGTAGAAGTTCTTCGATTGGGGCATGGCGGCCAGCATCGCGGGAACCTCCCACCCTTTGTCGCCCAGCTGCTCCCGCAGCAGGCCCTCCTGTGCCGCGCGCTCGACCGGCACGTCGCCGTCGTGCCGCAGACTGAACAGGATCAGCGTGGCATCGTCGCGAAAAGAGAGTCGGATCGCCTGAAACCCGACCTCGGCGTACATCATCGCGACGAGCTCGTCACGTTCCGGATACCGCGCCACATCGAACGCGGCCACCACCATGCCGAAATACTTCTCGAATCGCTCATCCGGACCGAAAGCGAGCTTGCGCACCCGCGAGTGCAGGCCATCCGCCCCGATGACGAGATCGAAATCACGGGCGCTCCCGCTCTCGAAGGTAACCCGAACGTGCTCGCCGTCGTCGGCGAGGTCTCGCACGGTGTCCATGAGCATCAGCTCCACCGCGCCGCCGAGAGAATCGTAGATGACCGCGGCTAGGTCAGTTCTCGGAATGCTCAAATACCGGTTGTTCGACTCGATCACGGCCTCGGGATTGAACGACGCGATCTTGCGACCGTTCCGATCGATAGCTCTCGCCTCGGTGAAGACGTAGCCGCGCGTGCGCAACTCAGACACGATGCCCATCCGCTGCGCCACATCAAAGCCGGCGCCCCAGAAATCAATCAGGTAACCACCGCTGCGCAACTCGGGAGCGTGTTCCACAATCGTGACCTCGTGGCCCGACTTGTTGAGCCAGAATGCCAGCGTCGGGCCGGCGATCCCGGCTCCCACGATCAAAACCTTCATGACGCGCCCTCTCCGTCGGCCGTCTTAGACCACTAGTCTAAACCATTGGTCTAAAACCATCAACGGGTGCGCGCTACCGCCAGAAGACCGGGCGGCGTTTCTGCTGAAACGCCACGAATCCGCGGGCAAATCCCGAAGGGCACCGCGCCCAAGTGCACCCGGCCAGGACCGCACCCACCGAGGTCGGTTCTCACCATCCGTAAGGCGGACAGTCAGCGGGCATCTTTCGGAGGGTCGTGAATACCTGCTCAGGACCGCGTTCCGGTCCACGAGTGATGTCCGCAAGCGAATGTCTTGCGACGGGGAATTCACAGGGGCGCGGGCTCGATCGGTGTTTGGTGCTTTGATGGGGTCATGGTGGATCGCAGTGTGCTGATCTCGGGCGGTGGAATTGCCGGCTCGACCGCCGCGTACTGGATGGCGAAGTCTGGTTGGTTGGTCACGGTCGTGGAACGCGCGGCCGGTACCCGATCCAGCGGAAACCCTGTTGACGTACGCGGTGGAGCGGTCGCCATTGCACGGCAAATGGGCATATGGTCGCGCCTGCAGGAGGCGGCCACCGGGGTCGAACGTGTGGTCTTCGTCGATGCCGACGGGCGGCCCCAGGCCACGATCCGCACCCACAAACGGGCCGGAGCCAACGAGGAGGTCGAGGTCGCGCGCAACGAGCTGGTCGGACTGTTGCTTGAGAAGGCTCAGGAGAACACCCTCATCATCCAGGACGACTCGATCACTGCCCTGCACCACGGCGGCGGCGGGGCCGATGTCGAGTTTCAGCGGGCCCCGTCCCATCGCTTCGACCTCGTGGTCGGCGCCGACGGAATCCACTCCACGGTGCGGCGCTTGGCATTCGGCCCCGAAGAACGTTATTCCCGCCCGTTCGGCATGTTCATCGGCACGGTGCGCGCCCGGCTGCCGATCGAGGATCCGCACAGCGTACTGCTGTACAACGAGCCGGGGACCTCGCTGTCGATCCATCCGGCCGGCGGCAAGCCCGGGTTCGCTTTCATCTTCCGTTCGCGGCACGATTTCGACTATCGCGATCCGGTGCAAGCCAGACGGCTCGTCGAGTCCACCTACGCTGGCGGCGGATGGCTAACCCCGGTTGCGCTTGAGCAATGGGGTGCGTGCGACGACCGGTACTTCGACGCCGTCACGCGCGTGAACGTACCGGGGTGGAGTGCTGGCCGTGTGGTGCTGCTCGGTGACGCAGCGAGTTGTATCTCGCTGTTTGGCGAAGGCTCCAGCAGCGCGATCGTCGGAGCCAAGACCCTCGCCGACGCCCTGACCGATCGCCCGAACGACCACGCGGCTGCTTTCGCTGTCTATGAACACACGCACCGCAAATACGTCCGACCGTTACAACGCGGCGCTGGCATCACATCACGCCTCCTCGTGCCCAAGACCGCATCGGGCATCACGATGCGCAACGCCGTTCTGAACGCGCTCCCCACCCGCAACAAAACACGAACCGCACCCTCCAGCGACACTCCCTGACAAACCGTGCCCCGGCCACGAACGCGCCAACACGCACGCCGCAGCAGCACACCGGTGCCCGCAAGCCGAACGGCTTGCGAGACGGTCAGTATTCGGTTTGTTCGCCGCTCGTACGATGGGAATGCATCGTTGGCGTGCAGACTGACGAGACGGCGTCGACGGTGACAATTCGCGTCGTCGGAAGATCAACCGATGGCCCATGTACAGCGCAAAGGCTGACGATGATCGGATACTTGGCGGCGAAAGCACCGATCGGCAGCCGACAGATCGAACATGCCGAAACTCACAAATAGCCTCGAAACGGTTCGCGGTACTCCCTTGACGCTGGTCCGTGTCAGGCAACTGCTTTCTTGACGAGCGCACGAATGTTGGCCTCCGTCTCGTCATCCATCAACGTAATGTTCCACGCGATTGGGTGCATGTTGGCACCTTCCTCACGTGCGGGGTTCACGACTTCTCCAAAGCCGAACACGATGAAGTCCTTGCCCGGTTTGATGTAACAGATGTCTTTGCCATCCTTCACATAGAACGGGAGTCCCCACCGCACGACAGGCTCTAATGACGGCGCACCTTCTCGAATGATTGCGTGTAGGCGATTGCCGATCCCCCGGTATTGTTCAGGAGCTTCACTGAGTTTGGCGAGGACGGCCTCGTCACCTTTCTTCGTGAACATCGAGTAGATCTCTCCTTCGCATTCTTGGCCGGGGCAGGCGTTACCGGTGTACGGTTCAGCCGGCGTGTTGCGTGACACCCCAGCGCTTCGGTGGCGGGCAGACGAATCGGGCGATTGTCGTCGTGATCCAGCCGATGCAGAATCCACCGAAGACCAGGAGGAAGACCCGCTCAACCGCTGGACCGTGAGTCAAATACACAATGGTAAGAACTATCGCCCAAACCACAGCCAGCCCCGCACCGCGGCGCTTCTGAAATAACTAACCAGTCGGGTGTTTCAATTGACCTCATTGGCTGGTGTGTTTCTTCCTGGTAGTGTGTCGTAGTTTTCGTCGTTGTGCAATCCGGTTGACGCGTGCT
Organism: Microbacteriaceae bacterium; assembly: GCA_004297935.1. Lineage (GTDB taxonomy): Bacteria > Actinomycetota > Actinomycetes > Actinomycetales > Microbacteriaceae > Rathayibacter_A. The sequence goes on along the minus strand of SCRE01000006.1, from coordinate 457,755 downwards.
TTTTTGAGTCCTTTCTCCCGGGCGTCGCGGATGGCTTGTCCGCGGCCGTAGTGTTCGTCGTCGGGGGTGACGTAGCCGATGGATTCGTGCAGGCGCACGGTGTTGTAGTGCTCCCTTCGCAGGTTCAGTTCGGCGGTCATCACGGCCGGGTCGGTGATGGTGTCCAGATACGGGTGTTCGCCTTTCAGATGGCCGAAGAACGACTCGATCCAGGCCTGGTCGTTCGGGGTGCCGGGCCGGCCGAAGTGCTGGGCGATCCGGGCGATGGCCATGAATTGTGCCGTGTGCGTCGAGGGCATCTGGGGTCCGTTGTCGGAGACGGCCAGCAGCACCGGGACGCGCTCGTCGTTGTCCGGGATCTGCCCGGCCGCGAGCTGTTCGGCGAAGTCGGCGTCTTCCAGCAGCCACTCCTTCCCGTCGACGGTCAGAGCCTCGATGAACGCGGTCTCGACCTGTACCGAGGTTTCCTCCGGGCTGAACACAGTGGCCAGCCAGTATTTGGAGATCACGTCCACGACCGCGATCGCCGCCCAACCTCGCAGCTTGGTGAAGGAAGTGGGTGAAATCGCAGACATAAATTTGGCCGGGGACCGGTTCGACCCAGTCCGGGAACGGCCGCTTCTGCCGGGATTCACGGATCTGCGGCAGGCCGGGCAGGTGCATGCCTTTGGCGATCAGCACCCGTAGCACAGAGGATTCGGACACGAACACGCGGCCCAGCCGGGACCCACGGTGAGCCAGTTTCCGGTGCGACAGATCGATCTGACCCCACTCGGCGGCGATCTCGGCGACAGCGTCACGTTCCCACTCCAGTAGCGCATGGACCGCCTCCCCGGCCGTCGGCCCCGAGGCCAGGTCCTGAAGGGACTCACCGGCTAAGCGACGCGTCTTCCAGCCCAGCAGCCGGGCATGGTCGACACCGAGCATCCGGCACGCGTGACGCATGCTGAAGCCCTGCCCGACCGCATGATCGGCCAGGACGATCAGGCCTTCTTTCGCCGGCCCGGCCACGCGGACCGGGACCGGGCCAGCCGTCAGTCCCAACCGTCTTTTCCCTCGGACAGGTGCAGTTGCATCGCCTGCTCGACCACGGTCAGCTTCAACCGGTCGATCTCCGCTCTGGCCTCGACCAGCTCGACTTCCTCAGCACTGCGGCCGCGTCGGCCGGGCACCGCGGCCGTCAACGCGTCCAGCGCGCCCTGCTTCGCCGTGGCGCAGATCGTACGGATCGTGGTCCGATCCACCCGGTACTTCTCCGCCAGCTCACGCTGCGTGGCCGAGGAGGTCAACGTCGCGGTGAACACCTCGTACTTCTGCGACGGTGACAGGGTCTTACGCCGCTTCCGCACCGGTCGCGGGCCACCCTGCTGCGAGGGTGGAACCTGGTTGCTTGTCATGCTCGTTTCTCCTTGACTGATCCGATAATCGAACCAGACCAAAAGAGGTTAATAAAACCCGGAGATTGGTTAGCGAACTCAGACGCGTAAGGGCACTGTAGATCCAATACTTCCTGAATCGAGACATCGCCCACTCTTCTCAATCCCGTTCACAGTGCGCCTCGCTGCGCCTGCGTTTATCGGGGCGCCGCGAACTGTGCTCTGGTATTAGACGAAATGCTACTCTGCGATTGTGGCACGTGTCGTCGCGTTGATTTCAGGTCCAGGAGTCACCCAAGGGGCATATCGCCCCTTGGGGTCGGCACTGGTGGCTCGCCGCCGCCGCTAGGCTCTCGTCGTTGCGGCCGTCAGTATCCGCGGGTTCCGCCGGGATCCTGGTATGGAGAAGAGGAAAAGCGCATGCCGGAGGACGAGCACGAATTGCCGAATGAACTGCTCCCCCGAAAGAACAAGGGGAAGCCGTGGTTTCAACGGAACCGGTCCGGGCCGGGCTGGCACCCAAGTTCGTGGCAAGGCGGGCTGATACTGGGGGTCATCGTCGCCGCGGTCATTGCCGTTGTCGTGCTATTCAGGACCGGGTTGCTGTGAGGCGGGCGCCATCGTGAGCGGATTTTTCGCCTGGCTTGCGGGTTGCTGTGAGGCGGCCGCCATCATCGGCCTGACATTCGTCTACCTGACCAGGTATCCGCCGAATGATGACTTCTGGTCGCTGACCGCGACGGGCACTACTGGTTTCCTGGTCAGCACCCCAACGGGCCGGTCCAGCGTCAACAGCCACTCCAGTCATGTGAAAAACACCGATGGATCGGTCGAGATTCTGCTGCAGCCGCGTCAGCCATCCGGTGCGGCCCAGGATTTGCTCACGACACCGCCCAGACGGTTCAAGCTCATACTGCGCGTGTATCTGCCGGTAGTCGCCATCGTGGACGGCGACTACCTGGTTCCTCCGGTTGCCCGGGTGCGGTCATGAATCGCCTGATCCTGAAATACGGAACCACCGTTACCGTCTTCATCCTGGCGGTCTTCACGTGGGTGCTCCACCGACGGGTTGCCGATGGCGGCGTGAAAGACACTTGCATAACCGGCAATCTGGGACCGCGCGGGCTTATAGCATCTTCGTCGTGCATAGCATGAGCAGTCATAAGTGGTTCTCATCTGCTAACGGTGCTACCGCATCGTGTGGGTCCCTGAATGCTGAAGAACTCATCTACAGGCCGACTCGTCAACTTCCCGTTGTTTACCGTTTACGGACCAGAACGCGCCTTCGTGATTCTGAACGCGGGCGGGTACAGAACAGTTTCACGTCCCCTGCCGCCGCCACCACGGGCATGCGTGCGGTAGCTACCCTACCCGGCCCGGCCGCGGCGTCCAGGTGGGAGGAGTCCGCGGGTGCGGGCGCGGGTCACCCAGCCTTGCGCGGTGCTGAGGGCGACGCCGCTGATCTCGGCCATAGTGGCGGATGGGTTTGGGTCTCCCTGTTCGGCGAGCCTACCGTGTTGGAGGGCGACGATTTCATAGAAGTCCGGTGTCCGTTTGGGGTCGCCGAGAGGCCTGAGTAGGTCGCGCTCGCTGACCTTCCGGCCGCTGGGGAGTTCGATCTTGCCGCCCGTGACGGTATTGGTGCGCCGCATGGCGAACAGGCGCTTGTTGATAGCTGCTTCGATTCTGGCGGTGGGGAGTTCGCGCAGGAGTTGGCTGGTGATGGGGTCGCCAGGACGCCACGGCATGTAGGTGACACCGGTGATGCGGATTTCTTCGGGAACGGCGTGGAGCTGGCGTTGGAGCCGGATGAGCACGCGGGTCGCGGTGGCTTCGTGCTCGATGTAGCGCCAGCGCCCGTCAATCGTCTCGTTCTGCTCGGAGTCGAGTTGCGCCCGGCGAGCGGTCTCGGTCGCGACCTGGTCGTTGTAGCCAAGCATGGCGTCGATCTCGTCGCTGGCGTCGTCGGGGCGCTCACCGGGGAACCGGCTTGCCAAGTGCCAGCCCTTGGGCAGGTCGTCCTGGACGAGCAGCCCGTCGTAGGTCTGATCGCCGGGCAGTCGCGGAACCGTCGGCATATGGCGAGTCTAGCGAATAGTCGAGTTACCTCAGGTAGTTGCATTTATCTGTGTTAAGGTCTATTCTCATATAGCTGCAAATATCTGATGGCCAGTTGCGCGAGAGGAGATCGCGATGGGCGAGGTTGTTGTGCGCGAGAGGTCGGCCGCGCCGGCGCGGCTGTTCTATTCCGAGGAGGAAACTGCCGCGCTGCTCGGCATCCACCGCACCACTCTGCGCATTCTCGCCTTGGACGGGCGCGCGCCGGTGGAGCCGATTCGGCTCACCGACCACAAGCGCGTCTACCGCCGCATCGACGTGGAGCGCCTGGCCGGAGTGGCCGAATGATCGAGACGCGCAAGACGAATGCCGGCAAGACGTACTACCTGGTCCGGGTGAAGTCGGGCCGGAAGCTCGTGGCAGCGAAGGCGTTCGACAGCAAGCACGCGGCCGAGGCGTGGGAGCGGGGGCAGAAGCACCTGTTGGAGACCGGCCGGCCCTTGCCGCCGAAGCAGTCGTTCACGCTGAACGAACTGGTGACGATGTTTTTGACGGCACGGGAGGGCGGCAACCCGCACACCGTGGACACCGACCGGAACAACCTTGCTGCTCTCCCGGCGGCGATGCTCGCCCGGCCGCTCGCCTCGATCCAGGCCGACGACATCCGATCCCACCTACTCGCGCAGCTGCGCAGCGGGAAGAAGCCCTCGACTGTGGCGCGGGCCAAGACAACTCTGAGCGCGCTGTTCAGCTATGCGGATGGCCAAGGGCTGCTGCACCAGCCGCATCCGGCGCGGACAATGAAGAAGATTCCCGAGCTGAGCGTCGTCGCCCAGCACGCGGTGAGCCCGAACGAGATTCCCTCCCGCGAGCGCGTGGCCGCCGTCCTCGCCGCACTGCGCCAGCGCCGAAGCGATATCGCGGACGTGTTCGAGTTCATGTCGTTGACCGGTGTGCGATGGGGCGAGCTACGCGCCATCCGCACCCACTGGCTCTCCGAGACTCCGCTGCCGCAACTGAACGTCGAGCGGTCGCACTCGGACCGCTACGAGGAGAAGGCACCGAAGTCCTGGCGCGGCACCCGGCCGGTGCCGCTGTCACCGCGCGCCCTAGCGATCTTCCGCCTGTACGCCGCCGGCAAGCAGCCCGACGACTACCTGTTCACCAATCAGCAGGGCGGCCAGCTCTCCGTCGGCGTTGCCCGCAAGTTCCCGCTCGGCTTCCGCCGCCACGCACTACGCCATTACGCCGCCTCGACCTGGCTGCGCCTGGGAACCCCTGTCCACGAAGTCGCAGAGTACCTTGGCGATGACGCCCGCACCGTCCTGGCGGTCTACGCGCACGTCCTCGGCGAAGGCCAGCGCCGCGACCACGTGCGCCGCCTAGCCACCGCCGAGAACTTCGGCCCGGACGGGGGTCACCTGGGGGTCACCCAGCACGCCCCGAGCCTCGGACGCTGACCACACAGCAATCCCATCAAGATGCTAAAGCAGCATCTGACCAGGGATTTTGTGCGGAGACGGAGGGATTTGAACCCTCGGACCCCTTACGGGGTCTCCACCTTAGCAGGGTGGTGCACTAGGCCGAACTATGCGACGTCTCCTCGTGTGCCGACTGTGCGACACACGACGACAATCATAACGGACGCCACGCTCGCGGACGAACCGCCGATGAGGCCAGTTGGGCGAGCAGAAGAAGTCAGGCAACACGACCGTGACAGACATCACGAACCGACCCTGGGACGTCGCCGTTCCGCCGGCTGGCGCGGGTCGCAGCATGTGGCGCCTCAGCCGCGACCACACCCATGGCAACCCCGCACCACAGGCGTCAGAACGCGCCAAAGCGTCAGTTGTTGCCCTTGGTACAGGTTTGCTGCGCCGCTGTCTGACCAACGATGTTCGACGGCAACGCAACTGCTGTCGTCCCCGGAGCAGCCGGGGCAGTTGCTGTGCCGGCATCTGCGGGAGTGGAGGTCGCGTCCGGCTGAGCCGTCGCATCCGGCGCCACAGGTGCACTCGTGTTCACCTCGGCGGCTCGCCCGGTCGTACCGGTCAGCTGCACGGGCTGGTCGGCGACGAGCGCGTCCATCAGCACCCGAGCCGACGCCGTGTCTGGTACGACGCGGTTGACATTGTCCGGATCTGTGAAAACGGGGTACTGCAAGAAGACGACGTTCGAGAGCGGGATGTTCTTCAGGGCAAGTGCGATCTGCACCATCGTCGACGGGTTCTCCAATGTGTCGGACAACCGCATGTTACTGACGGCGGCTTTGGCTAGTGGGTACAACTGCAGCGGGTTGGACAGCACGCCGCCGTCTTTGATCTTGCGCACCAACGCCGACAGGAACACCTGCTGGTTGCTGATCCGGCCGAGGTCGCTGCCGTCACCGATGCCGTGGCGACTGCGCAGGAAGGAAAGCGCGACCGGTCCGACCAGAGTCTGCTCGCCTGCGGGCAGGTTCAATTGCGGGTCGGTGTACGCGTCCTTCACCGGGGTCGCCAGGCACACGCTCACGCCACCGACCGCATTGGACATTGCGGTGACACCGTCGAACGTGATCTCCGCTGCGAACGGGATGGTCAAACCGGTCAGTTTCTCGATCGTCAGCACGGGGCACGGCAACCCGCCATAGGTCAACGAGGAGTTGAGCATCTGGCTGCTCATCGATGAGAACGACCCACCGGTCGGATCCGGGCACGACGGGATCGGAAGCATCAGGTCGCGCGGAAAGCTGACGACCGTCGCACTCCGGTGGTCCTGCGCGATGTGCATCAGGATCGTCACGTCGTTGTTGCCAGCACCCGAACTGCCCTCCAGCTGATCGGCGCTGGAAAATACCCCGCCCTGGCCCGTGCGCGTGTCGGTGCCGACCAGTAGCAGGTTGACTCCGCCCTTGATCGCACCGATCTGCGGAATCTCACCGGCGGGCGCAGCCTTCACGCCCGGCAGATGCGCCAGCTTGATACCGGGCTTGATGGTGCTTGCCACTTGCCAGGTGGCGATCGCGGTGACCGATACCGAGCTGATCAGTGCGACGACGATGACACTCACGGCGATCTTCGCGATCGTTGCGAGCACGGAGAAACGCCTCGGCCGGGCGTGGCGCACGACCCCGACACGCGCGCGGGCCCGCGCGGCGGCACGCCCACCTTCACGATGCGGGCGTCCGGTCGCACCGAGTTCATCGAGGTCGGTTGACATGCGGAGGGCGCGAGATTCGAGCTCACGGTCGGATCGGCGCGACGACACGCTAGAGCGTTGCTTCCCCGTCATCGCAACGCATCATGCTCATAGCGGCCCACGTTGATCATCCTCAATCTCATTCGAATGCGACCACATCGGCAAGGTCCACCTTGCATGATCCAGCCCCTACCCAGGCAGGCTAGTGCATAGAATAGCGTCTCGCCCGCCGTGAGGACGCGCGCATGACCGTGAACCCCAAGCCGGCTTGCGCTGCAAGACGTGCTCGGGGCGTGGCTGTTCCGGAATGGCCAGGTCTGTCGGAATCCGATTTCGCGCCACGAACGTATCCCGGTCCCACTCCACTCGGACAGGCAATCGGCCAGCCGGTCGAGCGTCACCTCACCGTACGATCATGAACCTCAACAGGGTGTCTCTCATGCCTCGTGAGCCACTCCTGCGGCAGGGTCGCTGCGGTCGTGATCTCACGGATGTTCGAGATTCAGGTTTCGTTCAATAGCGCTCGCAGCCTGGTAGCAAGTGCGATCGCATCCGGCAAGTCGGAATGCACGCAGATCGAGTCGACTCTGACCTGCAGAATCCGACCCGTGTGACTTGTGGTTGTTCCCGTTCTCAACGCCTGCGCTGCCCGTGCGGCCGCCCTGTCGAGGTCTTGGGGCTTTCCTTTGCGGTTGACGACTATTGTCCCATCATCGAGGTATTCGAGATCTACATAGAACTCGGATACGAAGGGAACTCCTCGGTGTCGTGCGACTCTCTCATGCACCGTTCCACTGAGCCCGTAGACAGGAACGTCGTATTGGAGCGCAACATCGCACAGAGCATTCATGAGCTCTTCGCTTGAGGCCATCATGCTGAACAGCGCACCATGGGCTTTGATGTGGTGGAGCCGACTGCCGCTGGCTTCGAGAAAGCCGACGAGTGCGCCCACTTGGTAGCGGATCAGATCTCGTGTCTCGTCTGCGTCAATGGCCATCTCTCGGCGCCCGAAACCTGACAGGTCGGGCAGCCCCGGATGCGCACCGATGGTCACACCGGCAGCGATCGCCTGCTCCACGACACGACGGATGCTGGTTGGATCGCCGGCGTGCACTCCGCACGCGACGTTGACCGTATCGACGATCTCGAGCAGGCCTTCATCGTTTCCGAAACTGTGAATGCCGATCGACTCACCCATATCCGAGTTGAGCGTGACGCGAGTGCCGGCGGGCGAACTCACGCGGCACCGCCGACAGCAGGTGCGCGCCGACCGCGCACGGTGCGTTCTACCGCGCTCGCCAGGCGGAGGAGGCTGGCCTCGTCGTATGGGTAGGACATGAGTTCAAATCCGACGGGCAGCCCACCCGCGGTGAGGCCGATCGGCACGGTAACGGCGGGGAAGAGCAACTGGGATGCGATAACCGTGTTGGTCGGATATGTGAGGCAGGTCCAGCGTCCACCGAGCACATCCTCTGTCGTCGGTGCGGGGAGGCGGGAATCGGGGAACGCGATGGCATCAAGCCTGTTGCTGGCCATGATCGCTACGACCGTACGCTGGAACTCGCTCTGGGCGAGGATGCGGTCGAGATAGTCCGGGTCATCCGCAGGAGTCGCCGGCCCGGTCGCGATCGCCTCGAGAAGGTCGAGCATCGCGTGGTATTTCTTCGCGGCATGCAGCTCCTGGATCGACGTCACAGGAAGGTCCGTGCGTGCCGCCACGAAGGCGTTCATATCCTGAAGTGAACGCGTCAGGTATTGCGAAGTGAAGGCAACATAGTGGTCGAGGTCGGGGATTTCGACGTCGATCAGTTCGGCACCGTCCGCGGCCAGTGCAGCGAGCGCACTGTCGAGCACCCGGTTCTCAGCTTGTCCGTCCGGATCATCGGCGTCGCCGAACACCTGGCGAAGCACACCGATGCGCCTTCCAATAAGGCTCGCTTCGGCGAGGCCGTCGGTGTAACTGCCTTCGATACCTCCGATCACGGCCGCAGAGGTGTACGGATCGGCGATGTCGAAGCCCACCAGGGTGTCGAGCAGCAACGCAGCATCCGCGACTGTACGGGTCATAGGACCGGAGGTGTCCTGCGGGGTGACGAGAGCCGACATTCCGGTGCGGCTGATCAGCCCTGGGGTGACACGGACTCCGACCAGGCCGCAGAACGAGGCTGGCAGGCGGATGGACCCGCCGGTGTCTTCTCCGATACCGGCCAGGGCAAGATTCGCCGATACCGCGGCGGCGGTGCCGCTGCTCGACCCTCCCGGATCGCGTGTCAGATCGAACGGGTTTTTGGTGACGCCGCTTCGCGATGATGTGGAGAACCAGGACGTGGCGAAGTCGGGCATGGTGGTCTTGGCCAACACGATGGCGCCTGCGGCCTTAAGCTTGCGAATCGCCGTTGCATCCGTTTTCGGCGTGTAGTCACCGGATGCCGCACTTCCAAAGGACGTGGGGATCCCGGCGGTTTCGATCTGGTCCTTCACGACGATGGGAACGCCGTGCAGTGGTCCGACGAACTCACCCGTCTGCGCGAGTTCGGCGTCGAGGCGTGCCGCATCCTGCCGTGCGTGGTTCGAGATCGTGATGATCGAGTTGAGGGCGGCGCCGGAGCGGTCGATCGTCTCAATGCGGTCCAGGTATGCCTCGACGAGATCGACTGCGCTGAACGTTCCAGCGCGATAGGCGGAGTGTACGTCTGCGATGGTGAGTTCTTCGATTGGCCCAGTGATGGACATGGTTTCTCCTTAGCGGTTCGGATGTGTTTCTGTTGCGTCGTATTGTGATGTTTCCACCACCACGTGCTGTTCGGTGGGGAGTGCCGCCCGGCGTTCTGCCGTTGCGATACGAAGCGGGCGGACACGGCGCAGCACACGCCAGTGCACGCTTGCGACTGCGGCGATGATGATCACACCCTTGATGATGTTCTGATAGTTCGCGTCGATGTTGAGCAAGTTGAATCCGTTCTGAAGCGCGGCGAGCACCGCGACGCCGACGACCGTGCGCCAGATTGCACCGCGGCCGCCCGCTAGTGAGGTCCCCCCGATGATCACAACGGTCAGCACGTCGAACACGAGGTTCGGGTTGAGGTTGGCTTGGGCCGATGCCAGTTGCGAGGCGGTGATAATTCCCGCGATCGCGGCGCAGACGCCTGAGATCGCATACGTGCTTGCTGTGACAATGGACGTTCTGATACCTGCCAACCGACTGGCCTCGGCATTGCCCCCAACGGCGTAGATCGATTGCCCGTACGGAGTGAACGCGAGTACGACCCCGCCGACCACCAGGAGCAGTAGCATGAGGATTCCGGAGTATGGCACGCCCGCGATGCGACCCTGGCCCAGGACGGCGAAGGGTGGAAAATTGACGACAAAGGCCGTGTTGTGCGTCAGCACGAGTGTGATTCCGGACAGGATGAGTGAACTTCCGAGCGTCGCAATGAACGGATTGACGCGCAGCGCCGTCACAACGAATCCGTTGAGGCATCCCGCTGCGAATCCGACGGCAAGCGCAACCGCGAAGGCGACGAGCGGGGATTGTGTCCGTCCGAGAGCTGCCGCCACCACAGCACATAGGGCGTACATCGATCCGATCGAGAGATCGAAGCCACCTGTGATGACGATATAGGTCATCCCGATGCCCATGATCGCAACCGGCGCCCACTGGCTGACGATGTTCATGAGATTGCCGTAGGCCAGGAAGCCCGGTTGTGCGAGGGTGATGATGACGATCAGTATCACGAGTGCGCCGAGTGCGCCGAGTGATCGGATGAGGCGGAGTGTGCCGGTCATGCTGCAGCGCTTTCCCCGGTGCCAGATGCGGCGTAAGAGAGGGTGAGAATGTCGTGCACGGTCGAGCCACGCGGGAGTTCACCCACGACGCGGCCGTTCGCCACGACGACGATCCTGTCACTGTGCTCGACGATCTCCGTGAGGTCGCTGCTGGCCCAGATGATGGCACGTCCTCCGTCGACGATGCGTCGTGCAGCTTGGAATATCTGTGCCTTCGCTCCGATGTCGATGCCGCGCGTCGGCTCGTCGAGGAGTACGACCTTAGCCCGACGGCTCAGAAGCCTGCTCACGATGAGCTTCTGTTGGTTTCCGCCTGACAAGGTTCCGGCCGGATTGGCGAGTCGGTGTTCGGGGAGCCCAACCAGCTGCGTGAACGCTCTGGCCCATGACCGAAGGACGCTCTCCCGCACAGGGCGCATGATGCCGGCCACCCCGAACTGCCCGAGTGCGACGTTCCAGGCAGAAGTCCGTTCCAGGACCAGAGCTTGCAGCTTGCGGTCCTCTGGCGCGAAGCAGATGCCAGCCGCGAGTGCGGCGTGCGGTGTTCGCGGCCACGTGATACGACGACCCGCGACCAAGAGTTGGCCGGAGTCGACGACGTCGGCCCCCGCCAATGCACGGAGCAGTCGTGACCGGCCGGAGCCAACGAGCCCGGCGAGACCGACGATCTCGCCGGGGCGGATAGCGATCCGGTCGATTGAAACGCCGGGCGCTCTTAATCCGAGAACCTCGAGGAGCGGGGTGTTGCCGGTGCCGGTGGTGGCGGCCGCGACGGGAGTCTCCAGGCTGACCCCGCCCAGCATCGCGTAAATGAGGGACGATTTGGTCCACTCGGATGCCGATTTGGTCGTGACGATCGCACCTTCACGCATGACCGTTACGGTGTCGCTGATCTCGAGCACATCGTCCAAGTCGTGTGAAACGTACACGATGGAGTGGCCAGCGGTTCGAAGAGTATCGATCACGCGGTGCAGTCGACGCACGTCCGCCGGGCCGAGGGACGCCGTCGGTTCGTCCATGATCACGACCCGTCCACCGCGAGCGAGCGCACGCATGATCTCCACGAGTTGTTGCGCTGCGGTCGACAGCTCTCCCGCGCGCTGTGCAGCCGGATGTGTAAATCCAACGACCGCTGCGACCCGGTAGAACTGCTCCAACGCAACTGTGCGATGAATTACACCCCACGTGCTGGGGAGGTGGCCGAGCAGCACATTCGCTAGTACGGACATTTCCGGCACGATCGTCAGTTCCTGGTAGATCGTCGCGACCCCGGCATCCGATGATCTCGTCGGTGACCCAGGTTCCAGTGGCCGTCCGAAGACGTCGATGGAGCCACCGTCTTGGGCGATTGCGCCGGCAACGACCTTCATCAGCGTCGACTTTCCTGCACCGTTCTCCCCCACGATCGCATGCACGACACCCCGCTCGATTGTCAAAGAAACGTCTCTGAGCGCGTGAACTCCCGGGTAGGTCTTATTGAGTCGAGTAATCCGGAGGGCTGGAGCGGTTTCCTTGGCCATCGATCAGTACTCCGGCTTGAACTTCGAGAGGTTGTCGGGCGTGATGAAGATCGAGCCGGGACCATCGACGACGGCCGGCGCCTGCGCCAGGTAGGTGAACCCCGGCGTGTCCTTACCGGTCTTGAGCGCCCGAGCCAGCTGGACGAATCCGTAATACGACTCCTCGTAGGGAAGGAGAACGCTCGTCTCGGTCCACGTGCCCGCTTCGACGTCGGCGACCCCGGCCTTCGTTCCGCCGACGCTGTAGATACGGATGTCGCTTCCAGGTTTCTTGCCGGCAGCTGTGATCGCCTGGTCGACACCGCGTGTCATGTCATCCCACGACGAGACCACGAGGCTCACGTTCGGGTGGCTGGACAGGGCATCTTGCACAACGGAGAACGCGGTCTTCGCGTCGAAGTTGCCCGGCTGATCGGAGACCACGGTGACCTTCGGATACTTCGCGGCCGCCGCTTTGATGGCCTGCTCCCAGCGCGAGAACAGATCGCTGCCGACGAAACCGCCTACCGCGACCGCTTCGCAGCTGGACGTGCAACTCTTGAAGGCGTACTCGACGTGCTGTTGGAAGAAGGTCTCCGTCTGTATCCCGACGAAACCGACCGTGCCCGCCGTATAGTCCGGGTTCCCACACATTGGGCTGTTGACGGTCGCGATCGGCTTCTTCGTCGCCTGCAGCAATTTGAAGTCGGCGCACCCCGTCGCGTCGGCAACGGGAGAGAAGACGTAACCGTCGAAGCCGCGCTGGATGGCGTCCTGAACTTGCTTGAGTTGATTGTTCGGGTCGAAGTTGGCATCGAACACCGTCATGTCCATGCCTAACTTCGATGCTGCCTTCTGCGCGCCCACAAGTCTGGTCTGACAATAGGTGTTCTCGCTGACACACTCTGCAAGATAGGCAACCTTCTTGCCCTTCAGATTGGGAAGACCGCCTTTGATGTATGCGAGCGTCTGCTCCATCGCAGAGCTGTTCGCCACCGCTGTCTTAGCGGGAGAGCTCGTCGATGTTCCGCCTGTTGGAGCGCTACATGCGCTCAACGCAAGGGCTGCGGATGCAATCATCGCTGCAAGCCCGATTCGCCTCAGTTTCACTTGCTGATCTCCTAAGCTGTTGTTTGTGTTGGGGCAGAAGTCCAATGTCTAACATTGGATATTAGTATTTGAGCATTAAGTCTGCGGAATGCAAAGAACTTTTTTCGCAGGGACGGGAGCGAGCGTGTCTTTGAGCGAGTTCAAAGCCGAGCAACTCGGTCGTCGCGACGCATCCGGACAGATCGCACGACAGCTGCGGAAAGCGATCGCTAGCGGGGTTTGGAAGCCAGGAGAGCGACTACCGAGCGAAAAGGAGCTTGCGGAGACTTTCGACGTCGCACGCGCCACGGCGCGCGAGGGGTTGAAGCTCCTCTCCGCGACGGGGATGGTGTCATCGTCACGGGGCAGCAACGGCGGCACGTTCCTCTCAGCACCCGATCCCGACGAGGTGGCACAGCAGCTGAGCGACTCGATCCAGCTCTGGTACCGCGCGGGAAACGTGTCTATTCACGATGTCGACGAGGCACGCTGGGTGCTCGAGATGCATTGCGTCGACCTTGCAGCACGACGACGCACGGATGAGGACCTTGCTGCAATCAAGAAACCCGTCGAACAGTCGCGGGACTTCGAGATGGATATCGCCGACTGGCTCGATCTCGACCTTGAATTCCATACCGCGATCAGCAAAGCGGCAAAGAACAAGATCCTCGAACTGGCCATGACATCGGTTCATCTCAGCCGGCCTGCGACCAATAGCGTCTTCGTCGAATTCCTCGACCGCGAGACCGTCATGAAACAACACGAGGCCATCTATCTCGCCATCGAAGCGAGCGATCCGGCGCAAGCACAGCTTGCCTTCCAGGCCCACGTAAGCTACCTCGACGACACCCGGCGAGACGCGCTTGCCGAGCAGAATGCAGCCGATATCATGGTTGCCTCGCTTCCACCGGTGCCGCACCAAAAGGAGCATTGACCAACATGCTTTCCGTTTCGATCGCGTAACTGACGCTACGAGATCGATGCGACGCTGCCCTCGAAAGACCCCTATCTCGCAACCAGAGCTAACCTCAATGCCGTTCGGTTAGCCGTCTGGGCTGGGTGTCAAGATTCTGGTGTGGAGTGTCGCGGGATAGGTGTGGTGGTCGATATTTGGGCCTTTGGCCCGGTATTTCGAGATCGCTCGTTTGATCACGCGGGGCCGGGTTCGTGTTCGGCGGGCGGGTATGGGCTCGGTCAGGACCGCGGCCCCAATGCGGCCGACGAGATCGACCCTGGTCTGCGTGATTGCGTGGCTGGCCTGAATGATCTGATCGCGGGCGCTTAGCAGCGCGGTCGTGAACGAGAGGCGGCTTGGTTCGATATCGGGCCGGCTCAGGGCCGCGTCGGCCATCGCGGTGCGCAGCACCTGATATGCGCTCAGGAGCGCCCAGACCTCTTGAGTTACTGCCGCAGGATAGCGGCCGCGGAGCACGCGGCCGCCCAGGATGGTGGACTTCAGTTCGCAGTACGCCGTCTCGATCTCCCACCTGTCGTGATAGAGCCGCGCCAATCGTTCGGCCGGGGCGATGTGCGGATCGAGCAGTGTCGTGACGAATCGGTACTCACCGGTGCGGGCCCCGGCCTCGGTAGTGATCGTGACCATTGCAAGAATCACTCGGACGGGTATCCCGGCAGCGGTCGCCAGATATGAGCCGTCATGGAGACGTTTGTTGATCGGGAGCTTCATCGCACCGTTTCCGGTCTTGCCGCGGATCAGGAACTCGGCCCCGGTGTCTGTGACGCTGGTGAAGAACTGGTAGGTGGAGAAGTTCCGGTCTCCCAGCAGCAGCATCCCTGGTTTCAGCGCTGTGACGAGCCGGCTGGCGTAGGTGAGTTCTCCGGTCTTATCGCTGCCGAAGACGGCATCGACGAGTCGGCGCGTTCCGGCTTGGAGGATCGCCACGAGCCGGATCATCGGATAGCCTGCTTGCCCGTTCGGGCCACCACGGGGTTTGGGGAAGAGCACCCGATTCATCTCGGTGTCGGGCACCGCGATCTGGGTGCCATCGATTGCCACGACCAGGCGTCCCGCGAATCGGACTGCTTGCCGTGTGCCGATACCCGTAGCCCCGGTCAGGAACGTGAACAGCTCACGCAGCGGCTTGACCCCGACCCGGCGCATCGCTGCAGACAGCGACGACGACGAGAGCCTGACCACAGGGGTGGCCAGACCGGCGGTCATCCGCGACCACACATGCTGCCAGCCCTGCCCCGCGAACAGAGCGCCGGCCAGGAGGAGATACACCACCACCCGTGAGGGCAACCGGCGCAGACGCTGCTCCCTCCCGCCAGCGATCTCGAGGGCGGCATCGACCATCTCGGGTGGAATCAGCTGGGTGAGTTCCCCGAGATGTCCCGGAGCGAATACGTCGAAAGAAGGGGCAGTGGCAGAATGAGGCATCGCAGCTCTTGTGTTGAAGTGGAATCAAAAGTCCAGCAAGACTTGATTCACTTCATACAAGAGCTGCGCCTATTCCAGGCGCAGCCGCGCCGGAACAGGGCTTGACAACACCGCCACACACCTAACCGAACGGCGTTGCGGCTAACCTTCGGCGTGGCGTAGCGCTTGAGTGGCGTGTGATAGACAGCAGGCTTACCGGCGATCTCACACACACGCTGGCGGAGGGCGTGGTGGCGAAGAGCAAAGCGGAGGGCGTGGGATTCGAACCCACGAAGGCTTTCACCTCACCAGTTTTCAAGACTGGCTCCATCGGCCGCTCGGACAGCCCTCCTGATCGAACCGTGGACTGCCGTCCTCGGTCAAGGCATGAGTCTAATGGACACCCGCATGCCGCGACGAGCACACGCCTGCACGTACTCGCGTACGCCCACCCCGCCCTCACACGCGTGCACGTTCGCCGATGCGCCAGTTGAAGTGGCGCACCAAGCGCGAAGTGGCGCACGGCCGGCAGCGATATCAGTCCTGGAACGGCTTCGAGCAGGTGTACTGACTCGCCGTCTGGCCGTGCACATTGTCCGGGAGCGCAACATCCGTCGGTGCAGGACCCGAACCGGGCGTGGACGACGCACCGGACGAAGCGTCCGACGGCGCGGAAGGCGCCGGCGCCGCACTCGAGGAGCCCGCACCCGGCGAGCCCGCACCCGAGGATGCCGGCGCGTTCGGGTCCGCCTCCGATCCCACGCCCGTCGTGCCGGTGAGCGAGATCGGCGTGTCGCTGGCGAGCGCGTCGAACAGCTGTATCGCAGATGCCTTATCCGCGGCGACTCCGCCCTGCACGTAGTTCGTCGGGTACTGCACGAAAACGATCTTGTCGAGGCTGATGTTCTTGAGCGCCATCGCCATCGAGGCCAGCGTCGGCACACTCTTGAACCCGTTGGAGAAGGTCATGTTGCTCACCGCGGCCTTCGCCAGGCCGTACACCTTCCCGGGGTTGCCAAGCGTGTCAGCACTCTTGATCGTGCGCATCAGCGCGGAGAGGAAAACCTGTTGATTGCTGATGCGTCCCAGATCGCTGCCGTCGCCGACACCGTGCCGGGTGCGCAGAAAGGCCAGTGCGGTCGCACCTTGCAGCGTGTGTCGCCCCGCAGTGAGGTTCAGCCCGGTATACGGATCGTCGATCGCACCCGCGACGCACACGGGCACCCCGCCGATCGCGTTCGACATCTCGATCACGCCGTCGAATTCGATCACGGCGGCGTACGGAATGGTCATGCCGGTGAGCTTTTCAACCGTGAGCACGGTGCAAGCAAGCCCTCCATAGGTCAGGGTCGTGTTGATCTTCTGCGAGCTCATCGACGAGAACGAGCCGCCAGCCGGGTCGGGGCACGACGGAATGGCCACGAACATGTCCCGCGGAAAACTCACGACGGTGGCGTTCTTATGGTCCTTCGACACATGCAACAGCATCGTCACATCGTTGAGTGTCTCACCGCGCTCGCCATACGCCGGATTCCCGCCGCCGCTGTCGCTGCCGGCCAGCAGAACGTTGAACGCGCCATCCATCGCCCCCACCTGCGGAACGATCGTGTGGCCGTGCCTGTCGACGAGCGCGACGGATTTCTTGCCGCTCGCGGCAACATCCCAGGTTGCGATTGCGGCGACCGAGGTGCCACTCACGAGCGCGACCGCGAGGGCGGCGACAGCGACTCTGGCGATCGTGCGCCACGGGCCGGGCGCCCGCAACCGACCGTGCCGGGCAAGGGTCGATGGTCGTCCGGGACGGTTGTGTCGGGGACGCAGGTCGTTCATTCGCAGTCTTTCGGCGGGCGGTGGGCATTCGGCAGGGTTCCCAGAATGCCATAAGATACTGACAGAGCGCTGGAGGGGCGCGGGTCTCTTGGTCTCGATACGCTTCGCTACTCGACCACCGATACTCGCTGGCGCTCGCTACTCGACCACCGATACTCGCTGGCGCCGATCACTCGACCACCAAGCACTGGACGCGCTCGAACCGTCATCGCACGATGCTGGAGAGCACCTTCGCGAGTCCGTCATCCAGAACGGATGGCACCACTTCGGTCGCCACCGCCTTCACCTCTGCGGGCGCCTGCCCCATGGCGATCCCCCGGCCGAACTGCGCGGCCCAGACCAGCATGTCGATGTCGTTGCGGCCGTCGCCGACGGCAACCACGTCAGTGCGCGGAATTCCCAGCCGCCCGCGCACCCACTCCAACGCCGTCGCCTTGTTCACACCCTCCGGCGCGATGTCGAGCCACGCCGTCCAGCCGATCGCATAGCTGACCTTGTGCAAGCCCATCTGCTCGACGATGTCGAGGAACGACTCCTGATCGTGATCCGGCGACATCACGACCACTCGGCTGGCCGGATGCTCCGCCAGCTCCTCGAACGAAACCTCGGCACCGTTGGTCAGGGTCCAGTCGGTCATTCCCGCGGTGTACCGCCTGAAACCGAGCGCGTCTTCGACCATGAACGTGCCGCTGGGCAGAAACGGGCGGATGCGGCGAAGGACATTCCCCGGATCGAACGTCTCGACGTGCTCGCGCCGATACCCGCTGGGCTCGTGAGCGTCTCGTTGCATCGTCAAAGCACCGTTGGAGCAGACGACGTACTCCGGTTGCAGTTCGAACAGTTCGAGGATGCGGCTGGAGGCTTCCCAACTGCGCCCGGTCGCGAGCGTCACCTCATGGCCGAGCGCGGCGACCCTGCGCACCTCCTGGCGAACACGATCGCCGATCGACTCGTCCTCACGGATGAGCGTGCCGTCGACATCCAATGCGACCAGCAGACCCTCGCCCGTCACTGCGCATCCGGTTGCAGCACGTCGATGCCGCCGACGTAGGGCCGCAAGGCCTGCGGAACCAGCACGGATCCGTCGGCGCGCTGATGCGTCTCCAGCAGAGCGACGAGCCAGCGAGTGGTCGCGAGGGTGCCATTCAAGGTGGCGACCGGAGCCGTCTTGCCGCTTTCGGTGCGGTAACGGGTGCCGAGCCGGCGCGATTGGAACGTCGTGCAGTTCGACGTGGACGTCAGCTCCCGGTAGGCACCCTGGGTCGGCACCCATGCCTCGATGTCGTACTTGCGTGCGGCACTGGAGCCCAGGTCCCCCGCGGCGACATCGATCACACGGTAGGCCAGGCCGAGCGACTGCAGCATGTCCTCCTGCATGCCGACCAGTCGCAGGTGTTCGGCTTCGGCTTCCTCGGGCAGCGTGTAGACGAACATCTCCAGCTTGTTGAACTGATGCACGCGGATGATGCCCCGCGTATCCTTGCCCGCCGAACCGGCCTCGCGCCGATAACAGGTCGACCAGCCGGCGTAGCGCAGCGCTCCGTTCGACAGGTCGAGGATCTCATCCGCGTGGTAGCCGGCGAGCGCGACCTCGCTCGTGCCGGTCAGGTACAGGTCGTCTGCGGGAAGCCGGTAGACCTCGTCGGCATGCTCGCCGAGGAATCCGGTGCCCTGCATGATCTCCGGGCGCACCAGGGTCGGCGTGATCATCGGGATGAAGCCGGCAGTCATCGCACGCTGAAGCGCCATGTTCATCAAGCCGAGTTCGAGCAGCGCGCCGACGCCGCGCAGAAAGTAGAACCGGGTGCCGGAGACCTTGGCACCACGCGCCATGTCGATCGCGTGCAGCCGTTCGCCGAGCTCCACGTGGTCTCGAGCCGGAAAATCGAAGGTCGGAATCTCGCCGACCGTGCGCAGGGTTGCGAAGTTCTCCTCGCCACCGGCCGGCACCCCGTCGATGACGACGTTGCCCAGTCGACGGACCGCGTTCAGGAACGTGTCATCGGCTTCGGTGGACGCGTGCTGCGCGGCCTTGACACGCGCCGCCAACTCTTGCGCCTGGGCCACGAGCGTCTTCTTCTCGTCTTTCGGCGCCTGCGCAACACGCTTGCCGAAAGTGTTCTGCACCGCACGGAGCGCCTCGAAGTCTGCGATACTGCTGCGCCGCTCAGCATCCGCTTCGAGTGCGGCGTCGACGAGTTCCGGGGAGTCACCGCGAGCCAGCTGCGAGCGCTTGACCAGGTCGGGGTTGTCGCGGAGCAAGACGGGATCGATCACACGGCAAGTCTACGCAAGCGCGCCCCTGTCGCCGATCGCACCGATACGAGTACGGTAAGTGAGGTGACCGCGCCCACGCCCCACATCTCCAAGGCTCGTCGTGCTGCCGTGATCTTCCATCCGGGCAAGGACAACGTCAAGGGTCTCAAGGCGGCGGTGAAGGCATCCGCTCGCTCGGGCGGTTGGACCAGCACGCTCTGGCTCGAGACGACCTCGGAGGATCCGGGATCCGGCATGGCGGCGCAAGCGCTCGCCGCTGGGGTCGATCTCGTGCTGGCATCCGGCGGTGACGGAACGGTTCGGGCCGTCGCGCACGCACTGCGCGGCAGTGGAGTCGCGCTCGGCATCATCCCGGGCGGCACCGGCAATCTCCTCGCGCGCAACCTCGGCCTGCCGTTGTCGAGCACACCGGATGCCGTCGCAATCGCCTTCTCAGGCGACGACCGGACCATCGACGCCGGGGTCGCCGAGCTGACCAGGGCCGACGGCACGCAATCCGAGGCAGGCTTCGTCGTGATGGCGGGTCTCGGCCTGGACGCCGCACTGATCGCCAACACGAACTCCGCGCTGAAGCAGCGGGTGGGCTGGCTGGCGTATGTCGAAAGCGGCATGCGTTCCCTGCCTGGTGCTGAAAAGATCCACATCCGCTATCGGATCGACGGCCAGAGCGAGCGCTCCGCCCACGTCGGGATGATCCTGACGGGCAACTGCGGTGTACTGCCCGGCAATATCGAGCTGATGCCGGGAGCTCGGCTGGACGACGGCGAACTCGACATCGCCGTGCTGCAGCCGCGCAATCTGTTCGGCTGGTTGCGGATCTGGCGCAAGGTCAGCTGGGAAGACCGGGTGCTGCGGCGCAGCGCGCTCGGGCGGCGGATCGTGCGCTACACCGGATCGGACACCTCGACGATGTTGACGTATCTGCGCGGCGGCGGCGTCACCATCCGCGTCGAGGATCCGCAGGAGGTGGAGCTCGACGGCGACGGTTTCGGCGCGGTCACGAGCATTCGCTTATGGGCGGATGCCGGTGCCCTGGTTGTGAAGGTGCCGCGCTAAGGCGTGCGGCGCTCCCATCGCACCGCAAGCACGAACACCACAGAGAGTGCCGCACCGAGGCCGGCGACGAGAAGCGCCTCGATCCAGACGGGGGCGACGCTCATCAGCATGATCTCCCACGTCCGTTGATCATTGATCGACGTGAGTCCCCAGGGGTGCGTGAGCGCGAACACGGACAGCACCGCGACGCCAACGAGTGCCGACAGCGCGAACACGCTCGCAGCCCATAGATACTTCATCATCAGCGTGGACGGCGTGAACGCGGGCGCGGGCGAGAGCTCACCGCTGCGAGGAACAGCAGGCCAACGATCGTGGCAAGTCCGACAGTGATCAGCGGCCCACCGACCGAATAGGCCAGGCTGGCCAGCACGACGACCAGCGGAGTGCCATGCGACGGATCGAACCCGGCGTTCGCGGACGAATTCTGAGCCCAATATTGAGCGCCAACCCCCGCCACGACGAAGCCGATGCCGATGATCCACAGCGCCGTGACGTAGGGGTTCGCGCGGGGCGCATGAGACACAGGTTCCCATTCTGCTTGGTCACCGGATGACGTACCGGTCGAGTCGTCGACAGGCACACCGGTAGGCACTGATCCCCCGGGCTGCCGCCGGTCCGGGGTCCTCCTGCCGTCCGACGCCGCCGAGGCAAGCGGGGTGGCGGCGGCTTGCGCAACGGCATCCGGCGCTGGCGCCTGCGCAACGGCATCCGCACTCTCAGGCCGAGCCGTGCCGAGGCGGTAGCCTCGCTGGAACGCAGGGTCGTAGCGGGGATCGACCCCATCGGCGGCACGTGCTCCCGCATCGTCATTTGTGGACATCCGGCCTCCTTGCCGTTATCTCGCACCTGCTTCCGACAGGCACTGCCGTCGAATATCGTCGGTTTCCCGCTACACCCCCGGTTCCTCGGTGAGCAGACCGCGCAGCCAGTCGCGCGCTTCGATGAACACGTCGTCGCTGTAACGATTGTGATAGTCGACCAGCACATGATCGGCGCGCGGATACGAGCCGAGGAAGATCAGCTTGGGGCTGAACCGGCGCAGCCCGAGCAGGGCATCCGCCATCCGTTCCTCTTGCACGTGGCCGTCCGCGTCGATCACGAAACGATATCGGCCGAGCGCGTCGCCGATCGGCCGCGACTGGATCAGGCTCAGGTTGATGCCACGGGTCGAGAACTGCTCGAGCAGGCCGAGCAGCGCACCTGCCTGATCGTCGGGCAGTTCGGCGATGAGGCTGGTCTTGTCCGCACCGGTCGGCGCAGGGATGCGGCGGCTGCGGCTGACCAGGGCGAACCGGGTGATCGCGTTCGGGTTGTCGATGATGCCCTCGGCCAACACGACCAGGTCGTCGTGGTAGTCGAGGATGTTCGGAGGCGCGACGGCGGCGTCGGCCGCGCTGGTGAACTGCCCACCGGCATCCGTCGTGAGAAGAGAGCACGCGGCCTGCACGTTGCTCGACGCCGGCAACTGGTCGTGCTTCGGCAGATTCTGATTCAGCCAGGTCTGGCACTGCGCATAGGCGACCGGATGCGCCGCGACGGTCTTCACGTCGGCCAGCGTGGTACCAGGGCGGGCCACCAGCACGAAACCGACCGGCACGAGGTACTCGCCGATGATGCGCAGACCCGGGATCGTGGCCAGGGCGTCCTGGGCGACGGTGACGCCGCCCTCGATCGAGTTCTCCAGCGCAATCATCGCGGCGACGCTGCGGCCCTCGACGACATCCGCGAGGGCCTCGCCCACATTGTTGACCGCACGCCACGGCTTGCCGGCGGCTTCGGGCACCTGCGCGAGCGCAGCCTCCGTGAAGGTGCCGGCCGGGCCCAGAAAGCTGTAGGTCTCTTCGTCGCCGGGGCTCACACTCATGTCCCCGAGCCTAGAACACTGTGCCCCGAACACCGGCCGCCCGCACAAAACGACGGCGAATCTTCGCGACACGCCGAGGGCGGCCGCGCACTGCCGGCGTTTCGAGCAGATTCTCCGTCGTTTTGGAAGACGTATTGGAAAGGCAGCCGCGGTGCCAGACTGGGGGCATGAACGATCGCGCAGGGACTCCGGCCCAGGATTCAGACCTGATCGACGTGGAGGCGCTCGTCCATGCGTATTACACCCTGAAACCGGATGCCTCGATCCCCGACCAGCGCGTGGTCTTCGGCACGAGCGGCCACCGGGGCAGTGCGTTCGACACGGCGTTCAACGACGACCATATCGCGGCGACGACGCAGGCGATCATCGAATACCGGGCCGCTCAGGGCGTCACCGGGCCGTTGTTCATCGGGGCGGACACGCACGCGCTCAGCGCGCCTGCCCAGACGACGGCGCTCGAAGTACTCGTCGGCAACGGCGTGCATGTGCTCGTCGACGAGCACGGCGACTACACGCCGACTCCGGCGGTCAGCCACGCGATCATCGCGTACAACAGGGCGCACCAGAGCCCGTCTGAGCGCAGCGCGTTCGAGCGGAGCGCGTCCGGCGTCGCAGCGAATACCGACCGGGCCTTCGCTCACCGCTCCAGCGCGCAGGCCGACGGTATCGTCGTCACGCCGAGCCACAACCCGCCGCGCGACGGCGGCTTCAAATACAACCCGCCGCACGGCGGCCCGGCCGACAACGACGCCACCTCCTGGATCGCGAACCGGGCGAACGAGATCATCGAGGGCGGGCTGCACGAGGTGCGCCGCGCCGCCGCCAGTGCGGTCGACACGTATGACTTCCGCGAACACTATGTCGCCGACCTCGAGAACATCATCGATGTCGCCGCGATCAAGAAGGCCGGGGTGAGGATCGGCGCCGACCCACTCGGCGGCGCCAGCGTCAGCTATTGGGCAGCCATCCGCGATCGCTACGGGCTCGACCTCACCGTCGTCAACCCGATTCTCGACCCACAGTGGGGGTTCATGACGCTCGACTGGGATGGCAAGATCCGCATGGATCCCTCAAGCAAGTCGGCAATGGCATCCGTTCTCACGCGCAAGGACGAGTTCGACGTGCTCACCGGAAACGATGCGGATGCCGACCGGCACGGCATCGTCACGCCGGACGGCGGGCTGATGAACCCGAACCACTATCTCGCCGTCGCCATCGAATACCTGTATACCCACCGGCCGAACTGGCGAGCGGATGCCGCGATCGGCAAGACTCTCGTCTCGTCTTCCATGATCGATCGCGTCGCGACGGCGCTCGGCCGCAGGCTGTGGGAGGTGCCGGTCGGGTTCAAGTGGTTCGTTCCGGGGCTCGTCGACGGCTCGGTCGGCTTCGGCGGCGAGGAGAGCGCGGGGGCGAGCTTCCTGCGTCTAGACGGCAGCGCCTGGACGACCGACAAAGACGGCATCCTGCTCGCACTGTTGGCTGCCGAGATCGTCGCGGTCACCGGCAAGTCGCCGTCGCAACTGTACGCAGCGTTGACCGAGCAGTTCGGCGACCCGGTCTACGAGCGCGTGGATGCGGTCGCGACCAAGGCGCAGAAGACCGCGCTCGGCAAGCTGGACGGCGACGCGATCGCGGCCACCGAGCTGGCCGGCGATCCGATCATCGCAAAGCTATCACGCGCCCCGGGCAACGAAGCGGCTGTCGGCGGCGTCAAGATCGTGACCGAGAACGCGTGGTTCGCCGCGCGGCCGAGCGGAACGGAAGACGTGTACAAGATCTACGCCGAGTCGTTCCGCGGCCTCGATCACCTGCGCCGTGTGCAGGCGGAGGCGCGCGCGATCGTCGACGCAGCCATCGCCTGAGTTCGGTGGTCGAGTAGCGCCGCGAGGAACGAGCGGCGCGTATCGAGACCCACGCGCGTCGACTCTCAATCGCATGGGTCCCGACACACTCGCTGGCGCTCGTTACCCTTCGAGACGGCCGCGCGAGCTCCTCAGGGCACCGCTCGACCAATGGCGGAGCATCAACGCTGGCCAGTTATTGCGGGTAGACGGTGCCTCCGGGCACGCCGAAGAACTCCTCGAGCGTCGTCACCCCGGTCCTGTGCAGCTGTGTGGCGAGATCGGTGCCGATGTAGCGAAAGTGCCACGGTTCGTAGGTGTATCCGGTCACGGCGACCTTGTCGGCCGGGTAGCGCAGCAGGAATCCGAATCGCCACACGTTCGCCGCAAGCCAGCGGCCCTGCGGTGTCGTGCCGAAGCAGGCATCCAGGGAACAGGATGCCGGCACCGCGCTGATATCGACGGCCAGCCCGGTTTGATGCTCGCTGGTGCCCGGACGAGCGGTGTCGGTGTCGGCGTAGGCCTGCCCGTGGGCCGCGACGTCCTGGTCGTAGACCTGTGCCTGCGTGTCAAATGACCGATAGGCGCTCTGCACGGACAGGTTCAGCCCGGCCTCCGAGCGTGCGGCAGCGAACAGCGCAACGAGGGCCGCA
The DNA here is from genome assembly GCA_004297935.1 of Microbacteriaceae bacterium. Classification (GTDB taxonomy): domain Bacteria; phylum Actinomycetota; class Actinomycetes; order Actinomycetales; family Microbacteriaceae; genus Rathayibacter_A. Next base: position 432,863 of record SCRE01000006.1, on the reverse strand, counting down.
GCAGCCTCCCGCCTGAGCGGCTGATGGTTCACGTACGGCACATCCGGATAGACCAGGTCGGTGGGCGCGTAGGACTTCGGGTTCAGCGCTCGCGACTTGTTGACGACCACCCAGATGCTCGCGGGGTCATCGAGCGAATGCGCGGTCTTGTCGAACGTCACCATCGGAATCGGAGCGACGAGTCGGGCGGGGGTCGGCCTGGTCGACGGGCCGGTCGGCATCGACCCCGGCCGCGTCGAGCTGGGCCGAGAGGACCCGGCAGCACCCGCCACCGATGTGACGGATGCCGGTGCCTTGGTCGACGTGCAACCGACGACGGTCCCCGCCATCGTCGCAAAGACCGCGACGGCGGCAACCGGCGCCGAAAGCACGATCAACCGCCGCCGTCGATATCCGCGCTCGGGCCCACGTCGCCCAGTCACGTATCGGCACATCACGAGTCGAGCTTAGGGCCGCGTGAGGTGTTCGGCGCCGAAGTCAGCGGGTCAGGTGCCAGAAGTGCCCCGTTGCTCCCGGATGCTGCACCGTGATCTCGTTGTCCAGATCACGGAAATCATAGTCGTCGTTGTGGCTGGCCATCTCGATCTTGATCGAACCGTTCACCTTCGTCACCTTGGTCACGACCTGCACGTGGTCGGGGGAGGTGCCGCCACTCCAAGTGAAGATCGCGATATCGCCGACAGCGATCTGGCTGCGCTGGTCGAAGCTGTACTCCTGCAGGCCGAGCGCCGCGGCATTGCTCTCGAAATAGTCGTCCATTGCGGGCACATAACCCCAGGCCGGACTCCAGTCGTCTGCAGCATCGTGGTTGTACCACTGGTCGTTCATCGTCCAGCCTCGCGCGACGAGCGTCTGGCTGACGAAGTTGGCACAGTCACCGCCGACAGGATTGAGATCGCCGTATTCGGCCGTGTTGTAGTTCTTCCAGTACGTCAGGGCGTATTCGACCTGCTTGGCCACGCCGCTGGTCGCCGTGTATGCGTATGCAGCGGGCTTGGTGGCAATCGCCTTGCCCTGGGCATCGAGCAGTGTGATCGGCACCGTGGCGGCTTGATAGTCCATGGCGGCCGGCGCGGTCACCGTGATCCGATCCGCTGTGCGCTTTCCGGCGACCGGGGCAGACTGCGTGCCGAACTGCACGGTCTTCACCTTCGCCAGCGCGGTGCCGGTGATGGTCACCGTCTGCTGCTGAACGACAGAGGCGACCGCAGGCGACACGGCCGTGACGGTGGGAGTCGCGTTCGCCGTCGGTCTCGGCGACGCCGGCCCCCCGGCGTCGGCGGGAGAGGCGGCACAGCCGGCGAGCACCAGAACGGCCAGCGCGCCGAGCGCCACGACGGCGGGGCCGCGCCGTCGTCGTCCGTGCGGAGCGCGGCGTTCCTGCTGAGCACGGCGTCGGCGCAGAGCGAGGCGTTGGCGCGGAGCGAGGGGCCAGAGGGACCAGCGGGACCGGTGAGAGGTGTCGGGTCCATCGGAGGTGTGAAGTATCTGAAGAAAGTTGCGCATAACGATCTCAGGACCGTACTCGGCCGTGCTCAAAAAAGCCTGTGGGTCATCAATGGATCTGTTTAGTTCGCCTCTGGCGAACGAGCCGAATGCACAGCCTCCTCACGTTGCCTGACACCCTGCGGAGGTGTAACTTTGCACTCTGCGCAAACTTTTGTGCCTGCCAACGACGGTGGATGTCGATGGCCCCGACATCCCTCCCCCTTGAAGAGGATTCATGTCACACGCTGACGCTGCACCACTCCCCGAGCAGGCTCGTACCGCCAATCCGGTGATGAGTCACCGGATGATCTTGTTCGTGATCTTCGGCCTGATGGCCGGCATGTTCCTGTCCGCCCTCGACCAGACGGTGGTCGGAACAGCGATCCGCACGATCGGCGACGACCTGCACGGCTTGAGCCTGCAGGCCTGGGTCACGACGGCGTATCTGATCGTGTCGACGATCGCGACACCGATCTACGGCAAGCTTTCCGACATCTTCGGCCGGCGTCCGCTGTTCATCTTCGCGATCGTCGTATTCATCATCGGGTCGATCCTGTCGTCGTTCTCTTCGTCGATGATCGAATTGGCCGTCTTCCGCGCGGTGCAGGGACTCGGCGCGGGCGGTCTGATGTCCATGCCGCTGGCGATCATGGGCGATATCCTCGCTCCTCGTGAGCGTGCCAAGTACCAGGGCTACTTTCTGGCGGTGTTCGGCATTTCCAGCGTGATCGGCCCCTTGATCGGCGGCCTGTTCGCCGGCACGAGCTCGATCTTGTGGATCGCCGGCTGGCGCTGGGTGTTCCTGATCAACGTCCCGATCGGCCTGATCGCGCTCGCCATGGTGATGCGGTTCCTGCACCTGCCACGGGCCGACCGCCACTCGGTGCGCATCGACTGGTGGGGTGCGACCGCCGTCATCGTCGCATTGGTGCCGCTCCTTTTGGTCGCAGAGGAGGGCCAGACCTGGGGCTGGACCAGCCCGATCTCCATAGCCTGCTATGTGGTCGGCCTGATCGGCGTGGTCGCGTTCATCTTCATCGAGTTCCGGATGAAGGACGACGCGCTCATCCCGATCAAGCTGTTCCACTCCTCGACGTTCTCGATGGCGACCCTGATCGGCGTGCTCGTCGGCTTCGGCATGTTCGGCGCCATGATGACGATCCCGCTCTACCTGCAGATCGTGCTCGGTGCGACACCGACCGAGAGCGGCTTCCAGATGCTGCCGATGATTCTCGGCCTGATGATCGCGTCGATCGCCAGTGGCCAGTTGATCGCACGGAACGGCAAGTACCGGATCTACCCGATCCTCGGCACGGCATTCCTGACCGGCGGATTCTTCTATCTGAGCTTCCTCAAATACGACTCGTCCTACTGGTTCGTCGCCGGTGCGATGCTGTTGATCGGCCTCGGCCTCGGCCAGCTGATGCAGACGCTGACGATCGCAAGCCAGAACTCGGTGGGTCTGCGTGACATGGGGGTCGCGACCAGCGCGTCGACGTTCTTCCGGCAGATCGGTGGAACGCTCGGAACGGCCGTGCTGCTGTCGCTGCTGTTCACGGTGATGCCGCTGAACATCCAAACGTCGCTGACGGACAATGCCACTCTCAAGAGCGCGTTGAATGCCGCGCTGACGCCGTCGATCGCGAGTGCGCCGGAGAATCAGAAGATCATGGACATGATCTACGGCAAGATCGTCACCCCGATCGAGAAGGGCGCACAAGAAGGTGCGCACGCCGCAGGCGTGGCCGCCCTGGTGAAGCAGGGCGTTCCGCAAGACATCGCTTCGGCGAAGGTTCCTGCCCAACCACTGGACTTCTCCAAGCAGGCCGTGCGCAGCCAGGTGATCGACGCGGCAGCGCCGACGATCGAGAAGAAGATGAAGTCGTCGACGAACCTGTCCGGCGGCAGCAGCGCGATCAACGACACGTCCTTCTTGAACGGCGCCGACCCACGGCTGACCAAGCCGTTCCTGGTCGGGTTCAGTCAGTCGACCGTTGAGATCTATTGGACCGCGATGGTGGTCGTCTTGATCGCGTTCGTGCTCGCGTTGTTCTTCAAGACGCCGGCGCTGCGCGTGAAGTCGGCGCTGCAAGAGGCTGCGGACGATGAAGCGGAGGCGTTCGCGAAACGCGCGGCGGACAGCATGGGCGCACTGGTCGAACCGACCGCGGACACCGCGGGGGTCCGCGCGCAGAGCGCCGGCGGCTCCGCCGGCGAGCGAGTGGCACGCGACCAGTAGCGCGGTCTGCCCTGTCCTGATCCGGGTGTAGGGTCGGGCGCGCCGATCCGGGCAGCAGACATCCGGGCGGCACAGCCTCTGTCAGCAGGGAGAGAACGCCCATGAAGGGCCGTTCACGCACAGTCATATCGGGTCGTGGCAGGCGGGCCGCGATGCTGTGGCGTACGGGCACGACCGCAGTGGCGATCGCGACTGCAGTCGCGTTCGGCGTCGTCTTGGGTCCCGTGCAGGCGGCCGAGGCCGCCAATACGACGGTCTCGACCGCGGCGGAGCTGATACAGGCGATCACCAATGCGGATAGCAGCATCGTGCTCGGTGCCGATATCTCGGCCGCCCCGTCGATCACGGCGCCGGCCGGCGCGGCCATCATCCTGGATGTGGCCGGCCACGCCCTGAACACGTCGGAATCGGTCGTCGCGGGCGTCACGATCCCGCTCGGCGCGTCCTTGACCATCGAAGACACGGTCGGTGGCGGCTCGTTCACGGCTATCGGCGGCAGCGGCAGCCTCGGCCTGTCGGGGTAACCGGCACACCCGGCCCTAACGGCACGATCGCAGGCGGACCGGGTGGCGCAGGCGGCGCGGGCGCATCCGGCGGCGCAGGCGGCACCGGCATCAGCAACTCGGGAACGATCGCAATCACGAACAGCACAACAACCGCGTCCGGCGGCACGGGTGGTGCAGGCGCACCGGCTATACCTTCTCCGGCTGGTTCACCGACCCGACCGGCGGTGCACCGTGGGCGTTCAGCGATCCCGTGACGGTTGACACCGTGCTCTACGCGCACTGGGCGGCCGTCGTGACCCCGACGGCGGCAACGGTCGTGACCGGGCTTGCGAAGACCGGGTCGGACCTCGTTCCCGGGCTGTTGTCCGGATTGGCACTGCTGCTCGCCGGTGCTGGAGCTCTCTGGCTGCAGCGGAGGAAACACCTCGGTTCAGACCGCGTGTGACCGTGCGGCGCGCTGAGGCCGGCTGGGTTTCGCTCAGGCGACCGCGTGCGGCTCAGGCCAACCAGCGGAAGATGCGATTGCCTGCCGCGGCGAGCGCGAACGCGACGGCGACGATGGCGGACAGCCCGCCCAGGTAGGCGATCAACAGGTGTGAGACGCCCGCCAGAGCGGATGTGTAGGTGATGGCGAGTGCGATTGCGGCGACGACCGCGCAGCCGACCGAGACCCAGGCCAGCGCCACCAGACGAGCGGCCGTAGGAACTTCCGCGGTTCGCGTGGGCGACATCGACATCGCAAAGCCGGCTCCACAGCCCCAGAACGCGACCACGAGCAGCGCCGCGACCACGTCGCTCGGTCGATGCCACTGATTGACGAGCGTCGCCGCGCCCGCGACCAGCGTGTAGATCGAGCCGATCACGGCCGCCGTCGGGCGGTATCTCGGCGCGGCCAGCAGGAAGACGACCAGCGCCGCGGATGCCGCCACGGTCGCGTGCCCGGATGGCAGCGAGTTCGCCAGCCCGTCGGCGACGCCGCGCTGTGGGCGACCGAGTATGAGGTATTTCAGCAGCTGCGTGCTGATGTTGGCTGCGGCGGCAGCACTCAGGGCGGCGACGAACACCAGCCAGTTGTGTCGCACGAGCACGATCGCTATGCCGAGAACGCATGCAGCACCGACAGAGAGGTAGGGTAACACGTCGAGAAAGCGCTGGGTGCCTGCGACGAAGTCGGCCTGCCAGGCATCCGCTCCGGCGAACGCGCGCTCGTCGACCAACTGACCCATGTAGCTGCGCACGAAGAACAGATAGACCCCGGCGAACGCTGCGGCGCTGCCGAGCGCGCCCCACACGAACGGGGCTGTTCTCAGCGGACTCTTGGCGGACATCGCCGTCAAGCCTTGCACATTCCGCATGGGCGTTCACCCAGACGGCAACGGCGTGAGCGCGCTCAGGTCGTGCGGCTGCCCCGTCCGCCGAACTCCACCGGTCGGCCGAACCCCACACGCGCGTCGAGCCCGACGCGTCCCTCGACCTCGCGGTTCCCCTCGAACTCGATATCGACATCGATCAGTGCTGCGAATCGCACACGCATGACCGCGATCGCCTCCGGGTTCTGGTCGACGAGCAAGAATCTACGGCCGAGAGCGGCCGCGACCGCCCCGGTCGTGCCGCTGCCCGCGAAGAAGTCGAGCACCCAATCCCCGGGCCGGCTGGATGCCTGCACGATCCGCCGCAGCACACCCTCCGGCTTCTGCGTGGGGTACCCGGTCTTCTCGCGGCCGGTCGGCGAGACGATGGTGTGCCACCAGACATCCGTCGGCAGTTTGCCGCGCTGCGCCTTTTCCGGAGTGACGAGCCCGGGAGCCATGTAGGGCTCGCGATCAACGGCCGCGGAGTCGAAGTAGTAACGCTTCGGGTTCTTGACATACACCAGGATCGTGTCGTGCTTGGCCGGCCACTTGTTTTTCGACTTGGCACCGTAGTCGTACGCCCAGATGATCTCGTTGAGGAACGACGCGCGACCGAACAGGGCGTCGAGCAACACCTTCGCGTAGTGCGCCTCGCGATAGTCGAGGTGCAGGTAGAGCGTTCCGTCGTCGGCCAGCAGCCGCCACGCCTCGGCCAGTCGCGGTTCGAGAAACTCCCAATAGTTCTCGAATCGATCGTCGTAGCGCAGTAGATCGCCTTTGATCCGCTCGTAGCTCTGCCCTTTGAATCCGGTGATCGTTCCGGTTGCAGAGCGAACGGCTGTCGTGCTCTGCCGGCTTTGCTCACGCCCCGTGTTGAACGGAGGGTCGAGGTAGACGACGGTGAACGCAGCATCCGGAAGGGCCGCCAGCACGGCGAGATTGTCCGCCTGGATCACACGGTTGGGTGACTGCGGTGTCCAGGGTTCGCACATCACTCCATTCTCCCTGACCCGTCGCGTAGGCTGGCGACATGGCTCACGTCGTGGCGAATGATCCGGACCACAACCGGTATGTGATCTCGAAGGATGACGGGGAGGCCGGCTTTGCCGAGTACCGGATCGACGGCGACACGATCGCCTTCACGCACACCGTGATCGAACCGGAGAAACGCGAGCGCGGACTGGCTTCAGAGCTGGTGCAGTTCGCACTGGACGACGTGCGCGCATCGTCGAACCGTCGAGTGGTCGCGGAGTGCCCCTACGTCAAGCACTGGCTCGATGAGCACCCCGACTACCAGGATCTGCTCACCCGCTGATTTCGCCGCCAGTGGTCGAGTGGCGAGCGCCACGAGCGTATCGAGACCCGCGAGCCCGACCGCTTGCACAGGGCGTCTCGATACGGCCGCGGGCGCTCACCCTCGCTCGCAGGCTCACTCGGCGCTGGGGTCGCAGGATCGCTCCGCGATCCCCCGAGCTCCACCGCGCTACTCGACCACCGGAGATTGCTCAGCGAACCGACTTGCCGTCGGTGTCCAAGCGGATGCGTACCGGCCCGTCGTGGAAGATGCCCTTGTCTCCGTCCCCGGCAATCGGGGCCGGTGCCGGAAGAACCGTCTGACGATCCAGCTCGACCTGCGCTTCGTACCGGGTGGGCGCAAAAACTTCGTCGCCGATCGACAGCACACCGCTGCCGCGTCCGCCGCGCCGGCTCTTGTCCGACAGATCGATCCAGCCGAGCGCGCTCCCGCCGAGCATCACGAGGACGACCGCGAGCAGGATGACACCTGCGATGATCCACCCGTCCACGGCGTCAGAATACACGACCCGACTGAACTTGCTGGTTGACCCTCGTTGTGGGGGCAAGTTCGCCAGGGTCGGCGCTCTTGAGAGTCGGTGCTTTTCAGATCAGGGCACGCGATTCAGCCAGGCATCCGTGGAGAACTTGTCCGTCACCAGCTGCGCGGCTTTGGCGTACTCCTCGGCGGTGATGTCACCGGGGGCGCCGCCGTGCAGGCGTACGAAGGTCTCCTTCATCCGTTCGATGATCTCGGCACGACTGAGGCCGGTCTGGCTGCGCAGCGGGTCGACGCGTTTCGCGGCGGATGCGATGCCCTTGTCGCTGATCTTCTCGCGGCCGATGCGGAGCACCTCGAGCAGCTTCTGGCCGTCCATGTCGTAGCTCATGGTGACGTGGTGCAGCACACCGCCGTTGCCGAAGCGCTTCTGCGCAGCGCCGCCGATCTTGCCCTTCGGGCTGGTGATGTCGTTGAGCGGCTGATACGAAGCGTCGACGCCGATCGATTGCAGTGCGGTTACGGTCCACTCGTCCAGGAAGGCGTAGCTGTCTGCGAAGGTCATGCCCTGCACGAGTTCCGCAGGCAGATACAGGGAATAGGTGACGACAGCACCCTTCTCCATCATCATCGCGCCGCCGCCGGAGATGCGCCGCACGACGTCGTAGCCGTATTTCCGTGCGCCGACCGGGTCCACCTCGTTCTTCACCGACTGGAAGCTGCCGATCACGACCGCGGATTCATCCCACTCCCAGATCCGCAGCGTCGGCTTGCGGCGGCCCTCGCCGACCTCCGTGGCGAGCACCTCGTCCAGGGCGAGATGCATGGCGGGTGAGACCGCCTTGGTGTGCACGATCTGCCAGTCGTAGTCGCGCCAGGTGGTCGCACGCGCGAGCGAGCGGCGGATCGCGACCGCGACCGCGTCTGGTGAGAACCCGAGCAGCACGGCATTCGCCGGGAGGGCCCGCTGAATGGCGGCGGCGACCACCCTGGCATCGGCATCCGCGGGCAGGCCGTTCACTGCGGCGTCTATCGCCTCGAGCGCGCTGTCGGGTTCGAGAAAGAAATCGCCGGCCAAGTGGAAGTTGCGGATGACGCCGTCGACGACCTCGAGGTCGACGACGACGAGCTTGCCCCCGGGTACCTTGTATTCACCGTGCATCCTCCCAGCCTATTGCCGCTGCGTCCGCCCGCTGTCTTCGCGTCTGTGCCTGTCCTTGCGTCTGTGCCCGTCGCCCGCTCCAATACGCGTCTATGCTCGCCTGGGAACGATTTCGAATCGCTGCCGCCCGTGGAGGCGGTAGATCTCGAAGTCGGAGTCCAGCGTGAACACGAGGCGCTCATTCCTCTCCTCGGCCAGGGCAACCAACGTGGCGTCGGCAAGGTCCATCGGAAGGTCTGCGTACTTCGCCATCAGCCGAGAGCTGCGCTCCAGCGCCGCCCGCGAAAGCTCCGCGATCTCTACGCGCCCGCTCAAGGTCAACTTCCACAGAGCTTCCTGCCCCATCTGCCCGCCAGCTCGCGACAGCAAGTACATTGCCTCGGTGAACACCGGCCAGGTCGTCAGCAGCGGCAGCCGAAGCTGGGCCAGAACCAGCCGGCATATCTCGTGGTCGGCCTCGTCGGCATCGATGAGGCCGACCAGTGGTCCGGCATCGGTGAGGGTCACTGCTTCGACGCGCGCTCCGCCACGATTTCGGTGAACGCTGCGCCGGTTCGTCGTGCTCGACCACCGCCGCCATGAATCACGCCCAGGACGTCATCGAAATCGGCGAAATCGACAGCTCCCAATGTCGCTTCTGCGCGCTGAGCAGCGGCTTGGCGGATGAACTCCGATAGCGACTCTCCCCTGACTGCGGCGGCGCGTTGGAGCTGATTCTCAAGCTCCGGGTCAAGCCGCAGGCTCTTCATGGCAGAAGTGTATCACGCCCGAGGTGCTACGTGATACGCACTCGTTCTCAGACATTCCTCGACCGCGACCGATGGTGAAGCGGTCGAGCGATGCTGCCGCTGCGCCATCATTCGGCTGCTTCACCATCGCTGGGCGGAAAGGGACCAGCCGACGAAGGCTCAGCCAGCCGGGATGCGCGCGTTCAGCCAGGCGATCAGGTCAGCGCGGACATCCGCCTGGTTGGTCTCGTTGAAGACCTCGTGTCGCGCGCCCGGATAGACGATCACCTCGACATCGCTCAGTCCCGAGCGTGCGCGATAGACATCCGCGAGCTTGTGCACGCTCTTCTCACCGCCGAGCGGATCCTCACTGCCGATCATGATGAGCAGCGGGCGATCAGGCAGGCCGCGGACGGGGAGGCCGAACAGTCGCAACCCGTCGACAACACCGAACAGCTTCGGCACATTGGCATAGAAGGTGAGCGGATCCGCCGCGAATGCCGCGGATACCGCCGGGTCTCGGCTGAGCCATTCGTAGCCGGTCGTGCCCAGGTGCTTGTGATTCTTGTTGAGGTCGCCGGCCGCCATCGAACCGGGCATCCGATAGGCCGTACCGGTGAGCACGACTGCGGCGAAATCCGCCAGATGCTCGTTGATGAGCTTCTGGGCCATCAGTGAACCCCAGCTGTGACCGAGCAGCACGATCGGCACGCCCGCATTCTCGTCGCGGATGACCCCGGTCAGCTGATGCAGGTCGCCCACCGTCGCACGCAACCCGCCCGCACCGAGGCTGCCGAGCCTGCGGTGGTCGCCGCCCCACTGGTCGAGGCCGGTCTGGCCGTGCCCCCGATGATCGTCGGCGTAGACGCTGTAGCCGGCCGCGTTCAGAGCTTCGACGAGGCTCGCGTAGCGCTGCGCATATTCGCCGAGGCCGTGCGCGAGCTGCACGACGCCTCGAGGGTGGTCGACCGCCCAGACATAGTAGGTGACAGCGACGCCGAACTCATCGGTGAATTGAGGCACGTGCCGATTCTCGCATGCCGCACGGCGCCGTAGGTGCGCCGCTTGACGCGGCGTGTGCCAGCTGAAGTGGCGCATCACCAGGGGCTCCCGGCGGCACAGCACGTTCGCGTCGCCAATTCACGTTCGCGTTCACGGCTGCAGAATGCGGCGCAGAATCGTATCGATTCTCAGCAGTGCGACACTGTCGATCCGCCCGAAATGTCGCCGAATCCTCGCGGGAGATATCGCGCGGATATCCTCACACTTGACATAGCTGGTTGCTTTGAGCCCCGACAGACCCGGTTCGAGTTCGACATGCGTCGCGCGGCCGCTGCGCGTTCTGGTCATCGGGACAACGGTGATGACCGGCGGATTCGAGTCAAGCCATGGATCGGCGCTGACCACGACAACGGGACGGATGAATGCCTGTTCATGACCGACGGGATCTCCGAGATCGGCCATGACGATGTCGCCGCGGATCACCAGCCGTCGTTCTCGCTGAGTGCAGCATCCGCATCATCGGCAAGGTCGTCGTGATCGCTCGTCGCGGGGATGTACGCGGCACGATCGGCATCGGTGAGCGCGGCATGATCGTCGCGGACTGCACTCCAAAACGCCCGTTCCTCGGCACCCGTAATGGCGCGTTCGATGACCGCGGCGAGAGAGATGTGCTCGCGGTGCGCGTATTCAGCGAGCCGATCGCGCAACTCGCGTGGCACCTTGATGGTAGTCACCGACGTCATACCTTCGAGTATACGTCGCGCTCAAACGCACCGGCTTTGCGGCCGACAGGTGACGGTCACGTCTCACGCGGCAGCGTTGCCAGCGGGCCGGCCGTTGCCCCGCCGTCGACGGGCAGGGTCACGCCGGTGATCCACGCGGCATCTGCGGAGGCGAGGAACGCGATTGCGGATGCGATGTCGGAGGGCTCCCCGACCCGGCCGAGCGGATACAGCGCCAGGAGTGTGTCCGCGCCGCGGGCCGCCTTGTCCCACACCCGGGTGCGCACCGTGCCCGGGGCGACCACGTTGATGCGCACGCCGTGCGGCCCCAGCGTCACCGCCAGGGTGCGGGCGAAGCGACAGGCCGGCCTTCGCGCTCGAGTAGGCCGGCTGCCCGAACGCCTGGATCCCGTTGACCGAGCCGACCAGCACGATCGCGCCGCGCACTTGCTTGAGTTGAGGAAGGCAGGCGCGGATCAGCCGCACCGGGCCGTGGAGGTTCCAGCTGACCACCGTGTTCCAGTGCGCCTCGCCCAGCGGGTCATCGGGCACGATGTCCCCGCCGGCGACGGAGGCGAGTACATCGATCCGGCCGAACCTGTCGGTGACGGCCGCGATCGCGGCATCCACCGATGCAGAATCAAGGATGTCGCAGTCGGCCACGAAGACGCGGCCGTCGTCGTCGCCGGCATCCGGGGAGAGGTCCAGGCTCGCCTGCCGTGCGGCATCCGCGTCGATGTCAAGCAGCGCAACCTGCGCACCCTCCGCCAGAAAGCGCTCGACCGTCGCCCGGCCGATGCCGTGTGCGCCGCCGGTGACGACGACCACCTGATCCGCGAATCTCATGCGGATACATTACTCACCTCGGGTCACTGCCGTGGCTGCTGCGCCACTTGATGAGGCATGCGCCACCTCAGCTGGCCACCTCAATTGGCGCACACCGCGCCAACTGGCGCACACCGCGCCAACTGGCGCACAGGGGAGACGCACGGTGGAGGCGCACGGTGGCAGGCGCGACCTCACGCCGTGCCATGTGCGGCCCGTGAGCGCCTCGAGAGCGAATCGACGATGACCGCGACCACGAGCACTCCACCGGTGATCATGAACCGAATCGACGAGTCCAGGTTCAGCAGGTTGAGGCCGCTGGCAATGGCCTCGATCACCAGGATTCCCAGCAGGGCCGACTGCGCGCTGCCGCGCCCGCCGAAAAGACTCGTGCCGCCGATCACCGCCGCCGCGATGGCGTCGAGATTGACCTCACCGGTGCCGCTGCTCAGCGTGGCCGAGGCAAGGCGACCGGCAGCGAGCAGGCCACCGATCGCAGCAAGCGCAGAGGAGAGGATGAAGGCCGAGAGATAGACCAGGTTCACCCGGATCCCCGCTCGCCGAGCCGCCTCGACGTTGCCGCCGATGGCGTACATCGCGCGCCCCCAACGCGTGCGCTTGAGCGCATAGGCGGTCACCGCGATGATCGCGATGAAGAAGACGAACATGACGGCCACACCGCGCGAGAGATTCAGATACCAGACGATCGCCGCCAGCACGATCAAGATCACGACGCCACGGATGTAGATGCCTGCCGACGACGGCGCCCAGAGGTTGCCGCGTGCCCTCTTACGCGAGGACACGAGCGCGAGCGCGACGTACAGCACCGCGATGATCACCACGAGCACGTACGAGATGACCGCCGGCAAGAACATCGTCTGCGCGAACTCGACGATGAACGAGTCGAACGGAAGGTTGATCGACCCATTGGTGCCGAGAAGGTAGAGCTGGAATCCGAGCACCGCGAGCAAGCCGCCGAGTGTCGATACGAAGCTCGGCACGCCGAAGTGCAGAAACAGCAGCCCGTAAATCAATCCGAGAATCGCGCCGGCGATGATCGGCACGGTCAACGCCAGCGCCAGCGGCCAATGCAAGTGCACGAATGTCACGGCGAGAATAGCCGCGGCAAAGCCGCTCATGGAACCGATCGACAGGTCGATCTGAGCGAGCAGCAGCACGAGGACAACGCCGACCGCGATGGTTCCGATCGCAGCGGAATCCAGCATGAGGTTCACGAGGTTGATGCTCGAGAGGAAGAGCGGGTTCAGCGTCTGGAACACGGCGGCGATGATCACGAGCCCGACGATGACCGGCAACGACCCGATGTCGCCGTTGCGGATGCGGCTCCACAACAACCGGGCCTCGCCCATCAGACCTGACCCGAATTCGATCCGCTCGTCTTGGCGGTCCAGGGGACGGACACTCACTTCGCCTGCTCCTTCTCCTCGTGCGCAGCGGCCCGCTCTGTGACGGCATTCTCCGCTGCGCCCGTGATCGCTGTGACGATCTCCTCATACGTGACGTCGCGCGTCACGAACGAGCCGTTATTCATGCCGAGCCGCAACACGACGACCCGATCGGACACGTTCTGCACGTTCGCCATGTTGTGGCTGATCAGAATGACGCCGAGCCCGCGCTCGCGCAGCCGCTCCACCAGATTGAGCACCTCGGCGGTCTGAGCGACGCCGAGCGCCGCGGTCGGCTCGTCGAGGATCACGACCGAGGGCTCGCCGACGAGCGAACGGGCGATTGCGACGGTCTGACGCTGGCCGCCGGAAAGACTGGCGACCGGGACGCGCACGGAGGGGATCTTCGCCGAGAGCTGCTGCAACAGCCCCCAGGACCGCTTCTCCATGTCGACCTCGTTCATGGCGAAGGCGGATCCGCTCTCGCGCCCGAGGAACAGGTTCTGCACCACGTCGAGGTTGTCGCACAGTGCCAGGTCTTGATACACGGTTGCGATGCCGAGTTGCTGCGCCTCGATGGGGCTGGATATGGTGACGGGCTGGCCCTTCCACAGGATCGTCCCGCTGTCGGCAGGATGTGCGCCCGCGAGGATCTTGACCAGGGTCGACTTTCCTGCGCCGTTGTCGCCGACCAGCGCGACGATCTCACCGGCATAGACGTCGAACTCGACGGCGTTGAGCGCGTTCACCGCCCCGAACGCTTTGCTGATGCCTCGAAGTGACAGCAACGGTACGCGCTCACCCTCGGGTATGGAGGTTCTGTCGGTCACAATTCTCCTTCGAATGGCCGTGACGTGCGTCACGGCTGCCGGGACCAGCCGAGCGGCTGTGCCCGGGCCGCACGGCTCGGGCACAGCCGGGAATCTCTCGCTATTGGATTCCGTGCGCCTGACACGCCGCCGCATACTGCGCGGTGCAGATGTCGCTCACCTTGTAGACACCATCCTTGACCACCGTCGACTCGATGGTGTCGACGGTGACTGCCTGCGGTTGCTGCAGGAAGGCCGGGATTCCGTTGACCTTGTCATTCGAACTCACCTTGTGGCCCTGCGCCAGCGCGACGGCTGCTTTCGCTGCCGCGGTGGCCTCGCCCTTGAACGAGTTGTACACGGTCATGTACTGCTGTCCGGCGAGGATCGACTGGATGCCGGCGAGCGTGGCGTCAAGCCCCGTGGTCGGCACCAGCGGCATCCCGGCCGCCTTCATCGCGGAAATCGCAGCTTGGGCGTTGCCGTCGTTGGCGGTGTAGATGGCCTTGATCTGGCTGCCGAACTTGGCGATCTGCGAAGCGGCGAATTGCTGTGCGGTCGGCGGATCCCAGGTCTCGATGTGGCTGAGAACTTTGTAGCCCGCAGGCTCGATCTTGCTCAAAGCGCCCTTTTGGATGTTCACTGCGTTGTTGTCGGTCGAGGCGCCGTTGATCATGACGATGCCGCCGCCGGCCGGCACGTTGTCTTTCTGTAGCTTCTCGACGAGTGCCTGACCTTGCAGTTCACCGACCTTCACATAGTTGTTCGAGATCACATACGCGAGCTTCGGACTCTTGATGATGCGGTCATAGGCGATGACGGGGACGTTCTGCGCGGCGGCAGCATTCACGATGCTGGCCGCGGCGACGCCGTCCCATGGGTCGACGACCAGGACCTTGGCGCCCTGAGTCAGCATCGACTGAGCCTGTTGCTGCTGCTTCGCCGCATCCTGATTGGCGTTGGCGTAGAGCACCTCGCAGGTGGCGCATTCTGCTTTGACGGCCGCGACGAAATCGGGCTTGTCCTGCGTCTCGTAGCGGGTTGACGTCTCGTCCGGCAGCAAGAGGCCGATCTTGAAGCCTTGTGCGGCCGCGGAGGTACCCGAACTGCCTCCGCTGGACGCGGCGCTGGCAGAACAAGCTGTCATCACTCCAGCCACCGTGAGCAGCGCGGCCGCGAGGCCGATCGCTTTCATGCTTCGCATTCTCATTACAAAACCTCCGTGTATTCAGCAGGGAATCTGTGCGAGAAGATCGGCGGGCGCGCAAGCCCTACTTCGCAAGACGGAGTAAGCACGCCCCGAACACCTCGATTGATCGAACGGTATCCCTGTGCCGTTACACCAAGCAATAGCGACATGAAAATAGTATTCGCTAATCGCTAACGGATGCTGTCGTCGAACGAATCGCCGGCGGAGTTGCGATGAGCATCGCCGCACTTTTCAGTTGCTGAAGAAGCTCCGGAAGTGCGTCGAAGGTGAATTTGCTCGTCGGTGCCGCGAGCGCGAGCGCAGCCTGCGCGCCGCCGGTCGGGAGCAGCACCGGCACGGCGATGCTGGAGAGCCCGATCTCCTGCTCCTGACGGCAGATGGCGTAACCGCGGTCACGGACCCCGCGCAATTCGACGAGGAGTGCGTCGGGGTCCGTGATCGTCTGCGAGGTGATCGCCCTGAGCGGATTCCGCAGATAGTCATCGACATATGCGGGATCCTGATGCGCGAGCAGCACCTTGCCCGATGCGTTCGTATGCAACGGCGAACGGCGGCCGACATTGGCGACCATCGCGAAGGTGTCATCGACCTGACCACGATCCAGATACAAAACGGTGCCACGGTCGAGGATTCCGAGCAAGACCATCTCGCCGGTGCGTTGCGCAAGGTGATCCAGCTGCAGACGTGCAGCCTGAGCGAACCCGACAGGGCGGATGACGGCGCTGCCCAACTCATAAAGCCCCCAGCCGAGCGCGTAGCGCGCCGTCTGATCCTTCGTGATCAGGCCGGCCGCCTCCAACGTCTGCAGCAAAACATAGGTGGCAGGCTTGCTCAACCCGATCTTGCGCGCGAGGTCGCTCAGCGATGTCGGTCGACCGCTTTTGTGGAGAGCCTTCAGCAGTCCGGAGGCATGGACCAGAGAACGAACGACGCGTGGCTCGTCACCGGCTGAAACAGGGCTGACTGCAGACGACAGTGTCACGGCGATTCTCCTCGTCCACCATTGGCCGGAAAACACGAGACTACCCGCTACATGTTAGCAGTGAACGAATACTATTTGCGAGTAGCTATTGATCATCATAAACCGGGCAGGCTACCTTTCGAAATTGACGGCACGGGAATCCGCGCGTGCCTACAACCATCGAAGGCGTACCGCATGACACTTGAAACCCACCAGGGCAACACGGGCGACATCGACGTCGAGCGCGCACTGTCCATCGCGCGGCGGCGAGTGTGGAACCTGGTCACGCAGCATCCCGGCCAGGTTCCCGTGTACACGCACGCGGGTCGCTGGCAGTTCGACGGCGATTCGTGGGCACCGATCTGGACCGGCGGATTCCTCGCAGGGATGATGTGGATCTTTGCGGAACGAACCGGAAAGCCGGAATGGCGGGAACAAGCGGAGAAGTACAGCCGCATTGTCGAACCTCGCAAACTGGACAATGGCACGCATGACATCGGTTTTCTGTTCACGCCAAGTTGGAGTCGTTGGCACGCCGCCGACCCGAGTGACCAGACCCGCGCCGTGCTGATCCAGGCCGGCCGCACGATGGCCGGGCGCTTCAACGCAGCCGGGCGTTACCTGCGCACCTGGGTCAGCCCGGGCAGCACCTTCATCGACGTGATGATGAACATCGGAATCATCTACCAGGCCGCGCAGTTGAGCGGCGATGCTGCTCTGGCCGACATCGCCACCGCGCACGCGCTGACCTCGCGCCGCTTTCTCGTTCGCGGCGACGCCAGCACGGTGCACGAGGGGTGGTTCGACCCGGACTCCGGAGAGTTCCTGCGCGCCGCCACCCACCAGGGCTATCGTTCCGACTCCTCCTGGGTGCGCGGCCACGCCTGGGCGATCTACGGTTTCGGCACCGCGTACCTCTGGACGCACGACGAACGCTTCGTCGACACCGCTCGGCGGTGTGCTGATCTGTACATCGAGCAGGTCGGCGCCGACTTCATCGGGCCAAATGATTGGAGCGACCCCAGCCCGGAATTCCGGTACGAAGCCTCAGGAGCCAGCATCACGGCATCCGCCATGCTCCAGCTCGCTGAACTGCTCGGCGACGCAGGCGTCGCCTACCGCGACTATGCGCGCGGCATCCTCGCCCGACTGAGCAGTGCCGAATTCCTCGGCACGGATGACGACGGCTGGGAAGGCATCCTCAGGCATTCGCTGTACCACCGCGGTGAAGGCATCGGCGTGGACGAGAGCGTGATGTGGGGCGACTACTACTTCGTCGAGGCACTGGACCGGTTGTCGAAGGCGTCGGCGGCGCAGTAACAAGCCTCGTTCCCCGGACGGGGGTCTCGATACGCCTGCTCGCTGCGCTCGCGGGCTACTCGACCAGCGTTCGCTAGCTCGCGGAGCGGGAGTTCAGGTCCGGCTCGAGTGCACCGAGCTTTGCAGAGATCTGGTGCGCCTCATCCTGCAGGCGCTGTACGAATCCGGGCACGGACAGCCGGGTGACCCGTTCGGCCGGGCCGGCGATCGCCATCGCGGCACACGCCCTGCCGGTGTAGTCGAAGATCGGCACCGCGATGCTGCACAGGCCGAGCTCCTGCTCCTGCCAGCACGTGGCGTACCCGTCGCGATGCACATCGAGAAGTTGCACTTCGAGTTCACGGGGATTGCAGACCGTCGCCGGGGTGTTCGCCTCGAGCGGCTTGCCGAGCACGGTCGCGATGAATTTCTGATCCTGGTGGGCGAGCAGCACCTTGCCGGATGCGTTGGTGTGCAGCGGCGAACGGCGCCCGACATTGGCGACCATCGTGAACGATTCCGATGATTGCCCGCGGTCCAGATAGAGCACGGATTCACCGTCGAGGATACTCAGCAGCACCGCCTCGCCGGTCTCCTCGGCAAGTCGGTCGAGATGGATGCGCGTCACTCGCGTCAGATCGACCGAACGGATGACCGCACTCCCGAGCTCATACAGCCCCCAGTCCAACTGATACGTGGCATCCGCACCCTTGACCACGAAGCCCTCGAGCTCGAGTGTGCGCAACAGATGAAACGTCGCAGGCTTGCTGATCTCGATGGCGCGTGCCAGATCGCTGAGCCCCATCGGCCTGCCGCGCGCGGCCATCGCCTTGAGCAATGCGGCCGCCCGGGCCACCGAGCGCACGATGCGAGGCGCCGTCGCCGATTCGTCGTCTGTCCGAGGAATCCCTGTGTCATCCGGCTCTGGTGCGTCCACGATCTTCCCTCACGTTGCTCCCGCACGAACCTGTTCGGCGGGACAGGAAAAGACTAATACGGTCAATTGCTAATAGCTAACACTATTTTCTATCTGCTATTGCAGACCGCGGGGGGCTCTCCTACGATCGACAGTAGTCGGTGTGTCGCAATGCAATGCGCATTCCTGCCCGTCGACATCCATCCGGATTCAGGTGCCACCACCGCCGACCACGATCGCGACGGCCGGGCGGAAGACAACGAGGAGAACATGCGTTTCTGCAGCGCCGAAGAAGCCGTCGAACTGATCCGAGACAGCGCCACCGTGATCGTCGACGGGTCCGGCGGCGGCGTCAACGAACCGGGCACGATCCTCGAAGCGCTCGAGGCGCGCTTTCTGGCGACGGCCGCGCCGCGCGACCTGTGCGTCGTGCACGTCTCGGGCATGGGCTCCGGCCACGGCGACGGCATCGACCGCTTCGCGCACGTCGGCATGGTCAAGCGGGTGATCGGCGGCCACTGGGGCTGGACCCAGGGCATGCAAGAGCTTGCGGCCGACAACCTGATCGAGGCCTACTGCCTGCCGCAGG
Source organism: Microbacteriaceae bacterium (assembly GCA_004297935.1). GTDB lineage: Bacteria > Actinomycetota > Actinomycetes > Actinomycetales > Microbacteriaceae > Rathayibacter_A. Next base: position 413,857 of record SCRE01000006.1, on the reverse strand, counting down.
GCACCATCTCCCATCTGCTCCGGGTCGCCGCCGCGCACGGGCCCGGCGTCATCAGCCACATCGGCCTGAACACGTTCGTCGACCCACGGATCGAAGGCGGTCGGCTGAACGCCGCAGCCGTCGACGACATCGTCGAACTCGTCACACTGTCGGGCAAGGAATGGATCTACACGCCGGTCTTCCCCATCGACGTCGCGATCATCCGCGGCACGACGGCGGATGAGGACGGCAACATCACCATGGAGGGCGAGGGCCTCCTTGCGGAGACCCTCGCCGCAGCCCAGGCCGTCAAGAACAACGGCGGAATCGTGCTCTGCCAGGTGCGGAATCGGGTTGCGGCCGGCGCACTGATCGCCGATCAGGTGCGCGTCCCCGGCATCCTGGTCGACGCGATCGTCGTCGATGCCGCGCAGCGGTTGTCGGCGGCGACGGATCGCGACCCGGTCCTGGAAGGGCGCACACGGCTCGAGAACCTCGCGATAGCCCCGATGAAGCTCGGCGTGCGCAAGGTCATCGCCCGCCGAGCAGCCGCCGAACTGCGCCGCGGCGACATCATCAACCTCGGTTTCGGCATGCCCGACGGCGTCGCAGCCGTGCTCGCAGAAGAAGGCAGGGCATCCGAGGTCACCTTCACCGTCGAGCAGGGCCACATCGGCGGCGTGCCAGCCGGTGGGACCGATTTCGGCATGGCCAGGAACGCACAGGCCTCCGTCACGTCAGGGCAACAGTTCGACTGGTACGACGGCGGCGGCGTCGACATCGCCGTGCTCAGCTTCGCCGAGGTGGATGCCCGCGGCAACGTCAACGTCGGACGCTTCGGCCGGCGCGCGCCCGGCGTCGGCGGCTTCATCAACATCTCGCAGGGCTCACACCGCGTCGTCTTCGTCGGCACCTTCGTCGCCGGCGGAGAATACGATGTCGACGGTACCGGATCGATCGTGCTGCCCGAAGGCGGCAAGCAGAAGTTCGTCGACCGGGTCGAGCAGATCAGCTTCTCCGGCGAGCGCGCGAGCGCGGTCGGACAGCCCGTGCTCTACGTCAGCGAGCGCGCCGTGTTCGAATTGGGGTCGGACGGTCCCGTGCTGATCGAGCTCGCGCCCGGTGCCGACCTGGAGCGTGACGTGATCGCCAACATGGGCTTCCGCCCGCTGGTGGCGGACACCGTGAAGGTCATGGACTCCGCCCTGTTCACGGCTGCCGTCCGCGCGCTCGAACTCGCCGGATCCGACTCCCGCGGATCCTCCGCCGCGGAGCAGGCATGATGCCCGGGACCGCGACGCCGACCGGGCCCGAGCGGGGTGAAGACCTCCTCCTCATCGAGCCACGTGACAATGTGCTTCTCGTCACCCTGAACCGGCCGCGCAAGGGCAATGCGCTCAGCAACAGGTTGATCGACGCACTCGGCGAACTGGCCGCCAGCCTTCAGCCGGGCGGCGCGCACGCTGACACGAAAGCGCTTGTGCTCACCGGTTCAGGGCCCGCGGTGTTCAGCGCCGGCGCCGACATCAACGGCCTCGTCGGCCTGACCGAGTCCTCCGCCACGGCGCAGATGCGCCGTGGCCAGCTGGTATTCGACGCGCTGGAAGACGCCGCACAGGTGGTCATTGCGGCGGTGAACGGTATCGCCTTCGGCGGTGGGCTCGAGCTGGCAATGGCCTGCGATATCCGCATCGCCGCTCCGTACGCGCGGTTCGGGCAACCGGAGATCACACTCGGTAACGTCCCGGGCTGGGGCGGCACCCAGCGGCTGCCCCGCCTGATCGGCGAGGGCCGGGCGCTCGAGATGATCCTCACCGGCGAACCCGTCGACGCCGCACGTGCGCTGGAACTCGGCCTCGTGAACAGGGTCGCCGAGGACGCGGTCGCCGCTTCCCTCGAACTCGCCGAACGAATCGCCGGCAACAGCGCCACCGCGGTGGCCGCTGCCAAGAAAGCGGTGTACGCCGGAGTGCGCTCCGGCATCACCGCCGGCCTCGAGGTCGAAGCGGCGCTCGTCGGCCGATGCTCGGTCAGCCCGGAACAGCGCGCCGCAGTCCAGGCGTTCTTCGACCGGAAGAGATCCAAGGCCGCCGGGGCACCAGTAGCCACGTCGAACCAGCCGGTGCCCACAGAACCAGCACCAGCCGAGCAGACGCCCGCAGAACCATCCGATCACGCCCCATCCGATCACACCCTGTCCAGCCACACCCCATCCGATCACACCCCGTCCAGCCACACCCCATCCAGCCACACCGTGCTCGATCAGCCACAGAAGGAATCCCGATGAGCCAACGATTCTCCTCCCCACCCCGCCTCATCCTGGGCGACGGCGCCCTGGAACAGCTCGCCTCCGAGTTGGCGGGCTTCGGCACGAAGGTGCTGGTGGTGACCGACCCGGGCATCGCCGCCGCCGGCATCCTGGATCGGGTTCTGACCGTCTTGAGGACCGGTGAACTCGAGATCGCGACCTTCACGGATGTCGTCGGCAACCCGGACATCGCGACCGTCGAAGCTGCCGACCGGGCCCGCATCGACAGCGGTGCGGACATCCTGGTCGCCATCGGCGGGGGCTCGAGCATGGATGTCGCCAAGTCCGTCGCCATTCTGGCCACGAACGGCGGCGCGATCGCCGACTATGAGGGCGTCGACAAGTTCAGCACACCTCCCCTTCCCGTCATCGCCATCCCGACGACGGTCGGCAGCGGCAGCGAGGTGACCAAGGGCGCCGTGATCACGAACCCGGACACGCAGGTGAAGATGGTCATCGTCTCCGACCTCATGTTCGTGAAGATCGCACTGCTCGATCGTCGTGTGGTCGCCGGGCTTCCCGGCCGCATCGCTGCGACCACCGGCATGGATGCGCTCACTCACGCCATCGAGGCTTACGTCGCCAAGGGCGCGAATCCGGTGACGGATGCGATCAACATCGGCGCGATCGAGATCATCGGCGCGAACCTGGTCAAGGCGTCGAAGGGCGATGAGGACGCCCTGTACAACATGCTCGTCGCCTCGTCGATGGCCGGCATCGGCTTCCACGATGCAGGCCTCGGTGCCGTGCACGCGCTCGCGAACACGATCGGCGCCCACTTCGGCGTACACCACGGAACCGCCAACGCGCTGTTCCTTCCCTATGTGATGGACTTCAACGTCTCCTCCTCCCCGGCCCGGTTCGCGCGGATCGCGCGGGCGCTGGGTGAGGACACCTCGGGGCTGACGGATGCGCAGGCGGCCGAGCGGGCGGCATCCGCCGTGCACCGGCTGGCGCAGGAGACCGGGGTTCCGCGCAAGCTGTCCGAGGTGGGCGTACCGGCCGACGCGATCGACGCGCTCGCGCGAGACGCACTCGTGCAGGCGGACCTGCCCGGCAATCCGCGCGAGGTCACGCTCGAGGACATTCAGACGTTGTATCGCAAAGCCCTCTAGGCAGCATCCCGTCTCGGAAGTATCAGCTTGAGGCAGTATCAGAAGGAGCACATCATGGCAGCATCCGCTCGAATCATCGGCAACTTCGTCGACGGCGACTATGTCGAGTCCGCGGGGCTCGAGCTCATCGACCGGAGGGCACCGGGCACCGACGAGGTGGTGAGCCAGGTCGTCGCCACCAGCGTCGAGGCGGTCGAGCGGGCGATCACCGTGGCGCGCACCGCGTTCGACTCCGGCACGTGGCCGCACACCAGCGGCATGGAGCGGGCGATCATCCTGAACAAGCTCGCCGATCTGATCGACCGGGATGCCGCCGAGCTCGCCCGGCTCGACAGCGAGGAGGGCGGCAAGCCGATCATCCTGGCCGAGGGCGACATCGCCGGTGCGGCCGGGCTGTGCCGGTATGCCGCATCGCTTGCGTTGAACATGCAGGGCAAGACCTTCAGCAACAACGGGTCGGATTTCACCGGGCTCGTGCTGCGCGAGCCGGTCGGGGTCGTCGGCTTGATCATCCCCTGGAACTTCCCGGCACTGATCCTGTGCCAGAAGCTGCCGTTCGCGTTGGCGGCCGGCTGCACGATCGTGGTCAAGCCGAGCGAGTTCACCAGCTCGAGCGCGTGGGAGATCATGAAGCTGGTCGCCGAGGCCGGGGTTCCGGACGGTGTCGTGAACATGGTCTCCGGTGCCGGCCCGGCCGGGCAGGCGCTGACCGAGTCGAGCATGGTCGACCTGGTCTCGTTCACCGGCTCGACCGCCACAGGCAAGAAGGTGCTCGCGGCCGCGGCCGGAAACATGAAGAAGATCTCGCTCGAGTTGGGCGGCAAAGCAGCGAATCTCGTGTTCGCCGATGCGGACCTCGAGGATGCCGCGGCCGGTGTGGTCTTCGGCATGAACTTCAACAACGGCGAGTGCTGTGTCTCGCAGCCGCGGTTGCTCGTGGAGAAGTCTGTCGCGAACGACTTCGTCGCGGAGGTCGCCCGCCGCGCAGCGAGACTCAAGGTGGGGCAGCCGCTTGATCGCACCACGGACATCGGTGCGCTCATCCACGCCGCCCATCTGAACAAGGTGTCGGCGTACGTCAAGGACGCGCCGAGTCGGGGCGCCGACGTCGTGACCGGCGGGCAGCGGCTGACCGGCGGCGTGTACGGGGCCGGTCAGTTCCTGCAGCCGACGGTCATCGACAACGTGCCGGCCACGGCATCCGCGTTCCGTGAGGAGATCTTCGGACCGGTGCTCACGGTGACCCGGTTCACCGACCAAGCGGATGCCGTTCGGCTCGCCAACAGCGTCGACTACGGCTTGTCGAACAGTGTGTGGAGCAAGAACATCGACACGGTGCTCAGCGTGGCGAAGAGCCTGAAGAGCGGCACCGTCTACGCCAACACGACGATCGACGCACCGCCGCAGATGCCGTTCGGCGGCTACAAGGCCAGCGGCATCGGCCGTGAGATGGGTGAGGCCGGCTTCGAGGAGTTCACCGAGTTGAAGTCGGTCAACATCCGCACGGGCAAGCGGGCGGGCACGTTCGCGATCCCGGCCGAGCGCTGACGTCCGCGTCGGCGTCGCTGCATCGGCCAGCGCTGCCCGTTGCGACGTCCGATCGAACCTGCTCAGCAGAGGTGTGCAGCACGGGCGGTTCACGAAAGGAGTCTCAGCCGACGATCTCAACCCGCACGCCGACGGCCTCGTACGTGCTCTTGGCTCGCGCGTCGCGGGTTGCGAGTGTGCAGTCGTTCTCCAACGCAGCAAGCGCCACCATGGCGTCATACACGGCACCACCGGCGATGTCGATCGCGGCAAGAACACTGCCCAATCCGGCCGCCGTGGCCGGCTTCAGCACCAGCGGTTCGGCGAACCGAGCCGCGAGCAACCGCGCAGCGTCAACAGGAACAAGTCGGGCATCACCGGGCAGACGCGTGAGTACCGAGTACGTCTCCGCAAGGGCGTGCCCGGACAGCGTGAGTTCGCGCCCATCCCACCACTCGACAACGCCGGCATGCTCGGTGTGGGCCCGCACGAGGAGCGGAACGGCAACGCTGGTGTCCACAGCGAGCCGAGACCGTGGCACAACCAGAGATCTCACCGTCGCCCGGAGTCGATGAGTCCGAAGAGCACGGCATCATCGATCTCGGTTGTGCCATCCGCCACCAGCACGCCGGATTCCTCAACGAGTCGAGCCGTGCGACCGGCCGGGACGATGTGCAACCCGGTGCCATAGCGCGACACGTCGACCGTGGAGCCGGCGTGGAGGCCGAGAGCGTCCCGCAGCGCCTTGGGCACCACGATGCGCCCGACTGAATCCATTGTCGTCTCCATAGGGAAAAGCCTACCAGTCAATTACCAGTAAATGGGAGGGCGACATCCGCCCGGCACGACACCGCGATGCGACGGCTCTGACGCGAATCTATTTGTAGAAGCCTTCGCGCAAGACGACAGCATTCTCGAGCCAGACCTTCATGGCGGCGAGCATTCCCGTCCAACCCTCGCAGTTGCCGAACGCTGCCTTGGCTCCCTCGCTGGTCGGCTTCCACGACGATTCCGTGATGGTCACCAGCGTGCGGGTGTCGCCGTCTACGGGCTCGAACTCGAAGGTCACGGTGTTCCTCCCGTCTTCTCGCGTGACCGACTTTCCGTCCCATTGGATGACGATTCGCCAAGGTGGGACTGCTTCCAGCACCGTGACAGGGAACGCTCCTGGGAAGTCGTGGAAGTCCCAGGTGGCTTCCGCACCAGCCTGTAGTCGACCATGCGCCCCACCGTGGTGAAGTACCGCGAAAGCTGCTCGGGATCGGCGACTGCCTCGTACACCTCGGCACAGGGCCGCGCGATGCGGCCGGACACGGTAAAGCTGAGCTCATCGACTGAGTGATCTGCATTCATGTGGTAATTTTACAACATGTCGATTGACGGAGACAAGGGCTCGGCTGACGACCTGGTGTTCAAAGCCCTCGCCTCACGGACTCGACGCCGGATGCTTGACCTGCTCAAGGAGGCTCCGTGCTCCACGGGGGCACTCTGCGCGCGTTTTCCAGAGCTCGACCGCACGACAGCGCTGCAGCACCTGCGAGTGTTGGAGAATGCGGAGTTGGTGATAGGCAGCAAGGTCGGGCGGGAACGACGGCTCACCCTCGCGCCGTTGCCGATCAAGCGCATCCATGACCGCTGGATCGGAGAATACGCACGCGCGGCAGTCGAGCTGCTGGATCGCCTCGACCACGACTACTGATCGGGCTCGGGGTGTAACGCGACGTAACCGGGAACCGCCGCCCGATACGCCCGCGTAGCGTATAGAGCACACGAACGATTGGGTGAAATCCATCGATGTCGTGCTGTCGATTCCACACGAAGGAGCCCAGATGAAGTCCACGTTTGCCGCGCTCGGCGCTGTTGCCGCGATCGTTGCTCTGACCCTTGCCGGATGCTCCGGTACTGCAGGCGCGAGCGACTCGACCAGCAGCAACCAGGCTGTCACGGGAAGCAAGGACCTCAAGGCGGCTGCGAGCACCGGGCTCGTCGTCGGCACGGAGGGCACCTACCGGCCGTTCTCATACCACGACCCGAAGACCAATCAGCTCACCGGCTACGACATCGACGTGACCCGCGCGGTGGCCAGGGAACTCGGCATCAAAGTGACCTTCCAGGAGACCGAGTGGGACGGCATCTTCGCCGCACTCGATTCCAAGCGCATCGACCTGATCGCCAATCAGGTCTCGATCACTCCTGCGCGCGAGGCGAAGTACTCTTTCAGCACGCCGTACACGGTCTCCCCCGGCGTCATCATCTCACGCGCCGATGACACGAGCATCACGAGCTTCGCCGACCTCAAGGGCAAGACCACGGCGCAGTCGAACACGAGCGATTGGTACGCGCTTGCACAGAAGTACGGCGCGAACGTGCAGGCCGTCGAAGGTTGGGCTCAGGCCATCGCGTTGCTGACCCAGGGTCGCATCGACGCGACCGTGAACGACAAGCTGACGCTGCTGGACTACGAGAAGCAGCATCCTGAGGCGAAGTTGCGGATCGCGGCGACGGCATCCGATCCGGCCAAAAATGCGTTCGCATTCCGCAAGGGCAGCACGCTTCCGTCCGACTTCGATGCGGCCTTGGAGAAGCTCTCCGCCAATGGAACACTCGCGAAGATCTCCAAGAGGTATTTCGGCCAGGATGTATCGAAGTAGCCCGGCGTCGCGACGGCGGCACAGGCGGAGCACCCAGTGAATCCCGCGGTCGGCACTCCCGCGTACTACTGGCAGCTGATCAGCCATTCCTTCTGGCCGCTCATGCAGGGCGCGGTCTTGGGCACGATCCCGCTCTCGCTGGTCTCGTTCGCCTTAGGGCTGGCCATCGCGATCGGCATCGCAATGCTCCGGCTCTCGAAGAACAGAGTTGGCCGAGGCATCGCACGCGGCTATGTCTCGATCATCCGTGGGACGCCGTTGCTGGTGCAGTTGTTCGTCGTGTTCTACGGCCTGCCGACGATCGGTATCGTGCTGCCGCCGTGGCCCAGCGCCATCATCGCCCTCTCGCTGAACGTGGGCGGATACGCATCCGAGGTGGTGCGCGCAGCGATCCTCGCGGTGCCGCGCGGGCAGTGGGAGGCGGCGTACACGATCGGCATGAGCAACGGCCACGCGATGCGCAGAATCATCCTGCCGCAGGCCGCCCGTGTATCGGTTCCGCCGCTGTCGAACACGTTCATCAGCCTGGTCAAGGACACCTCGCTCGCGTCGGTCATCCTGGTCACGGAGCTGTTCAGGCAGGCCCAGCAGATCGCTGCGGCCAGCAGCGAGTTCCTCGTGCTGTATGTCGAGGCGGCGGTCGTCTACTGGGTGATCTGCCTGGTGCTCTCCAGCGGACAGTCCGCCCTGGAGAAGAGATTGGACCGCTATGTCGCCCACGTATGACGACAAGGGTGTGCCGCGGTTGAAGATTTCCGGCCTGCGCAAGTCGTTCGGCGACCACGAGGTGATCCACGACATCAGCTTCGAGGTCGGCGTCGGGCGGGTCATCGTATTGATCGGTCCGTCCGGCTCGGGCAAGACAACGATCCTGCGCTGCCTGAACGCGCTCGAGACCCCGGATGCCGGTCTCATCCAGATCGACGACGACGTCGCCGTGGACTTCTCCGCGCCTGTCGGCAAGGCGAGCATCGCCGCACTGCGCCGCAAGTCGGCGATGGTCTTTCAGCAGTACAACCTGTTCCCACACAAGACTGTCCTTGAGAATCTGATCGAGGGGCCCGTGCAGGTGCAAAAGCGTTCGCGCGCGGACGCCACAGCGGATGCCCTCGCCCTGCTCGCTCAAGTCGGTCTCGAAGAGAAGAAGGACGTCTACCCGTTCCAGCTGTCGGGCGGTCAACAGCAACGCGTGGGCATCGCCCGAGCCGTCGCACTCAAGCCGGGACTCATCCTGTTCGATGAACCGACCTCAGCACTCGACCCCGAGCTGGTCGGCGATGTGCTCGGCGTCATGAAGACGCTCGCTCAAGAAGGCTGGACGATGGTCGTCGTCACGCACGAACTGGAGTTCGCGCGCCTCGTCGCCGATGAGGTGCTCTTTCTCGACGGCGGGATGATCGTCGAGCGCGGCAAACCGAGCCAAATCTTCCGGCACCCGGCGCACAAGCGAACGCGGCAGTTCCTGAGCAGGCTGTTGCACCCGCTGGACTGAGCGGCGCCGCCACGCGACAAGTGCTCTGCACCCGACGCGTGTCAGGGCGTGGTGCTCTCTCGCACGACCAATTCGGGCTGGAACTCGACGTGGCGAGGCGAGAGCTTCGGCTCGCTCGCTTCGGCGATCGGCGAGAACCAGTGGTTCGTGCTCGAGTACAAGTTCTTCGAGCCCGCTTTCTATCACACCGACGTTCCCGACTGGGGCACCTCCCTGGGCTTTTGCGATGTCGGCAGATGCGCTGCCGGTTGGTCGAGTAACGAGCGTTAGCGAGTATATCGAGACCTGGTAAGCCGGTCTCGATACGCTCGTTCCTCGCTACTCGACCACCGCAATGGTGCGCCCGGACGACTGTGCACAGGCCCCGGGGCACCTCCTACGTGCAGACCCCGGCGCTGGGCGGCCGTGCGTTCGTCTGCCCGACATCGCCGTGATCAAACAGGCGAACCCGCAGGCGATCGGTTGCATCCTCGGCGGTCACGGCATCACCGCGTGGGGCGACACGTCGGATGAGGCCGAAGCGAACTCGCTGTGGATCATTCAGACCGCGGCCGCGTATATAGCGGAGCACGGCCACCCGGCTCCGTTCGGAACCCCTTTAGCAGGTTACGGTGCCCTGCCCGAGGCTGAGCGCCGCGCCAAGGCCGCGGCTCTCGCGCCGGCACTGCGCAGCCTGGTCTCCACGGACAGACCGCAGGTCGGGCATTTCACCGATGCGGATGTCGTGCTCGACTTCCTGAGCTCGTCCGAGCATCCGCGGCTGGCCGGGCTCGGCACGAGCTGCCCCGAGCACTTCCTGCGCACGAAGGTCAAGCCGCTCGTGCTCGACCTGCCGGCCGACGCGCCTGTCGAGGATTCGATCGTGCGGCTGCAGGGACTGCATGAGCAGTACCGTGCCGAGTACACCGCGTATTACGCACGTGGTGTGGCAGCGGAGGTCTCGAGACGCGCTCGTTCCTCGCGCTCCACAACCGGCGAAGAGGCGACCGGTGTGCCGCGGATGCGCGGCGCAGACCCGGCGATCGTCCTCATCCCGGGTGTCGGCATGTTCAGCTACGGCCAGGACAAGCAGACCGCGCGGGTGATCGGCGAGTTCTACATCAACGCCATCAACGTGATGCGCGGCGCCGCGGCGTTCCTGCGCTAGGGCCGCCGTGCCCGTTGCTGTTACTGTTGTTGCTGCCGCGCCAGTTGGTGCGGCGTGCGCCAGTTCAACTGGCACATGGCGCACGGGTCGGCGTCATCTACCGCGCCCATGGATTGACGAGACGGATGCCGCATCCCTGAAAATCGCACACATTACGTGTCGCGAGAGTCGCGCCGTTGACCAGGCACGTGGCCGCGATCTGCGCGTCTGCCATCGACATCGGGCAGCCGGAGCGGCGACGTGTCGCGTGGATCGTCGCGTAAGCACGTGCGGCCATGCCGTCAAAAGGGAGCACGCGGTCGGCGAAATACTGGCCGAGCACCAGGTCGATTCGGGACTGAAGTGTGCTTCGCCTGCGCCCGAGTGGCATCAACTCAATGCCGAAGCACAGTTCGGCCATGATCGTAGCGGTCACATAGAGTTCATCGCCGATGCGATGGTCGAACCAATCATCGACATTCGTGTCTGGGACGCCGCGGGCGGCTTCGGAGACGGCGTTGGTATCCACGACGATCATGATTCGCGTGCGCAGCCATCGTCAGCAGAATCATTGCGAACGGAATCGTCGAACTCGGGATCCCCGACGAATGGGATGCGTCGGGAACTTGGAGCCTCATCTTCAGCCTTCCGGTCTGGAAGGTACGGAATGAGGTCGTCGGCATACCCGATCTCGGCAAAGCTCGCTCGGAACCGCCGATACCAGTCGCCCGGTTTCTCTTCGACCCGCGCAGCATCCGCCACGGCCTCACTCAGGATCGACCGCGCCTCCGCTTCCATGGACACTCCTTTCTCGGCGGCGCGCATGCGTAGCCGCCGTTTGACGTCATCGTCAAGGTCTCTGATGGTCAGCGTTGCCATGATCACCCCCGATCGAAGCACTGAGTGCGATGCGGTCAATGCTATCAACCGATGCAGAGAAGGGCGGTGTGGCACCCTGAGACTATCCATCGCCTGACAGCTGCATCGTCGACGATCTCAAAACTGTGGGCAATTCCCACAACCATGACCCTGTGGAGGACACCGTGACCACTCCAGCCGCCGCTGGGTTCATTGCCGCCGCCAGCCATCCCGCCTGCCAGGGCGGCAGCGGCTCCGTCGCCGCCGTTGACCTCGGCGCAACCAGTGGGCGCGTGATCGTCGCGCGCGTCGGCCCGGATGAGCTGCGACTCGAACAGGTCGCGCGGTTTCCGAACACGCCCATCTCGGCAAGTGAAGACAACGGTTCCGGCCTGCACTGGGACATCCACGAGCTGTATCGCAACATGATGGCCGGGCTCAAAGCCGCGGGAAACGCGATCAGGGCTGGAGACACCGGACTCAAAGGCGCTGGGCTCGCCGCGGCGGACGCGGCTGCCGGTGCTGAGCACATCGCCAGCATCGGGATCGACGCGTGGGCGGTCGACTACGCACTCATGCGCGGCGGGCGGATGATCGGCACGCCGTTCCACTACCGCGACGAACGCACCGCCGCCGGAGTCGAGGCGGTGCACGCTCTGCTGCCGTTCGACGAGCTGTACGCCCAGAGCGGTTTGCAGTTCCTGCCGTTCAACACGATCTACCAGCTCGCCGTCGATTACGCCGCGGGTGCGTTCGACCGAGCCAGGAGCATCCTGCTCGTCCCCGACCTGTTCGCGTTCTGGCTCACCGGGGTGCGCGTCGCGGAAGTGACGAACGCCTCGACCACCGGATTGCTGAAGGCCGGCCGCGTGCTCGGCAGCCGCAAGGCCGGCTTGCCTCAGCTCAACCGCGAACTCATTGCGCGACTCGGTCTGCCACCGGAGATCCTGTGTCGCCTGGTCACGCCCGGCTATGAGATCGGCTCGCTGCTGCCCGACGTCGCAAGCGAACTCGGCTATCAGACCACGGTGACCGCCGTCGGGTCGCACGACACGGCATCCGCGGTGGTCGCCGTGCCGATGACCGATCCGGATGCCGCCTACATCTCCTGTGGAACCTGGGGGCTGGTCGGCGTCGAGCTCGACAATCCGGTGCTGAGCGACGCGGCACGCGACGCGAACTTCACCAATGAGCGCGGGGTCGACGGGCGCATCCGCTTCTTGCACAACGTGATGGGCTTGTGGCTGCTCAGCGAATCGATGCGCACCTGGGAACAGGCGGGCTTGCGCATCGAGCTGGCTCCGCTGCTGGCCGAGGCCGCCGCCCTACGCGAGGTCGTCCCCGTCTTCGACGCGAACGACCCGCGGTTCCTGTCGCCGGGAGACCTGCCCGCCCGCATCGCCGACTGGTGCCGCGAGCACGGCCAGCCGGTGCCGCACGCACCTGCGACGTTCGCCCGTAGCATCCTCGAGTCGTTGGCGGATGCGTTCGCTCGCGCCGCGCACACCGCGGCTGATCTTTCGAGCAAACACGTCTCGGTCATCCACCTGGTCGGCGGCGGCTCCCAGAACGAACTGCTCTGTCAGCTGACCGCGGACCGCTCGGGATTGCCTGTGCTGGCCGGCCCGGTCGAGGCGACTGCGATCGGCAACGTTCTCGTGCAGGCACGCGCGGTCGGGCTGATCCGCGGTGACCTGGAGACGCTGCGCACGCTCGTCGCCCGCACGCATCCGCCGCGTCGTTATGAGCCGCACAGCGTTCGCTCTCGTTGAATCCGGCTCCGGCTGAACTCGGCGCGCGGCGGTGTCGACGAATCGACGGCGTCACACGAGCAGCACCGGCGCGCCATACTCGGCCACGCGCTTGTCAGCGGTGAGCAGCGTGAACCCCTCGACACGTGACTGCGCGACGAGCATCCGATCGAACGGGTCGCGATGGATGGGCGGGAGTTGGTCGACCGCCACAGCGTGCGCGCCGGTGATGTCGAGCTCGAGGTAGCCTGCCTCGATGAGAGCACGGCGCAGCACTGCGGGCGCGATGTCGAACGAAGCACGGCCGAGGCCTGCCTTGATCGCGATTTCCCAGATCGACAAGGCACTGAACACCAAAGCATTCCCTGAGTCCTTGATCAGTGCACGCGCGCGACCACTGAGTCGGCCTGGGGTATATGCAGCCCACAGCACAAGATGGGTGTCCAGTAGCAGCCTCACTTACAGGTCCTCCGAGTCCGCGCCTTCGAAGAGTGCGACGATCTCGTCCTGCATGAGCGTGTCGAAGTCTTCCGGAACCTGCATCATGCCTTCCAGAAACCCAAGCCGCTTCGGCGGCGACTCGGGTGCATCCAACCGGGTGAGCTTTGCCACCGGACGCCCCGCCTTCGCGATCACGATGACCTCCCCTGCGGATGCCGCGTCGACCAGGCGAGAAAACGTGGTCTTGGCCTCGTGTATGTTCACCGTGCGCACGTCGCGCCTCCACCCGACTAGATCAAGTGGACTAAGTCTAGCCAATCCGAATCTCCTTGCGATCAGGATCCTCATCCGATAGTTCATACCCGAATCGCTGGTAGAAGCCGTCGTCGGGGCATTCGACTTCTGCACCGCCTGCGAGGCGCGTCTTGGCAAAGTGCCGAGGCCGTCGCGAACTGATCTTCGGCAGGTCATCCTCACACAGATAGGTCTTGAAGAACGACATCGGGCCTGTCGAGCACCAGTACTCGCGATCGACGTGCAGATCACCGATCAGGTGCAGGCCGACCTCCGCGGCCTTCTGCTCGAGTCGATGCGACTCGTCAAAGTCGATGAACTCGTGCCGCGCCTGCACCGATCGATGGGCGACGGCAAAGTACCGCGCGTAATCCTTGTCAACGGCGCGCAAGATCTGCTCGTGATGGTCGTCGAGGCATCCGGTGTAGTGCTTGGTGATGGTCTTGACGAAGTAGAGTTCGAGGTCGCCCGTCATCACGACGGCCACGAGAGGAGACGTTCGTTCATGCTTCCACAGTCGTCGCTCGGTGAGTTGCAGCAGGTCAGACCCGGTGTCGATGATCATGAGGCCACAGTATGGCGTCGCGCACACGCATCGCCCGGAATCAACGCGAATGTGCGAAAGTGCCCGACGCCGCAACTGTGGAGGCAGAGAGGCGCGCCGCGTCCGCCGACATTCGGGTTGGCTATCCTCGAATCATGACTTCGTCCCTCATTATCAGCGTTCCCGGGCCGACGCTGCACCACGCGTTCGGCGAAGTGCCGGAGGGTGTCGAGCTCGTCGAGTGGGACATGGTCGGGCCGCCCCCGGCCGCAGCGTTCGACATCGTCGTGCCGCCGTACATGGGCGGCACGGCTGTGCTCGCAGCGCTCGGCGACGTGACCGCCCGGCTCGTGCAGAGCCAGTCGATCGGCTACGACGGCGTCCAGACGTTCTTGCCGCCCGGCAACGTGTTCGCGAACGCCGCATCGGTGCATGAGACGTCGACTGCCGAGTTGACTCTCGCACTGATGCTGGCCGCACAACGCGGCATCCCGCAGTTCGTGCGCGCAGCCGAACAGGGCCACTGGGCACCGGCACGCCTGGCCTCGCTCGCCGACCGCACCGTGTTGCTCGTCGGCTACGGCGGCGTCGGCCGGGCCGTCGAAGAACGTCTGGCCGGGTTCGAGGTGACTGTCGTACGCGTGGCATCGCGCTCGCGCGAGGACGTGAGCGGGCACATCCACGGAATCGACGAACTGCCGACACTGCTGCCGCAGGCGGACATCGTCGTGATCGGGGTGCCGCTGACCGCCGAAACCACCCGCCTGGTCGACGACGGCTTCCTGTCGCTGATGAAGGACGGCGCACTGCTGGTGAATATCGCCCGCGGCGCCGTCGCCGACACCACCGCGCTGCTCGATCACGCCGGGCGCGGGCGAATCCGGCTCGCGCTCGACGTAACGGACCCGGAGCCGCTGCCCGACGGGCATCCGCTGTTCGCCATGCCGAACGTGCTGATCAGCCCACACGTCGGCGGCGCATCAAGCGCGATGATCCCGCGGATGGCCCGCCTGTTGCGCCGCCAAGTCGACCGGATGCTGCGCGGCGAGGAACCTTTGAACGTCGTCGTTCGCAGCTGACCACCGACCGCGGCTCGGCCATGCCCGACCGCCGGCGTTTGCGGTAGACCGGGTTTTCGGCGCTGAACCGGACGGAAATCGAATCTGCTCCGGGTTGTCGTGCAAAGTCCGGTTTGCCGTGAACCCCCCGCCGGCGGGCGCCGGGCGGTCGCACGGGTGAGCGCTGGGCGGCGGGGTGCCAGGCGGCGGGGTCGCGGAACGATCCTTCGGCGTGTACTATGTGGTCAGACCACATGAATTCGCGGCGAGGAGGTGCGTGTTGGCCCTTGATGCCGCGCACGTGTTACCCGCTCCATCCGCGGAACCTGCGTTGCTCGCAGAACCCCCAGAACCCGCGCCGCACCCGGAACCCGCGCCATCCGCCATACCCGCTGCGAGCGCACGTGCATGGGAGACCGTGCTGCGATCGATCGAGGCAGCGCTGCTCGACGGGCGGCTGCGACCAGGCGACCACCTGCCGCCCGAACGCGCGCTCGCCGCAGACCTTGGCGTGGGCCGATCCTCGGTGCGCGAGGCCGTCCGGGTGCTCGAAGTGCTCGGGCTGGTTCGCACGGCGACCGGTTCCGGGCCGAGCGCCGGCGCGATCATCGTGGCGACGCCATCCGGTGGAATGAGCGCGCTCATGCGCCTCCAGGTCGCCGCACAGGGCTTCGCCGTCGCGGATGTCGTCGCCACCCGCCTGCTACTCGAAACATCGATCGTCTCCGACCTGGCTGCGGCGCACGCGACCGCGGCCACCGACGTGCGCCACTTCTTGACCGATGCGCCACGTGAAGTGGCGCACAACGACGACGCCCTCGCTCCGGCGGCGCAACTGCTCGACGCGATGGACTCCCCCGCACTCACCGAGGCCGAGTTCCTCGCGCTCGACGCGCGGTTCCATGTCGCGCTGGCCGAGGCATCCGGAAACACGGTCGCCGCCGCCATGATGGAAGGCCTGCGCAACGCGATCGAGAGCTACGTGCTCGCGGCGGTGCCGAGTCTGCCGTCGTGGGCGCGGACATCCGCTCGTCTGCGCGTCGAACACCTCGGCATCCTGAACGCGATCGCCGCAGGGGACCCGACGGATGCCGCCGCCCGCGTCCGCGCACACATCACCGGCTACTACGCCGAGTCGGCCCTGACCGGCGCCCACCACCAACCAGCAACGAGCAAAGGAACACACCATGGTTGAGAGACGGATTCCGAAGATCCACGACCTCGCACCCCTCATGCAGTTCAAGAAGCCGACGCTCAGCGCGAAGAAGCGCCGGCTCCAGGGCGCCCTGACGATCTACGACCTGCGCACGATCGCCAAGCGCCGCACGCCGAAGGCCGCGTTCGACTACACCGACGGGGCCGCCGAGGCCGAACTCAGCCTCGCCCGCGCGCGCCAGGCGTTCGAAGACATCCAGTTCAACCCGGCGATCCTGCGTGACGTGTCCACGGTGGACACCACCCGCGAGGTGCTCGGCGGCCCGACCGCGCTCCCGTTCGGCATCGCGCCGACCGGCTTCACGCGCATGATGCAGACCGAGGGTGAGATCGCGGGAGCGAGCGCGGCCGGTGCTGCGGGCATCCCGTTCTCGCTGTCGACGATGGGCACCGCAGCGATCGAGGACGTCAAGGCGGCCAACCCGAACGGCCGCAACTGGTTCCAGCTGTACATGTGGAAGGACCGCGACCGCTCGATGACACTCGTCGACCGGGCGGCGAAGGCCGGCTTCGACACGCTGCTGGTCACGGTCGATGTGCCGGTCGCCGGAGCACGCCTGCGCGATTCGCGCAACGGGATGACGATCCCGCCGGCGCTGACGCCGAAGACCGTGATCAACGCGCTGCCGCGCCCGGCCTGGTGGATCAACTTCCTCACCACGGAGCCGCTCGCGTTCGCCTCGCTCGACCGCTGGAGCGGCACCGTCGCAGCCATGCTCGACGCCATGTTCGACGCGACCGTCACCTTCGAGGACCTCGCCTGGATCAAGACCCAGTGGCCGGGCAAGCTCGTCGTCAAAGGTGTTCAGAACATCGCGGATGCCCGCAAACTCGCCTCGATGGGTGTCGACGGCATCATCCTGTCCAACCACGGCGGACGCCAGCTCGACCGCGCACCGATCCCGTTCCACCTGCTGCCCGAGGTCGCCCGCGAGGTCGGCCGCGACACCGAGGTGCTGCTGGACACCGGCATCATGAGCGGTGCGGACATCGTCGCCGCCGTCGCGCTCGGCGCGCGTTTCACGCTGGTCGGCCGCGCCTATCTGTACGGGCTGATGGCCGGTGGTCGCGAAGGCGTCGACCGCACCATCGAGATCCTCTCGACGCAACTCGCCCGCACGATGCGCCTGCTCGGCGTGGCAACCCTCGACGAGCTGAACCCGTCGTACGTGACGCAATTGCAGCGGCTGACCCCGATCGCGCGTCCCGTCGCCGATGCGGCGGATGCAGCGGTGTCGGCGCGCGCATCCGCCACCTCTCGCTCGCGTGCAACGGCCCCGCGCAAAGCGCCAGTCGGCACGTCCGGGCGCGCGAAGGCGGGCACCGGGACGAGCGCGAAGAAGGCCTCAGACACGCGCGCGACGTCGACCCCGTAGCGCGTTCCTGCCCGCTGTGTGGATCGGCGGGCGGCAGCGGGGCGGCAACACCTCGACACGTTCGCGGCACGATACGGTTACTCTCGATGGCCAGACATTCGACGATGCCCGACAGGCACCCGGTAGTTGTGAACGAGCGCGACACCTCGGACGCTGCCGGACACGACACTGCTGGGAACGAAGGCGTCGCGGAGGAAGCTCCCGGGAACGGCAGAGCCTCGTCGATACGGCGCCGGCCGCGAGGATGGAGGAGAGATGGGCCGTAGCGACCCGCGAGACGCGCCGACACCGCAGCAGAACCCCACGCATGCCACTCTCCAGAGCATCGCCGAACGCGCGAATGTTCATGTCTCGACGGTGTCCCGGGCGCTGGATCCTCACCCCACCAGAAAGGTGAGCGCTGAGACGGTCTCGAAAGTGCGGGCGATCGCCAAGGAGTTGGGATTCAATCCGAACCCGTGGGCCCAGAGCCTCCGAACCAATCGTACGAAAACACTCGGCCTGGTCATTCCGCGACTCGTCGACAACGTGCTCGCCGTCGTCTTCGAGTCGGCGGAATTCGCCGCCCTTCGGATGGGCTATCAGGCCATCACCGTCAGCACCGGTGACGACCCGGCCAGAACACGAAACGCGATACGGGTGCTGACCGAGCGCAGAGTCGACGGGCTGGTTCTGGCCACCGCGCGGATCAACGACCCGATCATCGACGATCTCTCGGCGCGAAACATCCCCTTCGTTCTGCTCAATCGATCGAACAACGATCACCCGACGGTTCGTGCTGACGACGAGCTCGGCGGGTACCTGGCCACCAGACACCTGCTCGAACGCGGGCACGCGCGGATCGCCCACGTCGCCGGGGTCGAGGGCACGTCAACCGCGGAGGGACGCCGGGCCGGATACCGGCAGGCCCTCGCCGAGGCGGGGATCACGGAGGACGACGAGCTCATCCGCTATTCCGAGCTCGGCATCGACGGTGGGATCGCATGGGGCAAGGCCTTGCTAGCAGCAGAGAACCGCCCCACCGCGATCTTCGCGTCGAACGACTACATCGCGATCGGGCTGATGGCCGCTGCACGTGACCTCGGGCTGCGGATCCCCGACGACGTCGCGATCGTCGGTTACAACGACACCAGGATCGGAGAGGCGCTGCCGGTTCCCCTCACCAGCGTGTCCATTCCCCTTCCGACTATGGGATCGCACGCCGTCGAGACACTGATCGACCTGGTCGAAGGCCGGCCGGTGAAATCGGAGCTGTTCCTGCCGGATCTGCACATCCGCGCCTCAAGCGCGGCCAGACGCGGACCCTCTCTGGTGACGGCGGGCGACGACGGCTGATCCCGTCGCGGCCGCCGTATCGCATGCTCACATCGCGCAGTTCGACCCGTGCCTCCTCTGGCGGCGCAATCGCGGGCCGACGGTCACTGCCCTGGCGCCCCACCCGGGTCGTCGGTGTACGCCGGATCGAGTTCGACCCGGTTCACGATCCTGCCGAGCCCCGCGATCTCGCACTCGACGGTGTCCCCCGGCTGAAGGAACACAGGCGGGCGGAATCCCAGGCCCACTCCGGGTGGGGTTCCCGTCAGGATGACGTCTCCCGGGTGCAGGGTCATCGTCGAGCTGAGGTAGACGAGCAGATCCCGAACGGAGAACAGCATCTGCTGGGTGGTGGAGTTCTGCCGCAGCTCACCGTTCACGGTGGAGGAGATACGCAGGCCTTGCGGGTCCTCGACCTGGTCGGCCGTGGTGATCCAGGGGCCGATGGGGCAGAACGTGTCGTAGCTCTTCGAACGCGAGAACTGCGAGTCGGTGCGCTGCCAGTCGCGCGCGGAGACATCGTTCGCGACGGCATATCCGAAGACGCACTCCAGCGCGTTCTCCGGGCTGAGCCGACGGGATTCACGTCCGATCACCACCGCCAGTTCCGCCTCGTAGTCCAATTCGCCGGTCAGGCTCGGGTCGAGAACGGTGGCATCCGTCGGTCCGGCCAGGGCATTGGCATACTTCGCGAAGAGAATCGGCCGCTCGGGCCGCGTCGCACCTGTCTCCTTGATGTGGTCGAGATAGTTCAGGCCGATCGCGAGGATCTTCGACGGTGCGACGATCGGGCACTCCAGTTCGGATGCCGCGCTGATCGGCGACGACGATTCTCCGCGCACCAGGCGCGCGTGCACCGTCGCGGACTGCTCGATGACGTCGGCCGTGGTGCGCGCCGCGACTCCGAGCTGCGACAACGGCACCCACGAATCCTGCTCGCCGCCTCGCGCAGCGAACTGCGCGACACCGTTGACCCTCAGGCGTGAAATCTGCACTTTCCGTACCTCATCTCTCTCGTGTCCCGTCTAGTCCGAGAACGACTGCGCTGGCAATTCCGGCGCTGATCCGCTGTTTCCATACTTCTTCTTGAGCGAGCCTCGCCCGGGCCCGCTCGGCCGTCACGGCGATGCGAGCCGCAGGCACGACGACCACCCCGTCTGCGTCGCCGAGAATCAGGTCACCGGGTACGACGGCCACACCGCCGCAGCTGATCGGCACGGCGGATAACCCGCCGCCCGCCTTGTGCGGCCCTGCCGGGCAGACCCCGCGCGCGAACACGGGGAAGCCGAGTTTCGACATCGCGTCGACGTCGCGCACCGCTCCGTCGATGACCACGCCGAGGACCCCTCCGGCGCGGGCAGCAAGGGCGAGCACCTCACCCCACACGGCACGATCGTCGTAGCCGCCCGCATCGACGACGAGCACCGACCCCGCGGCGATCGCGGACAGTTCCCGGTGAATCGAAAGGTTGTCGCCCACCACCGTGCGCAGGGTGTGCGCGGGGCCGACCATGTTCACGCCGGTCAGCGAGCGGATCGCGGACGACATTGCCCCGAACCGATCGAGGCAGTCTGAGGCGATCGCGGCGGGGATCTCCGACCATTCCGAGAAATCCGGATGCACCCGGGCACCGGTCATGGTCTTCTCACCGCCCGTGAGACGACGTACTGCAGCCGATCGGCCATGATCACTCCGGACCGGCCGGTGAGAGCAGGCGGAATGACGCGTACGGGCCACTGGGCGCTGCGACCTCCGACTCGATCTGCCTGGCGCATCCGGGACAATAGAATCGCCGGAGCACGACCGCGTCCTGTCCGTAGTCCTGGCCGCGAGACGGGCCGGCGACCGACACCGGATCGATGTCGACGAGGCAGCCGTACTTGAAGTCGGCGTCTGCGCTGCCCAGCGTCCACGAACAGCGGGAGCAGCGCGCCTCGTTCAGGGCGAAGTCGAAGTCGACGAGGTCGCCGTAGCTCGAACGGCCGACCCGGCTGGCTACCAGGGCTCCTCCCGTCTCCTGGTCGAGGATCTCCTGCTGTTTGGCCAGCGCATCGTATGCCGGCTTCGCCGACTCCAACCGGGCACGGACGATCTCTTGCCGTCTGACCGCGGTCGCCTCCAGATCGACGTTGCCGGCCTCGTCGACGGTGACGCCATAGACGTCGCGGGCGACGACCACCGAGACGGCTTGTGCGAGGACATCCGCAGCAACACGCTCGGCAGGGCGCTCGATCGGGTCGCCGTACCCACCGCCACCCTGCCAGTTGTGGTATTCGATCGTGTCGGTCTCGAACACGGACAGTTGCCTGTTGATCGTCGTGACCTCTTGCCGACCGGGCAATTCGCTCTCCGTCTCGGGAAAGCCGGCGCCCCGTTCGAGCAGGCCGGGCAGTCCCGCTCCGGTGTAACGGATGAACCGCACAGCGGCACCCGGCAGACCGCCGCCGAGCCCGAACGCGTTCGGGGTGTCGGCACCCACCCCCGCGAAGGTCGTGTAGACCTCGCTCTGTGCCCCATACGGCGCGATGGCCACCCCGCCGGACATCCCACCGCGATGCTTGCCTGGGCCGCCGGAATCGATCAATTGCTTGCGGAAGAGGTAGAGCAGCGGATACTCCGCCTCCGTCTGCTCAATCGACGGGATGTTCGCGGTCGTGTTGATGATGATCCCACCGGTGTCCACGCCGTCCGCGTAGGTGCGCGCACCGCCGCCCGCGGCGAAGTGACTCGACTCCGGTGCGACCGTCATCACCCCGCGATCGTTGTTCCCCAGCATCGAGACACCCAGCGAAGTGCCGCACCAGTTCGCCATCGCCTCATCGTGATGCTTCGGACTGGACAGCAGCATCTTGGACAGTGCGGCGAACACCAGGTTCAGGTTCACGATGATCGCCGAGATCGTGGCCATCGACACCGGAGTCGGGTACTCCGCCGTGACGGCGCTGCGCGGCGGGGCGACGATGTCGACGCAACGGGCGATGCCGTCGTTCCAGGTGAGGTCGTAGCCCAGCATGATGCACACGCCGCTGAGGGTCGCAGCCCGCAATCCGCCGTATGCCGAGTTCGCGAACCCTTCCACCTGCGGATCGGTTCCCGTGTAGTCGATCGTGAGCCGGTCGCCGCGTTTCGTCACGGTGCAGACGATCCTGCGAAGGTTCGGCTTGTGGCCGTCGTGGTCGAGGAACTGCACCTCGCGCCATACGCCGTCGGGCAGGGAGAGCAGTCGGGCACGCAGCCGGCGCTCCACGTGGTCGATGCCTTCTTTCATCACGGCGGTCACGGCCGCGCTGCCGTAATCGTCGAAGATCTCGGCGAGGCGTTGCTCACCGGCCTGGTTGGAGACGATCTGACCGCGAAGGTCCAGCTCCACCAGCGGCTCGCGAATCTGGTTCATGATCAGTTCCACGAGATCCTCGCGTACCGCGCCTTCTTCGACGATCCTGGTCGGTGACAGCCGAAGCCCCTCGTCGAACACGCTTGTGGCATTCATGTTGAACCCGCCGGGCTCCGAGCCGCCGATGTCGAGCCAGTGCCCGGACGAGCCGACCCAGGCGCTCAGCTTGTCTTCGAAGAAGAACGGGGCGACCGTGGCGACATCCGGTTGGTGCGTCGCGCCCAGGTACGGGTCGTTGCAGATGTACATGTCACCGGAACGGAAGCCGGGCGCTGCCTTTCTCTTCTTGATCACCGATTCGATGATCAGTCGGAGAACGTGCGCCTGCGTGGTGATGTACGGTCCCATCGCGACGAGCTGGCCGTCGGGAAGACAGATCCCGGTGCTGGCGTCGTATGCCCCGACGAGCACCGGCGACCCAGAGGTGCGCATGTACTTGATGCCCATTTCCTCCGTCGTGTCGAGCAGGCGATGCCAGATCACCTCGAATGTGACGGGGTCGATGTTCTCGTTCACTTACTGCCTCCCGTGGCCAGGTTGATGATGTTGTTTCCGAAACGGTCGACGACGGAGGTGGCACCCGGTGGCACCACGATCGTCGTTCCGGGCTGCTCGATGATCGCCGCGCCGGCCAGCAGGTTTCCGGGCCGCAGCGCCGTGCCGTCGTAGATCGGGGTCTCGACCCACTCCATGAGTTCCGGCCAGAACACCTTCCGTGATCCAGCTGCAGCGGCGCCGGGGTCTTCGCCCTGCAGTCCGTATTCGTGCACGGTGGGCTTCGCGATCGCGCCGACGACGTCGACACCGATTCTCAGCAGTTGCGGTTGGGCATTCGGCAGGGTCGAGCTGCGCCCGTACAGCGCCTGATAACGCTCGATGAACGCGTCGCGGAGCCCGTCCGAAACCTGCTCGTCCGGCACGTCCTTCGCCTGCACCCGAACATCGTGCAGCTGGCGCTCGTAGCGCATCTCCGCCCAGCGGGACGAGCTGATCCTCGACGGCGAGACGTTCTGCTTCTCGACCAGGGCGCGCGCCTCCCGGTCCAGCTCGTGGTATGCCCGGGCCAATGCGGCGGGATCGTCCAGCAGGTCGGAGCGCACGGAACGATTGATGGAATGCTGGATGTCGCTGGCCGCGGCGCCGTAGGCGGAGAACCCGGTGGCGGCCTGCGGCACCAGGATGGTCTGCACGCCGATGCCGCGGGAGTAGCCGCTGGCGTGGAGCGGCCCGGCGCCGCCGTAGGCGATCAGGGCGAAGTCGCGGGGGTCATGCCCGCGCTCGATCGTGGCCTTGCGCACCAGGTCGCCCATCTGCGAGTCGACGATGTGACGGATTCCGGCAGCGGCCTTGACGATGTCCCCGCCGAACAGCGGATCGGCCACGTGTTCCTTGATCGCGGCCTCGGCCTTCTCCCTGCTGAGCGTGAGCCGGCCGGAGAGGAAACGATCGGGGTTCAGAAAGCCCAGCACCAGGTCGGCGTCGGTGACAGTCGGCTGTGTTCCGCCCCAGCCGTAGCATGCGGGGCCGGGGTCGCCACCCGCGCTGAGGGGACCGATGCGCAGGCGCGTGTCATCCACCCACGCGATGCTCCCGCCTCCCGAGCCGATCGACACGAGGTCGATCATCGGGATCAGCAGGCTGTACTGGTTGATGATCGTCTCCTGGGTCACCGACCATTGCCCGCCCACGAGCAGGCCGACCTTGAACGTGGTGCCGCCGACATCCGTCGCGATGACGTTGTCGTAGCCCACGGTGTCCATCAGCGCCTTCACGGCCACCATTCCTGCGGCCGGCCCGCTCTCGATCGTCTTGATCGGGATGGTCTCCTCGGCACTGTTGACGCCACCGCTGGCTTGGAGCACCAGAAGAGGCGCATCCAGCTTCAGATCGGCCATCCGATCGACCAGACGTTCGAGGTAGTGCTCGACGGTAGGAGCGACGAAGGCGTTGATCACCGCGGTCGACGCGCGCTCGTATTCGCCGGCGACACGCGCCAGGCGGTGCCCGAGGCTGACGTGCAGCCCTGGTGCGAGCTCGTTGACCACCTCCTCGATGAGAAGCTCGTGTCGAGGATTCTCGTGACCCCAGAGCAGTGAGACGGCGATCGATTCGACGCCCTGGTCCAGAAGCTCGCGCACGACGCGCTCCGCCTCTGTGCGGGTTAGCTCCGCCAGGACGCGGCCACGATGGTCGATCCGCTCGGCGGCCTCGGCGATCAGGTGCCGAGGAACGATCTGCGGAGGCTTCTGGGTGGCCCGCAGTTGGCGGCGATCGGCGAGTCCGAGGCCGGCGACGCGGCCGCGAGCGCGCATAATGAGGATCTCGTCCGCGAATCCGCGGGTCGTGATCAGCCCGGTCTTCGCCCCCACCCAGGTGAAGACGACGTTCGAGGTCTGCGTGGTTCCGTGAGCGAACTTCTCGGTCCGGGCCAGCAGCTCCTCCGCAGTCAGTCCGGCCTGTTCGGCCACGAGCCCGATGCCCTCGACGAGGCCCTCGATCAGGTCCCAGGGCGTCGAGCGCGCCTTGGCGGTGTAGATGGTGCCCGTATCGACCGATACCGCGGAGACATCTGTGAACGTCCCGCCGATGTCGAGTCCGACGATGTATGTCATGGGTTCCCCTTCGAGGCCTGCCAATCGATTGCACGCCAATCGATTGCACGCTACCGTAGCCGAGGTGCGCCGGGGTGTCAAGCGAGGCGGAGAAAGATGCGCCGAGGCCGATCAGGGTTCGCTTGCTGCGACCACCACGTCCACGAAGCGCTGGGCGGACACGTCGTACAGTCCGGCGTGGGTCATCCCGAGTTCGGGAATGGTGGGCAGAGCCACGAAGCTGAGCGCCAGCAGTGGAGACGCGAACGGGCATCCGAGTTCGCGAATAGCCTGATTCGTGCGGTTGAAGTCCTCACGCACCCGCTCGATGTTCTCGTCCGAGAAGATTCCCACCAGCGGGAGTTCCCAGGTATGGATCACCCGACCATCGCCATCGACCACGACAACGCCACCGCCGAGCTCTGCGAGCGTGTTCGCCGCGACCGCCATGAGCGCCTCGTCCGTGCCGACGACCAGCAGGTTGTAGAAGCTGTGAGCGTACGTCGTGGCAACCGCGCCGCTGCGCAACCCGAACCCGCGGGTGAAGCCGGTGGCCCGGAAGTCAGGGGCGGCCGTCCGCTCGACGATGGCGAGTTTCGCGATGTCCTGCTCAGCATCCGGTCGCGCATTCCCAGCCACGACAGGCACGGGGACGACCTGACACTGCGAGAGCAGGCTGCCCTCCTCGATCGCGATGGCGCGAACCCGGGCACTGGCACCCGTCGCGGGCACGACGAAGTCCTCCGCCGACACCGGCCGGCCGAAGGTCAGCGGATGCCCCAATCGCGCGTTGCCGACCGGCTCACGCCTTGCGCGTTCCGCGGCCACGGGAACACCCTGCGAAACGACGGCGGAGATCGACACACTCTCCAGGTCGTCGAGGATCACGGCATCCGCGAAGCGGCCGGGTGCCAGCGATCCGATCTGGTGGTCGATCCTGTAGTACTCGGCCGGGTTGATGGTCACCATCTGCAACGCGACGACGGGATCGACGCCCGCGGCGATCGCCCGGCGGAGTTTCTCATCGAGGTGACCGACGTCGATGAGGTCGTTGGGGTCGATCTCGTCACTGACCAGCATCATGTAACGGCTGGCGAGCGGATGCTCCCGCGCGAGCTCGATCAGCTGCTCCATGTCCGGAGCGGCCGACCCATGGCGCATCATGACCCGCATGCCCAGAGCCAGCTTCTGCCATGCCTCCTCGGCACTGCGCGATTCGTGATCCGAACTGGCGCCGGTGGAGATGTACGCCTGGAGTTCTGGCCCGGTCATCGACGGCGCATGACCCGCGAACATCTTTCCCTTAGCGAACGTCGCTGACACGATGCTCAGGATGTCGGACTCATCGTTCATGACCGGGCCGGGCGGCGGTTCGTTGATGGCGACCGTCTCCGGCCAGTCGAGCATGGCCGTCATGTCCTCGATGGGCATGTGCCGCTGCGGATGCGCCAACGCGTTCAGCACGAAGTGCTGGGTGGGCAGCAGGTAGAAGAGCCTGAGCCCCGCGGCGCGGCTCTCGTCGATCGCCTCGCGTGCGGCATCGCGGCCGCCGACCACATAGAACTCCTGGAAGTCGCAGACGGACGACGTGGTTCCCCGGCGGAGGAACTCTTCGGCCAGTCGTCGTGGGGAGAGGTGGGTCCCTCCCGCGTGGTAATGGGATTCGAAGAATCCCGGGACGACCCATTTTCCGGCCGCATCGATGACCTCACGGGCCGTGAGGCCGTGCCCGCCGAACGACGCGACGCGACCACGGTAGATTCCAAGATCACCGCGCAGCCATCGGCCCCGGTAGACATCCAGAAGCATTCCGCCGACGATCGCGAGGTCGAGTTCGCGGCCGCCTCCCGCGGCATCGGCCAACGCTCGCGACGAGCGCACATCGTCTTCGTACACGTGAACCTCCCTGTGGAACCATCAGCGTCACACAAACGATTGCACGTGTCAATCGGATGCGGTCGTTCCGATCTTGTGCGCCGACGTGCTTCGAGCGGTCAGCCGGGGAGCGTGCACCACGGACGTCGGATCCTCCCCGTCGATCATCGCCAGCAGCATGTCGACGGCCTCCCTGCCCATGATCCCGAGTGGAAGGAACACGCTCGTGAGTGGAACGGGTAGCAGCGCCGCCGTTCCGGTGTCATTGAATCCGACGACGGCGAGGTCGGTCGGGATGTCGAGGCCGAGGTCGCGTGCAACGGACATCGCGCCGATCGCCAGGGAGTCGTTGAAGCAGAACAGCGCCGATGGCGCATCCCGGCGTGAGAGCAGCCGACCGGCGGCCGTGGCGCCCGATTCCGCGGCAAAGTCGGCGGCCTCGACGATGAGCGACTCATCCACCTCGAGCTGATGTTCGGCATGCGCGCGCCGATACCCGGCAAGCCGGCCGGCCGATGTGCTCACATTCAAGGGCCCCGCCACGATCCCCACGCGCCGATGTCCCTGCTTGAGAAGGTGCTGTGTCGCGAGATACCCACCGAGCTCGTCGTCTCCACGAACACACGGATATCGCCCACTCGTACGATTGACGAGCACGAACGGCACGTTCCGGCCGCTCAGCTGATCGAGGATGGGATCGTCGATTCGGGGAGTGGCGAGCACAAATCCGTCGACGCGCTGATCGAGTAGCCGCTGCACGACGGTCTCCTGAACGCCGGGGTCGTCGCGGCTACTGGCCGTGACCGCCTGATAGCCGCGTTCCCGAGCGCGATCCTCTGCCGACTCGAATATGTCGGCGAGCACGACGTCTTTGAGGCGGGGGATCACGAGACCGAGCATCCGGCTGCGGCGGGTGCGCAGGTTACGCGCCCAGGGGTTGGGCTCGTAGCCGAGCTCCGCAGCGATGGATTTCACCCGCTGCACGGTTTCGGCACCGAGATGCTGCGCTCCGCCTGAATTGAGCGCGCGCGACACCGTTGAAGGATGAACTCCGGCGCGTCGTGCGACCTCCTGAAGCGTTACCGGTTTGTCCCCCATGAGAAGCTCCCTGCTGATCGCACGTCAGAGTTTAGCAGGCAAAGGATTTCTGCGCTGCTCCTCTGACACGTCGCAACGACAGCAACGCAATCGCTTTCGCCGAGATCGCGCCGGTCGATCGCGAGGCGTTCACCGTGACACATGCGGCATATTCACACATGATCATCGGCCCGATCGTGCATACTCACCGTATTCCATTGCCACGGCTGCCGCGCGCATCGAGTGCAATGTCTTCGCTAAGAAATGCTTTGCATACTCAAGATCTCCAGGAACGGAGCCTCCATGCCCGATCGAATTCCGAGCCACGCGCACGATGCTATGGCGACGGGTTTTTGCAAATTTCCTGGTCAGATAGGGATATCAAGATGAACTAAAGCTCTTGTCGGATCTCCGAGGATTTTCATTGACGTCGCGCTCTAGCCGCGATATGGTAGTGCAATCGATTTCGGAACTGTGCAACAACTCACTCAGACTCGAGGAGTCATCATGCTCGAACAATCGTTTTCTCAGACAGCGACCGACACCGGAATGTCCCGCCGAAACGTAATCAAGGCCGGGCTGATCGGCGGACTGACAATGGCAGGCCTTCCGCTGCTCCTGTCCGCCTGCGCCACAGACGACAAGGGCAAGGGCGGTGCCGGGGATGCCGCGAAGGGCGCCGTGATCGGCTTCAGCCTCGGCACCCTCGCTCAGCGCAGGTGGCAGCTCGACCGCGAGTACATCGAGGCCGCGGCGAAGGAACAGGGGATGAAGGTCGTCGTGCAGGCCGCGAACGACGACACCAGGCTGCAAGCGAGCCAGGTCGAGAACCTGCTGGCACAGAACATCGACGTTCTCATCCTCTCGCCGATCGACGTGAAGGCCTCCGCACCGTCTGTCGCAGCGGCCAAGGCCGCCGGTGTTCCCGTGATCTCGTACAACTCGGTCATTCAGGACGCCGACATCGACTTCTGGATCGCGCGTGACAACATCGCCGTTGGAGCCCTGCAGGCGGAAATGGCCGTCAAGGACGTGCCGAAGGGCAATTACGTCATCGTCAGCGGCGAAGGCGGAGTCGACATCGCCCAGCAGAAGACACAGGGCAATCTCGACGTGCTCAAGCCGTATGTCGACTCGGGGGACATCACCGTGGTCTCTCAGCGCTATCACCAAGCCTGGGACCCGGCGAAGGGCCTGGCGCAGATCGAGGATGCCCTCGCCACGACAGGCAACAAGATCGATGCACTGCTGTGCAACTACGACGGATTCATCGTGTCCGCCCTTCCCGCCCTGGCCAGCGCCGGACTGCTCGGCAAGACCTGGATCGGCGGCGAGGATGTCTTCAAGGAGGTTGCGCAGGCGATCGTGAAAGGCGATGTCGCGATGAGCGCGTTCACGCCGATCAAGACGATGGCAGGCAAGGCTGTCGATGCCGCGGCGGCTCTCGCGTCCAAGAAGAAACCCACCAGCGATGCGAGCCTGGACAACGGTTTCAAGAAGGTGCCGGGCGCCCAGATCAAAGCCATCGCTGTCAGGAAAGATGGCATGAAGTCGTTTTTGGAGGAGACCTCCTGGCTCGCACCCGATGACGTCTTCGTGACCTCCTGACACCCGTTCGAGAGGCAGTGACGATGAGCGCGACGGGCACGGTGCTGCACCCCCCTCTCCTCCAGCTGAGCGACATCGAGATCCGGTTCGGTGCCACCCACGCGCTCCAAAACGTGTCGATGGCGCTGCATTCCGGCGAGTGCATGGCACTGGCCGGTCAGAACGGCGCGGGGAAATCCACCATGGTGAAGATCATCACCGGGGTGTACCCGCACGGACTCTACTCCGGAACGGTTCGATTGGCCGGCGAGGTCGTCCGCATCCGCAGCCCCCGTGAGGCCGAGCAGCTGGGCATCGCCGTCGTGCAACAGGAGCTGACGGTCTGCCCGACGCTCACCGTCGCAGAGAACCTGATGATCGGCGCCGAGCCGACCCGGCTCGGTGTCATCCGCCACGACCGCGTGGCATCGCACGCACGGTCCATGTTGTCGAAGGTCGGACTGGACCTCCCGCTGGACGTGCCGGCGGGAGAACTGAGCGTGGGACACCAGCAGATGCTGGAGATCGCGCGCGCGGTCAGCAGGCGGGCACGCATCCTGATCCTCGACGAGCCGACCTCGTCGCTGAGCACGTCGGAGAGCGAGGCACTGTTCACCCGGCTGGCCGAACTGCGCGAGGCCGGGGTCGGCATCATGTACATCTCTCACCGACTCGACGAGCTCCAGCGATTGGCCGATCATGTCGTGGTCTTTCGCGACGGGCAGGTGGTGCTGGACACCCCGATCGCCAAGGCGGATCGCGACACCGTCGTGCAGTCCATGCTGGGGCAGGACTCCGGGACGATCCGGCCGAGCCGTTCGAACGACGCGATGGACGCACGCGCGGTCGTCATGGCCCTGGACAACTGGTCCGTCGCCCCCGTGAGCGCCAGCGACCCGGCCGTGCACGGCGTTCGGCTTTCCGTGGACGAAGGGCAGATCCTGGGAATCTACGGCGCCGTGGGTTCAGGGCGCACCGAGCTGTTGATGAGCCTGTTCGGCGCGAAAGCCGGACAGGGCACGTTCACGCTGGACGGGCGATCGATCAACCCGCGTTCACCGAGCGCCGCGGTGCGCGCGGGCATCGCCCTGGTGTCTGAGGATCGCAAGGAGTTGGGCATTCAGCCGTGGATGTCGACGACCGAGAACGTCACGCTCCCCGCGCTCGGAGCGGTCTCCCGCGGTACGGTTCCCCACAAAGGCAGAGAGGAGTCATTCGCGCGAGAACAGGCTCTCTCCGTCGGCTTGCCGGAACGGATGCTGCCGCAACCGGTCGTCACGCTCAGTGGTGGCAACCAGCAGAAGGCGATGCTCGCCCGCGCGCTGGCGACGAAGCCTCGGCTTCTGCTCCTGGATGAACCGACGCGCGGCGTCGACGTCGGGGCGAAGGCCGACCTGCATGCCACGTTGCTAAAGCTCGCCGCCGGCGGGATAGCCGTCGTGTGGGTCAGCTCGGAAGCCGAAGAACTCGTGGAAGTCGCCCACCGCATCCTCGTGATGCGCGACGGCGCACTCGTGGCGTCATACGACGCAGGAGAAGCTGCGGTCGAGGACCTGGTGAAAGCCGCGTCGTCGGCCGACGACCCGGTCGAACGCGGCAAAGCCGATGCCCAGAGAAGCGAGGTTTGACGATGGAAACGTCCAAGACGATGGAAACGGCACAGGCCGGCCAGCGCCGGCAACCATCGCAACGCTCGGCAGAAGCCACTGAGTGGATCTTCCAGGTGTTGCGCCGCTACGGGCTCGTTGTGGTGCTCATCGCACTCGCCCTGGTGTTTCAGCTCCTCACGGATGACCTGTTCCTGTCCTCTCGCAACATTCCGGTGCTTCTGCGGCAGGCCGCGATCACGGGCATTGTGGCGTGCGGAGTCTGCCTGGTCATCGTCTCCCGGGAGATCGACCTTTCCATCGGCTCCGCCGTCGGTCTTTGTGCCATCAGCTTCGCCTATCTCGCGGTCAACGCGCACTGGCCGATCGTCCTCGCGCTCGTGGCGGCGGTTGCCGTCGGCCTCTTGATCGGCATCTGGCAGGGTTTCCTGGTCGCGACGATCGGGGTGCCGGCGTTTGTGGTGACACTGGGCGGCCTTTTGATGTTTCGCGGGATCGGACTGGTGATCACCGGCGGAAACACGATCTCGGGCCTGCCGCCGAGTGTCATCTGGATCGGCTCGGGGATGCTGGACGCCACGGCCACCATCGTCTTCGCCGCGGCGCTTCTCGCGATCTATGTGTGCGTGCGGGCACTGGCCGGCCGCCTGACCGTGGCAACGCTGCGGCGCCATTGGATCCAGTATCTCACCGCTCTGGCGATCGGCGTGCTGGCCATGATGTACCTGTCGACCGGGCCCGGCCTGCCTGTGCCGGTCGCGATTCTCGCGATCGTCGGCCTCGTTCTCTCCCTGCTCGCCTCAGACACTCGCTATGGGCGGCAGTTGTATGCGATCGGCGGCAACCGGGAGGCAGCCAGGCTCAGTGGCGTGCGTGTCGCCCGAAACGTCTTCGTGATCTTCTGTGTGATGGGCCTGCTCTACGCGGTCGCGGGCCTGGTGCTGGTCGGCCGGCTCAACGGGGCGCCGCCCGACGGTGCTCCTTTCCTGGAGCTGGATGCGATCGCGGCCGCCGTGATCGGTGGGACGAGCCTCATGGGCGGTGTGGGACGGGTCGGCGGCGCCGTGCTCGGCGCGATCCTGATCGCCAGTGTCAGCAACGGCCTGAGCTTGATGAACGTGAACAGCTTCTATCAAATGGTCGCAAGCGGTCTGATCCTGATCGTGGCGGTGGCGATAGACATCCGGAGCAAGAAGAACCACCGGACAGCGTAGCCCGGAGGTGTGCGTTGCTGATTCATGCGCTGGCCGATTCGCACGAGCTTGCGGTCGTCGACGGCGATGGAACCCTTCGTCGTCTACCGGCCGTAGGCTATCCGCGATTCCCGACGGCGTGCGCCGGTTACGGCCTCGCGTATGTCGCGATCGCGGCGGCGGCGTCGCCGTGGCAGGTCGTCATCGCGATCACCGACGAGAAGTTCGACATCCTGGACATCCTGCCAGGGGCAGCGGTGTTCGCCCCGCCCGTGTGGTCCGCCGACGGTGCGAAGCTGCTGTTCGTGCGCGGTGACAGCGCCGCGGCCGAGGCCGTGGTCTGGCACAGAGAGGACGGCCGGACCAGCGGCGTGTTCGACGCGGAGGGGTTGCGCAGTGCGACATGGGACGGTGACGGCCGAATCGTGTACTCGCTCGGCGGCTCCGTGTACCGGAAGGACGACCCTGGATCGCCTGGCATTCCGATCATTCCGGCGGCGGGAGGCCTGCTCGAGTTCGGCAGCGACGACCTTTACGCGACCGTCGATCAGCTCTGCATCGGCGTGAGCGGCACGGTCGCCGGCGTCGAGAGGTGGTACAGGCAGGGCCTGGCTCCCAGCGAGCGCATCGTCGTCGTCGACGGCACCGACTACGTTCGCGGTCCGGAAGGGCGATACCCGCAATGGCGCGGCGGAGATCGGCTCTTCTACACATCCACAACGGGAATACCGAGATCGCTGGTCGGTGCGGACGAACCGGCAGCAGGCCCTCAGGCGCATTCGGTGTGCTGGAGTCCCGAACCCGAACTCCAGCAGTAGCAGATTCTTCGATGCTGAACAGGACGGTGACGGTTCTGGACCCTGACACCGTGTCAGGGTCCAGCGCGCCTGCCGTTGAGCGAATCGAACGGCAGGACTACCGCGCGCGCACCCGGTTGTTGCGCGCGTCGTGCGTCAACTCGACGAGCCCCAACTTCTCCAGCAGCGGCGGCAGATACATGCCGAAGCGACCGCGATAGCCGTTGCGCAGGCCGTACCATCCGCCGACCGGGTTGGACTCCGATCGACCCCAGGCCTCGACGGTTCCCTCCACGACAGGCTTCTTCTCGTCCGCCGCACCGAGCGGAACCCAGCCGCCCTGCTCGCGCAGCCAGGCATGAAGATCCTCGATCGCGCGCAGATGATACGTCAGCGTGGTCGAGCCTACCTGGCAGACCAAAACGGGCGGGTCGGCTTCGCGGTCCGCGTGCATCGTGTATTGCGACGATCCGGGCGCCGTTGTCAGCTCCCACGGGTCGTCCTTCGTTCCGGCAGCGCCGCCCGGCGCATTCGTTTCGCCCGGCGCATTGGTTCCCTCGGCCATGTCTGCCTCCTTGCAGTGCGCTCAGTTTAGTGCGCGATCGATGCATACAAACTGTCGGAGACCGCACACGAGTTCACACTTGAGAGTACGAAACAACTACGGACCGTTCAGGTGCAAATGAACTTTCCCGGGCGGCACGTCGTGAAACTGGTGAACGCACCGCGCTCGGCGGTGCAGACGCAGCAGGAGGCACGCATGGCAGACGACGAAGCCGCCCTGCTCCGTGCCCTGCACGACGAGCACGCCGCCCCGCTCTGGCGCTACGTCGTGCACCTCACCGGCGATCGCGCGCTGGCAGACGATATCGTGCAGGAGACGCTGTTGCGCGCGTGGCGCAAGCCGTCGGTGCTCGATCAGGGCGAGACATCCGCTCGAGCGTGGCTGTTCACCGTGGCGCGCAATCTCGTGATCGACTCCAAACGCAGCGCTCGCAATCGCCACGAATTCGGCACAGACGAGCTTCCCGAGCAATCGACCGCTGACGAGACGGATGCCCTGCTCGACTCCTGGCTCGTCGCGGAGGCCCTCGCGTCGCTCTCGCTCGAGCATCGCGCCGTGATCGTGCACGCATACTACGGCGGGCGCTCGGTCGCCGAGATCGCCCGCGAGCTGGACATCCCACCCGGAACCGTCAAGTCACGGATGCACTACGGTCTGCGGGCACTGAAACTTGCC
This sequence comes from Microbacteriaceae bacterium, assembly GCA_004297935.1. GTDB lineage: Bacteria > Actinomycetota > Actinomycetes > Actinomycetales > Microbacteriaceae > Rathayibacter_A. The sequence continues at coordinate 379,447 of SCRE01000006.1, read as the reverse complement.
CTGCAAGAGAACGGGGTGACCCGATGATCGATCCGACGAAAAGCCGGCGTGATCCGTACGAAGAGTGGGACGCCGCCTACCTGCTCGGCGCGCTCTCGGCGACCGAGCGGCTGGAGTTCGAAGCACACCTGAGCGGATGCGCCCGGTGCGCCGGCGCTGTGGCCGACCTTGCCGGGCTTCCCGGCTTGCTCGGCGCGCTCGATGACGACGAGGCGCTCGCCATGCTTGCGGTCGATCTGCGCGCGGAGGATGCGCATGCTGCGGATGCGGGCATTGCGGATGCTGGCATTGCGGATGCGCGCGGCACGGCATCCGGGCCGGTGCCGGCCCATATTCTGGTCGGCCTGACCGCGCGCGTTCGCCTGCGCCGACGCGTGCGGTCTGCGCTGTTCGGCGTTGCTGGCGCCGTCGCCGCAGCCGTCGTCGCGGCGGCTGTTGTGCTGCCGATCACGCTCGGCGGCGCGGGCGGCCCGGGCGCCTCGAGCCCGCCGACCGCCGCAGCTCCGGCACACCCGACGGTTTCTGCTGCGCTCGACGCGGTGGTGCCGAGCCCGATCACCGCGAGCGTCGCACTGACCTCCACCACGTGGGGCACGTCGATCTCCCTCTCCTGCCAGTACCGAGATGCGCCGCCCGCGCAGCCCGGCGCCGGTTACGCGCAACCCGGGCGTTTCGCACTCTATGTGACCGACCGCAACGGCACCACCACCGAGGTCTCCAGTTGGAGCGCCGGCCCCGGCGCAACGGTGCACGCCTCCGGCTCGACCGCCGCACCGATCGCGGACATCGCTGGAGTTCAGCTGAGATCGCTGAACCCCGATCGGACCCTGCTGTCACGCTCGTTCGACTGAGCGGGGCGACGGCCGTCGACAGTGAACCGACGGACCCTGGGCCTCGTGTTCTCCATGGCGGTGACAGCGCCGCCCGCAGGCCGCATCGAACAGTCACCTCAGCAGCGGCACGTGCGTAACAGGCACCTCGGGAAGGACACATCGTGCACAAGAGAATCATGCTCTCGATCGCCGTCGCAGCATTGGCCGCGCTCAGCTTGGCCGGCTGCATGTCGGGATCCGGGTCCGGCGGCGGGCCCTACGGCGGCAGCGGAGGCGGTGGCGGCTCGTCCTCCGCTCCGTCATCGTCAGGCGCATCCGGCTCCAGCGCGTCCGGCAGCCTCGCAACCGCGACAACCCCACTCGGCACCATCGTGGTGAACGGGTCGAAAATGACCGTCTACGTCTTCGATCAAGACACCGTCGGCGAGAAGAGCAGCGCCTGCACGGGCTCGTGCATCACCACCTGGCCGGCCGTGACGAGCGCGTCAGCAACCCCGACGGCCACCGGCGTGACCGGCACGCTCGGAACCATCCCGGCGCCGGACGGCAAGCTGCAGGTCACGTTGAACGGGTATCCGTTGTACACCTACGTGGGCGACTCAGCGGCCGGAGACATCACCGGACAAGGGCTCCAGGGCACCTGGTGGGTGGTCTCCCCCTCCGGCACGAAGATCACGGCGGCACCGCAGAAAGGCTACTGAAGGCAAAGGCTACTGAAGGCAAGGCCCGTGCCGATGCCCTGTACCCTGCTCCTGCTGTTCAGGAGGTCATGCCGTTAGCGCGATCGGTGCGTCGACGGCGAGCGCGTTGTCCGTCATCGGTTGTACCACCCTCCGCCGACCCGTTCGGCCAGTCGCCACGCGAGCACTTCGGCGACCGCACCCGTCGTATCCGCGGTGTGTTGGGCGATCTGCTGGGCGAGCTCCGCGTCATCAGCCGTGAAGCGCACGGTGACGCGCGCCGCCCCGGAGACCACCGCCACATCGGATGCTTCGACCGTCGTGAGTTGCGCCGCCGCGCCCTCCGCCACCGGCACGACCTGGGTCGGGGCGACACCGGGTGCCAGCGCACCGATCGTCATTGTCACGCGAAAAGAAGGCACGGAATCAGCGTATGCGGCCTCGCCTTCAGCCGCAGTTCTCACTTGGTTCTCGCGCAGCGAGGCCGCCCTACGCTCTTCGAGCAGTTGCGCGACAACCTCCGTGCCGGCGAGCTGGTCGCGGATCGGTTTCTCGGCCCAGGTCGATACACCGAGAGTCGGGAGTCAGTGGGCACGATCAACGGCGTGCCCCGCATCCGTGCCCATCGCGTCCTCCGCATTCGTAGCCGCACTGGTCGCCGGATAGGTTACCCGCGTTCCATCGACGTGCGCGAACGGCGTGAGGAGGTGCGGTTTCGTCTGTGTCGCGGTCATGATGTCGTCGACCGCGATGCCACGCACCAGCAGCGCGTCGCCGATCAGCGAGCGGTGGCAGCGCCACGGCACCGCTTCCGCGCACATCACGGCGACGTTCTGGGACTCGGGCTGCGCTCTGGCCAACTCGATCAGTTCGGCGAGGGCCGCCTCGAACGCCGGCGTCTGCATGTAGTCGGCGTACCCGCGAAATGACGCATTGCGCCATGCACCGTTCACGGACTGCTTCGTCGTGTGCCGCAGTCCGCCAAGATTCTCCAGCCGCCGGTATTCGATGCCCGCGGCGGGCAGACTGGCCCGCAACTCGTCTTCCGCGAACTGCGGATTGTGTCGCGATTTCGCTATGGTGCGCACGTCGGCGACACAGGTGACCGCGTTGGCTTGCAGCATCCGAATGAATTCGTCGATCGGATGCGTCGAATGACCCACCGTCAAAACTCGCGTCATGCCCATGCTTCCGTTCTACTCGCTGCAGCGGTGCATGAGCGCGTGAGCCTTCGAACGTTGCGCAGCTCGCCGCTGGCGGCCATGGCTGACTCACGGCTAGGCTCATGGTGCGCTGGCCGCGCAAATCGGACAGCAATCAGAAGCAGAAATCTGAATCTACCCCGGCAAACCGGCCACACGCTATCGGTCTTGTTCATCCTGGAGCGATCGGACTTCAGTCATTGCGGTGAACAGGCCCGGCGCGGAAAGCGAACCCCGGTTTTCCCTGTGCCAGCTCCGCCTCAGCGTTGAGGGAAAACTGGCATTGCAAGAATCGACCTTCTTTATCCCGGAGACGTCGAATTTCATAATGCTGGAGATGTCAGACTTCTTTATGCCGGAGATGTCGAACTTCTTCTGCCAGGGAAGTCGATCTTCTCCATCCCGGGAGTCGATCCTCTTTGTCGTCCGGCGGGCGTGAAGGAACGTCGCCCGGCGTCAAGCCCCCGGCGGCGGATGAACCAGCAAGTCGACGCGCTCTGCCAGGTAGGCGTCGAACGGCACTGTCGCAGTGCCGATGGTCGCCGCCCAGCGCACCTGCGCTTCGCCGTCGCGTAGCAGCAGCGGTCCGGACGACGAACGTAAGCTGTCGGCATCCAGTTCGAGTGCCGGCGCGTCGAAGTCGATCGTTTCCCCGCGCTCGAACGGACCCCGAAAAGCGGCGCCACGATAGTCGCGCCGGGTCTCGGCCGACACCGATTGGAAGCCCCGATAGAGCGGGTCGACCGCGCGCGTCGTCTTGCCTGTGGCGTACAGGGTCACGTCAAAGCCGGTCGGAGCGCTCTCAGCTGGCGAAACCCCTGGTTGACCAGCACCGACAGGAGGAACACCGAGCAAGAAGACGCCGAGTCGCCACACCCGACCGAGCGGAATCAGCGCCGCCGGCTTGCGCATCACCAGCAGCGCTCGCCGTGCGGGCACGAACCGAGCCAACGCCTCGTCGGGTGCGTGCGTCGCTTCGAGGTTTTCGGCTGCGGCCCGAAGCGATGACCGGATGCCTGCGACGGCCGCCTCGTCGTCGCGCTCTCTGCTCACCTCCGCAGTCTACGGCGGGGAGTGCACGGTGTGACGCCGCTGCGGAATTCGACGTCGCAGCCGCGTGAGAGCATGGAGGAATGTCGACCGCCTCCGCCCCGCTGGTCGATATCGCCGACATCCGCGGGCTCGTCGGGCCCGGTGCGTTCGAGCGGGCTCGACCGTATGCGCGGGGCGATGTGGTGTTCGCCCTGAGCTGGGATGAGGGCAATGCCCGGTTGACGTCACGTGTGCAGGGAACCGGTTTGCAGCCGTATCAGTGCAGCATCCAGCTCACCCCGGGCAAGCCCGGCTACTGGCGCCCGACCCTGGGCATCTGCAGCTGTCCGGTTCACCAAGACTGCAAACATGTTGCGGCGACCCTGCTCGCGGGCAACGCCGAAGCCGTGCGCGAGCTGGTGCCGACCGCTGCGCCGGCCGCCCCTGTCGTGCCGCAAGCGGCGTGGAAGGCAGCGCTGGGTTTGCCGGCAAGGCTCGGTTCAGATGCTGCCGGGCCGCGTGAGACTCCATCGCGCGCGGCCCGTGTCGGTGGGCCACTCTCCGGCGATCAGCGGCGACCGGCTCCGCTCGCCCTGCAGTTCGAGTTGCGCGAGACCGCGCGTCGCTCGCGAGGGCGGTGGCAACGCACCTCGACGATCACGGTAGCGGCATCCGTCGGCGCAACCGAGAACCTGCTCGTCGCGGTCCGTCCGGTGGTGCGCAGCAATCGTGGCCGCTGGGTGACCTCGAATGTCGGCTGGGGATCCCTGCACTATCAGATCAACCGGCTGAATCTCGACGAACGGCAGGTGCGCTGGTTCGGGCAGTTCTCCGCGGTGAGCAAGGCTGTGCACGGCGTCTATCTGGGTCAAGACCCGGAACGGATCATCCTCGACGACTACAGCAGCCCGCTGCTCTGGAACCTCCTCGACCAGGCGAAGAGCCTCGGAATCGCTCTGGTCAGTTCGAAGAACGACGGATCGGTGCAGATCGCTCCGACCGCGGCGGTAAGCTTGGATGCTTCACGTGAGACAGCTGCGTCAGGCGGCACAGACAGTGACCTCACGCTCACATCAGTCGTCTCGTTCGGCGGCCGGCGGGTCGAACCGCGCACGGTCGGCACGATCGGCGACCACGGCCTCTACAGCGTCGAGTGGGGCGCGGGCGGCTCCGGCACGTCCGCGCCGACGATCACGCTCGCCCCGACCTCGGAGCCCCTGACCGGCGATCAGCGCAGGCTGCTGGCGACCGACTCGCTGACCATCCCGGCGGAGGACGTCGGTGAGTTTCTCGGCGAGTACTACCCGGTGCTGCGCCAGAGCGTCGCGATCACCAGCACGGATGCTTCAGTGATCTTCCCGGAAATCACACCGCCCGTTCTCGTGCTCACCGCACGTTACGAACCGAAGCACGTGCTGCGACTGGATTGGGGTTGGGAATACCGCTACGGCGAGCACATCGCGCGCAAGCCGCTGCGAGTGGACCCGGCGGAGACCGGAAGGCGCGATGCGAAAGCGGAAGAGGCCACCCGCTCGAGCACAGCCGCGGCGCTGACCGACTACCTCGCCGGAATCGGCGACGACGCCGCGCTTTCCGACAACGTGACGATCGCGTTGACGCACGCGCCGGCGTTCACGACGGTCACCCTGTTCGAGATCGACACAGCCGAATTCACGGTACATGCCCTGCCTGTCATACGTGCGTTGCCCGGGGTGCGCATCGACGTCGTCGGCGAGCAGCCCGACTACCGCGAGTTGACCGGCACACCGTCTCTCACCGTGTCAACAGTTGAGACGGACCAGCGTGACTGGTTCGACCTGGGTGTGCTCGTGCAGCTCGATGGCCGGAGCATTCCGTTCGGTCCGCTGTTCACCGCGCTGGTGAAGGGCCGATCGAAGCTGAAACTGATCGACGACTCGTATTTGTCGCTCAGGCAACCCGTATTCGACCGGTTGCGCGAGTTGATCGCGGAGGCAGGCGACCTCGATGAATGGGAGACCCGCCCGCGGATCAACCGCTATCAGGCCAGCCTCTGGGCCGACTTCGAGGATCTCGCCGACGAGTCAGAACCCGCCGTCGCCTGGCGCGCCGCCGTCGGCGGGTTGCTCGCCGTCGCCGAGACGGATGCCGCGCCAGCCGAACACACGCCACTGCCGGACGGCCTGCGCGCAACCCTGCGCCCGTACCAGAGGCACGGTTACGAATGGCTTGTATTCCTCTGGCGGCATGGACTCGGCGGCATCCTCGCCGATGACATGGGGCTCGGCAAGACCCTGCAGACCCTGGCACTGATCGCGCACGCGGTCGCCCCCGGTGGTCGAGCAGCCCGCGAGCTCGGTATCAAGTCGGAACCCGGTGGTCGAGTCGCGAGGAACGAGCGTATCGAGACCATGGGGCCCGGCAAGGCCAGCCCGCGCGGCCTCGATACGCGTGCTCGCACCTCGCGCGCTACTCGACCAGCAGAGTCGCACTCGAGCACCGGTGGTCCCTTTCTGGTCGTCGCACCGACCTCCGTCGTGTCGAACTGGATCACCGAGGCGGCCCGATTCACCCCCGATCTCGCGGTCACGGCCGTCACCCAGACGCAGGCTAAGGCGGGCTCTCCCCTTGCCCAGACGTGGACCGGTGCGGATGTCGTGATCACCTCGTACACCCTGTTCCGGCTCGACTTCGACGCCTACCAGGCGCAGGATTGGGCCGGTCTGATCCTGGACGAGGCCCAGTTCGTGAAGAACCACGCGGCCAAGGCCGCCCGGTGCGCTCGCGAGCTGAAAACACCGTTCAAGCTCGCGGTCACCGGCACACCACTGGAGAACAACCTGATGGAACTCTGGTCGCTGCTCGCGATCACGGCTCCTGGACTGTTCCCGTCGTCGCGGCGTTTCACCGAGCAATACGTGCGTCCGCTGCAGCACCCCGGCAGTCGTGGCGACAGCGCGGCGCTGCTTGCCCGGCTGCGCCGGCGCATCCGCCCGCTGATGATGCGCCGCACGAAGGAGCTCGTCGCGCCCGAGCTGCCGGCGAAGCAGGAACAGGTGTTGCAGATCGAGTTGGCCCGCACGCACCGCAAGCTCTACGACACATTCCTGCAGCGCGAGCGACAGAAATTGCTCGGGCTGATCGAAGACCTCGATCGCAACCGATTCATCGTCTTCCGCTCGCTGACGCTGCTACGGATGCTCGCCCTCGACGCCTCCCTCGTCGACGAACAGTATGCGTCGGTCCCGTCCAGCAAGCTGGATGCCCTCTTCGAGCAACTCGATGACGTGCTGGCCGAGGGCCACCGCGCCTTGATCTTCAGCCAGTTCACATCGTTTCTGCGCAAGGCCGCGGAGCGTCTCGATGCGCGCGGAATCGCGCACGCCTACCTGGACGGGTCGACGCGCCGACGCGCATCCGTCATCAACGGGTTCAAGGACGGCACGGCCCCGGTGTTCCTGATCAGCCTGAAGGCCGGCGGGTTCGGCTTGAATCTCACCGAAGCGGACTACGTCTTCCTGCTGGACCCGTGGTGGAACCCGGCGACCGAGGCCCAGGCAGTGGACCGCACCCACCGGCTCGGGCAGAACAAGAATGTGATGGTCTACCGGCTTGTTTCCTCCGGCACCATCGAAGAGAAGGTCATGGCTCTCAAGGAGCAGAAGTCCCGGCTGTTCGACGCGGTGCTCGACGACGACGCCGTGTTCAGCACGTCGCTGACGGCCGACGACATCCGCGGGTTGCTCGAGAGCTGACCGGCGGCGCCCGTCCGGCTCGCCTCACCCTAGCCCGGACTTCGAGGGCAGCCCGGATGGGAATTCGCTTCCCGTCCGGTTTAGCGTGAAGAGTCCGGGCCGGCGCAAGGACCGGGCGCGGACGCAGACGACGGCCCCGGCACCGGCGCACGCACGCGGAGCGGGCGCGGCTACGGCACGGCGCTCGACGGCGCCCACAGGTTGATGTCGACATCGGTCGCGTATTCGTCGATCGCGGCAAGCTCAGACGCGCTGAAGGCCAGGTTGTCGACGGCGGCGACATTCGCCTCCAGCTGCGCGACCGACGACGCCCCGATCAGCGCTGAGGTGACCGAGCTGTCGCGCAACGTCCAGGCGATGGCAAGCTGGGCAAGCGTTTGGCCGCGACCCGCGGCGATCTCGGTCAGGCTCCGGATGCGCGAGAGAGTGTCCTCACTCAGCATCGACCGGCGCGCAGACCCTTCGCGTGCCACACGGGAGTCGCCCGGAACCCCGCCGAGGTAGCGATCGGTCAGCAGACCCTGGGCCAGCGGCGAGAACGGGATGCAGCCGACGCCGAGCTCGGTGAGGGTGTCGAGCAGGCCATCCTCGATCCAGCGGTTGAACATCGAGTACGACGGCTGGTGGATCAGCAGCGGTGTGCCGAGGTCGGCCAGGATCTCGGCGGCGCGACGGGTGCGCTCGGACGAGTACGACGAGATGCCCGCGTACAGCGCCCGCCCGCTCGTGACCGCCGTGTGCAGCGCTCCCATCGTCTCCTCGAGCGGAGTCTCCGGGTCGGCGCGGTGCGAGTAGAAGATGTCGATGTAGTCGAGGCCCATCCGCTTCAGCGACTGGTCGAGGCTGGCCAGCATGTACTTGCGGGAACCCCATTCGCCGTAAGGGCCGTCCCACATGTCGTAGCCGGCCTTCGACGAGATGATCAGCTCGTCACGATGGAGTGCGAAGTCACGGCGCAGGTGCACGCCGAAGTTCTCCTCGGCACTGCCGTAGGGCGGGCCGTAGTTGTTGGCCAGATCGAAGTGTGTCACGCCGAGATCGAACGCGCGACGGAGAATGGCTCGCTGTGTTTCCATCGGCCTGTTGTCGCCGAAGTTCTGCCAGAGCCCGAGCGAGACGACGGGCAATTTCAAACCGCTGCGACCGGTGCGGCGATACGGCATTGTCTCGTAGCGGGTGTCGGCAGGCAAATACGTCATTCCTCAATGATGGCAGTCGCGAGCCTCAGCCGAGCGCGCGCTCGACCGCCTTCGCCATCGCCCGGTAGCCGGCGGCGTTCGGGTGGTAGGCGTCCCGCCCCGAAGCATTGATCCACGGGTCTTTGCTGCCGATCTCGTGCCCGGCGAAGCTCACGGCCGCGTACGCGACGTTGGCGCCCTTCTTCTTCTGCTTGTCGACCGCGTCCTTGATCAATTGATTCATGGATGCCGTCGCCGCATTCACGACCGCGAACGTCGAGAACTCGGGACTGTCCGTCGGCGGGATCTCGAAGAGCAGCGGATACCCGGTGATGACGACTCGGGCGTGCGGCGCGGCCTGCACGACCCTGGAGTAGGTGGCAGCAAGCCGGTCCGGCAGCACGTTCAGCAGGGTCAGCGAGTTGCGGAACTCCGCTTCACACGACCGCGTGACGCCCTTTGTGCACGCGTCAGCCAGGCCGGCTACGTCGAGATCGTTGCCGCCGATGGTCAGGGTGACCAGATCATCCTTGGCACTCAGCGCTTCGAGTTGATCGCGTTGCACGTCGGCGGTCGTGGCGCCGCTGCACGCCGCCGTGCGCGTGAGGCGGATGTCTTCGGTCTCCGCCAGCACCTTCGGATAGCTGTGCGGGCTTCGCCGGCAACGCCCGGTCTCGCTGCCGCCGCCCATTCCGGCGGCGTAGGAGTCGCCGATCGCGACGTAGTCGGCGAAGACGGGCGTTGGTGTGGGCGTCGCCGGTGTTGCACTGGGCTGCGCGGTCCTCGGTGCGGATGCCGTCGGCCGCGCCGTCGAGGCGGCATCCGCCGACGAGGTGCGCGGGTGATGACCTGCTCCTGCCGTGGACAGCACCGCCGCGCCGACGCCGATCAGAACCCCGACCACGACCACCGCGAGGCCGACCGTGAAAAGGGAACGAATACGCATCTGCTTGAGGTTACTGCCTGAGTCTGAGCCTAGAACCAGAAGCTCAGCGCGGGTGCGACGGGCGAGCGGAACGCGGTGTCGAAGGCATCCGCTGATCCGGGGGCCAGCTCCGAAATGCGTCCCGCACGTACAAGCGTCCGCGAGGACGCGCCGCCGAGGCACAGACTGCCCAGATCAGCGATCGTGAGCGCCAGTCCGCAGACCTCGAGGTCGGTGAGAGCAAGCCCGGTGGCGGCATCCGCGCTCGAGGCCGGCACCGACGAGCCCGGCACCGACGAACCCGACGCCGTCGAGTCCGGTGCCGTCGTAACCGGCGGCGTCGAATCCAGCGGCGTGACGCCGGCCCGGCCATCCGAGCCGACCGCGAGCAGAACACGCCCGTTCGCGTAGCCGAACGGGTCGGCGATGTCGAGCACGAGCTGCGCGGGCGCGCTGTAACTGCGGGCTTCGAGCACAGTCTTGACGTCGAGGATGCGCAGCCATAGTTGATCGCTGAGGCCACTTGTCCTGACTGCGCGCGTATCCGAAAGTTGCCAGATCACCGGTTCGTCGACGGAGCGCAGCGGGGCGACGACCGACGTGACCAGATCGAGGTCGACCAGGTAGTGCCACAGGCCCGAATACGCATCGTCCGTCGCGGCGCACAGGTAGCGCACGGTGACGGTGTGCCGGCTGAAGTCCTCCTCGCCGCCGCCGACGCGATAGACGGCAAAGCCCTGGATGTCTCCGGCCGCATCGTCGTACCGCACCGCGCGGAGATGTTTGACCTCGTCCTCACCGTCGCCCATGATGCCGAGCAGGTCGGCCCACAGCGCGTCGTCGACTGCGATCTCGCCGGGCTGCCGGCGGCGGGCCCGTTCGAACACAGGCCGGCCTTCCACGCGCAGTTGCTCCAAGGTGCGGAACCGAACCCGGCCGGATGCGTTCGGCCCGGCCCAGCGCGCCCGTCGCGTATCGATCGTCAGCTGAGCCGCACGGGTCGCCGCGCCGAAGCCGTAGCGCGAGTAGATGGTCGCCTCGGACGCGGTGAGGATCGCCGCAGGAATCCCCGCGGCCCGCGCCGTGCGCAGTTCCGCCTCCAACAATGCCCGCGCGATGCCCCTGCGCCGGTGCGTGGGCGCGACGGTGACCGAACTGATCGCCCAGGCCGAGATGTCGTTCTCGCCCGGCAGGGTCAGGGGTGCAGGCCAGCTGGAGACGGTCGCGACCGGCGTGGCCGCATCCGCTTCCGTGCCGTCCCAGACGCCGGTCGTGCGGCGATACGCGGTGGTCGCCAGGAGTGCGTCGAGCTGTTTCGGTGCAGTGTGCGGCTGATAGAAGCCGCGAGCGTCGGCATAGAGCCACGCACTGAAGGCGGCGCGGTCGGCGGTGTCGACGAGCCCGAGGCGCAGGCCCTGCGCGGTGAGCCGATCGGCGGATTCCGCATCCACTTCTGCATCTGCAAATGTCATCGTTCCAGGCTATCGGTGCCCAACCGATTCGCCGGAGACACAGCTATGCCCGCGAAAGGCCGTCAGGTGCCCAGGCCGTGCCGCTGGCGGCTTCGCGACCGAGCCGGCTGCGCGGCGATGGCGCGCGCCTCAAGGCTTCAGTCCGGGCGGCTGAAGACGTGTTTCGTGAGCGCTTGCACATCGCGGTCAAGATAGTCGAATCGTCGATCGACCGCTTCGAACCGTGCATTCATCTCGCCACGCAAGCCGCCGATCTCACTCCGAATCACGCGCACGAACAACGTCGACACAACCGTGATCATGCCAAAGACCGCCGCCGCGAACACGCCGATCAACGTCCACACCTGCGGCTCGGTGATCTCTAACACTCTCCCATTGTCCTCGATCGGTTGCTTCGAAGGTAGAGGCGGGGTCGGGGCGAACACCACCCGGATGGCGCGGCCACGGCCGTCTGCAACCCTGAGTACTCGAACTCCGTGTAGCTGAGCCCATGCCCGAACGGGTAGGCGACCTCCATCGCCCGCGCGTCATACCAGCGGTAGCAGACGAAGACACCCTCCCCATAGCGCACGTGCCCGGCCAGGTAGATCTCGCGCAGCGTGCGCTCGTCGACGTCGGCGCCGACGCGCAGTCGGTCGGTCTCCTGATTGTTGGCGGCGAAGTGTTTGAGCGAGGTGCGCGGCCTTCTCCTCCAGCGTGAGCTCGGCAGAACCTTCTCGACATCGAACTTCTCACGCTCGGACATTTCACCCATGGCAGTCATACTCTCGCTCTTCTCGTGGGTCCAGACTTTTCGGTGCAGGCTCGGCAGCCGTGCGCGATGCTCAGCGAACGACGCCGCACGCCGCGAACTCCTCGAGCACGGCCTCCAACTGGGCGACGGCCCAGTCGACGTCGGCCGGATCGATCACGATCGGCGGCGCAAACAGGATCGTCGACCCGCCGACAGAGGTCGTGAGCAGCCCTCGTAGCGCTAGCCGTTCGCACACCACGGCGCCGCTGGCCAGCACCGGATCGATGTCGACGCCGACCCACACCCCGACGCCGCGCACCTCGACGACGCCTCGGCCGATCAGTCGATCCAACTCCGCAAGCAACCGGATGCCGAGCAGCCCGGCTCGTTCCTGCAACTCACCGGTGCGCAGCAGTCCGACGACGGCGCGCCCGATCCCAGCAGCCAGCGGGTTGCCGCTGAAGCCGCTGTTGCGCTCACCGGGCGGCAGCGCACCGAGGACGTCGCCGTCACCCACCACTGCCGACACCGGGACGATGCCACCGCCGAGCGCATTGCCGAGCAGATACAGATCGGGCACGACGTCCACCAGCTCGCACGCGAACGTACGCCCCGTGCGGCCGAGGCCGCTCTGGGTCTCATCGGCGATCAACAGCACGTTCGAGCGCGTCGTCAGCTCCCGCACGACCGGCAGGTAGTCGGCCGACGGCACGACGATCCCCCCGACTGCCCGGATCGGCTGGACCAGCACGGCCACCGTGTTCTCGTCGGTCGCCGCGGCGACCGCGGCGGCGTCCCCATACGGAACCGAGCGAATGCCTGCGCCGACGTCCCGACCCGGCCGGCCGCCTCTGCCCCCGCCCGCACTGCCGCCGTCGGCCACAATGACGTTCGCCCGGTCGAGTGCGACGCACTTCACCCGATGGCCCCACGCCCGCGCTGCTGCGACCGCCTCTGCGACCGCCTCGGCAGCCGTGTTCAGCGGCAGCACCAGTTCTTTGCCGGCGAGTGCGGCCAGGTCGTCGACGAACGCGTCCCGTTGCTCATCCGCGAACGCGGTTCCGCTCAGCGCGATGCCATCCAGTCGACCGCGAGCGGCAGCCAGCAATACCGGGTTGGAATGGCCGAAGCTGACGGCGGAGTTCGCCGCGAGACAGTCCAGATAGCGGCGACCCGCGGCATCCGTCACCCACGCGCCGTCGCCGGGCGTCATCGCGACAGGCAGGTGCGCGGGCGGCAGATCAGGCAGCGAACCGCCCAGATTCTCGCCGGGGCGGTCGTTGTTGTCGTCGCGCAGGCTGCGCATCGTCAGCGCTCTGTCAACATCGCATCAGCGCCGCAGTTCCAAGGTGCAGCATTTGACGCCACCACCACCGAGCAGCAGCTCAGAGAGGTCGACGCCGATCGGATTGTAGCCGCGCTCACGCAGCTGGGCCTCGAAGCCCTTCGCGCGGGAGGAGATCACGACGTTGTAGCCGTCGCTGATCGAGTTCAGGCCGAGAACGGTGGAGTCCTCTTCACTGACGAGGATCGCATCCGGATAGCGGGATTCGAGGATCGCCAGGCTGGCCGAATCGAACGCGCTCGGCAGGTAGGCGATGTTGGCGTTCTCGGTGTTCGTCACCGGGTCGAGCACGGCGATCGCCGTGTCCAGGTGATAGAAGTTCGGATTGACCAGGCTGAGCGTGACGACCTCACGGTCGAAGACACGCTCCACCTCGTCGTGGCTCTGGGTGCTGGTGCGAAAACCCGTGCCGGCCAGCACCGTGTTGCCGACCAGCAGGAAGTCGCCTTCGCCCTCGTTGACGTGCTGCGGCTCCGTGACATCGAAGCCGTGCGCGCGGAACCAGTCCATGAACGCGGGCCCCTCGGGCTGCCGCTCCGGGTAGGCGAAGCTGGCACCGTACACGCGATTGTCGATCACGAATCCGCCGTTGGCCGTGTAGACCATGTCGGGCAGTCCCTCGATCTGGTCGATCAGTTGCACGTCGTGCCCGAGCTGCCGGTAGGTGTCGTACAGCGACTGCCACTGCCGAACGGCCAGGCCGGTGTCGGTCGGCACCGCCGGGTCCATCCACGGATTGATGCGGTAGCTCACCGTGAAGTAGTCGGGCCGGCACATCAGGTAGCTGCGCACTGTCGCGACGCGAGCCGGGGTGACACGCACGGAGGACGACTCCGATGCCTGATCGTGCGATGTCGTTCGGGTCTGTGATGTGCCGCCGCCGGCGGTGGAGAGTGCGGACATGTTCCCAGTCTTGCACGCAGCTATCCGGTGATTCTCGGCTTGGTGCGCGGCTTTTTGGCGCGATTCCTCGCCTGTGCGCAATGATCTCTCATAGGATGACGATGTGGACAACCTCGATCGCAGCATTCTCGATCTCTTGCGGCAGAACTCCCGCGCCGGCTACGGCGACATCGGGTCTGTCGTGGGGCTGTCGGCATCCGCGGTCAAGCGTCGTGTGGACCGCCTCGCGGCGGACGGCGTGATCCGCGGATTCACCATCCAGGTCGATCCGGCTGTCGACGGCATGGGCACGGAAGCGTATGTCGAGCTGTTCTGCCGCGGCACCGTCGCGCCCGATGAGCTGTTGCGCATCCTGTCGGCCGTGCCCGAGGTGGTGGACGCCGGAACCGTCACCGGCAGTGCTGATGCGATCGTGCATATTCGATCACGCGACATCGCGAGTCTCGAGGCGGCGCTCGAACGGGTGCGACTGGCCCCGAACGTCGACCACACGCGCAGCGCCATCGTGCTCTCCCGGCTGATCCACCGCACCCAGGAGTAGGGGGCGCGATGTGCGCAGCCGCAGAGGTGTGCAGGCCTGGCAGACCTGAACATGTGCCGGCAACGGACAGTTGCCACACCGGCAGACCACAGGCGGCACTCGGCGGATTCTGAGAGCATATGAACGTGAAACTGCTCGTAGTAGAAGACGACGAAGACCTGGCCCGTCTGTTGAAGCGCAGTCTGACGGCCGAAGGGTATGAAGTGACGACCGTCGGCGACGGCATCCAAGCCATGATCGCCGTGCGTGACACCGACTTCGCGGCGGCCGCCGTCGACGTCATGCTGCCCGGAATGAGCGGCTTCGAATTCTGCAAACACGTGCGCGAGGCGGGAAGGACCATGCCCGTGCTGATGCTGACCGCTCGTGACTCGATCGAGGATCGCGTCTATGGACTCGACTCCGGAGCGGACGACTACCTCACGAAGCCGTTCGCATTCGCCGAGTTGAGCGCACGCATCCGGGCACTGCTGCGCCGTGACCCTGCCACCTCTCGGCCACATCTGACGATCGGTCTCCTGACGATCGATTCGCTCGAGCATCGCGCGCTGGTGAAGGGAAAGGAACTGCCGCTGAGCCCACGCGAGTTCACGCTGCTTCGCCTGTTCGCCACGCACGCGGACGACACTCTGACGCGAACCACGATCCTCGAAGAAGTGTGGGGTTCGAGCGAGAACATCGGCCAGAACGTGATCGATCAGTACGTCTCCTATCTGCGCAAGAAACTCGACGCCTCCGGTGCGGGTCTGCGGATCATCACGCTGCGCGGTCTCGGCTACCGGCTGACCGCCGTCGGCAGCCAGTCCGCCAACTCGTGAAGGCCGCCAGCCCGTGAACGCGTTCCGTCGCCTGTCGATCTCGGCGCGCATCACGATCGGCAGTCTGATCGTGTTGATCGTCTTCGGCGCCGCGGCCGTCGTGGGCGTGCGGATGGGCGTCGCCGCGCTGCAGCACAACGCGACCGTCACGCTGCTGCAGCACGACGCCGCACCCTTTGCGGAGACCTTGGAGAGCCATCCGAACCAGCCGATCGGGACTCCGGGCGAAAGCCAGGACATCGCGATCCTCGACCCGACCGGCACGGTTCGACTGATGGCCCTTCCGCGCAGTCTGCGGCACAGAGTCACCGAGCTGGCCGCCGTGAAAGACAGGCCACAGGAGATCACGACGGCCGGCGCCAGCTACCTCGCCTTCGCGACGAGCACCGAAACTCCCACGGGGACCTGGCAGGTCATCGCCGTGCGCAACGAGGACTCCAACGATCTCGTGCTCGACCGTCTGAGCGTGGCCCTCATCATCGGCGCCGCGGTGCTCGTCGTCTGCTTCGGGATCGCGTCATGGCTGTTGTCACGCACTGCGCTGCGACCGGTCAAGAACATGCAGCGGCAGGCCGACCGCTTGTCCGCGAGGCCCTCGGCCGAATTGCTCCCGGTCGGCCCCGCGCGTGACGAACTGTCTGCACTCGCCCTGACGCTGAACAGCCTGATCAGGCAGTTGCGGGCATCCGCCGATCGCGAGAAGCAGATGGTGTCGGATGCGAGCCACGAATTGCGCACGCCGCTCGCCGTCCTGCAGGGCGAGCTCGAGCTTGCCGAGTTGGACAGCGGGAATGCGGATGCGCTGCTGCGGGACATCCGCTCGTCGCACGGCGCCGTGCTGCGGCTGTCGCAGCTTGCAAAGAATCTTCTGGAGCTGTCACGGATCGAGGCGACGACCTCGACCGGTCGCACGAGCTGGCGCGAGTTGACCGACGAACTGGCCGACGCGATCGACCGCGCCCGTTCGCTCGAATCCGGTGCCGCCGGCCAGGCAGGGCCCGCGATCGACTTCGACTACGCGCCCAATGACTCGGCCGATGCGGCCATCGGGTTGTCGACGCAGGATGTCGGGCGCATCCTGGACAACCTGCTCGGCAACGCGGTCGCCGCAATCGCGGATGCGCGCGCTGCGGAGGCCGGTGCCGAGGCTGCAGCGGCACCGGGCGGGTCCGGCCCCGCCGACCCGGGAAGTGTGACCGCCTCACTGACCCACACAGCAGACCTGGTGAGACTGATTGTCGAGGACACCGGGCCCGGCATGCCGGACGAATTCATCCCGGTCGCGCTGGACCGCTTCACCCGGGCGGATTCCTCGCGTGCCGCCCACAGCGGCGGCGGGCTGGGTCTCGCGATCGTCAACGCGCTTGCCACCTCCGCGCGTGGGACCGTTTCGCTGGCGAACGTGCCGGGTGCCGGACTGCGCGTCACAATCGAATTGCCGCTGCTGCCCAGCGCCTCGCGGGAAGTCGTGCCGTGAGTCCGCGCCGGGTTCCGCTTGCCCACCCGCGCCATCTCGGTACATCATCAATACGACGAAGGGATCGGTGGCATGACTGAGCGGTCACCCGGCAGAACCGAATGCTGAGCATCGACCACGGCTCTGCGATACCGCCCTTCGAGCAGCTGCGCATGCAGATCATCGAGGCGGTGCGCAGCGGCGAGCTTGCCGCAGGCGCACGGCTGCCGACAGTGCGCAAACTCGCCGACGACCTCGGGCTCGCCGCGAACACGGTCGCGCGCAGCTACCGCAGACTCGAACAGGACGAGGTGATCGAGACGCGCGGCCGTCAGGGCTCGTTCATCGCGGCGACCGGGGACGCGACGCACCGGCAGGCGCAGCTGGCGGCATCCGCTTTCGCTCTGCGGATGTCTGAGCTCGGCATCCCCGTGAACGAAGCGACCGAGATCGTCACCGCCGCGCTGCGCCACACCCGCGGTCCGGAGGTTCGGAGCGACCGCTCGTAAGCCGGCTGGTTTCAGTGCCCGTCGGCCTCCGGGTCGACGCCGGCACCCGGACCAAGCGACAGGGTCGCGATCGCGGCGAGGTCTTCCGCCGTGAGTTCGAAGTCGAACACGTCGAGATTCTGCGCGAGCCGTTCGGGCGACTTCGACTTCGGCACCGCGACCAACCCGGCTTGCACGTGCCAGCGCAGGATCACCTGCGCACTCGACTTCCCATGGCCACGACCGAGTCGCGCGATCATCGGATCGGCGGTCAGGTTGCGTCCCGCCGTCAACGGGCTGTACGAGATGGTCACGATGCCGCGTTCACGATGAAAAGCACGATAGTCCTCGCGCGGGATCGCCGGAGACAACTCCACCTGGTTCACCGCGGGCACCACACCCGTCTCGTCGATCAGCCGTTGCAGATGTCTCGGCGCGAAGTTGGACACCCCGATCGCACGCGTTCTGCCACTGGCTTGGAGTGTCTGGAACGTGCGCCAGGTCGGCACGTACTGATCCCGCTGCGGCAACGGCCAGTGAATCAGCACGAGGTCGACGTAATCCAACTGCAACCGCTGCAGGCACGCATCCAGGCCGGCGATCGCCCGATCCTCGCCCTGGAACTCGCCGTCGAGCTTCGTGGTCACGAACAACTCGGAACGCGGAATTCCGGATGCCGCCATTCCGCGTCCGACACCGACCTCGTTGTGGTAGGACACCCCGGTGTCGATGTGCCGATAACCCAGCCGTGTCGCCGCGACGATCGTCGCCTCGACCTGCGCATCATCCAGCGGCCACGTGCCGAGCCCGAGCTGCGGAATCGTCATGCCGTTGTTCAGCGCGAGAGCGGGAATCGTCATACGGCTACCGTATCCTGCGAAAGGCCCCGAGGCTGAGGTGCGGACTTACGTCGCAATCCGCCCCGCGGCGAAGCGGCAGAAGTCCACACCTCGGTGGAGGGTGAGAGCGCACGGGCTCAGATGACACCCTCGCTCAGGCGGGTCGGGTTGCCGAAGCGGTGGTTCGTGATCGAGATCGCCTGCTCGCGCACGAACGGCAACAACTCGACCCGGCCGGACGGCGTCACCGCACCCGCATAGACCGCGACGTCCGGCGTTCCGCCGAGGGCGCCGGCGAGGGCGACCGGGTTCCCGCCGATCAAGCGGATGCGATGCACGTCGCGCGCGACCGGGCCTGACACCGTCCCGTTCGAGACGTCCGCACCCGGGCCGGCCGCACCCGGGCCGGCCGCACCCGCGGCGCCCACCCCGGGGCCGGACGCCGCGACGCGGCTCAACCACGTCGCATCCGACTCGATGACCACCGGAACATCGCGCGAGCGCAACACCTGGCGCAGTGCGTTCGGCAGCTTCTGCGGCGCGCTCACGTCGAACGGCGACCTCACGACCGTCGCGGCGGCAAGGATCCGCAGCAGGTCGGGGAGCTCGGAACCCTCGGAGAGGCGGATGCTGACCGGCACCGGCCGGTAGCGGAACACGTTGCGCTCAACGCCGAGACCGGAAACGTCCTTGACCTGATTGAACTCGTTGGCCGCTGCGATCGCGTCGCTCAGGGCCGAACGGCGCACCCGGTCGAAGTCCTCATAGCTCATCGACGACTGACCGGACTCGATCAGTTGCGTCACCCGGGCGTCGAGGCCGCGCAGGTGCAGGCTCGTGCTGGAGCGCCCCGTTTCCGGCAGCCACGAACCGAGGCCGAAAAGATAGTTCGGGCCACCGGCCTTCGTGCCTGCACCCACGGAGGAACGCTTCCAACCGCCGAACGGCTGGCGTTGCACGATCGCCCCGGTGATGCCGCGATTCACGTAAAGATTGCCCGCCTCGACCGTGGCAAGCCATAGCGCGAGCTCATCCGAGTCGAGCGAGTGCAGGCCGGCGGTGAGGCCGTAGTCGACTGCGTTCTGGTAGCGGATCGCCTCGGTCAGATTGCGCGCGTGCATGATCCCGAGCACCGGGCCGAAGAACTCGGTGAGATGGAAGTACGAGCCGGGCGCCACTCCGGTGCGCACGCCGGGCGACCACAGCCGGCCGGTCGAATCCAGCTGCCGGGGTGTGACGAGCCACTCCTCGCCGCCGCCGAGCATGGTCAGAGCGTGCTGGAGCTTGCCGGAAGCAGGCTCGATCAGCGGCCCCATCTGGCTGAGAGCATCCTGCGGGTAGCCGACGTGCAGGCTGGTGACGGCGTCGACGAGCTGGCTGCGGAAGCGCTCCGACTTCGCCACGGAGCCGACCAGGATGACCAGGCTCGCGGCCGAGCACTTCTGGCCGGCATGCCCGAACGCGCTCTTGACGATGTCGGCGACCGCGAGATCGTAGTCGGCGTTCGGTGTGACGATGATGGCGTTCTTGCCGCTCGTCTCCGCGAGCAGGGGCAGGTCCGGCCGCCAGGATCGGAACAGCTTCGCCGTCTCGTATGCACCGGTGAGAATGACCCGATCGACGCGAGGGTCGGAGATCAACCGCCGCCCGAGCTCGCCCTCTTCGACATCGACCAACGCGAGCAGCTCACGCGCGATCCCGGCCTCCCACAGCGCCTCGACCATGATCGCCGCTGAACGCTTCGCCTGCGGCGCCGGCTTGATGATCACACCGCTGCCGGCGGCGAGCGCCGCGAGCACGCTGCCGGCAGGGATCGCGACCGGGAAGTTCCACGGCGGCGTCACCACGGTGAGCTTCGACGGCGAGAACACGGCACCCTGCACCGTGTCGAGTTCGCGCGCCCGCGCCGCATAGTAGTGGGCGAAGTCGACCGCCTCGCTGACCTCGACGTCCGCCTCCGCGATCGTCTTTCCGGTCTCTGCTGCCATCACCTCGATCAGTCGGTCACGGTTGGCCGACAGCGCGAGTCCCGCGCGATCGAGCGCCGCTCCGCGATCGGTACCCAGCCAGTAACCCCAACGCACACCGGCATCGCACACGCCCGCGATCACGCGCTCTAACGTGTCGGCATCCGTGATGGCGGAGTTCAGGACGGTGGCCATCCCCAATTCGGATGTCGCGACCCGGCTCAGGATGCGTCGCCCCCATGCGCGGTTGGCCGGCAGGGCGGGGTCGGTATCGGGCTCGTTGCGAAAGACGCCCGGCCGCATCGTCGAACGTCCCCCGCTCGCAGGCTCGCCCGGCGCTGAGACCGCGCCAGACCCGATCACCTCGACCATCTCGGTGAGCGGCGCACCGGTGTCGCCACTGCTGCTGTCGCCACTGCCGCTGTCACCACTGCCGCTGTCGCCACTGCCGCTGTCGCCACTGTCGCTGTCACCATTGCCGCTGCCGGCATCGCCCGATCGGGCAGAGCGACCTCGTTGCAGGCCGAGCACCGCAGCGGTCAGCCCGTCCTCGGTGACCGCCGGGTCGAGAAGGACCGGCGAGGGGCGGAACCAGGTCGTGTCGGCGGCGTCCTGCCATTCTCGCCCACGGTCCTGGGTGCGATTCGGCAGCGGGGCGAGCCCGTGCGGGCCTTCGTCCGCCTCGAATTCCGCGACCGACGCAAGGAATCGCTGCTTCTCCCGCTCGAACAGGGCTCGATTCTGGGTCAGTTCGAACACCGCCGACATGAAGTTCTCACTGCTGGCGTTCTCTTCAAGCCTGCGGATCAGGTAGGAGATGGCGACGTCGAACTCGCGGGGGTGGACGACAGGCGTGTAGAGCAGAAGGCGGCCGACGGTCCGGGTGACGGCATCCGCCTGTTCGGTCGCCATGCCGAGGAGCATCTCGAACTCAACGCGGTCTTCGACGCCGCGCCGGGTGGCGAGCAGCCAGGCGAAGGCGACGTCGAACAGGTTGTGGCCGGCCACACCGAGCCTCACCGCATGGGTGTGGTCGGGGGTCAGCGCCCAGTCGAGCACCCGTTTGTAGTTGGCGTCGGTCGACTGCTTGTTGCCGTACGGCGCCTGCGGCCAGCCGTGGACAACGGCGTCGACACGCTCCATCGCGAGATTCGCACCCTTGACCAGACGCACTTTGATCGGCGCGCCCCCGCCCGCCCTGCGGGCCTGCGCCCATTCTGTGAGGCCCTGCAGCGCGTCCAGCGCATCGGGCAGGTACGCCTGCAAGACGATGCCGGCCTCGAGCTGCTGCAACTGCGGCTGGCTCAGGATGCGCTGGAACACGGCGATCGTCAGGCCGAGGTCGTGGTATTCCTCCATGTCGAGATTGATGAACTTGGTGGGCGGTCTCGATACGGTCGCTGCGCGACCTACTCGACCACCGGGGCTTGAAGAATTCGAGTCTAATCCTGCGGCCAGCTCATACAGCGGTGTCAACCGTTCCACGACCCGGGTGACCGCCTCGTCGAACGACCACATCGACAGTTGGCTGGCGATCGAGGAGACCTTGATCGACACGTAGTCGACGTCGTCCCGGGCGAGCAGAGCGCGGGTGCCGTCGAGGCGACGGGCTGCCTCCCTCTCACCGAGAACAGCCTCACCGAGAAGGTTGAGATTCAGTCGCGGACCCGGTGTGTCCCCCTGCCCGACCGCTGAGCCTGCCGCCTGTCTTGAGGAGGTCGCTCTGCGACCGTCTCGAAGGGGCGCACGCAGCTGCGCGATGGCTTCGCCGAGTTTGGCGGGCGTCGCATCCACGACGAGGTGGCCGACCATCCGGCGCAGCACGGCGCGCGCGATCGGGATGACGATCCACGGCACGACAGGGCCGAAGACACCGCCGAGCCAGATCGCGAAGCGCATATACCAGGGCAGGAACGCGGGCGCCTTCTTCGCGATGCGCTGCAGGTTGTAACCCGCGACGAACAGGTCCTGAGGCCGGGCGACGCCGTCGACGAACCCGACGGCGAAGTCGAGCCCGTTCGGATCTTTGAGCACGCCCGCCAGCCGCTCGGCAGCCGGATCCACCTTCGTTCGCTTGCCGTCCGCGCCGACCGTGTCCGCGCCGGCGCTCAACCACTGTTCGACCAGCGCGATGGCGGCGGTGGACAGATCTGATGGGCGTGTCTCAGCTCCGGCGGATTGCGGGGTCATATTTCGAGGATATGCGGTGAGTTGCGCTTTTTATCGGGTTTCCGCGCAACAGTTCGCCGCATCCTCCGGCCCGCATGCAGGAGATGTGCGCTACGGTGCCGCCGCGGAATGTCCATGACTGCGCAGCGGCGACACCATGCCGACCGGTGCCGATCAGGCGCGTGTCACCCGCTTCGCCGGATCGCCGCCGTCACCGAGGTACCGCGAGCCGCCGTAGCCGACGATGAAGTAGCCGATGATCGACAGCAGCCACAACAGGAAGAAGCTGAACGCCCCGCCTCTGCCGAAGGCGCGGCCGACCCGCAGCGCGACGATGATCGCCATGACGATGTTCGCGATCGGAATGAAGTACAAGATCAGCAGCGCACCATGCAGACCGGCGATCTTGATCAGCAGATAGGTGTTGTAGAACGGGATGATCGCACCCCAGCCCGGGCGCCCGGCCTTCGCGAGTACCGGCCATAGGGCGAGGATCGAGATGATCCAGCCGATCAGCCCGCCGATGACCGACGGCGCCGGGTTGAACACCGTCTGGGTGGCAATGAGGTCGGTGAGCACGTGCATCTCGAGCATGGTGTCCCTTCGCGGTGCATGCGGTGGTGAACAGAATATTGGTGCGCCTTTTGTTGAGCTTGTTTCGTGAACGATACGCGGAAATGCGTGCGCTCGATAGGCTTCACGCGCGCCAGAGTGAGCCGATCGGGAGAGCCCACAGGCGATTGCCGAACGAGATAGCCCGCGTGCCGGTATACAGAACAATCCCTGCAACGATGCGGTTGGCACACTTGTCGCGGAGATAATCCAGCCCGTCGACATGCCGCCCAGGCACAGTTGAAGTCGCCTTGACCTCGACCGCCCACGATGCCAGTTGCCGTTTTGAGAGAACTCCGTCGCCGTTGTGAGTGCATCGATCACCTTCGTCCCGCTGCTGGTTATGCCGATGTCGGCGTCCGCGGGCTTGTGCCGCGGCGGCTACACGATATCCAATACCGAGCCGATGATGCTGTCGACGTCGATACCGTGATAGCGGTAGACCTCGTCGAGGTCGCCCGCTTGGCCGAATCGGCTGACCCCCAGATTGCGGCTCACCACCCGATTGATCCCTGCGAGGAAGGTCAGGGTGTGCGGATGTCCATCCAGCACCGTCACCATCGGAGCGGCACGTTCGGCCGGAAAGAGCTGATCGAGGATCCATGAAGAGCCTTCAGCCAAACCGCGGCTCGACTGCATGGCATCGAAGAGCAGCCCGGCACTGGTGACACACACCACATCGACCGGAATGTCTTGATCTTCCAGCCGTTGCGCAGCATGGAGCGCATCGGGCACTACAGCGCCCATCGCCACGATGACGGCTCGGGGAGCCGCCGCTCTGCGCAAGACATAGCCGCCGGCAACCACCTGGCGGCGGCGGCGCTCACGGCCTGCGGCATCCGCGGGGAGGTGCGCAAGCCGCTGATCGACGGGCCGTGTCGACAAACGCAGATAGGCAGATCTGCCGTCAACCCGGCCGAGTCCGGCGAGCGATGCGAGCAGTGTCCACTCGAGATCGATGGCGAAAGCCGGTTCATAGCTGACACAGTCGGGTTGCTCGAGACCGATCGATGGAGTCTTGATCGATTGATGAGCACCTCCCTCCGGAGCCAGGGTGACGCCAGACGGTGTGCCGACAAGGATCGACTGGCCACCGGCGTAGATGCCGAACGACCACGGCTCGAGCGCGCGTTCGACGAATGGGTCGTAGAGTACCCCGATCGGAAACAGCGGCTGGCCCCACCGGCTCCACGTCGCTCCCAACTCGCTGATGAGGCCGACGAGGTTCGTTTCGGCGATTCCCAATTCGATGTGCTGTCCGGTCGGCTTTTCGCGCCAGTGCATGATCGTCTCTGCGTCGTCGCTGAACCAGTCTCTGCGCTCATCGATCGACCAGACCCCCACCTTGTTGAGCCAGCCGGCCAGGTTGGTGCTCGAACTGACGTCCGGACTCACGGTCACCACGTGACGAGCCGCTTCCGGCGCCGCCCGACTGAGGTCGAGCAGCGCGCGTCCGAGCGCCGCTTGAGTGGTGGCCGTCCCCGATGGGGTGCGGCCGAAGTCGCTGGGAACATGCGGCGGCAACACAGCGGCCGGCTGTTCGCGTCGAAGCATATCGGCGGTGACGGCGCAGAGCCGGCCCGCCGCACTCGACGGATCGAAGCGGGGCCACGGTTCGTTCGCATCCTCTCCCAGGTGCACTGCGAGCGCCTCGTATTGTTCCACGGTCAGCAGCGACGAGTGATTCTGCGGATGACCTTCGATCGGCAGGGCATGGCCCTTGATGGTGTATGCCAGAATCACCGTCGGACGGGTGTCGTCGATCTGGGCATACGCCGCGCGAAGCGCTTCGAGGTCGTGACCGCCAAGATTTCTGATCGCGTGGAGCAGCGCCGCGTCGTCGATCGTCGAGATCAGCTCGGCGATCGCCGCGCGCTCGGCGCCGTCTCCAGGCAGCCGCTCACGAAGTTCGGCCGCGGAGCACCTCAGGAGTCGCTGGTATTCAGGATTCGACATCTCGAGAATACGGCGGCGAAGATGCTCACCACCGGCCCTGTCCATGATCGACTCGAGCGCGCGACCGAACTTGACGGTGATGACCTGCCAGCCGGCCGCGCTGAACAGTCGCTCGATCCTCGTCGCCGCGATGTTCGGCACGACACGGTCCAGCGACTGCCGGTTGAGATCGACGATCCACACGATCTCGCCCAATTCGGCGACCGTGGAGTCCAGCACCGCCTCCCAGACGGCGCCCTCATCCAGTTCGGCGTCGCCAACCAGGGAATACTGGCGCCCGGCACTGGGCGTGCCGCTGACGGTTTGGGCATAGCGCCGCGAAATTGCGCCCCAGATCGGCGCGGTCGCACCGATCCCGACCGACCCGGTGGAATAGTCGACAGGATCGGGATCCTTTGATCGACTCGGGTAACTCTGGAGGCCGCCGAACTCGCGAAGCGTCGACAGGTACGATTCGGTCAGATTTCCCAGCAGATAATTGATGCCGTGCAGCACCGGCGACGCGTGCGGCTTGACCGAGACCCGGTCCTCCGGGCGGAGCTGTCCGAACCACAGCGACGTCATGATCGTGACCATCGATGCGCTCGACGCCTGATGTCCGCCGACCTTGATGCCGGATGCGGTCGTGCGCACCCGGTTCGCGTGATGGACCATGGACGTAGCCAGCCAGAGCACGCGACGCTCGATCGCGCTCAGGGTCTCGAGATCGAACGCCGGGCATCCGGTCGCGGGGTGGGTCGTCGGGACGTGCGGGTTCGTGATTGCCACGTGGGTTGCTCCTGTGCTTCGGCGCGAGATGCGCAAAACTTTCACAGAGTTCAGCACGCAATCGCTGTTTGCGCAACTGATGCTGATAGATTTACGCACAACGATCAAACTGTGAGCAGACGACAGAGGGCTTCGTGAGCACAATGAACACCGGACGCACCGCCGACCCCATCGATTCCGCCCTGCTCCGGGTGCTTGCCGCATCGCCGGATGCGACGAATCTAGCTCTTGCCGAGGGCACCGGCTTGGCTCGGAACACCGTCCGTGCACGCCTGGCGCGCTATGCACAAGAAGGATCGCTCTGGGGATTCGAGCGGCGAATCGATCCGGCGTTCCTCGGCTATCCGCTCCGCGCGTTCATCGTCACCAGGGTGACGCAGCGCAAGATCCCCGACATCGCCGAGGAACTCCGCGGCATCCCTGAAGTGGTCGAGGTACAAGGCCTGTCGGGCGTGGCCGATCTGCTGATCCAGGTCGTGGCTTGCGACGCCGACAATCTCTACCGCGTTGCCGGCCGCATTCTGGCCATCGATGGAGTGAAGCGCACCAGTACAGGGTTGGTCATGCAGGAACTCGTGGACTACCGGGTCCTGCAGTTAGTGCCGCAGAACACGATGCGATCGGAGGCTTCCCTAAAGGACTGAAGTGGAAGGCCCGGGCGGTTGTCGGAAGAAAACTGACTTGGTATGACCTCCCGAAGAAGTCGACCGGTCTCCCTCCAGGAACCGTGCCGCCGTCGGCGCCCTAGGTGTCGCGGCAGTAGGGCTCTACAAGCCTGCGGCCACCAATAGCGCATCGATCAACAGGTCGTAGACGATCCGAGCCTGTCCAGATCGTGGATCGGAAAGGTACTGAAGGCTGCCCGCGTCAACGATTCCGACGACCGCTCGTGCGAGCGTTCCCGGAGGGATCGCTGAGGTTTCGCCCGCGGAAACCAGTGCATCTGCGAAGAGTTTGCTGAGGGCGGCTTCATAGCGTGAGTATATTGAAACGGCCAGATCTTCGTGTGATTCTCCGCGGATTGCCCAAGTGACGACCTCGAGCTGAGCGAGGATGTTCCGCGGGTCGCCCTCCAACTCGTGCCAGAACTGATCAGCAAAAGTCGTCAGGGTTCCCCGCAATCCACCATCGATCGCCGCCTGCTCGGCCATCCCCACCAATTGCTGAAGCCAGAATTCGACGGCCTCATGCATGAGTTCGTCTTTGTCCCGGAAGCAATAGTGAACCGCCGAAAGCGGCGCATTGGCTTCCTGGGCGATAGCGCGCAAATTCGCGGCTTCGATGCCATCCCGCGAGGTCAGCCGGACGGCTGCGTCAATCAGCTGTTGACGCCTTTCCGTGGCAGGTACTCGCATCTCATCTCCCAGGTGTGGGCCGCCCCTCACAGTTTGACCCAAGGACACCCTAACAGATCACTTGTCCCAGACAAGCGTCCAAGAATTAGAAAAACTTCTCAGACAATTGTCTCGGACACTTGACTAAGACAGTTGTTTCTGTTTGACTCGCTCATTATCGAATCAACGACGATTGGAGCGAGGAATGCGCATTGACCACCGTCCCATTGGGGCGCCGGAATCGGCTTCGAAACCGGTTATTCTCGAGCGGCACCCGCTGAAGCGGCTTCGCAGCGACTGGCCTGGAATGCGAACGCGATACATAGTCGATCCCGGCGGAGATTCCTGGCAGCACTTCGCACTCTCCGAGTGGGAGCTCGAAGCGGCTGGGTGGACCGACGCCCACCCGCACGACGAAATCAACATCGTGGTCGAGGGAGAGCTTCACGTCGAGACGGAGGGGAATACGGTCATCCTCCACTCTGGCGATGCCGTCACCGTTACGGCGGGCAGCACGGGCTCCTATTGGGCACCCCGCTATGCGCGCATGATCGGCGTCTACGGGCCTAACCCCGACGGGGCCGAGTCCGATTACATCAGGTATTGGGATATCGACTCCACTGCAGCAGAATCCACGGGTGAGACGAGTGAATAGCGTGAAGGTTCTGGCGAATTTCATCAACGGAGAACCGCGTTCTCCTCTCGCCGCCGAATATGCACCGCTCGTCGAGCCCACAGGCGGAACCGTGTTCGCGCAAACGCCCGTTTCCACTGAGGCGGACGTCGACCTCGCGTACACGGCCGCTGCCAACGCGTTCGACACGTGGAGCGACACGACGCCAGCCCAGCGCCAGCTCGCACTCCTCGGCTTTGCCGGCGCCGTGCAAGCCCACGCAGACGAGCTCGCGGCCTTGGAGAGCGAGAACACCGGCAAGCCTCTGGCTCTCACTGCCGCGGAAGAGGTTCCTCCGATGGTCGACCAACTCAGATTCTTCGCGGGAGCCGCCCGCGTGTTGGAGGGCCGCGCCACCGCCGAATATATGACGGGTCACACGTCCTGGATCCGCCGCGAACCGATCGGGGTGATCGGCCAGATCACACCCTGGAACTATCCGATGATGATGGCAATCTGGAAGTTCGCGCCTGCGATCGCGGCAGGCAACACCGTGGTGTTGAAGCCCAGCGACACAACACCAGTCTCCACGCTGCGCTTGGCGGAAATCGCATCGGAGTTCTTCCCGCCCGGCGTGTTGAACGTCGTGTGCGGTGATCGCCGCACCGGTCGCGCCATTTCCGGCAATTCGCGGGCTCAGATGGTGTCCATCACCGGCTCGATCGCAGCGGGGATCGATGTCGCGCGGACCGCTGCAGACGACGTGAAACGTGTGCACCTCGAGCTCGGCGGCAAAGCACCCGTCATCGTCTTCAACGATGTGGACATCGAGAGCGCAGTCGAGGCGATAGCCATGGCCGGCTACTTCAACGCAGGCCAGGACTGCACGGCGGCGACCCGAATTCTCGTTGAGTCCGGTGTGCACGACGAATTCGTTGGCGCGCTTACAGAACGGGCGCGATCGATCACCACGACGTTCGAGAACGGGCGTGACGATGAGGATGCACTGGTGCCGCCGCTGAACAACGTGTCGCAGTTGGAGCGCGTCTTAGGCTTCCTCAACCAGGTCCCAGATCACGCGACGGTCACGGCTGGGGGGAGCAGGCAGGGCGACCGCGGTTTCTACGTGGAGCCCACCGTTATCGCCGGCCTCCAACAGTCCGACCTGCTCTCGCAGCAGGAAATCTTCGGGCCGGTCATCACAACTCAGAAATTCGACGGAGAAACCGTTGCCCTTCAGCACGCGAACAGCGTGCAGTACGGTCTCGCGTCGAGCGTGTGGACGCGGGATTTCGGTCGGGCAATGCGGGTGAGTAAGAAACTCGATTTCGGGTGCGTGTGGATCAATACCCACATCCCGCTCGTAGCGGAAATGCCGCACGGCGGTTTCAAGAAGTCCGGATACGGCAAGGACCTCTCGATGTACGGATTTGAGGACTACACGCGCATCAAGCACGTCATGGCCAACATCGAATCCTGATCGACGACCGCACTACAACAGAGAAAGGACCCGCAATGAAATCCATCAGCTCCACAGCAAAACTTGTCACGGTCGTGGCAGCAGCGAGTCTCCTGGTGGCTGGCTTGGCTGGCTGTGGTTCAGGTTCAACGAAACCGAATGCGGCTACACGCACGTTGACGGATCTTGTTTCCACGACGGCACCCGCAACGAAGGATGTATCGGCCGTCACCTGGAATCTCCCGTACGAACCAGCGAGCCTGGACCCGATCAAGACCCAGGTGTTCGCCGATGCTCCTGTCACCTCCAACGTGTGCGAGAGTCTCTTCCGGGTCGGCTCGGACCTGGACATCAGCCCGAACCTCGCGACCTCCTACAAGCAGGTCGACCCCCTGACCTGGACCTACCAGTTGCGCTCGGATGTGACATTCTGGGATGGCTCGCCGATGACCTCGGCGGATGTGGTTGCCAGCCTCGAGCGCAACATCGACCCGAATTCCGGCTCCTACTGGGGCCTGGAATTCGAGAACGTGTCTAGTATCACCGCCGCAGGCCCGAACGCCTTCACCATTCACCTGACCAAGCCCGACGCTCTCGTCAATCAGGTTCTGGCGACCTCCGCCGGCGCGATCAGCGAAGCGTCATTCCTTGCTAAGGCGGGCGCCTCCTATGGTTCGGCGAAAACCGGACTCATGTGCACTGGCCCGTTCCGATTCGATTCCTGGACTGCGGGCAGCGATATCGTGATCAGCCGCAACGACGGTTACTGGGACAAGTCCCTGAAGGCGAAGGTCGGGAAGATCACGTTCCGATTCGTCAGCGACCCCTCGACGACCTCGAGTGGCCTGATCAGCGAGGAGATCGACGGCATGTACCAAGTGCCCGGCGCGGCGATCCCGGCGCTGCGCAAGAGTTCGAGCGGAACCCTGTACCTTGGGCCGTCCACAGCGTCTCTCGACCTGATCCCGACCGAACGTTCTGGCCCACTGCAGAACCCAAAGGTCCGAGAGGCGCTGTTTATTGCGCTCGATCGATCGGCCGTGGCGAAGAACGTCTACAACGATGCGGCCACCCCGGCCGTCTCCTTCATCAACCCTGGCGTCGGATACGGCAAGAGCGTCTTCGCAGGCTATCTGAAGTCCCGGCCGGCACCCACCGTCGACCAGGCGAAGGCGAAAACACTCGTCAAACAGGCCGAACTGGCCGACTCGACGATCAAACTGGCGACGTCACCGGATCCGTCCCTCGAAACGGTGGCCAACGCAATCGCTGCAGCAGGCAACCAGATCGGTCTCAAAATCACCGTCGTCACTCTGACGGCCGCCGAGAACGACCAGCTCTACTTCGACCAGAAATTGCGCGATCAGTACGACGGATTCCTGAATGTGCAGTGGACACTGACGACCGATCCCCTGGAAGAGCTCGAGTTCATCACGAAGGGAGCATTCACCAACTACGGGCTGTACTACAACACGAAGTTCCAGCAGGCTTTCTACAGTGCGCTGGGTGTCACGGATCCGAAGGAGAGAGCCGTTGCTGCCGTGAAGGCCGTCACGATCGCCGATCACGACCTGCCTTGGGTCCCGATCGTCAACCTGCCGGTCGCGACATACGTCAGCAACAAGCTGACAGGCTTTCCGACATCGTGGGCGTTCCTCTACGGCGGCTGGGCTCGCTCATTGGGGGGGAAGTGATTGGCTGATGATGACGCTGCGTTTCATCGGCGGGCGTCTCGCCGCACTCGCGGGAACCTTGTTCGTCGCCAGTGTCGTCGTGTTCGGCGGGCTGTACCTGGCCCCTGGCAGCCCGCTGGGGTTTCTGACCGGGGGGCGATCACTCCCGCCGCAGACGCTGGATGCGATCAGCAGCCAGTATGGCCTAAACGAGCCTCTCCCCGAACGATATCTCAACTGGCTACTCGGACTGCTGCATGGTGATCTCGGGGTGTCGATCGTCTACCAGCAAAGCGTCAGCAGCCTGCTGTGGCCGCGACTGGAGACCACCCTGCTATTGCTGCTCTACGCGACGATCCTGATCATCCTGTTCGGGGTTGGCAGTGGGTTCATGGCGGGCGTGCGTGGTGGAAAGGTCGATACTTCGGTGAATCTGTTCAGCTCGATCGGGCTTGCGGTGCCATCGTTTGTCGCCGCGATCATCCTGATCACAGTGTTCGCGGCGCAACTCGGCTGGTTCCCAGTGCTCGGACCGGGCAGCGGGTTGCTCGACCGATTGTGGCACTTGACACTACCGGCCGTCGCTCTGGCCCTCTCGTCAGTGGCCTTCGTCGCGCGGATCACGCGCTTTGCCGCGCGGGAGGAACTCGCGCGTGACCATGTGAACGCCGCACTGGTCCGCGGGATTCCACGAGGAGTCGTGCTGCGCCGCCATGTTGCGCGCAATGCCCTGGTGCCGATCTCGACGGTCGTCGGCTTGACCTCTGCAAGTCTCATCGCCGGCTCCGTCGTCGTCGATCAGGCATTCGCGCTCAACGGGCTCGGCTCGTACCTGATCTCATCCGTGAACAACCATGACTATCCGGTGGTGCAAGCCATCACGTTGCTCATGGTGCTGGCATTCGTCCTTATCAACACCGTGATCGACATTGCCTATCCGTGGATTGATCCACGCATCGAATTAGGAGCTCGATCATGACGACTCTCGGTGCGATCATGACCCGCACCTGGCGTCCGCGCCGAGGCGGACGCGTACTGACCTACGTCGCAGCCACCATCCTGATCCTCTTCGGGCTGGTCGCCGCCCTGGCCCCCTTCCTCGGGCTGGGCGACCCGTTCGCGCCGAACCTTCTGGCCGTCAGCCAGCCGCCCTCGGCTACCAACCTCCTGGGAACGGACTCCAATGGACGTGACATCCTGACCCGCCTGATCTTCGGTGCCCGCACCGCGCTGCTGGGACCGCTGGCCGTGTCCATCAGCACGACGATCGTCGGCGGCGGCCTGGCGATTCTGGCCGCCTGGAGGGGCGGCTGGGTCGATTCGATCATCTCACGCGCGTTCGATCTACTCTTCGCCTTCCCCGGCCTTCTCCTGGCGATCCTCGCGACGGCCACGTTTGGGAAGGGGCTACCGGCTGCGGCGTTCGCGCTGACGATCAGCTACCTCCCCTACGTCGGCCGGATCGTGCGCGGGGCGGCGCTGCGCGAAGTCTCACTTCCCTACGTGTCAGCGCTGAAGGCCGCCGGCTTCGGCGGGCTTCGGATCGCCACCCGCCACCTGATCCCGAATTTCCGCGCACTGCTTCTTTCCCAGGCCGCGATCATGTTCGGCTACGCCATGATCGACCTCGCGGCCGTCTCATTCCTCGGTCTCGGCGTTCAACCGCCGGCTCCTGATTGGGGCGGCATGATCGCGAGCGGACTTCCGGGCGTCCTGGCTGGCGCGCCAGGCGAATCACTCAGCGCGTGTATCGCCGTCGTCCTCACGGTTGCGTCAGTGAACCTTCTGGGTGAGCGGCTCGGCGATAGAGCGGCGGCACGCGCGTGAGCCGCCTGGTTGAGGTTGTGGACCTCACGATTACCATGCAGTCGGTACGCGGACCTCGACTGGTCCTCGATGGCGTCAGTTTTCACATCGACCGAGGCGAAACTCTCGGGCTGGTGGGCGAATCCGGATCGGGCAAGTCCACGACCGCCCGCGCGCTCCTCGCAGACCTTCCGGTCAACGCGGAGATCGGAGGGCAGGCGCTCGTCGACGGGCGTGACGTGCTGACGATGGCTCCCCGGGATCTGGCCCAGCTGCGCTCGCGAACCATCGCGATGATCGGACAGAATCCGCGAGCCGCCATGAACCCCGTCCGGCGCGTCGGAGACTTCGCCATGGAAGCGCTACGAACGAACTTCGGAATGACGAAGACCGAGGCTCGGGAGCGCATCGTTCCGCTCCTGGCCGAAGTGGGACTGAACTCGCCCGAGACGCTCCTCGGCCAGTATCCGCACCAACTCTCCGGCGGGATGCTTCAACGAGTGGTGATCGCAACGGCGCTTGCAACAGGTCCGGCACTCATTATCGCCGATGAGCCGACGAGCGCGCTCGACACACTCAGTCAAGCAGACGTGATTGGCATCCTCAACCGGCTCCGCAGCAACCACGACGTGGCCATGCTGTTCATTACCCACGATCTTGACCTAGCAGCGTCCGTGTGCGATCGGACTGCGGTGATGTATGCCGGACGCATCGTGGAATCGCAGTCGAGTCATCGTCTGCTCACGCGCCCCCAGCATCCGTATTCAGCAGGTCTCGCCAGCGCGCGCGTCCGGGTCGACGTCGATATCGAGCGGCTCACGGCCATCCCCGGCCGACCCGTCGCCGCGTTCGACCGGCCCGCTCACGGTTGCCCTTTCGCTCCGCGATGCGCCTTCGCCCAAGACAAGTGTCTGGCCGAAAGCCCTACGCTCGTCGAGACGAAAGCCGGTAGCGTCGAGTGTTGGCGGCACGAGGAAATCGAAGCAATGTCCCTGCCATCGGCCGTGAGGATCACCGGATGAGCACCCACGTCATCGAAGTTGAGCACCTCCGCAAAGTCTTCCCCGCCCGCCGCGGACGACGCGAGAGGGTGGCTGTCGTCGACCTGAGTTTTCAGGTCGACGAAGGCTCCGCGATCGGAATCGTCGGCGGATCAGGCGCCGGCAAGACCACAGTTGTGTCGCTCCTTATGGGTTTCACGCGTCCGACCTCCGGGGTCGTGAAGATCAATGGTGTCGAGCGACCCGAGCTGCTTCGACGATCCGAGCACAAGAAATGGGCGAGAGACATCCAAGTGGTCTTCCAGGATCCATACAGCTCGCTGGATCCCAACCAGAGACTCGGACGCGTTCTTGACGAGGTATTGCGCTACCACTTCGCGCTGGATCGCACCCAGCGAGCACGGCGCGTCGCCGAATTGTTCGATGCCGTGGGGCTCTCCGACTCTCTTGCCGGATCCTATCCGCACGCTCTCTCGGGCGGTCAACTGCAACGAGTCGCGATCGCGCGAGCCCTAGCGCTTCGCCCGCGAATCTTGCTTCTTGATGAGTCGGTCGCCGCGCTCGACGTATCGATCCAGGCGCAGATCCTCAACCTCCTCAACGACCTCCGGAAAGAGCTCGGCATCACCTACATCGTGATCTCACATGACCTCGGGGTGATCCGCTACACGACAGATCGGGTTGTCGTCATGCGAGAAGGCGCGCTGGTCGAGGAAGGCTTGACAAGCTCGGTACTGGATTCGCCGAGCCACGAGTATACCAAGGCGATGGTCGACGCCACTCCAGACCCGAATTGGCACCTCTGAGCGGAGTGCGCTCAAGTTTTTGAGACAAACTGCACGATAGCCGACCATTAATTGAACAGTGTTGAGCTCAGGCCGTTCCGCGCGTCTGCGCAATGTGCTCAGTTTCGTCAATACCCTCCGCATCGTAGACGGTCCTCCCGTTCGCGATGGTCAGGACACAATGCCCTGCACCGTGATAAACGAGCGCCCGCTCGACATTGTCGTCGGGAACCTCGATCGCGAAGAGTGCGAGATCCGCAGGCCCACCCGGTGCGAGAGCACCGAACCCGGAGGATTCCGCGGCTCCCATCGCCTTGGCGCCACCCGTCGTTGCGGCCCGAATCAACCGCTCGAAGAGGTCGTCCTCGGCGTAGCCCTGTGAGCGCGCCAATTCGGCGAGGAGCCGAACGTCCGACATGAGGTCGAGCGACGGCGACGAAGCGAGTGAGTCGGTGCCTACCGCGATCTCGTGGCCCTCGGCCAGATACGCCGCAACCGGTGGTGCATCCAGCCCGATCACGGCGTTGGACCGCGGGCAGAGCGCAACCCGAGTGCCGCGCCGCAGGAGCAGGTCTCGCTCCTGTGGGTCGAGGTAGATCGCGTGCGCGAGGTGCGTCGTTGGATTGAGAAGACCGATCGAATCCGCGTACGCCGCCGTGCTGACTCCGGCTCCTCCCTTGCGCACGAGATCGAATTCGTCACGCAAGTCGCCGTACACGGACAGGACCGAGCCGTCCCCGTGCCCGTAGAGCGCCGCCTCAACGGCTGACTCCGCCACGTGGGAGTGGACCCGCATGTTCCGCTTCTTGGCGATCTTGAGCAGGTCGATGATGACCGAGCCGTCGAGACTGTAAGGCGCGTGCGGCGAGATCCCGACCGTGATGGCCGACGGCTGGTCCAATCGTGCTATGAACTCGGCGCGGGCGCCGTTGCGCCAGCGCCGGTCGAAGTGCCCGATCGCTTCCAGGTACTCGATGCCGTGCACACCGCATCCGGTCAGTGCGCCCCGAGCCTCATCGTTGGTGACGATCTCGGCGAACACCGTCGTTCCGCTGGAAATCGCCTGCCGTGCGCCGTCCACAGCGGCCACATGCCAATCGAGCGGATCGAGAACCGCGTCGTACCTGACCCCGAAGGCTGCGGACCAGTGTTCGAAACTCGAATAGCTTCCTCGCCCGACCTCGTCGAAGTGCGTGTACTGCAAGTGCGTGTGCGCATTGACGAGCCCCGGTGTGACAACCCCGGACCGGTGCTCGACCGGGAATGCCGCCCACCGCGTCGGCATCCGGTCGAGGTGGCCAAGCCACACCACTCTCGCGCCTTCCAGCACGACGACACCGTCGCGAATCGGTGGCGTGACAACCGGAACGATCCAGTCGGCTGCGATGATCCTACTTGTCACTGACTCCTCCAAATCCCAGGGTGAGCGCTCTCTGCGCGAACGCGAATACCACCAGTGTCGGGACCAGCGCCACAAGAGCGGCGGCGGCTTGACCCTGAAGGTTGACGTTGTCCCTGCTCGACAGAGATGTTGCAGCGAGGGTGATGGTATAGCTGGAAGGATCTGCCTGCAGGAGCGTCTCCGCGATCAGCAGGTCGCCGAAGGTCCAGACGAACGTCAGGGCGACGACCGCGGCAAGGACGGGCATGGCGAGAGGAAGTGCGATCGAGCCGAACGTGCGGTACGCCCCGGCGCCGTCGAGTTCGGATGCTTCGAGCAGCTCGCCGGTGAGGACTTGGCCGAAGAACGTGTGGACCAGGTACAGCGCGAAGGGCAGTGTCGACACGCCGTTGACGATGCCGGCTATCACGAGGTTTCCGCTCAATCCGACGTTCGACGCGATGACGAAAACAGGAATCAGCCAGGCTACAGCAGGGATGGCGTAGCCGATCACGAGGAGCCAGCGCGTGCGGTTGGCTATCGTGCCCGCGTGGCGACGGAACCAGTACGCCGACGCGACGGCGGTCGCCGAGCATACGAAGCAGGCCACGACGCAGACGATCAACGTGTTGACCAAGGCCTGGCCCAGGTCGGCCTGTTGCCACGCGTCGATGACGTTCGACCAGGTGAAGGTGTGCGGCAGACCTCCAGGGTCTCTGATGTAGTCGTCGCGTGCGCGGAACGCCGTCCCGATGAGGAACAGGAACGGGACGATGAATGGTATCGCGATCAGGGCGGCGACCGTGGTCCGCAGTCGGCGCTG
Source organism: Microbacteriaceae bacterium (assembly GCA_004297935.1). Classification (GTDB taxonomy): domain Bacteria; phylum Actinomycetota; class Actinomycetes; order Actinomycetales; family Microbacteriaceae; genus Rathayibacter_A. Next base: position 342,921 of record SCRE01000006.1, on the reverse strand, counting down.
CGCTCTTGCCGTCATGATTCCTTCGCCCCTGTGAACGAGCGGCTGATCGCGCGCACCGCCGCTCCCACGGTGAAGAACACCACGGGGATGAGCACGACCATGAGGATCAGCAAGATCGACTCGGCCGCAGCCGACCCGAAGAAGCCGAACCGCATGAACTTCTGGAACACGGAGAAATCCAGGGTCGTACTGGCCAGGCCGGGTCCGCCGCCGGTGAGCACGAAGATCCACGCGAACATGAACAGGAAGATCGCAACGACCTGGTACATGGTCCACAACACGACCGTCGGCCGGATCATGGGCATCGCGACACTCCAGAGCTCCCTCCAGAACCCCGCCCCGTCAAGGCGTGCTGCTTCGAAGACCTCCTGCGGGACGGCTCCGAAAGAGGCGGAGAAGATCAGGACGCCTGTCCCGAATCCTGCCCAGAGGACGAGCACGATGATGACAGGCTTGACGAGGGCGGCATCCGTCAGCCACGGCAGGGCCAGGGCGCCAAGTCCGACATTGTTCAGGAAACCGTCGATGGGTCCGTTCTCTGCCAGCAGTGAGCTGAAGACGAGGCCGACGATGGCCGGCGACATGACCGAGGGCAGGAAATAGATCGATCGCCACAGACCCGGCAATGCGACGCGCTCCCGCAACATGTAAGCGACGACGAGCGGCGCGATGACCCACAACGGCAGCCCGAGCAGGAAGAACAGCTCGTTGCCGACCACCTGCCAGAACCCGGGGTCCGTGAACAGCCCGAGGTAGTTGCCGAAGCCGATGAACGGTGACTGCGCCCCCGGTTGCCAGTTGTAGAACGAGCGCCAGAGCACATACACCAGCGGGAGGAAGAGGACAGCCGCCTCCAAGACCACCGCGGGAACGACGAAGATCAGGTCGCCGGGACGGCGCGGTGCGCGCCGCCGTTCCGCAGAGCGCACCGCACCCCCGTTCTTCCTCATCCTCGTCTTGCCCACTGTTGTCGTCATGACACTGCCGCCTGTGCGATCCCGCTTCTTACTGCTTCATCGTCTGCGCCCAGGCGGATTGCGCCTGGGCGGTGAACGTCTGCGAGCTCATGGATCCGCCGATCAGCGAGGACGCGTTCCGCTCGTAGACCGACAGCACCGTGAGGGGGAACGCCATGAAGCCGGTGTGGTTCTCCGGGTCCTGGATGATCTTCAGCATCGCGTCTTGTGCCGGGGTGCTCCCGCTGACCTGCAGGTTCTTCAGGTTCGGCGGTTCCTGGACCATGTCCCACAGGATCTTTTGCGCTTCGGGCCCTGCCATGTAGTTCACGAACGCGACCGCAGCGGCGGGCTGTTTCGTCCACTTGGTGACGGACCACCCGGCGTCGCCGCCCCCGTCGGCGATTTGCGTGTACTTCGATTCCGGCACCTGGGGGAGCCGGATCACCGTGGTCGACGGCACCGTCTTCGTCGCTGTGGCCGCCGTGGAGAGGGACCCGCTGGCGAGCATGGCCGCCTTGCCCGAATAGAACTGGTTGAACGCGTCGTCGTACATGTTCAGGCCGAGGCCGAGGTTCTGCTTCGTGCCGAAGCATCCCGCCTTCTCGAGCTGCAGCACATAGTTGGTCGCGGCGGTGAAGATCTTGTCATCCACCGGGAGCTTTCCGTTGATCCACTTGGTCAGTGTCGGGCTGTCCATCATCTGGCTCGAGATCATGTACATGTAGGTCTCGAACATGAACCCGTCTTTCCAGGCCGATGCCATCGGCTGGATGCCCTTGCTCGCCATCGTCTTGCAGGTGTCCAGCAGGTTGGACCAGTCCGACAGACCCTGCTGCGGGTCGATGCCCGCCTTCTCGAACAGGCTCTGGTTCACGATCAACGAGTACGCGTAGGCACCGGTCGGGATGGAGTAGAGGTTCCCGTCTTGCGAGTAGCTGTCCTTGACGAACTCCAGGTTCTTCTCGATGTCCGGCTCCATCGCCTTCTGGAGGGGCTGGAGCCCGTTGTGGTAGCTGTAGGCCTGGGCACCCCCGTACATCGTGATCACGTCGGGGCCCTTCCGGGCGACGGTCGCGTTGCGGACCTGGTCGAAGTACGAGTTGTAGGGGACCGAGACGAGCTTGACGTCCACCTGCGGGTATTTCTTCTCGAAGCCGGCGACGACCTTGTCGTAGGCTGCTTTGCCGTTGTCGAAATTGCCCGGCATGAACGACCATACCGTCAGCGTCGATTTCGCGCTGGGGACCTTCTGCGGGGTCAGAAGGCTGGATCCGGCAGAGCCTCCGGAGCCGGCGGAGCCGCTCGAGCATCCGGTCAGGGCGAGTGCGGCTGCCACGGCCACAGCGGCTATCAGCCGCGCCGGGCGAAGGATCTTATTCTTTGCCATGGTTGGTTCTCCTTTGTTCACCAGCTGCGCATTGCAATGGACAGTTCTTCGGTCATGGGCTCCAGGGTGGCCCCTTCGTGCTGCAGTCGGATCATCGCGACCTCGTTCTCGACCTGTTCCGACACGGCGTACACGCCGGGTTCCCAGTGGCGCGCTTCCGTCACGATCTGTTCGACGGCGAACGCCTGGAGGGAGAGCGACATGTCCATGACCTCGATCGGGTTCCCCTCCGCATCCGAGCAGTTGAGGCATTCTCCTTCGCCGAGTACAAGCACGCGGCGTCCCGAAGCTGTCGTGTATTCGGTGACCGACTCGCGCACCTGTCGTGCCGTGGCGCCTTCGTGCAGATATTCCATCGGCAACTCGAAGGGTCCCCCTCCCGCGGTGCAGAGTATGGCCCCGTCTGGCATCAGTTCCACGGCGTCGGGCGTGACAACGCCCGCGATTCCCGTCGCGGCGAACAGCACCTCGGCCGCCCTCGCCGCCTCGTGCAGGCTCTGAACGCGGTATCCGTCGTGCAGCGCCTGCAGGGCCTTGATCGGATCAAGCTCGGTGACGATGACGCGCGCGCCGAGGGCGGCCGCATGCTTGGCGACTCCGCGGCCGACCCAGCCATATCCGACGACGACGACGCGTCGGCCTGCGAGTTGCAGGTTGGTGATGTCGAGCATCGCCATCACGCACGACTGCCCGGTTCCATAAACGTTGTCGAACAGGTACTTGGTCTTCGCGTCGTTGACCGCGATGACGGGAAGGCGCAGGGCGCCCGCTTCGTGCATTGCGCGCAGCGGGCGCACCCCGCTGGTGGTTTCCTCTGCCGCACCGAGCATGGAGGTGACCAGTTCGGGGAATTCCCGATGGGCCAGACGGATGATCGATGCACCGTCGTCGAGGATGATGCCCGGTTCGGTGGCAAGAAAGAGTCGGGCGAGTTCGAGATCGCGATCCTCGTCGGCATCCGCTTCGGCGAACACCTGCAGGCCTTCGAGTTCGAGCGCATCTGCGACGCTTTGAGTGGTCGACCGACCCGAGCAGAAGACGCTCACGTCGGCTCCGGCGCGCTTCAGCGCGATCGCGAGGTTCGCCGTCTTCGGTTCGAGCACGAGGCAGACACCGACCCGAAGTCCGACGATTGCGCCGCTGACCGCCAGCCGATTCGCGATCATCGCCAGCACGGGCATCCCGCGGCGCGCCCATTCGATTCGACGAGCACCGTCCGTCTCGGGCAGAACATCGTCCATTGCATCCGGCATCAGCGTGCTATCCCTTCGCTCAACAGCCTGAAATCGTCTTGCTGGTCTGCATGGATCCCATCGAGCACGACGCCGAAGCTACTGAGCTTGGCTGCGGCGATCGCATCGTCGAGTTCCTTGGGGATGACATGCACCCCCGGGGCCAGGTCGGTCGTCGCCAGGTAGTGAGCACCGAGGGCCTGCACCGCGAAGGTCAGGTCCATGATCTCCACCGGGTGACCGCTGCCGCCGGCAATGTTGACCAGTGCGCCGCCGGCGAGCACGTGCACATCGCGATCGCCCAGCCGATAGCTGTCGACGCCCGGGCGGGCGGGAACCCGGGCCGATGCGGTTGTCGCAAGTGCGTCGACGTCGATTTCGAGATCGTGGTGCCCCGCGTTGCAGAGTACGACGTCGTCCCGCAGCAACTCGAAATGGCGCGCGCCGATCGCCCGCATGCCACCCGTGGCGGCGATCACCATGCTCGCATGTGGGAGCACATCTGCCGCAGAACCGACCGTGTGGCCCTCCATGTGCGCCTCAAGCGCGCGTACCGGATCCGTTTCGATGACGAACGTCAAGGCACCCATCGCCTTCGCATATCGCGCGATGCCACGGCCGACGAAGCCGTAGCCGATCACTGCGACACGCGAACCGGCGATCTGGCGGTTTGTCAGCTTGAGGATGGCCTGCAGCGTGGTCTGTCCCGTGCCGAACTTGTTGTCGAAAAGGTGCTTGCAGCGCGCATCATTGGCGGTGAGCGTCGAGAACGGCAGGTCTCCGTCAGCCTCCATCGCCCGCAACCGTGCCGTGCCCGTGGTGGTCTCCTCGGAGACGCCTCGCAGCCGATTGAACAATTCCGGGCGATGCTGTCGCATCCGCATCGTCAGTTCCGCGCCGTCATCGATGATGTATTCGGGCGCATGATCTGCGGCGGCGAGTAGTTCTCGCTCCCAGCTGGCGTAGTCGCCGCCGGAAGCCGCGACAACGGTAAGCCCGCGGCTTTTCAGTGCCTCGACGACCTCGTGTCTGGTCGTTCGCGGATTGCTTCCGGCGACAACCACCTCCGCGCCGGCGTCGGCCAACACGGTCGCCAGAAAGGCGGTCTTCGCCTCAAGATGAACGACAACGGCGATACGCTTGCCCTGGAGCGCACCATCGGCGAGTTGGTCGCGCACGAACCCGTCGAGCACTGGCGAGTGCTGCCGCACCCACTCGATCTGGTCACGCCCGACTGCGGCGCCAGCCGAACCAGCGCCAGTCGAACCGGCGTCGCTCGACAGCGACACAGCCTTCTGAATGTTCTCGGTCATGTGGCCTCAACTTCGTCGGTGGGAACTCCGGCCGCCGATGAGATTCGAGTCCGCGCGCTCTGAGTTTTGACGACTCTAAGCGCTTAGACTATGGTTTGTCAAACACTCATTTCAGCCGCAACCGTGGAGATTGGGGGTGAGCGCATGGGCACCTCGTCGCGTCGGCCCACACTGGCCGATGTCGCGCGGCTGGCAGGCACGTCGACGGCGGTCGTCAGCTATGTCGTGAACGGCGGGCCTCGCCCCGTCGCCACGGCCACCCGACTGAAGGTGCAGAAGGCGATCGACGATCTCGACTACCGCCGCAACCCGATCGCGGGCGCCCTCATGGTCGGGCGCTCGAACCTGGTCGGGTTGCTCGTGCCCGACTCATCGAATGCGTTCTTCAGTGAGATGTCCCGGCATATCGAGCAGGAAGGCAAGGCACGCGGTCTGCTCACCCTGCTCGGAAACACCGCATACGACCCGGCTGCCGAGGCAGAATACGAACTGGCCTTCTCAGACCTGCTTCCGCGTGGGATCTTCGTGACGAGCATCGACTCGTCGTTGCAGGCCGACGGTGCGGCAACCAAGATCTACCTTCACTCCAGACCCCCGCAATCGGATGCCCCGAGCGTCCTGTTCGACGATCTCGAGTGCGGGATGCTGGCCACCGATCACCTGCTCGGGCACGGTCTGACCGATATCCACTGCGTCTCGGGCCTGGACGATTTCGGTCCGTCCGGCCAACGAAAACGCGGGTGGGAGCGCGCGCTCGCAGCCGCAGGAATCTCACCGGTGGGCAAACTGCACCGCGCACCATACGATCGGCTGGAGGCCGAGATCATCGTGCGCGAACTGCTGCAGTCCGGATCGCCTCCGCAGGGGATCTTCGCGACGACGGACGAACAAGCGCTCGCGATCGTACGCGCGGCGACCGTGATCGGTTTGAAGGTTCCGCACGAACTCGCGATCGTCGGTTGCGACGGCATCCGCGAAGCCCTGTATGGCGGCAACCGACTGACCACCATCGCCCTGCCGATCAAAGAACTCGCCATCAGGGCATTCGAAGTGCTCGACACCTGGGGTCGATCCGATTCGGTCACGCACCACGTGCTGTCCGGCAGGCTGGTCGTCGGCGAAACCTGCGGCTGCCCCTGACCCGGCTCGCCCCCGTCACCGCATCGTGTCGAGGATGCCGGTCAGCTGCTCGAAGGTCGTCATCGGGTTGACGATCGCGAACCGGGTGTTCGGTCTACCCCGATGCGAACTCGGCGTGACGAACGCTCGCTGCTCGTCGAGGAGTCGCGCCGACCACGCCGCATAGTCGTCGCGCATCCAGCCGTCGCGCTCGAAAACGACCACGGAGAGCTGCGGCGCACGCACGAGCCGCAAGCCGTCGCGCGACTCGATCTCGTCAGCGATCTTCTGCGCGAGCGAGATCGACGCGCCGATCGCGTCGCGGTAGGCGTTCTCGCCGTAGGTCGCGAGCGAGAACCAGAGCGGTAGCCCGCGCGCACGACGGGTCAGCTGCACCGCATAGTCCGACGGGCTCCATTCCGGCGTCTCGGTCAGCGCATCGAGGTACTCGGCGTGCTGCGTGTGGGCGCGCCGGCCCTCCTCCGGATCGCGATAGATCAGCGCGCATGCGTCGAACGGCGCGAACAGCCACTTGTGCGGGTCGACGATCACCGAATCGGCGTGCTCGACCCCGGCGAAACGGTGGCGCGCCAGCGGCGAGAGCATCGCGGTGAGCCCGTACGCGCCATCCACGTGCAGCCAGAAGTCGAAGTCGCCCTTGAGCGCAACGATCGATGCGACGTCGTCGACGATGCCGAAGTTCGTCGACCCCGCCGTCGCCACCACAGCGAAGACGGATGCGCCGTGCTGCTCGAGCGCGGCCCGCACGTTCTCGCCGCCGAGCATCCCGCCCTCCGCCGGAGCCACCGGAACGACGTCGACGTCCATCACCTGCGCGGCCGAGGCGATCGACGAGTGCGCCTCCGCGCTGCAGACGACCTTCCAGCGCCGCGGTTGCTCGATTCCGGCCCGCTCCCTCTTGCGCCGCGCGTCGTCGCGCGCCGCGACCAGGGCGGAGAGATTGCCCAGCGTTCCCCCCTGCACGAACACGCCGCCGGCCGTGGCGGGCAGCCCGAACTCGTGGGCCAGCCAGGCGAGCACCTCGTTCTCTGCGAAGACGGCGCCGGAGCCTTCGAGCCAGGAGCCCCCGTACAGCGCGCTCGCGGAGACCACGAGGTCGAAGGCAGTGGCCGCCTTGGTGGGCGCGGTCGGGATGAAGGACAGGTACTGCGGATGATCCGTCGTGATGCACGCCGGCGCAAGCACGTTCTCGAAGAGCGCGAGAGCGCGTTCGGCTCCGATGCCCTCCGCGCAGATCGAACCCGATGCGAGTTCGCGCAGCTCAGGCTCGGAGAGCGGGCGGTCGAGCTGCGTATCGGTGCTGAGGATGCGTCGCCGTGAGTAGTCGAGCACAAGGTCGACCAGCCCCGTCGTCTCGTCCGACACTTCGTGCATCCGTTTCGGCGACCGCTGGCTCATAGTCCGAGGATATGCGCTCAGCTCGCGCAGTTTCTCGGGCTTTTGCGCAAGAGTTCGCCGCATCCGCCGGCCGGCGTGCACGACCCTTGCGCCGCGCCCAAGCGGCTCCGATTTCCGCCGAGTGCGCCGGAGTGGCCGTCTTGCCCGCCTCCACACGCCTCGACGGGCGCAGCAGCGACCGCTCGGGCGTACTCGGTGACAGGGGTGAGCGTGAGGAGCGGGGCGAGGGGGCGCGTAGGCTCCTGCCATGACGGATTCGCTGGCGCCACAGCACCCCACCAACGACGTCGTGATCGTCGGCGGTGGGCACAACGGCCTCACCGCGGCCGCCTACCTGGCCAAGGCCGGCAAGAGCGTCATCGTGCTCGAGCGGCTGGACGCTGTCGGCGGCGCCGCGGTCAGCGCACAGGCCTTCGACGGGGTCGAGGCATGGCTCTCTCGCTACTCCTACCTGGTCAGCCTGCTCCCCCAGCGGATCATCGACGACCTGGGCCTGGACATCCGCTTGGCCCGGCGCCGCTACACGTCGTACACGCCGGTGCCCGGCGATGGCCGTGGCCTGCTCATCGACAATGAGGACGCCGCCGCGACCGCGGCATCCTTCGCCCGCATCGGGGCGCCGAACGACGCGAACCAGTTCCCGCTGTTCTATGAGCATTGCGCACGGCTCACCCGCGCGCTCTGGCCGACGCTGACCGAACCGCTGCTGACGCGCAGTGAAGCGCGGGCGCTCATCGCCGATGACGGCGTCTGGCACGCCATGGTCGAGCGGCCGATCGGTGAGATCATCGAGAGTCAGCTGGTCGACGACGTCGTGCGCGGCGTCGTGTTGACGGATGCCCTGATCGGCACTTTCGCGGGTGCCGGCGACCCGTCGCTCGATCAGAATCGCTGTTTCCTGTATCACCTGATCGGCGGCGGCACCGGCCACTGGGATGTCCCGATCGGCGGTATGGGAACGGTCACGACCGAACTCGCCCGAGCGGCATGCGACGCCGGTGCCCGCATCGTCACCCGTGCCGAGGTGACGGACATCTCGCCGGAGGGCGCAGTGCGCTACCGACGCGGAGAGCGCGACCGGGTCGTCGTCGGGCGCTGGGTGCTCGCGAACGTCGCACCGTTCGTGCTCGATAGGTTGCTGACCTCCGGTGACAGTCGGTGGTCGAGTAGCGAGCGCCAGCGAGCGTATCGAGACCAAGCGACCGCCCGCGAGGGTCTCGATACGGCCGCGGGCGGCCTCCTCGACCACCGGATCAGCGCGCCCGAAGGCGCCCAGGTCAAGGTCAATCTGATGCTGCGGCGCCTGCCGAAGCTGCGCGACGCATCCGTCGACCCGATGGCGGCGTTCGGCGGCACGTTCCACGTCAACGAGCGATACAGCCAGCTCGAGAAAGCGCACGCCGATGCAGAGCGTGGGATCGTTCCGGACCCGTTGCCCTGCGAGATCTACTGTCACACGCTGGCCGACCCGACGATCCTCGATCCGGAGCTGGCGGCATCCGGAGCGCACACCCTGACCGTGTTCGGGCTGCACACCCCGCACCGCTGGCTGACCGCAGAGAACAACGACGACATGCGGGAACGATTGCAGGGTGCGGTGCTGGCGTCGCTGAACTCGGTGCTGGCCGAGCCGATCGAAGACCTGCTGATGACGGATGCGCATGGCGGCCCGTGCATCGAAACCAAGACCACTCTCGACGTCGAAGACGCGCTGCGGATGCCCGGCGGCAACATCTTCCACGGCCCACTGTCCTGGCCGTTCGTCGAGGATGACGCCGGGTTGCGCACGCCGGCCGAGCGCTGGGGAGTCGCGACCACACATCCGCGGATTCTGATCTGCGGGTCGGGCGCCCGCCGCGGCGGCGCTGTCAGCGGCCTCGGCGGCCACAACGCAGCCATGGCGGTGCTGGAGAGCGACTGACCCGGTCAGGCCTATCAGGCGCGTCAGGCGTGATCGCGGACAGCCGGGCGGTTCGCCGACGGCACCAGCGCGACCAGCAGGGCCAGGCCGGCCGCGCCGCCGACCAGTTGTGCTCCGATGAATCCGAGTGCCGCCGTCGGTGCGATGCCGGCGAAGGAATCGGTGAAGATGCGGCCGATCGTGATCGCCGGATTGGCGAAACTGGTCGAACTGGTGAAGAAATAGGCGGCCGCGATGTAGGCACCGACCGCGGCAGGAATGTGGCGCTGGTTTCCGGCGCGTGCCAGCACGAAGATCACCAGGACCAGGCCGGCCGTCGCGATCACCTCGGCCAGCGCGTGCGGCCAGGTCAGTCGATCGTGCCGGCTGATCATGACGGCAGGGGCGGCGAAGATCACGTTCGCGGTGATCGTGCCGGCGATGCACCCGATGACCTGCACCGGCAGGTATGCCGCGACGTCCCGCCACGCTCTGCGACCGGTACATGCGTCGACGAGCGTCACGACCGGGTTGAGGTGGGCACCGCTGATCGGCATGAAGACCAGGATGATCACGAACAGCGCGAGCCCGGTGACGGCAGCGTTCTCAGCCAGTTGCAGACCCGTGTCATGCGGAGACAGTCGTTGCGCGGCGATGCCGCTGCCGACGACGGCCAAGGCCATTGCAGCACTGCCCAGGAGTTCGCCAGTCAGGCGCCGCCACACAGCCGAATCGGTCGGCACTAGACGGTCGCCAGCAGCGTCGCCGCCGAGCCCAATGCCCCCGGCACCAGGCGATAATAGTGCCAGGTGCCGCGCTTGGAGCGGGTCAGGTACCCGGCGTCGACCAGCACCTTCAGATGGTGCGAGACCGTGGACTGCGACAGGCCGAGCGGTTCGGTGAGATCGCACACGCACGCCTCGGCATCCGCGTGCGCGGCGACCATGGACACCAGTCGCAGTCGCGCTGGGTCGGCCAGCGCCTTCAACGCTCGGGCCAGGTTCTCGGCGTTCTCCGCTTCGATCGGTGCACGAGTGATCGGCGAGCAGCACGCCTGCAGATCACGCACGGGCAGCAGTTCGGTAATGGGCATGGTGCCAGTCTTTCATATACATTGACGTGCGTCGATGTTTTGGTGCACACTGGCTACATCGATACTCGTCGATGATAGGAAGGTGTGACATGAACGAATGCTGTGATCCGACGGTGTGTCCCCCGGGCTCGGAGGAGTACTGCGGTCCCGGCTGCTGCTGACCGACTGGCCGCCGCCATCCAGCGGCGGCCAGAGCACCGCACCCTGTGTCGAGGGGAGAGACTGTATCCGGGAGAGAAACTGTGTCGAGGAGAGAAATCATGCCGGACAATAAGACCGTCTTGTTCGTCTGCGTGCACAACGCGGGCCGTTCGCAAATGGCTGCCGGCTACCTGCGGGCGCTGACAGGCGGGCGGGTGACCGCTCTCTCCGGCGGCTCGGAACCGGGCGACCAGCTCAACCCCGTCGCCGTGCAGGCGATGGCCGAAGACGGCATCGATATCACCGACGCAGTCCCCCGGCTGCTCACCACCGACCAGGTGCGCGAGTCCGACGTGGTGATCACCATGGGCTGCGGCGACGCCTGCCCGATCTTCCCCGGCAAGCGCTACGAGGACTGGGAGCTGACCGATCCGGCAGGCAGAGCCATCGACCAGGTACGGCCGATCCGTGACGAGATCAAGAGCCGGATACAGGCTCTCATCCTGTCGCTCGAGGCACGCTGATGACCAGAAGTCGCGTACGCCACGAATTGACCGTGCGGCAACTCACGGTGCTCGCCCGGCGTGAGTTGACGCCGAACATGGTTCGCATCACGCTCGGCGGCACGGAGCTCGTGGACCATGCCGGCCGATCGGGCGGGGACAGCCTCGACGGCTTCACCAGCCTAGGCCCGAGCGACCACGTCAAGGTCTTCTTCCCCGACCCGGCGACCGGTGTGGTCACCGCTCCGTCGATCGACGCAGGCGGCGTTCGCCGCCCCACAGACGGGGTGGTCATCTCGCGCGACTACACCCCCCGGGCGTTCCGCGCAGCCCGCGACGGCAGACCCGCGGAACTCGACATCGACTTCGTGCTGCACAGCGACGGTGCGGCCAACGGTGCTCGAGTAGCGAGCGCCAGCGAGCGTATCGAGACCTCGCGAGGCGGTCTCGATACGCTCGTTGGTCTCGATACGGCCGCGGGCGGCCTACTCGACCCACCGCCTCGCTATGCGGCAAACAGGCTGGCTGACGGCGGGCCGGCGTCGGCCTGGGCGGCAACGGCATCCGTCGGCGACCCGCTTGCGATCGCCGGACCGCGCGGTTCCGTGCTGGCACCGGATGACGTCACCGGCGCCGTTCTCATCGCCGATGAGACGGCGCTTCCCGCCTTCTCCCGCTGGCTCGAACTTCTTCCGGCTACCACCCGGATCACAGCCATCCTCGACGTCGCAGACGAGGATGTCGAGGACTATCTGAGCGCGCAGCAGCAGCGTCGGGCATCCGTCGAATGGACCTACCGCGAAGACGGACCCGGGCAACTGGAAGAGTCGCTGCGTTCGCTCGGCCCGATCGGCGCCGACACGTACGTCTGGGCAGCGGGCGAGGCCACCACCCTGGTGCCGTTGCGCCGCTATCTGCGTCACCGGTTGGGGCTGTCGAGCGATCAGCTCTCCGTCGAAGGCTACTGGAAGCGCGGCATCACGAACCTCGACCATCACGCGCCGCTCGACCCGAGCGATCCGGACTGACGCGCCCACGCAATGTGAGCGTCGCGGCCGGAACGGACATCCGGCGCATTGCTCCGCCGGCTTCAGCGCCGCCGATGGTCCGTGATCGTCGCGCGCGGCCCGTGTCGTGGTGGCACGACTCCGCTGGCCCCGATCAGCCGCACGACACGCTGCCGCTGACCCGACCACGGGGCGAGCAATTCGAGCATGCCGTCGTCGTCGGTGGTGCTGCCGGTGAGCGCATAGCCGACGATCGCTGCGAGACCATAGTCTCCGACGCTGACCGCATCCGGATCGCCGTGCGCCCGCTGAGCGGTCTCGGCAGCGGTCCACACGCCGATGCCGCTGACTGAGCGCAGGCGCGCGGCGACGACCTCGCCGGGCAACGGCATACCGCCAACCAACTCGGCCGTGCGCTCCAGCCCCGACGCGACGCGCGCAGCCGTCACGAGGGAGCGCGAACGCTGCGGATCGACACCGGTTCGATGCCACTCCCACGATGGGATGCGACGCCACGCTTCGGCGCTCGGCGCGACTCGCATCCCGCCCGGGGCAGGCCCCGGCGCCACGGCGCCGTGCGCCCGCAACAACCTCACCCACGAGCGGTACGCCTCCAGGCTGGTGACCTTCTGCTCGATGACGGCGGGCGCGAGCGCCTCGAACACTCGCCGCGTGCGCGGCAGCCGGAGGCCCGCCGTGCGCCGGCGGACCTCTGTCAGCAGCGGATGCGCCGACACGTCGAGCGCACTCCAGTCATCGGATGCGCCGAGCAACTCGGGCAGGCCGTCCAGCGCCCAGTGCGCGCCCGGTCCCCACGCGAGCGCGTCGACGCCGACGCGTGTCTGAGTGAGCCGCAGTGTCACCGCGCCGAGCGGGGTGAGGAAGGTGCGCCAGAGCCCGGCGACATCCCACTTGGTCGTCGGATCATGCGGACCACGGCCGAGGACGCCGAGCGTGAGTCGCAGATCCACGGGGTCGCGCGGAGTGTAGCTGCAGCGAAGCGGCGCGGCGTCGGGTGACGCGGGCGCAGACCCGGCGGGGGTGAGCTCGGCTTCCTTCGCGTCCGCCAGTTCCACGTCCATGGCACCGAAGCCTACGGGAGCAGTCTGACATCGGCTGCGACTGAGCAGCGACATCGGCCAGGGTCAACCCTGAGCCGGACCCTGAATCAGCCGTTCGGTCATTGCCGAGTGTCGGAGGCGGCCCGTAAAGTCTCCCCATGACAAATTCGACCGCACCGTCCCCGGCGTCCATTGCGTCACTTCCCGTTGCCGCCCTGCGCGCCGCTGTCGACGGCCCCGTCTTCGTCCGCGGCGAGGACGGTCTCGCATCCGAGGTCGCCGCCTTCAACACGACTCTCGTCCACGACCCGGATGTCGTCGTCGGCGTCGCGTCCGAAGCCGACGTCGCGCACGCGGTGCGCTTCGCCGCCGCCCACGGCCTGCCGATCCACCTCCACGCGACCGGCCACGGGGCATCCGCCGCGATCAGGTCCGGAATGATCATCTCGACCAGCCGGCTCGACACCGTGCTGCTCGACCCGCAGAAACGCCTGGCCGTGATCGGCGCCGGCGTGCGCTGGAAGCCGGTGATCGAGGCGGCCGCCCCGTTCGGCCTCGCCCCGATCACCGGCTCGTCCGTGACCGTCGGAGCCGTCGGATACACGCTCGGCGGCGGACTCGGGCCGCTCGCGCGCAGCCACGGCTTCACCTCGGACTGGGTGCGCGCCTTCCGGGTCGTGACCGCAACCGGCGACATCGTGATCGCGGATGCCGACACCAACGCCGACCTGTTCTGGGCGTTGCGGGGCGGCAAGGGCGGTCTCGGCGTCGTCACCCAGATGACCTTGGAACTCGTGCCGCTCCCCACCCTGTACGCGGGGAGCCTGTTCTTCGACGGCCCCGAGAACATCGAGACCGCACTCCGGGTGTGGGCCGAATGGCTGACGGATGCGCCGGGCAACGTCACGACATCCGTCGCTCTGCTGAAGCTGCCGGAGCTCGAGTTCATCCCGGCACCGCTGCGCGGTCGCAACGTGCTGACGCTGCGTTTCGCGTTCCCCGGCGAAGCCGCCGAAGGCGAACGATTGATCGCGCCGTTGCGCAACGCCGCACCGATCCATCTCGACACGGTCGCCGCCATGTCCCCGCGGGACGTCGGCGCGATCCACAACGACCCGGAGCAGGGCGGACCCGGCTGGCTGCACACCGCCACGCTGACCGGGATCGATCAAGAACTCGTCACCGATCTGCTGGAGCACCTGGGCCCGGAGTCGAATTCGCCGTTTCTGTCAGCCGAGCTCCGGCAACTGGGAGGCCGCGCCGCGCTCGACAGCGCTGTGCCGAGCGCCGTCGGCGGTCGCGACGGCATGCTCGTCTTGACCCTGGTCGCGCTGGACCCGAGCAGGTTCGCCACGGCTGCGGACGTCGCCGCCGCATTCACGGCGGCGGCCGGCCCGTGGTTGGCCGACGTCACGAACGTGAACTTCGGCGGCGACTCGAGCGAGCAGAAGGTGTTCGAATCGTCGTGGCCGATCGAGATCCGCGAGCGGCTGCGCGCCGTACGGAGCGAACACGACCCGGATGGCGTGTTCGCGTTCGGCCCCGCTTTGGTGGTCGAGTAGCAAGCGCCTGCCCCTGGCGGTCGAGCAGCGAGCGCGTGCTCGAGAAGCGCCATGCTAATTCCAGACGCTCGGCGCTGCGGCGCGCGTCGGAGGCAGCGCTGCATCCGCGCCCCATTGCTGAAGCCAGGCCGGCAGTTCGATGTGAGCGGGATCGCTACCGACGGCGGCGAGCAGGTCGGGCATCGGGACGGTACCGCCCGTGCGGCTGAGAAAACGCCCGCGAATGACGGCCTGCGCGTAGATTTCGCCGTTGACGACGGCGCGCTGCTCGACGTACACAGCTTTGGCGTCGAAGCCGACGATGCGCGACTCGACGGTGAAGCGTTGCCACAGGGTCAAAGATTTACGGAAGCTGATCGTTTCGCTGACGACGACCGGGTACCAGCCGCGTTCCTTGAAGATGGCCCAGACCCCATTGCGGGTCAGCATGTCGAACCGACCGATGTCGAAGATCGACAGATACACGCCGTTGTTCATGTGTTTGAGAATGTCGAGGTCGGTCGGCAACACCCGAAATCGCGTACGCGCGATGTCATAGTGACCGAGCCGGCGCCCGAAGCGCGAGATGAAGCCGTGGAGCATCGTCCGAAAGAGCATGTGCACGCCGCAATGTTAGCGAGCGTGTCGGTGTGCGGCATTCGTCGTCATCGCGCGCGTCCTCCGCCGATCCTGCCGGACACCGCATAGAGCAGGGGCAGCGCGGAGACGCACATCAGCACGATGCCGGCCGGCGGAGTATCCGGGATCAGCTGGATGCCGCCGATCAGGAATCCGGCGAACAGCACCGCACCCACGGCTCTGCGGACGAGCCGTTCGAGGCGGTCGAGGCGACGCTCGACCGCGGGGGTCGCGACCGTGACCGTGCCGTCGTTGATACGGGTGAGGAGTGCGTCGATGCGCCCGGGCAACCGCAGGACGATTCCCGCGATCGACAGCGCCTGCCTTGCGGCCGCCCGGGCGAGGTTGCCGCCTTCCTCACGCACCAGCCGCGTCGCATAGGGCTCGATCGCATCCCACACGTTGAACTCGGGGTCGAGTGAGCTGCATACACCCGACGTCAATGACATCGAGCGGATGACGAGGAGGAAGCTCTCGGGCAGCTGGAATGGCAACGAACGCACCACCGTGCCGAACTCTTCTCCGAAATCGCGGAACTCACGCGCATCGACCTTCCGCAGCTGCGCGAACCCCATCCCACCGAACCGGTCGAACAGCTTGGCCATCGCCTGTTCCAGCTCGACCGTGCCGGCGCTGGGCAGCAGGATGCCGACGCCCTGGATGCCCTCGATCAGGCCGCGCCCGTCGCGCGCGGCTACTGCGACGAGCAGCCTGCGCAAGCCGTCGCGCAGCTCGTCGGTGACTTCGCCCATCATGCCGAAGTCGACGAACGTGAGCCGCCAAGCCGGGCCGGCGGCGTCACCCCGCCGTGCAGCTGCGACCGGTGTCACAAAGATGTTGCCCGGGTGCGGGTCGGCATGAAAGTAACCGTGGCCGAAGAGTTGCTCGAACATCACCTCGGCGAAGACCGCCGCAACCTCGGACGGGTCGATGCCGGCCGCACGCAGCCCGTCGACGTCGTTGATCTTGATGGCCGTCACATCCGCCAGCGTGAGCACCCGCCGGGTCGTGCGCTCCCACACGACCTCGGGCACGGCCACCCGGGGGTCGCCCGCGAACATCTCGCGGAACCGTTCGGCGCCCGCCGCCTCGTGGAGGTAATCGATCTCCTCGAGACTCGTCTTCGCGAACTCCGCGACCAGGGCCCGCGGGTCGACATGATCGGACACGACCCGAAGGTGGCTGAGCCATCCGGCGACCCGGCCCAGGGCGGCGAGGTCGACCTCCACGATCGCCTGCACCCCCGGCCGTTGCACCTTCACGACGACCCGCTCGAAGCCACAGTCGGCGGCATCCCGGGCGGCGAGGCGGGCGGGGTGCGCCTGGCCGAGGGATGCCGCAGCGAACGCAACCTCACCGAATGCCGAGTATGCAACCCCGAGCGGCATCGACAGCTCCGCCTCGGCGAGCTGCTGGATCGACGGGAAGGATGCCGGCGGCACCTCGTCCTGGAGGCCTGCCAACTCTGTAGTGATCTCGGGCGGGAGCACGTCGAGCCGGGAGGAGAGGAACTGCCCGACCTTGATCATCAGCCCGCCGAGCTCGACGGCGAGCACGCGAAAGCGCTGCGCGACGCGCGTCAGCCGGTCCGTGCGCCCGCGTTCCGCCACACGTACGAGCCCGATGCGCGGCAGGAAGATCTCGTACCACCAGGTCTGCGCCAGGGAGCGCAACGCGAACCGAAGGATGCGGCGGTAGCGGGCGCGCGCGTCCCGGGCGTCTGGCATCGGACTCTCTCGAGGGCCGGGTACCGGCGGCATCCGGTCAGTCCTGAGCGAGGATGAAGTAGAGCTTGCGACGGGCCTCGTCGAGCACCGTCACCGCCTGATCTACCTG
This sequence comes from Microbacteriaceae bacterium, assembly GCA_004297935.1. Classification (GTDB taxonomy): domain Bacteria; phylum Actinomycetota; class Actinomycetes; order Actinomycetales; family Microbacteriaceae; genus Rathayibacter_A. Next base: position 325,771 of record SCRE01000006.1, on the reverse strand, counting down.
CTCCGGAGTGCCGGTGTGCTTGACCTGCGCGGCAGCCCGCGCCAACGCGACACCCGCCCTGGGCAGCGCGCCCACGCCGAGGAGGTCATGCTGACCGGATGCCTCCCACGGTGCGGCACGACCAGCCGAGGCATCCGCTTCGGCCTGTCCCGCCTCGGTCAGCGAGTAAGTCTTGCGACCGTCCGCCACCTCCGAACTGATGAGGCCCTCGTCGGCGAGAAGCTGCAGCGTCGGATACACCGAACCCGCGCTCGGCCTCCATGCGCCGCCGCTACGCCGCTCGATCTCCGCGATGATCTGATACCCGTGCATCGGCCTCTCCACCAGGAGCGCGAGAATCGCGACGCGCACACCGCCACGCGCCATCCGGGGCCCTACGCGATGCTCGAACATCGAGCGCAGCTGATCGATCGTGTCCGCCAGATGCTGGCCGGCACCGGAACGCCCGCCGTCGAACCCGCGGGCTCCGAAGCTCCCGCCCGTGTATGAACCGCCCATGACAACCTCCCTGATCCCTGAGACTCTACCCAGCCTCAACGACATACTACGATATATCGTTTAGAGCACATCGTGGAAAGGCGGGGGCGATCTCCGTCCGGCCAGCCCTACCTCAGGTGACGCTCGGCGGGACCGTCGTAAGCCGACAGCGGGCGGATGAGCGCGTTCGCGGCGTACTGCTCCATGACGTGCGCGGTCCAGCCGGTCACTCGAGCGGCCGCGAACAGCGGTGTGAACGTGGCCGTGTCGAAACCGATCAGGTTGTAGACCGGTCCGCTGGGGTAGTCGAGGTTCGGCTTGATGTTCTTGCGCTCGCCCATCGCACTCTCCAGCGTGGTGTAGAGCGCGAGCACGTCGGGTCGGTCGTAGTGTTCGACCAGTTTGTCGAGCGCCGCCTTCATCGTCGGCACCCGCGAGTCGCCGTTCTTGTACACACGGTGCCCGAAACCCATCACCTTGCGCTTGTTCGCGAGCGCGTCGTCGAGCCACGCGTCCACCCGGTCTGCAGCACCGATCTGATCGAACGCGTGCATGACCGCTTCGTTCGCACCGCCGTGCAGGGCACCCTTCAGCGCGCCGACCGCTCCGGTCACCGCCGAATACAGATCGCTCAGCGTCGAGGCGATCACGCGCGCGGTGAACGTCGACGCATTGAACGAATGCTCCGCGTACAGAATGAGCGACACGCTGAACGCATCCGCAACGACGTCGTCGGCACGTTCGCCGAACGTCATCCAGAGGAGGTTGTGCGCATAGTCCAGGTCCTCACGGGGCGCGACGAGATCGAGTCCATGGCGGCGACGCTGGTCGTAGGCGACGATCGCCGGCAGCTGTGCGAAGAGGTGAACGGACTTGCTCAGGTTCTGCTCCGGGTCGTTGTCGCCGGCAGTCGGATCGTTCGCGCCGATCACGCTGATGGCCGTGCGCACGACATCCATCGGGTGCGCGGATGTCGGCAGGTCGTCGATCACGCGGCGCACGTTGGCTGCAAGCGCGCGTTGACCGCGCTCGAGGAGCTCGAACTCGGCGAGCTCTGCATCCGTCGGCAGCTCGCCGTTCCAGAGCAGATACGCCACCTGTTCGAAAGAGCAACTCGCGGCGAGCTCCTGCACGGGGTAGCCGCGATACAGCAGCGAGTTCGTCGCAGGATTGACGCTCGAGATCGCGGTCGAATCGACGACGACGCCGGCCAGTCCTTTACGGATCTGCGGTGCTTCGCTCTCGCTCATCGTGCGCTCCCTCGCTGTTGTCTGTCCGGCGCTCGGGCGCTTGGACACCGGGCGGATGCCTGCATCCGAGTATTGCATCCCGGTCGAGCACCGCGCTATTCGGGGGGCGGGGACTCACTCACTCGCGACGTGGTACGTCGGTCAGCTGCCGGCGGATGCGTCGATCTGCACTTGATAGCCCGCACGGAACGCGGCCACCGTGGACGGCGGCGTGATCACGTCGGCCGCCCTGCGGATCGGTCGCGTGCGACGCCTGCCGTATCCGTCGTGCGTCCACTCCACCAGTTCGTCGTCGAGAATGAGGTGCGGCGCATCCTCGAAGAGCGCGAATGTGCCATCCGGCAAACCGACCCACGGCAGCGAGTGGATGCGTCTGCGATGCGTTCCGGGCACGATCCGCTCGGCGTGCAGCCGTGCGTTGAGTTGCTGTGCAGAGGGAACACCGGTGTCCAGCGCCTCGGCCCACGCCTTCCGGTAGGCGTCATAGTCGGCGCGGCGGCACTCGGCGCAGGGCCGATGCCCGGCAGCAAACGAGACGGCCTCGTCGTGGAAGAACAGGTACGTGTAGTGCGTCGGCTGCCACTGCGCGTTCCAACGTCCGCGGAACTCGAGCACACACGTGATCCACAGGTCGCTCGCGTGGAATCGCACGATCTCGTGCCCCGAATGGATGCGCCCGCGGTTTCCCGTCCACGCGCCGCGCAGTGGTATCGCCACAATGTCGCCGAGCGGCGTCACCCGATTCCGTTCCGTCATGGTGCTCCTGCCTGGGTGCTGGTTTTGCGCGCTATCCGGTGCGTTCGGCTCTGAGTGTGTCCAGGTCTGGCGCGGGGCAGCATCGACGCGGTCAGTATCGGTGCGGCAAGCATCGACGCGGGCCAGCACCTGCGCCATCAGCCCCGGGTGCGATAGGCGAGGTAAACGACACCGTTGCGGAAGCGGAGCTCATCGAGTAGCTCAAGCTCGAGGCCGACGTGATCGGGCACGAATCGGATGCCCCCACCCACCGTCACGGGCGACACGAATGTCCGGATCTCATCGACAAGCCCCGCGCGTAGCGCATGCACGGCTAGGTGCGGACCTCCGATCGACAGATCGCGGCTGGACGCATCCTTGAGCGCCCGCACGGCATCGGGATCGAACGTGCGCTCGATCCGCGTTCTGTCGCTCGCGACCGCTTGCAGAGTGCTCGAGTACACGATCTTGTCGGCCGCGCGCCACAGTTGAGCGTAGTCCTTCACGACGGTGGGCTCATCGGCTGTGTCGAGCGTCTCCCAGTAGACCATGACGTCATATAGGCGTCGCCCGTACAGGTACGTGCCGCTCGGCCTCTCGAGGTCGTTCACGAATGCGTGCACCTCTTCGTCCGGCATGCCCCAGTCGAAGTTGCCGTTCTCGTCGGCAATATAGCCGTCGAGTGACGTGATGCCGGTGTAGATCAATCTGGCCATGGTCGCCTGACTTTCCCGATCGGTCCCGGCCGAATCGCACGATCCCACGATTTTAGTGAGCCAGCAGTGCAAGAGCGACACCTCCATCGGATAAATGGAAGAGTCAAGAACGGATAAATGGACGAGTAACGATCGGACAGATCGAAGACTAGAAGCCAGACAATCGGCACAGCAGAGAGCTGACAGCCAGACGATAGGCGCGAGATGCTGGAGTACAGAAGGCGCGTCATCGGCTCCGAGCTCGACGAGTTGATGCCTGGCGCCGCCGCGATCAGCATCGATGGTCCGAAAGCCGTTGGCAAGACTGCGACTGCCTTGCAGCGGGCAAACACGGTGTTCCGCCTCGATGACGAAGCAGCCGCCGAACTACTGCGAGCCGCTCCTGAGCGAATTCTCGGGACAGAGGCACCGGTGATGATCGACGAATGGCAGCGCATCCCGGCATCCGGGAACTCCCAAGCCGTGTTCGCCGCACGCAACTCGAAAGTTACATCACCAGGATCATCGAGCGGGACTTTCCCGAGCAGGGCCAGCAGGTACGCAAGCCCGAAACTCTGCGATCATGGATGTCCGCATACGCGGCGGCGACGGCGACAATGACGTCCTACTCGAAGATCCTCGAGATGGCGACGCCAGGCCTCGCGCGAAAACCGGCGAAGGAGACGACGATGACGTACCGCGACGTCCTCTCACAGCTGTGGCTGCTCGACCCGGTGGCGCCGTGGCAGCCGCGAAATCGTTTCACCCGTTTCGGCACCACCCCGAAGCACTTCCTGGCCGACCCTGCACTGTCCGCACGGCTACTCGGACTTGACGAGCAGCGGCTGCTGAGCGACCAGGGCAACGCGATCGGCTCGAACGACAAAACGCAACTCGGGTCGCTGTTCGAGGCCCTCGTTGCGCTCAGCCTACGCAGCTGCGCACAGGCGGCCGAAACCACCGTTTCCCACCTGCGCACCAGCAAGGGCGACCACGAGATCGATTTCATCGTTCACAGCGGAAACGGAGCCACCGCGGCGTTCGAGGTGAAACTCGACCGCACGGTCGACGACAGCGATGTCAAACAGCTTCTCTGGCTGCGCGCACGCATGGGCGGGCAACTCGCGGATGCTGCGGTGGTCTACATGGGACAGTATGCGTACCGGCGACCGGATGGGATCGCCGTGATCCCACTCGCGCTTCTCGGCGCGTAACGTGCGGTCACCTTGAGTGGCGTCGAACTCATCCCCGACGTGTCCGCGTCGGACGAGGCCTCGTCATCGCTTGACAGTGAAGTTGAAGACCGAGGTATCGAAGTGGTTGTAGCCCTCATAGTCGATCAGGTCATACAGGTCCGACCGGTGCTGCATCTGGCCCAACTGGGACGTCAGCGCACCCTCAGAGTTCAGAGTGTCAAGCGCATGCTCGGCCGCCCCCATCGCCATCCGCAACAGCGAAACCGGCCAAATGACGATATTGACGCCGATGTCAGCAAGTTGCGCGGTCGTGAACAACTCGCTCTTGCCGAACTCTGTCATGTTCGCAAGAATCGGCACATCGACAGCAGCCCGCACCGCCGCGAACTCGTCGAGCGTCGCCATCGCCTCGGGGAAAATCGCATCGGCGCCGGCATCCACCAACGCCTTCGCGCGCGTGATCGCGGCATCGAGTCCGTCAACAGCGCGAATGTCCGTGCGCGCCATGATCAGCAGATTCGAGTCGCGTCGAGCATCCGCTGCCGCACGGATGCGCTTCAGCGCCGTCGACTCGTCGACCACCTGTTTGCCGTCGAGGTGACCACACCTCTTCGGATTGACCTGGTCCTCGATGTGCAGCCCGGCCATACCGGCATCCTCGAGTTCCTGCACGGTTCGAGCAACGTTCATCGGCTCCCCGAACCCGGTGTCGGCGTCGACAAGCGCCGGCAGATCGGTCATCCGGGCGATCTGCGCGGAACGCCCGGCGACCTCGGTCAGCGTCGTCAGGCCGATGTCCGGAAGCCCGAGATCCGCAGAGAGGACGGCGCCCGAAACGTATACACCATCGAACCCTTTGCGCTGAATCAGGCGTGCCGAGAGCGGGTTGAACGCCCCCGGAAAACGCAGCAACTCACCGCTGGCGAGGCGTTCGCGGAATGCAGCGCGCTTCGTCGACGCCGGAGTCTGTGCGTACAACATCAGTCAGTCGCCCTTTCGTGGCTCGGCACAGAACATCGGTGGTCGAGTAGCGAGCGACGCAGGAGCCCGCGTATCGAGACCCAGCATCAGAACAACCCCTTCGGGCTCTCCACCGACGCGAGCACCCCGTGTCGTGCGGCAAAGCTCAAACCGGCAAGCTCGTCCGACCCCAGCGAAGGCAGACGCTGCGCGAGATCGAGGAAGCGCTCGATCTCCTGCTCCTCGAGCACGTCAGCTGCGAGAGTCCGGAACTTGCGCACGTAGTCCGCCCGGGCGAACGGACGAGCACCGAGCGGATGCGCATCCGCCACCGCGATCTCATCGACCAGCTTCGAACCGTCGGTCATCGTGATCTCCACGCGTCCGCCGAACGCCTTCTCGGCGGGGTCCAGCGAGTGGTAGCGGCGAGTCCAGTCCGGGTCCTCCTCCGTCGTGACCTTGTGCCACAACTCGACCGTGTCGGGCCGTGCGGCTCGCTCCGGCGCGTACGAACCGACGTGATCCCAGACGCCGTCCTGCAACGCAACCGTGAAGATGTACGGAATCGAGTGGTCCAGCGTTTCGCGCGACGCCGTCGGATCATACTTCTGCGGATCGTTCGCACCCGAGCCGATCACGAAGTGCGTGTGATGCGAGGTGTACAGCACGATGCTCGCCACGTTCTCCGGCTTGTCGAACAGCAGTGGAAAGTCGTTGTGCAGTTTGCGGGCGAGGTCGATCCACGCCTGCGCTTGATACTCTGCGGAATGCTCCTTGGTGTAGCTGTCGAGAATGGCCCGTTTGGCCTCCCCCGTCTCGGGCAGCGGCACTTCGTAGGAGCCGTCCGGCCCGTCGAGCAGCCATGCGATGACGCCGTCCTCACCCTCCCAGATCGGGGTGGGGCTGGTTTCTCCACGCATTGCCCGGTCGACCGCCTCGATGGCCATCTTTCCGGCGAATGCCGGTGCGTATGCCTTCCAACTCGAGATCTCTCCCTTGCGAGATTGCCGGGTTGCGGTCGTGGTGTGCAACGCCTGACCGATGGCCTGGAAGATCGTTTCAGTCGGCAACCCGAGCAGCGTTCCGATGCCCGCCGCCACGCTCGGCCCGAGATGGGCGACGTGGTCGATCTTGTGCTCGTGCAGGCTGATGGCCTTCGCCAGGTCGATCTGCACCTCGTAGCCGGTGGCGATGCCACGCACCAGGTCGCGACCGGTGAGCCCGCGCTCGTGCGCAACGTGTTGAGCCACGGCAGCGACCGGGGGGATATTGTCGCCCGGGTGCGAGTACTCCGCAGCAAGGAAGGTGTCGTGGTAATCGAGCTCGCGCACGGCCACGCCGTTCGCCCACGCAGCCCACTCCGGCGAGACCCGCCGTGCGGCGTCCGTTCCGAACACGGTCGAACCGCTGCCGCCGACAGAAACCGGATGCGCCAACGCCTGCGATCGGGCCGCCACAACCGGATGCCGCGTGAGCGACGCTGCGGCGACCGCCGCATTGTCGATCACCCGGTTGATCACCATCTCGGTGACCTCCTCGGTCACCTCGACCGGGTCGACGGCGACCTCGGCGAACTGCCAGGCCAATTGGCCCTCGCGAGTCAGATTCTCGTCGCTGCGGTGAACGCGCAGATAGTGGGTCTTCATGATGTTCCTTTCATGCGCCTGCGCGTTGTGGTGAAGCCAACGGATGCGCTTGCCAGCTCGGCCGGTCAGACCTTGTCGTCGAAGGCGGCGGTCGCGATCAAGAGGGCGCGCCCCAGCGTATGATAATGCAGGTTGAAGCCGAGCACTGCGGGCGTCGACTCTGAGTCGAGGTCGAGCTGGTCGACGTCGACCGCGTGTACGGCGAAAACATACCGGTGTGTGCCGGTGCCCTCCGGCGGCTCCGCACCGGCGAATTCGCGGCGACGGTACTCGTTCTTGAGTGCGCGCGCCCGCGGCGAAAGCGCCCCACCCAGCGCACCTGCCCCGGTGTCGAGCGATGTCACCGACGCGGGAATGTTGTAGACGGCCCAATGCCAGAAACCGGAGCCGGTAGGAGCATCCGCATCGAAGCAGGTGACCGCGAAGCTCCGGGTTCCGGCCGGGAATCCCGACCAGCTCAACTGGGGCGACAGGTCCTCGCCGCCGGCACCCGCGCCCCGATGCGCGACAGGCAGCGCCTCGCCGTGGGCGATATCCGTGCTCGTCACGGCGAATGACGGCACGGAGTCGAACTTCTCATACGGGTTGAATTCGTCCATGAGGTCTCCCTGGATCACGTCTACTGGGGTCACGTGTGACTCCGAGCCTACGCGTGCGACCCGGATCGGTCAGGAAGCGACCCGCCACCGTGAGCGCCCCGACCACACTCCCGCAGGCACCCCGACCGCAGTCCTACTACCGGCCGGACCGCACCACCGGCCGGAGGAACCTGCTACCGGCCGGAAACGGCCACGCTGCGCGCGGCGGCCGAACGGCGCATGCGCTCCGGCAGCGAGCGGATGGCCCAGCCCGTGACTCGCAGCATCGCCTCGGCAACGATCGCGTTGGACATCTTCGACTTGCCGTGCACACGCTCGATGAAGGTGATCGGCACTTCGGAGATCTTCAGCCCCGCAACCGCGGCGTGCCAGATCATGTCGATCTGAAAGCAATAGCCCTGGCTGAGCACGGCGTCCAGATCGATCCTGCGGATCGCATCCGCTGTGAACGCGCGATAGCCGCCGGTCACATCGCGCACCGGAACACCGAGCGCGAAACGCGCGTACATGCTGCCGCCGCGCGAGAGGATCTTCCGCTCGATCGGCCAGTTGACAACGCCGCCGCCTTCGACCCAGCGCGAGCCGACGACGACGTCCGCGAACTGCAGTCGATCCAGCAGCCGAGACAGCTGTTCCGGTTGGTGCGAGCCATCCGCATCCATTTCGACGAGCGCGTCATAGCCAGCGGCAAGACCCCAGCGCATGCCGTCGCGGTAGGCGGCGCCGAGCCCCTCTTTCCCTGCCCGGTGCAGCACGTTGACCTGCGCATCGACCGCGGCGAGCGTTTCCGCCAGGGCACCCGTCCCGTCCGGCGAATTGTCATCGACCACCAGAACGGATGCCGCTGGCACCGCGGCGCGCACCCGGCCGACGATCCACTCGACATTGTCGCGCTCGTTATAGGTGGGGATGATCACGAGGGTCTTCACGGTGCGGGTCCTTCCATCAGACGACCTTCTCATTGCAGCGGGTCGCGCTGGAGATTCGGGGCGGAATCGGGGGCTCGCGACTGAATATCCTCTCAGCATCCGCATTGGTGCCACCGAACTTCGGGTGACCCAGCCGCTTCTCAGGGTGTTGGCAAAGTCGCCTGGACGCACTCGGGCTTGCGCTCGGCGCTCGTCACGAAACAGGCACAAGCGCCCAAAATATGACAATTCCGCCTGTTTTACCGGTATCCGACCGTTCAGCCTGTTTTCATTGCGTCATTGCGGCCGGGTGACTTACCGGCACGAATCAGCGCGGCGCGCGCCGACGCGTACGGGCGCGAAGCACTCAGGTCTGCGCTGATGCGCTCAGCCGCACGCTGCAAGTGCGGCAGCAGGTCACGATGGATCGACTCGATCGTGCGGCTACTCGTCGAGGTCGACACGTTGATCGCGGCGACGACCTCGCTGCCGTGGCGGATCGGAACCGCGATCGAACGCAGCCCCTCCTCGAGCTCCTGGTCGATCAGTGCCCAACCGCGTTCGCGCACTTCGGCCAACTGTGCGACGAGCTCGTCGCGGTTTCCGATCGTGTGCGAGGTGAGAGGTGCGATGCCCACGTGGGCGAGGTAGGCATCCAACCCGTCGCGATCGAGGGCGGCCAGCATGACCCGGCCCATCGACGTCGCATAGGCGGGGAATCGCGTGCCGATGCTGATGCGCACCGACATGATCCGCCGGGCAGGGACACGGGCGACGTACACGACGTCCGTGCCGTCGAGTACAGAAAGCGACGTCGACTCGTGGATGATCGAGGCCAGTTCCTCGAGGTGCGGTTGCGCGATCTCGGGCAACGACAGCGCAGACAGGTAGCTGAAGCCGAGATCGAGCACCTTCGCGGTGAGCGAGAAGTGCCGGCCGTCGCTGCGCACGTAGCCGAGCTCGACCAACGTGAGCAGGAAGCGGCGGCTCGTGGCCCTGGTCAGTCCGGCACGCCGGGCGATGTCGCTGAGCGTCATCTCCGGATGATCGACGTCGAACGCCCGGATGACCCCCAGCCCGCGAGCGAGAGACTGCACGAACTGACCGCTCGGCGACGGAGTGTGCCCCGCCGCTGCATCCGTTGCCGCCGGATCCGGTGCCGCTGAATCCAGGTCGCTGCCTGATTCGGTCATCTGAAGCCTGTCTTCCTCGGTGCGCGGGGTGGCGCTCAGATCGGTGGCGCTCAGGTCGGTGGAACGCTCGTGCACTCTGCGAACGCGCAATCAGTGGATGAGCGCAGCGCTGCTGTCCCCCGACGATGATACAAGCGGCAACCCGGTCAGTCGCTGCAGTTCTGCCAGCGTCGTGTCCCCGAAGATCTCGCGCACCGTCGCGCCGCCCGGCCCGAGATCGAACACCCCGTAGTCGGTATAGACCGCGTCCACACAGCCGATGCCGGTCAGCGGATAGCCGCACTCCTCGACGAGCTTGCACAGGCCGTCCCGGGTGAACAGTTCCATGATCACGTAGACCGACCTTGCACCGATCGCCAGATCCATGGCGCCGCCGACGGCCGGAATCGCATCCTCGCCACCAGTGTGCCAGTTCGCTAGATCACCGGAGGCCGACACCTGAAATGCGCCGAGCACGCAGATGTCGAGGTGTCCGCCGCGCATCATCCCGAACGAATCGGCCTGGTGAAAGTAGGATGCCCCTGGCAACTCGGTCACCGGAATCTTGCCCGCGTTGATCAGATCGGGGTCGATGTCGTCGCCGTGGGCGATCGGCCCCATGCCGAGCATGCCGTTCTCGGTGTGCAGGATGATTTCGCGATCGGCCGGCAGATAGTCGGACACCGTGGTCGGCAAGCCGATTCCGAGATTGACGTAGGAGCCCTCTGGGATGTCTTCCGCGACCCGGCGCGCCATCTGCTCGCGTGAGTACGGCCCACGCTGCGCTTGCCCCTGCCCTTGCGCCTGCGCGTGCCTCTGCCCGTGCGCGTGAGCCATCATTGCCCCTCCGTCGCCGGCGGCAGTTTGCCGCCCACTTCGACCAGCCGCTTCACGAAGATCCCCGGCGTGACAACTGCCTCCGGGTCCAATGCACTGACCTCCTCGATCCGATCCACCTGAACAATGGCGACACGTGCGGCGCTGGCCATCATCGGCGCGAAGTTGCGCGCCGTCTTGCGATAGACGAGGTTGCCGAGCCGGTCGCCACGATACGCCTTGATCAGCGCGTAATCCGCGGTCAGCGCGTCCTCCAGCACATAGTCGCGGCCACCGATCCGCCGCGTCTCCTTGCCTTCGGCGAGGAGGGTGCCGAACCCGGTCGGCGTGAAGAAAGCGGCGATGCCGGCACCACCCGCCCGGATCCTTTCGGCCAGCGTACCCTGCGGCACCAGCTCGAGCTCGAGCTCGCCCGCGCGGTAGAGCCCGTCGAAAACCTGCGAGTCCGCCTGCCGCGGAAACGAGCAGATGATCTTGCGCACGCGGCGAGCCGCCAGCAGCGCCGCGAGCCCCGTGGTGCCGTTGCCGGCGTTGTTGTTGACGATTGTGAGATTGCGGGCACCCGTCTCCAGCAGCGCGTCGATCAACTCGACCGGTTGGCCGGCTGTGCCGAAGCCACCGATCATGACGGTGGCACCGTCCGGGATGTCCCGCACGGCATCCGCTGCGCTATCGAGAATCTTCGAGATCATGGGCCTGTCGTTTCGGATACTGTCGTTTCGGATGCTGTTATGTCAGATGCCGGCGCTTCTGCTGCAGCAGTGCTGGAGCCAGTCACCATCGGCCTAGAACGGGTAACGTTCGATGTCGCTCTGCATGGTGACCCACTGCGTATCGGTGAACGCCTCGATGTTCGCCGCGGCGCCGCCGAACCGCGACCCGGTTCCGGATGCCCCGACTCCGCCGAACGGGATCACCGGCTCGTCGTCGACGGTCTGGTCGTTGATATGCACGATTCCGCTGTGCATGCGATCGGAAAGGGCGAGGCCACGCAGCGCATCCTTCGTGAGGATGGCCAGGGACAGTCCGTATTCGCTCTGGTTCACGATCTCGACCGCCTCATCCAGCGTCGAGAACTTCATCACGGGGGCGACGGGGCCGAACACCTCCTGCTCGAAAGCAGGCTGGTCCGGCGCGCTGTCGGCCAGCACTGTCGGCCGGTAGAACAGGCCCTCGTATGTGCCCCCTGCAGTCAACCGCGCACCGGCGGCGACACTGCCGGTGACGAGCGAATGGATGCGATCGCGCTGGCCGGCGTCGATCACCGGCCCGAGCGCGGCATCTGTCGTCGCACCGTTGCCGACGGGGAGACTGGTGGCGGTCGCCGAGAGCCGTTCGACGTACTCGTCATAGATGCTCGCGTGCACGAGGTGACGCCCCGTGGTCATGCAGACCTGGCCCTGGTGCAGGAACGAACCCCATGCGCCGGCTGAGACCGCCTGCGGCACGTCGACGTCGTCGAGCACCAGCATGGCGTTGTTGCCGCCGAGCTCCAGGTGCACCCGCTTCAGGTGTTTCGCGCCGAGCTCTCCGATCGCGCGGCCGGCCCTGGTCGACCCGGTGAAGGAGATGACCCGCACGGCCGGATGCTCGATCAGGGCGGTTGCCGGCTCGATGGTGCCAGGCAGCACATGGAACAGGCCGCTCGGCAGGCCGGCCTCCTCAAGGATGGCCGCGAAGACGAGTCCGCCGGAGACGGCGGTGCGCGGATCCGGCTTGAGGACGACCGCGTTGCCGAGCGCGAGTGCCGGGGCGACCGAGCGCATCGAGAGGATCTGCGGAAAGTTGAACGGCGAGATCACGCCGACGACGCCGACCGGCAGTCGGCGGGCCAGGCTCAGCCGCGGCTTCGCGCTGCGCAGTAGCTGACCGTACGGGGTGAGCGCGATCGCGGAGGCAGCATAGAACAACCCGGCGACCATGTGTGTCTCGAACGCCGCCTTGCCCTTCGCGGAGCCCGCCTCGCGGATCAGCCAGTCGCTGAGCACGTCGTTGTGCTTCTCCATGAGATCGCCCGCGCGGCGCAGCACGGCTGCACGTTCCTCGTAGCTGGTCGTCGCCCATGACTTCTGGGCTTCGGCTGCGGCAGCTACGGCGATCGAGACATCCTCGGTGTTCGCGTTGCCGAACCGGCCGATTGCGCTTTCGGTCGCGGGCTCCATGATCTCGCGTGTGCCGCCTTTGGCAGTGACCCAGCCGGAGCTGTAGAGCTTTCCATCCCATTCGTCGGGCTCGAAGAACGGCATTATTCCTCCTCTGGTACCGCACTGAATGCTCCTGCATTCGCCCGTTGGAAGTTGTACGCAATATGAACACATGTGCTTATAATGAACATTACACGACGGGTGCCCTGCATCGCCAGGGGTGGCGAGATCGGGTTGCGGCCTATTCGGCCGGGCGCGCTCGCATGCGCGGTCGCACACGAGCGCGCACGGCTGGCGGCAACGCGGCGCCGGCGACCACTCGGTTCTCGACCCAGCCGATGCCCTCTACTTCCATGCGCACGATGTCGCCGGGTTGCAATGGCCGCGGTGTCTGCGTGCCATTGCGGCCCCAGGCCTCGAGGAGGCACCCGCCACCGGCGGTGCCGCAGCCCAGCACGTCTCCCGGAACGACTCGAGAATCACGCGACGCGTACGCCACCAGTTCCGCGATCGGCCAGCCCATGTTCGAGAGCAGGTCCCGGCCGAATTCGACACCGTTGATCGAGACCGACATCGAGATCGGCAGGAAACCGTCCGCATCGTGCAGGGTTTCGAACTCGTCGGCAGTGACGATCCATGGGCCGAGCGTGTTGGCGAAGTCCTTGCCCTTGCAGGGGCCGAGGTTCAGCGCTGTCTCCCTGCGCTGCAGATCCCGAGCCGACCAGTCGTTGAGAATCGTGTACCCGAAGATGTGATCGTGCGCTTGAGCCGGCGTCAGATTGCGCCCCTCGCTGCCGGCGACCGCACCGATCACGGCGGCAACCTCGAGTTCGAAGTCGAGGGCACGGCTACCTGACGGCGCCGCGATCTCGTCGCTGGTTGCCTTCAGCGTGTGCGGGTTCGTGAAGTAAAAGGTGGGCGCCTCGTACCATTCCGCGCGCACCCCGGCGGTGCCACCGGCCGCCCCCATGAGCACTCCTTCGACGTGCTCCTCGAAGGCGATGAAATCGCGAATGGCAGGCGGCCGCAGCGGCGGTAGCAGCTTGAGATCGGCCAGTGGCACGGATGCCGCTTCGGCAATCAACGCGCGCCCCGTTGCGAGCGCATCCGCAAGTCCGCGTTGCACCAGATCAAGAACGGTGGTTCCGACGGGCAGCGCGTACGCGCGGCCGCCCACGACAAAACCGGCACGTTGCACTTCGTCGTGCAGCCAGGTCGCAATCTTCATCGGGAGCTCCCATCAGCCTTCGAGCGCACGCGCACATCGACCGAATGCGGATGCTGTGACCCACAGTATGCGCCCCATCCGCGTAGCAACAGCGGCCGCAACGAGCGCTCGCCCCGCATCGCGACGAGCATGCAGGTTTCGGTGCGGTACGGTGCAACTGTCTCCATTGTCTTGGAAGGCACTGTCTTAGAACGCACTGTCTTGGAAGGCACTGTCTTGGAAGGCACATTCTTGTCTGTTCCTCTTCGTCTCCCGCCGCCCGCGTCAGCGAGCTCGCGAACTTCATCTGGTCGGTCGCTGATCTCCTGCGCGGCGACGACAAGCAGAGCGAGTACGGCAGGGTCATCCTGCCGCTGGCGGTGATCCGACGGCTGGATGCGGTGCTCGAGCCGACGAAGAAGCAGGTCGTCGCGAAGGCGGCAGAGTTCAGGGGCAAGCCACTGCTCGCGGACCGGTTCCTGCGCAAGGCGGCCGGCGGGCTGACCTTCTACAACACCTACCCGCTGACGTTCCCGCAGCTGACGGACGACCCCGACAACCTCGGCGCGAACCTGCAACAGTACATCACGGGCTTCTCCGAGGGCGCGGAGCAGATCGTCGAGGCCTACGACTTCCTGCCGCAGATCAGCCGGTTGGAGAAGGCGGGCATGCTCTACCAGATGGTCGCGAAGTTCGCGGAGGCGAAGCTGCACCCGAGCTACATCGGAGACAAGCGCAAGCAGGTTTCTGATGCCCAGATCACGCTGATCACACAGGTCTACGCGGACGCGTTCGAGATCGCAGCGGATGCCGCCCACGAGCACCACGACCGGGTGCGCGTCTTCGAGCCCACCGACTTCGGCTACCGCCGCATCCAAGCAGAGCGCCCTCTCGCCCCGTCGGACCCTAGCGCACCTCGGTCCCTGAGCCTGTCGAAGGGCCCGCACCCGCTGGTCGAGTAGCGAGCGAGGAAGGAGCCCGCGTATCGAGACCCCGTGACGTGCCCTTGAGACCTACGCACCCCAAACCCGACAAGTCCCTCACCGACTACGAGAACGTACCGCTGAGCGAAGACATCGACGCCTACTTCGCCCGCGAGGTTCTCCCCTACGTTCCGGATGCCTGGATCGACACCAAGAAGACCAGGTCGGCTACGAGATCCCCTGCACCCGCTACGAGGGCGTGACACAACTCGAGATCAACAAGGTCGGCGACACGCTCATCGTACGGCCGCATCGCCCATCGTGGGCCTCGTTCGCCGCCGGCGAGTGCGCCGACGAGGACTTTCTGGCCGCGCGCCCAGATTCCGTGATGCCCGGCCGAGTCGTCTTCGATCACGATGATGACGGCGCCGCCGATGCCGACGACAAGAATGCCTGATGCCGCCAAGCCTTCGTGCTTCAGGATCGGTCTCGGGCCTTCCTTTTCTGTTTGTCGCGCATTGAAGCATTGAAACGGCAGAGAAATCGTGGATGCGAGCAGCATACTGCGGGCGGTGCGCGCTTCTGGCGGGCTTTCGCAGTCGGAGTTGGCGAGGATGGCAGATCAGGCCGATGCGGCCGCTTCTCGCTGGCAAGTCGCACGGGCCGCCTGATGGTGTGTGCCAGTAATAGCTTCGAGGCTTTGGATCTTTTGGATCTTTGGATTAGATCTTTTGGATTTTACGGAAGCCTGCTTTTGAAGTTTCAAAGTTTATGGCATTCTTTGAGACATGACGCCTGACGAGCTGCGTGCGCTGACAGGGTGCGGGGAGACCCTCACCGTCGAATTCAAGTCGGATCGCCGCAAGATGAGCAATGACGACATCGTCAACGCCGTGGTCTGCCTGGCCAACGGTTCGGGCGGAGACCTCCTCATCGGCGTCGAAGACGACGGCGCCGTGACCGGGGCCCAGCCCCGCAGCGGTCAGACCGTCGATGCCACTTTGCTGCCGCCAATGATCGCGAACAGAACCGTTCCTCAAGTCGTGACCGAGGCTGAGGTCATCGACATCGACGACGTCAGCGTGGTGCGCGTTCATGTCAAGCCCTCGACGACCATTGTCGGCACGACGGGCGGATTGTATGTGCGCCGTGCCATCGGGGCGGACGGAAAGCCGGCGTGTAGACCGTTCCTCGCACACGAGATGCTCGCCGATCGGATTGAGCGCGGCGAAGTCGATTTCGCGTCGGTCGCCGAGCCGCAGGCCTCATTCGACGACCTCGACCCCGACGAGTTCGACCGGGTGCGCCGCCTTGCCACCCGAGCCGGGGGCCAGTCGAAAGTGATCGCCTCCCTGAGTGACGTCGACCTGCTCAGTGCGCTCGAGGTCGCCGAGGTGCGCGGAGACGATCTGCTTCTCAGGCGCGGGGCGATCATGTTATTCGGGCGTCCCGAGGCCATCCGGCGCTTTGTGCCCACGCTCGAGACGAAGTTCCAGGTATTGGAGCACGGAGCGATCCGACAGAACGTGATTCGCCACGACCCCCTCTTCAAAAGCGCCGAAAGTCTCTACGAGCAATTGCGGGCGTACAACACCCAAGACGAGGTCGTGATCGGGCTGGTGCGCGTCGAGATCGACCGTGTCCCCGAGGTGGTCGCCCGCGAACTGGTCGCCAACGCCCTTGTGCACCGTGACTATACCCGCATGGGCACTGTCTCGGTGCAGTTGCGCGACGGCGAACTTGAAGTGAGCAGCACCGGCGGCTTCCCACGTGGAGTCACCCTCGCAAATTTTCTGGAACGAACCAGCCCGCGCAGCCGCATCCTTGCCGATGCGTTCCTGCGAACAGGGCTCGTCGATCGCAGCGGCCGCGGTATCAACCGAGTATTCGAAGCAACACTACGCGGTGGCCGACCCGAGCCCGAATACCGTCGCTCCGATGCAGACCAAGTCGTCGTCTCGGTGCAGGTCGGCGAAACCGATCTCGACATGGTGCGGTTCGTCGTGAATCACGACGAGACATCCGGACGTTCGTTCGAACTCGCGGATCTGCAGATCGTGCGCGCGCTGCGCGATGACCCTCGCCTCGCGTTGGGAGAGCTCGCGCGTATTCTGCAGCGCTCAGAGACGTGGACACGCACGAGACTGACGCGGCTGCTCGAAGAGGGTGTCGTCGAGATGCGCGGAGACGGACGGGCACGCCGGTACACGCTCAGCGGCGCGACGTATCGGGCCTTTTCGCAGGCTGCAGGCTACGTGCGGGCCAGGGCGTTCGATGAACCTCAGCGGCAGCAGATGATTCTCACCTTCGTGGACGCGCACGGCAGCATCTCGCGCGGAGAAGCCTCGGAACTCTGCGGAACGAGCCCGGATGCGGCGAGACGAATACTCAAGCGGATGGTCGAAAGCGGCGCGCTACGTGTCGAGGGAGAGCGTCGCACCGCTCGATATCACCGCGCGTAGGCCGTTTCACAGCACCGAAAGCGACAGGGAGAAGTGATGGCGATTCACCAAGAGGTCGCGTTCGAGGCGGCGATCGAAGCCGACATGCTGGGTGCCGGGTGGACCAAGGGTTTCCCTGCGGACTACGACCGCGAGCTGGCGATCGACGCCGCGCAGTTACTTGCTTTCCTTGAGGCGACCCAGCAGCACGAGTGGCAGAGGCTCGAGAAGATCCACGAGTCGTTGGTCGAGCAGAAGATCGTCGAGCGCTTCGCCACGCATGTGGCCGGCCGGATGGGCGGACAAGCGAAGGCGATGGTCGTCACGCGATCGCCACTGCACGCGGGGGTCGACCCGAAGGCGCAAGCGAAGCTGTATCCGCTGCTCGGGCCGGCCCGCGGCTCATGGCAGTCTGGCCTCCGCGCGCGCCGCGGGCATGGTCGAGTGGACACATCTGGAGATGACGGTTCGTGCTCGACTTCGCCAACTCAGCGGCAATCGTGCCGTCGAGCCCGTCCACGGCGCGTTCCTCATACCCGCTCGAAGATCGCCGCCAGCCCCTGACCGCCGGCGATGCACATGGTCTCCAGCAGGTAGCGCCCGCCATCACGGTGCAGTTGACGGGCACCAGTGGCGAGCATGCGCGCCCCGGTGGCGCCGACCGGATGCCCGAGCGAGATCCCGGACCCGTTCACGTTGGTGCGCTCCCAGTCCTCGTCGACGAAGGCCCACTGGCGGGTGACGGCGAGCACCTGCACGGCGAAGGCCTCGTTCAGTTCGATCAAGTCCATGTCTGCCAGCGACAAGCGGGCCCGTGCCAACGCCTTCGGCACGGCGACGACAGGGCCCAGGCCCATCTGCGAGGGCTCAACGCCCCCGCGCGCCCACGAGACCAGTCGCACCAGCGGGGTCAGACCGAGCGCGGCGGCACGTTCCGCACTGGTCACCAGGCACGCCGCCGCGGCGTCATTCTGCGAACTCGCATTGCCCGCGGTGACGGTGGCTGCGGGATCCTTCTTCAACAGGGCGGGACGCAGTGCAGCCAGTCCCTCAAGCGTGGTGTCCGGACGCGGCGACTCATCCTTGTCCACGACGGTGTCGCCCTTGCGACCGGGCACCGTGACCGGAACGATCTCGTCGTCGAAGCGACCCTCTGTCACCGCGCGCGCGGCGCGGTGCTGCGAGCGCAACGCGAGGGCATCCTGTTCTTCGCGGCTGATCGAGTAGTCGCGGCGCAGGTTCTCGGCCGTCTCCAACATGCCGTCCGGCACCGGATAGTTGCGACCGCCGGCGGTCTCACGGGCACGGCCCAGCGCGTCCCGCAGGAACACCCCAACCGTGCCCGAGATGCCCCAACGCGCATCGACGGTGTAGAGCGGCGCCTGACTCATCGAGTCCACACCGCCGGCGATCACCACGTCGCTGACGCCGGTTTGCACCTGCATCGCCGCGTCGAGGATCGCCTGCAGACCCGAGCCGCAGCGACGATCCAACTGCAGGCCACCCACGGTCACAGGCAGGCCGGCATCCAGCGCGGCGACCCGCGCGATCGGCGCGGCCTCCGCCGTCGGATAGCCCTGCCCGAAGATCACGTCGTCGACCACGGCACCATCGATTCCGGTGCGTGCGACGACTTCGCGGATCACGGTCGACGCCAGGTCGGCGGGCGGCACTGTCTTCAACACTCCGCCGAAGCGTCCGATCGGGGTGCGCAGAGGTTCGCAGATGACGACGTCTCGCAGATTGCTGTTCATGGTTGTGCGTCCTCAGTTCGGTTTGCGCGGAGAGCGGAGATCACAGCTAGGCCACGACCCGCCGGTCGAGTAGCGAGCGCCAGCGAGCGTATCGAGACCCCCACCGGCCTACGAGGTCTCGATACGGCCGCGGGCGAGACCTTCGCTCGCAGGCTCGCTCGGCGCCGGGGTCGCGGATCGCTGCGCGACCCTCTGAGCTCCACCGCGCTACTCGACCGACGAAACGCGAGCTCATGAGTCTGCCTCAGCATCCGCATCAAGCGCCGCGAACACCTCACGGGCGATCGCGAACGCCGAGTTGGCGGCAGGCACGCCTGCGTAGATCGCCACGTGCAGCAGCGTCTCACTGATCTCGGCGCGGGTCAGCCCGTTTGTCAGCGCGGCACGGATGTGCATGGCGACCTCGTTCTCATGCCCGCTGGAGACCAACGCTGCAATTGTGATGAAGCTGCGGGTGCGCCGGTCCAGGCCGGGCCTCGTCCACACGTCGCCCCACGCATAGCGGGTGATGAAGTCTTGGAAGTCAGCGGTCTCCGGCGTGATCGATGCCGTCGAGGCATCGACGTGCGCGTCGCCGAGCACGGCACGGCGCACCGCGACTCCGGCGGCGAACGTCTCATCATTGGTCTGCGTACGCGAGGCCCGAGTGCTCGCCTCCGCCGACGCATCCGTCACGGCATCCGCTGCCACCCCGTGGATGTGCCCGAGCACCAGCCGCACCAGTTCGGCCGGCCGCTCCAGCATCGGCAGGTGGGCCGCTCCCGCGATCTCGGCGTAACGCGCCCCCGGGATGCCGTCGGCCAGTTCCCGCAGTTTCGCCGGCGGCGCCGCCTGATCCGCCTCCCCCGCGACGGCCAGCGTTCGCACCTCGATTTCACCGAGTCGAGCGGTCACGTCGTGAGCGCCGAGCGCCTCGCAGCACAGCGCGTACGATTCGTCGTCGATCTGCAGGAGGGCGTTCAGTGCCGCGCCACCGGCATCCGGGTCGCGTTCGAGAAAACCGGGCGCGAACCAGCGCCGGGCGCTGCCCGCGACGACGGATGCCGTACCGCTCGCACGCACCTGCGCCGCTCGGGCGGTCCAGCCCTCCGTCTCGCCGATTTTCGCGCCGGTGCAGATGGCGGTGAGGCTCGACAACCGTGACGGATGGCGCAACCCGAGTTGCAGCCCGACCGCACCGCCGAGCGATACGCCGGCATAGTGGAACGCGCCGCCGCCGACCTCGTCGACGAGGTCGACCACGGCATCCGCCAGGTCGGCCACGCTGAACGACTGTGTCGCCGCAGGGCTGAAACCGTGGCCCGGCAGGTCGTAACGCAGCACTCGATAGCGCTCGGACAGCACGTCGAGCACAGCGGACCAGAGTTCGCTGGTCGTGCCGAGCGACGGCCCGAGTACCAGAAGCTCGGCGTCAGGCGCACCACTGCGCACCGGCGCCACGGAACAGCGAAGGGTTGGGATGCTCATTGGATCTCCGTCCCTTTGTTCTCGACGCTGCCAGCACGGTCCCGCTCGGCGCTGTCTCGCTCGACGCGATTCTGTGTCGCGCGGTCCGGCTCGGCCCGGTTCTGGCTCACAGCGGCCCGCCAGCGCGCGACGACGCCATCGATCATCCGCTCGGAGTGGCCGAGCGCGGCATTCGGGTCGAATGCGTTCCACACCGCCGCGCGCAGGCTCTCCGGGTGCCCGTCGGCGACCAGCCGGCCGGACAGAACGACCCGTAGTGGCCGGTGGGTCGCCGCAGCCTCGCGCGCCGCGGCCTGGACGAGTTCGAAGGCGGCCTGTTTGCCGAGCGCTTCGCCGAGGATCGTGCTGACCCGTTCACTGGAGATCAGACCGTCGGTGAGCTCGAGATTGGCGCGCATTCGTTCGACGTCGACGTCGAGGCGTGCGGCCAGCGCGGCTGCACCCTCCGTCGCGGCGATCGTGAGGCTCTCCAGGTCGCGCAGCGTCGGCCACTCGGCGTGCCAGGCGCCACTGGGTCGCTGGTCTTCGGCGAGCAGACTGCTGTGCAGTGTGGCCAACAGCCCGGGCACACGACGTGCCGCAGACACGACCAAGAACGCCGTCACCGGATTGCGCTTGTGCGGCATGGCGGACGACCCGCCTTCGCCATCGCCGAGGTGTTCAGAGAGCTCACCGATCTCGGTGCGGGCCAGCACGGTGACCTCGAGCGCGAATGCACCGACAGCGCCGACCGCCGCGGCGAGCGCATCTGCGAGTTCCGTGACGGGCAGCCGATTCGTGTGCCACGCGATGCCCGGGGCCCGCAGCCCGAGTTCAACTGCGTAACCGGCAATGACGGTGTCGACGGTTTCATATAGATCCGAACCGGGCAGCCGCGCCGCCGCGATCTCGGCGAGCACCGCGAGATTCCCGACCGCGCCACCAAGCTGCACGGGAAGCGCGCTGCGCACGGCATCCACCCGTTCGCGGGCGGTGAGCACGGCATCCAACCAGCCGGCGGCCACGAGCCCGAAGCTCGTCGGTGACGCCTGTTGGCCGAGCGTGCGACCGGCCAACGGTGTCGAACGATGCCGCGTGGCCAGTGCCGCGAGAGTTTCGGCGAGGTTTGCCAACGCATCCGACACCACCCCAGTCACCCGGCGGGCGACGAGCATGGCGGCCGTGTCGAGGATGTCCTGACTGGTGACCCCGACGTGGATGTGATCGGATGCGTCGGCTCGCCGCTGCTCCGCCGCTCTCCCGAGCGCCTTCACCAGCGGAATGACGGGATTACCGCCGGCGCGACCCGCCGCGGCGATTGCCGCAAGGTCCAGGCTGCGGGCGTCGGCGATTTCATCGGCGACCGCGCTCATCCACGACGGCACGAGCCCGGCACGGATGAGCGCTCGCGTCAGCCCGAGCTCCGCGTCGACGAGAGCCTGCAACCACGCGGCGTCGTCCGTCAGGCGGGCGGCACTCGTGCCCTGGCTCAGCGGGTCGAGCAGGCCAACGCTGCAGCCGAGCTCGGGCTGTGAATTCTCAGGCATCGAAACCCGCCCGACCCTTCGACAAGCTCAGCGAACGAGAGCGCTCCCACCCAATTTCGTTGGTCGAGCGGTGCCCTGAGGAGGCCGCCCGCGGCCGTCGCGAAGGGTAGCGAGCGCCAGCGACCGTATCGGGACCTCGCAAGCGGTCTACAGCGGTCTCGATAGGCATGCTCGTTCCTCGCACGCTACTCGACCACCAAGAATGCACGCTTCCACACACTGATCTCGCTGCCACGCGCTCAGGCATCGAAATCCAGGAAAACGGTCTCGCCCTCGCCCTGCAGCCGGATGTCGAACCGATACGAACGCTGGCCGTCCGCGACCGCGACGAGGGTGGCCCGGCGTTCGGCCGGCACGGCGGCGAGCACGGCATCCGTCTCCTGTGCGACGGCATCCTCGGGAAAGTACGCCCGCGTGAAGAGGTGGTGCATGAGCCCGCGGGCGAACACCGTCAGGAGAACGTAGGGTGCCCCGGAGCCGACCGCTCCCGGCTTGACGGTGGTGAACATGAAGTGGCCGGCCAGGTTGACGACGGCTCTGCCGAACCCGGTGAAGGTGTAGCCGTCGCGTTCGAGGCTGCCCTGCTCGTGCGGGATGCGGCCCGCGGCATCCGCCTGCCAGATCTCGACGAGCGCGTCCGGCACGGGCGTGCCCTCGCCGTCGTACACGGTGCCGTGCAGGCGGATCGCCTCCGGGTGGTGCCCGGGGACAAGATTCGGCCCACCCTCGTAGCGCAGCGCGTAGCCGTAGAACGGTCCGACCGTCTGCGATGGGGTCTGCACGGGCTGCTGTGGAGCGTCGGGCTGCTGTGGCGCGGCGGGCTGTTGTGGGGCGTCGGGCTGCTGTGGCGCGGCGGTGTCAGGCATGGTCGTCCTCCTCCATCCAGGTCGAGCGCGGCCCGGTCAACACGATGTCCCACACGTAGGCGAGCGAGAACTCGGGCACGCTCAGGTCATGGTCATAGTGGCCGATCAGCCGTTCCCGCGCGGCCGGGTCCGTGATCGATTGGTAGATCGGATCGAGGGCGAACAGCGGATCCCCCGGAAAATACATCTGCGTGACCAGCCGTTGCGTGAATGCCGAGCCGAACAGTGAGAAGTGGATGTGCGCCGGCCGCCACGCGTTCGTATGGTTCTTCCACGGATACGGTCCGGGCTTGATCGTCGTGAACCGGTACTCGCCGTTCTCGCTCGTGATCGCCCGGCCTACTCCGGTGAAGTTCGGATCCAGCGGCGCCGGATGCTGGTCCCGCTTGTGTACATATCTCCCGCCGGAGTTCGCCTGCCAGATCTCGATCAGCTGGCTGCGCACCGGTCGACCGTCGCCATCGAGTACGCGCCCGGACACCGTGATGCGTTCGCCGAGAGGCTCCCCGGCGTGCTGGATCGTCAGATCGCTCTCCAACGGGTTGACGTCGGTGTGCCCGAAGGCGGGCGAGAAGCGTTCGACCTCCTCCGGATCGACGCGCACCAACTCGTGCGTCGGATGCCGCTTCACCGAGCTGCGATACGGCGCGTAATCGCGTCGCGGATGCAGCTCCGGGGTGCCGCCCGCCTCGACGGCGCGCCGCGCCTCGTCCTCGATCGCGCGAATCTCAGCGCTGATCCGTTGTTGGGAATCCATCGTCATGCGTCCTCCCTCATCGTCGTCGGCTGCACATTAGTGTCGTTGGTCGAGCAGCGCGGAAAAGATGGTGGTCGAGTAGCGAGGAACGAGCATATCGAGACCCCCGTCACGAGGTCTCGATACGCAGTGGAGCGTGAACCTCGTTCGCAGGCTCGCCGGCGACAAGGGTCGCGGATCGCTGCGCGATCCCGTGAGCTCCACCGCGCTACTCGACCACCGGTTGTGATCACAGCACTTGTCATCACAGTGGCAGCCCGGTGTACTGCTCGGCCAGTGATCGCATGGCGTGCAGCGAGTGCGTCGTGTAGTCCAGCTGGCCGAGCTGGCTGCGGTAGTCGAATTGCAGCTCATTGGTCTCGCCGTGGTGGCGGTGCAGCATCCGGGTCATCCAGCGTGAGAACTGCTGGATGCGCCACTGCCGTGCGAGCGCCGCGTCGCTGTAACCGGTCAGGGCGGTGTCGTCTCCGGCGTAGTGCGAGATCAGCGCATCGCTGAGCATTGTGACATCGGAGATCGCCGAGTTCAGCCCCTTTGCGCCGGTCGGCGGCACGATGTGTCCGGCGTCGCCTGCCAGGAACAGACTGCCGTGATTGAGCGTCGATGCCACGAAGCTGCGCATCGGCGTGATCGACTTCTCCGTGACCGGGCCTTCCTGCAGCGTCCAGCCCGGCACGCCGAGCCGTGTGTGCAGCGTGTCCCAGATGCGTGCGTTCGACCAGTCTTCGATCCGCTCGGTCGGCTCGACCTGCAGATATAGACGCGATACCTGCCGCGAACGCATCGAGTGCATTGCGAAGCCGTCTTCATGCAAGCAGTAGATGAGCTCGTCGGTCGACGGCACCACATCAGCGAGTATGCCCAACCAGGCATATGGGTAATCGCGCTGATAGGAGGTGATGGTTCCGGCCGGGATCGCCGGGCGGCAGATGCCGTGCGAGCCGTCTGCTCCGATGATGAAGTCGGCCTGGAACTCGTGCGCCTCGTCGCCGTACTGGAACGTGACGCGTGGCTGCGCTGTCTCGATGTCGTGCACCGCCACATCCGACGCTTCGAAGTAGACGGTGGAGCCGTCTGCCTGATGCGCCTCGATGAGATCGCGCACCACCGCTTGCTGGCCGTACACCGTGACAGTGCGTCCGATGAGTGCGTTGAAGTCGACGTGATGCCGTTCGCCCGCGAATTGCAGATAGATGCCGTCGTGCACGAGGCCGTCCGTGGCGATGCGATCGCCCACGCCGAGCCGGGTGAGCGTCTCGACGGAGCCCTGCTCCAGAACTCCGGCACGCACCCGGCCGTGGATGTACTCGATGGAACGGGTCTCGACGATGATCGCGTCAATGCCGGATCGGCGCAGCGCCCACCCCAGCAGCAGCCCGGCAGGGCCCGCCCCGATGATGGCGACACGTGTGGTTTCGCGAGACATTCCGCTCCTTGCAACAGTTCTGGGCAACAGTGTTCATCGCAACAGTCTCTGGCGGCGCCGTCTATCAGCGCTGACAGGGTGTGTCTCGAGCATGCCTGCTCATGCAGCACCGTGGGCTTCTGCTTCCACCCAGTGGAAGTCGAGAGGGAGGAATCCAGGGCTTTTTCACAGTCGGCAATGTTCAAACTTGGTGGTCGAGTAGCGAGGTACGAGCGTATCGAGACTCGTATCGAGACCCGTATCGAGATCTCATTGCGGGGTCTCGATACGCCTGCTCGCTGCGCTCGCGGGCTACTCGACCAACGGGATGATGCAATTCGATGACTGTGAAAAGACCCTGGTAGGAGCCCGGAGTCAGCCGGCCCTGCGGTAGCCTAAGGCCCTGCTGACTCCCTGGGCCGCGCTGCGTACCGCCTGCTCGTGACCGGCATCCGGAACCGGCTTCGCGTGCGTCACGATGGAGACCGCGGCCACCACCTGCCCGGTGCGATCCCGAATGGGCGCGGCGATCGAATTCGAGCCGGCGGTCATCTCTTCCGCCATGAACGCGACGCCCTGTGTGCGCACCCCTGCGATGCGCCGACGCAGCTCATCAGGAGTGGCGACGGTGCCGGGCAGGAACCGTTGCAGCGGCGTATCGAGATACGACTGAACGACCTCCGGCGGTGCGAACGCGAGCAAGACCATCCCGACCCCGGTCGCATGCAGCGGCAGCCGACCCCCCACCCGCGAGATGATGTGCACGGCCCGATGCCCCGAGAGCTTCTCGACATACAGGGCATCGTGACCATCGAGGATCGCCAGCTGCACATGCTCGTGCGTGGCCTCGTACAGGTCCTCGAGGTAGGGCAACGCGATGGTGCGCAGATTGCGCGCGGTCGGCGTCTGCACGCCGACTTCCCAGAGTCGCATGCCCAGGCTATACCGGCCGTCCTCTTGGCGGGCCAGACCGCCCCAGGCCACCCATTCCGCAACGAGCCGGTGCGCGGTCGACAACGGCAGGCCGGCGCGCTGCGCGATCGCCGTGAGCGTCAAGGCTGCTGCCGGTGCCGGTGCGCTGAACGCGTCGATGACCGCGAACAGCCGCGCGGCGACCGAGCGATCGTCGCGCCGCGGGCCCTGGCCGTCCGCATCCGGCGGCTGTGCTGGCTTGCCTGACATTGTTCACCACGGTAGTGGATGCAGCACGGCGCGTGATCGCGCGCGTGAGCGGCTACTGCAGCGGAATCACCAGCTCGACGTTGTCTGCCGCCGCTGCGCGAGCGAGCGCGGCATCCGCTGTCGCGAGTGCGAGGCCACTCGAGCGGGCAAGCTCGAGATAGCTCGCGTCGTACGCGGTAAGTCCTCGTAGGATCGCCAGGGAAACCAGCCTGTCAGGCGGCAGCGGTTCGCTCCGGATGTCGATCGGCAGCTTCGCAAATCGGCGCAACTGAGCGAGCACGGTCGCTTTGCGATGCCGGCCTCGACGAACGGCCGTGACGAGCACATTCGCAAGCTCGACGACGAACAGACCGGGCACAACGGCCACCTCGCCGGAACGAAAGTGTTCAAGCAGCTCTCTTGCCGGCTGCGCGTCCGACAGCAGGAGCGGCAATACGGCCGACGCGTCCAACACGAAGGGCACGCGTTCAGCCGCGTCCTTCGCTGAGCCAGCCGAGAGCAGTCTGACCGTCGGGAACGGTCAATCGGTGAGTCAGGACATCGTCGACAACCTCGCCGATCCGCTTGTCCGCCGCTGCGGGCACCGGGACGAGCTTGGCAATGGGCGCCCCGTGCTTGGTGATCGTGATCTCTTCCCCGGATGCAACTCGCTTCAGCAACGCAGGAAGGTGCGTCTTCGCCTCGTATGCTCCCACATTCGTCATCCTTTCAGACTAGTCGCAGACCAGTTCATACGGTGTCATTCAGATTATCCGCAGCGGCATCGTCGCGGAATGCAATCCGCGAATCTGTGGAGGGATAGCGTAGCCCTGCCGCTGTGGAGGACAGCGAGGCGACACGTAAACTTGCCCGGTGGCCATCCCGAAGATCCTGCTCTACTACGTCTTCACGCCGCTGGCCGACCCGGATGCCGTGCGCGTCTGGCAGCGCGACCTGTGCGAATCGCTCGGACTGCGCGGACGCATCCTGATCTCGACCGACGGCATGAACGGCACCATCGGCGGCGACCTGAAAGCAGTCAAGCGCTACCTGCACACCAGCCGCTCATACGCCCCCCTCGCAAATCTCGATGTGAAATGGAGCGAGGGCAGTACATGCGTATGCACCACGGCGTCGATCCCGCCGAGGCGAGTGAAGCGCTTGCTGACCCGTACCGCGTGATTCTGGAGCCTGATCCATCAAGCCGAACCGGCCTCTCCGCGCGGATTATTGGCTGAGCCGACACCACCCGTCGCATTGTGACCGTGATCGTCCTTGAGCATGCAGGAATGGTGTACGGGGTGAATGGCTGGCCTGCGAATTCGACCGATCAGAACCATTACAACACTCAGGAGGGCACACCATGACCAGCTCACCGAACTGCTCCGCAGCGAAGCCGAGCACGCCGAAGAACACAAAGACGCACAGGCCACAGCGTCGACCAAGGTCAGCCGACCAGGCGGTCGCGCCAAGGTCTATTCGATTCGGCTATCCGATGACGAAGTGGCGTCACTCGAATCCGCGGCCATCCAGGCCGGCGTTCCCGCTTCGGAGCTCGCGCGATCATGGATCACCGAACATCTCGCCGAAGACGGTGGGGCGACCGACCTTCACGCCATCGCCGAGACGCTGCAGACCTTTTCGAAGCGTCTCGCCGCGCTTTGACGGGTCCGGCCGCGACCCCGTCTTCTTCGCCGAATGCGCCCAAATGGCCGCTCTTGACGCGCGTGGAGCACTCATAACGACCACTTGGGCACACTCAGCGGCCCGCGGCCACGACCACGACCACGACCACGTCAGGCGATGACCGCGTAGCCACGCCGCGCAACAGCGGGAATATCTGGCGCCGTGGGCGCATTGCGACGATCATGAACAGCATGGATCCGGTCGCCACCATCGCCTGGATCGTGTCTTTCGTCGTGGTCACGGTCACCATCACGGGTCTGTCGCGCCGCATCGGCTGGTCGGCGCCCGTCGCGCTCGTGCTGGTCGGCGCAATCGCATCGTTCATCCCGGGCATTCCGCAGGTGCAGGTGCAGCCCCAGCTGATTCTGTACGGTCTGCTGCCGCCGCTCCTGTTCGCCGCCGCTATTCGCACCTCATTCGCGGATGTCCGTGCCCGCCGCGACAGCATCCTGCTGTTGTCCGTCGGGCTGGTCGCGTTCACGGTGATCGTCATCGGCTTCGCCACCTGGCTCGTCGTTCCGGCGCTCACCCTCGCCGCCGCGTTCGCATTCGGCGCCGTCGTCGCCCCGACAGATACCGTCGCCATCACCGCGATCATCGGTCGCCTTCACCTGCCGCGTCGCCTCGTGACCGTGCTCGAGGGCGAGAGTCTGCTCAACGACGCGACGGCGCTGGTCGCGCTGAACGCATCCATCGTGGCAATTGCCGGGGTGCTCAATCCGTGGCTGATCGCCGGCGATTTCGCTCTGGCCGTCGTCGCCGGCCTGGTCGTCGGGCTCGCGGTCGGGCTCGTGCTGGCCACAATCCGGCGCCGACTGCATGCGCCGGTGCTCGACACCAGCCTGTCGCTGGTCACCCCGTACATCGCATTCATCATCGCGCAGTCGCTCGGCGGTTCCGGCGTGCTCGCGGTCGTCGTCGCAGGGCTCTACCTCGGCTACCGATCCCCCGCCATCCAGTCGGCCGAGGCACGCATCGCGGAGTCGATCAACTGGCGCACGATCCAATTTCTGCTCGAGAACACCGTGTTCCTGTTCATCGGACTCGAACTGGCGAGCATCCTGACCGGTGCGCTGAAGAGCGGGTTCACGCTCGGCCAGGTCGTGCTGATCTGCGTCGTCGTTTTGCTCGCGCTTCTCGCCGCGCGCTTCGGTTGGATGGCCGCCATCACTGTGCTCTATCGCCATGGGCCGCGGCGGCTGCGCGAGCGGGGTTGGAGTTGGCGCACGAGCATCGCGGTGTCCTTCGCGGGCATCCGTGGAGTGGTGACCCTCGCCGCCGTCTTCCTGCTGCCGCCGCAGACACCGTATCGCGAATTCCTGCAGTTCTTGGCGTTCGTGGTGGTCGTCGGCACCCTGCTCGAGGGGCTAGCGCTGCCGTGGGTCATCCGCCGGCTGCGGTTGCCGGCACCCGACGCCGCGCAGGAGGCGAGCGAGATGCAACGGCTGCTCGCCGAGGCGCAGTCGGCCGGATTGGATCAGCTCGAACTCGACGTGACGGATGCCGACGACAATGCCGTCGTCGCCCGGCTCCGCACGAACGAGGTGTTCCTCCGCGATGCGCTGGAAAACCCGACCACCGATGGTGAGGAGGAGTCACCGACTGCGTATCGCAGACTGCGCCAGTCCATGTTGGCCGCCGAGCGGCGAGCGGTCGAGGCGGCACATGTCGAGGGCCGCTATCAGGCGGGCTCGGTGCGCCGCGTCAGGGCTTTCCTCGATGCGGAGGAGGCTGCTCTGCGCATCTCGACTCCCCGCACGCCACCCCTGTAGCGTCGTCTCGGCCTGGTAGGGTCAACTCGCCGGTCGCGTCAACTCAGCCCGTCGCGTCAACCGCGCGCAGGCTCGACTTGGTCCGGTAGCGTCAACGCGGCCCGACCGGATGCTGCAGCCCCGTCATCCGCGCCGCATCCACCGCATCCACCGCCCTCTTCGCGGCCCGCGCCCGCGCCCGCCTGCTGCGCGGCAGCCGTGACCAGACCCGCGCGCTCTGACTGGACAGCGCCAACATCACCAGGATGTCGAATGCCAAACCCGGCAGCGTGGTGAACAGCGTGATCTTCGGCCCGCCGTTGAAATAGTCGACGGCGCTCGCGATGATGACGATCGCTCCGAAGGTCATCGCCGCAATCCGCGCCCAGTTGCTGCCGTGGAACACGAGAACGATCAACGCGACGTAGGTCAGCAGGGCGATGGCGGCAAGACCGACCAGCACCCAGATGACGATCGCCGCCGCCGCGTGCGCATCCGCCGGGGTGAGATTCGGCTCGTCGATCCGGGCCGATCGCACGACCTCATCCCAGCTGACGAAGATCGACGCAATGGTGACGATGCCCGCGAACACGCGGAACAGCATCAGCAGTGAGCCGAGCATGATCTGCACCGGGCGCCTCGTGGCCGGGGCGACCGGTGACGCAGCAGCCGATGCGCCGGGCGGCACCGGCAGCGCCCGAAGGTCGACGATGGGCAGGTCGCCATCCGTCACGATGGTGTCGCCGCCGCCGTTGCGCGAGTGGTAGCCGGTGGAGAAATCGCGGATGACGCGCACGTCGATCGCGTCATCCGATGAGGTCAGCGTGTTCACGATGTGGTCGCGCTCGATGTCGGTGTTCGCGTCGATCTTGTGGGTGATCTGCAGCGTGAACAAAGAGAAGCCGACGCTGCGGTCGAACGTTCCGGCCGCCAGCCAGTCCGCCTGGTGCCCGCCGGGCAGCAGCCAGCCGTCCGGGCTGCGCCAGAACCGCACATGGTGTCGCTTGGCCGGGTTGCCCAGCACCTCCTGCTGGTATGCGACATCCTGCTGTCTTTCGAACAGCATCAGCGGGCTGACCGGCGCCTCATCGTAGCTGCGGCGCGTGATCGTGGACGTGACGATGCGCCAGCTGGAAGCCAGGGTGACGTCGTCGGCGCGGGTCCAGCCGGCCTGGCTCATCGCCCGCTTCAACTGCTCTTCGCTGCCGAGCAGCGCGAGGTTGATCGGATCGCCGAGCAGTCCGTCACTGGTGCGCGCGCGTCCGATGAAGTAGTTCGGAACGTACAGCCTGGTCAGGATACGATGCAGTCGCGGCAGCACGAGGTAGGCCAGCACGAGCCAGAACAGCACGAAGAAGACGACCTGCCACCAACCCCACGAGAAGCTCTCCGAGAGCACGAGCCAGGCCAGCCAGACGGCGGCAAGTCCGCCGAAGATGAAGAAGCCGTAGTCGAAGGCGGCGTTGACCGAGACGCGACCGCGCGGCAGCGGCAGTGCGCTCACCTTTGTCGGCTCGGACATGCCCTCATGCTATTGGCAGGCCGAGCGGGATCGGTTCGCCAGGGGCCCGGCGACACCCGGCGGCACCCGGCGAACCGAGGCAGCACCGCGCTCAGCGGATGCCCGCGGCCGCCCGCTCAAGCGCGGCGAGCGATTGCGCGACGTCCGCGGCATCCGTCGACCAGTTGCTCACCGAGATGCGCAGCACGTCGCGGTCGTGCCAGCGTGAGCCGGACATCCACGTGACGCCGCTTGCCAGCAGCCGCTCGGTCACCCGCCGGGTGCGCTCGTCATCGCCGAAGCTGACGCAGACCTGCGTGAACACGACATCGTTGATGACCTCGGCGCCGGGGATCCGCGCGATCCCGTCGGCGAAGGCGGAGGCGTGCGCGGCGAACCGCTCCACGAGCGCGATCGTCCCAGACCGGCCGAGCGAGCGCAATGCCGCCCACACCGGCACGCCGCGGGCGCGGCGCGAGAACTCGGGAACGCGCTCGAACGGGTCCCCCGGGCCGGGGTCATCCGTCATCAAATAGCTCGTCCGCGCGCCGAACACCGTGCGTACTGCCTCGGGCCGGGCGACGATGGCTATGCCGCAGTCGTAGGGCACGTTGAGGGTCTTGTGCGCATCCGTCGCCCAGGAGTCGGCACCCTCCACCCCGGCGAGCCGATCGCGCAGGCGCGGGCTGGCGGCCGCCCAGAGCCCGAACGCGCCGTCGACGTGCACCCATGCGCCGCGTTCGTGCGCGACTGCGATCGCCTCAGTCATCGGGTCGAATGCGCCGGAGTGCAGATTGCCGGCCTGCAGGCACACGATCGCCGGACCGGGCAGTGCATCGCCGGGCGCTACGTCACCGGGGGCTGCGGTGTCCGCCTGCGCGTCATCCATCGCAGCGGCGAGCGCAGCGGGCAGGATGCGTCCCTGGTCGTCGGCCGCGACGGGAATCGGCGCGCCCAACCCGAGATAACTCAGCGCCAAGTCGATCGAGGTATGCCGGTCGGCGCCGACGAACACCCGGATGCGAGGCGCCCCGGTCAGCCCGCCGGTCGCCACGTTCCAGCCCGCTCGCGCCAGCACGTCCTGCCGCGCTGCAGCGAGCCCGACGAAGTTGGAGGTGGTGGCGCCGGTGGTGAACCCGACGTCGCTTCCGTTCGGAAGCCCGAGCAGGTCGAGCAGCCAGCTCGCTGCGGCCTCCTCGGCCGCGACGACGGCGGGAGCGGAAAAGCGCAAGGCGGCGTTCTGATCCCAGGCGGTGACGAGCCAGTCCGCGCCGAGTGCGGCGGGCAGCGTTCCGCCGGTCACCCAGCCGTAGAAGCGGCCGGACTGCATGGCCATCAGCCCCGGCTCGGCCAGCGTGGCAAGCTCGTCGACGACGGTCGCGGCATCCGTCGGTTCCTCCGGGAGTGCGCCGCCGAACGCGTCACGAAGCTCGCTCGCGCGCATCCGCGGCGGCACGGGGCGAGAGCCCACGGTTGCAAGCCAGCGCAACGCGTGGCCCCGGGCTGCTTCGATTGCCGCATCGTAGGCATCCGGTTGGGTGGGCATGGGTTCATGCTAGCTGCGACTCTCTCGCCGCTGGCCCGGACTCTGCGCGACAGACCGGACGGAAACCCCACTCTGGTCCGGGCCAGCCTCAAAAGTCCGGGCTGGTGTGCAGACGCTGACGGCATGGCGCGCTCGACACGGGCCAACCGGTTGCGTACTGTTCGTTCTATCGCTATGTCCGCATCGAGTGAGAGGAACGCGATGCCGCAGGGGGTTCCCATCGAGTTTTCCGGTGTGACCAAGCATTTCGGTGAAGTCGCCGCCGTCTCAAATCTCAGCTTCACCGTCGAGCCCGGGCGAGTCACCGGCTTCCTCGGCCCGAACGGCGCCGGCAAGACCACCTCGCTGCGGATGCTGCTCGGCCTCGTCACACCCACCAGCGGCACCGCCACGTTCGGCGGCGTGCGCTACCGCGATCTGCCCTCCCCTCTGACGACGGTCGGTGCCGCGCTCGAAGCCGCCAGTTTCCATCCGGGACGCACAGCGCACAGCCACCTCGCCGTGTACGCGACAGCCGCCCGACTCGACCAGGCTCGCGTGCCTGTCGTGTTGAAGAAAGTCGGCCTGGCCGATTATGGCCATCGCCGGGTCGGCGGGTACTCGCTCGGCATGCGGCAACGGCTCGGCCTCGCCTTCACACTGCTCGGCGACCCGGGTGTGCTCGTGCTCGACGAACCGATCAACGGGCTCGATCCGGAAGGCATCAAGTGGATCCGCACCTTCCTCCGCGAGCTCGCCACCGAAGGGCGCACCATTCTGGTCAGCTCACATCTGCTCTCCGAGGTGCAGCAGAGCGTCGACGAGGTCGTCATCATCGCGAAGGGCGAACTGGTGCACCGCGGGTCGCTCGAGACGCTGGAAAACGCCGACAACATCCAGGTCATCGTCGAATCGCCCGACCGCGAAGCGCTCGAGGCCGCGCTCCGGGCTGCCAATCTCACCTTCACGGTTGTGCGCAGCGGCCTGATGGTCACCGGTGCGGAGACCGCACAGATCGGGCACGTCGCCTTCATGGCCGGCGTCGAGTTGAGCACATTGCATCGGCAGAAGTCCGGTCTCGAAGAGACCTTCCTCTCCCTCGTCGGAGAGGGGGACTCGCTGTGAACGCCTTCTTCGCCGGCCTCAAGGCCGAGTTCGACAAGGTTCTCACCACGCGCATGTGGTGGATCCTGGCCATCGTGCTGTTCGCCTACATCGCGTTGATCTCCGGCGGTCTCGGCGCACTGTTCGGAGCGATCAGCACGGGCAAGATCACGCCGAGGGGAGGTGGCGGCGGCGCACTTCCGCACTTCGGCGCGCTGGCGCCGCTGATCTACAGTTTCGCCACCTCGGTCGGCTACGTGTTCCCCGTCTTGCTCGGCGCGCTGGCGACGACCGGCGAATTCCGGCACCAGACGTTGACGCCGACCTTCCTTGTGAACCCGCGGCGCGAACAGGTGCTCGAAGCGAAGAGTCTGTCGTCGCTGGTCGTCGGTGCTGCATATGGTGTCGTGGCCCTGCTGGCATCCGTCGGCGCTGGATCGCTCGCACTGTCGATCTTCGGCATCGACACGGCACTCGGCGACAACAACACCTGGGCACTGTTCGGTCGGGCGCTGATCGCGATGGCGCTCTGGGCCGCGATCGGCGTCGGACTCGGCACGCTGATCCCGAACCAGACCGCGGCGATCGTCATCATCCTCGCCTTCACGCAGTTCGTCGAGCCGCTACTGCGCCTGGCGGCGTCGTTCTCCGACGTGACCGCCTCGATCGGCAAGTTCCTGCCCGGCGCCTCCGGCGACGCGCTCGTCGGCTCCAGCTTCTTCACCATCCAGACGCCGGATGCTCAATCCCTCGACTGGTGGCAGGGCGGCCTCGTGCTGCTCGGCTACGCGGTGCTGCTCACCGTGATCGGTTACTTCACCACCTGGCGTCAGGACGTGACGTAATGGCCTTTCGTGCGATCGTCATCGACCAAGTCCGAGACGGCTCCCGCATCACCGAGCACTCGGCGCAGCTGCGCGAGGTGACCGACGACTTTCTGATGCCGGGCGCCGTCACCATCGACGTCAGCCATTCCGGCATCAACTTCAAAGACGGCCTCGCCCTGGCCGGCAAGCCGGGCATCGTCGGCGTCTCCCCGCTGATTCCCGGCATCGACCTCGTCGGCACCGTCGCCGCATCGGATGATCCGCGCTGGAAACCGGGCGACGCCGTCCTCCTGAACGGCGCCGGAATCGGCGAGCGGCATCACGGTGGCCTTGCGGAACGCGCCCGCGTGCACGGCGACGCACTCGTGGCGATCCCGGCAAGCATCGACCCAGCCCGTGCCGCAGCCATCGGCACCGCAGGATTCACCGCCATGCTCTGCGTGCTCGCACTTGAGCGCCAGGGCGTGACTCCGGATGCCGGTGATGTCCTCGTCACCGGCGCAGCAGGCGGCGTCGGCTCGGTCGCGATCGCGCTGCTGAGCCAGCGCGGCTACCGGGTGACCGCCTCGAGCGGGCGCGCCGAAGCAGAGGCGCCTTACTTGATCAGCCTGGGCGCCTCCGCCATCTTCGATCGAGCCGAACTCAGCGAGCCGGGTCGACCGATGCAGACGCAGCGCTGGGCCGGTGCCATCGACTCGGTCGGCAGTGCCACGCTCGCAAACGTGCTCGCCCAGACCAACTACGGCGGCGCGGTCGCGGCGTGCGGACTCGCCCAGGGTGCCGACCTGCCGGCCACCGTGCTGCCGTTCATCCTGCGCTCAGTCACCCTGGCCGGCGTCAACTCAGTGGATGCACCACTACCAGTGCGGCAGCAAGCCTGGACCGCGTTGGCCGCCGGGCTCGACCTCGCGCTGCTCGACGAGCTGACGACCACCATCCCGTTGGCGGATGCCTTCGGCCGGGCCGACGACATCCTCGCCGGGCGTGTGCGCGGACGCACCGTCGTGGACGTGCGCGCCTGACGGCACTTTGACCACATCGCAGCGAAACAACGCACCGAACGGCCGCAGCGCAATAGGCTGACCGCATGATCATCATCGCGATACTGGTCATCGCCCTCGCGGCAGCGTTGCACGTGGGCATCTTCCTGATGGAGAGCGTCGGCTGGACGCGTCCGGCCGTGTGGAAGAGGTTCCGCGTCGCCAACCAGGAGGCCGCCGAGACCACGAAGCCGCTTGCCTACAATCAGGGCTTCTACAATCTGTTCCTCGCGACCGGCGCGATCGTCGGCGTCATCCTGTTCGGCTTCGGCATGCACGACGCGGGAATGGCCTTGATCGTCTACACGATGGCCAGCATGGCGCTGGCGGCACTCGTGCTCGTCACCACGGGCAAGGGCTACATCGGCGCAGCGCTGATACAGGGCATCCTCCCGCTCGCGGGCCTGGTGCTGATCTTCCTGGCCTGATCCTGCTGGCACGACCTGGTCGTCATGGCAGAACGTCACGCTGCGCCGGACTTTGAGCGCTACCCCGGACGGATTTCGCGTGCCGTCCGGTCTTGCGCACGATCTCCGGTCTACAGCAACGCGCTTGGTCGTCGCTACCTCGGCAGGAGGTCGTCGGCCAGGTGCTCCGGGACGAAGCCGCGCCCGACCACCCGAGCGGCCAGTCGTTGCACGATCGGCATCGCCGCAGCGAGCGCGACGCCGATCGCTCGCGGAACCGGATCGGGCAGGATTGCCCCTCCTCCGGGTCTTGCGAAACTGTCGTGCGCCCGGATCTGAAGCCCCTGCATGCGGCGGACCGCGCGCATCCGCCGGTTCTGGATGCCGGCGCAATCTTCGTCGATCGCCGCCGCACCGGCGCCGAAGCGCAGGGGCCGCGCGAGCGCGTTGGCCGCGGCGACCGCATCCTGAATCGCATAGTTCACTCCGACGCCGAACGCGGGCGACATCGCGTGCGCGGCGTCTCCGATCAACAGCATGCCGGGCAGGTGCCACTTCGCCAGGCGGTTGATCTGCACGGACAGCGGTTTGACCTGATCCCAGCGGGTCACGGTGCCGAGCACCGGCTCGAGGAACGGCGCTGCTGAGCTGACGGCGGCTCGGAAGGCTGGCAGACCGCTCCGCCGCAGCGCGGCGAACCCGCCCTTGGGAATCACGAAACCGATCTGAAAATAGTCACCGCGCGGAATCGTGATGAGCAGAGCTTGCTCATCGAGATAGGCGAGCGTGTCCGGCACCACGACCGCGGGCCTCGGCACGCGGAACCAGAGCACGTCGACGGGCGCGCCGAAGTCCTTCGGCACGAGGCCGGCCGCTTCGCGCAGCGTCGACGAGCGGCCGTCGCAGGCGACGGTGAGCCGAGCGCGGATCTCGAGCGGGCCATCCGAATCGGTCGCCGTGACCCCCGCGACGCCGCCGCCGGTGCCCGCGTCGCGGATGAGCCCGGTCGCCTCGGTGCTCATCAGCAGGCGGAAGCCCGGATACACCGCCGCCTTTCCGGTCAAGAAGTTCAGAAAGTCCCACTGCGGCATCAGCACGAGGAAGTCGTCGGGCGGCGGCAGACGCCGGAAGTCGACGGGATGCAGGCGATGACCGTTGACGACGGCATCGAGGGTGGTGACCTCGTTGTGCGGCAGGGTCAGGAACTCGTCGCGCAGTCCAAGCTCACCGAGCAGTCCCAGCGTCGACGGGTGGATCGTGTCACCGCGGAAGTCGCGGAAGAAATCGGCGTGTCTCTCCAGCACGGCGACTTCCAGACCCGCCCGGGCCAGCAGCAGGCCGAGCATGATCCCCGCAGGCCCGCCGCCCGCGATACAGCAATCCACGTCGAGTTGCTCCATCAGGCCGCCGATCACTAGAAGGGGTCGCTGACAAGAGGCTAGTACACGGGGCTCTCGGGGCTCTCACACGGGGCTTGGGTCAGGGCCATGGCTCAGAACGTGGCGTCGGCCTCGGCGGCGGCCGGGTCGGCCGGGTCGATCCGCAGCGCCTCGACCAGGCCGGCCGCGTGCGGCGTGGAGACGATGATCCGCGAAAAGCGGCCGTCGCCGGTCTCAGCGGCCGGCTCGAGGTCGATCACGACAGCGGAGCGCTGCTTGCCCTTGACGAGCAGAAAGTCCGTGCCGCCGTGGAACTTCCAGCAGCCGATCGCAAGCGCCAACGGAATGTTCGTGCCCGGCGACGGAACTCCGCGAATCCACACCCACGGATCCTCGGTGATCTGAGCCGAGCGGATGTCGTCGCGCGCCACGACGAGATCGCTCGCGCGCAACGCAAGCACCTTCTCCGCTCTCGTCAGGTGGATCTCGAACCTGTCGCGGTGCACGTGGAGATCGGCCATGAGACTAGTCTGCCTGCTTTCAGCTGTGCAGGCCCTGGCGAAAGGCCACAATGACGTAACCGTTTCTTCACAGCCTGCACAACATTTCGTGCCCATCCCGGGATCGGCATGTATCTTGTTCTCGTGGCAGACCAACGGCGCACTCCCGGGTCGCAGACTTCACTTCGTGAAGCCAATCGCGGCCGAATTGTCGACGCTGTCAAAAAACACGGCGGCCTGACACAGGTCGAGTTGGCTGGAACAACCGGGCTTTCCCCCGCGACCGTCTCGAACATCGTGAAGGAACTGGTCGGTGTCGGCACCCTCCACACATCGCCCAGCACCCGCAGCGGCAGACGTGCTCAATATGTGACACTCGCACACGCGCTCGGCCTGGTCGTCGGCGTGCATTTCTCGACGCGGCACATGCGCATCGCCCTGACCGATGTCACCCACACCATCCTCGCCGAGCAGCACATGCCGCTCGCCCGTGATCACCGCGCCGACCACGAGCTGGACAAGACCGCGCTGCTGATCGCGGACCTGCTCGAATCCGTCGATGCACATGGAGACGATGTGCTCGCCGTCGGCATCGCCCTGCCCGCTCCGCTCAGCAGGGTCAACGGCACGACGGCACGCAGCGGCATCATGCGCGGCTGGGACGGCGTCAACGTCGCCGACGTGATGCGGGCACGGATCAAGTGCCCCGTATTCGTCGACAACTCGTCCAACCTCTCCGCCCTGGCGGAACTCCGATTGGGCGCAGCGCGCGGAAAGTCGGATTTCGTGCTGGTCGATGTGGGCGACGGCATCGGATCCGGCATCGTGATCGGCGGTCGCGTCATCCGCGGGCACAGCGGCGCAGCCGGAGAGTTCGGCCATATGACGATCCGTGAGAACGGCCCACTGTGCCGCTGCGGCAATCGCGGTTGTCTCGAAGCGATCGCCGGAGGTCCGGCCATCGTCGCGGAGCTGCGCGAACGGCATCCCAGCCTGAAACTGAGCGACCTGGTCGTGCGCGCCATGTCAGGGGACTCCGAGTGCATCAGGGCGATCGCCGACGCGGGAAGGCATATCGGCGTCGCTGCCGGCAACCTGTGCAACCTGCTCGACCCGGAGCGGATCGTGGTCGGCGGCGAACTGGCACGCTCCGGCGAGATCCTGCTCGGTCCAATGCGCTATGCCGTCGAGAACGCGCTCGTGGTCGGATTCGAAGCGATGCCGGACATCGTGCAGACGCAGCTCGGCGACCGCGCCGCGACGATGGGCGCCGTTCTGCACGCCATCGACCAGATCGCCATTGGCGCACTCTAGAGCAATACGGCGCTCGAAAGTCGCAACCAGAGTGTTACCAAAACCTTGAGTTCAAGACTTGACGCCAAGGCGGCAAACTGTCATGCTCATGCCAGCCGCCAAAGCAGGCGGTTTTCGAATCGGAGGTTTTTTCAATGAAGATCGCCACCACGAGAGCGGTCATCGCCACGGCCGCGATCCTGCTCACAGCCGGTACGCTCACAGCATGTTCGAACGGAACCGGTTCAGGTTCCGGCTCCACGAGCACAGCTGGTGCGTCGACGGCGAAGATCGGCCTGCTCCTGCCCGACTCCGTGACGGCTCGGTATGCGAACGCGGACCGGCCGTACTTCACGGCCAAGATCAAGGCCCTGTGCTCCGGCTGCACCGTTCTGTATGCGAACGCGGATGCGGATGCCGCCAAGCAACAGCAACAGGCGGAGTCGATGCTCACCCAGGGTGCGAAGGTGCTCGTCATCAGCGCGCAGGACGGCAAGGCAGCGGCCACCATCGTCAGCGAAGCCAAGGCGAAGAACGTGCCGGTCATCTCGTACGACCGGCTGATCGACAGCCCAGACTCCGCCGCCTACATCTCGTTCGACAACGAGAAGGTCGGCGAGCTGCAGGGCACAGCGCTGGTCAACAAGCTGAAGTCGGACGGCGTTGCCCCCGGCGACGGCGGCATCCTGATGGTCAACGGCTCGCCCACGGACAACAACGCCACGCTGTTCAAGGCCGGCGCGCACAAGATCATCGACCCGAGCGGCTACAAGGTGCTCGCCGAGTACTCGACTCCCGACTGGAACCCCACACAGGCTCAGAACTGGGTCGCCGGTCAGATCTCGCAGTTCGGCGCCAAGATCAAGGGCGTGTACGCGGCCAACGACGGTACCGGCGGCGGCGCGATCGCGGCACTGCAGGCGGCCGGAGTCAAGCCGATTCCCCCGGTGACCGGTCAGGATGCACAGCTCACCGGCATCCAGAACATCCTCGCCGGAACGCAGTACATGACGGTCTACAAGGCGATCAAGCCGGAGGCGGAGCAGGCGGCACAGATGGCCATCGACCTCGTCAACGGCAAGAAGCTCAACACGACCGCCACGGTCAACACGGCCAGTGGAGCGGCGATCCCGTCGGTCCTGCTGACGCCGGTGGCCGTCACGGTCGACAACATCGAGAGCACGGTCGTCAAAGACGGCTTCCTCACAGCAGCGCAGATCTGCACCGCGGCATACCAGGCCGCGTGCGCCGCACACGGCATCAAATAGTCGAAAAACCGACGCACCCGGCCGGAAGCCGCCATGGCTTCTGGCCGGGTCTACCTTCGCCTTAGGCACGCAATTGTTCACGCGAAGCAATTCAAAGGAGAAATCGTGACGATGGAATCCCCTGCCGGCTCGATGGCAACACTCGATGGCGAACCCGTGCTGTCACTGCGCGGAGTGTCCAAGGGTTTCGGCGCCGTCCAGGCGCTCACCGACATCGACCTCGATATCTATCCCCGCGAGGTGGTCGCCATCGTCGGCGACAACGGCGCGGGCAAATCGACGCTGGTCAAGGTGCTCGCCGGAGTGCACGCAC
The DNA here is from genome assembly GCA_004297935.1 of Microbacteriaceae bacterium. Classification (GTDB taxonomy): domain Bacteria; phylum Actinomycetota; class Actinomycetes; order Actinomycetales; family Microbacteriaceae; genus Rathayibacter_A. Next base: position 285,051 of record SCRE01000006.1, on the reverse strand, counting down.
AGGATTCAGGAAGCATCACCTTCGAGGGCAACCCGGTCGAGATCCCCTCACCTTCGGCCGCCCAAGCTCTGGGCATTGCCACGGTGTTCCAGGATCTCGCGCTGTGCGACAACCTGGATGTGGTTTCCAACCTGTTCCTCGGCCGGGAAATCGCCCACGGGACGCTCAACGAAGAAGAGATGGAGAAACGCTCCTGGGATCTGCTGCGGCAGCTGTCCGCGAAGATCCCCTCCGTGCGCATCGCCGTCGCTTCGCTTTCCGGCGGGCAGCGCCAAACCGTCGCGATCGCACGATCGCTGGTCGGCAATCCCAGCGTCATTCTGCTCGACGAGCCCACCGCCGCACTCGGTGTCGCGCAGACCGCCGAGGTGCTCAACCTGGTCGAGCGACTGCGCGAAAACGGTCTCGGCGTCGTCTTGATCAGTCACAACATGGCCGACGTGCAGGCCGTCGCCGACCGGATCGTGGTGCTGAGGCTCGGCCGCAACAATGGCGTCTTCCGGGTGCCGGATGTGAGTTACGAAGACATCATCGCCGCCATCACCGGTGCGACGGACAATGCGGTCACCCGCCGCGCCGAAGCACACCTCACCGAAACCCGCCCGAGCTCGCCGCTGAGCTCGGCGACCGACCACCCCGCTGCCGACCCCGGGTCGGCGGACCCGTCCGAGGAGGGCACACGAGCATGACACTCTCAGACCCCAGCACAGAGACCCCCGCGCAGCTCGCCGCGGACCTGCAGGATGAGCGGCTGATCCGCTCCGAAGGCATCCGCGGCATGCTGCAATCGATGCGCTTGCGCGTGCGCGGCGGCGACCTCGGTTCCTGGCCCGTGGTGATCGGCCTCGTCGTCATCTGGGCGATCTTCGAGATCCTCAATCCGATCTTCCTGTCAGCAGACAACCTCATCAACCTCAGCAAGCAGTGCGCGGCCGTCGGCACCATCTCGATCGGCGTCGTACTGGTGCTGCTGCTCGGTGAGATCGACCTTTCCGTCGGCTCGGTCAGCGGCGTGGCCTCAGCCATCCTCGGCATCGGGATGATCAACCTGCACTGGCCGATCATCGTCGCGATCCTGGCCGCTCTCGCGGCGGGCGTGTTGATCGGGCTGCTCTACGGCGTGCTGCTGACCCGCTTCGGCGTCCCGAGCTTCGTGAGCACCCTGGCCGGATTACTCGGCTTCCTCGGGCTGCAACTCTGGATCCTCGGTCCACTGGGTTCGGTCAACATTCCGTTCACCAGCTGGATCGTGCAGTTCGCGAACGGCTGGTTCCTGCCACCGTGGGCGGCATACGTGATCTCGGTGCTGGCCGGAGTCGGCATCCTGATCTCTGATCTGCGACGCTCCGGTCGCCGCGCTCGCGCGGGGCTGTCCACCGGATCACGCACCCTCACGGTCGTCAAGGCGGTTGTGCTGGCGGCTGTCCTGGTCGCGATCGCGGTGTATTTCGCCACCGACCGCGGCACGAGCGTGATGTTCGTGTTCTTCATCCTGCTGGTCGTCGTGATGAACTTCTTCCTCACCCGCACCCGGTGGGGCCGCGCGGTCTTCGCGGTCGGCGGCAACGAGGAAGCGGCACGCCGCGCGGGCATCAAGGTGAACCGCATCTATATCTCGGTGTTCATCCTGTGTTCCGTGTTCGCCATCGTCGGCGGCATCCTATTGACCGCCACGCTCTCTTCGGCAAGCTCCCAGTCCGGCACCGGCGACGTGAACCTCAACGCAATCGCGGCAGCGGTCATCGGCGGAACGAGCCTGTTCGGCGGGCGCGGCAGCGCCTGGTCGGCCCTGCTCGGAATCGTCGTGATCCAGTCGATCTCGAGCGGCCTGACGCTGCTCAGCCTGGACGCGTCGGTGCGCTTCATGATCACCGGCGCCGTGCTGCTGCTCGCGGTCGTCATCGACTCGCTGTCGAGGCGCTCGCGCGCCAGCCACGGTCAGGCGTAGCGGCCCCGCAGTGTCAGGCAGGCCGGGCAGATGCCGCGGCTCGGGCTGCCGCGGGCAGCGCGTCCAGGATGCGGTTCACCGCCGCATCGTCGTGGGCAGCCGTCACGAACCACGCCTCGAAGACGCTCGGCGGAAGCGCGACGCCCGCGTCGAGCATCGCATGGAAGAACGGGCCGTAGCGGAACACATCCTGCGCCTGAACACCGGCGTAGTCGATGGCGGGCCGCTCACCGAACTGAACGCTGAACAGGTTGCCCGCGTGCGACATGTGGTGCACCACCCCGGCGGCGCCCAGCGCATCGGAGGTCGCCTCGGAAACCACCGCAGCGACCTCGTCGAGCCGCGCGTAGACGGCAGCATTCGCCGCCTTGAGCGTGGCGATGCCCGCTGCCACGGCGATCGGATTGCCCGACAGCGTGCCGGCCTGATAGACCGGGCCGACCGGAGCCAGGTACTCCATGATCTCGCGCCGCCCGCCCAGGGCGGCCAGCGGCATCCCCCCACCGATGACCTTGCCGAACGTGACGATGTCGGGCAGATAGGGTGAAGGGCCGATCGTCTGAGGTTCCCCATCCGGCCCAGGCTGTGCGAACTCGCGCACGCCGTCGATCCCGAGGTTCCGCCAGCACCACATCTCCAGTCCCCACCATCCGGACGGACCGACCCGGAAGCCGGTCAGGACCTCGTCGAAGATGATCAGCGCGCCGTGCGCGTGCGCGGTCGTCGCGAGAAACTCGTTGAACCCTGGCTCCGGATGCACGACCCCCATGTTCGCGGCCGCGGCCTCCACGATCACCGCCGCGATACGCGCCCCGTGCTCCGCGAACACGGCCTCGACTGCCTCGCGGTCGTTGTACGGGATCACCAGCGTCTGTCCGGCCGTTTCGGCCGTGACCCCGGCGGATGCCGGCAGCGCCAGCGTGGCCAGCCCACTCCCGGCATCGGCGAGCAGCCCATCGGAGTGGCCGTGATAGTGCCCGGCGAACTTGACGATCAGGGTGCGGCCGGTGAAGCCTCGGGCCAGCCGGATCGCCGTCATCGTCGCCTCGGTGCCGGTCGAGACGAGCCGCAGCTCGTCGATCAGCCGCAGGTCGTTCGGCAGGTCGGGCAGAAGTTCGCCGAGGTTGCGCGCAGTCGTGCCCTCCGGCACCGGCGGCAGCACGCGATCGCCGTCCCAGCGCGGACCGGTCAGCCGATCGATCATGAGCTCGGCGAGCTCGGTTTCGCCCGGTGTCGACGCACCGAACGACAGGCCGCGAGACGCGGCAGCCTGCACCGCTTCCACCACGGCCGGATGCGCGTGCCCGAGAATCGCGGGACCCCAGGACGCGACCAGGTCCACGTATTCGCGGCCGTCGGCATCCGTGATGTACGGTCCGCGCGCGGACACGACGAAGCGCGGCGTGCCGCCGACCGACCGGTAGGCCCGCACCGGCGAGTTCACGCCGCCGGGGATCACACGCTGGGCACGGGTGAACAGTTCGTCGTTGGCGCTCATCGCTGGGGCGCTCATCGCAGACTGCCGTTCTGGGCGAGCTCGAGCGCCCAGTATGTGAGGATCGCGTCCGCTCCTGCGCGCTTGATGCCGACCAGCGACTCGTGGATCGCGCGCTCCCGGTCGATCCAACCGTGCTCGGCTGCCGCCTCGATCATCGAGTATTCGCCGGAGACCTGATACGCCCACACCGGGACGTCGCTCATCGCGGCCACATCGGCCAGCACGTCGAGATAGCTCATCGCCGGCTTGACCATGAGGATGTCCGCGCCCTCCTCGAGATCGAGTGTCGCCTCGCGCAGTCCCTCCCGCCGGTTGGCCGGGTCCTGCTGGTAACTGCGCCGGTCGCCGACCAATTGCGAGTCGACGGCTTCACGGAACGGCCCGTAGAAGCTCGACGCGTACTTCGCGGCGTAGGCGAGGATCGCGGTGCCGGCGTGGCCTGATCCGTCGAGCGCGTCACGTACCGCTGCCACCTGGCCGTCCATCATGCCGGACAGCCCGAGCAGGTGAGAACCAGCATCCGCCTGTGCGAGCGCCATGGCGCAGTAGCGCTCCAGGGTGGCGTCGTTGTCGACGACACCTGTCGCATCGAGCACCCCGCAGTGCCCGTGGTCGGTGAACTCGTCCAGGCACAGGTCGGTCTGCACGACGATCGCGTCGCCGACCTCCGCGATCACGGCGCGCGTCGCGACATTCAGGATGCCGTCCGGATCGCTCGCAGCACTTCCGATCGCGTCACGCGTCTCCGGCACACCGAACAGCATGATGCCGCCGAGGCCGGCGGCTGCAGCATCCGTCGCCACGCGCCGCAGCGAATCGAGACTGTGCTGCACGACGCCCGGCATGGACTGCAGAGGCAGCGGCTCCCGAAGGCCCTCGCGTACGAACACCGGCAGGATCAGCTCCGCCGGGTGCACTCGGGTCTCCGCGGTGAGGCGGCGAATCGCGGCCGTGCTGCGAAGTCGGCGGGGGCGAACGGTCGGATGGAGAACGATGTCACTCACTCGAATCAGCCTACGCCGCCCGACTGGGCGTGCGCACCGCTGGGCGAGTAGCCCGCGAGCGAGCACCCCTCCCGGTGGTCGAGTAGCCCGCGAGCGCAGCGAGCAGGCGTATCGAGACCCCTGCACAAGCGGTCGAGGGTCTCGATACACTCGCTAGCGCTCGCTACTCGACCAACGGGACTGACGGTCGGGCGTCACGAACGCGGGGTCACGCAGTCAATCGCGCGCGCCCGCAACGGCGGCGATCGCGTCGATCAGCGAGACGGCGCTGCGGTCCGCGGCCACGACATCGACGCGCAGGCCGACCGCGGCGGCATCCTTCGCAGTGCGCGGGCCGATCGCGGCGACGAGGGTGCCATCGGGCACCGGTCCCAACTGATGCTGCACCTGTTCTGCAACACTCCCAGATGTGACCAGAATGGCCTGAAATCGCCCGTCGGCCACATCGCGCACGACCTGCTCGCGCACCGGCACGCCGACCGTTCGATAGGCGACGACGGATGACACGTTGTGCCCGATCCGCTTGAGACCGTCGGTCAGCAACGGCTTCGCGATCGCCGAGCGCAGGGTCAGGATCCGCAACGGCACGACACCGTGCGTCGCGGCCTCCCACTCGGTCAGCAGGCCACGCGCCGAGTTGTCCTCCGCCGGAACGAGATCGACCTTGTAGCCGGCGGCGATCAGGGCCGCGGCTGTCGTCTCCCCCACGGCCGCGATGCGCGTCGTCGCTGGGACGACCGCGTGCCAGGCCGACAGCACGTCGACGGTCGTTGCGCTCGTGACCGTCATCCAATTGAACGCGCCCGCCGCCAGGCCGGCCAACGCCGCCTGCAACGCGGGGGCGTCATCCGTTGGTGCGAAGTTGATCATCGCAGCGACGATGGGGGAGGCGCCGCGTTCCCGCAACGCAGCGGCAACCGAGTCGCCCCACGGCCCGCCACGCGGAACCAGTACCCGCCAGCCGGCCAACGGCTTCTGGGCATTGCGCGCAATCGGCACGGGTCCGGTCGCCGCGGCGTGTCCGCGACATCCCGAACTCTGCTCGTCATACTCGGTCATGATCACGACGCGTTCCCCGGTGCACTCAACAGCGATGGCGCCAACTCGCCTGCGCCGGCCGCCAGCAGCTCCGTGACGACCCGCGCCGACACGTCGCGCGCGGCATCCAGAAGCGCAGGCAGCGTGGTCGCATCGGGGGTCGCCGCGTGCGAGCTGGTGATCCGTTCGGTGCCGTCTGGCTTGTATACCGTCGCGGTGAGGAAGAAGAGGCCGTCATCGAACTGGGCGGTCGTTCCGATCGGGGCGGAGCATCCGGCGTTCAACCCGGCCAACACCAACCGCTCCGCCGTCGCGCACGCATTCGTCGTCACATGATTCACGGACTTCAACGCCATTGCCAACGTGCCGCGCCCACGCGCGTCGCCATCCCGCACCTCGATCGCCAACGCGCCCTGACCCGGCGCGGTCGGCCAGTCGGACAGCGAGAACGTGTCGGTCGCAGCATCCGCGCGGTCGAGCCGGCCGAGGCCCGCCGCGGCGAGGATGATCGCGTCGAGGGCGTCCGCATCCGCCGCATCCAGGTCGAAGACGCGGCCGAGCCGGGTGTCGACATTGCCGCGGATGTCGACGACCTCGACATCGGGTCGTGCCTGGCGCAGCTGCGCGATCCGCCGCGGTGACCCGGTCCCCACCCGGGTACCGGCCGGCAGGCCGGCCATTCTCAGTCCGCCGCGCGCGCACAGCACGTCGCGGGCATCCGCACGGCGCGGGATGGCGCCGATCACCAGCCCGGGCACGGCGACGGTCGGCAGGTCTTTGAGCGAGTGCACGACTGCGTCGCAGCGTTCCTCCAGCAGCGCATCGCGCAAGGCACTGGCGAACACGCCGGTGCCGCCGAGAGCGGAGAGCGACTCCCGCGAGGTGTCCCCGTGCGTCGTGACGGTGACCAACTCGACCTCCCGGCCGGATGCCGCGCCCAGGGCCTTCGCGATTGCGCGCGTCTGCGCGAGCGCGAGCGCGCTTCCGCGGGTTCCGATACGCAGCAGGTCGGTCATGACGCCCGGGACTCTTCTCGCGTGCCGACCGTTGCATGATCCGGCCAGGGTCCCAGCGCGGTCAGGTGTGGGCGTTCGGCATCGGGAACGTCGTTCAGGCGTTCCAGAATCAGGTCGACGAGCCCGGAGACGAAGGCGGGGTGCGTTCCGGGTGTGGGCACACGCTCCGCACGGATGCCGTGACCGGCGGCCGTCTGCTTCGCCTCGTTGTCGAGATCCCAGAGCACCTCCATGTGGTCGCTGACGAAACCGAACGGCACGATCACGACGGCCTTCACGCGGCCGTCCACCGCAAGCTCGTCGATTGCGTCGTTGATGTCCGGCTCGAGCCACGGCGTCTGCGGCGACCCCGATCGCGACTGATAGACGAGCGACCACGGCAGCCCGGGAGCCGCTTCGCGGGCGATGACCTCTGCCACGGCACGATGCTGGGCGACGTAGGCGCCGCCCAGCCCGAACTCGGCTCCGAACTCGGCTCCGGATGCGTCTGCTGCCGCGGTCGGGATCGAGTGCGTCACGAACAGGAGGTGCAGGGCATCCGCCGGCACGGCACGCGCTGGCACGGCATGCGCCGCGCTGGTATCGACGGTGAGCCGGCCGACGGCCGCACGCACGCCCTCGATCAACGGCGTGACGAAGCCGGGGTGATCGAAGAACTCGCGAACGCGATCGATCGTGACGTCCTGGCTGAACGCCGTGTCGGCCAGCGCGTTCTCGAAGTCTTCGCGATACTGGCCGACACCCGAGTAGGACGTGTACGCGCTGGTGACCAGCGCGAGCAGCCGGTTGTGGCCTGCCGCGTGCGCCTCGCGCACGGTGTCCGCAAAGTACGGCGCCCAGTTGCGATTACCCCAGTACACGGGCAGTTCGACGCCGCGTCGGGCGAGCTCGGCCTCGAGCGCGGCCTTCAGCGCACGATTCTGCGCGTTGATCGGGCTGACTCCACCGAAGTGCCGGTAGTGCGTCGCGACCTCTTCGAGGCGCTCGTCGGGGATGCCGCGGCCGCGCGTCACATTGCGCAAGAACGGGATGACGTCGTCCTGCCCTTCCGGCCCGCCGAAGCCGGCCAGCAGGACCGCATCGAAACCGGTCACCACCACACCCCCCGGCACTCCACCAACCGGATGAAGCCGGCCAGCAGGACCGCATCGAAACCGGTCACCACCACACCCCCCGGCACTCCACCAACCGGATGAAGCCGACCAGCAAGACCACATCGAAACCGGTCACCACCACACCCCCCGGCACTCCACCAACCGGATGAAGCCAGCCAACAGGACCACGTCGAAACCGGTCACCGCAGAATCTCCGGGATCTCCGCCGTCTCGACGCGGCGCCCGGTGAAGAACGGGATCTCTTCGCGCACGTGCAGGCGGGCATCCACACCGCGCAGGTCGCGCATCAGGTCGACGAGATCGGTCAGCTCGTCGGACTCCAACGGCACGATCCACTCGTAGTCGCCGAGCGCGAACGCCGCAACCGTGTTCGACAGCACCGAGCGATACGCGGCACCGCGCCGACCGTGTTCGGAGAGCATCCGGCTGCGATCCTCCGGCGGCAGCAGGTACCAGTCGTACGAACGCACGAACGGATACACCGCCAGCCAGCCCTTCGGCTCGGTGTCGCGCAGGAACGCGGGCACGTGCGACTTGTTGAACTCGGCGCCGCGGTGCACGCCCATCGCGTTCCAGACCGGCAACAGCGCCTTGACCAGCTGAGCGCGGCGCAGCTGACGGATGCCCCACTGCAGAGTCTCTGCAACGGGGCCGTGCAACCACACCATCAGGTCGGCGTCGGCGCGCAGGCCGGACACATCGTAGAAGCCGCGGATGCTCACGCCCTGGTCTTCGACGGAGCGCACGATGGCGTCGAGCTGGGCGACGGCCTCTGGAACATCGTGGCCGCCATGATCCTGCCGGCCCGAATCGTCCGGATTCGAAGGGTCGCGCCGGAACACGGCCCAGAGCGTATAGCCGTCGGGTTGTTCTGTTGAGGGTTGTTCGGTTGCGGGCTGTTCTGTTGAGCCGGTGGGGTTCAGTCGGGCTGTGCGGGCTGGATGTGCGGATGCTGCCGGATCGGCAGCCGGGTTCGTCATACCTGACAGTCTCTCTCTAGATCGTCGCCAGAGCAAAAGCGGTGCTCGGACGCACGCGGCCGATCGCGCATCATCGGTGTCGCGCCGGTGATCCCACTATGTTCCGGCTGCACCCCGCCCGAGAATAAACCGGCGGGCCACGGTGTTGTAACGGTCGTGAGGACTCAACGAAACCGGACGGCCGCTGCCGTCCCGCACGAGGCACGCGCCGGCGCGCATGTCGATGAGTCGGTACTGCGTGCACTCGAAGCGGACTCACGCCTGCTCGTGGCATTCCCGTGGGCCAGGAGCCTGAGCCGCGAAGACCGTGCGGAGTTCGCGGACCAGCTCGCGCATCATCCGGTCGAGATGACCAACGGCGCCATCGAGGAACTCCTGCTCAGCTGGCACGCGCGCGCGGACGCCGCGCGTCCCCGCCGGCGGGTCGGCGGCGAACGCCGACGCGCCGCATAGGCGGGAACGGGTTCACGCCGCAGGGGTTGCCAGCACCTCGTCGAGGGCCGCGGCTGCGTCGCCGCCCGTCCCCTTGAGCGCGAGCGCGAGCTCGGATTCGAGAATCTGACGCGCCTTGAGCAGCATCCGCTTCTCACCGGCGGAGACGCCGCCGCTGTTCTCGCGACGCCACAGGTCGCGTACGACCTCGGCGACGCGGATGACGCTGCCGCTGGCCATCTTCTCCTGGTTCGCCTTGTAACGACGGGACCAATTCGTGGGTTCCTCGACGACATCGGCGCGCAGCACGCCGTATACCTCTGACACGCCCTTGCTGTCGATCACGTCGCGCACGCCGACCAGTTCGAAGTTGTCGACGGGCAACTGAATGGTCAGTTCACTGGTGTGGACGTGCAGCGTGATGTATGTCTTCTCCTCGCCCTTGACCTTCTTGATCGCCTTGCCCGTGACGGTCACAGCACCGTGGTGCGGGTAAACCAGAGTTTCACCAATTTCGAGAATCATGCATCTTCACTTTCGTTGTTTCGGTCGTCGACGCGGGATCGCCGCATCGAAGGGGTGCGCGTCGGTCGCTAGGCGCTCGGCGGCAGAAGCCGCGGGGGTAACAGCCACGGAGGCAGCAGGGCCACGAGCAGTTCGACGAGCTCGTCGTCGGACATGCTGATCGCTCCGTCCAGCCACTCGTGGATCAGGACGATCGCCCCGCCGGCCGCATAGGCGGCGACGGTGTCGAGGCGCACACCGTCCGGAATCGCGACCAGTTCGGCATTCGTGAGGGGCTCGGCGACCGTGAGCACGAGAGAGCGCGCATAGGCGGCGACGGCGTCGTCATAGGCCTTGCGCATCGGCGGCAGCGTCAGGGTGCTCTGGTACACGGAATAGTGATCGACGATGTGCGCGACCAATTGCCGGTAGCCGCGCCGCGCCGTCTGATCGGATGCCTCACCCGCGATCCGCAGATCGGCTCCGGGCGCGCCCGACTCGGTGAAGGTGGCTCGCAGAAATGCCGCCGCGAGCTCGTCGATGTCGCTGAAGTGCGCATAGAATGTGCTGCGGCTGATCCCCGCCACGCGCACGATGTCGCTCACGTTCAGGGCCTCCGCATTCTCGGCTGCCAGCGTCTGCACCGCACCGAAGATCTGATCCCTGGTTCGCTGTGCTCGAGGGTCGCCCGACGGCCGCTCCACCAGACGGAGTTTTCCCCGAGAAGAGGGCACAGACGAACGATTCACCAGGTCAATTCTAGCATATTTCGCACACGTGTGCGAGAAATGCCCAGTCCGGTTCTACTTTCAGGTACAGGCCCGGGCACTGGCACAGGACGGCGTCAGCGGCGGCGAAGCCTGCTCACCACGAGCCAGGTGGTGGCACCGACCGCGGCGATCGCAACGACCGCGAGCGCTGCGGATGCCAGCGGGTGGTCTTCGCGCAACACCCGGATCGCGCGCTTGGCGCGCCGCGGGACATTCACCTTGTCTTCGATGGCGTTGAGCGCCGCGACGAGCTCGGCCCGCGCGCGTTCGACCTCGGTCACTCGATCAGCGGTCATATTTGCCCATCCCCTTGATCGCGTCGAGGTCTTCCTTCACGCCCGCGACGGTTTCCGTGGGCACGAGCGGCGGGATCTTCTTGAACGATGCCATCGCGACGAGCACCAGGATGACGACGATCAGCAACAGGGCACCTGCGACGATCAGCGCTGCAAGCCAGCCCGGAAAGACGACGGCCAGCCCGAGCACCGCTGCCGCGATCAGTACGGCCAGCACGAAGAAGAGCAGCAACAGCGCCACGACGATCAGTGCGATGCCGATTCCGGCATGTATCGCCTTCTTCTTCAGCGCGGTCGTGAACTGGGTCAGCTCCGCTTTTGCCAAGGCGATGAACAGGCCGGGCAATTCTCGAATCAGCGCGACGAGCGAGCGCGAACCCTTCGGGCCTGAACCCTTTCGACGTGCGTCTGTCGAGTCTGGATCAGCTGTCATGTCTCTCACCGTTCTCTCGGTGCTGCTCACATCTCAGCGTCAGCCGACGGTTTCTTCTTTGCTCCGGGTCGCTTGGCGGCCGGCTTCCTCGGGGCCGTCTCGGCAGTTGTTGGCCGTTCAGAAGGCGGCCGCGGCGCGGAGGGTTGCGGTGCGGCATCCTTTGTCAGTCCTGAAACGGTGGCGAAAACCTTCTTCGCCCCGTTGAACAATGCCCCGGGGACCTCTCCGACCCTCTGGGCCGCGAAGCCCTGCACCTGATGCAGCTGATGCTGCACACCGTCGGTCTGCCACACTGCCTGGGCTGCGCTCTTGATCTGTTCGTATCGCTTGCGCCCGGCGCGCGCACCGAACACGTAACCGACTGCCGCCCCCGCGACGAAGAGAAGTTTGCCCTTCATGGTGACCCCGTTCGTCAGTCCTCTTCGGTCAGTAACCTCCAGCGTAGCCCCCGTATGCGGGCCGCCGCCTCCTTCGCGTCGGGAACCACGGATGCCAGTCCGGTGCCGGCCAGCCACGATCCCGTGACCTCGAGCCCGTCGACCGCCCCAACGGCAGAGCGCACCGCCGCAACGCGGTCGCGCTGACCGATGACAGCGTGCGGCAGCGCCGAAACCCAGCGCGTGCGCGCGAATCCCACCAGCATGGATGCTTGCAGCGGAATATTCAGAAGGGCGGCGGCATCGCGAAGGGCGAGCTCACGGAATTCCGCGTCGGTCAGCTCAGCGGTTTGGGCGCCCTGTCCCGGATATCCCTGGTCTTGTCCCTGACCGACTCGGCCGTATGACAACCGGACGACGTGGCGCCCAGGCGCCCCCTGCACGGCACGTTCGGCAAGCCACGGCCATTTCGCGGTCGTGTGCGTGAGCGCCTTGGCCCGAACATTCGCTCCTGCGGCGACGAGCATGCCGCTGCCGCGTGGTGCCGCGTCGAGCGCCGGCGCATCGAGCACGAGGGTCGCCAGCTCGACCGGCGTACCGTGCGGCCAATCCAGGTCGGCGAGTACGGCAAGACCGCCGAGATCGGCAGCATCGGCAGCTCCGGCGGATGCTCCGCGCAGCAGCTCGAGCGCCTCCGCCGCCGGCGTCGCGAGCAGCACCACGTCGGCTGCGAGCACCTCGCCTTCGGCGAGCTCGACCTGCCAGGGCGCGGCGCGATCCCGCTCAGCATTGGTCGACTCAACGTCGATCTCGTCGGTCGGCTCGACGCCGGTTGCAACATCCGCGTCATCGGCCGCCCGCGTGATCGCTGTCACACGCACGCCGGTGCGGACCTCGGCGCCGCGAGCGCGCGCATCCGCTTCGAGGGTTTCGATGAGCCGGAAGATGCCGCCGCGGAGTCCTGCAACAGCGGCACCGGCTTTGTCACCCGCCATGCTGCTCGCCGTGCCGGCGTCCGGTTTCGCCGCCGTGCGCAGCTCCGTCACCGCGCCGGAGAGCGAACCGGTCCGCGTCAGCGCCTGGTTGAGTCCCGGTGCGGCCGCGCCGACCTCGAGCTCGTCGGGGTCGGCCGAGTACACGCCGGTCGTGACGGGCGCGACGAGTTTGTCGAGCACGGCGGCGCCCATGCGTCGTCGCACGAGTCGACCGAAGTTCTGCTCGTGCCCGATCTTCATCACCGGCATCAGCCGGTCAAGGTAGGCGCGCACGGCGCCGCGCCAACCGATGGCGGCGATCACATCCCTCGCGAGCGGCGACCCGGGCACGCCGAGCAGGCTTCCGCCCGGGAGCGGAACCGCCCGGTCGGGCAACTGCAACCAGGCGCCGGCCGGATTCGGGCTCTCGATCTCGTCGCCGAGGCCGAGTTCGGTCAGCAGCGCCGCGACGTGACCGCCGCGTGTGGCGAAGCTCTCCGCACCGGTGTCGATCGGTACGCCGGCGAGTGTGGTGCGCGCCACCGTTCCGCCGAGACGATCGGATGACTCCAACACCATCACCCGGAACCCGGGCCGCGCGCACTCCCGCGCGGCGACCAGGCCGGCGACACCGCCGCCGATGACGGCGATCCGGGTGTCGGGCTCGGCGAGAGCCCGATCGAGCGGCTCGCTCACGCGCCGGTCCCCGCCGCGAATTCGCGGCCGGTTGCGGGCTCGCGGCCGGCCACGGAATCGAGTCCGTGCACGAATTCGACGAGCCGCGTGAGCACGGCCGGGTCGGTCTGCGGCGGTACCCCGTGGCCCAGGTTGAGCACGTGTGCGGGCGCGTTGGCGCCGCGGGCCAGCACATCGCGCACGTGCGCCTCGAGAACGGGCCACGGCGCATCCAGCATCGCCGGGTCGATGTTGCCCTGCAGCGGAACGACATGCCCGAGCCGCCGGCTGGCCTCATCGAGCGGGATGCGATAGTCCACGCCCACCACGTCGGCGCCGACCTCGTGCATCGCCTTCAGCAGTTCGCCGGTGCCGACACCGAAGTGCACGACCGGCACGTTGCGTTGCACGGGAGTCGCACCGTCCGCTTCGCCACGCACCTCGTAGGTCAACCCGCGCACCGGTCGCACCGCCCGAGCGGATGCCGGTGCCACCGACCGCGCGTAATCCTCCAGCGAGAGCGACCCGGCCCACGAGTCGAACAACTGCGCCGCGCTGGTGCCGGCCAGGACCTGCGCGCGCAGGAACGCGCCGGTCGTCCGGGCGGCCCAGAGCATGAGCGCCTGCCAGGCGTCCGGATCCGCGTGCATGAGGGTGCGCGCGCGGAGGTGGTCCTTCGACGGCCCGCCCTCGACCAGGTAGGCAGCGAGGGTGAACGGCGCTCCGGCGAAGCCGATCAGCGGGGTGTCACCCGCGCCGACCGCGGCGAGCAGGCGTACCGCTTCGCGCACGCCGGCCTCGACCGGTGCAAGCGCAGCGGGATCGAGTGCGGGCAGGGTGGCGACATCCGCTGCCGTGCGAATCGGGTGGGCGAAGACGGGCCCGGTTCCGGGGACGATGTCGACTTCGACGCCCGCCAGCCGCAGCGGAACGACGATGTCGCTGAAGAAGATCGCAGCGTCCACACCGTGCCTGCGCACCGGTTGCACGGTGATCTCTGCCGCCAGCTGCGGATCGAGGCAGGCCTCGAGCATGCTGCTGCCGACGCGAAGCTCACGATACTCGGGCAGCGAGCGGCCGGCCTGCCGCATGAACCACACCGGCGTCACCGACGTGCGCTCCCCCTGGTACGAACGCACCAAGCGCGACTGCGCGGTGCGTCCTGAGGCGAGCGGATGCGTCGGGTCGAGCTCGCCCGGGCCCTCATTGTCGAAGGTGCTGTTCGCGGGGGTGTTCGCGGAGGTGTCGGCGGAGGTGTCGGCGGAGGTGTCGAAGGTCATGCCCGATTGTCTCAAATCTCGGCTGAGGGGGTGCTGGTGTGAGGTCCTGACTGGACACGCTCGGGCGCGCTCGGGCGCGTAACCGGTTATCGCAGGTATCCGCTGCACCGACCGTCGCTGACGCCCACGGAAAGTGGACTTCGGTTTTCGCTATGCCAGTTTTGCCTCAGCGTTGAGGGAAAACTGGCATTGCAAGAATCGACCTTCTTTATCCTGGAGCAGTCGATCTCCCGTGTTGTGCAGCGGCCGGACGGGCGCCGGGGGCGTGACGACCGAAATACAGGCCTTCCGCGCGCAAGGGGTCATCATCTCGCGGTGGCACGCCCAACATAACGATGCGAGCGCACGATTCGAGGTCCGTGACGTGCGAGCGTAGGCTTCCAGTTGTGCTCCTCTGCTTCACCGCGAATCACCACACCGCCCGATTCGACTTCCTCGAACGGCTCGAGCGGCACGCCGACGCGGTCACCGCGGCGCTGGGTGCTCACCCGGAACTCGTCGACGGCAGCGTGGTGCTGGCCACCTGCAACCGCTTCGAGGCGTACCTCGACATCGACGAACGGCGCGGCACAGCGCAGACCGCAACACCAACCGCAGCCCGGAACTCAGCACCAGTTGCGGCTCGCACCGCGGTGATCGAGACCGTCATCGACGCGATCAGCACGGCTGCCCAGATCGAGCCGGACGAGTTGCGCGACGCCAGCACCGTGATCGCCGAGCACCGCGTCGCCGCCCACCTGTTCGCGGTCTCGAGCGGGCTGGAGTCCGTCGTCGTCGGCGAGGGCGAGATCGCCGGTCAGGTGCGGCGCGCACTGCACACGGCGCGCGCAGCGGGCACCGTCACACGCGACCTGGAGCGGCTGTTCCAGAACGCATCCCGCACCTCACGCGGAGTGAAGAACAACACCGGCATCGCGAGTGCGGGCCGCTCGATCGTGCGTCTCGCACTGGAGCTCGCCGCGAGCCGCATCACCGACTGGGCGCAGGCCCGCGTGCTGCTGGTCGGCACCGGCATGTATGCGGGTGCGAGTCTGGCGGCACTGCGCGATCGCGGTGCCGCGGACATCCGCGTGTTCTCACGCACCGGCCGCGCGGAGAAGTTCGCGGTAGGCCACGGCATCGTCGCCGTTCCGACGACCGGGCTGGCAGCTGCCGTCGCCGTCTCCGACCTGATCGTCACCTGCAGTGTCGCCCCTGCCGTCATCCTCGACCGAACGACACTGGATGCTGCGGCGCAGGTCCTCGGCTCCCCGCAACACCGGTTGATCATCGACCTCGGTCTTCCCCGCAACGTCGATCCGACGGTCGTTCAGGTCGCCGGCGTCGAACTGCTCGACCTGGAGACGATCAGCCTGCACGCGCCCATCGAGGAGCTCGGTGCCGAGGCGGATGCCCGCGCCATCGTCGGCCAAGCGGCCGCGGCTTTCGCAGCCCGTACCGCCGACCGGCAGGTCGAACCGGCGCTGGTCGCGCTTCGCTCGCACGTGTTCGGCGTGCTCGACGCCGAGATCGAACGGCTGCGCGCACGTGCGGGCGCCGCAGGCGACACGGCACAGACCGAGGCCGCGCTGCGCCACCTGGTCGGGGTGCTGCTGCACACGCCATCCGTTCGCGCGCACGAGTTGGCGCGTGACGGAGCGGCCGACGCGTTCATCTCCGGCGCGAACGCGGTCTTCGGTGTCGAGGTCGAAGGCGCGTCGGCGGGTGCGAGTGCCCCTTCGCACTTGCGTGCGGTCGAGAGTGGTCAAGAGGCCTCGTAGAAAGCGGTAGCCTCGAAACACGCCCTTCGGTGTTGACGAGGCGAGAGGACGGCGTGGCAATGACCGACACACCTACCCAGATCAGCGAGCGGGCCGGCGAATCGCTGCCGTACCTGCCGTGCGAGCTTGTCACCAAGAGGCTGGTCCTTCGTCCGCTGACGAAGAACGACGTCGACTCGATGCACGCCGCGTACCAGAAACGCAAAGCCGTCGTGCGCTACCTGCGTTGGGAGGTGCACGACCACGACGAGCCGTCGAAGAACCTGGTGAAGCGCCTCGCCATGACCAGCCTCACCGATGACGGCGACGGGCTCATCTACGCGGTCGAGCTGCCCGAGGCGGACGGCGGCCCAGGCCGGCCGATCGGCGACGTCAGCGTGTTCCTCAAGAGCAAAGCGGATGCGCAATTCGAAGTCGGGTGGGTCTTCCATCCTGCGGCGCACGGCCACGGCTTCGCCACCGAGGCGGCACACGCACTGCTCGATCTGTGCTTCGACACACTCGGCGCACACCGTGTCTTCGCCGAATTGGATGCCAGGAATGAGACATCCGCTCGTCTGTGCGAACTCGTCGGAATGCGCCAGGAGGCGTTGCTGCGCGAGCGCGAACTCGTCGACGGCGAGTGGCACGACATGGCGATCTACGCGGTGCTCGACTCGGAGTACAAGGCCCCGGTGGTCGAATAGCTCCGGGTCCTGTGCAAAGTCGTCCGGTCGCACCACTGCGGCTGCTACGCTCCGCGGAGTCGCTCGGCGAGGTAGGCGTGCAGGCCGTCGATCGGCACTCGATCCTGCTGCATGGTGTCGCGGTCGCGCACGGTGACCGCGTTGTCGTCGAGGGAGTCGAAGTCGACGGTGACGCAGAACGGCGTGCCGATCTCGTCTTGACGGCGGTAGCGCCGCCCGATCGCCCCTGAGTCGTCGAAGTCGACGTTCCACGATTGACGCAGGCCGTGCGCAACCGTGCGGGCCAGCGGGGAGAGCCTCTCGTTGCGAGACAGCGGGAGCACGGCCGCCTTGACGGGTGCCAGCCGCGGGTCCAGCTTCAACACGGTGCGCTTGTCGACGCCGCCCTTCGCGTTCGGCACGTCTTCTTGCGTGTACGCGTCG
Organism: Microbacteriaceae bacterium; assembly: GCA_004297935.1. Lineage (GTDB taxonomy): Bacteria > Actinomycetota > Actinomycetes > Actinomycetales > Microbacteriaceae > Rathayibacter_A. The sequence goes on along the minus strand of SCRE01000006.1, from coordinate 267,842 downwards.
ACGAGGAAGGCCATCAGCGCACGCGTCAGACCGTACGCCGGCTCGATCACATAGGGCAGCCAGCGCTCGTTCTTGCCTTGATCGAAGAACGACAGGTCCTTGCCCGAATGCTTGGAGTGTGTCGTCAGGTCGAAGTCGGTGCGGTTGGCGACGCCCATGAGCTCGCCCCACTCGCCGCCGACGAAGGCGAACCGGTACTCGATGTCGATCGTGCGCTTCGAGTAGTGCGAGAGCTTGTCTTGCGGATGCTCAAAACGGCGCAGATTCTCCGGATCGATCCCGAGATCGACGAACCACTCCCACGACCGGTCGATCCAGTAGTCGAACCACTGCTCGTCCGTGCCGGGCTCGACGAAGAACTCGAGTTCCATCTGCTCGAACTCGCGGGTGCGGAAGATGAAGTTGCCGGGCGTGATCTCGTTGCGGAAGCTCTTGCCGATCTGGCCGATGCCGAACGGCGGCTTCATCCGCGCCGTCTGCAACACGTTGGCGAAGTTGACGAAGATGCCCTGCGCGGTCTCGGGGCGCAGGTAGGCCAGGCTCGAGTCGTCCTGAACGGGGCCGAGGTGCGTCTCGAGCATCATGTTGAATTCGCGCGGCGGTGTCCACTGGCCGCGGGTGCCGCAATTCGGGCAGACGATCTCGGCCATGCCGTCTTGCGGCGCACGGTCTTTCTTCTGTTCGAACGCCTCGATCAGGTGGTCCTCGCGGAATCGTCTGTGGCAATGGAGGCACTCGACGAGCGGGTCGGAGAACACCCCGACGTGCCCGGACGCGACCCAGACCTGCTTCGGCAGGATCACACTGGAGTCCAGGCCGACCACATCGTCGCGGCTGGTGACCATCGAACGCCACCACTGGCGCTTGATGTTCTCCTTCAGTTCGACGCCGAGCGGTCCGTAGTCCCACGCGGACCGAGAACCACCGTAGATCTCGCCCGCCTGAAACACGAACCCGCGATGTTGCGCGAGGGTGATGACGGAATCGAGACGCGATTGCTCGGCCATACTGCTCCAATGGTCCGGGGAGAACAGCGGGATTCCCGCCGCAGACAATCTTACTGATCGGGGCGAATTTCGATGTTCGCGGGCGTGCTCGCCCGGGCGATGACGGTCAACGCGCCATACTGGCCTTCACGAAGAGAACGGAACAAGCGATGAGCGGTCTTCCTCGAGCGGATGGCGCGGCGCAGAAACCGAAGCGCACCGGCCTGATCATCACGATCGTGATCCTCGCGGTGATCCTGCTCGGGCTGATCGTGGCTGTCGTGGTCGTTGCACTGCGGAACGACGCGTCACCGATGCCGCCGACCACCTCACCGGTGACGAGCGCACCGGCGACTCCGAGCGCCACGCCGACCTCGACGTCGACAACGACGCCGGCCGTCACACGCTGCACCATCGCTCAGCTTTCCGTCGCGCTCGGACAGCCGAACGGCGCGGCCGGCAGCGAACTCGTCCCGATCCTGTTCACCAACACCGGGTCGACCCCGTGTGAACTCCACGGCTTCCCAGGGGTGTCGTTCGTCGGTCAGGGCAACGGAACGCAGCTCGGTGCGGCAGCGGCGGAAGACAGCTCCGACGCAATGGTGCAGAACACTTTGCAACCGGGCGGGATCGTGCAGGCTCCGTTGAAGATCGTCAACGCCCAGCTGCAGAGCACGTGCACGATCGTGCACGCCGACGGTCTGCGGGTGTACCCGCCGCACTCCTTCCAGGCGGTCTTCGTGCAGGCGAGCGGACTCTCGGCCTGCAGCAACACGGATGTCTCCCTGCTGACCGTGAAGCCGGTGCAGCCGCAATGATTCGCTCCCTGCGCTTCGAGGCGACCGCCTACGCGACGCCCAGGTAGATCTCCTTGATCGCGGGGTTGGCGAGCAGCTCTTTGCCTGTGCCCGAATAGGTGATCTCGCCGGTCTCCAGCGCGAACGCACGGTGGGCGCGGTTCAGTGCCTGGTTCGCGTTCTGTTCGACGAGAAGCACCGTTGTGCCCTGTTCGTTGATCTCCGTGATGATCTTGAAGATCTGACGGATGAACTGCGGTGCGAGCCCCATCGACGGCTCGTCGAGCAGGAGCAGTCGAGGTCGGGACATCAATGCTCGCCCGATCGCGAGCATCTGCTGTTCGCCGCCGGACATCGTGCCGCCGACCTGTGTGCGCCGCTCCTGCAACCGTGGAAACAGCGTGAACACTCGTTCCAGGTCGTCGGAAACCCCCGTGCGGTCCTTGCGGCCGAACGTGCCCATGTCAAGGTTCTCCGCGACGGTCATGCCGGGGAAGATGCCACGCCCTTCCGGCGCCTGTGAGATGCCGCGCACGACGCGCAGGTGCGCCTTCAGCTTGGTGATGTCCTCGCCGTCGAATGTGATCGACCCCGTCGACAGTGCCAGCAGCCCGGAGATCGACTTCATGGTCGTGGTCTTGCCCGCGCCGTTCGCACCGATCAAACTGACGATCTCGCCCTGGTGCACCGAGAACGAGACGTTGTTGAGCGCGCGGATGCGACCGTAGTGCACCGACACGTCTTTCAGTTCGAGCAAGTCGGTCTTAGGCAAACCCGTCTCAGGCAAACTCGTCATCGGGAACTCCCAGGTAGGCCGCGATCACGCGCGGGTCTTCTCGAACGACCTCAGGCGCCCCATCCGCGATCTTCTTTCCGAACTCCAGCACGACGATCCGATCGGTGAGGCCCATCACCAAACGCATGTCGTGCTCGATCAGCAGCACCGTGTAGCCGTCGGCGCGGATCGCCCGGATGAGGTCCATCAGGTCGTCCTTCTCGGCCGGGTTGAAGCCGGCCGCCGGCTCGTCGAGGCACAGCACCTTCGGGTCCGTCGCCAGCGCCCGCGCGATTTCGAGTCGGCGCTGGTGCCCGTACGGCAGATGCCGGGACAATTGCTCGGCGCTGTCGGCGATGCCGACGAACTCGAGCAGGGCGAGCGCCCGGTCGATCGCGCTGCTCTCCTCCCGATAGTGTCTGCGCGAACGGACCAGCGCGCCGGGAACGCTCGTCCTGTGCCGGGCATCCAGGCCGACGACGACGTTCTCGAGTGCCGTCATCTCGCCGAACAAGCGGATGTTCTGGAACGTGCGCGCCAGACCCGCCCGGGTGATGTTGTGCTGCTTCTTGCCCACCAGCGAGGTGCCCTCGAGCAGGATGTCACCCTTGGTCGGCTTGTAGACGCCAGTCATCGCGTTGAAGCAGGTGGTCTTGCCCGCGCCGTTCGGCCCGATCAGGCCGAGGATCTCGCCTCGGTTGATCTGGAAGGAGATGTCGTCGATGGCGACCAGGCCGCCGAACTTCATCGTGAGGTTCTTCACCTCGACGAGCGCCTCACCGATCTCGACACTGATGTCTCGTTCGGGTGCGGCCGCCTCGGCGACTTCGAGATCCACGCCAGTGTTGACGATGTCCGGCTTGGTCATGTCCGCCTCGGGAGCCGGTACTGCCTCACGCGCTCTCGATTCCTCGACCGACTCAGTCATTCTTCACCTCCTGCGCGGAGATCGAACCGGTGCGCGGTGAGATCTTGCCGTCCAGCCCACGCGCCAGTCGCAACGCGGTCAACCGTCTGTGAGCTTCGCGCGCATAGGTGAGCAGGTGAGCCTTGGCCGCGATCAAGCCCTGCGGGCGGAAGATCATCAGAATGACCAGGGCAATGCCGAAGATCCAATACTTGTAGTCGGCGATCGCCGTGAAGCGCAGCGGGATGTACGCGACGATCGCGCCACCGAGCAGAGCGCCGACCTTGTTGCCGGAGCCACCGAGGATGACGGCGGCCACGAACAGGATCGAGGTGACCACGTCGAACTTCTGATTGTTCACGAAGCCGATCTGGCCGGCGAACAGGGCGCCGGACAAGCCGCCGATGCTGGCACCGATCGCGAATGCCCAGAGCTTGAACTTGAAGGTCGGCACGCCCATGATCTCGGCTGCGTCTTCGTCTTCTCTGATCGCGATCCAGGAGCGGCCGACCCGTGAACGCTCCAGGTTGCCCACGAGCAACAGGATGATGATGATGATCGTGAGCGTCAGCCAGTACCACGGCGTGCCGTTCGAGTTCGAGAACAGCGGATGCGCCGTGGTTCCGCCGGGTGGGCGGCCGACGTTCTGGAAGCCCACCTGACCCTTCGCCGCGGGGATGATCGTGGCCAGGATTCGGATGATCTCACCGAAGCCGAGCGTGACGATCGCCAGATAGTCGCCGCGCAGTCGGAGCACCGGCAGGCCGAGCACAACACCGAACGTCATTGCGACGACGATAGCCGCCGGCAGTGTCCACAGATACGGGATGTGGATGTACGACGAGTCGGGGCTGGTGAGGAACGCCGCCGTGTATGATCCGATCGCGAAGAACGCGATGTAGCCCAAGTCGAGCAGTCCGGCGAATCCGATCACCACGTTCAGGCCGACGGCCACCAGGGCGTAGATCGCCATCGTGAAGCACGCAATCGGAAAGTCGTTGCCCGGCTCGGTGGTGATCAGCCACGGATTCGCGACCGGAAGCCAATAGGCCGCCGCGACAACGATCAGCAGAATGAGCCACTGCTGCCAGCGCGGCATGCTGTCCCACTTGCGGCGCCAGCGACCCTTCTTCAGGCGTCGCGGGCTGTCGACCGACACGCGCGCGTCGACCTGCTGGGTGGCCCGAGCGCTCGGCATGGCCGTCACGTCGTCTCCGGAATTCATGCTCTGCTCCTTCCCAAAGACTGGCCGAGAAGCCCGCTCGGTCGCACCAGCAGCACCAGAACCAAAACGATGAAGGCGATGACATCGGTCCACTGCGAGTCGCCGAGCAGGAGCTGCCCGTAGTTGCCGATCAACCCGAGCAGCAGCCCACCGAGCAGGGCGCCGCGCACGTTGCCGATGCCGCCGAGTACGGCCGCGGCGAATGCCTTGATCCCGAGCACGAACCCGCCGTTGTAGAGCACGCCGCTCGGAACCTTCATCACGTAGAACAACGCGGCGGCGCCCGCCAGGATGCCACCGATCACGAAGGTGATGATGATGATGCGTTCCTTGTTGACGCCCATCAGCGTCGCCGTGTCCGGATCCTGAGCGACCGCGCGGATGCCGCGTCCCGTGCGGGTGCGCCGGATGATCTGGTCTGTGACGACCATCATCGCGATCGCGGCGATGATGATGATCAATTGCTGGCTGTCGACGATCGTGCCGAAGATATCGAAGACCGGCGTCGGCACGAACATCGTGACGGCGGGCTCCGGGTTGGCTCCGCGGACGATGAAGATGGTGTACTGGATCGCGAACGACGCGCCGATCGCGGTGATCAGGAACGCAAGCCGTGGCGCGTTGCGTTTGCGCAGCGGCCGGTATGCGACACGCTCGACGATGACGGCGGTCGCTGCGGAGGCGATCATGCCGACGATCAGCGCTAACAACAGGTCTCCGAGGATTGCGCCGAAGCCCAGGTTGGGTGTCGAGGGCCCGAAGCCGAGCGCGGTGAGAGTAACGACAACGCCGTAACAACCCATGATGAACACTTCGGAGTGCGCGAAGTTGATCAGGCTCAGGACGCCGTAGACCAGCGTGTAGCCGAGCGCAACGAGCGCATAGATGGCTCCGAAGGTGAGCCCGTCGAATGTCGCGGGCCAGAAGTTCTGGATGAGGCTGGGGACGTTGAAGGTGATCCAGCTGTTGTCGTCCATGGGGACGTTCGCCAGAAATGTGAGGAGCATATGTGGTTCCGATGCCGGTCCGATCCCGACGACGCCGTCGGGCATAACAGAGATTGGTGATAGCAGAGGTGGGCTTTAACAGAGGTGGGCTTAAACAGAGGTGCTTAAACAGAGGTCGGTCTATACGGAGATGGTCGAATCCGAAGGGCTGTGACACAGATGTTGGGGGCGGCACTGCCGCCCCCAACGCCGGTGCTACTTGATCGGGCCGAGCGGCACGATCGAGCCGTTGTCCACCTTGTAGGCAAACACTGTGGGTGTTGCGAGCTCACCCTTCGAGTTCCACTTGTAGTGCTTGCTCAGTCCGTTGGCATCGTAGTTCCTCACGAAGTCGAGCAGCTTGGCCCGGTCCGTGTTTCCCTTGCCAATGCCGGTGAGCAGGATCGTCGCCGCGTCGTAGCCCTCAATGGAGTATGTCCCGGGGGCAGCGCCGCCGGAGACACCGGCATAGGCATCCGCGAACGACTTGATGAGTTCACCGGGGATGCAGGGGCAGGTGAAGTACGCGTTGTTGGTCGCGGCTCCGCCCTGCTTGATGAACTGGTCGTCCTTGACTCCGTCAGGGCCGGCGAAGATACCCGTGTAGCCCTTGGCGACGAGCTGCTGATCGAACGGTGCGGCCTCGGCGTAATAACCGGAGTAGTAGACGGCGTCCGGCTTGGCGTTGATGATCTTGGAGACGACCGCCGAGAAGTCCTTCTGGCCGGTTGTGACCTTGTCCGTACCGACGAGCTTCGACCCGAGCGCTGCCGTCGTCGTGCCGCCGAGGCCGATGCCGTAGTCCGAGTCGTCCTGCACGACATAGATCTTGTTCAGCTTCAACATGCTGGTCAACAGTGTTGCGGCTGCCGGCCCCTGCACCGAGTCGTTGCCCAGGCCGCGGAAGAAGGTCTTCCAGCCGTTGTCCGTCAGCGTCGGGTTCGTTGCCGACGGCGTGATGTGCACGAGGTCGCCCTGATCGAAGATGTTGCCGGTGGCCTTCGACTCGCCGGAGAACGGCAGGCCGACGACACCGATGATGTCCGCCTCGTTCACCGCCTGGGTCACTGGGCCGGTCGCCTTGGTCGGGTCGCCCTCCGTGTCGAACTTCTTGAAGTTGACCTGGCAGCCCGGGTTCGCCTTGTTCGCCTGGTTGACCGCGAGCTGAATACCGTTGTAGATGTTGATGCCGAGCTGTGCGTTCGGACCGGTTTCAGCACCGATGTAGGCGATGGTCAGCCCGGAAGGGCACTTCGCGCTGCCGTCGCCAGCCGGAAGGACCGCATCCGTCGGCACGTCGATCGATGTCATGACCGGCAGGTTGACCTTGCTTGCAGCGGATGTCGAAGCCGTCGTCGTTGACGGTTGATTGGCGCATCCTGCCACGATGAATGCGACGGACGCCGCCACGGCGACGACTCCTATCACACGTTTGCGTACCATCCTGTACCCCTTTGTTTCCATAGCGCTGCCGGCTGGTGCGCCGGCAGCGTCGCTCTTGCGCTATGCGCGAGGGTAATGGACAAATGCGTCGTCTGGAAACCCCTTGAGGTCACGACTTGGCATTTATTTCTCATCAGGACGATTACGTGCGTGGAACCGGTGTTTTACGATGAAAACCATCGCCTGACGCGAATTAATGAACGTATTCGAGCAAGTCGAGACCGACCGTGCGCATGCCGTCGAGCACCGAGAGTCTGGTTTGAAGTTCTGAATCGTCGAAGTACATCGATACCGCATAGGTGACCCCGGCGCGTGGACCGCGCAAGACACCGACCTCGCTGCGCACACCGGCGTCAGTTCCGGTCTTGTTCACCAGCATGATGCCGTGATCCGCCATCCGGTGCGCCAGCGGATCGAGCCCGAACGCGCTGGCGACCATGGACAGATCGGAGTTGAGGGAGAGCCAGGCGATCACCCTGCGGCTCGTGCCTGCGTCCACGATCTCCCCACGGGCGAGCGCGGACAGCAGCCAGGTCAGTTCGTTCGCGCTGCCGACCGAGAGCTGGGGGGCGTCATCCGGCCCCCGGTGATCGCGCACCAGGTCGAGCAGTGCGGTACGGGTGAGGCCGAGTTGCTCGGTGCGACGGCTGACAGCATCCAAACCGACCTGCCGCAGCAGGACATTGGTGGCGAGGTTGTCACTGCTCGCCCCGATCAGCGCGGCAAGATCGGCGAGCGGAAGGGAGGGCGCCGCCAGGTGCTGCCAGATTCCGGAATTGCCGACGGCATCCTGGGCGGTGCGCTCGATGATGGTCAGACCGCCGTCCTGCTGCGACTCGATGCGTGCTGCGACCTCCACCAGCAGCAGAATCTTGCCGATCGATGCTGTCGGCATGATGACATGGTCGTCGACCGAGAACAGCACAGCGCCCGTTGCCAGGTCTGTTGCGCGGGCAGACACCTGCACACCGCTCAGGGCGAGATCACCGAGCACCGCGAATCCTCGTTCGAAGCTCTGACCGTGCGCCGCCCCACGATGCTTGCCATGGCGCACGGTACCGTGCCGTGCATGGCGCTGCGCATCCTGAGTTGGGGTCGTCACCACTGGGGTCATTCCTTACGATTCTGTAAGTGCTGCCGCTCCCCCGTCCGCGGCACCGCTGCTGACCATCCAAGCACGTGAACGCCCGAGTCGGCACACCGACTCACAGGTTCATCACGACGGCCGTCACCGAGCGTCACCAAATGGTGACCCGCTGTGCCGGGTCCAGCCAGAGCGCGTCCGATTCGGTCACGTCGAAGGTGCTGTAGAACTCATCGATGTTGCGCACGATCTGGTTGCAGCGGAACTCGTTCGGTGCGTGCGGATCGATCGCGAGCAGGCGGACGACCTCCTCGTCGCGCCCCTTCTGCTGCCACGCCTGCGCCCAGGACAGGAAGAACCGCTGTGCTCCGGTGAGACCGTCGATCACGGGGGGTTCCTTGCCCGCCAACGACAGCAGGTAGGCCTTCCAGGCGATGGCCAGGCCACCGAGGTCGCCGATGTTCTCGCCGATCGTCAGCGCGCCGTTGACGTGGTTGTCTGGAACCTGGCGCGGTGCGAGCTCGTTGTATTGCGCGATCAATGCTGCCGTGCGGTCTTCGAAGGCCGCACGGTCGGCGAAGGTCCACCAGTCGGTCAGGCGTCCGTCGCCATCGTACTTCGAACCCTGATCGTCGAAGCCGTGGCCGATCTCGTGGCCGATCACGGCGCCGATCGCGCCGTAGTTGGCCGCGTCGTCGCGATCCGCCACGAAGAAGGGGAACTGCAGCATGGCCGCCGGAAAGACGATCTCGTTGAAGCCTGGATTGTAGTAGGCGTTGATCGTCTGCGGTGTCATGAACCACTCGGCGCGATCGATCGGCTTGCCGATCTTGCCGAGTTCACGATTGAACTCGAACAAGGCCGCCGTCCGCACATTCCCGAGCACATCGGTCGCGCTGATCTCGAGGGCGGAATAGTCGCGCCACTCATCGGGATAGCCCACCTTGGGAGTGAACTTGTCCAGCTTCTGCTCGGCGCGGGCCCGGGTTTCCGCTCCCATCCAATCCAGTTTGCGGATGCTCTGCCGGTAGGCCTCGACGAGGTTGCCGACCAACGCGTCCATGCGCTGCTTCGCCACGGGAGGAAAATGCGTCTGAACGTACACGCGGCCGACGGCCTGGCCCATCGCACCTTCGACGAGCGAGACGCCGCGCTTCCACCGCTCACGGATCTGCGGCGTACCTGTCAGTACCCGCCCGTAGAAGTCGAAGTTGGCCTCGACGAATTCACCGGACAGATACGGCGCGGCGGAGTGGATCACCTGCCAGGCCAACCAGTCTTTCCAGGCCGCGAGACGATCTTTCGTCAACAAGGCCGCGAGCCCCGCGGTGAAACTCGGCTGACGCAGCACGATTTCAGCCAGTGCATGTTCCGGACCGCCGAGCGCAGCGCGCCAGATGTTCAGATCCGGCCCGCTGGTGCGGCTCGGCACTCCCGCCCCGCGCACAGCGGTCGGAGCGCTCGATGATGCGCCCATCCCGGGCAGCACGGGGATTCCCCGGGCCGATCGACGCTCTGGAGCCCAGCGAGGCTCTGGCAGCGGATCGACGTGCAGCACCGGCGAGCCAGACCGCAGTCGGGTCGCCGCCCCCGTCGAGCGGCCCGCGAACAGGGCAACGGCCTCTGCCCACGCGAACAGGTTGTAGGTCTTCTCGCTGTCGCGGCTCTTCACGTTGTCCCAGTGCCGCGCGGCGATCTCCGTTTCGAGATCGAACACGTTCTGGGCGCGACGCGCCGCATCCGATAATCCGGCGCGTTCGAACATCCGCTGAACGTGGTTCAAGTAGGCCGCGCGCACGCGCGCGAACTTCTCTTCACGGTAGTAGCTCTCGTCGGGCAGCGAGATGCCGCCCTGCTCGGCGAAGACCAGGTAGCGATCCGGATTTCCCGGATCGTTGTCGACGAACAATTGGTAGAACCCGCTCACGCCGCGCCGCTCGAGTTTGCCGATCACGGTGAGCAGATGCGGAATCGAGTCGACGTTGTCCACGAACGCAAGCGAGCCGGCGATAGGGCCGGCGCCGAGCTTTTCGATGCGGTCCGTGTTCATGAAACTGGCGTAGGGGTCGCCGATCTTACGCTGCTCCGTGCCGACCGGGGCGTCCTGTGACTCCTCGATGATGGTGCGGACGGCCAACTCGGCCTCATCCGCGAGCACGTGAAACGCGCCGTAACGCGCCTTATCGGCCGGGATCTCCGTGCGCTCCAGCCAGCGCCCGTTCATATGGCGAAACAGGTCGTCCTGCGGCCGGATCGCGGGGTCGAGTTCCGATACGTCGATACCGGATTCGCCGATGCCGGAGTGGTCGCTGCCGGACGCGGTGGCGCCGGTCGCGTGTGCAGAGTCTGTCATGCTGCCAGCCTATGCGACGGCATCCTGATAATCCCGTGGTCGCCGACCCGATCAGCAGCACCAGCTCGACCACGGAAGACCTGACCGATGCCGCGTCATGGTTCGAGCCGGCGCTGCTCCGCCTGCCACTCGACCATGAGCTCCGGCAGACGGCGCTGCAGGAACCTGTAGAAGGCAGCCATCTCCTGCAGACGCAGAGCGGTCGGATCATCCGGCGCGCCGGCCGCCGCGATCCCGGTCGGAACGATCGCGCTGAACGCCTCGTAGTAACGGCTCTGGGTAAGGGTTTTGGTGTACCAGGAGTGCTGCGGCAGCTCGTACCGATCGCGGCGGCTGCCGGCCTGCGAGACCCTGCGCACCATGGCGAGCGTGTGCAGGTAGCGCACGGCACCCGAGATCGCCGCGGCACTCGCCTCGAGTCGATCGGCGAGCTCCCGGGCCGTGAAGCCGCCGTTCTCCGAGATCATCAACATCATGAGCACGCGCGCGGGCATCCGTGGAAAGCCGGCGCCGGCCAGCAGCGATGCCGAGCGCTCGGCGAACTCGTTCAGTGCCTGCTCGTCCCGTGCCATGCTGTTACCCGACCGCAGCGTCGCGTTGGCGCACCAGAACGGCTGCGACAAGGGCGACGACGATCACGATCAGGGCCATCCACCAGAAGCCGCTGAAGTCGGCGCCTGCCAAAGGCACAGCCGGCGTGTGCTGCGACGGTGAGATGCTGCGCAGCCAGTCCGGCAGTTTGAGGAGTCCGCCGAACTGGCCGAGGAACGCCCCGACCGCGAGCATGGCCCAGCCGACGCCGATCGTCAGTCGTGGGAGCACGGCGAAGACGAGCCCGAGCACGCTCAGGTAAATGAGCACTGCGGGCAGCTGAACGAGTGCCATGCCCACGCTCTGACCGAAGATCGCCGGTTCGACGCCGGGGTTCCCGGCGAGCACTCCGCCCGTGATCGCACCACTGACGGCCAGGATCACAACCGCCGACGCGGCCCCGACGCCTAAGAACCCCAGGAACCAGCGGATGCGGCCTGCGCGGGTCGCCAGAACCACTTCGGTGGTTCCCGCCGCTTCGTCTTGTCGCATGCGCATGATGATCTGCAGCATGCAGCCGGCCACGAGCACCGCGATGAAGGCCATCATGGCGACGACGAATTGTTGCAAGAGGCCGCCCGAGCTGCCGGGCGAGATCGTGCTGATCGCGCTGGTGACGCTCGAATTGCTCTTCAGCAACGTGATCACGGCGCCACCCAGCCCGCCGGCAACAAGCGCAAGCACGAGAGCCCCGACGCCCCACCCGATGATCGACCCGCGCGACAGTCGCCAGGCCAGGCCGAGTGGGCCGCCCAGGGCAGGAGACGCCGTCGCTCGTCCGCTTCGCGCTGCGATGAGGCCGGCACCCGTGTCGCGCACCGCCTGCAACACGAGCGTGACCACGACGAGCACGGCACAGAGGGCGACGCAGAGCAGCCCGGTCCACCAGGCGTTGTCGGTGTACGGAGCCGACTTCTGCGCCCAGCCGATCGGCGACAGCCAGCTGAACCATGTGCTGGTCGTGTGCAGCCCATCCGCCGACACGGTCCCCGATGCGTCGGCCACACCGCGCACCAGGTAGGCGATGCCGACGAGCGCGGCCGCGCATCCGTTCGCCGTCCGCGACGTGGAGAAGACCTGGGCGCAGAGCAGTCCGATGCCGAGGAAGGCGATGCCGACCGCGCCGAGCACCCAGGCGAAGGTGGCGGATCCGGCGGCATCGAATCCGCTTGCGATCAACCCGAGGAAGACGAGCACCATGACGGCCGCATTGGCGATCACGCCTTCGATCACCGTTGCGATCGTCGGCGCGAGGCGTCCCGCAGACGTCGCTGCTATCAGCTCGGCGCGACCGGACTCCTCGTCCGCGCGCGAGTGGCGCACCGCGAGAAATGTGCTCATCAGCCCGGTCAGGACGGCCAGATAGGTCAGGGCGTCGAACACGAAGAAGGCGCCGGTGCCGGCGCCGTCCGCCACACCGCGGAAGGCGAGCAGGGCGGGCGTGGCCGTGGCGAGTCTCAGAACGCCGACCCGCTCGGCCGACGTGCCGAATTCGCTGGCCACTGCCGCCGCCGTGAACACCGTCATGAGTGCGATCGCCAGCACCCAGACGACGAGCTGAACCCGGTCGCGGCGCAACCTCAGCCGCAACAGGGCACCGATCGCACTCATCTCGCCGACACCTCCTCCAACGAGCTTTCGGATGCCGCTAGCTCGTCTCCGTAGTGCCGCAGGAAGAGCTCCTCGAGGGAGGGAGGCGCGACGGTAAGCCCCTGCACGTTCAACCGTGCCAGCTGCGGCAGTACGTCATTGACCTTGTCGCTGTCGACCGTGAAGGCCACCCGACCGGCGCTCGTCGACAGGTCGTGCGCGGCCAGGATCGTCGCGAGCGCGGCATCCGTGATGCCGTCGCTGGAGAACGTGAATTCGGTGCGGGTGAGGTGCCGAAGCTCCGCAAGCGATCCGGACTCGACGACCTTGCCGTTGCGGATGATGCTCACCCGATCGCAGAGCGCCTCGACCTCGGAGAGAATGTGGCTGGAGAGGAAAACCGTGGCACCGGATGCCTTCAGCCGGTCGATCTCGTGCGTGAACACGCTCTCCATCACCGGGTCGAGCCCGCTGGTCGGTTCGTCGAGAATGTAAAGCTCGGCCGGCGTCGCGAACGCCGCGATCAGCGCGACCTTCTGCCGGTTGCCCTTGGAGTAGCTGCGCGCCTTCTTCTTCGGATCGAACTGGAACGCCGCCATCAGTTCGGCGCGTCGATCGCGGTAGGCGGTCGCACCGGTGTCGGCACCGCGGAGCCGACTGATCACGTCGACCGACTCTCCGCCGGTGAGGTTCGGCCAGAGGCTGACGTCGCCGGGGACGTACGCGATCCGCTGGTGCAGCGGGACCGCATCCCGCCACGGGTCCCTGTCGAACACGGTCACGCGTCCGGCGCTGGCACGCGCCAGGCCCAACAGCACGCGGATCGTCGTGGACTTGCCCGCCCCATTCGGCCCGAGGAAGCCGTGGACCTCGCCGGCGTTCACGCTCAGGTGCAGGCCGTCGAGCGCACGCACGCGGCCGAATCGCTTCTCGAGACCCACCGTCTCAATCACTGCTGTCATGATCAGGACGATACGCTCATTTCACAAATTTGTGAATATTCCTAACGGAATCTTTACGGGACCGTCCTGAGCATCCCGCTTCCCTCATCGAGGCGTGAGCTTCAGCGACCGGCAAGCCACTCGCGGGCGGCCGTCTCCAGTGCGGTGACGCCGACGCTCAGCGTCGGCTGGATGACCGGTGCGAAGGAGGGCGAGTGGTTCGACGGGATGTCCTGGTCCACGCGCCCCGCGGCCGCCGCGGCCGCAAACCGCTGCGGGTCGCTGCCGCCGATCAGCCAGTAGACCAACGGAACTCCCGCCGCGGTGGCGAGCTGACCGACGTCTTCGCTGCCGGAGACGGCACCGGGATCGACGACGCTCTCCGCGCCGAACCGCGCACGGAACGCTGCCATCGTGCGCCGAGTCGCATCCGGATCGTTGACGAGGGCGTCGAAAGCGTCGGCGTGCGTGATCTCGGGTTTCACGAGCGCACCGGATGCCGCGGCCTCAGCCTCCGCGATGCGCGTGATCGCGGCGAGCACGCGATCGCGCACCTGCTGGTCGTAGCTGCGCACGTTGATGCCGAGCGTGGCATCCGGACCGATGATGTTGATCTTGGAACCGGCGTGCAGCGTTCCGACTGTGACAACGGCCGAATCGGATGCCGCAACCTCGCGTGAGACGATTCCCTGCAGGCGCATCACCGTCGCGGCAGCCATGAGGATCGGGTCCACCGTCGTCTCCGGGCGCGAGCCGTGGCCGCCCTGGCCGATCAGCCGCACGGTGACGTTGTCGGTCGCGGCGAAGGCCGGCCCCTCGTGCGCGCCGACCAGACCGGCCGGAAACGGCGTCACGTGCTGACCGAGCACGATGTCGGGTCTGGGCACGCGATCGTACAGGCCGTCTGCGATCATCTGGAGAGCCCCGTTGCCGAGCTCCTCGGCCGGCTGGAACAGCGCGACCACGGTGCCGGACCACTCCAGGCGCGTGTCGACGAGCCTTTCGACCGCACCGAGCAGGCAGGTCACGTGCACATCGTGACCGCAGGCGTGCATCACGGGCACGTCCTGGCCGTCCGGATCGATGCCGCGGGCGGTGCTCGCATAGTCGAGTCCGGTCGCCTCTTCGACAGGAAGGCCGTCCATGTCCGCACGTAGCAACACGGTCGGTCCCTCGCCGTTCTCAAGCACACCGACGACGCCGGTTCCTGCGACGCCCGTCGTGACTCTCAGGCCGAGAGCCGTGAGGTGGTCGGCGACGATACCGGCCGTGCGATGCTCGGCATATGAGAGCTCCGGATTGCGGTGCAGGTCCGTGTAGACAGCTTCGAGATCGATGGTCATGCAGTCAGCGTACGCGCGCGAAAGGCCTGGTCGTTGAGCGCAGCCGAGGCGCACGTCTCCGCCGGCGAAGGCTCAGGCGTCGACTTCGCTCAAGGACCGATTGAAGGCGGTGGCGCGGTCGTATTCCCGCGATGGAATACGGTCGTGAATCCAACCGGCTCCGGATGCTCCCCGGCCAACAGCATCAGGACGGCGCGACCCGCAGCACGGCCCTTCTCCTGTGCGGGCTGCACCATCGTCGTGAGGTCGTATGGCCAGAGGCCGTCCACTCGCACGCCGTCGAAGCCGAGCACGCTCAACTCGTCCGGCACCACGATGCCCCGTTCTTCGGCGGCGCGGATGACTCCCGCCGCGAGCAGATCGCTCTGCGCGACGATCGCCGTCGGCCGCAGCTCTCGCGGGACATCCAACAGGCTGCGCGCGGCGATGCGGCCCTCCTCGACCTGGCTTCCCGCCGTGATGACACCGGGCGCATCAGGGAACACATCGCGCGCGCCCGCGAGGCGCTCGAGCGAGGTGGCCACGGTGCTGGCTGCGATGCGCTCCGGCGTGATGGGCCCTCGCGTGCGCCACCGATCGAACGGCAGTGCGACAATCGCGACCCGCGTGTGCCCGAGTTCGCGGAGGTGCTCGACTCCGAACCGCGTCGCCTCGCGATTGTCTTGGCGGATCTGCAGCACCCCGTCACCCGGATCGCCTTCGATTGCGACGATCGGAATGCCGCGCGAGCGCAGCGTGGCCAGCGACTCCGAGTACCGCGGGCTGCAGCCGAGCAACACAACGGCATCCATCGGCGCATCCGCGATCGTCGTGGCGCCCTCGCCCCTCGTCGCGTCGGCCAGGATGAGGACACCGGCGTCGATGGTGCCGAACTCCTCGGCGAGGCCGTCGAGCATCGCGATGCTGATCGGGTCGCGGAATGCCTCGCTCACCCGCTCCTCCATCACGACGCCGACGATTCCGGAGCGTCCGCGCCGCAACGACCGGGCACGGGGATCCGGCCCGCCGTAGTTCAGCTCCTTGGCTGCGGCGAGCACGCGCGCGCGGGTGGCCGCGGACACCGGCCCCGAACCGCTGAAGGCCAGCGATGCTGTCGACGCAGAGACTCCGGCGCGAGCCGCGACGGCGGCGAGCGTCGGCCGGGCGTCGTGCTCGGTCATGCCCTCGACCCTTCTCTCGTCTCGAACCACACTGGCCTCGTCTCGAACCACACTGGCCTCGTCTCGAACCACACTGGCCTCGTCTTGACCGCGGTGGTCTGATTCGATAGCTTAGGCGCAACGGCTTATCGAATCGATTCGATCGTTCCTATCGACCCTCCTGGACCTCGACCTTATGACCACACCCGCCGACACCCCGACACGGCCGCGCACCCTGCACGAGTTGCGCGTCTGGCGCAATGCCGTGTTCGTCGTCTTCGCCCTGAGCGGGCTGGCACTGGCGACCTGGGTGGCCCGCATCCCGGGCGTCCGGGACGATCTGCAGCTGACCACCGAGACGGTCGGCCTGCTGCTGCTCTGCCTGTCGATCGGAGCGATTCTCGGCCTGTCCGTCTCCGCGCCGATCCTGGCACGGCTCGGAGCACGCCGCGGAATCGTGTCCGGCTTGAGCGTCGCTGCTCTGGGAATGGTCCTGGTCGGCATCGGCACCTCGATCATTCCGCTCGTTCCATGCGTGGCCCTCGGCCTGCTGCTGCTCGGCTTCGGCAACGGCGCCGTCGACGTGATGATGAATGTCGAAGCGGCAACGGTCGAGCGTCGGCTCGGCAAGACGATCTTGCCGCTGATGCACGCATGCTTCAGCCTCGGCACCGTCCTGGGCGCGGGGCTCGGCGCCGCAGCGGCCGCGATGAACATCCCTGTCGCATGGCATCTGTTCACCATGGCGGTGCTGCTGGTGGGCGCGACGATTGCCGCGACCCGGTTCATCCCGCGGGTGCACGAGTTGGGCGATGACGAGACGCCGGCCGAGAAACTCGGCTGGCGCGTTCGACTCATCGACAACCTCTCGGTCTGGCGCGACTGGCGCCTGATCCTGATCGGCGTCGTCATGCTCGGCATGGCATTCACGGAGGGGTCGGCGAACGATTGGATCGCCCTGGCCACCGTCGACGGACACCACCAGGACAACGCGACGGGGGCCGTGGTGTTCGGCGTCTTCGTGGCTGCGATGACCGTTGGGCGCGTCGTCGGCGGGCCGCTCGTCGACCGGATCGGCCGGGTCTGGGCCATCCGCGTCACAGCCGCGATGGGTGTGGCCGGGCTGCTCATGTTCATCCTCGGCGGGCCACTGTGGCTGGTCATCGTCGGCACCGTGTTGTGGGGCATCGGCTGCTCGCTCGGCTTCCCGCTCGGCATGTCGGCGGCCGCAGACGACACGAAGCACGCCGCGGCCCGGGTGAGCGCCGTCGCGATGATCGGCTATTGCGCGTTCCTGGTGGGCCCACCGCTGATCGGGTTCCTGGGGCAGCACTTCGGCATTCTGAACGCACTCCTCGTCATCTTCGTGCTTCTGGCGGCCTCCGGCTCGTGCGCGGCAGCCGTGCGCGAACACTCCGGCCCGCGGTCCCGACCGGTGGCCGGCCCACGCTCCGGCCCGGCCGCCGCGACGACCGCGGGCGCGCCGGATCACACGCAGGTAGGTTAGCCTCGAGAAGTGCGTCTGGTGATTGCGAAGTGCTCGGTCGACTATGCCGGCCGCCTCAGCGCGCACCTGCCGTTGGCCACACGGCTGCTCATGGTCAAGGCCGACGGCAGCCTGCTCGTGCATTCCGACGGTGGCTCCTACAAGCCGCTCAACTGGATGAGCCCGCCCTGCACGCTGGCCGTCGGCGATCCGGATGCCGGCAGCGCCGATTCAGACCAGGCGGATGCCGGCATCACTGAAGTCTGGACCGTCACGAACACGAAGACCTCGGACAAGCTCGTCGTCTCGATCCACGAGGTGCTGCACGACTCCGTACACGAACTCGGACGAGACCCCGGACTCGTCAAGGACGGCGTCGAGTCGCACCTGCAGAAGCTGCTCGCCGAACAGATCGGCCTGCTCGGCGAAGGCCACACCCTCGTGCGCCGCGAGTACATGACCGCGATCGGCCCGGTCGACATCCTGGCCCGCGACGGCTCGGGGCGATCCGTCGCAGTCGAGCTGAAGCGTCGCGGAGACATCGACGGCGTCGAACAGCTCACCCGCTACCTCGAGCTGATGAACCGCGATCCGCTGCTCGCGCCGGTCGCCGGGGTGTTCGCGGCACAGGAGATCAAGCCGCAGGCGCGCACGCTGGCCGAGGACCGCGGCATCCGCTGTCTCGTGCTCGACTACGACGCGATGCGCGGCCTCGACGACTCGGACTCGAGGCTGTTCTAGTGAAGCAGCCCGCGCGCTTTCCCCACAGCTACGTCAACACCGGCGTGGAGCACGCCATCCAGGATGTCTTCGCAACGCAGAGCGAGAGCGCCCTGCCCGGCCTGCTGCGCGCGGCGCTGAAGGGCGGTCTCGTCGTCGACATCACGGGGTCGACTCAGGAGAGCGGGCCGCGGGCGCGCACGCTCGTCTCCAGCGAAGGGCACGGGGTCCTGCCGCTGTTCACCTCAATGAAGACACTCGAGGAAGCGGTCGGGGCAGTCGCTGCGGGAACCATGGTTCAGGCAACGATCTTGCCGGCGCGAGAAGCACTCGCGTTGGTGCAGACTCCTGACATCGCCGCGGTGCAGTTCAACCCAGGTCCGTTCGGCCTGGTGGTCGCGCGAAGGCACATCGAAGCGATGCTCGGCGTGCATCCAGCAGAAGAAACATAGTATTGGAAGGTTATGACTATCCAGAATCCCACAATGACCCGAACCTGGACCTGTGTTCTCTTCGACCTGGACGGCACGCTGACCGACTCGGCTCCCGGCATCACATCGTCCCTCGCGGAGACCTTCACGGCCCTCGGCCGGCCCGTTCCCGATGAGGCGGGCCTCCTGGCCTATGTCGGCCCGCCGCTGCTGGAGTCCTTCCGCACCTTCGCCGGAATGACGGAGTTCGAAGCCCTGAACGCACTCACCATCTACCGCGATGCCGCGGTCGATCGCGACCTGCACGACAACGCCGTCTTCCCCGGCGTCGTCGGGCTCCTGCGCAGCCTGCGCGACGCGGGCATCCCGATCGCCGTCGCGACGAGCAAGCCGGAATCGCGCGCCACGCGCATCCTCCAGCACTTCGGCATCGCCGACTGCTTCGAGGTCATCGCCGGTGCGTCTGAAGACGAATCGCGCAGCAGCAAGGCGGAGGTCGTGGCGTACGCTCTCGAGCGCCTTCGGGAGCTCGATGTGGATCTGTCGCAGACCGTGCTGGTCGGCGATCGCTCGCACGACGTCGAAGGGGCGACGGCGAACGGCATCCCGACCATCCTGGTCGAGTGGGGCTACGGCTCCCCTGCCGAGGCCGGCGGCGCCATGGCGATCGTGCACTCCGCGGACCAGCTGCGCAGCCTGCTGCTGGGCTGAGTCCCGGTTCAGTACTGCCCGAGCCGAGCCGGCGCCCTACCGCGCAAGCCGTTCGACCACGGCCCCGAACACGCGCGGCAGTGCGGCGGATGCCGGCACGATCGCCGTGCGCAACGGGGAGCGGGCTGCCGCGACCAAACCAGCGGTCAGCAGACGAGCCTCCCGCGTCACCCTCGCCCACTCGCGATCGTAGCGGCGAGGATCGCCGGAGCGGATGGCGCGCACCGCGGCATCCGCCTGTGCGAATCCGACACGGAGGCCCTCACCGGTGAGCGCGTCGACGTACCCGGATGCGTCGCCGGCCAGGAGCACGCGACCGGCGGTGCGTGCGCTCGTCCTTTGCCGCAGCGGGCCTGCCCCGCGCACGGGCCCGTCCGGTTCGGCGGCGGCCAGCCGTGCACCGATCCCCGGCACTGCGGCGAGCGTGGCGTCGAAGTCGATGCCCGCACGCCCGAGCAGCGCGACGCCGACGAGCCGGCGGCCCACCGGCGTCACGTAGGCCTCGACGCCGGGTGTCCAGTGCACCTCCACGAACTCACTCCACGGTTCGATGCGAAAGTGTCTGCGCAATCCGAAGCGGCGGCGGCGCGGTCCGGGCGCGACGGCCAGACCGACGAGTTGCCGAACGGTCGAATGCAGCCCGTCGCAGCCGACCAGCCAGTCGGCGCGCAGCGGATCAAGACCGGTGCCTGCCACCGTGACGCCATGTGCATCCTGAGCGAGGTTCTCGACGCGCCCGGCGAGTCGACGCACCCCGAGCGCATCCACCCGCTCGGCCAGCGCTCGATGGAGTTCGATGCGCCGCACGCCGCGCCCCGGTCCGTTGGCGAACACGTGCTCCGCGCGCGTCGAACCCTGCACGTAACGGATGCCGCGGAAGTCCATCCCGTCCGGGCGCACACCGAGCAGGTCGAGTGCGCGCACCGCTCCGGGCATCAGGCCCTCCCCGCAGGCCTTGTCGATCGGCGTGTCGCGTGGTTCGATCAGCACGACGTCGAGTCCGAACGCACGTGCGCGGATGGCCGAGACGAGGCCGACCGGACCGCCGCCGACGACGATGAGCTCGGCGTCCAGTGCGTTCACGCTATTGCCCCGCTCTCGGATCGGGAGCGGGCTGCACCGCCGAGGCCAGCGCCAGATCCTCGATCGGGATGCGCACCGCCAGCAGCAGGATCGCGTTCAGCACCGTGAAAGCGACGGCCGTGATCCACGCCGTGTGCACCAGCGGCAGCGCAACGCCTTCGACGACGACCGCCACGTAGTTCGGATGCCGCAACCAGCGGTACGGGCCGCGTGCGACCAGCGGAAGGCCCGGCACGACGATCACTCGGGTGTTCCAGCGCGGACCGAGTGTGGCGATACACCACCAGCGCAGGCCTTGGCTCGCGGCCGCGAGCGCGAGTGCGGGCCAGCCGAGCCAGGGCAGAAACGGCCGGCCGCCGAACCACGCCTCCGCGAAGCAGGCGAACAACAGACCGGTGTGCAGGGCGACCATCGGCGGAAAGTGCCGCCTGCCGTACTCGACGCCGCCACGCGCGAACGACCAACGGGCGTTGCGGGTCGAGACGATGAGTTCTGCGATGCGCTCGAAGCCGGTGCCCAGGAGCAGCGCTGCGTACCAGATCATGCGGATGTCTCGGCGTTGGGCCGCCCAGTTCGTGCTTCACGATGCTCCGGTTTCGGCACCCGCCGCCCGCTGCGCTCGTCGTGCTCCTCAACCGGCGATGGAGGCGGAGGGGCGGGCCAGCGCAGCAGCACGAGCTCGGCGGTGACGCCGGGGCCGAGAGCGAACAGCAGACCGTGGCTGCCGGGCGCGGGCGCGCCGGCCAGGACATCCGCCAAGACGTGCAGAACCGCAGCCGAGGAGAGGTTGCCCTCCGCGGCCAGCGTGCGCCAGCTCGGCGCCAGTGCGTCGTCGGGCAGGCCGAGCGCGGTCGCGAACGCTTCCAGCACTTTGGGCCCGCCGGGGTGGGCCATCCACACATCGATGTCGGTCAGACCCAGGCCATGGTCGGCAACAAGCTCAACGGCGTCGACCGCGAAGCTGTGCTCGATCACGCTCGGCACCCCGGCCCCGAGAACGATCTTGAAACCGGTGCCGCCGATGTCCCAACCGAGCACGTCGGCGGTGTTCGGATACAGCGCGCTACGGCTGCCCAGCACTTCCGGCCCTGTCGCTGCCAGCTCACGCGCGCGCCGATCGCCGACCATGACGACGGCAGCAGCGCCATCGCCGAACAGCCCGCTCGCCACCAGGTTGGCGATGGAATCATCGCCGCGCTGCACGGTCAGCGAGCAGAGTTCGACGGAGACCAGCACGGCGACGGCATCCGGATGCCCTTGAAGATAGTCGTGCACTCGCGCAATTCCGGCCGCTCCCGCCACGCAGCCGAGCCCGAACGACGGCAACCGCTTGAGATCGGAGCGCATGCCGAGCCGGGCAGCGAGCACGGCGTCGAGTGACGGTGCGGCAACGCCGGTGACCGTCGTGAAGAGCAGGAAGTCGACGTCCGTTGCCTCGAGGCCGGATGCGGCGAGCGCGCTGCGGATCGCGCGTTCGGCGAGGTCTGTTCCTGCCGCCATGAACAACTCGTTTGTCTCATGGAACGGCCCGATGTCAATATATTCCTCAAGCGGCATGATCAGGTATCGTGTGTCGACCCGACACGATTCGTGCAGGCGGCGCATCAGCGACTGACGTTTCGGGTCGTTCGTGATAAACGGCAACAGGGCTTCGACGATCTCTGCCTGCGCGTAGCGGTGCAACGGGAGGGCAGGGGCGACCGCCACAATACGGGACACGGTGGCAACGTATCACGCGCCGCCGGTTGGTAGACTCCAAAAACGGCGATGGATCCCGCCGGAGTCGGCAGCCGAAATTCCACTGTTCAAATTTCACTGGCGACTCGAACCGCCGCGGCTGATGGTTCCTGCCCCTCTTTTCCACAGAAGGCAGGTGAAGCATGCCCAATCCCAATCCCAGTCCCAATCCGAATCCCAATCCCGGGCCCGGCCCGGCGGCGCAGACAGGACCGATCGTCGTCGGGATCGCACCCGATGAGCCGCCTCGCGTGCTCCTCGAAGCGGCGCGTTTCGCTCGCGAGCTCGGCGTCGAGCTGGCCTGCGCCCACGTGGATGCTGCGCGTTATCCCGTCGAGGAGCACGAAGACGGCACGGTGAGCTCGATGCCACTCGACCCCGAGGTTCCCGATCTGCGTGATGAGACGATGGACCCTGCTCTGAGCCGCTTCGTGCTCGACACGTTGGCCGGCGCGGGTGTGTCCGTTCGCCTGTACGCCCTCGCCGGCGACCCGGCCCAGGCGCTCGGCCGCCTGTCCGAAGCGCTCGACGCGCGGGCGATCATCGTCGGCACGCGGCATCCGGGCTTCCGGGCCGGCCTCGAGGAATTCTTCACCGGATCGATCGCCGTGCGTCTCGCGCACCGGCAGGGCCGGCCGGTGATCGTGATCCCCCTGCAGCCACATCCGGCGGCGGTACCGTGGGAGCTGGCGGAGTGAGCCGGCCGCATCCACCGGAGCCGCGCCCACTGAATGAGCGACCCCTGTATCTGCGCCCGTGGTGCATTCTGCTCGTCGGTATCGGAGGAGCGGCAGGAACCCTCGCCCGCTATCTTGTCAGCCTTATCGTGCCCACGGCGCTACAGCTGCCCTGGCCGACGCTCACGGTCAACATCGTCGGGGCGTTCCTGCTCGGAGTGCTCCTGGAGGGGCTCGCGCGTCGCGGCCACGATGAGGGGCGCCGGCGGATGCTACGCCTGTTGATCGGCACGGGATTCATGGGCGGTTTCACCACATACAGTTCCCTCGCCGTCGAGACCGAGCAGTTGCTGCAGGCAGGCCGAGTCTGGGAATCGATCGGCTACGGCCTGACCACCGTGGTCGTCGGCCTGCTGGCTTCGTTCCTCGGCATGTGGATCGCGGCGGTGCACCACCGCTCGGTTGTTCGACGCTTGGTCGCCCGGCGGTCCACTGCGGATGCCGAGGCGGCATCGTGATCGCGCTCATGTCGATCGCGCTGATGGCGGTGTCGGGCGGTGTCGGTGCGGTCGCACGATTCGTTCTGGACGGGCTGTTGCGCAACCGTCCGCGCACCGTTCTGCCCCTTGGCACGATGGTCATCAACGTCTCCGGGTCGCTCCTGCTCGGGTTTCTCACCGGGCTCGTGCTGTTCGCCGGCACACCAGACGGCTGGCGACTCGTGCTCGGCACCGGCTTTCTCGGCGGGTACACCACGTTCAGCACGGCCAGCGTCGAAACGGCGCGACTGGTGCAGGAGCGACGATGGTTCCTGGCGCTTATCAATGCATTCGGGATGCTTGGGCTCGCGGTTCTCGCCGCTGCCGTCGGTGTCTGGCTGGCCTCCTTGTTCTCATGATGCCCGTTAGTAGCGCGCCGTACCCACCCCCGTTGGTCGAATAGCGCGGGAGTGCAGCGAGCACGCGTATCGAGACCCCAGCGGACCGATGTACGCGGGTCTCGACACGGGTCTCGATACGGGTCTCGATACGCTCGTCCCTCGCTACTCGACCACCGTCTTTGCCTCGCTACTCGACCACCGTCTTTGCCTCGCTACTCGACCAGCGAGCGCAGCCTAGCGGGCGGCGACTTCCGCGCCCGCATGGGCGGGCATCCGCAGTGCTTCGATCATCGGGTAGAGCATGACAAGCGCGACGACGATGAATGACCAACGGTAGCCGAGGTCGATTCGGCCGGGGTCCACGACCTCGGCAGCGGCCGTCGTGACCCGCACGATCAGCGCGGCGACCGCCACGCCGAGGCCGACGGCGATCTGCTGCATGGTCGACGCCAGCGTGTTCGCACCGGAGGTCAACGCCGGCGGCACATCCGCGAATTGGATCGAGTTGTAGCCGCTGAAACCGATCGACCGGAACACACCGCTCGCGCCGAGGACGAGCGCGATCAGCAGCAACGACGTCGACGGTTCGATGAACACGCAAACCGCGAAGACGAGTGCGCCGCACAGTGAGCTGCCTGCGATGACCGCACGAAAGCCGAAGCGCCGGATCAGCGGACTCGTCGCCGGCTTGATCGCCACATTGCCGACGAAGACCGCCATGACGAGCACGCCGGCGCGCGTGGCGCTCCAGCCGAGCCCCGACTGGAACATCAGCGTGAACATGAACGGTGCGGCGCCGATCAGCAGCCGATACACGCCGCCGCCGACATTCCCGACCCGGAAGGTATGGATGCGCAGCGCGCGGAAGTCCAGCAGCGGATGCCTCGCCCGGCGAATTCGCACCACCGCGAGCGCACCCGCGGCGAGAAATACGCTGAACAGCACGATCACCGACAGCCAGTCGGTCGGGAAGGCGCCGACGAGGTCCATGCCGAGCACGAGCGCAGCGAGGCTGAGGCCGACCAGGAGGAAGCCCGACCAGTCGAGCGCATGAACGACCCGTTCCGTGGTTGCCGGCACGACACGCGATGCAACGACGAAGGCCGCGATTCCGATCGGAATGTTGATCAGGAAGATCCAGTGCCAACTCGCGAAGTCGGTGAGAACGCCGCCGAGCGCCGGGGCGATCACCGGCGCGATCAGCGCAGGCCAGGTGAGGTAGGCCATCGCATCCAGAAGGTCGCGTTTCTCGACGGTGCGCAACACGGCGAGACGGCCGACCGGCACCATCATTGCCCCGCCGATGCCCTGCAGCACGCGCATGGCGCAGAGCATGGGCAGGTTCGTGCTCGCCGCACACAGCGCGGACGCCACTGTGAAGATGACGATCGCGCTGGCGAAGATGCGCCGATCGCCGAAACGGTCGGCGAGCCATCCGCTCACCGGAATGCCGACAGCGAGCGTCAACAGATACGAGGTCATGGCCAGGTTGATGTCGACGGCGCGCACGCCGAAGTCCTGGGCCATCACGGGCGCAGCGGTCTGAATGATGGTGCCGTCGAGGATCTCCATGAAGAATGTGCTCGCAACCAGCAGTGCAAGCCCACGGTTCAGCGTCTTCGAGCGGGGTCTCATCCAGGGTCTTTTCACAGTCATCGAATTGCATCATCCCGTTGGTCGGGTAGCCCGCGAGCGCAGCGAGCAGGCGTATCGAGACCCCGCAACGAGGTCTCGATAAGCTCGTACCTCGCTACTCGACCACCGTCTTTGCCTCGCTACTCGACCACCGGCGGCGTGAACTTCTCGGCCTCGGCCAGCAGCACGCAGGTGCACAGTCCGTCGACGGCCTCGCGCAACTCGTCCAGCGACGGGAACGTCGGAGCGATGCGGATGTTGGCATCGGCCGGGTCCTTGCGGTGCGGATACGTCGAGCCGGCCGGCGTGACGGCGATGCCCGCCTGCGCAGCGAGTTCGATCGCGCGCGCGGCGCATCCGTCTGCCACCATCAGGCTGACGAAGTAGCCGCCCCTCGGGTCGGTCCAGTCGCCTGCGCCGAACGGGGCAAGCCGGTCGGCCAGGATCTCCGCCACCGCCGCGAACTTGGGCGCGATCAGTTCGCGGTGCTTGCGCATGTGCGCAGTCAGACCCGCCTCGTCGCGCAGCAGGCGCACGTGGCGCAGCTGGTTGACCTTGTCCGGCCCGATCGACTGCGCTCGCATCTGCTCCAACAACCAGGCGACGTTCTGCTCCGACGCGCCGAAGAACGAGACACCGGAGCCGGGGTAGGTCACCTTCGACGTCGATGCGAAGACGAACGGCCGGTTCGGGTTGCCGGCCTCTGCGGCAAGGGCGAGCACGTCGATCGGCGCCGGCACGTCGTCGGTGAGGTGGTGCACGGCGTAAGCGTTGTCCCAGAACAGGCGGAAGTCCGGGGCAGCGGCGGGCAGCGAGGCGAGCGCGCGCGCGACGGCCTCGCTGTACACCGTGCCGGTCGGGTTCGCGTAGACCGGAACGCACCACATGCCCTTGATCGACGAGTCCGCCGCGAGCAGTCGCGCAACCACCTCGAGATCGGGGCCGTCGTCATTCAACGGAACCGGGATCATCCGGATGCCGAAACCTTGCGTGATCGTGAAATGCCGGTCGTAACCGGGCACCGGGCAGAGGAAGCTGACCGTTTCTTCTTTGCCCCACGGCCGCTCACCGTCTGGCACGCCGTGCAGCAGCGCTTGGGCGACAGTGTCGTGCATCACGGTGAGGCTCGAGTTGCCGAGTGCCAGAAGCCTGGCGACGGGAACGCGGAGAGCGTTCGCGAAGATTGCGCGCAGTTCGGGCAGGCCCTGCGCGCCGCCGTAGTTGCGCAAGTCCGTGCCGGCAGCATCGCGGTAGTCGCCTTCGCCGGGAAGCCCGAGCAGCGCGTTCGACAGGTCGAGCTGCGCCGGCGAGGGCTTACCGCGCGTCAAGTCGAGCCTCAGTCCGCGAGCGACGAGCGCATCGTAGTCGCTCTGGAAAGTCGCGTGAATGTCGCGCAGCTCCTCGGCGCTGCGCTCGGACAGTGGCGTACCGGTTTCGCGTGATGTCACGGGGTCAATGGTAGTCGTGCGGATGGTCAGGGGTTGTGGTGCTGGCGCGACACGATTTCCCGCACGCGGCCGTACACTTGAGCGGTGAGTTTTCCCTCTTTCGCCGCGTTCGCGGGACTGTGCGTGCTCCTGGCCGTGACACCCGGCCCGGACACGTTCATGACGCTGCGCTTCAGCATGATCCGGCGAGCATCCGGAATCGCCAGCGGCATGGGTTCATCGGTCGGTGTGCTCGCGTGGGCTCTGCTCGTCGCCGTCGGGCTCGCGTCGCTGCTCGAGCAGTCCGCCGAGCTCTACCGCGTCGTGAAGATCGTCGGTGGGCTGTACCTCGTCTACCTCGGTGTCAGCACCTTCATCAAGGCACGCAAGGCGCACGCGAATGCCGCCCAGGATGAGCTCTCGGCTGCCGCGACGCCCCGTCGCGGCGATGGCATCGCGCAAGCATTCACGGCCGGTCTCGTATCGACACTGCTGAACCCGAAGGTCGGGCTGTTCTTCCTCGCGATCGTTCCCCAGTTCGTGCCAGCTCACCAGGCAACGTTCGGCTGGACGCTCGTGCTCGGCGCGACGATGTCGGTGATCGGCGGCATCTACCTGGCCGTGATCGCGTTCGCTGCCGCCCGCATGATCAGCTGGCTCAAACGCCCGAAAGTGGCGCGAACGCTCGAGCGCATCTCGAGCGGCATCCTCGCTGCCCTCGGAATCGGCACGATCGCGCTGTCGCTTCAGGAATAATCGACATCCGGTGGTCGAGTAGCGAGGAATGAGCGTATCGAGACCCTCGTAAGTCGACCTACCTGGTCTCGATACGCCCGCTCGCTGCACTCGCGCCAACCCTCACTCGCAGGCTCGCTCGGCGCTGGGGTCGCGGATCGCTGCGCGATCCCTTGAGCTCCACCGCGCTACTCGACCAGCGAGGGAAGATCCGAGTGCGTCGCCGCCGTCAGGTCGACGGTGTGCGTCGGAGGAAGCGTCACGGCTGCCGGATCGATCGCGGAGCCGGCGCGGATGTCGAAACCAAGTTCATTGTCCATGCCTCCAGCCAAACCGCCGATGCGGATGCTGTCGTCCGCCCGTGGGTTGGCTGTCCTCATCCTTTGGCCCGCCCACCTCGGGCTCACCGGCGCAGCCGCGTACTGCATGCTTCTCATCTACGCCACACTGGTCGGCTTGAACACGGTGCGCCGCATCCGCATAATCGCGCCGACTCTCCTCGCGATCTATGCGGCTGCAGTCCCGCTGCTGATCGTGCTGCCTCGCTTCGCGTCCGTCAGTGTGGCCGATCAGTTCGCAGCCGGATTCAGTTACCCGGTCAGCCTTTTCCCCTACCTGCTCCTACTCCTGTACTGCGGCATGGCAGCGTTACTGGCGATCGGATGCTGGTACCTCGGGCTCCGGCTGGCACGCACCAGGCGGGCACAAGCAACGGGCGAAGCATCGCATCAGTCCGCCTTCGCGACACGCGTCGACACCGCGCTGCGATTCCTGCGTCCGGCGCTTGAACCCTCCATAGCGGTCGTCTTCTATCTGCTCTGGATCGTCGCGGAGGCCGGCCGCTCCGGTAACTGGCCGTGGCCGTCATTCCCATTCACGCTCGGCCTTCTCGCTGCGTCGATCGCCATGTCGCGGCAGTATCCCCGCGCGGCCGTCGCGCTCCCCGGCGCAGTGCTGGCGATTCAACTCGTCTTCGTGCCCACCCGCTACAGCTCGACAACCTGGCCCGTCTACCTGGGCGTGCTGCTCACCTGCCTCATCGTCAGCGCGAGCGGGAATAGGCGCATCCGCTGGCTGGCTCTGCCGATCATGGGCGTTTACGCGCTCGTCGCGTCGACGCTGATGACCGTTCCGGCTCTTTCCGACGGTTACGGCTGGACGTCCTGGACAGGCCAGGGCATCAGAGTTCTCAATGTCGTCAGCAGCTTCTTCACCATTCTGGTCATCGGCCTGATCCTCACCGCGGGCGCCTGGCTCATCGGCTTCGGGCTGCGCGCGCGCCGGCTGCAACAGGCCGCAGACGCCAAGCTCGGCGAGACCGTCAGCGAACTGCACTCGGCCGAGATCGATCTGATCATTGCGAGCGAGCGCGACCGCATCGCGCAGGACGTGCACGACATCATGGCCCACTCGCTGTCCGTGATCATCGCGCAGGCCGACGGAGCGCGCTTCATCGGACCGACGCGCCCCGAGGCGATCAACGAGTCGCTCGAGCGCATCGCGGCATCCGCTCGCACGTCGTTGACCGAGGTGCGGATGCTGATCGAGTCCCTCGTCGACGACCCTGACGGCCACTCGAATCCACACTCGAGAATCTGGACGAGCTCATCGAGCGGATGCGCGGGGCCGGCCTCGCCGTGACCGTCGACCGATTCCGGCCCGACGCTGCGCTCACCGATCCTGTGCTCACAGACTCTGCGCTCACCGGCCCCGCGCTGACCGACCCCGCGCTGACCGCCACCCAGCAGCTTGCCGTGTACCGCATCACACAGGAAAGCCTGACGAACGCACTCAAGCACTCAGGCGCGCAGCCGGCGGCGCGGGTCACCCTCGACTGGCGCGGCCCGGGCTTCGTGCTGACCGTGGCCTCCAGCGGTGCGCCACGGTCGCGCCTCGAAGCGAGCGTCCCCGGCCCCGGCCACGGCCGCGGGCTCTATGGCATGCGCGAGCGAGCGCGACTGGCCGGCGGCTGGCTGACCGCCGGCGTCGACGAAGACGTGCCCGGCGGCTGGCTGGTGACGGCGTTCGTGCCGACCGGCGCAGCGGAACCGCGGACGACCGACGCCGCGCCGGGCTCAACAACGTTGGCCTCAACAACACCGGCCTCAACCGCGCCGGCCTCAACAACGCCGGCTGAAACCACTGCGAGCGACGCATGAGCAGCATCCGCGTGGCGATCGCCGACGACCAGCAGCTGTTCTGTTCCGGCATTCAGATGCTGATCGAATCGCAACCCGACCTGATATTCGTCGTCGCCGCGTACGACGGAGAAGGTGCCGTTGCGCTCGCACGCGACACGCATCCGGATGTCATGCTGATGGACATCCGGATGCCGGTGCTCGACGGAATCGAGGCGACCGCGCGCATACTGGACCGCAGCGATGGCAGCGGCGACAGCGCCGAGACCGGTGCCGACGGCGCTCCGCGGCCGAAGATCATCATGCTGACCACGTTTCAGCGCGATGAGGCGGTCGTGCGCGCGATCCATGCCGGCGCCGATGGCTTCATCATGAAGGACACGACCCCCGAATTCGTGCTGGCATCGATTCGCACCGTGTACGCCGGTCATTCCGTGATCGCGCCGAGCGACACGGCGGACATCATCCGGGCGCAGAGCGCGCGACGGCAGCCGGAGCCGGCCGCCGAGTCGATCGCGGTGCTCTCCGCGCGCGAGAAGGAGGTGTTCCTGCTTGCGGCGCGCGGCCTGAGCAATGCGGACATCGCCCAGACCGCCTACATCAGCGAGGCGACGGTGAAGAGCCACATCCGCAGCATCCTGGCGAAGCTGGCGCTGAGTTCACGCGTGCAGTTGGTCGCGCACGCGTACGAGAACGGGCTGCTGCGCTGACGGTGCGGTCAGCTCAGGCCGGTGCCGTTGATCGTGCCGAGTTGGTCCATCATGGCGTTGACGAATGATGCGACCTTGACGATCACGACGACGAGGACGATCACGTAGACGCCGATCAGCGACCAGATCGGTGCGAGGCCCTTGCCGACGCGACGGCGCACGACGACGGTTCGGCCGATCACATAGACGATCGCCGTCAGGAACGCCCACGCCCAGTGGAACGGGCGAACGACGCCGATGCGCCCGAGCGCGCGCCAGTCGAGATACGCCATCCAGACGGTCACACCGTAGACGACCCAACCGAGCAGCGCGTTCAACAGGTACAGCGGATCGCCGATCATCGCCAGCGACCCGAATGACGAGGCGGCCGATCTGCTCACGTGGAGGTACTTGTTCATGTCGAACGCCGCGAACGAGATCGTCGTCAGGAGCGGCAGCAGCACGATGATCCAGACGAACGGTGTGTAGATCTTCGGGTTCGGTCCGAGATCCGGCTGAACAATCGGCATCACCGTGGCGTACGGCTGCGCGATCGGCGCGGCATCCGCGTAGGAGCCCAGGTATGGCTGCGGTTGCTGTGGCGCGGGCAGGGGCTGCACGGGCGGCATGGGGGGTTGCGGCTCCTGCAGGTATCCGGTCCACTGGGTGCCGTCCCACCAGCGCTGCTGCGATGAGCCGCCCGGATCCGGATACCAACCGGGCGCCGGGTTGTTGCCGTTCATATCACTCACGTCGTCTGCTCCTCCTCGGACCCGGCACCAGCATACGACCGCGACGCGAGACGCTCACACAACTCTCCGCCCACTCACGGCGCGCGCGCCTAATCTGTAGAGGTGTCAACCACGACATCACCGCAGCATCCCTGCGACGACGGCGTGCCTGGCGATGGCCCGGGCGGCGGGTACGTGCCCGGCGACGGCCCGGGCGACGGCGGATCGGGAGGTTCGGGCGGCTCGGGCGACGACGCGCACGACGGGTCGGCGGTCGACCTCGGCAGACCGCCGTCCGACGGCTCACGCAGAACGCCCCCGCGTCGTCTCGGCCGTCGTATGTGGTTCTGGATCGCAGCCGCTTGCGGCGTTTTCAGCGCACTGGTCACACAGGTCGCCGCCGTCGCGGCCGCCCTGATCTCCGGGCAGTCGAGCAGTCCGTTCTTCGCAGTCGGCGCGTGGATCGTCGACCTCACCCCCGCATGGTTCCGGGAGTGGATCATCTCGGTGTTCGGCGGTTCGGACAAGCCTGTGCTGTTCGTCTGCCTGGCTTTGCTGCTGCTGGTATTGGCCGTGGCGGTCGGCGCCCTCGAGTTCCTGCGCCCGCCGATCGGCGTGCTCCTGCTTGCCACGATCGGCGCGGTCGCCGTGCTTGCGGTGCTGACGCGCCCGAACGCATCCGTTCTGTCGGCGGCGCCGACGGTGGTCGGTTTCATCATCGGTGTGATCGCCCTGCAGCAATCGATTCTGCGGATGCGCCGCTGGCACGATGCCGCGGCCGAGCCGCGGCGCGTGCCGGGCGCGGAACCACAGTTGGCCCGGCGATCGTTCCTGCGGTTCGTCGGGCTGGGCGCAGCCGCTGCGGTGGCGGTCGGCGTCGGCGTCCAGTTGCTGTCTGCGGGAACCGCGGCAGTCACGTCGATCCGCAACACGCTGAAACTGCCGCGGGCGGCGCTCGCGGATCCGCCGATTCCGGCCGGCGCGGATCTGAAGCTGCTTGGACTGAGCCCGTACATCACCCCGGCAGGAGCGTTCTATCGCGTCGACACGGCGTTGCAGGTGCCCGCCGTGGATCCGAACAGCTGGAAGCTGCGCATCGACGGCATGGTCGAGAACGTGGTCGAGCTATCGTTCGCGCAGCTGCTGGCGCTGCCGCTCACCGAGCACGCCGTCACGCTGACCTGTGTCTCCAACGAGATCGGCGGCAGCCTCGCGGGCAATGCGACCTGGCTCGGCTACCCGCTGCGCGAGTTGCTCGCACGCGCTGCGCCGAAGTCCGGCGCTGACATGGTGCTCTCGACCAGCGCGGACGGCTGGACCGCCGGAACCCCTTTATCCGTGCTGACCGACGACAAAACAGATGCGCTGCTCGCCGTCGGAATGAACGGCGCGCCCCTGCCGCTCGAGCACGGTTTTCCGGTGCGGATGGTCGTGCCCGGCCTCTACGGTTACGTCTCGGCGACGAAGTGGGTGGTTCAGCTCACCGTCACCCGGTACGCGAAGGCGATCGGGTATTGGACGGATAAGGGCTGGTCCGCGCGCGGCCCCGTCAAGCTCGCGTCGCGCATCGACACTCCGGCCGACAACGCCACCGTGCATGCCGGCCGCGTGGCCATCGCGGGTGTGGCGTGGGATCAGCACGTCGGCATCGCACGCGTCGAGGTGCGCGTCGACAACGGCGCATGGCAGCAGGCTCGGCTCGCGGAGGTGGCTTCAGTGGATACCTGGCGGCAGTGGGTGTTCGAGTGGGACGCGACCGCGGGCAACCACACGATCCAGGTGCGCGCGACCAATGCCAACGGTGAAGTTCAGACGAGCGCGGTGGCACCGCCAGCGCCAAACGGCGCGACAGGTTGGCACACGATCGGGGTATCGGTGAGCTGAGCGCGCCGTGCGTGAGGCGCACTTTGCGTAGCTGCCGGTCATCCGCCGGTCATCCGCCGTAGTGCGCGTCAGGCGTGAGAACGGAACCGTTGTCGCTACAGACCTGGCCGATCAATTCATCGGCCACGGCGAAGTCGCCTGGCCCGGTCAGATACGGCTGGTCGCCGGGGTCGCGGTCACCTTGGCGGTCGGGCCGGTGCTGGCCACGGTGATCGCAGGCCAAGCGGCTGCGGTCACGTCGACCTGGCGCGCGGTGAGGGTCCCGTGGGTGAGACAGTCGTGTCGTTTTGAGGTACATATATTCGATTATTTTGACTAGATTGTCTTCCTATTATAGAAGACATCATCTACTTTATGATACACTGAGACATGGCCCCGATATCCCAGCAGATCAGAGAAGATGCCCTACGGGTATCTGACTCTCTCGCCGTGCTGGAAGCCACCGAAGTGCCGGGCGGTCTGTCCCGACTTCTCGCCGGGCTTGATGACGAGGCGTTGCTGGCGCTGCTGGCAGACGCCGCAACCGCCAGGGCACATTTTGAACTGGTGATCACCGCTGGAGCCGGCGTTGTGTCCGAACGTTCCAATCGCGAGTTCGGCTATCAGGGTTTGGCTGCGCGCCGCGGCCAACGATCGACGGCCGGTGTTCTGCAAACGGTCACCGGCTCAACCAGGGCTGAAGCGTGGAGGCAGGTGCGGCTTGGTGAGGCGATGGCCGAGGCGGATGCTGCAACCCAGGCAAGCGAGGCTGCCGGCTCGACGGGTGGCCTGACCTCGGATGGTGCGGACGACCTGACTCCCGGGTCGACCGATGCGTCGGGTGACGGGTCGACCGAAGGGGGCGTCGACGGAACGACTGAAGAGCCGAACCAGCGTCCGATCGCGCCAACAGTGGAACTGCCGTGGCATGATCCGATCACCCGCGCGGTGGCGGAACGCACGCTGACACCCGCGGGAGCATCCGCGCTGCTGGGCGGACTGGGCCAGCCAACAGAACACTGCGACAGCGACGCGCTGCGCGAGGCGGCCGAGGAACTCCTGGCGAACGCCGCCGGTGTCAACGCGGACGAACTCGCCAAACGAGCCCGCTGGCTGCGCGATCGCCTCGATCAGATCGGTGCCGCCGAACGGGCCAAGGCCCACTTCGACGCGCGAAAAGCTCGGGTGCGCACCAATAGCACCGGTGCCCGCACGGTGTGGATGGAATTCGACGACGACTCCGCCGCGTGGCTGGACTCGATCATCGATGCCGGGATGCGGCCGCGCCGCGGTGGGCCCCGCTTCGTCGACAAAGCCGAAGCTGAACGCGCCGAACAGCTGCGCACAGACCCGCGCACAGACGAGCAGCTGGTCTTCGACCTTCTCGTTGATGCGATGCGGACCGGCGCACTCGCCGACCCGGCCACCGTGTACGGCTCCCGCCAGCCCGGCGTGCGCGTGGTGATCACCCAGGAGAACCTCAACAAGCGCGACCGCGAGGGCAACCTCATCGGCACCGGCCACTGGGAAGACACCGGCGAAACGGTCCCGGCCGAAACGATCGAACGGCTCCTCTGCGACACCGGCACACGCCCCATCACCGTCGATGAAGACGGATGCCCGCTGGATGTCGGTCGAGAGCAACGCCTGTTCACCTCCAAACAACGGGTTGCGCTGGCCATCAGAGACGGCGGCTGTATGCACCCCGACTGTGACAGGCCACCCTCGTACACCGAGTCTCACCACATCAACGAGTGGCACGCCGACCACGGTCGCACCGATATCGCTGATGGCCTGCTTCTGTGCCGTTTCCACCACATGCTCCTGCACAATCAGCACTGGAAGATACGGAGGCAGGGCTCCGTCTACTGGCTCGTGCCGCCCGTCGGCGACCCTCGTGCACCGATCCGGCTTCATCGCAAGGCCGCCTGGTGGCACGGCACCAGAAAGGCGAGCTGACGCAATTGGCCGCGCAACACAGCTACTCGCTGTAGTCGGCAGACACCAGAATCGGCTTGTGATCCGAAACACCGCGAGGCAGCGTTTCCACGCTGCCGATGCCCATGCCGGCAGACGTGACGAAGTCATAGTGACCACGGAAAATCTTGTAGCGAGTGTACGTACGCCGATCGCTCAGTGACAGGTCATAGCCGGACTCGCCCACGTGCTCCGTCAGGTTCTTCTTGAAGATCGGATAGTTGTAGTCGCCAACCATCAGAGTCGGCAGACCATCACCGAGCGTGCGCAACTCCGCATACGCGGCACTGATCTGTTTGCGCCGCAGCGAGTTAAGCGCCGTCAAAGGCGCCGCATGGAACGACGCGGCAATCAACTCGTGACCATCGTCATTGTCAACGAGCCGGGTGCCGATCAACCGCTCATGCGCCGGCGTCAACACGCGATCATGCAACGACTTCTTCAGCTCGAACGCCCTGGTCTCATCCGCTCTGAAGCGCTCGCGGTTGTAGTACACGGCAAGACCAAGCCGGTTTCGCTTGGTCGAATCGGCCAGGTGAAGCGGCCCGATACCCTCCGGCATGCTGGTCGTGTCGCACTCTTGCAGGCACATGACGTCCGCACGGAATTGCTCCGCAAGCGCGACCAGTTCGCCACTGGCATGGTTCTTGCGGAGGTTATAGCTGATGACTCGTATTTCGATTGTCGATCCACGTCCCTGAGGCTCTGGTGCTCACTCAGTGTCCTCTGGTGCTCACTCAGTTTTACTGTACGCGTCTTGGATCGACACCTGCTGAACGGGCGGCGTCGAGATCACATTGGTCGTGCGGCGATCACGACGGTCGCCCCCGATCCGTTCGAGTGCGCCACGCGGGTAACGAGACCATTGCGCTGGAACAATTCCTGGGCCACTGGAGCTTGTTCCTCGCTCACCTCGACGAGCAGCTGCCCACCCGGTGCGAGCCAATCTCGAGCGGATGCCGCCACCCGCCGCTGCACGTCGAGTCCGTCGGCGCCACCGTCGAGCGTCACCCGTGGCTCGTACAGCCGCGCCTCAGGCGGCATCAGCCGGATGTCGTCGGTCGGCACATACGGTGTGTTGCAGAGCACGATATCGATGCGACCGCGCAACACAGCGGGCAGCGCATCGAACAGGTCCCCTCGAAAGACACGCCCACCGCCGCCCGGGCCACCGACAGCACTAGCACTAGCACCAGTAACAACAGCACCGTCAGCACCAACACCAACCGCACCGACAGTATCAACGGCACCGACAAAACTGTCAGTACCGATAAAACTCGCAAGGTTGCGCCGGGCGTACTCGACGGCAGCCGGTTCGATGTCCGCTGCGTAGAGTTCGATGGTGCCCGCTGATGCCGCACCCGACCCGACGACCGATGCCGCAGCAACCGACGCAGCAGCCATCGCTGCAGCAGCCGGCGACGCAGCAGCCGGCGGAACAACAGACGACGCAGCAACAGACGCGGCGAGCGCCACACCGAGGGCGCCGCATCCGCAACACAGATCGAGCACGACTGCGCCAGGACGCACCAGGCGTGCGGCCTCCTGCACCAGGAACTCGGTACGTCGACGCGGCACGAAGACACCGGGACCCACTGCGATCCTCAGGCCGCAGAACTCGACCCAACCGAGGATGTGCTCGAGCGGAAAGCCAGCGACGCGACGAGCGACCATTGCCTCGAGCTCGACCGGCGTCGCATCCGCCTCGAGCAGGAGCCGGGCTTCCTCCTCCGCAAAGACGCAACCGGCCGCGCGCAAGCGTTCGGTGATGTGCTCCTCAGAGAGCGCACGTGTGTTCATCGGCGAGCAAACGTGTGTTCATCGGCGAGTACATGCGTGTTCATCGGTGAGTACAGTGGGGTCGTCGATCAGCGGGCGCCGACCTACGCGACCGGCGCCTGGTTCAGACGCACGGTATTGCCGGACGGGTCACGGAAGGCGGCATCCCGCGGGCCCCACGGTTGATCGATCGGCTCCTGGAGGACCTCCGCGCCGGATGCCCTCACCTGCTCGAACATTGCATCGAGGTCATCGACGCTGAACACGAGAAACGGCAATGAGCCCTTGACCAACAACTCCTGCATCGCGTCGCCATCGGCCTGCGAGCGACCGGCGTGCGGTTCGGAGAGCACGATCTCCAGGCCCGGCTGGCCCGGGATTCCCAGCGTGACCCAGCGGTAGGAGCCGGAGGGAACGTCGTTGCGCAGTTCCAGGCCGAGCTGATCGCGGTAGAACGCGAGCGACTCGTCCACATCAGCCACCGTGATGTTGCAATACTGAAGTGAAATCGTCATGTCGACAACGCTACGCACCCCGGATGGTGCCTGCTTCTCGAATCCTGCTCGAATCGGTGCCACTCCTGCCATCGATACCGTTCCAGCCATCGCTGTCATTCCTGCCATCGGCACCGCCCTTCACCGGACGCGTGCGCACCTGGGCGACACACGGCGGCATCGCACCGACAGCAGCGTGCTCCGCCGCCCGGTACGCGCTCGGCGTCACGCCGACCAGTTCAGTGAAACGCGAGCTGAACGAACCCAGAGAAGTACAGCCGACCGCCATGCAGGCATCCGTCACGGACATGCTGCCGCGCAGCAGTGCCATCGCGCGCTCGACTCGCCGGGTCATGAGATAGCTGTACGGCGTCTCGCCGTACGCCGCCTTGAACTGACGCGAGAAGTGGGCCGGCGACATGAGCGCCCGTCGCGCCATCGTCGGAACATCGAGCGGATGCGCGTAATCGCGATCGATCAGATCTCGCGCCCGCCGCAATTGCGCCAGATTCTCGAGTTCGTGCGCGTCCATGCGGAAGAGGGTACCACCCGGCTTTCGCGAGCGCCCGCACGACGAGACTCATCCAAAGTGCTCGCGTGTTGGGGCACGCGTGCTCGCGGGCCGGCACTCGCCGGTTGCGTTCGCCGGTTGGGCTCGCGGGCCAGCGCTTACCGGTTGCGCTCACCAGCTGGGCTCACGGGCCGGCGCGTACGGGTTGCACTCATCGGCTGAGCTCATGGGTTGAGTTCGCGGCCCAGCCCTCACGGGTTGGGCTCACGGGTTGGGCTCACGGATTGCGCACGCGCCATACCAACTGCTCATTGCGCAACGCATCACTAGTACCTAGACTTCCTAGGTATGGGAAACGATCGGATCAAGGGCAACCTCGACACGCTGCTGCTCACCGTGCTGCAGTCCGGCGCCGCCCACGGTTATGAGCTGATCGCGGAACTGCGCCGCCGCAGCAACGGCGAGTTCGACATGCCGGAGGGCACGGTTTACCCGTCGCTGCATCGGCTCGAGAAGCTCGGCTTCCTCGCCAGCAACTGGGATACCGGCGAGGGCCGCCGACGTCGCACCTATCGACTCACCGCCGAGGGTGCCCGCGCCCTGGCGGCACAGCGCGCCGAGTGGCACCGCTTCTCGGCGGGCATGAACGCCGTGCTCGGAGGTGTCTGATGTCACGCAGCCAACGTCGCCGACACGACGCAGCCCACAACACCGGCCACGACGCAGACGATGGGACAGACCCGATCGACGCCTACCTGGACGATCTGCTCGGGCGCCTGCACGGCCCCGCATCCGTCGTGCGTCGCACGTTGACCGAGGCCGAGACGCACCTGCGCGACACAGCGGACGCTGAACTCGCCTCCGATCCCACACTGGAGCCGGCCATGGCGCAGCAGCGTGCACTGGCGCGCTTCGGCTCCGCCGACACGGTCGCTCACGCCGCAAACCGCGATGGCGCCGGTGCTCGCGTCGGTGCACTTCTGGCCGCGTTGATCGGCTCTGCCGTGCGGATGGTCGCGATCGGCTTCTGCGCCATCGCACTCGCCGCGGTCGGCGCGCGGGCGCTTGCCGCTGTCACGTCCGTCGGTTTCGTCTTCGGCCTGCCCGCGGGCACGGTGACAGTCGCCGCAAAGTGCGCCCACTGGCTGAGCGTTCAGCCGACCGCGGGAACCTGCGCGCAGGCGGCGACGTTGGAGAACGCATCCGACACGTTCCAGCTCTATCTCGGTGGCGCACTCCTCGCGCTCGGGGCGATCGGGATCATCGCCGGCACCACGTGGCTCATTCGTCACGGCATCCGAGCGCGGCGCGTCGAGCAGACACCCACCGGCACGCGGATTCGCCTCCCGAAGACCCTGGTTCCGGTCGTCGGCACCACGGTGTTCGGAGGCACCGGGCTCGTGCTGCTGTCCGCCGCCGTGACGAACCTCGCCGTGCTCGGCCTGTGGGGTCGCGGCCTGTGGTATGTCGAGGCCGTGATCTCGCTGGCGATTGCCGCCGGGTATCTTGTGCTGTTCCTGCGAGCACTCACAGCCACCACGGTTTCTTAGTCGCGTCTGGGATTCACGCTGCAACTCTGGCACACGTGAACGCGCAGCCCACCCCCGCGGTCGACGTCCGCGCGCCCGTCAGCAAGGTCGCCCAGGTCACCGTTGCATTCTGGGTGATCAAGGTGCTGTCGACCGCCATGGGCGAGGCGACCTCGGACTACTTCGTGCACTCGATCGGACCGGTCCCCGGCGTGGTGGTCGGCTTCCTGTTATTCGCCGTGACGCTCGGGCTGCAGTTCTTCGTCTCGGGTTACAGCCGGGTGCGTTACTGGGCGGCGATCGTCGGCGTCAGCGTGTTCGGCACCATGATGGCGGATGTCGCTCATGTCGGCTTCGGAATCCCCTATTGGCTCTCCGCGCTGATCTGCGCGATCCTGCTGGCCGGCATCTTCACGTTCTGGTATCGGTCCGAGCGCACGCTGTCGATCCACAGCATCCATACCCGCCGGCGTGAACTGTTCTACTGGGCAGCGGTGCTGGTCACGTTCGCGCTTGGCACAGCCGTGGGTGACATGACCGCGACGACGCTGCACTGGGGTTACCTCGGCTCCGGGATTCTGTTCGCGGTCGCGATCGCATTGCCCGGGCTCGCATTCCGTTTCCTGCGCGCGAACGCTGTGCTCACGTTCTGGATCGCATACGTGCTGACCCGGCCGCTCGGAGCATCCTTCGCCGACTGGTTCGGCGTCTCTCACGCACGTGGCGGGCTCGATCTGGGCTCCGGCTGGGTCGCGCTGGTGCTGACGGCCGCGATCGTGGTCGTGGTCGCGACGACCGGACGCGTGCAGGGTGCGCACGCACGGCATCCACGCCGCCTCGAGAGTCGCCGGACCAACCAGGCAAGCCAGCCAACAAGCCAGACCACCCAGGCAAGCCAGACCGCCCAGCCGGGCACCGTCGCAGAGTAACCTCGGAGAGCAGAGAGCAGAGTAACCTCTGAGAATGGTCTGGTCCGCTGACCTCCTGCCGACACTCGTGGGCGTGGGCATTCTCATCGTGCTGGCGACGGTCGTTCTCTGGAGCTACCGTGCCCCGCACCACTGGGCGCCCGCGCTGGCCGTGCTGCGCGGCACGTTGCAATTGGCGATCATCAGCGTGGTGCTCAGCGGAGTGATCTCGAACCTGATCTGGGTGGCGCTGGCGCTGCTGGTGATGTTCAGCGTCGCGGCCGGCACCGCGACGCATCGCATCGGCTGGTCGTATGCGCACGCCGGAATGATGGTCACGGCAATGGCCACCGGCATCCTCATCAGCCTCGGAATCATCTTCGCCACCGGAGCGATCGCGTTCACGGCTCGTTACACGCTGGCGATCGGCGGCATCGTCATCGGCAACGCGATGACGATCGCCACGCTCGCGGGCCGACGATTCATGGAAGCGACCGGCGACCGCTGGGAGGAGGTCGAGGGCTGGCTCGCCTTAGGCGCGACCCCACGGCGATCCACCTTCGATATCGCCCGCAACGCCGTCTACAACGCACTGATCCCCACGACGGACCAGACCAAGACGACCGGACTCGTCACCCTGCCCGGCGCGTTCGTCGGCGCCATCTTCGGTGGCGTCTCACCGCTGGAAGCCGGCCGCTTTCAGATCGTCGTACTCGCGGCGATCATGGCGGCGGGATCGATCACCGCCGTGATCGTGGTGAGCTGGCTTGCCCCGGTGCAGGTGAAACCGCTGGCGCTGCGCTAGCATGCGCTGAGCTATTTCACCTCCACAGCTATCTCACCTCCACAGCCATTTCAAAACTGAAAGCACGGCCGTCGGCT
Source organism: Microbacteriaceae bacterium (assembly GCA_004297935.1). Taxonomy (GTDB): domain Bacteria; phylum Actinomycetota; class Actinomycetes; order Actinomycetales; family Microbacteriaceae; genus Rathayibacter_A. The sequence continues at coordinate 226,659 of SCRE01000006.1, read as the reverse complement.
ATCCTCGTAACAGTCAACGAGAGGGAGCGGTCGGAAGATGAGTGCATTCGCCCGGCGAGTGCGCCGATTGGGCCGCAGGGGTCGCCGCGCATTCCAATTCGATCACCACGCGTATTGGCGCGCGCGCCCGATCCGGCTCGGCACGGTGCTCTACGAGTCCTTCGCCGGCAACGGGATGCTCTGCAACCCTGAAGCGATCTTCCGTCACCTGCTGAGCCAACCCGACTTCGCATCGCTGCAGCACATCTGGGTGCTCTCCGATCTCAAGCAGTATCGTCGGACCGTTCGCGAGTTCGCGACCGTGCCGAACGTGACGTTCGTCAAATATCAGTCCGCCGCCTACTTCCGAGCGCTCGCGACGAGCGAGTTCCTGATCAACAATGCGACGTTTCCTCCGGAGTTCAGCAAGCGTCCCGGCCAGGTGTACCTGAACACCTGGCATGGCACCCCGCTGAAACGGATGGGCTACGACATGCCAGGCGGCGCCCTGGAGGCCGCGAACACGCTGCGCAACTTCGTCTCGGCCGACTACCTGCTGGCCGCGAACTCCTTCATGGCCACGCAGATGTATGAGTCGGCGTACAAGCTGAGCAACGTGTTCGAGGGCCTCATCATCGAGGAGGGCTACCCGCGGATCGACCGCCAGCTACTGGATCAAGACCAGTTCATCGCCGTGCGCGAGCGGCTGGAGCATGCGGGCCTGCCCCTGAACGGTCGCGACATCGTGCTCTATGCACCCACCTGGAAGGGCGACTCGTTCAGCAGGCCGGAGGACGACATCGAGTCGCTCACTGCTGCGGTGAGCGCGGTGCAGGAGGGCCTCGGCGAGCGGTACATCGTCCTGCTCAAGACCCACCAGATCGTGCACCGCTACACGCGAGAGCATCCGCAGCTGCATCAGTTCCTGGTACCGAACGACGTCCCGACCAATCAGGTTCTCGGTGTGTCGACCGCCCTCGTCACCGACTACTCGTCCATCTTCTTCGACTTTCTGCCGACCGGCCGGCCGATCGTGTTCTACACGCCGGACATGACCGACTACTCGGATTCCCGCGGCGTCTACTTTCCGGCATCCGAATGGCCTGGCCCGGTCTGCACCGACCCAGCGGATATCGCACTGCGACTGCACGAGCTGCTCCGGGAGGACCGCTCACAACCGTCCGAGCGCTACGTCCGGTGGCAGGAACGCTTCACGCCGCACGAGGACGGCGGCGCCGGCGCCCGAGTCGTCGATATCGTCTTCCGGAACCGCCGCCGCGGCTACCGCGTACGGCGCGCGGCCCACGACGACCGGCCGCGGCTGTTGTTCTATCTGGGTGGGATGCGCTCGAACGGCATCACGGCATCCGCCCTCAATCTGCTCAGCTCGATCGATCACACGCATCTGGACGTCTCCGTGATCTACGCGCACTCGCGCAGGACGCAACAACGAGAGAATCAGGAGAAGATCCATCCGGCCGTGCGCCAGTTCCCGCGGGTCGGCGGGATGAACGGCAGCAAGCTCGCCCACGTCAGACGTGAACTCACCGAACGCCGCGGACACACCGACGTCTTCGAAGCTCCACAGGCTCAACAGGACCTCTGGTACGAAGAATGGACGCGCTGTTTCGGCAGCGCTCGCTTCGACGACGTGATCGATTTCAGCGGCTACAGCCCGTTCTGGGCGCGGCTGATGCTGCACTCGCCCGAGGCGACGCGCTCGATCTGGCTGCACAACGACATGGCGGCAGAGGTGCACCGCGAGGTCCGCGGCAAGCAGTCGATGCGCCGTTCACTGCCTGCCGTGTTCGCGCTGTACAAGGAGTTCGACCACCTGGTGTCCGTGTCGGCACGGCTGAGCGATCTCAACAGCAGGCAGCTGGCGTCCTACGCGCCCGCCGAGAAGTTCACGTCGGTGCGCAACCTGATCAACGCGGATCGCGTGTTGAAGGGGGCGCAGGCCGACCTGCTGATGCTGACCGGGCATCCGATCGACCCCGAGACCGAAGCAGTGATCGTTCCGCAGTGGGTCGGGCAGGTGCGCGACCGCCGAGACGCGCATGGCGACCGCAAGACGGTCTGGTTCGTCACGGTAGGACGCTTGTCGCCGGAGAAGAACCAGGCGCGTTTGATCGGGGCGTTCGCACAGGTGCACGCCGAGCGGCCCGACGTGCGTCTGCTGATCGTCGGCGACGGCCCGTTGCGCGAGGAGCTGCGGCGCGACATCGACGCCCGCGGTCTTGCGGATGCGGCGATACTGACCGGGGCCTATCAGAACCCGTTCGCGATCATGGCGGCGGCGGATTGCTTCGTACTCTCCAGCAACTACGAGGGTCAGCCGATGGTGCTGCTGGAGGCGGCCGTTCTCGGGCTTCCGATGGTATCCGTCGATTTCTCCTCGGTGCACGACGCGCTGCCGAACGATGCCATCCACATCGTCGGGCAGAGCGAGGCGGAGCTCGCCGATGGCCTGCGGGCCTATCTGCTCGGACAGGTTCCCGCCGGGTCCCTGGACCTCGACGCCTATACGCATACGGTGCTCCAGGAACTCGACCGGGTGATCACGGGCGTGCGCCCCGCGGTGGGACTCGGACCAACTGCGAAGCCGGCCCACGGCGATGCCTGAGGCCGGTCGGCCGCTGCCCGCGCCGGCGCGCGATCCCCTCCGCCCGATTGTCCACTCGACGGTCGTCGCATCGCTGAGCGGAGGGGCGCTCGTGGTCGTCATCGCGCTCGGGTTCCTCGTGACGGCGACTCCCGCGTGGGATGCCTGGGACCTGTCGGTCCTGCAGTTCCTGAGCAGCCACCACACGCCGTTCATCTCCGGCCTGTCGCTGGGGATCGCCTGGCTGTTCAGTCCGCCGACCGCCATCAGCATCAGCGTGATCGCCGGTGCGATCGTCGCGCTGACCACGCGCAGCCCGGGCCGCACTGCGACCTTTCTGCTGATGATCGCCGTGCTGTGGGGCGGATCCGAGGTCATCAAATGGCTCGTGCATCGATCGCGCCCGGATGGCGCCCTGCTCGCGGATCCATTGGCGATCGAACACGGCTTCAGCTACCCGAGCGGGCACACCTGCTTCGCCGCGGCGCTGTCCATCGCCATCGTGTTCGTGGCCAGAGACGATCGCCCGAGACGCATTCTGCTGAGTGCGATCGGCGTCGTCGTGACGCTGTTCACCGCATTATCGCGGATGGATGTGGGCGTGCACTATCCGACGGATGTGAGCGCCGCGATCGTCTACACGGTGGCGGCGGCCGGCTTGTTCCTGGTGATCTGGCTCGGGATGCTGCTTCCGCGCATTCGCTGGCTCCGCAGCTGAGCGGCTGCACGGTTGAGCAGTTGCACAGCTGAGCGTTCTCTCATGTCCGCGACCAGGCGTCGCAGCGCCCTCACAGCCGCGGGCGCGCACTGCCGAGCCGGCGCCGCATCCGGCGCTACTCTGGGCAGAGGGTTCCGTGGCAGTGCGGCACACCGGATTCAGGCAACGCAACCAACGCGGCAGGAGGGAGCGCGCACGACGATGGCCGATCGCCCGCTCGAGCTGCTGCTGATCGAGGACGACCCTCAACTCGGACCGCTGATCCGCGACGTGCTGGCCGAGGCATACATCGTGACGCTCGTGGCCGACGGGAGGGCCGGACTGGATGTCGCCTTGACCGGCGAATTCGACGTGCTGGTGGTCGACCGGCGACTGCCGTCTCTCGACGGCCTCGAGCTCATCACCACGCTGCGCACGCAGCGGGTCACCTGCCCGATCCTCGTGCTCACCGCACTCAGCACGGTCGTCGACAAGGTCGACGGGCTGGACGCCGGTGCCAACGACTATCTGACCAAGCCGTTCGAGTTCGACGAGCTCCTCGCCCGGCTGCGCGCGCTCACGCGCGTGTTCAGCGCGGAAGGCCCTGCACTGCCGATCGGCGAGTGGACGTTCTACCCCGAGGACCGCTGCATCTACTCACCGCACATCGGGCGCATCCTGTTGACACCGCGCGAGGGCGCGCTGCTGCGGCTGCTCGCCGAGAATCCGACGAAGACGTTCAGCCGCAAACAGATCCTCCGGTCGGTGTTCCGCGCCGACGAACAGCCCGGCACCGTCGACACCTATGTGCACTACCTGCGCCGAAAGACCGACAAGGATGTGGTGCTGACCGTGCGCAGCCACGGTTACCGGCTCGGGCAGCTCTGATCCGCCTGAGCCGAGCCGCTAGAGAACTGTGCCGCTAGAGAACTGTGCTGCTAGCGAACTGTGCTGCCTGAGAACTTTCGCAGACAGGGCCGGATGCGTGCTCATTTCCGTGCCCCCGCGCGGAAGTCGCGAGGGCAAGCGCGGCGGCGGCATCCGGCTGCCGAGAGGCGACCGGATAATCTGAGCCGAATCTGGGAGCGGCACCCGTTGGCTGGAGAGCAGTGGCGCGACTCGCGTGCCCGATCGGGAACAGCCCATGCGCGATCTGGCGATGCCGGTGCGGACACCAGCGCCTGGCCCGGTTCACGTGCGGGCAGAGCCGGGATCCGGGGTCGCTTCGGCGGCGATATCGGCACCGCGTCGCCGGCGCAGTCGAGACTGGATGCTGCCCGTCGGCTTCAGTCTGTTCGCGACGCTCGTCGCGCTGCTGGGTTCGTGGATCCCTTCGCTGTGGGAAGACGAGGCGGCAAGCCTGCTCTCGGCGAGTCGTCCGCTCGGTTCTCTGTTCCTGATGCTCGGACATATCGACGCCGTGCATGGCGCCTACTACCTCGGCTTGCACGGGTGGATCGACGTCTTCGGCGGATCACCATTCTCGATCCGATTCCCGAGCGCTGTCGCCGTGGGCCTGTGCGCGGCGGCCGTCGTCCTCCTCGTGCGACGACTGGGCTCGACGCGAACGGCCATCCTCGCGGGTATGGTCTGTGCGTTCCTGCCGCGCTTGACATACGCCGGCGAGGAGGCGCGCTCCTATGCGTTCAGCGCAGCGATCGCCGCCTGGCTCACGGTGCTGCTGATCGAGCTGCTGTCACGATCCCGCCCTGACCCGGCAGGCCCGAACCGAGCACAGCCGACCCGGATGCGGTGGGTCGCCTACGCTGCGCTGCTCGCGCTCGGCATCTACTGCTTTCTCTATGTCGGTCTCATCGTCGCCGCGCACGCCGCGATCGTGCTGTGGAAGCGGCCGGGCAAGGGGTTCGTGCGGACATGGGCGCTCGCGGCGGCCGTGGGGCTCGCAGCGGCGGTGCCGATCGGCGTGTGGGCCTTTCGCGAGCGATCGCAGATCGCCTATCTGGCGACGCGCCCGCAGGTGACGCCCGACTCGATCCTGGTCGGGCTGTGGTTCGGCTACAGTGCTGCGGCGGTCATCGCCTGGGCGCTGATCGCGGCCGCCGTCGGCGCCGCGGCCGCTGCTGCCATCGTGCGACGACGACGTGCGGGCGAGCTGCCGACACGGTCACAGCAGCCGATCCAGCAGCCGATCCAGCAGTCGGCACCGCAGCCACAGCTCCCCTCTCTCGAGTTGATCGCCGCGTGCTGGCTGTTCATTCCGGCCGTGCTGCTGATCGTGCCCGGGGCGTTCATGGCCGCGTTCACGCCGCGCTATCTGACTCTGTGCGCACCGGCTACCGCCATCTTGATCGCGTGTGGGATCGCCCGGCTGGCAGCGCTGAAGCGGCTGCCCACTCGACGGCGCACCCTTGCCGCGGTCATCGCCACCGCCGTCGTGCTGGCTGCCATGGTTCCGGCGTATCTCGTGCAGCGTGGACCGTACGCGAAGAACAACAGCGACTGGGCCGAGATCTCCGCGGTGGTCGGCGCCCACGCCACGCCGGGCGATGCGGTGCTGTTCGACCACTCCGTTCCGCAGTCGCGGCGCCCCGAGCTCGCGCTGCACACCTACCCGGCCGATTTCAGCGGTTTGAACGACGTGCTGCTCGAGACGCCGTACACCCGCAACACCAGCTGGGCCGACACGATGTACAGCGTGCCGCAGGCCGTGGCGCTCGGGCGATTCGCCGGGGTCAGGCGCGTCTGGCTGGTCGAGTACGCGACACCGACCCACGCCGACACCTGGGGTCTGGCCGAGCTGCGAGCGCTCGACTTCGCGACCGTTGCCCACTACCGAACATTCCGCAGCGCGATCATCGAACTGAGCCGCTAGCCGTACTGCCCGGGGACGAAGCCCGTGCCGAGCCGGTGAAGCTCGCCAAGCCGGCACGTCATGCGGCAGCAAAGTCGTACGGGCAGCCGCACGAGCCGCGATGAACGAACTCTGGCGCGAGCATGTGTCGCTCGGGCGGCCCGCCGTGACCGCCGATCCTGCGTAACAGCAACTGCGTAGCCAGCTTGCCCATTGCGGTGACAGGCTGGGCCATCGACGTGAGCGCCGGCGCCATCAGATCGCCCCAGGCGATCTCATCGAAAGAGACGACAGCCACGTCGTGCGGCACATCGAGGCCGAGCATCCGAAGGCCGCGAAGCGTCCCGATCGTCATGGCGTTGTTGGCGCACACTATTGCGGTCGGCGGGTCGGCACTGCGCATCAACGCGGTTACGGCTCGTTCGGCCGGATTCACCTGCGACGAGCCCGATCGCACCAGTGCGCGATCAAACGGCAGGCCGGCGTCCCGAAGCCCGAGCCGGTAGCCCTCCAATCGCTCGGTCGTGGTCGATAGACCCGGTTGCCCACTGATGAATCCGATTCGGGTGTGGCCGCGTCCGACCAGATGAGCGACAAGTTCCGCCACCGGTTTGGTGTTCTCGACCCCGACCTCGTCAAACCGACGGTCTCCGAAGCGATCGATGAGCACGGTCGGCGTCGCGTGCTGGGCCAGCCGGTTGAGCGCTAGGTCCTGGTCCTCCGCTGCCGGTGCGATGATCACCCCGTCGACACGATGGTCCAACATTATCTGCACTTGAGCGAGTTCGTCGGAGGCGTTGTCATGGCTATCGGTCAACAACAACGTGTAGCCGCTGCGCCGAGCGGTCTTCTCGATCTGCGAGACGAGGGGGGCAAAGAACGGATTGGTGACGAATGACATGACGACGCCGAGCAGCATGGTGTTCTGCGTCGCAAGGGCACGGGCCACGGTATTCGTCGAATACCCGGTCACGGCAATGGCCTGACGCACTCGTTCCTGAAGCTCGTCGCTGACCGGCCGGGTCTTGTTCAGCACATGAGACACGGTCGTGATCGAGACTCCGGCTGCCGCAGCGACATCCGCCATTTTGACCACCGTGCACCCCCACTCAGAAGTTTAGACAAAGCGACCGCGAGTATGACTCGGCCGGCCCGATCGACTCACAGCTGCGCATCCAACACCTCAAGCTTAAATGTTCGCAACCGCTTGCGCAACCGCTTGCGCGCGCCTATGCTCATGTCGTTCGCAAAGTGGCGGAAGGAAGAGGATTCATGAATGGCATAGGAATACGAAACACACGGCAGCGCGCCAGGGCCGTTGCCTGTTTGGCGGGAATCGGTACCGTGGCGATGTTGCTGACGGCGTGTGGTGGCTCGGGAGGGACGAACACGACGAGTTCGTCAAATGCCGCCGGCGGTGGCGGAACCGTGAAGGCTGCGCTGATCCTGAAGGAGTTCACCAATCCGTACTGGATCTCGATGGAGAAGACGGCCAAGACCGAGGCGGCAAAATTGGGCGTCAGCCTTCAGGTCTCGGCCGGCAAATCGGACGACGACACGACTTCGCAGATCAATCAAATCGATGAGGCGATCGCGGCAGGCGACAAAGGGATCATCATCGCATTGAACGGTGACGCCGTGAACAGCGCTTTGAACCAGGCGAAGAAGGCCGGCCTCGTGGTCGTCGCGGTGGACACGCCGCCTATTCCGGCTAGCGTCGCGGATGTGACCTATGCCACGAACAATACCCAGGCGGGTGTGCTGGACGGCAAGTGGGCTGCGGCGAAGCTCGCGGGCAAGAACGCCGATATCGCCATGCTGGATGACCTCGCGAATCAGGTCATCACAGTGGACGTCGATCGGGATCATGGGTTCCTTGAAGGAATGGGAATCCCTGTGGGCAACCCGAACGAAAACGGGCAAGAGCCCAAGAGCGGCCACTACACCGGCGGCCAGGGCGGCAGCTACACGATCAGCTGCCAGTTGCCGACACAGGGCGCGCAGACCGGTGGTCAGTCGGCAATGGAGACCTGTCTGTCGAAGGATTCCAACATCAACCTGGTCTATGCGATCAATGAGCCGTCTGCGCAGGGCGCGGCACACGCATTGAAGTCCGCGGGAAAGACGAACGTGACCGTGGTCGCCATCGACGGCGGCTGCAGCAACCTGCCCTTCGTGGCCAAAGGCGAGATCGGCGCAACGGCCGGTCAGTTCCCCGGAAAGATGGCGCTCGAAGGGGTGGATGCCATTGCTGCGTTCGCAAAGACCGGCAAGAGGCCGACCAACCAGGCCGGGCAGGATTTCTTCAACACCGGGACTCAGCTGTACACCGACAGCCCGCAGGCCGGGGTCGCGAGCATCACCACGTCCGCGGCATCGAAAATCTGCTGGGGCTAAGGCCTGATGTCTGAGCACACCACGGGATTGGCTCCACAATTGCCGATGACCGACAGTCGGGCGACGAGGACGATCTCGAGCAGAATCCAATCCTTGCTCCATACCCACCCGTCGCTGAGCCCGCTGGTGGTGCTTGTGATCTCCGCGATCGTCTTCGGCTTGATCAACCCCCGATTCTTCAACCCGGAGAATCTGTCGATCATGTTGCAGCAGGTCGCGGTCATCGGACTATTGGCGCTGGGGCAGACGATTATCATCCTGACCGCGGGGATCGACCTTTCCGTGGGCTCGGCGATGATTCTGGCTCAGATGGTCATGGCCGGGCTGGCGATCAACTCCGGTTGGCCGGTCGTGATCGCGCTGTTCATCGGTCCATTGGTCGGATTGGCCACCGGGCTGGTCAATGGGGTGCTGGTGACACGGTTCAACATTCCACCGTTCATCGGCACCCTGGGCACCCTGGGTGTGTTTTCCGCAATCGGGTTGTTGTATGCCAACGGTCAGACGCTGACCCCGAAGCCGACCAGCCTTCTCGTGTGGACGGGGACGGTGCTGAATCTCGGGCCCTTCAACATCACCACGGGCGTGCTGATGATGCTCGCCTTGTACGTGGTCGTCGGATTCGCGCTGGGCCGCACAACCTGGGGCAGACACGTGTACGCCGTCGGTGACAGCCCCGAGGCCTCGCGCCTCGTGGGCATCCGAACATCGCGGCTGCTGCTCAGCGTGTACCTCGTCGCGGGTGTGATCTACGGCCTGGCCGCCTGGGTGCAGATCGGACGTGTGGGTGACGCCAGCACCGACATCTCTTCGACGCTGAACCTGGACAGCATCACCGCCGCGGTGATCGGAGGGGTCAGCCTGTTCGGTGGCCGCGGGCTCGTCCTGGGCACTCTGTTCGGTGCGCTCATCGTGCAGGTGTTCCAGAACGGGCTGGCATTGGCGGGCGTGCAGGATCTTTACCAGGAGTTCGCCGAGGGCTTACTCGTGATCTTCGCGGTCGGTATCGACCAGTGGATAAGGCGGGTGCGCAAATGAACACCACGATTCCCGAGGCTTCCGATCCGGCTCCTGCGCCGGTACGCAGCCGCGTCCCGGTGCTGTCTGCGGTCGGGCTCACCAAATCGTACGGCCGAGTCGAAGCCCTTCGTGGCACCGACTTCGAGTTGTACCCTGGCGAGATCCTTGCTGTGATCGGTGACAACGGTGCCGGGAAGTCGACCCTGACGGCCTGCCTTTCCGGAGCGGCGATCCCCGATCAAGGACAGCTCTACATGAATGGCGAGCCGGTACACTTCCGTGATCCGCTGGCCGCCAAGGCCGCTGGCATCGAGGTCGTGTATCAGACGCTTGCGGTCGCGCCCGCGCTCGACATCGCCAGCAATATTTACCTGGGCAGAGAAATCCGCAAGAAGGGCCTCCTGGGCTCCGTGCTGCGAATGCTGGATGTCCGCTCGATGCGGCAACACGCCCGCGAATATGTCGGCAGGTTGGGGATCGAGACGCTGCAGGACATCGGCCAGGCGGTCGAGACTCTTTCCGGTGGGCAAAGGCAAGCGGTCGCGGTGGCCAGAGCCGCGGCGTTCGGAAGCAGAGTTGTCATGCTGGACGAACCGACGGCGGCACTGGGCGTGCGGGAGTCGAGACAGGTGATCAACACGATCAAACAGTTGCGAGACAGCGGCCTTCCAATCGTTTTGATCAGTCATGACATGCCCCAGGTCTTCGAACTCGCGGACCGTATTCACGTGCAACGCCTCGGACGGCGAGTCGCGATCATGTCACCGAAGACCGACACCATGGAGGACGCGGTCGCGATCATGACGGGCGCGCGCAGCACCTAGCAGATCCGACTCCGCTATCTTGGGTTATTCGGCTGCCGCCGCGTCGCGTCGTACCTGCTCACGTAGCCGTTGCCCATCACATCGTTGCCCTTGGCCCCGCGGGGGGAGCCGCGAGTCGGAAGGAGAACGGTTCTCCTCCCGCTCAGGCACCGGCGAGTGCCCAGCATGACGCAACACAAGGCAGATTGGAGCTTTGACTTTATGAAACAGCCGCACGTTGCAGTGGTGGGAGATGCCCTGATCGACGAACTGCGCGACGAGAAGATCGTGCGCGAATTCGTCGGCGGCGCCGCACTCAACGTTGCGGTCGGCCTCGCCATCCTCGGGGTGAAGACGACGCTGATCGCGATGGTCGGCGACGACGACGACGGCACGCGCATCCGCTCATCTCTGGCGTCGTTCGGCGTCGAACTCGTACCGACGATTGGGCCGAACGGTTCGTCACGGGCCGTCTCCGATCGAACAGAGGGTGAACCCCGCTACGAATTCAACACGGCGGCGCAGAACAGGAGAATCGACTTCGACGACGCCGCCCACGCGGCGCTGGATGCGGCCGACTACGTCGTTGTGAGCTGCTTTCCGTTCGACGACGTCGCTCAGCTTGCCGCGCTCGAGGCTGCCGTGACCGCTCCGGAACGGCGGCTGATCATCGACCCGAACCCGCGGGAGGGCATGCTCCGCGACAGGGTCGCCTTCTGCGCCGGTTTCGACCGCGTCGCCGCACGCAGTCTGCTGAGCAAGATCGGCGACGACGATGCCGCCCTGCTCTACGGCACGAGCCTGGATGCGCTGCGGCAGCGCCTGCTGCACGACGGCAGTCGGGTCGTCATCGCCACGGCCGGTCGAGACGGCGCGAGCCTCGCAACTCGGGACGGTATCCGCGTGGCGCAACCGATCGTGTCGCTTCCCGGACCGGTGATCGACACCATGGGGGCGGGCGACGCGACGCTCGCCTCGGTCGTCGAGTCGCTCATCACCGTTGGCGTTCCCGCGGATGCCGCCGGCTGGCACGCCGTGCTGGCTCGCGCCATGACGATCGCCGCCGCCACCTGCCGGCACGAGGGAGCCCAGCTGCGGATGCCGCCGGCCATCTCATGAGCGATCCGGCTTACCCACACATCGACGCGCACATCGACGCGCTGGCCGCCGAGTTGCGCGAGCGCCTTGCGACGACGCCGCGGATAGTGCTCGGCATCGTCGGCGCACCCGGGTCCGGCAAGTCCACGTTCGCCTTACGACTCCGGGCAGCATTCGGCGACCAGGAGGCCGCGATCGTGCCGATGGACGGCTTCCACCTCGCCCAATCGGTCATCGCCGGCACCCCGCTGGCACAGCGCCGTGGAGCACCGGACACGTTCGACGTCGAGGGTTATCTCACGCTGCTTCGCCGCCTGCGCGCACGCGATGAGCGTGTGGTCTACGCCCCGAGCTACCGGCGCGGACTCGAGGAGCCGATCGCGGCATCCGTCGCCGTCTCGCGAGACGTTCGACTGGTGATCACCGAGGGCAACTATCTCTTGGCCGAGCTTGTCGGGTGGCGCGAGGTACGTGACCTGCTCGACGATGCGTGGTTCGTCGACATCCCGGATACGTTGCGGGTGTCGCAGCTGATCCGGCGGCACATCGCATTCGGGATGACTGTGGATGCCGCGACGGCCTGGGCCAACGGCCCGGATGCGCGCAACGCGCAACTGGTCGCGTCCAGCAGACACCGTGCGTCCCGAGTGATCTCGGTCATGCCCATGACCGACAGCTAGCAGAAGCCGGCGAGGCCGTCCCAGACGGTGCCCGCCGACGACGAGTTGTCGCGCGTGACGGTCGCCTCGATCAGGCCGTAGGGACGATCCGCCGCGAACAGGACCTCGTTCGGGTTGTCGAGTCCGAACGGAGCGAGATCGACGACGAAGTGATGCTTGTTCGGCATCGAGAACCGGATCTCCTCGATGTCGGGGCGCTCCTGAAGCACCCGCTTGCCCATCGCGTACAGCGTGTTCTGCAGCGCGGAGGAGTAGTCCTCACTGAACGCCTCGAGCAGCAGCGCCTTGATCTGCTCATAGCTGGCGTTGAAGTCGACGGTGCTGAAGTCCAGCCCGTCGTTGTAGCGCCAGCGCGCGGCGACGTCGGTCGACAGCACCCGGTCTGTCGTCTCGGCGAGCGTCGTGTACGGATCCTTCGGGTAGCCGACGAAACCGGATCGTGTGCTCTTCAGCACCGTCAGCTTCTTGAGTCCGCCGAGAAGGTGCGTGCCCTCACGGTCGACGACGACCGCAGCCGTGCGGACGGCCTGCCCGTTGCGGACGAACGAGTGGTCGTGCTCCGCACCGTGTGCCTGGATGCGATCCCACGGGTACTGCTCGGCCTGCCACTGCCCGCCGGTCACCCAATCGAAACTGCCGATGAAGTGCTTGCTCAGGCGCAGCAGAAACGCCTCGGGGGACCCGACCCCGTCGCGCGCGAACGCGAAGATCGTGTTCTTCTGCGTGTCCGTGGCAACGACATGCGCGTTGTCACCATCGAGGTGGGCGGCTTCGAAGTCTCCACGCAGCAATGACGTGACGCTGAGGTCCTCGATCTCGTGCCGGCCGGTCTCTCGTGTCAACTTGACCAGACGCACCTCCGCCTTGCCGTACTGGTTCGGTCCCAGGATGATCGCGCCGGTCTGGCTTGTCGTGCTCGCCTGCGCGGTCGCGCTGTCTTGCGCTGCGGTCGTCTCGGTCATGATCAATTTCCTCTGTAGGTCGAATACGCGAAGGGGCTGAGCAGAAGTGGCACATGGTAGTGCGCCTCGCCCTCCGCGATGGTGAAGGTCAGAAGGACCTCCGGAAAGAAGGTCTTCGTGGATTGCCCGGCGAAGTACCCGCCGGTGTCGAAGGTGAGTCGATAGGTTCCGCCGGGTAGGACATCCGGACCGAGCTGCATGATGCGGCCGTTCTCGTCGGTGACGCCGCCCGCGATCTGCTGCCAGGCGCCATCTGTTTGACCATCCGAACGGCCGTGCAGGTGCACCAGCACTCCGGATGCGCCGCGCCCGCGAGCCGTGTCCAGGATGTGCGTCGTGACACAGCTCATGAGGTGATCAGCCCTTCCAGTCTCAGCAGCGCGATCTCGCGCAACTGTCCGGCCACGATGGTCTCTTCCTCTGCCGCGCTGTGCGCAAGACGCTCGGTCAGCGCCGCGAGGATCTCCTCGGCTGACCGGCCCGCCGCGCGGATCAGGAACACCCGATCGAACTTCCGCTCATACGCCCGGTTCCCGTCGGCGAGTGCCGCCTGGGTCGCCGCATCGTTCGCGTCGAGGCTCGCCTGCTCGGCGCGCGAATGCGCCGCATCTGCGCCGCTTCCGGTCGGTCGTTCGCCGATCCGCGGGTGGTGGGACATCGCTGTCGCGACTTCGTCGACGGTGAACGGCTGCGCCGCCTCGCGTGCGGCACGCATCACCGCTTCCCGGTCGGCATAGGGACGTGCGTCGGCGACTTGCTCGTACCAACGCCGGATATCGAGGCAGGGGCGCAGCAACTCCACCGCATCCGAACGGTGTGCCCCGTTGAATTCTGCAAGCATCATTGCTTGTCCAACATTGCTTGTTCGACTTTCCTGCGAGTGCTGGCATCCACGGTGTACGAATACGAGGGTTCGCATGATCTCGCTGGATCTCATGTCACGATGATCTCGTATCGTGGAACTGTTATTTCAGCATGCGTAATTCTATCAGTGCCGTGCGGAGCCTTGTCAAGACGCCCACAGCAATCGTTGCCGGCTCAGACCCCGAGCTTCGCGCGCAGCTCGGCCACGTGCCCTTGAGCCGTGACGCTGTACTGCGCATCGGTCAGCACCCCGGCAGGGTCGATGACGAACGTCGAGCGCAACAGGCCGATGACGGTCTTCTGCTCCGGCATGTTCTGGCCGATCGTCTTCTCGCCCCATGCCCCCCAACGGCGCGCCACTGCGGCACCCTCGTCGGACAGGAGCGGGAAGGTCAACGACTCCGCCGCCGCGAAGTCGGCCAACCTCTCGACCGGATCCGGTGAGATTCCGACCACCTGATAACCGGATGCCTGCAGGCTCGCCAGGCTGTCTCGAAAGTCGCAGGCTTCCGTGGTGCATCCGGAGGTGAACGCGGCGGGGTAGAAGTAGACGACGACGCTCTGGCCGCGGAATTCGGAGAGCGAGCGCTCCGTGCCCGTTCCGTCGCGCAGCGTGAAGTCCGGGGCCTGTTGGCCGATGGCGAGTCGTTCGTCACTCATCTGTGTGCTCCTTGCGTGTCTGTGTCATTGTCCGTGTCGTGGTCGCCGTGTCGTGGTCACCGTGTCGTAGTCCTGAGACGCCGGCACGGCGGATCAGGCGCCCGGTCGGCGTCTCACTATCGATCCTTGCACCGTGCAGATAGGTCGCGCGCACCACACCGTGCAGCGTCTGCCCGTCATACGCGCAGACCGCGTTCTTGTGCTGCAGCGTCGACGCGTCGACGGTAAAGGTCTCCTCCGGTGCGAAGATCGCGAAGTCCGCCGCCGCGCCGATCGCGATCCGCCCCTTGCCGGTCAGGCCGACCAGGTCGGCGGGCGTGCGGGCCATCCAGCCGACAACCTGCTCGAGCCGGATGCCGCGCCGCTTCGCTTCGGTCCACACCAGCGGCAGTCCGAGCTGCAAGGAGGAGATACCGCCCCACGCCTCACCGAAGTCGCCGCCGGGCGGCTGCTTCAGCGCGCGAGTGCTCGGCGAGTGATCGGAGACGATGCAATCGATCGTGCCGTCGAGCAGACCCGCCCACAGGCGGTCTTGATTCTCAGCGCCCCGGATCGGTGGGCAGCATTTGTAGGCGGTGGCGCCATCCGGAATGTGCTCGGCGGTCAGGGTCAGGTAGTGCGGACAGGTCTCGACCGTGAGGGCGACGCCGTCGCTGCGGGCGGCCGCGATCTCCGGGAGTGCATCCGCCGAACTCAGGTGCAGGATGTGCGCGCGCACCCCGGTCGCGCGGGCACCGGCGATCACCGTGGCGATGCCCGTGTTCTCCGCTTCGGCCGGACGTGAGGCGAGGAAGTTGTCATAGCCGGGACCGGCCGGGTCGGGTGCGCGTTCGATGGCGCCGGGATCCTCGGCGTGCACGATCATGCGCGCATCGACTGTGGCCAGCGTGGCCATGTCGTCACGGAGTTCTTCGGTGCCGAGCGGCGGGAATTCCTCCACGCCGGAGTCGAGCAGGAAGCACTTGAAGCCGAAGACGCCCTCGTCGTAGAGCGGCAGCAGGTCGGCTCCGTTGCCCGGGATCGCGCCGCCCCAGAATCCGACGTCGACGAAGATCTGGTCCGCGGCGACCCTGCGCTTGAGTTCGAGTGCCGACACCGTCGTGGTCGGAGGGATGCTGTTCAGTGGCATGTCGATGATCGTCGTCACGCCGCCTGCCGCCGCCGCACGCGTTGCGGATGCGAAACCCTCCCACTCGGTGCGCCCCGGCTCGTTCACGTGCACGTGCGTGTCGACCAGGCCGGGCAGCAAGATCTCGTCGGGTGCGAGCTCGACGACGTGCCTGCCGTGCAACCCAACGCCGCTCGGCTCGATGGCGGCGATCACGCCGTCGCGCACGCCGACCTCCGCCGCGATAATGCGCGTGCCGGATTCTTCCGCGACAAGCACGCCGGCGCCGCGGATGACGAGGTTGTATGACGGCGAGGGATCTTCCGTTGGTCGAGTAGGGAGGCGGTGGGTCGAGTAGGCCGCCCGCGGCCGTATCGAGACCTCGTTGCGGGGGTCTCGATACGCTCGCTGGCGCTCACTACTCGACCAACGAGCCGTCGCAATGTGCACGCCGAGGGCCTCGAGAAGCGGGCCGGCGTCGCGGATGCAGGTGGCGGCATCCGGTTCGAGGTCGGTCAGGGCGAAGGTCCGCTCGAACCCGGCTGCGCGCAACTGCTCGGCAGTCAGCAGTGTGCGGCCGCAGACCGCCCAGACGGGGATGCCCTGTTCCGCCGCCACCCGCTCGACCCCGATCGGCGTCTTGCCGAACAGGGTCTGCGTATCGAGGCTGCCCTCGCCGGTGATCACGAGGTCGGCGCCGCGCATCCGCTCGGCCAGGTCGGTCAGCTCGAGTACGACGTCGATGCCCGGCCGGCGGATGGCGCGGAGCACCGTCAGCGCGGCGAATCCGGTGCCGCCCGCGGCCCCGGCGCCCGCGGCGGTAGCATTCACAGCACCGTCACCCGCTACACCATCCCCCGCAGCACTGCCGTCTGCCGCATTGTCCTCTACCGCATTGTCCCCTGCCGCATTGTCCCCTACCGCATTGTCCTCTACCGCATTGCGTCTCGTCAGCGCCTCACCCAGCACCGCGACGAACCGGGCCAGTCCGGCCTCCAGGACTGCGACATCCGCGGCGCTCGCCCCTTTCTGCGGCGCGAACACGGCGGCGGCACCGGTAGGCCCGAGCAACGGGTTATCCACATCGCTGGCCAGAATGAAGTCCGTGTCCGCGACCCGCGGATCAAGCCCACCGAGGTCGATGCTCGCCAACCTCGACAGGGCCGCGCCGCCCCCCGGCAGTTCCGCCCCGTCGGCGTCGAGCAGCCGTACGCCGAGACCCTGCAGCAGCCCCGCGCCGCCATCGGTTGTGGCGCTCCCGCCGACGCCGAGCACAACGCGATTGCAGCCGGCATCGAGAGCCGCGCGAATCAGTTCACCGGTGCCGCGCGTGGACGCGCCGAGCGCATCCGGAATTCCCCCGGGCAACACCGCGAGCCCCGATGCCTGCGCCATCTCGACGAAGGCCTCGCGCCCGCGCACCGCAAAGGCGGCGGCTACGGGCTCGCCGGTCGGCCCGCTGACGGTCGCCGTGCGCAGCTCGAAGCCGGCACCGACGGCCGCGTCGATCGTGCCCTCGCCGCCGTCGGCCATCGGGATCGTGATCAGCTGCGCATCCGGAGCGACCGAGCGGATGCCGTCGACCAGTCGGCGCACCACCTCCGGGGTGGTCAGCGAGCCTTTGAACTTGTCCGGAGCGATCACGATGCGCATAGGTGTCACACCCGGAGCGCGAGCGTGGCGGTCGGTGCGTCTTCGGCGCTGCGCGCCAGTTCTTCGAACTCCACCACGCTGTCGAGGTCGGCGCCCATCGAGATGTTGGTCACACGCTCCAGGATAACCTCCACGATCACCGGCACCTGGAACTCGTCGCGCAACGCGGCTGCCTGCTCGAATGCGGCGCCGAGCGCGTTCGGATCTTCGACCCGGATCGCCTTGCAGCCCAGACCTTCCGCGACCTTGACGTGGTCGACGCCGTAGCCCTGCGTCTGCGCCGGCGTCCGCGGCGAGTTGACGTTCTCGAACGCGAGCGAGACCTGGTAGTCCATCTCGAATCCACGTTGAGACTGCCGGATCAGCCCGAGATAGCTGTTGTTGACCACCACGTGGATGTACGGAATCCGGTGCTGTGCACCGACCGCCAGTTCCTCGATCATGAACTGGAAGTCGTAGTCGCCCGACAGCGCGACGACGTTCTCGCCCGGCTTGCCGCGCACGACACCCAGTGCGGCGGGCACGGTCCAACCCAGAGGGCCGGCCTGCCCCGCGTTGATCCACTTGCGGGCGCCGAACACGTGCAGCAGCTGGGCCCCCGCGATCTGCGACAGGCCGATCGTCGACACATAGGTCGTGTCGGGTCCGAACGCCTTGTTCATCTCCTCGTACACGCGCTGCGGCTTGATCGGCACGTTGTCGAAGTGCGTCTTGCGGTGCATGGTCGACTTGCGCTTGTAGCACTCGTCCGCCCAGGCCGAGTAGTCCGGCAGCGTGCCGGCCACCTTGCGCTCCAGCGCGACCGCGATCAGCGCGTCGAGCGCGGCACCGGCATCCGAGACGATCCCATAGTCCGGCGCGAACACCCGGCCGATCTGGGTCGGCTCGATGTCCACGTGCACGAAGGTGCGGCCGGCCGTGTAGGTCGCCAACCCACCGGTCTGCCGGTTGGCCCAACGGTTGCCGATGCCGATCACAAAATCGGATGCCAGGAAGCTCGCGTTCGCATACCGCTGCGAAGTCTGAATTCCGGCCATGCCCGCCATCAGTCGGTGGTCGTCCGGAATCGAACCCCAGCCCATCAGCGTCGGGATCACCGGCACGTTCAGCAGCTCGGCCAGCTCGATCAGCCGCTCGGACGCGCCGGAGTTGATGATGCCGCCGCCTGCGACGATCAGCGGATGCTGCGCCGCCGTCAGCAGGTCGAGCGCCTTCGTCGCCTGTGCCCGGCTCGCCCGCGGCGGCGTCACGGGCAGCGGCTCGTAGGTGTCGATGTCGAACTCGATCTCGGCCAGCTGCACGTTGAACGGCAGGTCGATCAGCGCGGGGCCGGGGCGGCCGGAGCGCATCAGGTGGAACGCCTTCTGGAATGCGCCGGGAACCTGCGCCGGCTCCAACACCGTCATGGCGAACTTGGTGACGGGAGTCGCGATCGTGACGATGTCGACAGCCTGGAAATCCTCCTTGTGCAGCTTGTCCGTTGCCGCCTGGCCGGTGATGCACAGGATCGGCACCGAGTCGGCCCACGCGGCGTACAGGCCGGTGACCATGTCTGTTCCGCCGGGACCGGATGTTCCGACGCAGACGCCGATGCGGCCATCCGCGGTGCGGGTGTAGCCGTCGGCCATGTGCGAGGCGCCCTCGACGTGGCGGGCGAGCGTGTGCCGCAGACCACCGTGTGCGCGCATCGCGGAGTAGAAGGGATTGATCGCCGCTCCGGGAAGGCCGAAGATCTCGGTGGCAACCTCCTTTTCCAGAATGGCGACAACGGCATCGACGGTGCGCATGCGTGTCATGAGAAGCTCCTTCGGTCTATGCGTGAGAAATCTCGTTCTGCCGCGACATCGCGGCGGTCTGCTTGAACAGCCCCGAGTGGTCGAGCCCGCCGTCGCCCTGGTTCACCATGGCTGTGACGAGCTGTGCTACAGCGGCGCCGAGTGGGGTGACCACTCCGGCCTCGCGAGCGGCGGCGGTGACGATGCCGAGATCCTTGTTGTGGAGCTCAAGTCGGAATCCGGGCGCGAAGTCGCGGTCGAGCATCTTCTGACCCTTCTGGTCGAGAACTTTTGAGCCGGCGAGCCCGCCGCCGAGCACCTTCAGTGCGGCATCCGTGTCCACGCCGTAGGCCTCGAGAAAGACGATCGCCTCCGACAGCGCCTGAATGTTGACAGCCACGATCAGCTGGTTGGCCGCCTTGACGGTCTGCCCGGCGCCGGATGGGCCGACGTGCACGATGGTCCTGCCGACGGCGTCCAGAATCGGGCGCGCCTCCGCGAATGTGCCGGCGTCGCCGCCGACCATGATCGACAGCACTCCGTCGATCGCTCCCTGTTCGCCGCCGGAGACCGGCGCATCGAGCGGGTGGATGCCTGCTTCCGTGGCGTCTTGCGCGAGTCGCGCCGCGACATCCGGCCGGATGCTGCTGGCATCGACCCAGATCGCGCCCGCCTTCGCGTTCGCCAGTATGCCGTCCGGGCCGGAGGCGACGGCCTCGACATCGGGTGAGTCGGGCACCATCGTGATGATGAAGTCGGCGTTTTCGACGGCATCCGCGATGCTGGTCGCGCCGCGGCCACCGGCGGCGACGAGCGCGTCGATCTTGGCTCGGCTGCGATTGAAGCCGGTGACGGTATGGCCGGCCTTGACCACGTTGATGGCCATGGGCAGGCCCATGATGCCGAGCCCGATGACGGTGACGTTGCTCATTGTCGAGTCCTTTGCGTGTTGTCCATAAAAGTCGGTGGTCGAGTAGCGAGGCAAAACCGGTGGTCGAGTAGCGAGGCAAAACCGGTGGTCGAGTAGCGAGGCACGAGCGTATCGAGACCCGTATCGAGACCCGTCACGCCGCAAGCCAACTGAACGCGGTCTCCCTCGGCGCCTTGTACTCCAGGCCGATGTAACCCCGGTAGCCGAGTTCGGCGCTGCGGGCCAGCCAGCCGGCCAGCGGCAGCGTTCCGGTGCCGGGGGCGCCGCGGCCGGGGTCATCCGCGATCTGAATGTGGCCGAAGTCGGCGGCGTGCGTCTCGATCACGGCTGCGACATCGTCGCCGTTGACGGACAAGTGGTAGAAGTCGGCGAGCAGTTTGATGTTCGTGACGCCGGACTGCCCTGCACCGGATTGTTCACGCACGCGATCGATAACGGCGACGGCATCCGCAGCCGTCTTCAGCGGGTAGCGCGTTGCGCCGCTGACCGGCTCGAGCAGCACGATGCCGTCGATGGCGGCCACCCGGGCGGCTGCGGCTGCGAGATTCTCGGCGGCCACCGCATCCTGTTCCTCGGCGCTGTGTCTGTCGGCGCTCAAGTCGTCGAGGCGGTTGCCGTACAGGGCGTTGAATGCGCGGCAGCCGAGTTCTTTGCCGATGCCAACGACGACGTCGATGTTGTCGCGGAACTCGCTCACGCGGGCAGGCCAGGAGACGAGGCCACGGTCCCCGCCGGGCATGTCACCGGCGTTGAAGTTCAAACCCGTCAACTGCACGCCGGCTTCGCGGATGGCTGCGACGAACGCGGCGACATCTGCATCGCCGGGCACGGATTCCGCGAACGGCCACCAGAACTCGACAGCGTCGAAGCCTGCTGCCTTGGCGGCAGCGGGCCGTTCGAGCAGCGGCAGCTCCGTCAACAGGATGGAGCAGTTCACCGTGTAGATCATCGTCGTGTCTTCCTGGGTTGGTCGGCCGGCTTCGGGTCGGCCGCTGCATTTTGCCATTTATTCCACAATGCGAAATCTTATTTCTGCTTAGTGAAAGGGTAAGCGATGAGTGGGCATCCGTCAAGAGCACCAGGCGCCGCAGATCGAATAGCGCGGTCTCGATACAGTCGCTGGCGCTCCTTACTCGACCACCGGTACCCGTCGAGAGGTCGGCCTCGATACAGTCGCTGGTGTTGCTCGACCACGGGTACCGGTGGTCGAGCAGCACGCGAGGAAAGGCCGATGCTCGACTAGCGAGGTAAAGACGGTGGTCGAGTAGCGAGGCACGAGCGTATCGAGACCCGTATCGAGACCCGGCAAGACCTTCACACCAAGCCGCGCAGCATCCGCAATGCGCCGCAGGACCGGATTCGGGCGCGGCGCCGGATCAGGTCAGGCGGATCTGCCGATTCACGTCTTTGTAGAGCAGGTAGCGGAACGGGCCCGGCCCGCCGGCGTAACAGGCCTGGGGGCAGAACGCGCGCAGCCACATGAAGTCGCCGGCTTCGACCTCGACCCAGTCGTCATTGAGCCGGTAGACGGCTTTGCCTTCGAGCACGTAGAGCCCGTGTTCCATCACGTGGGTCTCCGCGAACGGGATCGTGCCGCCCGGTGCGAACGTGACGATGTTGACGTGCATGTCGTGGGCGAGGTCGTTCGGGTCGACGAAGCGCGTCGTCGCCCAGGCATCGTTCGTGCCGGGCATCGCAACAGGTGCGACATCCTGATCGCGCGTCACGAACGACGTGGCATCATAGCCCTCGATGGGTTCATACGCCTTGCGGATCCACTGGAACGTCGCCGGCGCATCGCCGTGATTGGCCACCGACCACGCAGCGCCGGCCGCCAGATACGCATATCCGCCCGGCTCCAGCCGATGGACGTCACCGTCGAGCGTCAGCGTCAGCGTGCCCTGCGTCAGGAACACGACGCCCTCGACACCGGTCTCCGGCTCGGGCCTATCGCTGCCGCCGCCCGCGCCGACCTCGACGATCAGCTGGGCGAACGTCGTGGCGAATCCGGCGATCGGCCGGGCGAGGATCCACGACCGCGTGTTCCGCCAGCCCGGCAGGTTGCTCGTGACGATGTCCCGCAGCACGCCCTTGGGAATGACGGTATACGCCTCCCGCACAACCGCACGGTCGGTCAGCAGTTCGGTCTGCGACGGCAGCCCGCCCTCGGGCGAGTAGTAGCTGCTCATGGTCTCTTCCTTGCCTCGAATGTCAGTCCGCCGATGCCGCTCGCGGATGCGCACGCGAACCCGGATGCGCCAGCTCCTGCAACCGCCCAACCGGCACGGCGACGTCGCGCTCGACCTCTTCGGTGCTGATCGCACCGCAGTCCAGACCGCGGCAGACGAAGCCGGCGAGTGCCCGGGCGGTCGCCGGCTCGTCCATGACCGCGCCGTCCGGAGCGCCGTTCACAGCGCCATCCGCTCGGCCCACAGGGCGACCGCTCGAATAGCGGCTGCTCAAATAATGTCGGAGCCGCATGGCGGCCACCGGGTACCCATCCCGGTAGAACGCGTACGTGGCGCTGAACCGCGACGGCAACTGAGCCGGATGCAGGTCCCAGCCCTGGTAGTACCCGCGCTCCAGTGAGCGTCGCACGAGCCGACCGTGCAGTCGCCAGGCATCTTCGACGCCGGCGCCGACCGGCATGATGTTGGTCGACCCATCCGAGAGGCGGATGCCGGTGCCCGCCACCGCGAGTTGCATCACCTCTTTCGCGAAATCGGCGACCGGGTGCTCCATCGACTGGTACTGCGCCGAGATCTCCAGCGAGGCGCTGTAGTCATAGGTGCCGTAGTGCAGCGCGCTGATCCGGCCCGGAACGACGTGCGGTAACCGCGCCACCGGCGAGGTGCCGTCGGCGCCCAGGATCAACTGCGGCGTCTCCACCTGCACCTCGAACCGCAGCCGCCCGGCCGGCAGGCCGTGCACCTGCTCCAGCACGGTGACGGCCAGCTCCATGGCCTGCACCTGCGCGACGGTCGTGACCTTCGGCAGCGTGAGCACGAGCCCGGCCGGCAGCTCCCCCGCCGAGGCCAGTCCGGAGACGAACAGGTCGAGCGTGCGCAGCCCACGCGCCCGCGTCGCCGCCTCGAAGCACTTGAACCGGATGCCGATGAACGGCGGTGCGACGCCCGCCGACACCGCTGCGGCTACGGCGCTCGCGGCGGCGACCACGTCGGCGTCCTCGGTCTCGTCGCCGCGATCGCCGTAGCCGTCTTCGAAGTCGAGCCGGAGATCCTCGATCGGTTCTGACTGCAACTTCGCCAGCACTCGTGGCACGACGGCGGCGGCGCACGCGGCATCCTGCCCGAGGAGCGCACTGAGCACGCCGAGGCCGCCACGGGCATCCGTTCCCCGACCGGCGACGGCGGCCAGTGCCCGCTCACCCCACTCAGCGGGCAGCTCCGGAGTGTAACGATCGGCCGGAACGTACACGGTGTGCACCGGCTGGCGTGAACCGTCGTCGCCCGGGTAGTTGGTGGCGAGCAGCCGATCCGTCGACGCCAGGAGAGCGTCGATCTCGGCGATCGCCGACGCGGGCAGCGCCGACACGGATGGCGCCGACGCGGAGAGCGGTCCCGTGGACGACATCTCTCAGCCGAGCAGTTCGTATGCGGGAAGGGTCAGAAAGTCCGTGTAGTCGCTCGACAGGCAGATCTGTGCGACCAGTTCGGCGGCCGGCCGGTAGTGCGCGTCGAACGCATTCTCGCTCACCTCACCACGCAGGCGCTGGACCTCCTCATCGAGCAGGCGACGCACGAGCTCCGGCGTCAACGCGGCACCCGTGTCGGCGAGCGTGACGCCGCTGTTGAGGTGCTGCCAAACCTGCGATCGCGAGATCTCGGCGGTGGCGGCATCCTCCATCAGGTTGCGGATCGCGGCGGCGCCGTTGCCACCGAACCAGGCGGCCAGGTACGCGACGGCCACATACAGGTTGGTCCGCACGCCCTCCTCGGTCACCACACCGCCGGCGATGCGGGTGTTCAGCAGGTCGGCGACGCTCACCGCCACCTCCGGTCGCTGTTTGCCGAGCTGGTTGGGCGCCCCGCCGAGCACATCGTCGAACACGTCACGACAGATCGGAACCAGATCCGGATGCGCCACCCACGACCCGTCGAAACCGTCGTTCGCCTCGCGCGTCTTGTCCGCACGCACCTTCTCGAACGCGTTGGCGGTGATCTCCGGCTCGGATCGGTTCGGAATGAACGCGGCCATGCCGCCCATCGCGAATGCGCCGCGGCGGTGGCAGGTCTTCACGAGCAACTCCGTGTAGGCCCGCATGAACGGCGCTGTCATGGTGATCAGCGCACGATCGGGCAGCACGAAGCTGCCGCCAGCGTCGCGGAAGTACTTGATGATGCTGAACAGATAGTCCCAGCGCCCGGCGTTCAGGCCCGAGGCGTGATCCCTCAGCTCGTACAGGATCTCGTCCATCTCGAACGCCGCGGGGATCGTCTCGATCAGCACCGTCGCCCGGATCGTGCCCTGCGGAATGCCGAGGTAGTCCTGCGCGAACACGAACACGTCGTTCCACAGACGCGCCTCGCGGTGGCTCTCGATCTTCGGCAGGTAGTAATAGGGTCCGTCGCCGTTCGCAATCAGCTGCTTCGCGTTGTGGAAGAAGTGCAGGCCGAAGTCCACCAGGGAGGCGGATGCCCGCTCCCCGTCGATCAGGATGTGCTTCTCCTCGAGGTGCCAGCCGCGCGGCCGCGTCACCACGGTCGGGAGCGGCGCATCCGTTCGCACGGCGTACGCCTTGCCCTCGGGCGAGGTGTAGGCGAGGGTGCCCCGAGCCGCAGCGCGCAGATTGACCTGCGATTCGATCACGTTGTGCCAGGTCGGCGAACTCGCGTCCTCGAGGTCGGCCAGCCACACGTTGGCACCGGAGTTCAGGGCGTTGATCGCCATCTTCGCCGGCACGGCCGGGCCGGTGATCTCCACGCGCCGATCCGTCAACCGGACCGGTGCGGATGCGACGCTCCACGCTCGTTCGCGGAGATCTGCGGTCTCGGCCAGGAAGTCGAGTCGCCCGGTGGCCGCCACGGCCTCGCGCTTCGCCGCCCGCGCGGTCAGCAGGGCCATCCGCTGCTGGTTGAAGCGCTGCTGCAGCTGTTCGAGGAACGCCAACGCCTCTGCGGTGAGGATCTCGTGGACGCCGCCGATCGCGGCCGCATCGACCTCGCCGGCACCGGTCATGTCGGCACCGGTCATGTCGGCACCGGTCATGTCGGCACCGGTCATGTCGGCACCGGTCATGTCGGCCCTGATCTCGATCGTCATGCGACGCGCCCTTCTCGTTCTTGTCAGACGGCGGTGAGCGCGGCGGCAGCCACCCTTGGCCGGATGATCGGAAGATTCTTTCCGTATCTTGGATATTTCGGTACTTTGGATGTTATTGTCTGATTCACGGAATCTCAAGTGATCGAGCCTGGATCCGAGGACGGGCGACCGATCCTGTGGCTGAGGAAACGATCGGCAGTTTCCACCATGCGGATAATATTTGTCGACAACGGTCAACCCGGAGGGTTCGGTCATGGCGGAGAAGACTGCAGAGGGCGTCAAGTCGGTCGTGCGCGTGTTCGACCTGCTCGAGCTGATCACGGATGCCGGCGGTGAGGTCACGCTGAGCGAACTGTCCACGATGGCGCAGCTTCCGCTGCCCACGATCCATCGCCTGCTGCGCACGCTGGTCTCCCTCGGCTATGTTCGGCAGCTCGCGAACCGGCGGTACGCGCTCGGCCCGCGGTTGGTGCGACTCGGCGAGGCCGCGAACAAGCAATTCGGTGCGCTCGCACGGCCGCAGCTGAAGTGGCTCGTCGACCGACTCGGCGAGACCTCGAACATGGCGATGCTGGATTCCGACATGGTCGTCTACGTCGCGCAGGTGCCGTCGCCGCACGCGATGCGCATGTTCACCGAGGTCGGACGTCGCGCACACACGCACGATACCGGCGTCGGCAAGGCCATCCTCGCTCAACTCGACGACGAGACCGTGCGAGGAATCGTCGGACGTGCCGGCATGCCGACACCGACCGCGACGAGCATCGGCTCCGTCGACGCACTGCTGAAGGACCTCGCCGCCGTGCGCGAGCGTGGCTATTCGATCGACGCCGGCGAGCAGGAGGTCGGTGTGCGCTGCTTCGCGATGGCCATCCCCGGCGCGCCGACCCCGACCGCGATCTCGGTCTCCGGGCCGGAGGCCCGTGTCGACGATGCGTTCGCTGCGCGCGCCATCCCGCTCTTGAGAGAAGCGGTCGCGAACATCGCGAAGAACGCCGGCAACATCTGAGCAAAGCGCCGTTGGCCACCGGGCGCGCTTGACGACTCGCTCGAGCTCGTCCTACCATTCTCGTATCGCAATAATCTAATTCCGCCTCTCGGAATTCAGTTGCGATGGTCGGACTGACGAGGTACCCGATGAACGAGCAAAGTCGCCCAGTTTTTCACAACAGCACATCCCACAACAGCACATCCCAAGACAGCACATCCCAAGTCAAGGCCATGCAGCCGCCCGGCGTGACGGTGAATGGGCGATATCGTCTGCTGCGCGAGGTGGCATCGCACACCACCGCGCTGGACTGGCTGCGCACCTGCGGGCTGACCGGCAGCAAGGAAGGCTGCGCGGAGGGCGAGTGCGGTGCGTGTGCCGTGATGGTCGCCGAACCGGATGGCCACGGCGGCACCGCCTGGACCTCGGTCAACTCCTGTCTGGTGCCGGTCGCAGCCCTCGACGGTCAAGAGGTGGTCACCTCGGAGGGGCTCGGGTCACCGGATCAGCTGAATCCGGTGCAGGCGGAGCTGGCCGGCAACGGAAGCTCTCAGTGCGGGTACTGCACCTCCGGTTTCGCGTGCAGCATGGCCGCTGAGTTCTACCGCCGCGGGCGCGGCGACGCGGAGCACGGGCCGAACGGTTTCGATCTGCATGCACTCAGCGGCAACCTCTGCCGCTGCACCGGTTACCGTCCGATCCGGGATGCCGCGTACGCTCTCGGCGACCCGGATCCGGCGGATGCGCTCGCCCTGCGTCGGGACCGACCCGCGCCGACCGCGGTCGCCACCGACCTGACCGCGCCGGACGGGCGTTTCGTCCGCCCCTCCTCGCTCACCGAGGCGCTGTCACTGCTCGCGGAGAATCCGCAGGCCACGGTGATCGCCGGCTCCACGGATTGGGGCGTCGAGGTGAACCTGCGGGGTCGCCGCAGCCCGCTCGTCATCGCGATCGACCGGGTGCCCGAGCTGCGCACTCTCGACAATGTCTCTGAAGACACCGTTTCTAAAGACACCGTTGCCGATGACGGTGTTGCCGATGGATTCGTCGAGATCGGTGCCGGACTGTCGCTGTCCGAGGTCGAGCGTGACCTCGATGGACGGATTCCGCTGCTCGCCGAACTGTTCCCGCAGTTCGCGTCCCGGCTGATCCGCAACCGGGCGACGATCGGCGGCAACCTCGGCACGGGCTCGCCGATCGGCGACATGCCGCCCGCCCTGTTGGCACTCGGCGCACGGGTGGTGCTGGTCTCACTCGACGGCGAGCGCGAGGTGCCGCTCGATGAGTACTTCACCGGGTATCGCACGACCGTGTGCCAGGCGCACGAGTTGATTCGCGCCATCCGCATTCCGCTGCCGCCCGCTCCGATCACGGCTTTCCACAAGATCGCCAAACGCCGCTTCGATGACATCTCCAGTGTGGCCATCGCGTTCGCCCTGCAGGTGCGCGACGGCATCGTCACCCGCGCCACGATCGGCCTCGGCGGCGTGGCCGCGACCCCGCTGCGCGCACGTGCGACGGAGGCCGCGCTCATCGGGAAGGTGTGGAACGAGGAGACCGTCACCGCGGCATCCGCCGTGCTCGGAGCAGAGGGCACCCCGATGGATGATCACCGGGCCAGCGCAGCATACCGACGTATCATGCTGTCACAAGCGCTTCCGAAGCTTTTCGTCCAGACCAATGAGGGTCAGGCCCCGGATGATCGTTCATCAGAAAGTCAGGAGGTTTCAGTATGAGCGCACTGTCCCAGCGCCCGGCGAACCCCGTCGTCGGACTGAACGAACCACACGAGAGCGCCGTCGGGCATGTGACCGGTCGGGCGCTGTACACGGATGACATCGCAACGGTCAACCGCGACGCCCTGACCGCCTGGCCGGTGCAGTCCACGCAAGCGCACGCCCGCGTCACCGCCCTGCGCACCGATCCGGCACTGGCCGTGCCCGGAGTGGTCAGAGTGCTGACCGCCACCGATGTACCCGGGCTCAACGACGCCGGCATCTGGGGCGACGAACCACTCTTCCCCACCGAGGTGATGTACTACGGCCATGCGGTCTGCTGGGTGCTCGGCGAGACTCCGGAGGCAGCGCGACTGGGTGCAGCGGCAGTCGAGCTCGAATACGAGACGCTGCCATCCGTCATCACGGTCAGCGAGGCGATCGCGGCCGGCTCGTTCCAGGGCCGAGCGCGCGTCTCTCGTCGCGGAGACGTCGACGCGGCTCTGTCGGCGGCGGCGCATGTCTTCGAGGGCGAGGTCGAAACCGGCTGTCAGGAGCACTTCTACCTGGAGACGCAGGCCTCACTCGCCTACTACGACGAGGGCGGTCAGCTGTACGTGCAGTCCAGCACGCAGAACCCCGCAGAGTGCCAGGCCATCGTTGCACACGTTCTGGGGCTCAGCAGCAACGCCATCACGGTCCAGTCGCTTCGGATGGGCGGCGGGTTCGGCGGCAAGGAGACCCAGCCGCACGGCTTCGCCGCGATCGCAGCGCTGGGCACGACGCTGACCGGGCGCCCCGTCCGACTGCGTCTGAACCGCACGCAGGACATCACCATCACCGGCAAACGGCCGGGTTTCCAGCTGACGTGGAAGGCCGGATTCGACGATGACGGCAAACTCGTCGGCGTGAAGGCGAACATGACCGCGGACGGCGGTTGGTGCCTCGACCTGATGGAGGCCGTATTGTCCCGCGCGCTGTGTCACATCGACAACGCGTACTGGATCCCCAACATCGAGGTGCACGGCCGGATCGCCAAGACGAACAAGACCTCGCAGACCGCGTTCCGCGGCTTCGGCGGGCCACAGGGCGTGCTCCTGATCGAGGACGTGTTCGGCACATGCGCCCCGGCGCTCGGCATCGACCCGAGCGAGTTGCGACGCCGCAACTTCTACAGTCCGGGCCAGACCACCCCGTACGGCCAGGTGGTGAAAGATGCAGAGCGGATGCCCGCGATCTGGTCCACGCTGCTGCAGAAGTCCGACTTCGCGCGACGCCAACACGAGGTCGAAGCGTTCAACGACAGCCATCCGCATGTCAAACGGGGGCTTGCGATCACGCCGGTCAAGTTCGGCATCTCGTTCAACGTCTCGTTCTTCAACCAGGCCGGCGCACTCGTGCTCGTCTACAAAGACGGCTCAGTGCTGATCAATCACGGCGGCACCGAGATGGGTCAGGGACTGCACACGAAGATGATCCAGGTCGCGGCCACCGCCCTCGGCGTTCCGCGCTCGGCCGTGCGCCTGGCGCCGACCCGCACCGACAAGGTCCCGAACACATCGGCGACCTCTGCAAGCACCGGCACCGACCTGAACGGCGGCGCCGTCAAGAACGCGTGCGACCAGATCCGCGACCGGATGGCGGTGGTCGCCGGCAGCATGCTCGACGTCAGCCCCGCAGATGTCCGCTTCTCCAACGGCGCGGTCACGGGCCTCGGCGCGCCTGGCCGGGAGTTGACCTTCGCGGAGGTGGCACAGACCGCCTATCTGCGACGCGTGCAACTGTCGGCGGCCGGCTATTACCGCACAGAGGGCCTGCACTGGGACCCGGAGACCTGGTCGGGCTCGCCGTTCAAGTACTTCGCGTACGGCGCCGCTGCCACCGAGGTCGAGGTCGACGGCTTCACCGGCGCGTATCACACACGCAGAGTCGACATCGTGCACGACGTCGGCGACTCACTGTCCCCGATGATCGACGTCGGCCAGATCGAGGGCGGTTACGTTCAAGGTGTCGGCTGGTTGACCCTCGAGGATCTGCGCTGGGACACCTCGGACGGCCCGGGCCGCGGGCGTCTGCTGACACAATCGGCCAGCACCTATAAGCTCCCGAGCTTCTCCGAGATGCCGGAGGAGTTCACCGTGACGCTGTTCGACCAAGCGCACGAGGAGGGCTCGATCTACGGCTCGAAGGCCGTTGGCGAGCCGCCGCTGATGCTCGCCCTCAGCATCCGAGAGGCACTGCGTCAGACGGTCGGGGCTTTCGGTCCGGCAGGCCGGCCCGTCACCCTCGGTTCTCCCGCAACCCCGGAGACCGTGTTCTGGGCTGTCGAGACGGCGAAGGACGCCGCGCGCACCGAACACGAGCACCTGCAGACGCCGAAAGCCGAGCGCGTCTCCGTGCTCGCCGGCAAGTAACCGGTCGGTGTTCGAGTAGTCCGCGAGCGCAGCGAGCAGACGTATCGAGACCCGAGCCCGGGCTAACACGAAGAGACACTGACATGGAGTGGTTGGCGGCGATCGAGCGCCTGCGCATTGCGCGGCAAAGCGGCGTCCTGGTCACCGTCGTCTCGTCCCGCGGGCACGCGCCTCGTCGAGCCGGTGCGAAGATGGTGGTGACCACGGATGCCGCGTGGGACACCGTCGGCGGCGGCAACCTCGAGGCGACCGCGATCGATCGTGCCCGGGCCGTGCTGGCCGACGGGCTCGCCGGCCCGCAATTGATCACGCTGCAACTGAGCGAGAAGGCCCCGGCGGAGTACGGTGTGCAGTGCTGCGGAGGAGAGGTCACGATGCTGTTGGAGCCGGTGCGCATTCCGCCGTCCGTCGCCATCTGCGGGATCGGGCATGTCGGTATCGAACTGGCGCTGATTCTGTCGCGGCATGACATCGAGTTGCACCTGATCGACTCGCGACAGATCATGCTCACACCGGAACGGCTGACCGTGCTCGAGGGCGCCACGGCGGCTATCCGTGTGCATCACGCTCCCGTGCCGGAGAGTGCACTCGGCGAGCTGCCGGCGGGCACGCACGTGCTGATCATGACGCACGACCACGCCGAGGATCTCGCGCTGTGCGACACGGCGCTGCGCACGTCACAGCTCGGCACGATCGGGTTGATCGGGTCGAACTCGAAGTGGCGCCGCTTTCAGCTGCACCTGGGCGAGCTCGGGCACACGCCGGAAGAGATCGAACGGATCACGACGCCGATCGGCATCACCGGCATCACCGCAAAGGAGCCTGCCGCTATCGCGGTGAGTGTTGCGGCGCGGCTGCTGCAAGTGTTCGAGGCATCGCCGACACCCGTGGTGCCGGCGCCCGCGATCCCCGAAAAGCCGTCGGTGCAGAGACTCGGTGCAGAGACGGCGTGACGACCAGCAAGAGGTTCCCGTCGTCCCGATCGTGCGTCACGACCAAACCGAGGCGTGACCCGAGTGCACAGTGCGGGTTGCCGATGAACGGTCCCCTAATATGCGATGCGGGTGGTCAGGTTGATCCACTGCTCGAACGGAGCCGTGCGAGCAGGGGCGCCCGTGCCGACCAGGGCGTATTGCACCACCGGCATCGAGCGCTCTTCGACGGGTTGCTCGAAGAACTCGTAGAACTCGGCGTCGTCGAAGCCCGCGGCAGCCGCGTCGTGGCGGTCGGCGGCGAAGACGATGTGGTCCACGCGCGCCCAGAGTGCGCTCGCCAGGCACATCGGACACGGTTCACAACTCGTGTAGAGCGTGGCGCCGGTCAGATCGAAGTTCTCGATGGCGGCGCACGCGGTTCGGATCGCCGTCACCTCGGCGTGGGCAGTGGGGTCATTGTTCGCCGTGACGCGATTGACGCCCTGGAACTCGCGACCGTCGGCCGTGACGATCAGTGCGCCGAAGGGACCGCCGCCGTTGTCGACATTGCTGACCGCCAACTCGATTGCGCGGGAAAGATACATTTCTTGCACGTGCGGCGATTCCATGATGAGGCTCCTTGACCGGGACGGTTGCGTGGCGTCGGGCCGGCGAGGGATCCTGCTCTGCCTCGTCGGCGCAACTGCACCCTGTTGTCTAGTTGACGTTATCTAGTTGAATCTGTCCAATTGAATCATCGACTGAGTGAATCGGGGCCGCCGTCGGCTCGCTACGCAGTCGCGTCGTCGGCAGTCGGGTCGAACGTCGGCTCCGGCGCAGTGGCGCGATCGAGCGCCACGTCGCCGACCTGCCCGTGTCGCGCGGGAACCGCGCTCGTCGTGCCTGCCTTCGGGCGACGAATCCAATGGTTGAAGACCAGGTTGAGCACGAACACGACGATCACCGTCGCGGTGATGCCGGAGCCGAAAATGACCTGGAAGTCGCTGGGGAAGTTCTCGTAGAAGTGTGGCGCGACGGTCGGGATCATGCCGATCGACAGTGACACTGCCACGATCAGCATGTTCTGGTTGCCCACGAACGATGTCTTGTGCAGGGTGCGGATGCCGACCGCGGCGACCATCGCGAACATCACGGTCGCTGCGCCGCCGATCACCGGGTCGGGGAGACTGGCCACGACCACACCGAGCTTGGGGATGAACCCCATCAGAATCAGCACCACCCCGCAGACGGTGACCACCCACCGGCTTCGAACCTTGGTCAACTCGACCAGGCCGACGTTCTCAGCGAACGAGGTGTCGGGGAAGGAGTTCATGAAACCGCCGAAGATCGCGGACAGACCATCATTGGCCAAGCCCCGTGCCAGGTCGTTCGGTGTCAGCTTCTTGTCGACGATCTCGGCCACGGCCAGCATGTCCGCAGTGGACTCGGTGAATGTGACGAGCATGACGATGCACATCGAGATGATCGCCGCCGCCTCGAACTTCGGGGGTCCGAAGAAGAGGATCCCGCTGAAACCGAACCAGCCCGCCTTGCCGACGGCCGAAAAGTCCGCCATGCCCATCGGCCAGGCGATGAGGGTGCCGATGATGATCGACAACAGCACCGCGATCTGGCCGATGAAGCCCTTGAAGAACCGCGTGATGAGAATGATCAGCAGCACGACGATCGCAGCCAATGTGATGCCGGGCAGCGCCGCATAACCGTGCGCGGTCGGGTCGCTGCCGGCAATCAGGCTCACGTCGGCGCCTATGAGCGAGAGGCCGATGATCATGATCACGGTGCCCGCGACCAGCGGCGGGAAGAAGCGGATCATCATCGAGAACGGCTTCGCCACCAGAACGCCGAAGACGCCGGAGACGATCATCGCGCCGTACACGGCTTGCATCCCGTACTGTTGCGCGATGATGATCATCGGCGTCAGAACGGTGAAGGTGGCGCCCGTGACGACCGGCAGGCGCACACCCAGGATCTTGCCGATGCCGACCGATTGGATGACGGTGAAGATACCCGAGACGAGCAGGTCCGCACTGACGAGCAGGGCAACGGTCGACGTCGGGAGTTTCAACGCGTCGCCGACGATCAACGGCACGGCGACCGCACCGGCGTACATGATGACCAGGTGCTGGATTCCGAGCGTGACCAGCCGGGGAGTCGGAGGCAGCTCGTCGACCAGATGTTGGCTGCTTCGAGGGATGAAGCGAAGTGGGCGAGTTGCGGTCTTCATTGACGTCATATGATCCTCCATTGGACACGGGAGGATGATACTTTCATATTGTGGAAAAAGTATTCCGCTCGCTAATCACATAGTTAGCACTTTCAGCCAGATGTGGTCAAGTGGGAATTTCCGGATGGGTCATCGCCTCTTCGGCAGACGCTCGGTCCTCGGCAAAGTATAGGCCTCTGTGGAGGCGACATCCGTCGTTGAAGCGCGCAGCGCATCCGGGGCAGCGCTCGACGGCGAGATACTCGGCGATCGTCAACTCCCTCGAACATACGCCGCACAGCACCGCACGTTCGCCGCGCTGTGCAAGCAGCCACTGCCGCGGGGGATGCGACTCGCTCTCGCCGTGACACAGGTGACACGGGTAGTAGCGTCCACAACACGCGAACTTGATGGCCACGACATCCTCGGCCGTCCCATAGTGGATGCAGCGTGTCTGGGCGTCGATGACCGGCCCGTGGACACGTGGTCGGGTTCGCTCATCGCGCTGCGCGCTCACTCGACGCCCCTCGCTGCGCATCTCTTGCTCGCCATCTCTCACTCAACACCTCGGGCGATCAGGGCGTCCGCCAGGTCGTCGGAGTGCTTCAGTGACAGTATCAGGAGCGGTACTGCCATGCTCCACACACGCAACCGGCCGCCGCGAGCGCGTTGAGCTTCGCGGATGGTCGTGGCGAATCCGACGACGACCGGGATCGTGGTGATCGTCATTGCCAGCAGCAGCCCGATGCGGCGCGGATTCACGCCGAGCCGCTGCAACGGTCGCAGCCCTCGCTCGGTGGCATCGAGCAGGTCCGCGATCCGGGTCGTCAGGGTGACGAGCGCCGCCAGCGTCAGAACGACGACCACACGACCGACATTCAGCAACGCGGTCGCCCACGGCAGGAACACGAGCTGCGTCACCAGCATGATCGCGACGACCCAGCGCACGACGAACACCTGTCGGCCCAACTCCCCGATGCCGAGCCGACTGATCAGGTAGCCGGCGACGACGAGCACGGCCGCGCCCACCAGCAGCCAGGCGGTGCTGACCGTGAGCGTGATCGCCAGCGCGACCGCCATGAGCAGCAGTATCTTGATGCCGGCCGGCATCCGGTGCAGCGGGCTGCTGCCCGGGCGGTACAGGGCGATCATGCGTGGAACCTCATGCGTACTCCCGCTCATAGCCGCCGATGATGGCGGCCGGTTCGCCGAGTTCGAGCAGGCGTCCGTTCTCGAAGCGCAGCACCACGTCGCAGCGCGCCGCGAGCCTCAGGTCGTGGGTGATGAGCACGAGCTGCTGCTCCGATTCGTCGAGCAATTGGGAGCGGATGCGCCGGCTGTTGACGGCGTCCAGCAGCGCGGTCGGCTCGTCGGCGACGATCAGTGCGGGTTCGCCCACACGCACGGCGCACAGCGCGAGCAGCTGCTTCTGCCCGCCGGACAGGCTGTGTGCGGGGGTCTGCGCGTCTGCGCTCAGACCATGGCGTTCGAGGGCCGCAGCGACACGCCCGGCGATTTCGGATTCGGTCAGGCCACGGCCGCGCAGGGTGAACGCGACGTCCTCGGCGACGGTCGGCATGACGATCTGCACGTCCGGATTGCTGAACACGAAACCGACCCGGCGCCGCAGCGCCTTCGCCTGCCGGTGCGGGTCCAGCCCGTGTACCCGCACGCTGCCGGTCGTCGGCGCGACCAGGCCGTTCAGCAGCCGTGCGAACGTGGACTTGCCGGAGCCGTTCGAGCCGATCACCCCGATCCGCCGCTGGTCGAGCACCACCGAGACATCGCGCAGTGCGATGCGGTCGCCGAAGCTGACGGAGACCGCATCGAGCGCGATCTCGCTCATTCGGCGCCGGCTGGGCTGGTGTCCTGATGGGCGCTGTCCGGATGGGCGCCCTCGGGACCAGCACTGTCCGGATGCGCACTGTCGCTCGTCTCGGTAGCGGCCGAGACGGCGGCGACGCGAGTCGCGGCATCCGTTGTTCGAGGACGCACGGCCTGCGGATACGCGCGCCACAGCACCAGCGTCACGATCGTGGCGACGGCGGCCTTGATCAGGTCGCCGGGTACGAACACGAGGCTGCCGAGCGCCATCTGCGGCAGCGGCAGGCCGGTGACGAATGCGGAGACCGGAATGCCGAACGTATAGACCACGAGGATGCCGCCGATCACGCAACCGAGCGCGATACGCGCCCAGGACGGACGCCGCAGGTTCCCGCGCGCTGCTGCGCGCATCGACGGGTGCACGACCGCGCCGGTGACGAATGCTCCGACGATCCAGCCGAACAGGTAGCCCGCCGTCGGGCCGACGAAGACGCCGATGCCACCGTGCCCGCCGGAGAGCAGGGGCAGGCCGACGGCGACCAGCACCAGAAACGTGGTGACGGCGGCCGCGCCGCGCCACGACCCGAGGATCGCGCCGGCGAGCATGACACCGAGTGTCTGCGCGGTGATCGGCACCGCGCCGCCGAACACCGAGATCGGCGCGGGCAGACCGAGCACCGCGATGATCGCGGCGAAGACAGCAATCCGCGTGAGGTCTCGGACATCGATATGCGCTCGCGGCGACATGCGCGCTCCTTTTCGTGGTTTCCGGGGAGTGTTCACCTGCACGGTGCCCACCTGAGCAGTGCTCACCTGAACACTGTTTACCTGAACATCGTTCACCTGAACACCGTTCATGATACTGCTATGCTGGGGCTCAATGGCAAATCTCGAGACTTTCAGTGCCGAGAACACACGGCAATCGCGGCACACACGAGCGGATGTCGTCGCCGCGGCCCTGCAGATCCTCGACGACTACGGACTGCCCGACCTGACGATGCGGCGCCTCGCCGCCACCCTCGACGTGCAGCCCAGCGCCCTGTACTGGCACGTGCCCAACAAGCAAACCCTGCTCGCGTTGATCGCCGATGAGATCGTGGCGAGTCGGGTGACGGTCGGCGCGGTGGCCGCTGCCGGCGCGAATGGCGGTGACACGGATGCCGGTGACACGGATGCCGCCGCGACCGTGGATCCCGCACCCGACTGGAAGCGCGCAACCCGTGCCGAGGCGACTGCACTCCGCGACGGCTTGCTGTCCTACCGCGACGGTGCAGAGGTCGTCTCGAGCTCACTCGCGCTCGGACTCGGCGGCGCGGATGCCTCCCGGCGCTTGGCGGATGCGATCGCGCGCGGCGGCTTCGACCCTACCGTCACCGAGATGGCGGCAGCTGCGCTTCTGCATTTCATACTCGGTCACGTGTCGCACGAACAGCAGCGACTGCAGGCGGACAGCCTGGGCGTGGTCGGTGCCGAGCATGCGGCATCCGTCGGTGCTATCGCGGACCTTGCGGGCCGGCATCTGACGATCGTGAACGAGCGTGATTCGTTCGACTTCGGCGTCGCGCTGCTGCTCGACGGACTCGCCGGACTCCAGACCGCACGGCAAAGCGCGTCGCCTGCGGTCAATGGCGGCCGGTAGAGAAAGCCCCGGATACGGGACTATCCGGTCTGCCCGCGTGCTTGCCTGATGTACAGTCCCGCATTGTGCCCATTCCGGTCTCATCTGCATCAATTCGGGGAAGCCGATCCGCAGACTTGCTGAGCAACACACCTACTGAACAGCACCACGCCTGCTGAACATCACACTGTACTTACTGCACATAACACCGTGCGCGAGGGGGGACTTGAACCCCCACGCCCTTTCGAGCACTGGCACCTGAAGCCAGCGCGTCTGCCAATTCCGCCACTCGCGCGCACACGTCGGCACGCACGCGTGCCGACTCAGCGACACTAGCATGACGCGGCCTAGGATGCCATCTCGCCCCCCTTCACATCGACTCACAAGCGGCCTTGCACCGGTTCCGACTAACATGCACATAGTCGCGCCAGCGAACAAGCCAGCGAACAAGCCAGCGAACAAGCCAGCGAACAAGCGGGAGACAGTGGGCATTCTGGACAACTTCGAGAAGGGTCTCGAACGAGCCGTCAACGGCGCGTTCGCGAAGACCTTCCGTTCGGGGTTGCAGCCGATCGAGCTCACCAGCGCGCTTCGCCGCGAACTCGACACGAGGGCGGCCGTGGTCACGCGCGACCGCGTCCTGGCGCCGAACAAGTTCACCCTGCGGATGGCGCCGAGCGACTACGCGCGGATGCGTGCGATCGGGCCGGCGCTGACCGATGAATTGACGCAGTTCGTGCAACAGCACGCCACCAGCCAGCACTACCAGTTCGCCGGCGGCATCTCGATCGACCTGGCGCAGGACGACGGCCTGAGCACAGGCATCCTCGAGGTCGACTCCCAGAACGTGCAAGGATCCGTCTCCTGGGTGCCCGTGCTCGACATCGCAGGCAAACGCTACCCGCTCGCACAGGCACGCACCATTATCGGCCGCGGCAGCGAAGCCGACATCACCGTCGATGACACCGGCATCTCGCGCAAGCATGTCGAGGTCAGCTGGGACGGCAGTCGCGCCCAGGTGCGCGACCTCGGCTCCACGAACGGCTCGAGGCTCGATGGCAGGCCCGTCACCAAGGCCATCATGGAGCCGAATTCTGTGATCACCATCGGTCGCACCAGTATCGTGTTCAAGGTGCTCCCCCAAGCCACCCCCGCCGGCCCGACGCAACCAGGCCTGGACGACACAACCCGCAGAAACGATCTCCCGCCGAACAGCTTCCCACCGAGCAGCTTCCCACCGAGCAGTGACATCGGCGGCTTCTGGAGTGACTCGTGAACACCAGCGAACTCACGCTTCTCGTACTGCGCATCGGGTTCCTCCTGCTCATCTGGTTGTTCGTCTTCGCCATCGTCTATGCGCTGCGCACTGACCTGTTCGGCCAGCGCGTGCGCAAGCTCCCCCCGGATGCCGCCGCGTCACCATTCGCCAACATACCGGGCGCCGTACCCGCTGCGGCGCCGAACGTTGCAGCGACACCGCCGGCCCCGCCCGCACCCCTGGCCACGCCCGCTCGCGGAACAGCTCCCGTTGCACCCGCCCGGCCCACGCGCTCATCGAGCGCGGACTCGACCAACGGCACTGCGGTGGCGACTCTGCTCACCGCCGGACACCTCGTCATCACGTCCGGACCGAAGCAGGGCACACAACTGCCGCTCGGCCGCGACCCGCTCACGATCGGCCGCAGCGGCGACTCCGGTCTGATCATCCGCGACGACTACACCTCCACTCACCATGCGCGCCTGATGCTGTGGAACGACAAGTGGATGATCCAGGACCTCGACTCGACCAACGGCACGTTCCTCGGCGGCACCCGGGTCAGCGTGCCCACCGAGGTCACCTTGAACACTCCGATCAAAATCGGAACGACCACGTTCGAACTTCGGCGGTAGCGCATGGCGCAGGTCAACCGAGCCGCCGCACTGTCACATGTCGGCAAGATCCGGGCGAACAACCAGGACTCCGGCTACGCCGGCCAGGACCTCTTCGTCGTCGCGGATGGCATGGGCGGACACGCGGGCGGCGACGTCGCCTCGGCGATCGCGCTGAATCGCATCAAGGAAGCGGATGTCCCGTACGCGACCGTCGAGGAAGCCCTGTTCTCGATGCAGTCTGCTCTGATCGCCGCCAACGCGTTGCTCTCGGAGACGGTGTTCGAGCATCCGGAATTGACCGGAATGGGAACGACGGTGAGTGCCATCGCGCGGGTCGGCGACCAGGTCGCCCTAGCCCACATCGGCGACTCCCGCATCTACCTGCTGCGCGACGGCGAGCTCAGCCAGATCAGCGTCGACCACACGTTCGTGCAGCGGCTGGTCGACACCGGCCGCATCACCGAGGATGAGGCGCTCGTGCATCCACGGCGGTCCGTGCTGATGCGCGTGCTCGGTGATGTCGACGCGCACCCGGAGATCGACACCTGGACGCACGACACACTGCCGGGCGACCGCTGGCTGATCTGTTCCGACGGTCTCAGCGGAGTCGTCAAGGCAGACGAGCTTGCCGCCATCCTCTCGAAACTCGATGACTCGCCGAAGGCGGTCGGTGAAAGACTGGTGCGCGCAAGCCTCGACGCCGGCGCCCCAGACAACGTCACGGTCGTCATTCTGGACATCGACAGGGGCCAAGCCGCGAAGGAACCGGTCACGGTCGGTTCGGCCGCCGCGCCGCTCGCCTTCACGGGCGAGCCGCCGCGCGCCAGGACCTGGGTGCCGACGCTGCGGCTGCATCCGATGAAGCCGGCAACGGGGCCGACGCATTTCGAACCGCAGACCGAGGACTACTTCGGCGAACTGATCGAAGAAGATCAGCGCAGAGCCCGCCGTCGCAAGCTCACCTGGCTGACCGGTGCTGTGCTGCTGGTGATCGCGATCGTGCTCGCGCTGGTGCTCGGCTATCAGTGGACGCAGTCCCATTACTTCGTCGGCGCGGCACCGGACGGCAACGTCGCGATCTTCTCCGGTGTGCAACAAGACCTCGGTCCGATCTCGCTGTCGCACATCTATCAGGAGACCACGACGCACGTCTCGGAGTTGAGCAGCTATCAGCGGCAGCAGGTCGAGCAGACCATCAACGCCGACTCCCTCGAGGATGCCGAGCGCATCGTGAATCAGTTGGCCAATGCCGGACAGTAATCGTCTCTCGCCCATGCTCAGCGCACCGCATCCAGGAACGGATGCGGACAAGGTCAAGCGCCTTCGCCTGCCCGCGAAGCTCCGCAACCTGGAGTTGGCGCTCGTCATCTTCGCCTGTGCCATCAATGCGATCGCGATTGTGCTCGTTCAGTTGGGCGCGCTCGGCCACGTAGATCTCACACTGGTTTTCTTGGGTGCCGGGCTGGCGATTCTCGTGTTCGGCCTGCACGTGACGATGCGGTTCATCGCCCCGAATGCAGACCCGTTCATCCTGCCGATCGCCACCGTGCTCAACGGCATCGGCATCGCCGAGATCTACCGCATCGATCTCGCATACCACGCCAGCGGGTGGGAAAGCGCCGCGGTTCGTCAGATCGCGTGGACGGCCATCGCGATCGTCTGCAGCATCGTCGTCATGCTGCTGATCCGCAACTACCGAGTTCTGCAGCGCTACACGTATCTCGCCGGACTCGCCGCGATCGTGCTGCTGCTGCTGCCGATGCTTCCGCTGATCGGCAAGGAGGTGAACGGTGCCCGGGTCTGGATCGGAATCGGCACGTTCACATTCCAACCGGGCGAGATCGCAAAGATCGCCCTGGCCATCTTCTTCGCCGGTTACCTCGTGCAGCATCGCGACTCGCTGTCGATGATCGGAACGAAGTTCTTGGGGATGCGCTTCCCACGCCTGCGCGACTTGCTGCCCATCGTGGTGCTCTGGGCGATCTCGATGGCCGTCATCGTCTTCCAGCGCGACCTCGGCACGGGCCTGTTGTACTTCGGCCTCTTCCTCGTCATGATCTACGTCGCGACGGCGCGGGTCAGCTGGGTTCTGCTCGGCCTGCTGATGTTCGTCGGCGGGGCCCTGATCGCAAGCCAGGCGCTCAGCTATGTGCAGGGCCGCTTCGAGAACTGGTTGAATCCGTTCAGCCAGCACCAATACGACAAGGCGTTCGCCGGAAGCTACCAGCTGGTGCAGGGGTTGTTCGGGCTGGCGCACGGAGGTCTGCTGGGCACGGGACTCGGCGAAGGGCAGCCCTACATCACCCCCGTGGCCGATAGCGACTACATCATCGCCAGCATCGGCGAGGAGCTCGGCCTGATCGGGCTGTTCGCCATCCTGTGCCTCTATCTGCTGTTCGTCTCCCGCGGCTTCCGCATCGGCTTCGCCGGACCGGATGACTTCGGCAAGCTTCTCGCGGTGGGCCTGTCGTTCACGGTTGCGCTGCAGACCTTCATCGTGATCGGTGGCATCACCCGGGTTATTCCGCTGACCGGGCTGACGACACCGTTCCTCGCGGCGGGAGGATCCTCTCTTGTCGCGAACTGGATCATCGTCGCATTGCTCCTACGACTGTCCGATACGGTGCGAAACCAGCCCAGAATAGTGGTGAGCTGATGAACCGGGAGCTCAAACGGGTGAGCATCGTGGTGCTGCTCATGTTCATTGCGCTGTTCGTGTCGACATCCGTCATCCAGGTCGGCGTCGCAGACACCCTCAACGCCGACCAGCGCAACTCGCGCACGCGACTGGACGGTTACAACGTGCAGCGCGGGGCCATCCTGGTCGCGGGCCAGCCGGTCGCGCAATCGGTGCCCAGCACAGACGATTACAAGTATCAGCGCGTGTACACCGACGGACCGCTGTATGCGCCGATCACCGGGTTCTTTCCCATCAACGGGCAGGCCACCGGCATCGAGGGCGCCCTCGACTCGCAGCTGAGCGGCACGTCGAACACGACATTCCTGGAGCGCCTGAACAACATCCTGACCGGCAAGAGCCCACAGGGCAACTCGGTCGAGACCACGATCGACCCGATCGCGCAGAAGGCGGCATACGACGCGCTCGGAAACCTGCAGGGCGCCGTCGTCCTGATCCAACCGAAGACCGGACGGATCCTCGCGCTCGCCTCCACACCGTCATTCGACCCGAACACGCTCGCCTCACACGACTCCAAACAGGTGGATGCGACCTACCAGACGCTGCTGAACGCGCCCGGCAATCCGCTGGTCAGCAAGGCGTACACCGATCTCAACCCGCCCGGATCGACCTTCAAACTGGTCGTCGCATCCGCCGCGCTGTCCACGGGCAAGTACACCAAGGACAGCCAGTTGCCGAACCCCGCGAGCCTCACGTTGCCGGGCACGAGCACCGTCGTGCGCAACGACAGCTTCACCACCTGCGGCCCCGGCGCCACCGTGTCGATCGAGACGGCTCTGCAATTGTCGTGCA
Organism: Microbacteriaceae bacterium; assembly: GCA_004297935.1. Lineage (GTDB taxonomy): Bacteria > Actinomycetota > Actinomycetes > Actinomycetales > Microbacteriaceae > Rathayibacter_A. Next base: position 184,273 of record SCRE01000006.1, on the reverse strand, counting down.
ACATCCCGATGGCAGAGCTCGGCATCGAGCTGAAGTCGCCGACGATCAAAAAACAGGCGGAGGCCTTCGGCTTCAACAGCGCCTTCACGATTCCGATGAAGTCGTCGGCGAGCGGCTACCCGGGTTATCCGGGAGACTCCGCTCAAACCGGGATGAGCGCGTTCGGCCAGGCGAGCGATACGGCGACGGCACTGCAGATGGCGATGGTGTCCGCCGGGATCGCCAACGGCGGTGTCGTGATGGACCCGAACCTGATCGAATCCGTGCAGACTCCCTCCCTGACCGAGGTGCCCGGAACAGGCTTCACGCCCAAGGAATTCGGTCGCGCGATCAGCCCAGACGTGGCGGCGACGATGACCCAGCTGATGGTCAACAACGTGGCGAACGGCGTCGCCGGTAATGCAAGAATAGACGGGGTCAGTGTGGGCGGGAAGACCGGTACGGCACAGAACGAGGGCACCAAACCCTACACACTCTGGTTCACCGGGTTCGCGCCGACTGACAACCCCGAATTCGCTGTCGCGGTTGTTGTGGAGAATGGTGGCGGACTCGGTCAGAGCAGCAACGGCAACGCCATTGCTGCCCCGATCGCGAAGAAAGTACTAGAGGCGGTGCTGAGTAAATGAGACCCACAGCAGGGCTCACCTTCGGGGGACGTTACGAGTTGCAGTCGCGCATAGCCATCGGCGGCATGGGCGAAGTATGGCAGGCGACCGATCAGGTGATCGGCCGCACGGTCGCCATCAAGATCCTGAAGGACGAGTACCTGGGCGACCCGGGTTTCCTCGAGCGATTCCGCGCAGAGGCGCGCCACGCCGCGCTGGTCAACCATGAGGGCATCGCCAACGTTTTCGACTACGGCGAGGAGGACGGCAGCGCCTTCCTCGTGATGGAGCTCGTGCCCGGCGAGGCGTTGTCCAGCATCCTCGAACGGGAGCACACGCTCTCCAGCGACAAGACCCTCGACATCGTCGCCCAGACAGCGGCGGCTCTGCATGCCGCGCACGCCGCCGGCCTCGTGCACCGCGACATCAAGCCGGGAAACCTGCTGATCACCCCGGACGGCCGGGTCAAGATCACCGACTTCGGCATCGCCCGGATCGCGGACCAGGTTCCGCTGACCGCCACGGGTCAGGTGATGGGAACGGTTCAATACCTCTCCCCTGAACAGGCCAGCGGGCATCCGGCCTCCCCCACGACCGACATCTACTCGCTCGGCATCGTCGCATACGAGTGTCTGGCCGGTCGGCGGCCGTTCACCGGCGAATCACAGGTTGCGATCGCCATGGCGCAGATCAACGAGGCACCGCCGGAGTTGCCGGTGACCGTGGCTGAGCCTGTGCGCAATCTGGTCTATGCCTGCATCGCGAAGAACCCGCAGGATCGCCCGGCCACAGCCGCACACCTGGCTCGCGCGGCACAGGCTCTGCGTCGAGGCGACATTGCGGCCGCGGCTGCGGCGGTTCCGGCCGTGCTGGCCAGCCACTCCGGCGAACCAGACGGCCTCACCATGCTGTTGCCGGCATCCATGGCGGGTGCGACCGAGGCGACCACGGTGCTGGCCGCCCCGACAGTGATGAGCGCCGCAGCTGCGGAACCCGTGGACGAGAAGAAGACCAAGAAGCGCAGTCCGTGGACCTGGCCGCTGATCGCACTGATCGTGCTGCTGATCCTGGTGCTCGGCGGCACGCTCATCGCCCTGCTCAACCAGAGACAGGGCGGCACCCCGCCGCCGACGAACTCGACGACCGCGGCCACGACACCGTCGCAGACGCCATCGCAGACGCCGTCGCAGACGAGTTCTCCCGCAGCGACTGCGGCCACGATCAACCAGGCGGACTACGCCGGAAAGACCCTGGAGCAGGCGACCGCGGCGCTGAATGCACTCGGCTTCAACAAGATCACGAACAACCAGGGTAAGCCCGCGACGACGGCCGCTCAAGTCAACACCGTCTACGGCGTCAATCCGTACGGCACCGTGCCGTTCGCCTCCACGATCACGCTGACCTTCTACGGCCCTGTCGTGCAACCGAGCGCGCCGCCGGATGCCGTGACGCTCACCTCACCCACACCGCCGCTCAACGTCGGCGACCAGGCGCAGTTCGCATGGGGCGCAGCACAGTGCCCGGCCGGACAGAACCTCACCGGCCACCAGCTGTACATCGACGGTCAGGGCCAGGGACCCGTCGCCGGCACCGGGACGGGAACATCCTGGACCGTGCCGTCGACCGCTGCGGGCAAGACGGTCACGGTGACGTACACCGTCTACTGCGGCGAGTCTGTGGAGTCGCCGCAGTCGACGCAGTCGCTGTCGGTGCCCGTCAAGCAATAGCGGATGCTCAGCTTGACCCCGATAAACTAGGCGCTAGTGTTTTGCCTGAACCGGAGAACACCGAACCGGAGAACGAGAACACCGAACCGGAGAGCCCTGGACTGGAGAGCCGTGTGACCGAAGACCGCCGCATCCTCGCCGGCCGGTATCAGGTGGGCGAGTTGATCGGGCACGGCGGCATGTCCGACGTGTATCGGGGCACGGACACGCGACTCGGCCGCACGGTCGCCATCAAGCTGCTCAAATCGTCACTGGCAACCGATCCGGCGTTTCGCACTCGCTTCCGCCAGGAGGCGCAATCTGCGGCGCGGATGGCGCATCCGACGATCGTGCGCGTTTTCGACGCGGGCGAAGAAACGCTCCGCGATGCGAACGGGCGTGAGGTCCAGGCGCCGTTCATCGTCATGGAATACGTCGACGGGCGACTGCTGCGCGACATCATCAAGGAGGGACCGCTCGAGACCGCGGAGGCCGTGCGCATCGCCATGGGCATCCTGACCGCCCTCGAATACTCGCATCGTGCCGGTGTCGTGCACCGTGACATCAAGCCCGGAAATGTGATGATCACGCAGACCGGCCAGGTGAAGGTGATGGACTTCGGCATCGCGCGGGCGATCAGCGACTCGTCCGCGACCGTCGCACAGACCACCGCGATCCTCGGCACGGCGAGCTACTTCTCGCCGGAGCAGGCCAAGGGCGAGACGGTCGACGCGCGCAGCGATCTCTACTCCGCCGGTGTCGTGCTGTTCGAAATGCTGACCGGGCAGGCGCCGTTCCGCGGCGACACCCCGGTGGCGGTCGCCTATCAGCACGTCAGCGAGCCTCCGACCCGGCCCAGCCTGGTCAATCCGAAGGTCTCACCGGCACTGGACACCGTCGTGCTGCACGCACTGGCCAAGGACCGCGCCGATCGCTACCAGAGTGCCGCCGACTTCCGTCATGAACTCGAGGCGGCCGGCGCGGGCAAGATTCCCGTGCACCGGCAACGGGACGCCTTCTCAGACACCCTGTTCGGCGCGCCGACCGGCGGGATCACCGGCACGGAGGCCGCTCTGCGTCAGTTGACCGAAGACGAGACGATGGTGCGCACGCAGAATCGCCCGCCCGTGGTGTGGATCTGGGCGGGCATCCTCTGCGTGGCGATCATCGTCGTCGCCTTGGTGCTGTGGGTGTTCAGCCAGACGCCGTCCACCCAGCTGTCCGATATCTCGCGAGCGGTGCCGAGCGTTGTCGGCAAGACGCTGGACCAGGCGACCAGTGAGCTGAAGAAGAAGGATCTGACCTGGTCGATCACCAACGAGGAAAGCGAGACCGTGCCTGCCGGCAGGGTGATCAGCACCGACCCGGCCGGCGGAATCATCGCGCAGAAGGGCGATCAGGTCACCGTCTACGTTTCCAGCGGCAAGAAGACCGTGACCGTCGCCGATGTGACAGGACAGTCTATCGACGCCGCAAAGACTGCGATGACGGCGGCCGGCTTCCAACTCGGCCAGATCAACCAACAAGATTCTCCGACGGTTCCGGCCAACGTGGTGATCAGCACCGACCCGAAGGCCAACTCGCAAGCGCACGAGGGTGACACCGTCAATTTCATCGTCTCGAACGGGAGCGTGACACTGCCGGATCTCACCGGTCAGTCGATCGCGGCGGCGACGAGCATCCTGCAAGCGCCCGATCTGCAGTTGACCGCCGATCCACAACCGGATCCGTCCTGCAAGGCGCAGTCAGGCACGCTCGTGAATCACCAGTCGCTCGCACCGGGCCTGGTCCCACAGGGCTCCACGGTGACGATCACCTACTGCAACGGTTAGCGGCAGCCGCCCGGCCGCCGTGATCCTCGGCGACGATCAGCAAGGCGCGGCCTCACCGTTTCCCGTCGGAGAGCCGCTGGGCGATGTAGATCGGCACGATCGAGACGACGGCGAGCACGACGGCGATCACCGAGACGATCGGCGCCTGGTTGGGTCGGAACATGTTGTTGAGGATGAAGATCGGCAGCGTCGTGACGCCAGACCCGGCCGTGAACGTCGTCACGATGATCTCGTCGAAGCTCAGGGCGAACGCGAGCAGGCAGCCTGCCAGCAACGCCGAGCGCAGTTGCGGGAAGGTGACGAGGTGGAAGGTGGTCCAGATGCCCGCCCCGAGGTCGGCCGACGCTTCCTCGAGACTCAAGCCGATGCGGCGCAGTCGTGCGATCACGTTGTTGAAGACCGTCACGATGCAGAACGTCGCGTGAGCGATGACCACCGTCCAGATCGACAGGGGAACCCCCATGATAGTGCGGAAGAAGTTGTTCAGCGCGATGCCGGTGATGATGCCGGGCAGCGCGATCGGCAAGATCACCAGGAGGCTGATCGCATCACGCCCGAAGAAGGAGAATCGCTGCAAGGCCAGAGAGACGAGCGTGCCGAGTACCAGAGAAACGGCCGTCGCGACGATCGCGACGATGACGCTGGTCCCCACGGCCTCGAGTGCGCCCGCGCTCTGGAATGCCTTGCCCCACCACTGAAGGGTGAACCCGGGCGGCGGCCAGCTGAGCGACGTCGAGGTCGAGAAGGAGTTGGCGAGCACGACGAACAGCGGCACGTAGATCACCAGGAAGATCAGCCCGGTGACGACACCGAGCACGCTGCGAGAGAATCGGGACAGACGCATGGCGGGCTCCTACAGGTTGTCGAGCGCGCCCGTGCGGCGCACCAGGAACAGGTAACCGAAGATGATCACGATCGGGATCAGCGCTATCGCGGAGGCAAGCGGCAGGTTGTTCGCCGCCCCGACGTTCGTGTAGACGAGGTTTCCGAGCATCTGGCTGGTCCCCCCGACGATGTTCACCGTGATGTAGTCGCCGAGCGAGAGTGAAAAGCTGAAGATCGTGCCGGCGATGATCGCCGGCAGCGCCAACGGCAGCACGATCAGACGCAGCGTCTTCCAGCCCCTGCCGCCGAGATCTCCGGACGCCTCGATCAGGGAGTCCGGCACGCGCTCGAGGCCGGCGTAGATGGGCAGGACCACGTACGGCAGCCAGAGGTATGCCAAGGTGATGATCGTCGCCGGCAGGCCGTAGCCCGGAGTGTGCCCGCCGAACGGCGATATCAGCCACGAGAGAATACCGTCTTGCGAGAGCACCGAGCGCCACGCGTATGCCTTCACCAGGTAGGACGCCCAAAGCGGCGTGAGCACCATGATCAGCAGCACCCGTTGCGTTCGCGGCGAGGCCACCTTCGCCATGAAGAACGCGATCGGCAGGGCGAGCGCCACGTCGATCGCGGTGACCGCCAGAGCGACCCCGACGGTTCGCAGGGTCACGGTCTGATACAGCGAGCCGGTGATGACCTCGATCACATTGTCGAGCGTGAACTGGGTGGTGATGTCGCCGGTGAAACTGTCGACCGACCAGAACGCGGTCACCAGCAAAAGCAGCAGCGCGACGATATAGACGACGCCGAGCCAGAACAGCGGCGCGCCCAGCAGCAGCGACAGGCGCAGCTTCGGGTGCGCGCTCAGCAGGCTCGATCCCCTGCGGGCGAGGGTGTCGCGCGGCCGGGATATCGCGCGCGGGAGTTGGAGCGTCATGCGCCGTCCTTTCGATGGTGCCGAGTTCGGCCTGGTGCCGGGTTCGGTCGGATGCCGGGCGGCGGGGAGCACGGCGAGCAGGCCGAGCCCCCCGCCCGTCGGGCCGATCAGGCCGCTGGACCGATCAGCCCTTGATTTCCTGCCAGGCCTGAGTCCAGGCGGAGTAGTCGGTGCACTTCACGTCGGTGCGGCCGTCGAGGCACTTGGCGATCGGAGTCGTCCAGTACCAGATCTTCGACGCGTATGCGGCGTCACCGGCGTGGTAGGCGGCACAGTCTTTGCGGAACTCACAGGCCGCGCCGCTAGACGGCGCCTCGCCGAAGTATTCCGTCGCGGCGGCGTTCGCCTGGGGGCTGGCGATGTAGTCGAGCCAGGCGTACGCGCAGTTCGGATGCTTCGATCGCGATGAGATCATCCAGGTGTCGGACCAGCCGGTTGCCCCTTCGGTGGGCAGCGTGACCTTGGTCTTGCCGCCCTCGGATTCGAGCACGTTCTGGATGACCTGCCAGCTGGTGCCGACAACGGAGTTGCCCGATTGGAAGGACTGGATCTCCTTCAGATAGTCGCTCCAATACTCACCGACGTTGTGCCGTTGCTGCTTCAGAAGCTCGACCGCGGCCGCCAGTTGCTTCTTGTCGAGGGAGTAAGGGTTCTTGATGCCGAGGTCGGGCTGGTGCGCCATCAGGTACATCGCGGCGTCCGCGATGTAGATCGGTGAGTCGTAGGCGGTGACCTTTCCCGCGTGATCGCCTGCTTTGTCGAAGACGACTCCCCACGACGTGGGTGCGTCGGCGAAGGCGTCGGCGCTGTACATCAGCAGGTTGGCGCCATAGCCATGTGGCACGCCGTAGCTCTTGCCGTCGACGGTGTTCCACGCACGATTCTTCAGAAAGCTGTAGATGCCGTCGTAGTTCTTCAGCAGCGACGTGTTGACCGGGGCCACATCGCGGGCGGCGACAAGGCGCAACGACGCATCTCCCGAGGCCGAGACCACGTCGTAGTCGCCGGTCTTCATCAGGTTCAGGGCTTCGTCAGAGGTACCGAACGTTTTCGCGTTGACCTTGCAGCCGGTTTGCTTGACGAAGGGTGTCACCCAGTCGACGTTGGGGTCATTCGAGCCGTCTTCGACATAACCCGGCCAGGCCAGAATCGAGACCTGGCCCTCCAGTTTGCCGAGTTTGGACGCGGCTTGCCCGCCCGGGCCGCCGCCGCCGCCCGCGGTTCCGCAGCCGGCGAGCAGCGCGACCGCAACGATCGCAAGTCCGACGGTTGCGCTTCGTCGCGCGTTCCGTGTTCCAATCATGATTCTCTCCTTGTTTTCCTTTGGCGGGGCCTGGCATGTTTCTCTTGATGGGCCTGGCTTGTTTCTCTTGACGAGGCCTGGCCGACTTTCGGATGCACGTTGCGCAACGGGCGGCGGATGCCTCAGCCGGAGATTCCCGGCACCGTTCTGACAGCAGCGGTCGGCGTGGGGTTCTGCTGGCCGATCGGCGTGCCGGTCACGGACACGACGTCATCGTCGTGCCAGGACACGATGACCCGGTCGCCATGCTCGTCGGCGCGGACACGACCGCGCACGTTCTGCTCAAGCACACTCACCCGCGGACCCGCGTCGAGATCGACGACGATGCGTATGCCGCTGCCGAGATAGATCGCCTCGACGACAGTGCCGGCTGCATTACGGAGCCCGTCGCCCAACTGCGTCTCGGCGCCGACCGTCATCTTCTCCGGCCGGATCGAGTGGTGCCCCTGCCGTCCGAGCACGGCTGCCGAGAGCTCGGCGTCGAACAGGTTGGAGGTGCCGACGAAGTCCGCGACGAAGCGCGAGGCCGGGCGCTCGTAGAGATCGGACGGTGTTCCCAATTGCTCGATACGCCCCGCGTTGAAGACGGCGATGCGGTCGCTCAGGGTGAGCGCCTCCTCCTGATCGTGCGTGACGAAGATGAAGGTGATGCCGAGGTCGCGTTGGAGTTGTTTCAGTTCGACCTGCATCTGTTCGCGGAGCTTCAGGTCGAGGGCGCCGAGCGGCTCGTCCAGCAGCAGCGCCTTCGGTTCGACCACCGTCGCCCGGGCGAGCGCGACACGCTGGCGCTGGCCGCCCGAGAGCTGCGTGGGCTTGCGTGCGGCGAGGTGTTCGAGGCGCACGTTCGCGAGTGCCTTCCGCGCTCGCTCGAGGCGTTCCTTCTTGGCAACCCCACGCACCCGCAGCCCGTAGGCGACGTTGTCGAGCACGCTCATGTGCGGAAAGAGCGCATAGTCCTGGAAGACCGTGTTCACGTCGCGATCGAACGGTGCCATTCGGGTGACGTCCCTCCCGAACAGCTCGATGCCGCCCCTGCTGGGCTGCTCGAAGCCTGCGATCAGACGTAGCACCGTGGTCTTTCCGGAACCCGAGGGGCCGAGCATCGAGAAGAACTCGCCGGCCGCGATCTCGAGGTCGACGTCATCCACGGCCCTCACTCGACCGAACTCCTTGGTGAGGCCCGTGAGCCGAATCGCCGACTGAGTTTTCGCCGACTGAGTTTCGGTCATGACATCTCCTTCGATGCGACTAAACATCTGAAACCAGATGTTCACTAAATCCTAAATCATACGACTCCAGATGTAAAAAACAAACTTTCTCCGTAACGGTCGAATAACGGTTCGTTCGGCACGTGTTAGCGTCGAGTGCAAGACGTGGCAGTGGCAGGCCGCCCACCCTGTCGGGGCCACGTCGCACGAGAGAGAGAAAAACGGATGCCGCAGGTCACCGCCGACGCGACCCGTGCCGTCGTGTTCTCGCCGCTTGACGGGGCCGGCCGCGCCGAGCTCGTCGAGCAGCGTCTCACGGACGCCATCGTCGCGGGCGTCCTGCACGACGGCGAGCGCCTGCCCAGCGAGTCCGAACTGGCCCGAAGCCTGGGTGTCGCCGTGGTCACCGCGCGGGAAGCCCTTGAGGCGCTGCGCGATAAAGGCCTGGTCAGAACTCGGCGTGGCCGAGAGGGCGGCAGTTTCGTGGTGCACGACCGGAACACCTCCGAGCTGGTCGTCCGCCAACGGCTCCGTGCCCTCAGCCGCATCGAGTTGCGCGATCTCTCGCTGCACTGCATCGCCATCGCCGGCACGGCAGCCGAGGTCGCCGCGGACCGGGCAAGCGACGACGACGTGCAGAGCCTCGTTGAACTCGACGCCCGCGCCGATCTCAGCACGGCAGGTGGCGCGCGTCTGGCCATCGGGCGCTTCCAGCTCGAGGTCGCCGCAATCAGCCAGTCGCCACGGCTCGTGCACGAAGAGCTTCGGCTGCAGGCCGAGGCCGGGTCCGTGCTCTGGCTGTGCCAGCGGGAACAGGACTATCGTGACCGTAGCGGAACTGCGCGCCGCTCGGTGATCGATGCCATCCGGTCGGTCGACCCCGACGCCGCACGACGCACGACGACCGAACACATCACCATGGCCGTGGAATGGCTCATCGACGAGAAGACCCGGCTCGAGGCGCCCGTGCCCTCTGCCACCGATCCCGTGATGACCGCCGACCCGGCTGACGCTCGGGAGGGAGCGAGGCCATGACCGCCACCATCGTCGCCGACGCCGACATCGCACAGCGTGTCGCCTCGACACTCGAACCCGTCTTCAGAATGGTCGACGATTGGCGCGACGTCGTCGAGCGCGAGTTCGCGGCCGGTGTCGACTCGGCAGCCAGAATCGATCCGCTGATCGCCGGACTTGTCGCACCCGAGTTCGACCGCGAAGGCGGACTCATCACCGGAGCCGGATTCGTCGCCGCCCCCGGCTTCCTTGCCGACGCACCGTGGCATCTCGCCTGGTGGCTCAGCGCCTCCAACACCTTCGGACGCGCCGCTAACGGCGGGCTGCGTCGACTCCAGACTGTCGATGACCCCGACGACGAACAGTTCCGCGACTACACGGCACTCGAGTGGTGGCGGGTTCCCGCCCGAACCGGCGGCAGACATCTCACCGGCCCGTACGTCGACTACCTGTGCACCGACGACTACACCGTGACGATCACGACGCCGGTGCGTCAGGGTGGCCAGATGGTCGGCCTGGTCGGCACCGACGTCTACGTCGCCCGACTCGAGCAGGTGCTGCTGCCGGTGTTGCGTGCGTCGGGGCGTGCGTGCACGCTCGTCAACGCCTCCGGCCGCATCGTCGCATCGACGGATTCACGCCGCGCGACCGGCGCGCTACTGCGCATCGATGGTCTGGGTGCTGCCCTCGCCCCGCTGCGTGAGCGTGAGGCTTCGGACTCTTCGGCGCAAGCAGCCGGTATCGACCGCTCTGCGCCGCTGCCGAGCACGGTCTCCGTGGTCGCCTGCGGCGACACCTCGCTCGCCCTCGTCATCGCGGACTGATCCGCGTCAGCGATCCGCAGCGGGGGCGCTGACCAGCAGCGGGTCCAGGTGGCGCGCTGTGTCGTGCGCCGTCGACAATCCGGCCTCGACGAGCCAGTTCCCGAGCATCCGGTAACCGTCCTGGGTCAGGACGGACTCCGGATGGAACTGTACGCCGAAGATCGGTGCGCTCTCGTGCCGCACGCCCATGATCACCCCGCCTGCGGTGCGAGCGGTCACAATCAACTCGGCCGGCACGGTCTCGGCGACCACGGCGAGCGAGTGGTAGCGCGTCGCGGCGAACGGCTGTCGCACTCCGGCGTAAAAGGAGCTGCCGTCATGGCTGACCAGGGACGTCTTGCCGTGCATCAGTTCTTCCGCGTTCGTGACCGTGGCACCGAACGCTTCCGCGATCGCCTGGTGCCCGAGGCAGACGCCGAGCAGCGGAGTGCCGGAGCGCAGCGCCGCCTTGACCAACGGTATCGATACGCCGGCGTCGGCCGGCTTCCCAGGCCCGGGCGAGAGCAGCACGGCGTCGTAGTTCCTCAGACGTTCCTCCACCTCGCCCACCGGAAACGCATCATTGCGCAATACCTCGGTCTCTGCGCCGAGTTCGCGCAGATACCCGTTCAGGGTGTAGACGAAACTGTCGTAGTTGTCGATGACAAGTACGCGGGTCATGTTGCTACCGTGCCTTCTTCGTTGCCGACCAGCATCGAGTCGACCCAGGGAAACACCCAGGTGACGAGCGCATAGAGCACAGCGGCAACCAGGATGAGGACAATGATGATACGCACCCAGACCGGTCCGGGCAGGATGCGCCACAACGCTGCATACACCGCTCAACCCCCGTTCACTTGCGTGACGATCGCCGCCGGCACATCGCTGAGCGGCTGCCACGAGTCGAAGACACCGAACGTTGCGATCCGCTCCTGCGCGTGATAGGGCGGATTGCAGGTCGTCAGCGTGATCAGACGGTCGGTCGCCGTGGCCCCCTGCATCTGCGGAACGGGCAGCAGAACGTTGACAGCAGTCGGGCGCACGTACTGGAAATTGCGGAACTCGTAGGTGTAGAAGCCTTCCTTGGTCTGGATGTAGATCTTGTCACCGAGCTGCAGTTTCGACATGTCGAGGAACGCGTTGCCGTAGCCGGTGTCGTGTGCGGCGATGGCGAAGTTGCCGACCGCCCCAGGCATCTGGGTCCCGGTGTAGTGGCCGACGCCCGCATCGTAGCTGTTCAGAACGCTCTGCACATCGACGGACTCGCGGATGATGCGCTTCCAGTCCGCGCCGAAACGCGGGATGTAGATGACGGCGAGCGGCTGAGCGAACGCCACGGGCTGCATCACCGGCGGTGGATCGGAATCGGCCGGCGCGGGCGCCGCCACCGGCGTCGATCCAGACGTCGCGGGCGGCGATGGCTGGTGCTGCGAGCGGCCTTGCTCCATCCACTGCCGGCTCTGGGTTGCCGCGGCGGATGTCTGCTGCCCGGCGAGCACCGCACTGTTCCACCAGGTCTGCCAGCCGATGAAGAGCAACACGATCAGACCGGCCGTGATCAGCAGTTCGCCGAACACGCCGACCACGGTTGCCCTGCCCGTCGCCGGCCGGAGTCGGCCCGAGCGGTGCGTGGGTCGCCGTGAGCCGTCGGGTGCGCTTTCTGCGTCCGGCTCGTCCATGGTGGCGATTCTACCGTGGCGGCGTGCCAGGCTCCCTGTGGCTGCCCGCCCTGTGGCCGCCCGGAAGCTACCGGCTACACTTGGTTGTTATGGCAGGCTCCAAGATCCGACCGAAGCGCGAGCACCGTGTTGCCCGTGAGCACAGCGTTGCCCATGAGCACGGTGACGACTCCGCGACCGCTACCTCCCGCGACGACCTTCCGAACCCGGTGTGGTTCAAGCCGCTCATGCTCGGCTTCATGCTGGTGGGACTCGCCTGGATAGTCGTCTTCTACGTGAGCCAGAGCCAGTTCCCGATTCCACAACTCGGCGCGTGGAACATCCTGATCGGTTTCGGCATCGCCTTCGTCGGCTTCTTGATGACGACACGCTGGCGCTGACGCGTGTCCTCATCTTCGGGGACAATTACACGGCTGTAACTATCCCCATTGTGGGAAACCCTGTGGATAACTTCACGGGAACGGCCTCAGACGAACAGCCGCCAGCAGCTGGCCAGGATCATCATGGCGGTCAGTGCGCTGAGCAGCACGATCTGCAGATTCTTGCGCGAGGCTCTCCGGGTCTCCACGTAGATCAGCCCGACCAGCGCGCCGCCGACCAGGCCACCGAGATGCGCCTGCCACGCGATCCCGGGGATCACGAACCCGATCACCAGGTTGATGCCCACGAGGATCAATAATTGCGTGGCATTGCCGCCCAGCCGGCGCTGGATGATGAGGAAGGCGGCCATCATGCCGAAGATCGCGCCGGATGCGCCGATCACCGGTTGGCGCGGATCGGCGATCAGGAACACTCCGATCGATCCGGCCAACCCGCTGAGCAGGAACAGCACGAGATAACGCACGCGGCCGAGCATCGGTTCCAGGATGATGCCGAACAGCCAGAGCGTGTACATGTTCAGTGCGATGTGGATGATGCTCGCGTGTGCGAAGATCGTGGTGAGCATCCGCCACGGCTCGAATAGCTGAGGATAGTTGTACAGTCCCGCATACTGCAGGTCGGCCGTGACCGTGCCACCGATGCCCGGTATTGACTGCAGGATGAACACGACGATGCAGATGCCGATGATCGCATATGTCACCACCGGAGCGCCTGCGCCGGTCATCCGGGTGAGGATGGCCGGCTTGACCCGTGGTGCGGTCGCCCGTTGCTGCTTCATGCACTCCGGGCAGATCACGCCGACGGCGCCGGGGGTCTGGCACTCGCCGCAGATCGTGCGACCGCACCGTTGGCAGAGCACGAAGCTCTGCCGGTTCGGGTGCCGGTAGCAGTAATCAGCAGCAGACCGTGGAGTCTGCGTCACGGGGTCAGTGTCACAGCGTCGAGCCTCCTGAAAGCGTGTGGCTTACGCGTCGGCGACGGTGACCGACTCGATCACGACGTCGTCCAGCGGCCGGTCGCGGGCATCCGTCGGAACAGCGGCGAGCTTGTCGACGATGGCGCGCGACGCGTCATCCGCGACCTCGCCGAAGATGGTGTGCTTGCCCTGCAACCACGTGGTCGAACCGACCGTGATGAAGAACTGCGAGCCGTTGGTGCCGTGACCCTGCTGGATGCCGGCGTTCGCCATGGCGAGCATGTACGGGGCGGTGAAGTCGAGGTCGGGGTTGATCTCGTCGTCGAACTGGAAGCCGGGTCCGCCCGTGCCCGTGCCGAGCGGGTCGCCGCCCTGGATCATGAAGCCCGGGATGATGCGGTGGAACACGACGCCGTCGTAGAGGTTGTCCGTGCTCGTGGTGCCGGTGCGCGGGTGCGTCCATTCGAGCCCACCCGTGGCCAGGCCGACGAAGTTCTTGACGGTCTTCGGAGCGTGGTTGCCGTAGAGGTTCACGACAATGTCTCCATAGTTGGTGTGGAGCGTTGCGACAGCGGTGTGCTTAGACATGTGTTCAATTCTTGCATCCCCTGGCGCATGACACTGACAGGTCGCGCTCAGGGCATTGCGTGGCAAGATGGACTCAGTTCGCTGCACGACGCAATGGAGGTCCGGATGAGTCTGTCACGTAAGCGCCAAAAGGAACTGAACCGACTTCGGGTGAACGCTGAGGATCTCTGGCACGCCCAGCAGGACGTGTTGGATCGCGCGAGCACGATCGCTCGCGAAGCCGGTCGCCAGGCCGGGCACCTCACCCGGGAAGAGGTGGCTCCGCGCGTACGCGACAGCTATGCGACCTACGTTCAGCCCGGGCTCGACCGCGGTGCCTACTACACGCGGCGCATGGCTCGAACCGCCGGGGAGGTCGTGAACAACAACATCGTCCCCGCGATCGGCACAGCTCTCGGCACCGCGCTGAGCGTCGCGGATGTCGCCAACGATGCCCGTGTTCAGGCTGCGGTCCGCCGGCTGTCGCCGAGCAAGCAACCGGTCGTCGTGAAGAAATCCGGCCCGGGCTTCGGCACGGTGTTCGCCATCGGGTTCGGCGCCGTCGCTCTGGCCGGCGTCGCATACGCCGTGTGGCAGACCTTCCGGGCCGACGACGAGCTCTGGGTCGCCGACGACGACTCGGCCGCCCCGCTGTCCGACACCACTGAGTAGACACCACCGAGTAGGCGCCGCCGAGTGGAAGTGGAGCTGGCGGTTCCGATGGCTACGCCGTGACTCTCATGTCAATCTGACAGTGGAGCCTAGGAGAATCGAACTCCTGACCTCCTGCTTGCAAAGCAGGCGCTCTACCAATTGAGCTAAGGCCCCTTTCAGTGCCCGACTGAGGCGAGTCAATCGGATCCTTGTGGGGGTACCAGGACTTGAACCTGGGACCTCTTCGTTATCAGCGAAGCGCTCTAACCGCCTGAGCTATACCCCCGATTGGGCAGATAGAAGACTACCTGAAATTACCCGCTTCCCGCGAATCGAGCACGGCCTTGATTCAGTTGTTGGTGAATCCGACCAGCAGACCGCCGGTGATCTTCACGCTCAAGTTGTACAGCAGGGCGAAGATGGCACCCAGCGCCGTGATGACGACGACGTCGAGGATGCCGACGATGATCGCGAAGCCCATCACCTGACCGAGCCCGAGAATCGACTTGAGGTCGGTTCCACCCGCTCCGGAGACATCCTTGAACAAGCTGTTGACCTGATCGAAGATCCCGGTCTGGTTGAGCACGGTCCAGACCAGGAACATGCCGACGACGCCGACGATCGCGACGCACAGCCCGACCAGGAACGACAGCTTCACACTCGACCAGAAGTCGATGTAGACCAGCTTCAGTCGCACCTGCTTCGACGACGGTCTCCGCGAGGACTTTCTGGCCAGCTTCTCGGCGACGCTACTACTCATCTACGGTTTCTTCCTTCCCGGCGGCACCGTCTTCATCCTCCACAGATTCATCTTCCACGGACTCATCTTCTTCAGTGGCGACAAGATTGCGTTCGGTGTTTCGTGCGACGGCAATGATCCGGTCCTCTTCGGCGAATCGCGCGAACACCACACCCATGGTGTCACGACCCTTGGCCGGAACCTCAGCCACGGCAGAGCGTACCACCTTGCCGCTGGCAAGAACCACAAGAACCTCATCGTCCTCCGCCACCATGAGAGCTCCGACAAGTTCTCCACGGTCTTCGCTCAGCTTCGCGACCTTGATCCCGAGACCGCCTCGACCCTGCAGTCGATACTGATCGGCGGATGTCCGCTTGGCGTAACCGCCCTCCGTCACGACGAAGACGTACTCGCCGTCGCCATCTACCACGGATGCATCCAGCAGTGAGTCTCCGCCTCGGAAATGCATTCCGATCACGCCGGATGTGGAGCGCCCCATCGGCCGAAGCGCGTCATCCGTTGCCGTGAAGCGGATCGACATGCCTTTCTTCGACACGAGCAGAACGTCGGAGTCCTCCTCGACCAACAGTGCTGAGACGAGTTCGTCCTCTTCACGCAGCTTGATCGCGATGATGCCGCCGGAACGGTTGGTGTCGTACTCCGCCAGTGCGGTCTTCTTGATCAGGCCGTCGCGCGTTGCCAGGGCGAGATACTTGGCGGCCTCGTAGTTCTGGATGTCGAGGATCGCCGCGATCTCCTCGTCCGGCTGCATGGCCAGCAGGTTCGCGACGTGCTGGCCTTTCGCATCACGCCCGGCCTCCTGAACCTCATAGGCCTTCGCACGGTACACGCGACCCTTGTTCGTGAAGAACAGCAGCCAGTGGTGGGTGGTGGTCACGAAGAAGTGCTCGACCACGTCGTCGGCGCGCAACTGTGCGCCCTTGACGCCCTTGCCGCCGCGGTGCTGGGAGCGGTAGTTGTCGCTGCGGGTGCGCTTGATGTAACCGCCGCGGGTGACGGTCACCACCATCTCCTCTTCCGGAATGAGGTCTTCGATCGACATGTCGCCGTCGAACCCGAACATGATCTCGGTGCGCCGATCGTCGCCGAACTTGTCGACGATCTCGATCAATTCCTCGCTGATGATGGTGCGCTGGCGTGATGGAGTGGCCAGGATGTCTGTGAAGTCGACGATCCGTGCCTCGATCTCGGTGCTCTCGTCGATGATCTTCTGCCGCTCCAGTGCCGCCAGCCGGCGCAATTGCATCTCGAGGATCGCGTTCGCCTGCAATTCGTCGACGTCGAGCAACTCCATCAGGCCGCTACGGGCCTCGTCGACCGTCGGCGATCGACGGATGAGCGCGATCACCTCGTCCAACGCATCGAGCGCCTTGAGATAGCCACGCAGAATGTGCGCACGCTCCTCCGCCTTGCGCAGACGGAACTGCGTGCGCCGGACGATGACCTCGACCTGGTGATCGACCCACGCGGTGATGAAACCGTCGATGGGCAGCGTGCGCGGCACGCCGTCGACGATGGCCAGCATGTTGGCGCCGAAATTCTCCTGCAGTTGCGTGTGCTTGTACAGGTTGTTGAGAACGACCTTCGCGACAGCGTCGCGCTTGAGCACGATGACCAGCCGCTGACCGGTGCGTCCGGAGGTCTCGTCGCGGATGTCCGCGATTCCGCTGATCTTGCCGTCTTTGACCATTTCGGCGATCTTGATCGCCAGGTTGTCCGGGTTGACCTGATACGGCAGTTCCGTGACGACCAGGCAGGTGCGGTTCTGAATCTCCTCGACGCTGACGACGGCGCGCATGGTGATAGAGCCGCGGCCGGTCGTGTAGGCGTCATGGATTCCCTTGATCCCGAGAATCTGAGCGCCGGTCGGAAAGTCTGGTCCCTTGATGCGGGCCATCAGGGCCGTGAGAAGCTCCTCGCGCGTCGCATCCGGATTCGCCAGATGCCAGAGCGCACCGTCAGCGACCTCGCGCAGGTTGTGCGGCGGAATGTTCGTCGCCATGCCGACGGCGATGCCAACGGACCCGTTGACGAGCAGATTCGGGAAGCGGGACGGCAGGACGAACGGCTCCTGCGTGCGACCGTCGTAATTGTCGACGAAGTCGACCGTCTCCTCGTCGATGTCCCGCACCATCTCCAGTGCAAGGGGGGCCATCTTCGTCTCGGTGTACCGGGGAGCCGCAGCGCCGTCGTTTCCAGGGGAGCCGAAGTTGCCCTGGCCGAGAGCGAGCGGGTAGCGCAGGCTCCACGGCTGCACCAGTCGCACGAGCGCGTCGTAGATCGCCGAATCGCCATGCGGATGGAACTGGCCCATCACATCGCCGACGACACGGGCGCACTTGGAGAACGCCTTGTCCGGGCGGTATCCGCCGTCGAACATCGCATAGATCACGCGGCGATGCACCGGCTTCAGACCGTCGCGCACCTCGGGCAGGGCACGCCCGACGATCACGCTCATCGCATAGTCGAGATAAGAGCGCTGCATCTCCAGTTGGAGGTCGACCTGGTCGATCTTGCCGTGAACTCCATGATCGACGAGGGTCTCGTCCGGGGTGGTGATGTCGTCGTCAGCCATGAATTCTTCTCTTTATAGGTCGGTGGTCGAGTAGCGAGGCACGAGCGTATCGAGACCTCGGTTACTGCTTAGATGTCGAGGAAGCGCACGTCTTTTGCGTTCTTCTGGATGAAGCTGCGCCGGGAATCGACGTCTTCGCCCATCAGCGTGGTGAAGATCTCATCTGCTGCTGCTGCGTCGTCGAGCATCACCTGCAGCAGCGTGCGTGTCTCAGGGCTCATCGTGGTCTCCCACAGCTCCTTGTAGTCCATCTCGCCGAGGCCCTTGTAGCGCTGGATGCCGTTGTCCTTCGGGATGCGCCAGCCGGCGGCCTGGCCGTCTGCCAACAGCGCGTCACGCTCGATGTCCGAGTAGACGTACTGGTGCGCGGCATTGCTCCACTTCAACCGGTACAGCGGCGGCTGTGCGAGATAGACATAGCCGAGCTCGATCAGCGGGCGCATGTAGCGGAACAGCAGGGTCAGCAGCAGAGTGGTGATGTGCTGGCCGTCGACGTCCGCATCCGCCATCAAGACGATCTTGTGATAGCGGGCTTTGTCCGGGTTGAAATCCTCGCCGATGCCCGCGCCGAACGCCGTGATCATCGCCTGGACCTCGTTGTTGCCGAGCGCACGGTCGAGTCGTGCCTTCTCGACGTTGAGGATCTTGCCGCGCAACGGCAGAATCGCCTGCGTCTCGGGATTGCGCCCCTGCACGGCCGAACCGCCGGCCGAGTCGCCCTCGACGATGAAGATCTCGGACAGTGACGGGTCCTTGCTCTGGCAGTCCTTCAACTTTCCCGGCATGCCACCGCCTTCGAGGAGACCCTTGCGCCGTGCCGTCTCCCGTGCCTTGCGGGCGGCCAGGCGCGCGGTCGCCGCCTGCAGCGATTTGCGGATGATCTCCTTCGCCTGGTTCGGGTTGCGGGCGAACCAATCGCCGAGCTGATCGCCGACGACCTTCTGCACGAACGCCTTCGCTTCCGTGTTGCCGAGCTTGGTCTTGGTCTGACCCTCGAATTGCGGCTCGGCCAGCTTCACCGAGATGACAGCCGTGAGACCCTCACGCACGTCGTCACCGGAGAGGTTGTCGTCCTTGTCCTTCAGCAGGTTCCTGTCGCGCGCATATTTGTTGACCAGAGTGGTCAGTGCCGCGCGGAAACCTTCCTCATGCGTGCCGCCCTCATGGGTGTTGATGGTGTTCGCGTAGGTGTAGACGCTCTCGGTGTACGCGGTCGTCCACTGCATCGCGACCTCGAGTGCGATCTTGCGCTCGGTGTCCTCTGATTCGAACGAGATGATCTCGTCGTTGACGATCTCCGCACGCTTGAGCTTGTTCAGGTATTGGACATAGTCGACCAGACCCTTTTCGTAGATGAAATTGTCCGAACGCGCGTCTTCACCCTCCTCGGGAGCGCGCAGGTCGTTCAACGTGATCCGCAGTCCCTTGTTCAGGAACGCCATCTGCTGGAAGCGGGTGCGCAGCGTCTCGTAGTCGAAGACGACGGTCTCGAAGATCTTCGCGTTCGGCCAGAACGTGATCGTCGTTCCGGTCTCGGTCGACTCTTCACCGCGCGCCAGCGGCGCCAGCGGAACCCCGTCGGTGAACGCCATCCGCCAGACATACCCGTTGCGCCGCACCTCGACCTCGAAACGGGTCGAGAGCGCATTGACGACAGAACTGCCGACACCGTGCAGCCCACCGGATACCGCGTAGCCGCCACCGCCGAACTTGCCGCCCGCGTGCAGTTTCGTCAGCACGACCTCAACGGTCGAGATCTTCTCGATCGGATGCTCCGCCACCGGGATTCCGCGCCCGTTGTCGACCACGCGGATGCTGCCGTCCCGGTTGACTGTGACGTTGATCGTGTCGCAATAGCCGGCAAGCGCCTCGTCGACAGAGTTGTCGACGATCTCGGTGACCAGGTGGTGCAGGCCACGCGGGCCGGTCGACCCGATGTACATGCCGGGACGCTTGCGCACGGCCTCGAGGCCTTCCAGAACCTGGATGTCGCTTGCTCCGTAGCTGTGGTTGGTGTGACCGTTCGCGATCGCGGGCGCACTGTCTTGTCGAGCTGTGTCTTGTAGAGCTGTGTCTTGCTGAACTGGGTCTTGTCGAGCTGTGTTCGGTCCGGCTATGTCTGATTGTGATGCGCCTGGAGTTTTCGAGTCTTCGGGGAGAGCGCTGCTGGATTCCGATGTCATATGAAGATTTGGCTCCTGACCGCACAGTAAGTGACCACTAAGTCTACCAAGTGAGCGACGGTCTTGGAGCCATATGCGGCGATCTGGGGCCTTTGTTTTACTCGGTTGACCTGATTTGCATTGCTAACCGTAGGTATCGCGTGGACCACGCCCTGGAATCGACCTAAGGCCTCTTTTCCAGGAAGGTACGTCAGGCCCCTGGAATCGGATCGATTGGATTCCGGCATCCGGGAACCGGTTCGCGATGTGCTTCAGCAGCTCGGACCGCATGATTCGCAGCTGTGTCGCCCACGCTGTCGATTCGCAGCGCACGGTCAGAAGCCCGTCTTCGACGCCGACCGGAGACGAGTGCTCAGCGGTGTCGGCGCCGACGAGCTCCGTCCACGACGCGACGAGTTCCGACTGCGCCAGCGGAGAGTCCCAGCCCAGCTGTGCGGTGAGCGCATCGACGACGTCTCCGATCCCGTGTGGATCCCGGCCTACTCCGAACGGCACGCTCGCCGAGCCGTCCCGCGTGCTCGTCGTCGGTCGCGGTGGGTGATAGACGGATGCCGAGAACAGCGCCTTCAGGCGCTGATAGACCTCCGCCGATTCCGTCATCGCACCACTCCCGCATCCACAGTCGAGTCCTCGACATCGCTCTCGAGCACGACACCAGCCGCGATTCGCACGGTGTGCGCGGTCAATTCGACCGGCACATCCTCGTAGACGGCGGCCGTGATCAGCACCTGCTCGAATTCGTGCACGGCTTCCGCCAGCATCCGACGGCGGGTGCGATCGAGCTCGGCGAAAACATCGTCGAGGATCAGTACCGGGTCCCCCCCGGTCGAGTGCTGTCGCAGGAGCTGGGCCGAGGCGAGTTTCAGAGCGAGCGCGAACGACCAGGACTCGCCGTGACTCGCATAGCCCTTGGCCGGCATGCCATTGAGCTCGAACAGGACGTCGTCGCGATGTGGACCGACGAGCGTCAGCCCCCGTTCCAGCTCCCTACCCCGCAAAGCGGTGATCGCCGCGTGAAAGACGTCCGCCGTCCGCCCCGCGGCCGGCAACGCGCCGTGGTGCAGGTCGGCAGGGTGCAGGTCGGCAGGGTGCAGGTCGGCAGGGTGCAGGTCGGGACGGTGGGGCTCGGCACGGTCGTCGGCCTCCTGAATGCTCAGCACGGGCGTCAGCCGAGGAGAGTGATCGTCTCCGACCACCGATCGGTATGCGGCGGACAGCGGCGCAGAAAGTTCCTCCGTCAAGCGGAGACGTTCATCGATCAGCTCGCTGCCGAGGGCGACCAGCCGTTCGTCCCAGATCTCGAGCGTGCTCAGCCGGTCGGCTTTGATGTGCGATGCACGGGCCGATTTCAGGAGAGTGTTCCGCTGTTTGAGCACCCGTTCATAGTCACCGAGAACGCCGGCCAGCCGGGGCGAGCGTTGGATCAGCAGTTCATCGAGGAAGCGCCGGCGCATCCCGGGCTCTCCTTTGACCAGGGCGAGATCCTCCGGAGCGAAAAGCACACTGGAGAAATAGCGTGGAAGTTCGCGCACCCTGATTGCGGAGCGATTCACCTGCGCGCGATTGGCGACCGATCGATTCAGTTGTACCTCGACGAGTAGTTCTCGAGCGTCGTTCTGCAGGCGCGCTCGAATGATCGCCGCGTCGGCTCCTTGACGGATCATCGCCTGGTCGCTGGAACTGCGATGCGAACCGAGCGTGCTCAGAAACCCGATGGATTCGACGAGATTCGTCTTGCCTTGCCCGTTGCGGCCGACGAACAGGTTCGGCCCGGGATGCAGCGGCACCTCCGCGCGTGCATAGTTGCGAAAATCGGTCAGCGACAGATGCGTGACGCGCATGACCGGCCACCTTCCATTCCCGCCCGGAACAGCTCAGTCGACAGCAGCTCAGTCGACAGCTTTGACCGCGTGTCCGCCGAACTGATTGCGCAGGGCGGCGACGGCCTTCATCGCCGGCGAGTCCGTCTGGCGTGAAACGTAGCGCGCGAAGATCGACGCACTGATCGTCGGCACGGGAACGGAGTTCGCAAGGGCCTCCTCCACGGTCCACCGACCTTCGCCTGAGTCATTGACATAACCCTCGATATGCTCGAATTCTGGATCCTGCTCGAGTGCGCGCACGAGCAGTTCAAGCAGCCAGGAGCGCACGACGGTTCCACGCTGCCACCCCTTGAACGTGCCTGTGACGTCTTTGACGATGTCCTTGCGGGTGTCCAGCAGCTCATACCCCTCCGCGTATGCCTGCATGAGGGCGTATTCGATGCCGTTGTGCACCATCTTCGCGTAGTGGCCTGCGCCGACTTCGCCGACGTGAACGAAACCGTCCTCGCGTGGACCCTCAGGCCGTAGCGCGTCGAACACCGGCATGACGCGCTCGACCTGCGCCGCACTGCCGCCGACCATCAAACCATAACCGTTCTGCAATCCCCAGACACCGCCGGAGACCCCCGCATCCATGAAGTCGATCCCCTTGGGCGCGAGCTGTTCCGAATGCTTGAGGTCTTCGGTGAAACGGGAGTTGCCGCCGTCGATGATCAGGTCGCCCTTTTCAAGCACGGCCTCGAGGTCGGAGACGACGGAGTCCGTGACGGCACCGGCCGGCACCATCACCCAAACGGTGCGGGGCGCGGGAAGCGCCTTGGCCAGCTCGGCCAGGCTGGCGACATCGGTCAACTCCGGATCGGTGTCGTATCCGGTGACCTCGATGCCTTTCTGCTCGAGCCTGCTGCGCATGTTGTTGCCCATTTTGCCGAGACCGATGAGACCGATGTGCATGGAAATCCCTCTTTTGTCCTCTTCGTGACTGTCCTGTTTTCGTGACGCTCTACCCGCTCGGCTCACTCCTATCGCAACAGCAGGTTGGGCTGCAGCAGATAGCGGTAGCTGTCGCTGCCGTCCTGCTCCTTGCTTGTTTGACTGGTGATCAGCACAGGCCCCGGTTTGTTCGGGTTCTCGGTCTTGGTGAACGAGATACGCACGAACTCCGAGTGCACTGCGCCGAGGCCGTCCAGCAGGAATTGCGGTTTGAGGGAAACGACCGTCTCTTCACCGGTGAGCAGCGCATCGATGGTTTCGGATGCTTGCGCTTGTTCCGACCCGGTCGCCTCCAGTTTCAGTCCGTCTTCGGCGGTGAACGTGAAACGCAGCGCCGCCTCGCGTTCCAGCACGAGGGAGACGCGACGGGTCGCCTCGACGAGCTCGGCCGTGTTGATGACGGCATAGTTGCCGACGTTCTCGGGAAAGAGCCGTTTGACCGGGGGAAAATTACCCTTGATCAGCAACGAGGTGACGGTCTTCTTCTCGGCTGTGAACGCGATGAGCTCGCGGTCATCTTTCGACGTGATGGCGACAGAGATCGTTCCGCTGTGACCGAGCGTCTTGCCGATCTCCTGAAGCGTTCGGGCCGGGACAAGCGCGGTTGCGCTGGTCGCACCGCCGTCCGACGCGTCCCAGTCGACCTCGCGAACGGCGACGCGATAACGATCCGTCGCGACCAGACTGAGCTTGTTGTCGGCGATCTCGAGTTGCACGCCGGTGATCACCGGGGTCACGTCGTCGCGGGATGCCGCGACGCCGACCTGGGCCACCGCATCGGCAAAGGCATCGGCCGGAACCAGCCCTGCATTGTCGCCGACCTGCGGGAGACTCGGATATTCCTCGACGGGCATGGCCAGAAGGGTGAAGTTGGCGGACCCGCAGGTCACCGAGATCCGCGATTCCTCGGTGGAGAACCGCACCGGGGCGTTCGGCAGCTTGCTTGCGATCTCCGCCAGCAGACGACCGGAGACGAGTATGGTGCCCGGTTCCTCGATGTCCGCCGCGATCTCGGTGTGTGCCGAGACCTCGTAGTCGAACGACGACAGCGTGATCCCCGTCGGGGCCGTCGTGATCAAGACGCCGCTCAGGATCGGCAGGGTGGTGCGCTGCGGGAGCAGCTTCACCGCGAACGAGACCGCCTCGCTCAGTACGTCCCGATTGGCTTGAAACCTCACGAAGTCACCCCTGTCGCTGAAGAGCACCCTGCTACCGAAGAGCACATAGTGCAGACAATGCTAGCGCTTGCCCAAGGGGTGGCGGGCGGGGCGCTGCTCGGTGCGTCGAGTCCGATGAATACCGGTCAAGGTTGTCGGAGCCGGAACAGAGTTGAATTATGAATTAATTGTCTTAACCGATGTGGAAACTGTGGATAACTCGTTTGATGCACGTCGGACACTGGAAACTACAGTCGTGAAAGTTGTTGAGGAATTGTGGGACGCGCCTGGTGCCGGTCGAGTCGAGCGTCGGTCATGATCGGGTGAGACTCACAAGATCGATGAATCCGTCAACATCCGACGAGGGGTTATGCCTTAACTTTCCACAAGTTATCCACAGTGTGAATATTGTTCGGTTTTGTGGCTGACGTTGATTGCCGAACGTCAGCGCTGGTTCTGTTTGATGCGGCTGGTCAACTCGGTGACCTGGTTGTAGATCGAGCGGCGTTCCTTCATGAGTTCGCTGATCTTCTTGTTCGCGTACATGACGGTGGTGTGATCGCGATTGCCGAAGAGTTGGCCGATCTTCGGCAATGACAGATTGGTCAGCTCACGGCACAGGTACATTGCGATCTGGCGTGCTGTTGCGATCGCCTGCGACCGGGACGATCCGTAGAGATCGTCGACGGACAGCTTGAAGTAGTCGGCGGTGTTGGTGATGATGTCGACCGGTGCGATCACGTTGTCGTCATCGAGGGTGATCAGGTCCTTCAACACGGTCTGAACCAGGTTCATGTCGACCGGTGTGCGATTCAGGCTCGCGAATGCGGTGACGCGGATGAGAGTTCCCTCGAGTTCCCGGATGTTGCTGGACACTTTTGTGGCCATGAATTCGAGGATGTCGTCGGGGACTTGGATCTTTTCGCTCTGCGCCTTCTTGCGCAGAATAGCGATCCGCGTCTCCAAGTCGGGTACTTGCACATCCGTGATCAGTCCCCATTCGAAGCGGGAGCGCATCCGGTCCTCGAATCCGGTGAGCAGCTTCGGCGGCAGATCACTGGTGATGACCACCTGTTTGTTGTGATCGTGGAGTGTGTTGAAGGTGTGGAAGAACGCCTCCTGCGTCTCGACGGCTCGCTGCAGAAACTGGATGTCATCGATGAGCAGGATGTCGATGTTGCGATACCGGGCCTGGAACGATGAGCCGCGGTTGTTCGCGATGGAGTTGATGAAGTCGTTCGTGAATTCTTCCGAACTCACATAGCGCACGCGGATACCTGGATACAGGCTCATCGCGTAATGGCCGATCGCGTGCAGCAGATGGGTCTTTCCGAGGCCGGAGTCGCCGTACACGAACAGCGGGTTGTATGCCTTCGCCGGCGCCTCGGCCACTGCTACGGCTGCGGCGTGGGCGAAGCGGTTGGACTGCCCGATGACGAAGTTGTCGAAACTGTATTTCGGATTGAGCCGGGAATCGTTGATCCGTGGTGCCGCGGTGATCTCGGTCACGGGCGCAACGGGGGCGGGAACCTCGACGTAGGACTGTTCCTGTGACATCGTGCTGCGCATGGCGTCCTGCGCGATGTCTGGGTTCACCACGATGGCGAAGGTGGACACGGCCAGCTGATCATCGAGGTTGCCGATGGCGCTCAGCAGGGGGACCCGGCTGCGCTGTTCGATCATTCCGCGAGTGAATTCATTGGGAACTTCGAGATAGATGGTGCCGGCCATGATGCCTTTCGGCTCGACCAGGCTCAGGAAGCCGTACAACTGCGGTGTAATGCGTTCGTCCGATTCGAGTGTGGCCAAGATCGTCGACCACGCATTGGATAGAGACTCGTCCCCGGCTGTCATTGTTCCCCTACTGCCTGCTATTGCGGGCCGCGTGCAGCAGACCCGATTCACCCCATTGTGAAGAATTCCGTCCCGGTGAACCGCGCCGGTTGAGCATTTTATTCACAGAGTTATCCACCGTCCGTGTGGCTATACCGTAGCGATTCGTCTGTGTACACCGCCAGGGCTGGGGATAACTTTGGTTGTCACGCTAACGAATACACCGTGCTCCAGCCAAATTCCCGCGACAAATCAATTGGGAATCGCCCGGCGCGTCATGGTCAGGCTTAGTACCGAAACTGTGGATAATCAATCCTTCAATCGTCTCGGTTTGACCTTGCTGCCCTGAGGACATAGTTTTAATCAGTTGACTTCAGCCGTTATGGCTGCCCAAAAGCTTTATGGCCTCGTGAGTGCTGACTCGTATCTGTATTGATGTAAATCGTATTGATGTAGATCGTATTGATTTGAATCCCAGTGCCGGCCTGTAAGAGATCAGACACCGAAAGATACGATATGAGCAAGCGAACTTTTCAGCCGAACAACCGTCGTCGTGCCAAGGTGCACGGCTTTCGTCTCCGCATGCGTACCCGCGCCGGCCGCGCCATTCTGGCCAACCGTCGTCGCAAGGGTCGCACCGAACTCTCCGCATAGCATCCGCGCCGGTGCTGGCCAAGGGTAACCGCGTCACACGGGGAGCCGACTACCGCGCCGTCGTGCGTCGTGGTGTGAAGTGCTCGTCTCCGCATCTCGTCGCGTACGCACGACGGGCTGCCGATTCATCGACGGTGCGCTTCGGATTCATCGTGGGCAAGAGTGTGGGGATCGCAAATCGTCGCAATCTGGTGCGACGACGACTGAAGGCGTTGAGCCTGCAACTGTTGCCGACACTTGGCCCGGGCACCGATGTCGTGATCAGGGCACTGCCAGGTGCGGCGGATGTTTCCTGGACTACCCTGCAAGAAGAACTCTTCCGAGCCGTGGGCAAAGTGGGGACCCGATGAACAGGATCGTAGCCGGCATCGTCCTGCTGCCGCGAAACATGGTCGTCGTCGTTCTGCGCGCCTATCGAGCGGTGATCTCACCGCTGTACGGGAATGTCTGCCGGTACTACCCTTCATGTTCGGCGTATGCGCTGGGTGCGGTCCAAGAGCACGGTGTCGTGGTCGGATCGATCCTGAGTGCGCGACGGATCGCCCGATGCCACCCCTGGGCAGCGGGCGGCATCGACGACGTTCCGGTGAAGAAGACCCGTCGGTACCACACCACCCGCTTCGGCTTCGTCGTCGCCAATGGCCAAGGAAAGGGCTGACCAACAGCAATGGACATCATCGGAACGATACTCTGGCCCATCAAATGGGTTGTCGAGCTGATCCTGGTGGCCTGGCACTGGTTGCTGACGACGATCGGCATGGACCCGACCGGTGGTCTCACCTGGGTGCTGGCCATCGTCGGACTGACCATCGTCGTGCGCGCCGCGTTGATTCCGATCTTCGTGCGGCAGATCAAGAATCAACGGCGGATGTTGGAGGTCGCACCGCAGTTGAAGAAGATCCAGGACAAGTACAAGGGCAAGAAGGATCAGCTGTCTCGTGAGGCGATGTCGCGCGAAACGATGGCTCTATACAAGGAGACGGGCACGAACCCACTCAGCTCCTGTTTGCCACTCCTGCTGCAGATGCCGATCTTCTTCAGCCTGTTCCAGGTTCTCGACAACGCGCAGAAGGGGCAGTCCGGTGTCGGTCCGCTCAATGCCTCGCTGAGTCATCAGCTCGAGGGTGCTAACCTGTTCGGCTTCGCTCCGCTGAACATGAGCTTCCAAGCGGCGATGAACCACAGCCCGCAACTGACCGGTGTCATGGTGGTCGCTGCGATCATGGTCGCCTTGATGACAGCATCGCAATTCTTCACGCAGTTGCAGATCGTGTCCAAGAACATGTCGCCGGAGACGAAGGCGTCGCCGCAGTTCAAGCAGCAGCGCATCCTGCTCTACCTCCTCCCCTTCGTCTTCCTGTTCTCCGGTTTCGCATTCCCGCTGGGTGTGATGTTCTACTGGCTGACCTCGAACGTCTGGACCATGGTTCAGCAGTTCATCGTCATCCGCAATATGCCGACCCCGGGCAGCGACGCGGCGAAAGCACGCGAGGCGCGTCTGGCGCGCAAGGGCAAACTCCTTTCACCCGAGGGTGATGTGGTGATCAGCATCGACGAGCAGCCGAGGAAGTCGACGCAACGCGAACAACCCATGGGCAAAAGCCGGGCCAAGAAACAGGCCGGCGGGAAGAAGTAATGAGCATGACCGACCTGCAGCAGACCGACCCGAACGAACAGGTTGCGCCCTCCCCCGCCCACAGCGATGTCCCGACGGCCGCTCAACTCGAAGAAGAGGGTGATATCGCAGCGGACTACATCGAGGAGTTCCTCGACATCTGCGACCTCGACGGCGACATCGACATCGACGCACGGAACGGCCGCGCCTACCTGGCCGTCACGGCCGGCGAGAACGCGAACCTTCGCGTCCTGTCGAAGCCGGATGCCGTCAGCGCGCTCCAAGAGCTCACTCGGTTGGCCGTGCAGAACAAGACCGGCGCGTTCTCTCGCCTGATTCTCGACATCGGCGGGTCGCGCGACGCCCGTGCCGCCGAACTCGCCGTGTTGGTCGACCGTGCGATCGTGAAGCTGAACGAGGGTGCAGCGCAGGCCGCGTTGCCCGCGATGTCTTCGTATGAGCGCAAGCTGGTGCACGACATCGTGGCGGAACGTGGCTATGTCTCCGTGTCGCACGGTGAGGGCGCCGAGCGCCACACGGTGATCACCGCCGCATAGTTTCACGTGAAACATGTCGTCGTCGATCGAGCGCGAACCCGAGCCTGCCGTGGCGGCACGTCTCTTCGGTGCGCGAATCGATCTCGCTCGGCGCTTTGCCGCCTCATTGGCGGATCAGGGTGAGCAACGCGGTCTCATCGGACCGCTCGAGCTGCCACGGCTGTGGTCCCGGCATATCTTGAACTCCGTCATCCTTGCACCGTTGCTGCATGAAGGGCGCGTCGGTGACGTCGGAAGCGGCGCCGGCCTTCCTGGGCTTGTCCTCGCGATCGCTCGGCCCGAACTGGATTTCGTGCTCATCGAGCCGATGGAACGGCGGGTGGCGTGGTTGTGCGAGCAGGTGGAGGAGTTGGGGCTGTCGAACACCCGCATCGTTCGTGGCCGCGCAGAGGACGTACACCTGCCGCAGCCGCTCGACCAGCTGACCGCCAGGGCGGTCAGCGCATTCCGCAAGCTCATTCCCCTCACCGCGCCGCTGCTGAAGCGTGGTGGCGAGCTCGTACTGCTGAAGGGTGCCGGCGCATCCGCAGAAGTCGACGCTGCCGCCAAAGAGATCAAGAAGTATCGATTGAGCGATGTCGAGGTGATCATTCTCGGCGACGGTGTGCTGAACGAGGTCACCCGCGTCATTCGGGCTACAGTTGACTGAGTGTCGGGGCGGTAGCTCGTTCATGAGACTCCTATGGCAGGGGAAGTAGATCAGCCGGTACGTGCCGGCGAAGAGAGTGGCAAGGTTTCACGTGAAACATCCTGACAGAACCGGCTCAACTGCCAATCCGTCACCCGCGTTCGATGCCTCCACCCCCCTGGCGCGTGAACTGGCCGACATGAATCATCGGCGTCAGGTTCTCGAGGCCTCCCCCTTGCCGCTGCCATCGCGGACCCGGATCTTCACGATCTCGAATCAAAAGGGCGGGGTGGGTAAGACCACGACCGTCGTCAATCTCTCGGCAGCGCTGGCCCGATCCGGCGCACAGGTGCTCGTCATCGACTTGGATCCGCAGGGCAACGCCTCGACGGCATTGGCGATCGAGCATCGCGAGGGAACGCCGAGCGTATACGACGTGATCGTCAACGATGTCGACATGCATGACGTCGTGCGGGCGAGTCCTGAGTTCGCGGGACTGTTCTGTGCGCCCGCCACGATCGACCTGGCCGGCGCCGAGATCGAACTCGTCTCCATGGTCGCGCGCGAACAGCGTCTGAGTAGGGCGCTTGCCGAGTATCTTGCGAACGATGGACGCGATATCGACTATGTCCTGATCGATTGCCCGCCGTCGCTCGGGTTGCTGACGATCAACGCGTTCGTCGCGGCGACCGAGGTGCTGATCCCGATTCAGTGCGAGTATTACGCACTGGAGGGGCTTGGTCAGCTGCTCAAGAACATCGAATTGATCGAGAAGCACCTCAATCCGACCTTGAACGTCTCCACGATCCTGCTGACCATGTTCGACTCGCGGACGAACCTCGCCCACCAGGTGGCCGATGAGGTTCGCGCCCATTTTCCGAACGAGGTGCTCGAGACGATCATTCCACGGTCGGTCCGAATCTCGGAGGCACCGAGCTATGGCCAGAGTGTCATCAGCTACGACGTGAGTTCATCGGGTTCCCTGTCTTATCTTGAGGCCGCAGCAGAGATCGCACGAAGAGGAGTACCCCGCTAATGGCAACGAAACGAACCGGTTTGGGGCGCGGCATCGGAGCCCTGATTCCCACGGCCGAGCCCAGTGCTCGCCCCGTCGACATCTTCTTCCCCGATCGCGAGGCACAGGATGCCGACGCCGCGCGCCTCGTCGCGGTTCCCGGGGCTCGACTTGCGAACCTCTCCCCCGCGGACATCGTCCCCAACGCACAGCAGCCCCGTACCGAGTTCGACCAGGAGGCGCTCGACGAGCTGATGGCCAGCATCCGGGAGGTCGGCGTGCTGCAGCCCGTGGTCGTGCGACCGATCGCGGGATCGACGACCCGGTTCGAACTGATCATGGGCGAGCGCCGGCTGCGTGCGACGAAGGCGCTCGGGCTGGACAGTATCCCCGCGGTGATCAAGGACACCGCGGACGAGGACATGCTGCGCGATGCGCTGCTGGAGAATCTGCATCGCTCGCAGCTGAATCCGCTCGAAGAGGCATCCGCTTACCAGCAGTTGCTCGCCGATTTCGGAATCACCCAGGAAGTGCTGGCCGGTCGCATCGGCCGGTCACGGCCACAGATCAGCAACACGCTTCGGTTGCTGAAGCTCCCGGCCGGCGTGCAGAAGCGAGTCGCGGCCGGGGTGCTGAGTGCGGGTCATGCTCGCGCGATCCTCGCGGCCGGCGACGAACTCGCCATGGTGCGTCTCGCCGACAAGATCGTGAACGAAGATCTCTCCGTGCGGGCAGCAGAAGCGGCCGTCAGCGCGGTGCCGAAGCCGGTGCGTCTGCGACCGGCCGCCGGTAGGCGCCAGGGTCACCTCGATGACATCGCAGACCGGCTCGGCGACCGGCTCGACACCCGCGTGAAGGTCCACCTGGGTGCACGAAAAGGCCAGATCATCATTGATTTTGCGACGATTCAGGATCTCGACCGCATCCTGGACGAACTCGGCGAATCGCGCTTCACGGCGTAGCGCGGTCGGGCAGCCAGGTCGTAGCGCTCTCAGCGCGCGTCGTCGCGAACGGCGAGCGCGGCGAGCTGTGCGTAGACGGAACCCTGTTCGAGCGCGGCCGCCTGGATCGCCAGCGGCACGAGTGACGTCTCGGTCAGGCCGGGGAGCACATTCGCCTCGAGGAACCAGGGCGTGCCATTCGCGTCGATGATCAGGTCGACTCGTGAGAGGTGGCGCAGGCCCAGGGCCACGTGTGCGGCGACCGCGACGCCCGCAACGGCGCCGGCGACGGCATCCGTCAGCCGTGCGGGCGTGTAGAACTCGGTTTCACCGGCGTTGTAGCGCGCGTCGAAACTGTAGACGCCGCCCAGCGGCACGATCTCGACGGCCGGCAGTGCAACCGGACCGTCGCCGCGGTCGAGGACCGTGACCGCCACTTCGGTGCCGATGATCTTACGCTCGATCAGTGCGACATCGGAGTACGTGTACGCGTCGACCATGGCGCGGGGCAACTCGTCCGGGTCGTCGACGATGGTGACGCCCTGTGCCGACCCGCCCTGTGCCGGTTTGACCACCAGCGGCACGCCGAGGTGCGCGCGCAGGATGTCGAGAACACTGTTGGCGCCGAGTTCTCGGAACGTTTCGGTCGGCAGGGTGACCGATTCGGGGGTCGCGATTCCGGCGCGGGTGACGATCGTCTTAGCGGTCGGCTTCGACCAGGCCATGCGGGCAGCGTCGGATCGCGCGCCGACGTAGGGCACACCGGCCGAGGTGAGCAGTGCGCGCAGTGCACCGTCCTCGCCGCTGGCGCCGTGCAGGGCGGGCCAGACGACATCCGGCGCGGACTGGGTCAATGCGCCGAGCAGCGTCGCGTCCGGCTCCCGAACGGTCACACGGTGACCGTGTGCGATCAGCCCGTCTGCGACGCGACGTCCTGACCGCAGGGAGATGTCGCGTTCGTGCGAGATCCCGCCCGCCAGAACGATGATGTCCAGAACCGCGGCGTCGGCCGCGGCTGCCTTGACAGTGGATGAATCAGTCATGTTCTGGGCTCTCTATAGCGCTCGTTCGTTCTAACGCAGGTCGGTCGGGGTGTTGTATTCTCGGCCGGGGCGCACCGTTTGAAGCGATCCAGTGCCTGCGAAGGTTTCGAGCAGGCTCTGCTCGCCGTTGATGACGGTGGCCAGCCTCCTGATTCCGACCCGGATGCTGGCGGGCGTCGGATAGCAGAACGAGAGGCGGATGTTCTGCCGGCCGTTGCCGTCCGCGTAGAACGCGCTGCCCGGTGTGTACGCCACCAGTTCCTTGACGGCCCGCGGAAGCATCGCCTTGGAATCAAGCCCATCGGGCAGTGTGACCCAGACGTAGAACCCGCCGTTGGGGTTGGTCCAGCGCAGTTCGGGCAGGTGTTCCTGCAGGGCGCAGAGCATCGTCTCCTTGCGCTCACGATACACACCGCGGAACGTGTCGATCTGACCCCGCCAATCGGCCCCCGAGAGATACTCCGAGACGACCAGCTGTGTGAATGAGCTCGGGCTGAGTACTGCTGCCTCGTTCGCGAGGATGAGCTTCTCGCGGATGGCGTGCGGCGCGAGCGCCCAACCGATCCGGAATCCCGGTGCGAGCGTCTTCGAGAAGGTGCCGAGATAGACCACGCCATCCGCCTCGATCGAGCGCAGTGCCGTCGGGGGTCGTCGGCCGAAGTAGAGCAGGCCGTACGGGTTGTCCTCGAGCACCAGGATGTCGTTGGCGCGCGCGATCTCGAGAATCTCGGGACGACGCTCCTCGCTCAGGGTGACCCCGGCCGGATTGTGGAAGGTCGGCACCGTATAGAGGAACTTGATGCGCTTTCCGGCGGCCTTGACCCTCGCGATGTGCTCACGCAGCGCCTGCGGGACGAGGCCGTGCTCGTCCATCGGCACGTGCTCTACTTCGGCCTGATACGACTTGAAGATGACCATCGCGGTCACATAGCTCGGGCCCTCGGCCAGCACGACGTCGCCCGGATCGATGAACAGCTTGGCGAACAGCTCGAGGGCGTGTTGCGAGCCCGTCGTGACCACGACGTCCTCCGCGCTGCCGGAGATCCCCTCCAGCGCCATGACCTCGAGGATCTGCTCGCGCAGCTTCGGCACGCCCTGTCCGGATCCGTACTGCAGGGCGACCGGGCCCTGCTCGCGCATCACGCGATCCATCGCTCCGACGACCAGATCTTCCGGCAGTGCGGAGACGAACGGCATCCCACCGGCGAGTGAGACCACCTCAGGACGGGACGCGACGGCGAACAGGGCTCTGACCTCGCTGGCGGCGAGTCCGCTCGTGCGCTGTGCGTAGTGGTGGTACCACGGGTCGAGGTTGTTGCCCTGTTCTGTCACGCTTCTGTCCGTTCCTGACGTGACTTCAATCGTATGGGATCCGGCGTACCGTCCTGTCACCAGGTGGTGCCTGTGCAAAAGCCCTGGTCACCAGGTGATGCGACCGGAGCGGATCAGGGCGAACATCCCCACCCCTGCCGCTGCGATCAGCGCGAAGACGAGCCCGAGGCCGGGGTTCCCCGCGGTGAATTGCAGCGCCGAACACGCGGCGAACAACAGCGCGGATGCCGCGAACAGCACCTGCGGAACCATCTTCTTAGCCATGCCCACTCGGTCAGTGTTTCACGTGGAACACGTGGATCTTACGCCAGGAAGGCGGCCAGGTCGGCCTCGAGCGCCGGCTTCGGCTTGGCGCCGATGACGGTCTTGACGACCTCACCCTTCTGGTAGACCTTCATCGCAGGGATCGATGTGATCTGGTACTTGGCCGCGGTCTGCGGGTTCTCGTCGACGTTGAGCTTGACGATGGTGAGCTTGTCCGCGTTCTCGACGGCGATCTGGTCGAGAATCGGTCCGACGGCGCGACACGGTCCGCACCATTCTGCCCAGAAGTCGACCAGGACGGTGCCCTCCGAGTTCAGCACGTCCTCTTGGAACGTGGCGTCTGTGACGGACTTTGCGGCTGACATTGATTCTCCTTGTTTGATGTGAGGGCGAGTGATTAGTTCGCGACTGCGAGTTCGAGGTCGGCGACCTCGGGTGTCGCCTGGCCCTGTGCCAGTTGATCCTGTGGCAGGCCGGCGAGGTAGTGTTCGGCATCCAGTGCCGCGATGGTTCCCGATGCGGCAGCGGTCACCGCCTGGCGATACGTCGGATCGATCACATCGCCGGCAGCGAAAACCCCGGTCAGACTAGTTTTCGAGGTACGTCCGGCGACGGCGATGGTGCCGTCTGCCGTGAGATCGAGCTGGCCGTGGATCAGGTGCGTGCGCGGGTCGTTGCCGATCGCGATGAAGAGGCCGCCGAGCGCAAGCGTACGTGTCGATCCGTCGATCGTGTCACGCAGGATGACGCCGTTCACGGCATCCTCACCGTTGATGCCGACCACCTCGCTGTTCCAGACGAACTCGATCTTGTCGTTGGCGAATGCGCGGTCCTGCATGATCTTGGAGGCTCGCAATGAGTCCTTGCGGTGGATGACGTATACCTTCGACGCGAATCGCGTGAGGAAGGTCGCTTCTTCCATCGCGGAGTCTCCCCCGCCGATGACCGCGATCTCCTTCTGTTTGAAGAAGAAACCGTCACAGGTCGCGCACCAGGAGACACCGTGACCGGACAGGCGCTCCTCATCGGGGATGCCCAGCTTGCGATATGCGGAACCGGTCGCCACGATCACGGACAACGCTTCATAGGTGACGCCGGAGCCCAGAGTCACCGTTTTGATCGGGCCTTCCAGCGCCACCGAGACGACGTCGTCGAGCACGATCTCCGCGCCGAACCGCTCCGCCTGTGCCTGCAGTTGCATCATCAGTTCGGGACCCTGGATGCCCTCGGGGAAGCCCGGAAAATTCTCCACGTCGGTCGTGTTCATCAACTCGCCGCCCGCCTCGACCGAACTGGCGATCACCAGCGGGTTCAGGTTGGCGCGCGCAGCGTAGATCGCGGCGGTGTAGCCGGCGGGGCCCGAGCCGATGATGATGATGTGCCGCACTATTGCTCCTCGCAGATCGAATGCCCTCAGGACCGGATGGCGTGTACAACACATCCTAGGCGGATGCTATTCCGAGCTCGGTGTGTGGTCGCGGCTCGAGTGGTTGCCCCGCCTGCGCAGCAAAGCGGCGAACGGGCTGAGCGCATCCGCCAGCTCGGGGGTGCGCACGAGACGCAGCGTCACGAGGTAGACGGAGAGCATCGCGAACCCGATCACCGCCATGCTGAACGCCGACGGGACGATGCCGGACAGCGCGAAGCCGCCGTCGCGCGTGCCTCCGAGCGCGTACAGCAGGAGGAACCCGGCGGCCAAAGCCGGGATGAGACCGAGGGCGTAGCGTCCCAGGCTGATCAGGATGCGCTGCAGATCGAGTCGGCCGAGTCTTCTGCGCAGGAGGTAGACCGCCAAGAGGGCCTGGAATGCGGTCGAGGCGCTCATCGAGACGGCGATTCCGGCAGCCAGCCACGACGTCGGCAGGAAGATGCCGCACAGCACCGCCGCTGCCGAGAAGAGTGCGGCCTGGCCGACGGTGAAGATGAACGGCGTGCGTGTGTCGTTCAGTGCATAGAACGTGCGCTGGAACAGGAAGACCAGGCTGAACGGCAGCAGGCCGATGACATAGGCGATGATCACATTGCCCATGTCGATGGTCTCGCGATAGTTCGCGCTGAAGAAGCTCGCAAACGGATACGCGACGACGATCAGCACGGCGGAAGAGAGGGCGATCAGCAGGCTGATCGTGCGGACGGACGCGGAAAGATCCCGTTTCAGGCCGTCGAACCGGCGCGCGGATGCGTGTTCGGCCATCCGGGTGAAGTAGACGGTGGCGATCGAGACGGTGACGATCGAGTGCGGGAGCATGAAGATCAGCCAGGAGTTCGCAAGGACGGCGAGGGAGGCATCCTTGTTGGTGGCCAACGACATCACGTTGGTGTCGACGAGGCCGGCCGCCTGGGTGACCAAGAGCATGCCGAAGGTCCACCCGGCGAGCTTGCCCGCCGTGCCGAGGCCGACGCCGCGCCAGTGGAAGTCCGGGCGATAGCTCAAGCCGATGCGACGCCAGAAGAAGAACAGGATGAACGCCTGGCCGGCGACGCCGAGACTGGCGGTGCCGCCGAGAACCGCGATCATCTGCGGCGTCCACGCCTCGAATCCGCGCGTGCCGGCACGATCCGCGCCGAACATGACGATGAAGAGCAGAATGCCGATGATGCTGACGACGTTGTTGACCAGCGGTGCCCAGGTGAACGGGCCGAATGAGTTGCGGGCGTTCAGAATCTCGCCGAGCACGGAGTACAGCCCGTAGAAGAAGATCTGCGGCAGGCACCAGTACGCGAAGCCGACGGCAAGCAGATATTGGCTGTGGCTGAAGTGCGACACGGAGATCGTGACCAGGAACGGGGCCAGCAGTGTGGCCGCGATGGTGGTGACCCCGAGGATGACGATCGCCACGGTCACCAGTTTGTTGATGTACCCTGTTCCGCCGTCCCTGTGCATCGCGGCGCGCACGATCTGCGGCACCAGAACAGCATTCAGCACACCGCCGGCGATGATCACGTAGACGTTGTTCGGCAGCTGGTTGCCGGCCTGGAAACTGTTGGCCGCCAGCCCGATCTGGCCGATCGCGTAGGTGAGCGCGATCACTTTGACGAAGCCGAGGATTCGCGAGGCGACGGTGCCCGAGGCCAGCACCATGCTCGATCGGCCGATGCTAGCCATTCGGCTCCTCGCCGGTTCCCCCGGGGTTCTCAGGTGCGTCCGCCTCATCGGCGGCCCTGCCAGCGCGCTCCTTACGGCGCCTTCGGATGGTGCGCAACAGTCCGAAACCGAAGAACAGCACGACGAGGAGGCCGATCACGAGCGCGCCCAGGCCCTCCCAATCGGCGTGGACATCGACGGTAGCCGTCTGGATGGCGCCGATCTGAACACCGGTCGGGCTGAACAGGCCCATCGTCAACTGTACTTTGCCGTTGCCGACCTGCGCCTTGACCGGCACGAGAAGCTTCGCGCTTCCGCCCGGCGGCACGGTCTTCGACGTGTCGCTGTCAATCTCGAGGCGGGCATTGGACGGTGTGGTGCGCAGCACGATGTTCACCGGCAGCGTGAACGAGTTGGAGACGGTGATCGGGATCAGCGCCTCATTGCTCAGTTGAGAGATGTTGCCTGGTGGCACGATCTGCACGGAGTCGAGGATCTTGCCGCTGGCCGTCAAGCTCGCCGAGACCGCGGCCGGCCAATTGTTCTGAGCACTCAACCAGCTGACGGCGAGCAGCGATAGCAATTGGTTGCGAGACGGACCGGTCAACATGGCCGGGTCGTCCAGCACCGTCGCGAAACCGGCGAGACTGACGCCCTCACCCGCCGCGCCGGACTCTCGCGCGAGAAGCCCTGTGATGGAGGACACCCTGCTGCTGCTCTCCGGCGCATCTTTGACTTCGAGCTGCGGTTCGGTCGTCGACGCGATCGCATCCGTGATCGCTGCCGGCCTCACCCACGGCATCGCGGTCAGTGCGTTGAAGGTCTGCGACAGGAGTTGCGAGGACACCGGAGCGGCGCGGTCGAGCGTCGCGAAGACCACCTGATCCGGCGCCTTCTGAATGCCGATCATCGCAAGCTGGGCATTGAGGCCGGCCATCGCCGCGCGCCAGGCGGAATCCGTGGCGGCCGTCGCGGCAGCACGTAACGCGTCCGAGACGGCGTCATCCGCGACGAGCGCCCGGCCCCCTGAGACCGGCAGTGCGGGATTCGGAGTATGCGCCAGCGTGGCGGCGTTGGTGTTGCCGCCGTCGAGTATCGTCGTCGTGAGTCCGTTCTTCGCGAACACCGGGAAGTCGGCCGCGCGAACGCTGTTGTCCGGCGGCCAGGCGATGTCGTGCAACGTGTACGGCCAGGCAAGCAGCTCGGACATGCCGGGTAGTGCGGGTCCCGTGGTCGGTGCCGGGGTGGTCGATGGCGTGGCTGGGGTTGTCGGGGTGTTGCCGGGCGCACCCGGCTGACCGGTCTCGCCGACGACGAGCGGCACCTTCTGATTGTTCGGATCCATCGAGTAGCTGAACGAGATCGGCTGCAGCAGCTCGGTGATGCCGGCCTGCACCTGCCCGGCGACGTCGGCGTCGGCATACTGCAGCGGGAAGGTCTCATTGCGTGCCTGTTCGAGCTCCCGCAGCCACGCCCCAGCCGATGCCGGCGCCGCCGTTCCCAGAACACGGATCGACGCGATGATCATCGGATCGATGCCGATCGCGACCGTCGGCTGATCGAGCACGCCGTCCAGCTCGCGCGTCAGGATGCCGTTCACCCCGGTGTACGTCGCAAGTTCTGTGGCGGGGATCAGCCCGGCGGCGGTCGCGGGCGCCGTGATCGGCATGGCGACGGACACGCCGCTTGGGCTGAACCCGGTTCCGGTGTTCCAGACGATGCTGCCGGCGCCGGACGCGACGGCGGCAGCATCGATGGTCAGCGCAGCGGACAAGCCGTAGACGCCCGTGGTCGCCCGGGTGATGCCAAGCGCTGCTGCGGCAACCGTCAATGACACGGTCGTTGAAGTGCCTGCAGCGATGATGGTCGTCGGTGTCGTGCCGATCGCCCGGGTCGACGGTGGATTATCGGCACGCTTGAGCCAGGAGTCCAGGTCGGCGCGCTCCGTGAAGGCTGCTGCGGTCAACTGCACGGAGATGGTTCCGGGGCTCAGGGACTCGGATCCCGTGTTGGTGACGACCACGTTCACCGTGAGGTTCTCGCCGGGCACCAGGACGCCCGAATTTCCGCCGAAGACCGAGACGGTCGCGCTCTGCTTGCCGACGATGTACGGAGACGGCGCGGCGGACAGCCCCGTCGTCGGGGTCATGAGGGTGATGGCGGCGGCGAGTGCCAGCGCCATGCGCATCAGTCGCCACCGGGGATCGGAGATTATGCGCATGCGTCGACGCACCGAACCACCTCCGCCACCATGTCGGCAATTCTAGGGGGAGGCCCTGTGGATCTCAGGGCATGGGCTGTGGACAACCGCCGATATGCTGAATCCACCATGCAGAGCGTCGCAGAATCCCTTGAACGCCTGCGCGAGATCGCCGAGTCCGCGCCGGTGGCGCGCCTGGCGACGGCATTCACGGCTGCCGGCTACGAACTCGCCCTCGTCGGGGGGCCGGTGCGCGATGCGCTGCTCGGCCGCCGCCTCAATGACCTCGACTTCACCACGAACGCCACACCGGACCAGATCGTCGAGGTCCTCGACCCGTTCGCCCAGGCACACTGGGACATCGGTCGTGCCTTCGGCACGATCGGCGCACGCATCGACGGGAGCACGGTCGAGATCACGACCTACCGCGCAGACAGCTACGACACCGGCAGCCGCAAACCCGACGTCGTCTTCGGCGACACCCTCGAAGGCGACCTGATCCGGCGTGACTTCCGAGTGAACGCGTTGGCGTTGCGCGTGCCGGATGTGGTGCTCGTCGACCCGTCCGGCGGCATCGACGATCTGCTGACCGGCACCCTGCAAACCCCGAGCACCCCGGAGATCTCCTTCGGTGACGACCCGCTGCGGATGCTGCGCGCAGCCCGCTTCACCGCGCAACTCGGCTTCGCGGTCGCAGCGGAGACGCTTGAGGCGATGGGGCGGATGCGCGAGAGGATTTCGATCGTCAGCGCCGAACGCATCCGCAACGAGTTGTCGAAGTTGCTGTGCTCCGACGCGCCAGGCCATGGGATCGAGCTGCTGGTCGAGACCGGGATGGCCGAGTTGGTGCTGCCGGAGATCCCGGCCCTGCGGCTGGAGATCGACGAGCACCACCATCACAAGGACGTGTACCAGCACTCGCTGACCGTGCTCGAACAAGCGATCGGATACGAGCGCCAGCGGCATCCGGGTGAGGCGCCGGACCTTGTTCTCCGACTGGCCGCCATTCTGCATGACATCGGCAAGCCGGCAACCCGCCGGCTGGAG
Organism: Microbacteriaceae bacterium; assembly: GCA_004297935.1. GTDB lineage: Bacteria > Actinomycetota > Actinomycetes > Actinomycetales > Microbacteriaceae > Rathayibacter_A. The sequence goes on along the minus strand of SCRE01000006.1, from coordinate 144,138 downwards.
CCGGGCGGCGCCGTGAGCTTCTACCATCACGACATGGTCGGCGCGAAGCTCGCCCGCAAGCGGCTGAAGGCGCTGCGCTTCGACAACGGCACGATCGACGCGGTCGGGCGTCTGATCGAGTTGCATCTGCGGTTCTTCGGCTATACCGAGGGCGCCTGGACGGATTCTGCGGTGCGGCGCTATGTGCGCGATGCCGGCGATCAGTTGGAACGGCTGCACATGCTGACACGTGCCGACGTCACCACGCGCAATCGGCGCAAGGCCGATCGGCTCGGCTTCGCCTACGACGACCTGGAGGAACGCATCGGCGTGCTGGCCGAGGAAGAGGAACTGGCCGCGGTGCGGCCCGATCTCGACGGTGGCGACGTCATGCGCATCCTGGGCTTGAAGCCGGGCCCCGAGGTCGGACGGGCGATGCGGTTCCTGCTCGAGCTGCGCCTCGACAACGGCCCGCTGGGCCCGGACGAGGCGACCCGTCGGCTGCTGGAGTGGCGCGACAGGCAATAGCGCTGCTGGGACTACACCCGCCGCAGGCCGACCGAGGTGGCGATCTTCTGCCGCTGGCCACCGGAGTGGACGAGCCGGTCTCCGTCGACGGTCACCTGGCTGGCATGGCAGCGCAGCGCGTCCTGCACCACGGCAAGGTGCCGTTCAAGGTCGAACCATTCGGCATCCGGCGCGGGCTCCGCGAGCAGCTCCGCGAACGGGACCCCGGTGGAGCGGGCCGCAGCCAGGGTGGCCTCCCGGATGCGCCGGTGGTCGGGATGCCCATAGCCGCCGTTGTCGTCGTAACCGATCACGAGTCGCGGCTGTGCCGCATCGATCAGCGCACACACATCGGCGGTGACCTCCTCAAGCGGTTCCACCGAAAGGGCGCCGGGCGGCACGTCGATCGCCGGTCCGGCGAGTCCGTCGCGTATCCAGCGCATCCCCGAGTCGCCGTAGCGCCGGTCGGGCAGCCCCGGCGCCCGGGCGGGCGCCGTGCCGAGCAGATATCCGCTGGAGACGCCCAACAGGGCGGACGCTTCGCGCAGTTCGCCCTCGCGCAGGCGGGCGAACGCGGCAGTGTCTTCCACCGGGTCGGCTCCGATGGCCGCCTGCAGCCGTGCCCGCCGCGCCGGCACCACCTCGCCCCGCTCCCCTCGCGTCGCCGTCAGCAGCACGACGCGGATGCCGCGGGCCGCCAACTCCGCGATCAGCGCGCCGGACGAGATCGTCTCGTCGTCCGGATGCGCGTGCGCGAAGAGCACGACGTCGACCTCATCGAGAATGCTCACGACTGTTCGCCCGGCCGGCGGAGATCCCTGGTTCGGCCCAGGCTCTCGATGGCATTGCGATAGACCCCCAGTGTCTCTTCCGCATCGTGCCGCCACGTGCGCGTGAGGGCGAGCGCGCGGGCGGATGCCGACAGCTGCGCCGCGCGTTCGGCATCCGTGAGCAAAGCGCCGAGAGCGTCCGCCCACTCCTGCGGGTCACGCGAGTCGAGCATGACGCCGGTCTGGGCGGTGACGGATTCCTTGAGGCCGCCGGCCGGGGTGGCCAGCACGGGAACGCCGCTTGCCGCGGCCTCGAGCGCGACGAGGCCGAACGTCTCGGAGTGCGACGGAATGAGGAGCGCACAGGCACGTCGCATCAGGTCGGCCAGTTCGACGCGGGACAGCGGGCCGACGAACCGCACCCGATCGGCGACGCCGAGTTCACCGGCCAGGGAGTGCAGTTCGGTCAGGTGCCACTCATAGCCGACGGTCGGACCCCCGGCGACGATCAGGTCGGGTCGGAGGTCGAGAGGCATGGCGGCAATCGTGCGCACCGCCAGGTCGAGGCCCTTGAGCGGTTCGATGCGCGCCGCCGTGAGCACGTAGCGGTCGGGTCGCTGGGTCGTGCCCGGGTGGAACAACTCCGTGTCCACTCCGGGCAGCACGACGGTCACGTTCTCGTGCGGCGCACCGAGCCGGCCGATGATGGTGCCGGCTTCGGCCTCGCTGACGGCCACGATCGCATCCGAATTCTGTGCGAGCCACGTCTCGCCGGCGATGCGCCCCGGGGATTCCGGCCGCTCCCCCTCGGAGAGCGCGCTCGAGGCCGGCGCGGCGATGCTGTGGTAGCTCTGCACATGGGGGATGCCGCGGGCGCGCGCAAACGGAAGCGCGGCCATCCCGGAGAACCAGTGATGCGAGTGCACGACGTCGATGTCGCCGAGCACGCTCATGCCCGCGGCGAACTCATCGATGTAGTTCTCGTGGTCGCCCTTCGGCCGCGGCTCCGCGGGCCCGGCGTCGACGAAGTGCAGGGTGATCCGCTTCGAGAGCTCGAGGCGGCGCGGCAGTGACACGGAGTATCGTCGTGTCAGCACGTCGATGAGGTGCCCGAGTTCGGCCATCTGCTCCACGAGGGCGCGCACCGCGACATTCATTCCACCGACATCCCCGGCGCCCGGCGCGTCCGTCGGGGAGGTGTGCAGTGCAACGACCGCGATCCGCAAGGGCCGGACTGGGGGCATGTCCTCAGCCTAAGGGCTGAGTCCGCCCGATCACGGGGAGGTCGTCACGACGCGGCCGAATGGCAGGTCTTTTACACTGTCGGCAGATGCGCCGCCGGTTGGTCGAGTAACGAGCGTTGGCGAGTGTGTCGAGACCTGGTAAGCCGGTCTCGATACGCTCGTTCCTCGCTACTCGACCACCGCAATGGTGCGATCGGACGACCGTGCAAAGGCCCCGACCGAATGGCGCATCGGTTCACGATCGGGTACGCTGTCAAGGTTGTCCGTCCGAATACGCGACTCACGAGTGCGCGGACGACGGATGCCGATACCCTCCTGCTGCAGAAAGTCTGCGGCCGTGCTAGTCCAAAGGAGGTGGGTTAGTCATGCATCAGTACGAGTTGATGGTGATCCTCGATCCGGAGATCGATGAGCGCACCGTAGCTCCCAGCCTCGACAAGTTCCTCAACGTTATCCGTAACGACGGTGGAACGGTCGAGAAGGTCGATATCTGGGGCCGTCGTCGCCTCGCCTATGAGATCAACAAGAAGGCCGAGGGCATCTACGCGGTCGTCGACTTCACCGCGAACGCGACGGCGACGGCCGAGCTCGACCGTCAGCTGAAGCTCTCCGAGGCCGTCATGCGCACCAAGGTGCTGCGTGCCGAAGACGCGATCGCCCAGGTTGCCACCGCGGCGAAGCTCGCCGAGGAGAAGGCCGCCCGCAAGCGGCGCCCCGAGCCTGTCGAAGGGCCTGCCCCCGCAAAGGCTGCCGCCGCAGCAAAGGCTGCCGCCCCAGCACCCGTCGCCGCAGTGGCCAAGGCCGCAGAGAAGGCCAGCGCGTAGTCCCATGGCCGGCGAGACCATAATCACCGTGGTGGGCAACCTCACCAGCGATCCGGAGCTGCGTTACACGCAGAACGGGCTGGCGGTTGCCAACTTCACCATCGCATCCACGCCGCGCACATTCGATCGTGCCGCGAACGAGTGGAAAGACGGCGAAGCGCTGTTCCTGCGCGCGAGCGTTTGGCGTGACTTCGCCGAACACGTCGCAGGGTCGCTGACCAAGGGCTCCCGCGTCATCGCGACCGGACGTCTCAAGCAGCGCTCCTATGAGACGAAGGAGGGGGAGAAGCGCACGAGCATCGAGCTCGAGGTTGATGAGATCGGGCCATCGCTGCGCTACGCCACCGCATCCGTCACGCGGGCGCAGTCGTCCGGAGGCGGCCGCGGCGCCGTCGGCGGTGCAGAAGAGCCGTGGGCCGCAGGCCCCGCGCAGGGCAACGCGCCCGCCGGCGACGTCTGGAACACCCCCGGCAGCTTCAACGACGAGACACCCTTCTAATCTCGATACGCGTGCGGCTGGCGCCGCGCGCTACTCGATCACCGAATTGAATTAAGGAAAAACCATGGCTGGAAAGTCAAGCGGCGACCGCCGCAAGCCGATCCGCAAGGGCAAGGATGGAAAGAACGCCGCTCCGGCGAAGTCCATCCGCGTCGGCGTGATCGACTACAAGGACGTCGCAACACTGCGCAAGTTCATCTCGGAGCGGGGGAAGATCCGCGCTCGTCGTATCACCGGTGTCTCCGTGCAGGAGCAGCGCCTGATCGCCAAGGCCGTCAAGAACGCCCGCGAAATGGCACTTCTCCCGTACGCCGGCTCAGGCCGTTAGGAGTAAGGAAGAATGTCGAAACTCATTCTGACCCACGAGGTCACCGGTGTTGGCTCTGCGGGCGACGTGGTGGAGGTCAAGAACGGCTACGGGCGCAACTACCTGATCCCGCAGGGCTTCGCCGTCGCGTGGAGTCGTGGCGCCGAGAAGCAGATCGATCAGATCAAGGCGGCGCGTGCCGCTCGCGAACTCGCCACCATCGAGGAAGCTCAGGACCTCAAGGCCAAGCTCGAGGCCACCAAGGTCAAGCTCACGGTCAAGGCCGGCAAGGAAGGACGCCTGTTCGGGTCCGTCAAGACCGCCGACATCGCTGACGCGGTCGCCGCAGCCGGAATCGGCGCCGTCGACAAGAAGAAGATCGAGCTGCCGAACCCCATCAAGGTCGTCGGCGTGCACGAGGCGACCGTTCGCCTGCGTGAGGACCTCTTCGCAACGATCACCCTTCAGGTGGCCGCCGCGAAGTAGCTCACGGAACCGCGCTTGCACGGGCGCGGCGGCGGGCACGGTAGCAGCGGTCACAGTAGCGGCGGGCAGTGCCCGCCGCTACACCCATTTAATGGTCGAGCGCAAGCCCTTTTTAACATGTTTGTGCACAGGGGTACCCCCAATTCGAGCAACATTCAACTGCGTGTCGAAGCTACTTAGAATCCACATGCTGGGGACAGACGAATCCCAGGTCAGCGGTAATAACATCGACGGAATTGTTTTGTTGTCCACAAGTTATCCCACCTGGTTTGCACACGAATCCCGGCGTTTCGCGCAGATTTCCCACAGCGTTGTCCACAGGCCGGGTTGTGTGCGGTCACCGGGCTGCCTAGGGTAGAGCCGCGTCGACTTGCAGAGGCCACCGACAACCTCGGAATCCGAGATTGTCGGTGGCCTCTGCGACTGTGAGGATGCGACTGTGAGGATGCGACTGTGAGGATGCGACTGCGGGATGCGACTGTGGGGATGTGACTGTGGGGGATGAAGTTCGCCGGGTTCGACAAGCGTGGAGGAGGCGCGAGTGTCAATTGCTCACCTAGGGCTGGCCGACTCGCGGCCCACCGGGGAGACACGTTCGACCGAACGCACTCCCCCTCACGACCTTTTAGCGGAGCAGAGCGCACTCGGCGGCATGATGCTCAGCAAGGATGCCGTCGCCGACGTCGTCGAGGTCGTCAGGGCGCTGGATTTCTACATCCCGAAGCACGAGTTGATCTTCGATGCGATCCTGTCGCTGTACGCGCAGGGCGAGCCGACCGACGTCATCACGGTGACGGATGAGCTGACCAAGCAGGGCGAACTGTCGCGAGCGGGCGGCGCGGAATATCTGCACACCCTGACCAGCCTGGTGCCGACCGCGGCGAACGCAGGCTACTACGCATCCATCGTCGCCGAGCGGGCGCTGCTGCGCCGCCTGGTGGAGGCCGGAACGCGGATCACGCAGATGGGCTACGCGGCGGAGGGCGAGGTGCTCGACCTGGTCAACAATGCGCAGGCCGAGATCTACGCGGTGACCGGCTCGACCGAGACGGAAGACTACGTCCCGCTGACGGAGGCCGTCACCGTCGCCATCGACGAGATCGAGGCGGCGACGCACACTGACGGCTCGATGACGGGCGTACCGACCGGGTTCGCGGACCTCGACGACCTGACGAACGGCCTGCACCCCGGCCAGATGATCATTGTCGCGGCGCGGCCCGCGCTCGGCAAGTCGACGCTTGCACTGGACTTCGCGCGCTCCGCCGCCATCAAGCACGATCTTCCGACCATCTTCTTCTCGCTGGAGATGGGGCGCAGCGAGATCGCGATGCGCTTGCTGTCGGCCGAGGCCTCCATTCCATTGCAGAGCATGCGCAAGGGAACGCTCGACAAGCAGAACTGGGCCACGATCGCATCGACACGCGGCCGGATCAATGACGCACCGCTCTACATCGACGACAGTCCGAACATGACGCTCGTCGAAATCCGTGCGAAGTGCCGACGGCTCAAGCAGCGGGTCGGGCTCAAGATGGTCGTCATCGACTATCTGCAGTTGATGACGAGCGGCAAACGGGTCGAGTCCCGCCAGCAGGAGGTCAGTGAGTTCTCGCGCGCGCTCAAGTTGCTGGCGAAGGAGCTGCAGGTGCCGGTGATCGCGCTCTCCCAGCTGAACCGTGGACCCGAGCAGCGTCAGGACAAGCTGCCGGCACTGAGCGATCTGCGGGAATCCGGCTCGATCGAGCAGGATGCCGACATGGTCATCCTGCTGCACCGGGAGAGCGCCTATGAGAAGGACAATGCGCGCGCCGGCGAAGCCGACCTCATCGTCGCGAAGCATCGCAATGGCCCGACGCGCACCGTGACGGTCGCGTTCCAGGGACATTTCTCGCGGTTCACCGACATGGCGGCGTCGTGACCTGCGAAGGCAAAGCCTAGAGTCCGGCTTCGGTCCACGGCCTATCGAGTTGTCACGGTGTCCAGCGCAATTCGATGATCTCGTGCGCGTCGCTCAGATAGAAGATGTTCTGGCTGCCTTGGTCCACTTCCACGAACCCGACCGCGTCGCCGACCACGGCCGGCGCACCGACGCGGGCGGCGATGTCATTGACGTGCCAGCCGCTCGCGTCCCACCACAGTTCGTGGATGTGCTGATCGGTACCGATGAAGAAGACGTGTTGGGTGGCGGCGGGCTGGAAGAGGCCCGACTCGAACGCATAACCGGCGGGACTGGTGGCTGGGACCGCGGCGATTGCGCCGGTCGCCGCCGTCAGGTCGTTGGAGTGCCAGCCGGCTGTGTTCCACCACAGCTCGTGCACGTGGCCGTCGACCCCGACGTAGACGACATGCTGTGTGCCCTGGCCGCGGAAGACGTAGCCGTGCAGGGTCTCCGCGTCGGAGACCGGAGGCGCGCCGGTCGCGGCGGTCAGGTCGCCCCAATGCCAGGCCGAGGCATCCGCCCAGTACTCCAGGATGTGGCCCTCTTCGGTGTGGACGAGCACGTGCGCGGTCCGCTGGTCTTCGAACGAATAGCCGGTCGGTGCGGAGGTCGGTGTGCACAGCGGCGCTCCGCTTGCGGCGGTGAGGTCGAGGTCGTGCCAGCCGTTGCCGGCATTGCGCAGCTCGTGGACGTGCCGGTCCCGTGCCTGGTAGACCACACGCTGCGAGCCGTCGTAGTAGGTTTCGTAGCCGAACGGCTGGGTGAGCGTGAGCGGTGCATGCGGGGCGGCGGTCGTCAGGTTGTTCGCATTCCAGCCGTCGTCTTCCGTGTACCAGAGTTCGTGCACCTGGCCGTCGAACTGCTGTCCCTGATAGACCACGTGCTGCGACCCTTGATGGGCCCAGATGTAACCGTTGGCGTTCGTCGCCGCCGGCGCGCCGCCGGCCTCGCTGACGAGGTTCTTGACGCTCCATTCGTCGCTGTCGTTGCAGTACAGTTCGTACAATTGGCCGTCGTCGCCGGTGGCGGGCGAGAAGCCCTGGAAGACGACGTGGCGTGTGAACTGCGCGAACAACCACGCCGTCGGCTGGTGGACGGCTTGGGGCGTTCCTGCGGTCGCTCTGCTGAGGTTCTTGATGCTCCATCCCATGAGATGCTCCCATCGTTGGAAGGTCCGGAGTCGGCGTTGATCCGCCCAGGGTAGACCCGTCACGCCGAAGTCGCCACCCAATGTGCGGTGCGCGCGATGAACGGTGACCCGCAACAGGGTTGCGTCGTACCCGTGAGCGATGCACGCACGAGCCGGCATGCGTGCACCGGCGAATCAGGGCCGTCGGTCTCGTTGGTCGTGAGAACCTGGCCGGGAGAACCTGCGAAAGCGCGGTGCTGGCGTGACAAATTGATCACGAACGCGTAACGTCGAAGCGTCGTCTGTTCGGCTGAGAGTCGATTCGGCTGCGAGACCGGGACAGGCGATGCGACCGCTGCCCCGATCCGGGTTGCTTCGCTACGACCTGTATTGTGCACGGAGGACCAGCACGGTGTCATTCCCGACCGGCCACACCGCGCTGGTTGGCGACGGCGGAACCGGTCACCGCGAAGCGGGCGCCGTGCCGGGGACACCCGGGTGCGCACCGTTGACCCGCCGCCAGTTGCGCGAGCGCGAGCGCGCGGCAGCCGCGGCCCTTACGGCGATCGCTGCGCTCGATACGGCGCCACACCGGCGTGAGGTGCAGCAGGAATTGCAGGCCGCGTCCGTGTTCGGCGCGCTCTGGGATGATGCGTCCCGGGATGATGCGTCCCGGGATGATGCGTCCCGGGATGGTGCGTCGCCGGCGGTTCCCGGGCCGGCCGGGTCGGCTCCGATCTCGCAAGAATCGGCTGTGTGGCAGCCGGAGACTCAGACGCCGGCCGGCGCGGTGCAAACGCGGCGGCAGCGCCGCGAGCAGGACGAGCGCGGGCGCGGGCGCGACCATGGCGGTTCTCGCAGGCTCGGCGCTGCGGTTCCCGCGATCCTGCAGGCAGGCGTGCCTGTGAGGCAGAGCGTCCGTCTGCGCGCTGCCAAGGCGGATGTCCGCCCTCAACGCGCCTCGCGCCATCCGGTGCGCAAGCGGAAGCTGTCCAGCCTCGCGGCGATGCTCGCGGCGGCCGGACTGGTCACCACGTTCGCGCTCCCGGCCTATGCGATCTCGTCGCACACCGGAGTGCGCAGCGGGACGCTCGCCAGCCAGACGCTGTCCGTGGCCAATGTGGTGATGCCCAAGGACAATCGCGAGACCTACACGATGATCGAAAACGTGGCGGCGTGGGACTCGACGCTCGGCACGACGGTGCCTTCGACCGTTCAGGCGCTCGCGGCGAAGATCATGAGCGCCGTCGCTGCGGGCCGGCTGACCGGCTCCGTGCCCGACCACATTCCGGAGATTCGCAACCTGGCCGAGGGTATCGCTGTCCCGGGATGCGGGGTTGACTATCGCGTGTTGCAGGTGATCGAGGTGGCGCTCGACAACTTCCGCACGGTGGGTGTCAGCGACATCAATCGCCGCTGCACCGGGCAGATCGAGGGCGCCGGCACCGCATCCGCGCACTACGCAGACGGTGGCGGACACGCGGTGGACTTCGACAGGCTCAATGGTCAAAGCCTCACCGGTGGCGATGCCGACTCCGTGCGCTTGATACGAATTCTGGACCCGCTGGTTCCGCCGGGCAGTCACGTCGGCCAGCAGGAATGCCGTTCGTCGATGTCGCTGACCAACCTGGTGCCGTTCGACGACACCTGCGATCATCTCCATATCGACTTCGGGCAGACCACGGGGGCCTCGCTGCGCGACTAGCTCCGCGTTAGGCTATTCGATCGCAGCTGGACGGTCCGCGGCCAGGTTGACAGTCGCGACCAACACGATGATCAGGGCCGCCGCAGCCGCCAGGGCGAACCCGGCGCCGGAACCGAACGCATCCGAGACGAGACCGCCGACCGCGCTGAACAGTGCCTGGCCGACGATCAGGGCGCTGGAGAGCATGGTCATCACGGTCGTCGTGCGTGCGGCGGGCGTGCGCTGGTTGGCCGTGGTGAAGATGGTCACGATCACAACACCGATGCCGAACCCGGCCGCGACCAGTCCGACGGTCACGAGGGCGATGGACGGGGCGACGATCAGTGCGAGAACCGCCGCCAGTGCGATCACCGCGAAGCACAGCCAGCGGGTCCGCAGGGTGAAGCGCCGGGGTGCGAACGCGATCAGGATCGCGGTGATCACCGAACCGATGCTCATGCCGCCGTAGACGACGCCGGTGGCCAGCTCGTCACCCTGGTTGCGCATGAAAACGGTCACGGCGGTGAGAACGGAGCCGAAGAATCCGCCGACGAAGAACATGCCGATCGGCAGGATCAGCAGGCTGAAGGTGAACAGGCGCGTCCGGGTCGCAGCCTCTTCGGCCAAGGGCTCGTGGATCGGCAGTTTCGCCGTGCGGTGCAGGGCGAAGGCGACCACGAACAGTGCCGTGATGCCCGCGGCGATGGCCAGTGGCGCGCCCGCGCCGAGGGCGGATGCGATGACCCCGACCGCCACGGGGCCCAGTACGAACGCGAGCTCGTCCGCGACCGACTCATAGCTCATCACCAGAGAAAGCGCCTGGGCGCGCTGCCGTCCGCCTGTTCTGGTTGTCACGATCGAGACGAGGCGGGTTCTGGACATCGGTGCCACCTGCGGTGTGCTGGCGCCGAGCAGGAAGGCGACGACGGCGAGCCAGAGGATCGAGGCCAGCGAGAACGTCAGCGAGACGAAACCGACCAGGCTTGCGACGTTGACGGTCGCCGCGATCAGCAGAACGAGCCGCTGCCCGTGCTTGTCGGCGAACGAGCCCAGCAGTGGGCCGAAGACGGCTGTTCCGATGCCGGCGACCGCGGATACGATACCGGCCTCCGTGACGGAGCCGCGGACGCTTGACACGATCGTCAACACGCCGACGACCGTCATCGCGAAGGGCAGCCGGCTGATGAAGGCGAGCGGGAAGAAGCCGCCGCCGACGGCACGCAGCGTTTCTCGCGCGGGTGAGGGTGCGCTTGAGGCAGTGAATGCCACAGCGCGGATCGGTTCGGTCGGGTTGGGTTCGGTCGGGTTCAGAGTGTCGGAAGAATTCATGTGTGTGCGTCAAGGCTAGCCGACGAGGCGAGAGGCAACAACAATGCAAATGACCTAGTAACATAGACTATGACTATCTATCGCTCTCCCGCCACCGCATCCGCCTGCGCCGCTTCCGCCTGCAGAATTGCGGCTTCGGAACGGATCAGGTCACGCAGCGCGGCCAGCGGTGCACGCGGGTCGTCCGCTCGCCATTGCATCGAGAGCGGCAACGTCGCCGGACGGTCCAGCCGAATCGCGGCGAGGTCATCCGACAGCCGCCCGGCCATCGACCACGGCACGAGCGAGAACGCCCGGCCCTCCGACAGGAGATAGAGCCGCGAACCCACGATCAGGGGAGGGCTCATCAACACAAGCGGGTTGAGCTCTCGTGATGTGCAGAGTTCGATGAGGTAGTCGTAGTACGCCGGATTCTGTTCTCGCGGCCACAGCAGCAGGGGCAGATCCGCCAGGTCCTTCAGGCTCACACGACGTTCTCGTGAGGCCGGATGATTGCGGCTGACGGCGACGAGCACGGGCTCGTCGGTGATCGTCTCGAGGTCGAACCCGTCGATCTCGTTCAGAAACCGCCCGATTCCGATGTCGGCGTGCTCGTCGACCAGCGTGGTCGAAACCGCGCCGGTCTCGACCAGGGTCTCATCGATCTGAATGCCGGGGAGCTCCTGCTCGGCACGGCTGAGCACAGCGGGCAAGAGCCGATTGACGACGCTGGGGGTTGCGATCACGCGGGCCGTACGCATCCGCGAGGTCTCGAACAACTGCACCTTGTCGATGAGGTTCGCAGCGCGTCGCAGCAGCAGGCGCCCTTCGGTCAGCATGACCTCACCGGCCGGGGTGACGGTCGCCGACCGCCGCGAGCGGTCGAACAGCGGGATGCCGAGTCGGCGCTCCAGTCGATTGATCTCCTGACTGACCGTGGGCTGCGAGATGTGAAGCGCCTCGGCCGCTCTGCCGAAGTGTCCGGCCTCGGCAACGGCGACGAAGATCTCGAGCTGGCGCAACGTATATTGCATAGGCTTAGACTATCGGATGGTGCTTCATTGTTTCTGGATTATTGGGCGATTCCTTCGTAGCGTTGGTATCAGCCCGGAGGGCAGATCTTGCAGCGCAAATCCTGCAGCGCAAACCTCCGCAGTGCACATCCCACAATCTAAGACACTGAAGAAAGAAGTCCACCATGACCGAGTCCGTTATCCGCGTTTCCGACGAAGTGCAGCGGGCGGTGCGTGAAAATCGACCCGTCGTGGCGCTCGAGTCGACGATCTTCACGCATGGACTCCCCCGCCCGCGCAACCTCGAGGTCGCCCTCGAAGCCGAGGCGAACCTCCGTGCCGACGGCGTGACCCCTGCCACGATCGGCGTCTTCAACGGTGTTCCGACGGTCGGCTTGAGCACGGAGCAGATCACGGAGTTGTCCCAGACGGACGACATGGCCAAGGTCAGCCTGCGCGACCTGCCCGTCGTCTCGGCGCTGGGCGTGCACGGTGGAACGACCGTCGCCGCCACCTCCTTCCTGGCGCATCGCGCAGGAGTCAAAGTGTTCTCCACCGGCGGCTTGGGCGGCGTGCACCACGGCGCATCCGACACGTTCGACGAGTCCGCAGATATGACGACGCTCGCGCAGGTGCCGATCGTCGTGATCAGCGCAGGCGTGAAGTCGATCCTCGATGTCGGTGCGACGCTGGAGCGGTTCGAGACACTGAACATCCCGGTGATCGGCTTCGGCACCACCAGGTATCCCGGCTTCTATGTCTCCGACTCGGGCTTCAGCATTGAATATGCCGTGCAGACCCCTGAGGAGGCCGCAGCGATCATTCGAGCGCGCGACGCACTGGCACTGCCGCAGGCGGTTCTGCTCGCCAACCCGGTCCCGGAGGACAAGCAGTTGCCGCCGGAGCAGTTGGACGACATCCTGGCGCGCGCCTGGGCGGAGGCCGACAAGCAGGGGATCGCAGGCAACGCCAGCACGCCGTTCCTGCTTGATTTCATTCAGCGCGACACACACGGGCTCAGCCTCGAGGTGAACATCGAGGTGTACCGCGGAAACGTCGCGCTCGGCGGCCGCCTCGCGACCGCGCTGAGTCACTGATGCGACCGACGAACTGAGAACGAGTGAGCTGAGAACGGAGACACCGTGCTGGGGATCATCGGAGATCTGGTCGAGGACATCATCGTCTGGCTGGCCGAAGACGTGCGACACGGAACGGACACCGACGTCGAGCTGTTCCACGTTCGCGGCGGCAGCGCCGCGAACGTGGCCGGTTTCGCGAGCCGGCTCGGGCCGACCCGATTCATCGGATGCGTCGGCGACGACCGCCTCGGTGACGCACTTGTGCAGGAACTCGCCGCGGAAGGCGTCGACGTGCGCGTGCAACGGCGGGGCGACACCGGGACGATCGTCATCTTGATCGACCCGACCGGGGAACGCACCATGCTGCCGCACCGCGGGGCGGCGACCCAGCTCGACACCGTGCCAGATGCCTGGCTCGACGGCCTCGAGGTACTGCACGTGCCGGCGTATTCATTCGACGGCGAGCCGGTCGGCAGCACGGCTATCGATGCGATCCGCAGGGCGAAGAGCCGGGGCATCCTGGTGTCGGTCGACGCGTCGTCGACCGGCATGCTCACGCACTACGGTGTGCAACGTTTCATCGACCTGATGGCCGAGGTGAAGCCGGACTTCCTCATCGGCAACAGCAGCGAATCCGCGTTGCTCGGGTTGTCGATCGCGGGCGAGCCGGGCGAGAACCTCGCTCGACTCGGCGACACGATCGTCGTGACGAAGGCCGGTGCGCAGCCGACAGTGGTTCATCGACCGCAGGCCGACCGCATCCTCGTGCCGGTGCCGCCGGTCGCGGAGATCAAGGACCTGACCGGCGCGGGCGACGCGTTCGCGGCCGGGTTCCTCTCGACGTTCATTGCTACGCGCGACCTGACGGAGGCCTGCGTCAGCGGGCATGCGACGGCAGCGAAGGTGCTGGCATCGCCCGGCGCCACGGCCGTGAACGCCTGACGCCGGACCTGCGGTTTCGACCATCGGTTCGGACATGGTCGACTTGTGTGCGACGATGTCATTAGGATAGGTTTGCCTAACCTTCCCCGATGTTGTCAGAGAGAGTCGCCAACCGCGCATGTCCCCGCTTCAGATCGCCGTGCTCGGCGCCATCGCCGGATTCACCATCTTCCTGGGATTGCCGATCGGACGGCTGAAGACCCGATCCACCACCCTTCAAGCCCTGCTGAACGCCATCACGATCGGCGTGCTCACCTTCCTCCTGTGGGACGTGCTCTCCCACGCCGTCGAACCGGTGGAGGCGGCCCTGGTCGACGCATCCGGGGACAAGCACGCAGCGTGGTGGCCGTTCATCGGGCTGCTGGTGATCCTCTTCGGCGCGATTGCGATCGGCCTGCTCAGTCTGGTGGCTTACGATCGCTGGCTCGCGCGCTTCATGGCCGCCAAGCGCGAGACACGCGTGCCGGTCGCGGTCGGTGGCATCGCCGGCGGTGGTGATTCGTTCGGAAACACACCGGATGGCGGGCTCACCGCCGGGTCGGTGCGCGAGGGCGTCCTGCGCCTGGGTCGCCCGGCGAGCCGACTGGCCTTCCTCATCGCGGTGGGCATCGGCCTGCACAACTTCTCGGAGGGGCTGGCGATCGGCCAGTCCGCTGCGAGCGGGCAGCTCTCACTGGCAGTCGTGCTCGTGGTCGGGTTCGGGCTGCACAATGCGACAGAGGGCTTCGGCATCTGCGCCCCTTTGACCTCCGACGAACGGCGTCCCGGCTGGGGGCAGCTCGCGCTCCTCGGCCTGATCGGCGGCGGGCCCACGGTGGTCGGCACGCTGCTCGGAACGGTCTTCGTCAACGACGCCGTGTCGATCGCGTTCCTAGCCCTGGCAGCCGGCTCGATCCTCTACGTGATCATGCAGTTGTTGCGCGTCGCGTTCAAGTTCGGGGCGAGCTTCTGGCTCTATTCCGGATTGCTGATCGGGCTTTTCGCCGGATTCGCGACCGACTTCGTTGTGACGGCCGCCGGAGTCTGAACGTGGCGTGAGCGCCGTCTGCGGATTCGCACAGTTTGGGACCTCTCTGGGAAAAAGCAGACTTGGCTGAATGGTGGGTGGGACTCGTGCGCTCATCGCGGCCGCCCGGACTGAGTTCACCTGCCGCGGAGCTTGACTGCAGCGGACTCGATTCCGGGCGCGCTCACAGCTGGAGGACGCCACGTCGAATCTGAACACACGCCCGACCGCCCGGGTGCATGCGACGCGGAGGCACGCATCCGCATTGCTGCGGATCAGCGCGCCCGGACAGGCATCCCCGCACACGGCAGTGCCGATTCCAACGCCCCTGTGGCGGCGCCCGGCGGCACTCGGGGTCATGATCCTCGTGGTCGGCAGCGTCGTCGAATGGCTCCGTCTCTCCCCTGACGATCAGGGCACCCTCTGGGCCGAAGACGTGCGCAACTTCCTCGCGAACGCCGTGACGCACGGGATCGCGGCGCTGGCGACCCCCTATGCCGGTTACCTGCACACGGTGCCGCGACTCATTGCGACCGGGACGGTGGCGGCCGTGCCCGTGTCCGGCTGGGCGACCGCTATGGCGTTCGGTGCGTGCGTGGTGGCCGCAGGCGTCGCGGCTCTCGTGTTCATCTGTGCCAGGGACGTGGTGCCGAGCAGCACACTCCGGCTCGGGCTGGCCGCCATCACGCTGCTTGTGCCGCTGGCCCCGCGCGAGGTCTTGGGCAATACCGCGAATCTGCACTGGTACTTCCTCTGGCTGGCGCCCTGGCTCCTGCTGTACCGGCCGCGGACGCGCACGGGAGCCTGGTTGCTCGCCGGCGTCGCGCTGCTCGCCACGATGACCGAGATCCAAATGGCGGCGTTCGTCCCTTTGATGCTGTGGCGCTGGCGCGATCGGCGGATGCTGCCGGTGCGCGTCCTCTATCTCGTGGGCGCGGCTGCGCAGCTGCTCGCCACCCTGTCAGACCCGCGAGGTGCGTCTTCGGCGAATCCGGTGCCGATCGCATCCGTCGCCTATGGCTACCTCATCAACGCGGTGATGACCTCGTGGAATGCCGACCCGCAAGCGATCGCGTGGCTGCTCGGGGTCGCCGGACCGATCGCCGGCATCGTTCTGCTGCTTCCGTTTGCGGCGGCTGCCTCGATCGGGCTGCTGCGCGGGTCGAGGCTGCAGCGGCTGATGATCGGCGTGTGCGGCATAGGCTCCATGGCGTTCTACGCCATCGCCGTCGAAGTGAGCCCGAGCACGTTCTACGACTACGCGACGATGAGCGATGCCCAGCTGGATGCGCCGTGGCTGGCTCGTTACGGGGTGACGCCGTCGATGTTCCTGCTGGCACTGGTGCCGTTGGCACTTGCAGCGCTGGCGCGACCGCGTGGTGTCGTGGGCGGGGGTGTTGGTATGGGCGCGGGGGTGGACTTGTTGGCAGTGGACTTGTCGGTTGCGGGCTTGTCGGTTGCAGGCTTGTCGGTTGCAGGGGCTGGCTCGCGGAAGGCGCTCCTTCCAGCAATCACGCTGCTGGTTCTCGCTGCGGTTCTCGTCGGCAACTTCTCATCCGCCGTCTCGCGGCGCTCGCACGGCCCGTTGTGGCGGCCGCAGGTTGTGGCAATGGAGGCCTATTGCGATATCGCCTCGCCGAGCGCTGAATACACACTGCACGGAGCACCTTCTGCGATGTGGAAGATCGACGTGCCGTGCAGCCGGGTACCCTGAAATCCGTGAGGTCGAAATCCGTGAGGTCGACATCGGTGGGATCGGGAGCGACGGGTTCTGGCGCTGCGGGCCCTGGCGCTGCGGGTTCTGCCGTGAAGCCGCCGCGTCGCTGGACGCCGCTGGACGTCTTTTACTTCATCGGCGTGATCCTGAAGGGGATCGACGGCGCCATCGAACTGCTGGTCGGCCTTGTTCTGCTGCTTGCGCCGAGCATCCCGCATCTGGCGCTCAGTGCCATCGCGGCAGAGGCTGGTGAAGGATCGGGACCGATTCGCGTCTTCATCGCCGGTTATGTCGAGAATCTCGACGATCGTCTCGCGCAGAGCGGACTCGGCTTTCTGATGGCTTTCCTGATCGTGCACGGCGTGGTGAAGCTCGTGCTCGTGTACTGTCTGCTGCGCAGGCTGCACCGCGCGTATCCGTACGCGCTGGCGGTGCTGATCCTGTTCCTCGCCTATCAGGTGTACACGGCCCTGGTCTCCCCCACGATCGGCCTGATCCTGCTCACCGTGCTCGACGCGGTGATCATCGTCTTGGTCTACCGGGAGTACCGCGAGATCAAGCCGAAGGTTGCGGCATCATCCGTTGCCGGGCCCCGAACGCACTGAGCCGCGTGCTCAGTGCGCCATCTGCGGGTGGTGCTTGGCGAGTTGGAAGACCCCGTAGATGGCGAGCGCGCCCGCGACGACGAAGACCAGCGCAGCCCAGAGCGGAGCGGACGCCGCCTCGTCGAGCACGACGATGCCGATTGTGACGCCGACGATCGGGTCGATCACGGTCAGCCCGGCGACGACGAGGTCCGGTGGCCCGGATGCGTAAGCCGTCTGTACGAAGTACGTGCCGCACAGCGATGCGACGATGATTCCGACTGCGCACACGATCGTGAGCCAGTCACCGGGCATCAGGTGGAATCCAGCGCCGAGCGTTTGACTGACGATGATCGTGTGCACACGGTCGATGACCACCTTCGCGAGCGTTGCCACGAATCCGAAGAGGATGCCGGCGCCGACGATGTAGAAGAACGCGGTGAACTTCGTGCGGAAGAGCACGAAGATGAGTGCGAGCAGGAGAAGCACGCATCCGAGAATCACCAGCACCGTCACCAGTTGCGAGTCGCGCACCGGTCGGGACGAGGTGGTCAGGGTCGCTGTCGTCACGAACAGCGCGACGCCGACCACGCAGAACGCGATCGCCCGAATGGCGGGTGGTCCCAGCGCAGTGCGAGTGACGCGTGAGTTGACGACCGCGGTGATCACCAGGCCGACGACGCCGAGCGGCTGCACCACGGTCAACGGTGCGAGGTACAGGCTGAACAGCTGGAACGCGATCGCCAGCGCCAGCATGACCGTGCCGAGCACCCAGAACGGATCGTGCAACAGCGCAAGCAGTTGACGGATGCTCAGGCCGGCTCTGTCCGTCGGCAGTCGATTCGAGTCGACTTGCGAGACTCCTCGATGCTGGAATTGGGCTCCGAGCGCAAGGAAGACCGACCCGGCCAGCGCGACCGGGATGCCGAGGGACTGCATCGGTGTCAACGAGATCACATCGAGAGCCACCACACGAATCTAGCGGCTGCACCTGCGGTGACGGCTCAAGGCGGGTTGGTGATTCGGGTGAGAGGTGCTCAGCGACCGCGCGGGGATCCTCGACGGCGATCGAGTACGTATCGCTGCAGCGCCGCCACGGCCGCGCCACGACACCAGCTTTCGTTGCTTCCGGAGGTCAGCTCTACGCGCACGTCGGAGGCACGCGGATCGCGGTGCTCGCGAATCCCTTCCTCGACGACGTCGGACGCGACCGCGGCGAGGTCCACGGCTTCGCCGCCCACGATCACCAGATCGGGTGCCGTGAGATTGGCTATTGCAGCGATGAGCCTTCCCAGTGCGCGTCCCGATGACCGCGCGATCGCGCTCGCCGCCGGGTGGCCGGCCTTCACCAGCGTGATCAACTCCGTCCATTCCACCGGGCGGTCGAGTGCGAACGAAGCATCGCGCAGGATGCACGGCAGGGTGAGCATCGCCTCGGCGCATCCCCGATGTCCACGGCTGCACAGTGGGCCTAGCGGGTCGAGTGGCCAGTGACCGACGAGCCCCACCCCGGAGTCGGCGTTCGCCAGTAGTTTGCCGTTGGCCACGCAGCCGAAGCCGACACCGACTCCCATTGTCAGAGTTGCGAAGTTGTCATGCCCGGTGCCGAGGCCGAACCAGTGTTGGGACTCGGTGAACGCAGCCAGGTCGTTCGATGCATAGCTGGGCGTTTCAGTCCGGCTCTGCACGAGCCGAGCAATGGGGACATCCTCCCAGCCGAGGAACGGCGCGCTCTTGACCACCCCGTCCCGGTCGACAACACCGCCGAGACCGATGCCGATGGCGTCAATGGGTTCCCGGAATCCGGCTTTCGCGGAAACGCCGCAGATCTGATCGACAACCGAATCGGGGTCGGACGAGACCAACGGCTCCTCGAAGTATCCGAGGACGTCGGCGCGCAGGTCGATGATCGCTGCCATGACGGCGTCGCCGGATACCTTGATGCCGAGAAAGTGATGCGCGTCGGCTACGACATCCAGCGGAACTGACGGTCTGCCGTTCTTGCGCTCTGTGGGCCTAGGGGCTTCCAGAAGCAGACCCAGTTCGATGAGTTCGGAGCTGATGCGAGTCAACGTAGCCGGCGCCAGCCCCAGCCGACGCGCCAACTCGGATCGCGCAAGGGGGCCGTGAAGGAGAACCTCGAGCGCGACCGCTTGTGCGAGGTCGTCAGCAGGTTGCCACGTCATCTCATCACGCCATTCTTCATGTCAGGAAGCAAATCTGCGGTAATTCAACCACACAACAAAGAACTTGGCCGCCAGCCTTCGTCGTCGTGAAATAACTTCGGACATCGAGGGCAACTCACTCGCCCTGCGGTGTCCAGCGGGCGCCGTAAGCATCGAGCGGCATACGCAGATGTTTTTTTTGAGCGTAAACGAACAATTGATCATCAACATCGAAAACTGACATATTGACACGAGGTTAGTTCTGATCTAGAAATAACTATGCCCTCATTCGAGAGTGCACTGCGCTGAACTCACGAACTGCACCGAACTCACGACAGGAGAACTGCAATGAAGCGTTCCACAGCACTAGCGGCCGTGGCCGCGATGGTCGCCTCCATAGCGATGCTCGCAACCGGCTGCTCGTCGACCTCGTCCGGGTCGACTTCGTCAGGGCAGGACGGCTCCGCCGATCATCCCGTCACCCTGACGTTCTGGGGATCCTACGGAAACGGGGGCAACTCGACCCAGCAGGATGCCCTTAACAACACCTTGATTCCGGCCTTCGAGAAGGCCAATCCCGGGATCACAGTCAAGTACACGGACATCGCATACGACTCTCTGCTCCAGAAGCTCACGACGAGTGCGGCCGGCGGACAGCTGCCGGACCTGGTGCGCGCCGACCTCGGCTGGGTTCCTCAGTTCGCACAGGACGGCGTGCTCGTCCCGCTCTCCGACACGATGAAGGACTACAAAGCGCTCGCCGCGAAAGACTACAAGGGCAATGTCGCGACGAACCTGTACAAGGGCAAGTATTACGGTCTCCCGCTCGACACCAACACGCGCGTGCTGATCACCGACCAGGCTGCGCTTGCGAAAGCAGGCGTTTCGACACCGCCGAAGACGTTCGCAGACCTCAAGGCGATGGGAGACAACCTCAAGGGCACCGGCGTATCCCTCTTCGCAGACAGCGGGCTCGGCGCCTGGAACATCTCGCCCTGGATCTGGTCCGGCGGCGGCGAGCTGACGAACAAGGCCGAGACGAAGGCAAGCGGATACCTCAACAGCGACACCAATGTCAGCACGATCCAGATGCTGGTCGATTGGTACAAGGCCGGGCTCATCCCCAACTTGATCACCGGCAACAAGGGCGCAACCGGAACATCCGACGGCCTGCCGAAAGGGAAGTACGCGACCATCTTCGATGGACCGTGGATGGCCGGGATCTGGTCGAGCCAGTATCCGCAGTTCAAGCCGACCTACTCACCTATCCCCGCGGGAGACGGCGGTTCCATCAGCGTCGTCGGCGGGGAAGACATCGTGCTGACTGCGAATTCGAAGCACCAAGCCGCAGCAGAGAAATTCATCCGCTTCACCCAGGGCAAGCAGTTTCAACTCGCGATGGCCAAGACCGGACAGATGACAGTCGTACCCGCGTTCGCGGATGAACAGGCGAAGATCGCAGCCTATTACCAGACGTTCTCCGACCAACTCAAGACGGCGAAGTCTCGCATTGCGAGTCCTAACCAGAGCAAGATCGATACCGTGCTCACCACGACACTGACCTCGGCGTTCCTCGGGACGACCACGGTCAAGGCGGCCCTCGACAGTGCGGCGGCGCAGATCGACGCACTGCTCGGGGGAAGCTGACAATTGGTGCTCACCACGGCGGGCCGCGCGTCGGAGACATCCTCCGTCGTGCGCCCCGGTCGGTCCTCTGATCCCCGGCGAAGGCGCCGTCCGAGCGCAGCGCCCTATCTGTTCCTCCTGCCGGGCGTCGTCATCTTCGTCGTGGCGATCGTCTGGCCTGCGGTCTCCGCATTCCAGATGAGCCTCTACCGCTGGAACGTATTCAACTCCCAGCTCAGTCAGTGGAGCGGCTTCGACAATTACCTGAGGGCATTCCAGGATCCGCATTTCTGGCAGAGCCTCAGCAACAGTGCCATCTACATGGTCGCGACCGTCATCCCACAGATGGCCATCGGGCTCTTCATCGCGCTGCTGCTCAAGCGGAAAAGCCCGTCGCAACCACTCTTCCGCGTGCTGTTCTACCTGCCGGTAGTCACCAGTTGGGTAGTGGTCTCGCTGCTGTTCAAGTTCCTGTTCGATGACAGCGGCCTGATCAACTTCACGCTCCACGACTTTCTGCACCTGATGGGCAGCGACGTCTCGTGGCTCGCCGACCGCTGGAGTGCTCTCGTGGTCATTTGCCTTCTCGGAATCTGGAAAGGCATCGGCTGGTCAATGATGATCTATCTCGCCGCCCTCCAGGGGGTTCCAGAATCCCTGGAAGAGTCCGCAGCTGTAGACGGGGCAAACCGATGGCAGCGTTTTCGCGCCGTCACGCTTCCTGCCGTCAATCCCGCGACCGTGTTCCTTTCGGTCATGCTCGTCATCGGCGGCCTCAACGTCTTCATCTCCGTTCAGCTGATCACCGGCGGCGGCCCGGTCGGGCAGACCGATGTCGTCCTCACCTACATGTACCAGCAGGCCTTCAGCTACAGCGACTTCGGTTACGCCTCCACTCTCGCGGTCATCCTCGCCGTTCTCGTCTTCGTGCTCGCGATGCTGCAACTGCGCATCACTCGCAGTCGCGACGGAGAGGAGCTGGCATGACCGCATCCATCATGCGGGGGCGCAGCCGATCCGCATCCGGAAGCCCCGCCTCAACCACGTTCCGCTCTGTGACGCTCATCGTCGGGGCGCTCACGATGGTCACACCGTTCCTGTACATGCTCTCGATGAGCTTCCAGTCAAATGCCTACGTGCTCTCGACTCCGCCGAGATTCATTCCCGATCCGGCAACGGTGACGAACTACACCGATGCGGTCGGCACGGCGAACTTCCTGCTCTATTTCGGCAACTCGTTGATCGTCGCGGCGGTTTCGACGGCCGGCTCGGTTCTGCTGAGCTCGATGATGGCATACTCCTTCGCGCGATTCAGCTTCCCCGGCAAGGAGGCGATCTTCCGGTTGCTGCTTGCCGGGCTCACGATTCCTGCGGTCATGCTGCTCGTACCGCAGTTCATCCTGGCTAAGAACCTGCATCTGCTCGACTCGCTTGCCGGACTGATCTTCTTCTACATCGCGGGGTCGCTCTCCCTCAATACCTTTCTGATGCGCGGGTTTTTCGCATCGCTGCCCGGGGAGCTCGACCAAGCCATGCAGATGGATGGCGCGAACGCCTGGACGCGCTACTGGAGGCTGGCCATCCCGCTGGCTCGGCCCGCTCTCGCCGTCGCGACCATCTTCACGTTCCTGAACAGCTGGGATGAGTATCCGATCGCCTTGACCATGATCAACAACTCGGCCAACGCGACGCTGCCCCTGGCTATTGCGAACTTCCAAGGACAGCACGCGACGCAGTGGGGATTGGTGTTCGCGGCCTCTCTGATTGCGATCATCCCGGTCATCATCGTGTTCCTGGTGTTTCAGCGGTACTTCGTTCAGGGCCTCACCGCCGGAGCGGTGAAGGGATGAGAGTCGAACTGCTGCCGACACGCTCGGTCTTCGCTGTGGGGGCTGAGGTCTCGGTGGAGGTCCGCGGTGTGCGGTCGCCCGGAACGCTCACCCTCTGGCATCTGGGCGTCGAGGTCGGTCAATGGCACAACGTCTCTGCTCCCGTCGCCGTGCTCGGCGCGCTGAAAAGCGGCGGGTACGGTGTCGAATGGCGCGGCGGCGATGGCACGTTCGCGCGGACCGCTGTCGACGTCGCAGACGACTCCCGCATGCGTGTGCGTTATGGCTTCACGGTCGACTATCATCCCCATCGCGACGCCCGAGGACTGACGGATACGGTGCGACGGCTGCATCTCACCGACATCCAGTTCTACGACTGGGCGTACCGTCATGCCGACCTGCTCGGCGGGGGAGACGAGTATGACGACGCGCTCGGGCAGAGGGTGTCTCTCGACACGGTGCGCGAACTCGCGTCCGCGGTGCACGACGTCGGTGCCCGCGCCCTTGGCTATGCCGCCGTCTACGCGGTCGGGCCCGCTGAGTGGGACCGGTGGAGAGCGCACGCCCTCATGGACGGTGCCGGGTCTCCCTTTGCGCTCGGAGACTTCCTCTTCATCGTGGATCCGGCGGCCGAGCGGTGGGTGGCACATTTCGTCCCGGAACTCGAGGCAGCCACCGGTGTGCTCGGATTCGACGGATTTCACCTGGACCAGTACGGGTATCCGAAGCATGCCCGGCGCGCCGACGGCGTGGTCGTCGACGTCGCAACGTCGTTCGACGTGCTCCTACGCGCGGTTCGCGATGCTCTTCCCGGTTCGCAGCTGATTTTCAATAACGTCAACGACTTCCCCACCTGGCTGACCGGCGGCAGCCCGCAGGACGCGGTTTACGTCGAGGTGTGGAACCCGCAGACCACGCTCGGCGCACTCGCCCGCGTCGTGTCACGCGCACGGGCGGTCGGTGAGGGCAAACCGGTCGTCATCGCCGCTTACCAGCATGTCTATGACTCGGCATCCGCAGCCGCCGCCGACGGCGCGACGGCGTTCACGATGGCCACACTCTTCTCGCATGGAGCGACCCAACTGCTCGCCGGAGAGGCCGACCGCATCCTGGTCGACCCGTATTACGTCCGCAACCATGTCGTGGAGGAATCGACGGCGGCACTTCTGAAACGGTGGTACGACTACCTCGTCGAGCACGACGAACTCCTGCTCGATCCGCAGATCGTCGACGTGACCGGATCGTATGCGGGAGCGTACAACGATGACATCGACGTGACGTTCGCCGGTGTCGAAGTGACGGAGGAACCGATCGCCGGCCAGGTGTGGCGGCGTGTCACCCGAACCCGTTACGGGTTGGTGCTGCATCTGATCAATCTGAGCGGCCAGACGGACGTGCTCTGGGACGGCGCGAAGCACCCCGTCGTCGATATCGGCGAATCGACATTGCGGCTCCGGACGGTCGAGGGTGTTGTTCCGCGCGTTCGCGTCTCCGACCCGGATCGCTTGCCGCGTCTTGTCGAGGTCCCCGTGAAGGTTGACCGGGCCTACGCGAGCGCCACGCTGCCTACCCCCGGCATCTGGCAGCTGGTGCTCATCGACCTCGACCCGGACGGAGTGAAATGACCGACACATCGACGACGATCGCGTCGCCGCCGGTGCAGGACGATGACACGTGGTGGCGGTCCGCAGTCGTCTACCAGGTTTATCCACGCAGCTTCGCCGACTCGGATGGAGACGGCATCGGCGACCTCCGAGGCGTGATCGATCATCTCGACCATCTGGAGGCGCTCGGCGTCGACGTCGTCTGGCTCTCGCCGATCTACTGCTCACCGAATGACGACGCGGGGTACGACATCAGCGACTACCAGGCGATCGACCCGGTTCTCGGGACGATGGACGATTTCGATGAGTTGCTGGCGAAGCTGCACGACCGAGGCATCAAACTCGTGATGGACCTCGTCGTCAACCACACCTCGGACGAGCATCCATGGTTCATCGAGTCGGCCTCCGGCCCAGACAGTGCCAAACGGGACTGGTATTGGTGGCGGCCGCCGCGCGATGGCAAGGCGCCGGGCGAGGACGGCGCCGAACCGAACAACTGGGAGTCGTTCTTCTCCGGCTCGACCTGGCAGCTCGACGCGGCGAGCGGCGACTATTACCTGCACCTGTTCTCCCGCAAGCAGCCCGATCTCAACTGGGAGAACCCGGAGGTCCGGGATGCGATCTACGCGATGATGAGCTGGTGGCTGGATCGCGGAGTCGATGGATTCCGCATGGACGTCATCAACCTCATCTCCAAGGTCGTCAGCCTGCCCGATGGCGTCGTGGCGCCGGGTGCTCGGTATGGTGACGGCTTCCCGTTCTATGCGCAGGGCCCACGCATCCACGAGTTCCTGCATGAAATGCACGAGCGGGTCTTCGCCGATCGCGACGACCGCTACCTCACGGTCGGTGAGATGCCGGGCGTGACTGTTGCGGACGCGCAACTGTTCACCGATCCGACGCGCAGAGAGGTCGACATGGTGTTCCAATTCGAGCACGTCGGTCTCGACCAGGGTGACGGCGGCAAGTGGGACGCCCACGACACAACCGTGCTGGACCTGAAGGCGTCGTTCGGCCGTTGGCAGAGTGGGCTCGCCGAATCGGGTTGGAACAGCCTGTACTGGAACAACCACGACCAGCCGCGCGTGGTCAGCCGGTTCGGTGACGACACGGTCTTCTGGCGCGAGTCGGCCACCGCTCTCGCGACGGTGCTGCACCTGCAGCGCGGAACCCCATTTGTCTACCAGGGCGAAGAGCTGGGGATGACCAACGTGCCGTTCCGAAGCATTGAGGACTTCCGCGACATTGAATCCCTCAATCATTACGCCGAGGCTGCCGGCATTGTGGGTGTTTCGCCGGCCGACGTGCTCGCCGCTCTCCGGAGGACAAGCAGGGATAACGCACGAACACCGGTTCAGTGGTCGGACGCACCCAACGCCGGCTTTACCGACGGCACACCGTGGATCGCCGTCAATCCCAACTACACCCAGATCAACGCCGCGGTCCAACGTGACGACGAGAACTCGGTCCTTGCGTATTATCGAGCACTGATCGAGCTCAGGCATCGGGACCCGGTGGTCTCGCACGGCACCTTCGACATGCTGCTGGCGGATCATCCTTCGGTCTTCGCCTACACCCGCACTCTCGGTGACCGGCAGCTGCTCGTGCTGGTCAACCTGAGCGGCGAACCTGCGACCTACGAACTGCCGGATGCCGAGCTGTGGAGCGAGAGTGAACTGGTGCTCGGGAATCTTCCCGGGGCGACCCCTGTCACGGACGGCCGACTCGCTCCCTGGCAGTCAGAGGTCTACACCCGGAACGTCCGCGGATAGTCGATTACTCCGACCAGGCGGGCGACTCCAACCATAGAACCAGCCTGCTTCAGCTGAACAAATATTCGATACCCGTGTGACTACTGTCTGATGGATACATTGCTGTATTTCTGTTTATCGCTGAATTATGGGGTATCCTTTGCAAATATGGGAATATATCTACGAATCTATGATAAAATGTGACTATGACTGAGGCGACGACACAGACGGTGGACACGGAGTTCGCGGTGCTGTTGCGAGCCGAGGGTTGGCCCAGTGGGATTGAAGTTGGTGGGATTGAAGTTGGCGGGATCGGAGCCGACGACTTCGGAATCGATGACCCGTTTCCGGAACCGCCTGCGGATTTCGCACTGCCGGGCCCCGTGGTCAGCGGAGGCGATGCGGACAGGATGATCCGCACCGTCGATCTGGAAGACAGACTCGAGTTGATCGTGCACGACCTTGAAGATGTGGATCAGCGCATCGCCGCTCTTCAGGCACGACGCAGCGAACTGTTGGCGCTCGCCGATGACTGGGCAGAGTTGGCCGTGGATGTGATGGTGTGCCCCGGCGATCCCGAGGACTACCGCCGCGAGATGTGTCATCGGTCCGTCACTGCGGAGATCGCCTGTGCCCTTCGCATCCCCGAACAGACCATCGCGGCGCAGATCGACTCGGCAGTCGCGCTACGCTCCTTTCCGAACACACTCGCTGCGCTGTGGGCCGGCAGAATCAGCTTGCGTCATGCGGATGTGATCGTCGACAACTGCGAATCGCTTCCGTCCCAGAGCCGCGCGGAATTGGAAGCCGCTCTGCTCCCCATCGCGGCCGACACGACTGCGGCGAGGCTGAAGCGAAAAGCGAGAGTCCTGCGTGAACGCATGCACCCCGACTCCATGGCGAAGCGCAAGGCCGCTGCCCGATTGGACCGCAGGCTCGAGTTCCAGCCCGACCGTGACGGCATGGCTTGGCTCAACCACTACCTCCCGGCCGGCGATGCACTTCAGATTTACGAGGCGACGAGCTCTCTCGCATCGGAGGCAGTCACTGCGCGCGACCCGCGCACGATGGCCCAGTTGCGTTCGGACATTCTCACCGGCCTCATCCTCGACGGTGATCATGCACACTACGCATGCGCTGCTGGTGAGCCTGGTGCCGCTGACGAGGCCGCCGACCGGGCAACTGAGGCGATAAAAGGTAACGGAAACGCCCGGAGTCGGTCGCTCCGGGCGCGCCCTACCGTTCACGTGACCGTGCCAGTGCTCACACTGCTCGGGGCAAGCGACGAGCCCGCAATGCTCGACGGTTACGGCCCGATCGACCCGGAGGCGGCCCGCGCGCTGGCCGCTCAGGCACCGAGCTTCACCCGGATTCTGACCCACCCGGTCACCGGAACCGTTCTCGACATCGATCGAACCCGATATTGCGTTCCAGCCGACCTGCGTCGATGGCTGCAAGTGCGTGATGAGACCTGCCGCTTCCCAGGCTGCAACAGGCGAGCCGGTCACAGCGACCTCGACCATACGAAGGCGTGGAACGACGGCGGAACGACGTGCGCTCTGAATCTCGAGCACCTCTGCAGGCGACATCATGTGATGAAACACAAGTGCAGCTGGAAGGTGACTCGGGCGCCGGATGGATGCTTGGACTGGGTCAGTCCCACCGGGCGTACCTACCGCACGGCACCGGCCGTCGTCATCGGGCCTGCACCGGCGCCCGAACCTCCACCTGAATCTCCACCCGACGCGCGACCTGATGAAGCGGATGCGCAACCAGGGGAAGCGAACGGTCAGTACGAGTAGCTGCAGCCGCTGAATCTACTCCCGTTGTGGTATGCGCACGCGCTGTCTGGTGGATGCCTCGGCTCGACCTTGAGGTCAAGCTCGAACCATGAACACACACCTGGCCACCCCCGCCATCCGGCTGCGCGGCATCGTCAAGTCGTATGACGGCGTGCCAGCAGTTCGCGGCATCGACCTCGACTTCGCAGTCGGTGAGACCGTCGCACTCCTCGGCCCGAACGGAGCAGGCAAGAGTACGAGCATCGGCATGATGCTCGGCCTGATCACCCCGGACTCCGGTGAGGTCGCCGTCGGCGGATTGCGCCCCCGCGACGCGGTTGCTGCAGGGGTCATCGCCGCGATGCTTCAGGACACCGGCCTGATGCCCGGCGTCCGGGTCGGCGAACTCGTTCGCCTCGCAGCCGGACTGCATCCGCAACCACTTCACCCGGATGCCGCCCTCGAACTCGCCGACCTGGCCGACGTCTCACGACGGCGCGTCGACAGACTCTCCGGCGGCCAGTCGCAGCGACTGCGCTTCGCCATCGCGATCGTCGCCAACCCGCAGATCCTGATCCTCGACGAACCGACCCGGGCCCTCGACGTGCAGGGTCGTGCCGCGTTCTGGATTGCGATGCGCGCCTACGCCTCCACCGGACGCACGATCCTGTTCGCGACCCACTACCTCGACGAGGTCGACGAGAACGCAGCTCGCGTCGTCGTGCTCTCGCACGGCAGTGTGGTCGCGGACGGTGACCCGGCCGCCATCCGCAGCCGCACCGGCGTCAGCGTGGTGCGCGTCAGCATCCGCGCGGGCAGCGCAGCGTGTGCAAACCTGCCCGGCGTCATCGGCGTGACCAGGGACAACACGCATGACCGTGTCGCACTGCGCAGCACCGACCCGGATGCGACCGTGCGCGCCCTCGCCGCAAGCACCCTCGAGTGGCGGAATCTGCAGGTGAACCCGCCGAGCCTCGACGAATCCTTCCTCAGCCTCACCCGGGACAGCCTCACCCGGGACGGCCTCAACCAGGACAGCCTCACCCAGGAGCTCTCATGAACACGTATTACCTGCGTCTGGAAGTCATCCGGATGCTGCGCGACCCGAAATACCTCGCCCTCGCGGTCGGCGCTCCGATCGGCTTCTATCTGCTGTTCGCCACGCTGTTCGGCGGTGGCCCCGCTGGGCCGGGCCAACTCAAGGGGACGGTGGAGATCATGGTGGCGATGGCCGCATACGGGGCCATCTGGGCGGTGCTGTCGACCACGGGACCCCGCATCGCCGAGGAACGGCAACTCGGCTGGCTCGAGCAGCTGCGCTCGATGCCATTGCCGGGCATCCAAGTGATCGGCGCGAAGATCATCGCCAGCGTGATCACGGCACTGCCCGCAATCGTGCTGGTCTGCCTCACGGCGGCGACCGTCAAGGGAGTGCAACTCTCGATCGGCCAGTGGGTCTCGCTCGTGGTCGCCAGCTGGCTCGGCAGCACTGCGTTCGCCACCCTGGGCATCGCCATCGGATTCAGCGTGAACTCCGACTTCGCCTATCCGCTCAGCTACGGACTGTACATGGCCATGTCCGCCCTCGGCGGCTTGTGGGTGCCGCCCGCGATCCTGCCCAGCGGCATGATGGATGTCGCGTACTGGCTGCCCACCTATCGGCTCGCAGACCTCGGTTGGTCAATCGCAAAGGGCGACTTGCCGGACCTCACCAGCATCGCTGTCCTCGCGGCCTGGGCCGTCGGTCTGGCCGGCGTCGCCTGGCTCGCCTACCGCCGCCCGGCGTTGCGCAGTGCGCGGCCGCCGCAGCGCGACGCCGACGCTGATTCCGACGCTGGCGTCGACGCCGTCACCGAGGGCATCCGCGGTTAGGCTGACGCTGTGGCAGACGAAGCGCCGACGGCCGTCAGCGGTTTGCACAGCACCGCGTTCCGAGTGGACGCGGCGCTGGTGCTCGTGCACGCCGT
Source organism: Microbacteriaceae bacterium (assembly GCA_004297935.1). GTDB lineage: Bacteria > Actinomycetota > Actinomycetes > Actinomycetales > Microbacteriaceae > Rathayibacter_A. The sequence goes on along the minus strand of SCRE01000006.1, from coordinate 114,401 downwards.
CATCGTCAGCCTTGGCGTCTGGGCGGAGTTGGCGTACTGGCCGAAGCCGATCGCGTTCCCGGCAGGCGCCTATCTGTTCGGGCTGGCGGCATCCGCCCTGCTGATTCTGCGCAGGCAGCACCCGAGCTGGATGACCTTCGCCCTGCTCGTGTTGATCCTGGGCTATCACCTGGCAGGCTACCCGGGTGGTGCACCCACGCTCGTGCTCTTCGCCGCCGTCTACGCGATTGCGGCGTACGGTCGTTCATTGTGGTCGGCGCTGGTCGGTGTCGTGTTCGTGCTGCTCTGGCAGATCATCCCGGCGCTGCCGCCGACCCCGCTGCCCTGGGACTCGTTCGCCACGACCGGCCCCGCGATGGGGATGGTCGCGATGATCCTGATCGGCGCATCCGCAGGACAGTTGCGCCGGGCGCACACGCTGAACGTGCAGGCGGCTGCGGCGTCCGCAGAAGCCCGGATGCGCCAGACCCTCGCGGACGAGCGCCTGGACATCGCCCGCGAGCTGCATGACGTGCTCGCACACACGATCTCCGCGATTTCCGTGCAGAGCGGGCTCGCTTTGGATGCGTTCGACGACGACCCGAAGCAGGCGCGGCAGTCGATCGTCACCGTGCGCACGCTGGCGCGGCAGGCGATCCCCGAACTGCGTTCCACGTTGGAGTTGTTGCGCAGCGAGGGGAGCGCACCCCGGCGGGCGCCCGCCACGCCGCGCCTGGCGGAAACGGACCGATTGCTGCGCGACGCGGAGGCTGCCGGGCTGACCGTGGAGGTGAGCATCGATGTGCCGCCCGAACTGCTGACGCCGGTCGAGGAATTGACCGCGTATCGAATCGTGCAGGAGGCGTTGACCAACATCGTCCGCCATGCCGGCGCGACAGCGGTGCGGGTGACCGTCACTGCGGCGGACGACGCTCTGACGGTCGCAGTCGAAGATGACGGGCACGGGGTCGGCGGTGACCCGAGCCCCGGTCTCGGCCTGCGCGGGATGCGTGAGCGCACGGAGGCGCTGGCCGGCCGGTTCAGTGCCGGCGACCGAACGGGCGGCGGTTTCCGGGTCTGTGCTGTTCTCCCGCTTGGTGCTGTTCTCCCGCTTGGTGCTGTTCTCCCGCTTGGTGCCGTTTCGCCTAGCGACGCACCGACAGAGGCGCCATGACGATCCGAGTGGTGTTGGCCGACGACCAGGCGCTGATCCGTGAGGGGTTCCGCGCAATTTTGGAGCGGAGCGACGACATCCGTGTGGTGGGGGAGGCATCCGACGGTGTCGATGCGGTCGCGGTGGTGCAGCGCACCCGACCGGACGTCGCGATCATGGACGTGCGGATGCCTCGCCTCGACGGGATCGAGGCCACCGCTCGGCTGTCGCGCGACGGTGCGCTTGCCGACACCCGCGTGCTCGTCGTGACCACCTATGAGATCGACGAGAACGTCTTCGCCGCACTGCGGGCCGGCGCCAGCGGTTTCTTACTGAAAGACCTCGAGCCGGAGGACCTTCGGCGCGCGGTGCGGGTCGTGGCCGGGGGCGATTCGCTGCTTGCGCCGAGCGTCACCCGGCGTCTGATCGCACAATTCGTTGCCGCACCGCACCGAAGTGCTGAGCGAGACACGCAGTTGGAACTGCTGACCGGGCGCGAGCGGGAGATCGTCACCCTGGTCGGTGAGGGGCTGAGCAACACTGAGATCGGGCAGCGCCTGTACATCAGCCCCGCAACGGCGAAGACACACGTTTCCCGCGCTATGGTCAAACTCGAGCTGCGCGACCGGGCACAACTCGTGGTCTTCGCCTACGAGTCCGGGCTGGCGACCGCGCCGGGGCCGTAGGGCGCGAGCGAGCGCCCGGGTGTTGCGTGCGCGCGTAGACTTGAGGCATTCCCGCTCGCAGATGAAAGAGGTCACGAGTGACCGCCCATTCGCCCGTGGCTGCTCCACGGGGTCGGTACTGGCTTGTGCCGCTTGGCCGCGCCGCCGCAGCGCTGATCGTTGGTGCCGTCATCACGTTCAATCCGAACCATTCCGCTGTGATCGGACTCATCGTCTTCGGCGCGTTCGCATTGGTCTCCGGTGTGATCACCGGCTCGGGGGCGCTCGCACTGGCCGATCGTGTCGTCCGCCCGCTGTTTCTGGCGCAGGGCGTCTTCGGAGTTGCCGCCGGCGTCGTTGTACTCGTGCTGGGACTGAGCGGAGCGGGACTCGGCGTGCTCCTGTTCGTCGTCAGCGTGTGGTCGGCGTTGACCGGTTTCAGCGAGCTGTATTGCGGACTGCACGTTCGCGGCAAACTCGCCGCGGGGCGGGATTGGCTCGTCATCGGCGCGCTGACCGCTGTGCTGGCAATCGTGTTCCTCTTGATCCCCGCGGATGCCGTACTCGCCGTCGGCCTGTTCGGCGCCTATGCCGTTGTGATCGGGGTGTACCTCGCGATCGGCGCGTTCACCCTCAAGTGGGGAACGACCCAGCCACAGCCGTCAAGCACCGGGAGCCACGCATGAGCAAGAAGTTGCCATCGCTCGGCAGCGATAACCCCCGAACGCCCAGCATGCGCGAGATTCTCAAACCCGCAGAGCTCGTCGGAATCGCGTTCGCCATGGCGCTGTTCCTCGGGCTGGTCGCGCTGATCTCGACGCGCGAGCCGATCTTGGCGCTGATCGGCTTCGGTCTGGCGTTCATCGTTTCGCTGGTCGTCCTCGCCATGTTCGTGCTGAGCTCGAAGAAGGACGACGACGAGAAGGCCGACATGGCCGAACAGGACGAAGAAGCACAGAGGCGCCGCGAGGAACGCGACAACAAGTAGGCGCGCGGCGTCGGTCGCTGAGCAGAGTCGCTGAGCAGGGCCGAAGTGCGACGTCCGTTACCGCAGTTCGTCGACCAGCTCGCTCGCCAGGCCCACATAGGTCGCCGGCGTCAGCTCGAGCAGGCGCTGCTTGGCCGCGATCCCGATGTCGAGCCCCTGAACGAATGCGACCAGGTCGTCGCGGCCGATGCGCTTGCCGCGGGTGAGCTCTTTGAGCAAGGCGTACGGGTCGTGGATCGACGAGCGGCCGGCGACGACTTCCGCGCGGATCACGGTTTGGATCGCCTCCCCGATGACCTCCCAGTTCGCATCGAGATCCGCGGCTAATCGAAGCCGATCGAGATCGATCTCGCCGAGACCGCGCTGCAGATTGTCCAGCGCCAGCAGCGAATGGCCCAGCGCGACACCGATGTTGCGTTGCGTCGTCGAATCGGTGAGGTCCCGCTGCAGACGACTCGTGACCAGCGTCGCGGCGAGTGAGTCGAGCAGCGCGCTGGAGAGCTCCAGATTCGCCTCCGCGTTCTCGAACCGGATCGGGTTGATCTTGTGCGGCATGGTCGACGACCCGGTCGTTCCGGCCTGCGGGATCTGCCGGAAGTAGCCCATCGAGACATAGGTCCAGATGTCTGTCGCGAGATTATGCAGCACCCTGTTCGCATGCGAGATGCGGTTGTACAACTCGGCTTGCCAGTCGTGCGACTCGATCTGCGTGGTGAGCGGGTTCCAGGTGAGTCCGAGGGATTCGACGAACTCGCGCGAGATGCGCGGCCAGTCGGCCGTCGCATCCGCCTGGACGTGTGCGGCGAACGTGCCCGTCGCACCGCTGAATTTGCCGAGGAACTCGGTGTGTGAGGCCTGGCTGGCGATACGCTCGAGCCGGTGCACGAAGACGGCGAGCTCCTTGCCCATGGTGGTCGGGGTGGCCGGCTGACCGTGCGTGTGCGCGAGCATCGCGTCGTGACGATACCGGATGGCCTGCTCGCGCAGCACGGCCATGACCTGGCGCAACTTGGGCAGCCAGACCTGGTGTACCGCCGCGCTGACGGTGATCGCGTAGGCGAGGTTGTTGATGTCCTCACTGGTGCAGGCGAAGTGGGTGAGCTCCGCGATCGCGTCGAGGCCGAGGGCAGACAGGCGGTCGCGCACGAGGTACTCGACGGCTTTCACGTCGTGCCGGGTCGCCGCCTCGTATTCGGCGAGTTCCTCGATCTCCTTCTGGCCGAACGTCGACACGATGGCGCGTAGCGAGCCGATCTGCTCGGCGCTCAGCGGCGATGAGCCGAACATGCCGTGACCGGTCAGGTAGATCAACCACTCGATCTCGACCTGCACACGGGCACGGTTGAGACCCGCCTCGGACAGGTGATCGCCGAGCGACGTGACCGCAGCGCGATAGCGCCCGTCGAGCGGGCTGAGCGGTTGCGGCGGCAGGGCGAACGTCATGCCTCCATTCTGGTGCACCCTGGATTCTGGTGCACGCGGGTTCTGGTGCACGCGGGTTCTGGTGCACGCGGGTTCTGGTGCACGCGTGCGGAGGTCTCGGTCTCCCCGGGTGCTCGACGGGCGGGTTCTCCACGGATGCCGTCGGCGCCGTCGGGAGCGCCGTGCGCGACACGAGAGACTCGATGTGCGATCGCAGCAGTGGAAGGGGCACGGATGCCGTTCGTGGCGGGTGCCGGTGGTGCCGGTGCTGCGGGTGCCGGTGGTGCAGGCGTGTTGGAGGCGGGCGTGTTGGAGGCGGGTAGCTGCACGGAGGCCATTGTGCGACTGCGGATGCAGCGGAGCGTTCTTGCGGGCATCGCGGCGGAGATCGCATCCGCGGTGCGTCGTGTTCCGATCATGGACGGGTCGTGGCGATCGGATGCGCAGCGCGCCTACACGCGCAAGCTCGGCGAGCTCGAGCACGAACTGCGCAGCGCTTGGGCGGCACTGGCCGAGGCGATCGAGGAGATCGATCACACGATCGCCGCGCTGGAACGCGAGGGCGCGTCGCGCGCGCTGACCGGCGTCGGGGTGTTCTGACATGGGCGACATCACGATCTCCGGCGGCGGAATGACTGCCGTCGCCACCGATCGCATGCTCGAAGACGCACGCACGCTCAACCTGTTGGCGCGCGCCGCATCGACCTGGCAGCAGTCGCTCGAATCGTCGGCAGCGCAGGGCGTCGGGCCGACCGCGCTGCCGACTCGGGCTTCGCACGACCCCTGGCCGTATCTGCTGCACGCCCAGCACGCGGTGTGCCGCGCGCTGGGCCTCTGCACCGAGCTTGCCGGGAACCTCGATCGGGCCGCGGAAGCGTACGGTCGGATCGAGCTGGCGGTGGCGACTGCCGCGGAGGTGGGCGGGTCCATTGCCGGGTACGCCCTGGGCGCGTCTGCATCGCTCATCGGTTTGCTGATGGTGGCATCGTTGCCGAGTTGGGCTGTCGTGTTCGGCGGCGCATCGCTGATCACCGGATCGCCTGCCAAGACGGCGGGTGGGCTGTCACGATGGTTGGCTGCCCATCGCGGGATATTGCGTAACCCCGTCGTCGTGTCGTTCGTTCGCCAGGCGGTTTCGGCATCCGACAGCGCCCTTCTCGGCGCGGCCGGGGTGCCGTACCCGGTGGCACGGGCGTTCGATGACGGTGCGACCGGGCTGTTCGGGCTGCGCGGCGCCGCGGGAACGGTCGTCGCGCTGGCGGGGCCGCGTGCCCTCAAGGAGACGCCGGTGACGGTGAGCCCGGTGACGGTGAGAACGGTGGCGCCGGCATCCGCTGTCGTCCGAGCCCCGGTCGGCTTCCGCGATCTGGCCGACCGCGTGCCCGCGAGCGCGGCCGGCGGTCCGCAGGTGCGGATCGAACGCTACGACGTCGGTGCAGCCCGCCCGCACTGGGTCGTGTACGTGGCGGGCACGGTCGACCTCGGTCTCGTTCCGGGAGGTGAACCATGGGACGACACGTCGAACGTGAACGGTGTCGCCGGACTGAGCGCCGGCTCGATCCGCGCGACCGAGCAGGCACTCGTGGCGGCCGGCGCCGTGCCCGGAGATGCCGTGCTGCCCGTCGGATACTCGCAAGGCGGTATCGCGGCGACGAGCCTGGCGACGGGCGGTGCGTACTCGACGCCGCAATTGGTCACGTTCGGCTCCCCGACCGGCGGCGTCGACGTTCCGTCGAACGTGACGGATGTCGCCGTCGAGCACCGCGACGACCTCATCCCCGCGCTCGGCGGAAATCAGCGGTCGGTCGCCGCCGGCGGAGCCGACCGCGTCCTGGTGGAACGCACCAGTTACGACGCGCCCCCGCCGCTGGACGAGTCGCCGTTGGTCGCGCACAGCCTCAGCACGTACGCCGTGACGGCGACGCAGATGGATGCGTCGAGCGATCCACGACTGGTCGGCGCACGGAACATCCTCGCGTCGTTCACAGGCGGAAACGAGGCACAGGTCTCACTGTGGCGCGGTGAGCGTGTCGCTGTGCCGAAGTAGCTGCTGGCGCGCACGGTTGGAAGGAGATAGTCGGATTTTGTGGAAGGCGCCGCGAAAACAGTCCTTCAAGCCGGACTATCTCCTGATAACCGGGCGTGGTCACACCGGCAAGTCAGTGCTTGCGAGTCAGTGCCTGCGAGTCAGTGCCTGCGAGTCAGTGGGCGGGCGAACAGACCGATGAACCAGCTGATCACCGCGAGCACCAGTGCACCCAAGACACCCACCCAGAACCCGGATACGGTGAGGCCGAATCCCATCGCAGCGCTGATCCACGCCACGACCAGCAGCAGCAGACCGTTCACGATCAACGAGACGAGCCCGAGGGTCACGATGTACAACGGGAAGGCGACGACCCGGATGACCGTGCCGACGATCCCGTTGACGAGGCCGAAGATGAATGCGACGAGCAGGTACGTCAGGAGGGTCGGCCAGAAGCCAGCCGCCCACGGCCTGACGGCGATCCCGGTCACGATCAGCGTCGTCAACCACAGGGCGAGCGCATTGATGATGAGCTTGACCACGAATCTCATCCGTCCACTATCCCAGGTGGTCTGCCGGAAAGCGACTATCGAGCAGGGCCTTTTTCACAGTCGGCGATGTTCAACTTGGTGGTCGAGTAGCGAGGTACGAGCGTATCGAGACCCGTATCGAGACCTCATTGCGGGGTCTCGATATGCCTGCTCGCTGCGCTCGCGGGCTACTCGACCAACGGGATCATATGCAACTCGATGACTGTGAAAAGACCCTGACTATCGATTCCCCGCGGCCATTCGTTCGGCATGCCTGTTCGCTCTGTTGTTCGCTCTGTACGACGGGGCGTCTCGGACTAGATTTAACCGCGTGAGCGCCGACACCCAGTCCCCCGTCAGTGGATCCCCCACCAGTGGATCCCCCACCAGTGGATCCCCCACCAGTGGATCTCCCACCAGTGGATCTCCCGTCAAACTTCGCCCGGAGATCGTCGCCCTGGCCGCCTACCGGCAGGGCCGTACGGCGTCCGCGACCGGGTTCAAGCTGTCCAGCAACGAGAATCCCTTCGATCCGCTGCCCGGAGTGCTCGACGCGGTCGACGCGGCCGCCACGCTCAACCGCTACCCCGACGGCGCCGCACTCGCCCTGCGCGGCAGGCTCGCGGAGCGATTCTCCGTCGGGATCGACCAGGTGCACCTCGGTGCGGGCTCCGTCGCCCTGCTGTCCCAGTTCATCAACGCGGCAGCAGGTCCGGGCGACGAGGTGCTCTACCCGTGGCGGTCGTTCGAGGCCTACCCCGGACTCGTCGCGGTGTCGGGAGCTCGCAGCGTGCAGATCCCGAACCGCGCGGACGGCAGTCACGACCTCGATGCGATGGCCGCAGCTGTCACCGAGCAGACCAGGGTCGTCATCGTCTGCTCTCCCAACAATCCGACGTCGACCATCGTGACGGCCGACGCATTCGTCGCATTCATGGCGAAGCTGCCCGACGACTGCCTCGTGCTGCTCGACGAGGCGTATCACGAGTTCGAGACCGACCCCACGGCGGTTGACGGTGCGCCGCTGCTGGAGCGTTACCCCAACCTCGTCGTCCTGCGCACCTTCTCCAAGGCGTACGGGCTGGCCGGTCTGCGCATCGGCTATGCGGTCGGCCCGGCCCCCGTCATCGCGGCAGCGCAGTCCGCCGCGATCCCGATGTCGGTGACGGATGTCGCACAGGCTGCCGCGCTCGCCTCCATCGACCTCGAGGACGAGCTGCTCGAACGCGTCGCTCGTATCGCCCTGCGCCGCGACGAGCTTCGCGGGCGGCTCATCGATCAAGGCTGGAACATACCCGAGTCGCAGGGCAACTTCGTCTGGCTGGCCACCGGCGAGGAGACCCTGGCGGTGGCGGATGCCTTCTTCGATGCGGATCTGTCGGTGCGTGCGTTCCCGCCGGAGGGCATCCGCATCTCGATTGGAGAAGCCGAATCTGTGGACAAGGTTCTAAAGATCTCCAAAGAGATTGTCCGTGACCTACCAAAGGGGCATCAGGCCAAGCGGCTAGGTTAGTACGGTGCCTGCCTCAAACGCGCCCGACTCTGCCCTGGTGAACTATTCGGGCCCGGGCACCGTGCAAATGCTCACGCCCGAGGGCCGGCTGCTGCCGAGTGCGACAGCAGACGAATACCTGCCGTACGTCGAAGGGCTGGACGACGAGCTGCTGCGCCGCTTCTACCGCGACATGGTCGTCGCGCGTCGATTCGACACCGAGGCCACCAACCTGCAGCGTCAGGGGCAGCTCGCGCTGTGGCCGCCGAGCCGGGGGCAGGAGGCGGCGCAGGTCGGCTCAGCGCACGCGGCGAAGGCACAGGATCATCTGTTTCCGTCGTATCGCGAGCACATCGTCGGAATGATCCGCGGAGTGGACGGCCTGGACATCATCCGCCTGATGCGGGGACTGACGAACAGCGGCTGGACGCCGGATGACCCCGGCAATGGCAATGTGCATCCGTACACCCTGGTGCTCGGCACGCAAACGCTGCACGCGACCGGCTATGCCATGGGCGTGAAGTTCGACGAAGCCTGCGGCAGCGGCGATCCCGGGAGAGATGTCGCGGTGATGGTCTATTTCGGCGACGGCTCGACCTCGGAGGGCGACGTGAGCGAGGCCTTCGTGTTCGCCGCCAGCTATCAGACCCCGCAGGTGTTCTTCCTGCAGAACAACCACTGGGCCATCTCCGTGCCGGTCACGACACAATCGCGCACGCCGCTCTACCTGCGCTCGACCGGATTCGGCATCCCCGGAGTGCAGGTGGACGGAAACGACGTGCTGGCCAGCTACGCTGTGACGGCCAAACACTTGGATGATGCGCGCGGCGGCGCGGGGCCGAGCCTGATCGAGGCGGTCACCTATCGCATGGGCGCGCACACCACCAGCGACGATCCGACGAAATACCGCGACGATGACGAGGTCGCGTACTGGAGCGCGCGGGATCCGATTGCGCGCTACCGCACATATCTTGCCGGTCGCGGTGCCGACGAGGCCTACTTCGCGCAGGTCGACGAAGAGGCGGACGATCTCGCTGCAGACATCCGCTCACGCACCCTGGGTCTCGGCCCGGCGAGCCGGTCTCTGATCTTCGACAACGTGTACTCGGAGCCGCATCCGATGATGGACGAGCAGAAGGCATGGCTGGAGCGCTATGAGGAGTCCTTCGTGACCGCGGACCCCGTGGAAGCGGGAGAGGCATCCGCATGACGACGCTCGAATCGGGACAGGTGCTCGGCCCGGCCGGCGCCGGTGCCCCGGCGACTCCGAGCGAGGTGGCCCACAGTGAATCGCTGCCGATGGCGAAGGCGCTGAACGCGGGCCTGCGCCGGGCGATGCTCGACGAGCCGAAGGTGCTGCTGATGGGTGAGGACATCGGCCGGCTCGGCGGAGTGTTCCGGGTCACGGAGGGGCTGCAGGCAGAGTTCGGCGTGAACCGCGTGCTCGACACGCCCCTGGCCGAGTCCGGCATCGTCGGCACCGCCATCGGCCTGGTGCTACGCGGCTACCGGCCGGTCTGCGAGATCCAGTTCGACGGGTTCATCTTCCCGGCATTCGATCAGATCACCACCCAGCTGGCCAAGCTGACGGCACGGATGGAGGGCGCGCTCGACATGCCCGTCGTCATCCGGGTGCCGTACGGTGGACACATCGGCGCCGTCGAACACCATCAAGAGAGCCCTGAGGCGTATTTCGCGCACACCGCCGGCCTGCGGGTGGTCAGCCCGTCGACGCCGAATGATGCGTACTGGATGATCCAAGAGGCCATTGCCTCCCGCGACCCGATCATCTTCTTCGAGCCGAAAAGCCGCTACTGGCCCAAGGGCCAGGTCGACTTCTCGGCACACGCCGTTCCGCTGCACGCCAGCCGTGTCGTGCGCACCGGAACGGATGTCACACTGCTCGGCCACGGCGCCATGGTCAGCGTGTTGCTGCGCGCCGCCGAGCTCGCCGCCGCGGAGGGCACGAGTGCCGAAGTCATCGACCTGCGTTCGATCTCGCCGATCGACTACGGCCCGATCCTGGAATCGGTGCGGAAGACGACCCGGCTCATCGTCGCGCAAGAGGCACCCGGCTTCGTCAGCGTCGGCTCGGAGATCGCAGCGACGGTGATGGAGAAGGCGTTCTACTCGCTCGAGGCGCCGGTGCTTCGCGTCGCCGGGTTCGACACGCCGTTCCCGCCGGCCAAGCTCGAGGACCTGTACCTGCCCGACGCCGACCGCGTGCTCGAGGCCGTCGACCGTGCCCTGGCGTACTGAGATGGCTCGCCCCAGATTGACCGAAGGAGAGCGCAACCATGAGTGAATCCGAGTTCCTGCTCCCCGACGTCGGCGAAGGCCTGACCGAGGCCGAGATCGTGTCGTGGAAGGTCGCCCCCGGCGACAGGGTGCAGCTGAACCAGGTGCTCGTTGAGATCGAGACCGCAAAGTCGCTCGTCGAATTGCCGTCTCCGTTCGACGGCGTCGTCAGCGAACTCCTCGTCAGCGAGGGCCAAACCGTCGACGTCGGCACGCCGATCATCATCGTGACGGATGCTGCCGGCACGACCGGCGGCGACCTCGCGGATGCGGTCATCGACGTCGAGTCGACCATCGATCGCGACGACGATGAGAAACCCGGCGCCGTGCTCGTCGGCTACGGCTCGTCGGGGCACGGCCCGAGCCGGCGCAGGCGGGCGACGCATGCAGGCAACTCGGCTTCGGGCAGCTCGGTTTCGGGCGGTGCGGCAGCGGGTGCGCCGCGCCAGTTCCCGGCGCCGGCGTCGGCCGACGGGCGCCGCCACGTGCCGAGCCGGGCGGGGCTGACGCCGGCGGCATCCGCTTCGCCGGTGATCGCGAAGCCGCCCATCCGCAAGCTCGCCAAAGACCTCGGCGTCGAGTTGACCGACGTGGAGCCGACTGGATTGGCGGGCGAGACCACCCGCGACGACGTGGTGCGTGCGGCCACGCAGGCGAGCGTGTTCCACAACATCCAGACGCCGCAGTGGCCGGACACGCGCGAGGAGCGCATTCCGGTCAAGGGTGTGCGCAAGGCGATCGCAACGGCGATGTCGAACAGTGCGTTCAGCGCGCCGCACGTCAGTCTGTTCGTCGACGTGGATGCCACCCGCACCATGGAGTTCGTCAAGCGGCTCAAGGGTTCCGCGGACTTCGCGGGCGTCAAGGTGTCTCCGCTGCTGATCATGGCCAAGGCGATGATCTGGGCGGTGCGACGCAACCCGACGGTGAACTCGACCTGGACCGACGAGGAGATCATTGTGCATCACTTCGTCAATCTCGGCATCGCGGCCGCAACGCCCCGCGGACTGATCGTGCCCAACGTGAAGGATGCACAAGACCTCAGCCTCCTCGATCTGGCCCGCGCGCTCGAGCAGCTCACGCTGACGGCGCGCGACGGCAGGACGCCGCCGGCCGACATGACCGGCGGCACGATCACGATCACGAACATCGGGGTCTTCGGGATGGACACAGGCACCCCGATTCTCAATTCGGGCGAGGTGGGAATCATCGCGCTGGGCACCATCAAGCAGAAGCCGTGGGTGGTCGACGGCGAGGTGCGGCCGCGGCTGGTCACGACCATCGGCGCATCGTTCGACCATCGTGTCGTCGACGGGGACGTCGCCAGCCGGTTCGTCGCGGATGTCGCGTCGATCATCGAGGAGCCCGCGCTGCTGCTGGATTGAATATCAGCGGGGGTTGGGGGAGTGTGGGCATAATGGTTTTGACAATCATTATCAATAGTGGTTAGTATCGAGGTGTTCGCATCGGGCGGCACCGCTCGTCCTCGACTGAGATCGGCCATAATGCATCGCAGACTCCGCGCCCTCGCGACGCCCGTACTGCTCCTGGCGGCGCTGGCGCTCGCCGGATGCTCCGCCGTGGCGTCCGCGACGAACTCGGCCACAGCATCCGGTCGAACGGCGAGCGGAAAGCTGGAGGTCGTTGCGACCACCAACGTGTGGGGTGACATCGCGGCGACCGTCGGCGGCGGTCACGTCGCCGTCACCTCGCTGATCAGCGACCCCAGCATCGACCCGCACGAATTTCAGGCGGATGCCCGCGACCAGCTTGCGATCGCGAAGGCGGCCGTCGTGATCAAGAACGGCGGCGGCTACGACGACTTCGCGAACACGATGCTCGCCGCGGCGAACAATGCCGGCGCAAACGATGCCGGCGTGAGCAACGCCAAGCGCATCGTGCTCGACGCCGTGCAGCTCTCCAGCAAGAAGGCATCGGGCGCGGCGGGCCTCAACGAGCACGTCTGGTACGACTTCCCCACCGTGCAGAAAGTCGCGGACCGGCTGAGTTCCGCGTTCGCACAACTCGACCCGAAGAACGCCACAGCGTACAAGCAGAACGCCGCGGCATTCAATGCGAAGCTCGCCGAGCTCGTGACGCAGGAGGGCGTGCTCAGGACGAAGTATGCGGGCGAGGGCGCTGCCATCACCGAGCCCGTGCCGCTCTACCTGCTGGATGCGATCGGACTCGTCGACAAGACGCCGCAGAAGTTCAGCGAAGCGGTTGAGAACAACACAGACGTCGCCCCTTCGGTGCTGAATGACATGCTGGCGCTGTTCAGCGAGCACGCCGTCAGACTCCTGGCGTACAACGAGCAGACCACCGGAGCACAGACGGAGGCCGTGCTGACCGCAGCGAAGAACGCCGGAGTACCGGTGGTTCCGGTGACCGAGACGTTGCCGGCGGGCAAGACCTATCTGTCGTGGATGAGCGGCAATCTCGATGCGGTCGCGGCGGCGCTGAGCAAGTAGCGTTGTCCTGGTGACCGACCCCGTACTCACTCTGCGCGCCGCCGCTCTCCGCTTCGGCAACCGCATGCTGTGGAGCGGGTTGGATCTCGACGTGCGACCGGGCGAGTTCGTTGCCATTCTCGGCGCGAACGGGACGGGAAAGTCCAGTCTGCTCAAAGTCATTCTGGGAAAGCAGCGGCTCAGCTCCGGGAAGGCGAGTTTCCTCGGCCAACCGGTGCGACGCGGCAATCGTCGAATCGGCTACGTGCCGCAGCAGAGACTCGCCGATGAAGGCACCCCGCTGCGTGCCCGGGACCTGCTCATGCTGGCGATCGACGGTCATCGTTGGGGCCCGGCGCTGCCGTCGAGGGCGCGACGTGCTCGGGCGGACGCCGTGCTCGAATCGATCGGCGCATCCGGCTATGCCCGAGTACCCATCGCGACACTGTCCGGCGGGGAACAGCAGCGCCTGCGAGTCGGTCAGGCGCTCGCAGACGATCCTCGGCTGCTGCTCTGCGACGAGCCTCTGCTCTCGCTCGATCTGGCATACCAGCGGGCGATCTGCGAGCTGATCGACATCAATCGCCGCGAGAAGGCGATCGGTGTGCTGTTCGTGACCCACGACATCAACCCGATCCTCGGCATGGTCGATCGAGTGCTGTACCTGGCGGGGGGGCGCTTTCGCATCGGCACCCCAGACGACGTGCTGCGCAGCGACGTGCTCAGCGAGCTCTACGGCTCCCCCGTCGAGGTGATTCGAACCCACGGGCGCGTGATCGTGATCGGAACGACGGACGTCGGCCACGAGCATCACGACGAGCTGCATGATCCGGCGTACGACGTCGATGCAGTCCGCTCCGGCACGGCACGCACAGGCACCACCGGCACAGGCGAGGTGCGACCGCTGTGACCGCGATCGTGAACGGGCTGCCCGCGCTGGCCGCACTGCCGGCCGGGAACGACCTGTGGTCGCAGTTGTTCAACTTCACCGACTACGGCGAACTGGTGGTGCTCCTGTCGAACTCGATCCTGGCCGGTGCCATCCTTGGGCTGGTCGGCGGACTGATCGGTGTTTTCGTGATGTCGCGCGACATGGCGTTCGCGGTGCACGGCATCAGCGAGCTGTCGTTCGCCGGGGCATCCGCCGGCCTGTTGTTCGGTGTCGGGGTGGTGCAGGGCTCGCTGGTGGGTTCGCTGATCGCGGCGCTGCTGATCGGCATCCTGGGCTCGCGGGCACGGGACCGCAACTCGATCACCGCCGTGCTGATGCCGTTCGGTCTCGGTCTCGGAATCCTGTGTCTTGCCCTCTACCAGGGTCGCTCGGCGAACAAGTTCGGCCTGCTGACCGGGCAGATCGTCGCCGTCGACAATCCGCAACTGGGCGCGCTCCTCGTCATCTCCGGCATCGTGCTGGTCGGGCTCCTCGTCGTCTGGCGACCGCTCACGTTCGCCAGCGTGGATGCGGACGTCGCCGCCGCACGCGGTGTTCCGGTTCGCGCGCTGTCGATCGTGTTCATGCTGCTGCTCGGCCTCGCGGTCGCGGTGTCCGTACAGATCGTCGGTGCTCTGCTCGTGCTTGCGATTCTGGTCACCCCGGCCGCCGCCGCGCTGCGGGTCTCGTCGTCGCCGGTGCTCGTGCCCGTGCTCAGCGTGCTGTTCGCCATGGCGTCGATGGTCGGCGGCATCCTGCTTGCGCTCGGCGGCTCGATCCCGATCAGCCCCTACGTCACCACGATCTCGTTTCTGATCTACGTGGTGTGCCGGGTGATCGCGGCGGTGCGGATGCGCGCGGGGGTCAGCGGCCGCCGGGCCACTCCCAGTGCCCGCAGCTATCCTTGAGGCTATGAAGCGCAATACCTGGCAACGCGAGGCCGTTCGCGAGGCACTCGGCTTCACGGACGGCTTCATCAGCGCGCAGAGTCTGCACACGAACCTGCGTGAATCCGGATCGCCGATCGGGCTGGCCACGGTCTATCGTGCCCTGGCGGACCTCGCAGTCGAAGGCGACGCGGACTCGTTGCAGTCGCCCGATGGCGAAGCGCTGTATCGCGCCTGCACCTCGACCGGCCATCATCACCACCTGATCTGTCGCAACTGCGGCCTCACGGTGGAGATCGAAGCGGATGCCGTCGAGCAGTGGGCGCAGTCGGTCGCCGCGAAGAACGGATTCACACAAGCGCGCCACGTCGTCGACGTGTTCGGCCTGTGCGCGAACTGCACCGCAACGCAAGAACGAGGCGAATCAGCGACCACGTAGGTGAGCGCGCGAACACACAGGAGCAACCGATGGCAGCACCGCACGAGCGCATCCACCACGACGTGATCGGAATCAATCCCCTGTTCGCCCGACCGGGCGAGGAGCGGACGGTCCCCAAGCGTGTGCTCGCGGAAGACGGCATGCTGCCGGAGACCGCGTATCAGATCGTGCACGACGAGGTCATGCTCGACGGCAACGCGCGGCTGAACCTCGCCACGTTCGTGGGCACCTGGATGGACGCCTTCGCCACCAGGCTGTATTCGGAAGCGTTCGACAAGAACATCGTCGACAAGGACGAGTACCCGCAGACCGCCGCGATCGAAGACTACTGCTGGCACATGCTCGCCGAACTGTGGAACACACCGGACCCCGATCAGGCGATCGGAACCTCGACGGTCGGGTCCTCTGAGGCGTGCATGCTGGCCGGCCTTGCGCTCAAGCGGCGCTGGCAACGGGCGAGACGGGCGGCAGGCAAGTCGGCCGAGAAGCCCAACCTGATCATGAGCAGCGCCGTGCAGGTGGTCTGGGAGAAGTTCTGCAACTACTTCGAGGTCGAACCGCGCTACGTGCCGATCAACCAGGAGCACAAGACGCTCGACGGCACCGATCTCGAGAAGTACGTCGACGAGAACACGATCGGCGTCGTGGCGATCATGGGCGTCACGTACACGGGCATGTACGAGCCGGTCGAGAAGATCGCCGCAGCGCTGGATCGCATCCAGGAGAAAAGCGGACTCGACGTGCCGATCCACGTGGACGGCGCCTCCGGGGCGATGATCGCACCATTCCTGCAGCCGGAGATCGTGTGGGACTTCCGGCTGCAGCGGGTGCACTCGATCAACACGTCCGGGCACAAGTACGGCCTGGTCTACTCAGGGCTCGGCTGGGTGATCTGGCGCAGCCGCGAGCTGCTGCCGGAAGACCTCGTCTTCAATGTGTCGTATCTGGGCGGTGAGATGCCGACCTTCGGCCTGAACTTCTCACGTCCCGGCGCGCAGGTGATGCTGCAGTTCTACCTGTTCCTGCGCTTGGGCCGGTCCGGATATCGCGATGTGCAGCAGGCGGCGCAGGACGTCGCGCTGTATCTGGCGCGCGGCATCGAAGCGATCGGAGCGTTCGAGCTCTGGAACGACGGCACGGACATCCCAGTGTTCGCCTGGCGGCTGAAGGACGGGCACACCACCAACTGGACGCTCTACCACCTGTCGACACGACTTCGGGCGCGCGGATGGCTGGTGCCGGCGTATCCGATGCCCGATGATCTCACGGACATCACCGTTCAGCGCATCGTCGTACGCAACGGCCTCAGCATGGACCTGGCCGTGAACCTGCTGCAGGCGATCACGGAAGAGACCCACTATCTCGACTCGCTCACCAGCCCGATGCCGGAGGACCCGACGGCCACCGGCTTCCACCACTGAGCCCCGGTGGTCGAGTAGCGCGGTGGAGCTCAAGGGATCGCGAAGCGATCCGCGACCCCAGCGCCGAGCGAGCTTGCGAGCGAGGGTTGGCGCCAGCGAGCGTATCGAGACCCTCGACCGCTTGTGCAGGGGTCTCGATACGCCTGCTCGCTGTGCTCGCGCGCTACTCGACCAACGGAGGGATGCAATTTCGCTGACTCTGAAAAAGCCCGTGTCAGTTTGCGCGACACGCCCGGGGAACGTAAGCTTGACCCTTGGCTGAGCGGACTCCTCCGCTCAGATCGCATGTCGATCCCTCCTCCTTCTTGCACAAGCACCCCTTTTGCAAGAACTTCGGGGGATGAATCGTGCCGACAAGAGATCTTGGGCAAGGCATCCGTCTTGCGGTAATGATGGAGGACACCATGGCAGCAGTCTGCCAAGTGACCGGCGCCGTTCCGGGCTTCGGGCACAACATTTCGCACTCGCACCGGCGCACCAAGCGTCGCTTCGACCCGAACGTGCAGCGCAAGACATATTACGTGCCTTCGCTTCGCCGCAACGTGACCCTGAACGTCTCGGCCAAGGGCATCAAGGTCATCGACGTTCGCGGCATCGAATCCGTTGTCAAGGACATCCTGGCCCGTGGGGAGAAGATCTGATGGCAAAACAGCAGGACGTTCGTCCGATCATCAAGCTTCGTTCGACGGCGGGCACCGGTTACACCTACGTGACCAAGAAGAACCGCCGCAACGACCCAGACCGCCTCGTACTCAAGAAGTACGATCCCGTCGTGCGCAAGCACGTTGAATTCCGAGAGGAGCGCTAAGCAGATGGCCAAGAAGAGCATGATCGCCAAGAACGAGCAGCGCAAGATCATCGTCGAGCGCTACGCTGCAAAGCGCCTCGAACTGAAGAAGGCCCTCGTCGACCCGAACGGCACCGACGAGTCCCGCGAGGCCGCACGCGTCGGCCTGCAGAAGCTTCCCCGCAACGCATCGCCGGTCCGCCTCCGCGGCCGCGACGCGATCGACGGTCGCCCGCGCGGTTACCTGAGCAAGTTCGGCGTCTCCCGTGTTCGCTTCCGCGACATGGCACACGACGGCCAGCTGCCCGGTATCACCAAGTCGAGCTGGTAACGGTCCGCAGCATCCATCCGTGAGGGGGCGCCGGCTTCGGTCGGCGCCCCCTCACGTGTCTGCTGTGCACGTGTCTGCTGTGCACGTGCCTGGTGCGCACGTGTCTGCTGTGCCGTCTCCCGCCCGCCGCGCCCGTTCAAAACGACGGAGATTCTCGGCGCCACGCCGATACGGAATGGCCGCGCACGGCGTGTTCGGGAATATCTCGGTCTTTTTGGAGCACCGACGGATGCCGACACGCGGGGTGAAAGTGCGCGAATGGCGCGGAAATCCGCGAGATATCGCGGGTTTCTGATACATTCAAGGCGGTCGAACAGACCAAACGTAACGGCCTTCGTGGCTCAACCGTTCCAGATAGATGAAGCTGTATCCACAGCAGAAGGTCCGAGGAGGACACTCAATGGCTGACAAGTCGCTGAACAAGACCGAGCTCGTTGCTGCCGTTGCGGCCGCGTCCGGTCAGAGCCAGACCACCGTCGGTGGCGTGCTTGACGCATTCTTCGCCACGATTGCGGACACCGTGTCCAAGGGAGGCAAGGTCACCATTCCGGGTTGGCTCGCAGCAGAGCGCACCGCAACCGCCGCCCGCACCGGCCGCAACCCGCAGACCGGCGCGGAGATCAAGATCGCTGCCGGCCACCGCGTCAAGCTGACCGCGGGAAGCAAGCTCAAGGCATCCGTGAAGTAATTTCACGCTGCGTACGAGGGGGCACCGCCGGGCCGGTGTCCCCTCGTGCGTTAACGAATCCCCTCGCGATCCACGCGCACCCCGCCCTGAGCCCGCGCGCCTAAGCTTGTCGGGTGAAGCCTAAGCTTGTCGGGTGAAGAGAGTGCAGCGCGTCGCAGGGCCCGTCGGCCTGGTCGTCGTCGCACTGATCGCGGTTCTCGTCGCACTCGCCTACGGCGGTGGCGCGAACCCCCCGCTGCTGGCCGACCCGGGGCCGATCGTGCGCTGGGGGCTGCCGATCACCAAGCTGCTCGTCAACCTGAGCGCGGCGGGCATGATCGGCTCACTGATCCTCACCTGCTTCGCGTTGAGCACCAAGAAGCCGGAGTTCAACACGGCGCTGGACGTCGCAGCCGGTTCCGCCGCCCTGATGACGGTCACCAGCGCACTGACCGGCTTTCTCACCTATCTGAGCGTCAGCGGCATCCCGCTCACCTTCGACTCGACCTTCGGGCAGGGCCTCGGCCAGTTCGCGACGACGATCGCGCTCGGCCAATCCTGGCTTGAAACCACCCTGATCTGTGCGGCCGTCACCGTGCTGTGCTTCGCCGTGCGCAACCTCACGGCGCTCGTTTTCGTGACCGGTCTCGCGTTGCTCTCGCTGCTGCCGATGGCACAGCAGGGCCACGCGGCAGGAACGGCCGGCCATGACCAGGCGATCACCGCACTCGGCCTGCACCTCGTGTTCGCCGCGATCTGGGTCGGCGGGCTGCTCACGATCGTGTTCCTGCGGCGCTGCCTCGAACGTCAGCGGATCGTCGAGGTCATTTCCCGCTATTCGACGCTTGCGATCGTCTGCTTCTTCGTCGTCGCGTTCTCCGGCTACGTCAGCGCGGATCTTCGGATCGGGACCCTGGCCAACCTGCTCACGCCGTACGGCATCCTGGTGCTCGTCAAGGTGGCGGCGCTCTGCTCGCTCGGGTTGTTCGGCCTGCTGCACCGTCGCTACCTGATCGATCGCCTGCAGCGCGGCGGCGGACGCGGCGTGTTCTGGTGGCTGATCGCCGCAGAGCTCGCCTTCATGGGCATCGCCTCCGGTGTCGCCGCCGCGCTCGCCCGCACGGCGACTCCGATCACGCAGACACTCAGTAGCGCCGCGACCCCCGCCGAGATCCTCACCGGCGAGCCGCTTCCGCCGCCCGCGACCCTGCAGCAGTTCTTGTTCGCGTGGAACATCGACCCGCTCTGGTTGATCGGCTGCGCGTTCGCGATCTTCTTCTACCTGGCCGGCGTCGTGCGACTGCATCGTCGCGGCGATCGCTGGCCGGCTCTGCGCACGGTCTCCTGGATCGCGGGCATCCTGCTGTTGTGCTACATCACCAGCGGCGGTGTGAACGTCTACGAGAAGTATCTGTTCTCCGCGCACATGCTCGCGCATATGACGCTGACGATGATGGTGCCGATGCTGCTCGTGCCCGGGGCTCCCGTGACGCTGGCGATGCGCGCCGTCCACAAGCGAACGGATGGCTCGCGCGGCCCGCGCGAGTGGATTCTGCTGGCCGTGCACTCCTGGGTCGCGAAGATCCTGGCGAATCCGATCGTCGCAGCGCTCCTGTTCGTGAGCTCGCTCTGGATGTTCTACTACACGCCGCTGTTCCGCTGGGCGACCGTCGATCACATCGGCCACGAGTGGATGATCATCCACTTCGTCATCGTCGGCTACCTGTTCGTGCAGTCGATCATGGGCATCGACCCGGTGCCGTATCGCCTGCCGTATCCGTTCCGGCTTGTCCTGCTGCTGGGCACCATGGGCTTCCACGCCTGGTTCGGCGTGTCGTTGATGACGACGCACAGCCTGCTGCTGGCGGACTGGTACGGGGCGATGGGGCGTCTCTGGGGGGCGCTGCCCATCGTCGACCAGCAGACCGGTGGCGGTATCGCGTGGAGCATCGGTGAGATTCCGACGATGCTGATGGCGCTGATCGTCGCGGTGCAGTGGAGCAGAAGCGATGCCAAAGAGTCCAGACGCAGCGATCGCAATGCCGACCGCACCGGCGATGCCGAGCTGAAGGCATACAACGCGCGGCTGGCAGCGATGGCCGAACAGGATCAGGGTGCACACCGATGACCCGGCTGACCCTCTCCGCCGAGCAGGCCGCGGTCTACCAGGCGATCGAGACGACCCGGCAGCACGTCTTCGTCACAGGGCGGGCCGGCACCGGCAAGTCGACCCTGCTGAATCACCTGGCGTGGAACACCGAGAAGCAGCTCGTCATCGCCGCACCCACCGGGGTCGCCGCGCTGAACGTTGGCGGGCAGACCATCCATTCCCTGTTCCGGTTGCCGATCGGGGTGATCGCCGATCATGAGATCGAACAGAACGCCGAGTTGCGCAGGCTGCTGAACACCATCGACACGCTCGTGATCGACGAGGTCTCGATGGTCAACGCCGACCTGATGGATGCCATCGATCGCGCGCTCCGGCAAGCGCGGCAGCGCTCAGCCGAATCGTTCGGCGGGGTGCAGATCGTGCTGTTCGGCGACCCGTACCAACTCGCACCCGTGCCCGGTGACGCCGACGAGCGCGCATACTTCGCAGACACCTACCGGTCGATGTGGTTCTTCGACGCGAAGGTCTGGCGGGACGCCGACTTGAAGATCTTCGAGCTCACCGAGATCCATCGGCAGCACGACCCGGACTTCAAGGCGATGCTCAATGCCGTGCGCCACGGCCGGGTCACCCAAGAGATCGCCGACCGGCTGAACACGGTCGGCGCACGCCCCGCGCCGGACGACGGAACGATCACACTCGCCACCCGCAACGACACGGTCAACAGGATCAACGCAGCCGCCTTGAAGCGGCTGCCCGGCCGGGCGCTGTCGGCGAAGGCCGAGATCGCAGGCGACTTCGGCAGCCGCACCTACCCGGCCGACGAAACGCTCGAGCTCAAGGTGGGCGCACAGGTGATGTTCCTGCGCAACGACACGACCGCCGGCGGCGAGGGACCGCGCTGGGTCAACGGTTCGATCGGCACGGTCACGCGCATCGACTCCACGGTGTTCGTCGACATCGGCGGCCAGGCGCACGAGGTCGAACCGGCCGTCTGGGAGAAGTTCAAGTACAGCTACGACCCGGTGCACAAGAAGCTGACCAAGGACGTCGTCGCCGAGTTCACGCAGTTTCCGTTGCGCTTGGCATGGGCGGTGACCATCCACAAGTCGCAGGGCAAGACTTACGACAGCGCGATCATCGACCTGGGCGCCCGTGCGTTCAGTCCGGGGCAGACCTATGTGGCCCTCAGCAGGCTGACCAGCCTGGACGGGCTGTATCTGAGCCGCCCGCTGCGCCCGAGCGATATCCTGGTGGACCAGGAGGTGCGCCGCTTCATGCGCGGTGGAGCTTAGGCAATCGCGAAGCGATTGCGCGACCCTTGTCGCCAGCGAGCCTGCGAGCGAGGATTGCTGAGCGCTGACGCGCTCTCTCAGTAGACTTTGGTGGTGAGTCCTTCCCAGCCGTACTACATTGCGCTCGGAGGCGGACGTTTCGAATCGACGGTGCATGCGCAGGGCGCGTGGAACCCGCACGAACAACACATGGCACCGGTCTCCGGCATCCTGACGCACTGCCTCGAAGGCCTCTCGCCCCGAGAAGACCTGCGGATGGCGCGGCTCAGCTTCGACATCCTCGGACTGATCCCGGATGGTGAGTTCGAGGTGGTCACCTCGATCCTGCGGCCCGGCCGCACCATCGAACTCGTGCAGGCCGAGCTGATCGCGGGCGGCCGGGTTGCGGTGCGGGCGACCGCGTGGCGGATGCGGCGCTCCGACACGAGCGAGGTCGCCGCCGTCGAGGACGCGCCGATGCCCGCTCGCGACGACACGGCGCAGCCCGCGACGATGACGACCTGGCCGGGAGGCTACATCCGGTCGATCGACGTATACCCGACGGTGGATCACCGGGCCGGCGGCGCCAGCGCGTGGCTGAGGACGCGGCATCCGCTGGTCTCGGACGTGCCGTACTCCGAGTTCGCCGCCCTGATCGGCCTGGTCGACACCAGCAACGGCATCGCCGTGCGGGTGCCGCCCGGTGCCGACAGCTACCTGTTCCCGAACCTCGATCTGCAGTTGCATCTCTATCGCGAGCCGACCGGACGATGGCTCGGGCTGCAGAACTCCGTCACGTTCGGGTCGGACGGCATCGGTTTGACCTCCAGCGTTCTCCACGACGAGGTCGGCCCGTTCGGCCGCGCGGAACAGATTCTCACGTTGCGCAAGCTCTGACCTGTACGGAGCGCGTGCGCCTTTCTCGGGGGTAGAAAACTCTGGTTAGACTGCCAGTGAACGGCACGGCGACCATCGGGGGGATGGCATGGGCAGCAGAGCGGGAGGATTGAAACGCACCATTGCGCTTCTGCTCAGCGCAGCGCTCGCGCTCGGCCTCGCGGCATGCACCGGGGCGGGGGCCGCGCCGCAGGCTCCCGCACAAGCGGGCGGTTCGTTACCGGCCGACGTGACCAAGCAGTTGCAGGCGGCCGTGACGGATGCGATGACGCGGGCAGGCGCATCCGGTACGATCGTCGGTGTCTGGGCACCGTGGTCGGGCAGCTGGACGGCGGGGCTCGGCTCGGCATCCAAGGACAACGGCGCGGCGCGGATGTCGACGGACATGTCCTTTCGCATCGCGTCGAACACGAAGTCGATGACCTGCACCGTGCTGCTCGCACTGGTCGACAGGGGGCAGGTCGGGCTGGACGACGCGGTCTCCAAGTACCTGCCCCGCATGGTCGGGTTGAACGGGGTCACGCTGCGCCAGCTGTGCCAGAACACGTCGGGCATCGCAGACTACGAGCCGTCCCTCGCGACCCAGTTCGTCACCAATCCCACGCGGCAGTGGGTCCCGATGGAGCTGGTCAGCGACGGGCTCGCGGAGCCGGCGACCGGGAACGCCGGCGATCAGTTCGCATATTCCAACACCGGGTTCGTGCTTCTCGGGATGGCGCTGCAGGCCGCTACCGGCCGCAGCTGGAGTGATCTGTACCACGAGTACGTCTGGGGTCCGCTGGGCTTGAAGCACACGAGCCTGCCGGACTCGGGTGCGCTCAGCCTCCCGTCGCCGCATCCCGACGGCTACGCGAGTGCCCTCGACGCGAGCGGGCAGCCGATCTGCGGCACCGTCTTGAACGACACGCGGCTGTCTCCATCGATCGGTTGGACCGCCGGCGGCGTGGTCTCGACCTTGGACGACCTGAAGACGTACGTGCAGGCGCTCGCGGCGGGCACCCTGATCTCGGCGTCGTCGAGCACGGCGCAGTGGAGGACGGTCCCGCTGTCCGGGTCGGCCCCGACCTGGCAGGGTTACGGGTTGGGTGTCGTCACACTCGGGCCGATGCGGGGTCACGACGGAGAGATTCCCGGGTTCATCAGCGCGATGCTGACGGAGCCGAAGTCGGGCCTGACGATCGTGGTCATGCTGAACAATTCGACGGTCGGCGGCGGATTCGCACAACTGCTGGGCATGCAACTGGCGTCGATCGCCTCGAAGGCGCCGGCCGCGTCGGGCAGCACGGCGCCCGTCATCGCGTTGCCGTGGTCGGCCGAGCAGGCGAAGAAGGGCATGGACGAGAACCCGATCTGCCCGCCCAAGGGCGTCACGCCTGCACCGAGGGACACCTCGGTTCCTGTGCCGCAGTCCGAAGACTGACAATTGAGTCATGCCGATTGTGCCGGAAACGAAGAGTTGGACCTGGGTGCTGGACAAGCCGTGCCCGGAGTGCGGGTTCGATGCCAGCAGCGTCGCGTATGCGAGCATCCCCGTGATCGTGCGGGACAACGCGACGCAGTGGCCGGCCGTTCTTGCCCGAGCGGATGTGCGCCTGCGCCCGAACGATCACACCTGGTCGCCGCTGGAGTATGCGGCGCACGTGCGTGACGTGCACCGGGTGTTCCTCGCGCGGGTCGAGCTGATGCGCAGGGAAGACGATCCTGTCTTCACCAACTGGGACCAGGATGCTGCTGCCGTCGCCGACCGTTATGACCTGCAGGACCCGGCCGCCGTTGCGCGAGAACTGACCGATGCGGCGGGTCTGGTCGCCGCCGCGTTCCAGGCTGTTCCCGTGGCAGAACTCGGCCGCACGGCACGCCGCAGCGACGGCGCGACGTTCACGATCGCCACGCTCGCCCGCTATTTCGTGCATGACCCCGTGCATCACCTGTGGGACGTGACTCACACCGTCTGAGCGTTCGGTGTGGCGCTATTCGGCCAGGAATCGGGCCAGGGCCTCGACCAGCGCCTGCGGATCCCAGCTGTGGTTCGAGCCTGCGATCGTCACGGCCTGGGCACTGGGCAGCGCCGCGGTGATGGATGCGACGGCGGACTCCATGATCGGCAGCGTCTGCTCGCCGACGATTGCAAGCACCGGCTGGGTGATGCGTGCCCAGAGCGCGTCGCGTGGGGCGGACTGCGTCCAGGCGAGCGCCTCGGTGTCATCCTGGAGACTCGGACCCATCGAGACCATGATCGGCCAGCCGGGGGACCGCTTCGCGCCCTCCAGCCATTCCCGCGGCATGTCCTTCATGAAGTACTCGATGGTGGCGTCGCCGTCGCCGGCCGCGAGCCTCTCACGCAGTCCGGCGAGGTTCTCCTCGCTGTCCGTGCCGTTCTCCTCGCCGAGCGGAGCCTCCCACAGGGCCAGCCTGGTGATCGGCAGGCCGGCTGCCGCGGCGGCCAGGCAGATCGCAGACCCGGATGAGCTTCCGAAGAGCGCCGCGGTGCCGCCGCCGGCCGCGATCAGCGCCGCGATGTCATCGAGTTCGCGTGCGAGAGAGAACGAACCCGCATCCGCGCTTTCGCCCCGCCCGCGCCGGTCGTAATTGATGACCGTGAAGCCGCGGTCCGCGAGGGCTCGCCCCATTGCCACGGTCTCCGGGTCGAAGCCTCTGAACTGCATCGCGCCGGCCACCAGGATCACGGTCGGCCCTGTGCCCGCCCGGTCGTAGGCGATTCGGGTGCCGTCTGCCGATCTCACATGTTCGGTCATGGTTGCTCTCTCGTTCCGCATCCGAACCATTCCCTCACGGGATCCGACCGGGCGCAAGGGGTTTATCGCCGCGCCGGCGGCCGCTACCCGTCGGAGTGCCGCGAGCGGCGGATCGTATAGCCGTTCGTCGGTCGCCCGGTCGTTCCGTATTCGAGGTGCAGGTCGAGAGCGCCGCGCCGCTCGAGTTCGCTGAGATATCGTTGCGCGGTCGGTCGGCTCAGACCCAGACTGTCCGCGATCTCCGCCGCGCCGATCGGACCGCCGGATGCGCGCACCGCGTCGAGCACCTTCGCCATCGTGGGGGGCAGGCGGTGGCGCGTGGCATCCGTGGTCTGCGTGCGCAGGAGTCCGTAGAGCTCGTCGACGGAGGCCTGATCGGCCACGCGGCCCGAAGCCAGCTCGGCGCGCCAGCGCCGATAGGCGACCAGCTCGTTCCTGAACTGTTCGAAACCGAAGGGCTTGACCAGGTAGTAGATGGCGCCGCTGCGCATCGCGGAGCGGACAGTCGCGAGATCTCGAGCGGCCGTGATCAGGATGCAATCGGGCGCGTCGTCCAGCGCGTGGAGCGACCGGAGGAGGGAGAGTCCGCTCTCGTCGGGAAGGTAGACATCCAACAGCAGCAGATCGGGGGCGAGCTCCGAGATCGCGCCGCGGGCCTCGGCGGCGGAGTGCGCTTCGCCGACACAGCTGAAACCGTCGACACGGTTGACGCGATCGGCGTGGATCTGGGCGACCCGAAAGTCGTCGTCGACGACGAGAGTGCGGATCATCGGGTGCGTCCTGCGGGAGTTTCCGGCCGTTCCGGGGTGGTGCGCAGAGCACGAGCCGCGGATCTGGTGAACTGCGGGGCATCCGTCGGATCATGCTCGGGAAGGCGCACCTCGAATCGCCCGCCCGGTCCAGGGCCGACACGGATGTCGCCGCCCAGTCGTCGCACGATCCGGCTGACCAGGGCGAGCCCGAGCCCGCGGCGCATGCCCGTTCTGCGCTCGGCCTTCGTCGAGTAGCCGTCGACGAGCACCTCGGCCAGCCGATCTGCCGGCACACCCGGCCCGTTGTCGACCACGAGGATGCGGACCCCGTCGTCATCGGACAGCGTGACCGCGATCTCGCGGGGGCTGGGCTGGTCGGCGAGCGCCTCGATCGCGTTGTCGATCAGGTTGCCGACGATCGTCACGAGCACTTGCGGGTTGACGTCCGGTTGTGCGAGATGCGAATCGTCCGTGACCACCAGCGAGACGCCGTGCTCGGTCGCAATCGTGATCTTGGCGATCAGCAACGCGGCCAGCTGAGGCGGCTCGATGCGCGCGTTGAGCTCACCCGCCAACCGAGTCGGCGTGTCTGAGAGCTGGGCGACATAGCTGGCGACCTGGTCGTAGTCGCCCATCTCGATCAGTCCGGTGATGACGAACAGATGGTTGGCGTATTCATGCTCCTGCGCTCGCAACGCCTCGGTCAGTCCGTTGATGGCGTGCACCTCGCGGATGAGCCCTTCGACCTCGGTGCGGTCGCGGATCGTCACGACGGATCCGATCGCCCGACCGGACAACTCCACGTCCATGTGGTTGACGACGAGCAGGAAATCGTCTGTGACCGTGGTTTCATCGATGCCAGGGGCCTTGCCGGTGAGTGTGTCCAACAGGCGACCGGGGGCGACCACCTCATCGAGGGCTCTGCCGACCACCTCGCCGTCGAGGCCGAGCAGCCGCTTCGCCTCCTGATTGATCACTGTGATGCGGCCGTCGGTGTCCAGCCCCACCATGCCCTCGCGGATGCCGTGCAGGAGTGCCTCGCGTTCCTGCAGCAGCGACGCGATCGATGCGGGTTCCAGGCCAAACGTGACCCGCTTGATCCTGCGTGCCAGCAGCACGGAGCCGAGGGCGCTCAGGATCAGCACCATGAGCGAATACCCGACGATGAGTCTGGTGTCGACGGCGAGTTGGTCGCTGACCTTGGTCTCGAGGATGCCGACCGACACTTCGCCGACGACCTGGCCGGTCTGCGAGAAGATCGGGGCGATTCCGTTCGCCGACCTGCCGAGGCTGCCGTTGTCGACGCCGGTGTGGGTCTTGCCGTCGAGTGCGACGGCGCCCTCCTCCAGTCGCTTGCCGATCAACGCGGGGTTCGGGTGCGAATAGCGAATGCCCTCGCGGTCGGCCACGACGACGTAGGCGGCACCGGTGGTCTCACGCACCTTCTCGGCCAACACCCTGATGATGTGGTCCGGATCCCCGGCCTCGACTGCGGCCACGATGTCCGGGGAGCGGGAAACGGACTGCGCTATCCCGAGCGCACGTAACTGATATTGCTGTTCGAGCGCCTGCCCGTTGATGGTGGAGTAGAGCAGCGCGCCGAGCGATACGGTCAGCACCAGGATGGTCAGCACGACGGCGAGGATCTGCGAGGCCAGCGGCCACGTCTTCCAGCGCCGATAGACGTGGGGGCGGCTCACGTCAGCGACCGAAGACACAGGCGTGACTGCGGCGTGAGCAGAATGCACGAAACCGCAATGAACGCGCGGATCGCACTCAAATGCCACAACTCTGTTGACATCGCCTGACTCTCCCTAGGCTGCTCTCACGCTCAGCGGATGGTCCCTCCGAGGCTCAAGCTGACCGGCAGTCTAGGCACAATTCACCTCCGCACACAACAGCACGCACGGCTGCACACAACATCACGACGAAGGAGTCGCATGTCGGAACTCTTCCTTGCCATCGGCTTCGGATTGGTCGTCGCCTCGGTTCTGGCGCTCGCCGCGGTCGGGCTCAGCCTTCAGTTCGGCATCACGAATTACATCAACTTCGCCTACGGCGACTTCATGGCCGTCGGCGCGTACATCGCGTGGACGATCAACACCGGTCCGTGGCATCTGAACATCTGGGTCGCCATGGTCGTCGGCGCACTCGGTGTCGGTGTGATGGCCGTGCTGCTCAATCGGTTCCTGCTGGCGCCGTTCGCACGTCGCTTCCAGAAACTGTTCTATATTCTGATCGTCACGTTCGGCCTGTCGCTGATCCTGCTCAACATCGTGAGTTCGATCTGGGGCAACGAAGTACAGCGCTACACCATCCCGAACGAGAACCCGTTCCACGTCGGACCGTTCCTGTTCACCACCGACCAGCTCGTGGTCATCGCCATCGCGATCGTGCTGATGGTGCTCATCCACGTCATGTTGACGGCGACCCGCATCGGAAAGTCGATGCGCGCGATGTCGGACAACACCACACTGGCGATGACCAGCGGCATCGACACGCGGCGGATCACCACGCTCACCTGGTTCCTCTCCGGATGCCTGGCCGGCCTGGCCGGCACCGTCCTCGGCATCACGCAGGCGAGCATCACGCCGGGATCCGGTGAGACCTTCCTGTTCGTGATCTTCGCCGCGGTCATCGTCGGCGGTGTCGGCAGCATCTATGGGGCGATCGTCGGCGCCGTGATCGTCGGACTCGCGACGGAGGTGTCCGCGCTGTTCATCGACGCGGCCTACAAGCTCGACGTCGCGTTCGTGATCCTTATTCTCGCCCTGTTGTTCCGGCCGAACGGCCTGTTCGCCAGACCTGGAAAGGCTTAGCAATGACACCCCTCGTGTACTATCTGTTCACTCTCGCGTTCTTCGTCTTCGCCTACTGCATCCTCGGCTGGGGGCTCAACCTGCAGTTCGGCGAGGGCGGCATCCTGAACTTCGCCTACATCGGCTTCGTCGCGATCGGTGCGTACATCGCCGGCGCGACGAGCATGCCCGCGCCGCAGCCCGGCTCAGGCGTGCAGTACTTCTTCGGCTGGTCGCTGCCGTTCCCGATACCGTTGATCCTCGGCGGCGTCGCGGCGTGTCTCTTCGCCCTGCTCGTCTCGCTCGTCGCGTTCCGTCGCTTGCGCACGGACTACCTCGCGATGGTCTTGATCTCGCTCTCGCTCGTGCTCTATGACGTCATCAACAACTACGTGCCGCTGTTCGGCGGCGCGGACGGGCTGACGAACGTGCCGGAGCCGATGGTCGACCTGTTCAGTCTCGATGCGAACAGTTTCATCCCGTTCTTCACCGTGGTGACGCTGATCATCGCCCTGCTCATGTGGTGGCTGATGAGCAGGATCGCACGCTCGCCGATGGGGCGCACCATCCGCGCCATTCGCGACGACCCGGACGCGGCATCCGCGCTGGGCAAGAGCGTGTTCCGTTACCAGCTGACCGCCATGCTGATCGGCTCCTTCTACGCGGGAATCGGCGGTGGGCTGATCGTCGAGTTCGCCGGCGCGTTCAACACCAGCGCGTGGCTGCCCGGCGAGACGTTCTTGATCTTCGCCGCGGTGATCGTCGGAGGAGTCGGCAACAACAAGGGCATGATCCTCGGCGCGCTCATCGTGCCCGTGCTGTTCACGCAGTTGCCCAAGTTCCTTCCCGATGTTCCAGGGCACCCCGGGCTGATCTTGAATGTCGCGGCGATGGCCATCGGCATCCTGCTGATCCTGGTGCTGTGGTTCCGCCCGCAGGGCATCATCCCCGAGCGCCGGCGGCTGAGCAGGTTACCGGCGACACCGTCCTCGCCGACGTTCGGATCCGTTCATCGCGTGGCGTTGACCAGAGAGGAGACATTGTGAGCGAACCGGAGGTGCTGCATGCCCCGCCGAGCGCAGGCACGGAATCGGCGTTGAGCTGCATCGACATCCACAAGTCGTTCGGCGGCGCGAAGGCTGTGAACGGTGCGACCTTCTCGGTGCCGAAGGGGCAGATCACCGCCCTGATCGGCCCGAACGGCGCGGGCAAGACGACCGTGGTCAACATCCTCTCGGGGGCGATGAGCTGTGACAACGGCGAGGTGAGGATCGGCACGCAGGAGGTCACGAGGCTGCCGAATTACAAGCGGGCGCGACTCGGACTCATCCGTACGTTCCAGCTCTCCCGGGAGTTGGGCGGTCTGACCGTGTGGGAGAACCTGATGGTCGCCGCCAAGCAGCAACCGGGCGAGTCCCTCGCGAACATCTACTTCCGTCCCGGCCTGGTCAGGAAGGTCGAGGCGGAGAACAGGGAGCGCGCCGGCGACATCCTCGCGAAGTATGGGCTGTACGAGCTGCGCGACACCTGGGCTCGGGAACTTTCCGGCGGCCAGAAACGGCTGCTGGAGATCTCGCGGGCGGTGATGGCTGAGCCGACGCTGCTGTTGCTGGACGAACCCATGGCCGGTGTCAACCCGGTGCTGATCGATCGCATCGGCGAGCACATCCAGGACCTCAAAGACGACGGCGTGACCGTGCTGATGGTCGAGCACAACCTGGGTGTGGTCGAGAAGATCTGCGACTACGTGATCGTGTTGGCAGAGGGGCGCACCCTGGCGACCGGGCTGATGAGCGAACTGCGCGACAACAAGGACGTCGTCCGCGCCTACCTGGGAGGAGTGCTCGATGGACGCGTTGACAGCTGAGGACGTGTCGAGCGGCTACGGTCGGTCCCCGATCGTGCGCAACGTCAGTGTGACGGCCGAATCCGGGCTGATCACGGCGATCGTCGGACCGAACGGCGCCGGAAAGTCGACCTTCGCCAAAACTCTCGCAGGCATCCTCCGGCCGACCACAGGCACGATCACGGTGAACGGAACGGAGGTGACCCGGATGCCGGGCCACCTGCTGCCACGCCACGGGCTGGCCTACGTTCCCCAGAACGACAACGTCTTCCGCACGCTGACCGTGCGGGAGAATCTGGAAGTCGGCGGCTACGCATCCCACAAGGATCCGAAGGCGAGGATGCAGGAGATCTACGGAGTCTTCCCCGACCTGGCGAAGGCGCAGGAGAAGAAAGCGGGCAACCTCTCCGGCGGGCAACAGAACCTGCTGGCAATGGCACGCGCGCTGATGGTGGAGCCGAGCGTCATCATCCTCGACGAGCCGACGGCCGGCTTGTCGCCGGCCTACACCGATGTCGTCTGGAAGCAGATCGAGCTCATCGCCGCGAGCGGCACGGCGGTGCTCGTGATCGAACAGAACGTGGAACGGGCGCTGTCACATGCACAGTTCGTCCACGTGCTCGTCGCAGGAACCAATCACGTTCACGGACCCGTCGCCGAGATCGCGAAATTGGACCTCGCGGGAATCTTCCTCGGGCATGACCAAGCGGCGCCGCACAACTCGGCGGGCGCCTGACTCGGCCCGCTCAGTGATACGCAACAGAGCAATGTCCAACAGGGCAGTGTCCAACAGGGCAATGCACAACAGAGCAATGCACAACAGAATCGAGGTAACTGCAATGAACAATCCACAAGTGCGGATGCGCCGCATCCGCCGGGTTGCGATGGGCTCCAGCGTGGTGCTGGCCATCGCGCTCGCGGCCGCCGGCTGTACCAGCGGCTCGTCGAGCACGAATTCGCACCAGGCACTCACGATCGGGGAGATCTTCCCGTTCACCGGGTCGAAGTCGATCCTCTCCGACTGGGGCACGCACGGCGTCGCGGCCGGACTGTACGAGGTCAACCACAACGGGGGAGTGCTCGGTCACCAGCTCAAATCCGCCAGCGCCGACGACGCCGCGGACTCGGTCGACACGCTGCCGGCATTCCGCAAGCTGCTGCTCGACAAGCCGGTCGCCGTCATCGGACCGTTCTCGCCGACCATCGAAGCCGTCATCGGCGACTTCGGCCCCAGCAAGGTCGTCGACTTCATGATCGGCGGCTCGACCCAGCTGGACAAGATGGCCTACCCGTACGTGTTCCGCACCACGTCGTCCGACTCGAACGAGTCGGTGGCCATGGCCTACTACGCGGCCAAGATCAAGGGCTACAAGACGGCGTCGCTCATCTTCGACAACTCGGCGAACTCGCAGGGCTTCGTCGCCCCGCTGACCGCGGCGTTCGAGAAGCTGGGCGGCACGGTGCAGCAGAGCCTGACGATCGTGCCGGGGCAAGGGTCCTATCGTTCTGAGCTGACGAAGGCGTTCGCCAATCACCCCGATGTGATCTTCTCGTCATTCGACACGCAGACCGCGTCGACGCTGTGGTCGAACGCCGCTCAGCTCGGTGACCTCAGCACCCCGTGGGTCGGCGACGACCTGCAGTCGTCGAAGGCCTATGCTCAGGCGTTCGGCTCAGGGGCGTCGACCAACCTGTTCGCTGCGGTGGCGGCATCGCCGAGCGGAGCCGGCTACACGCACTTCCTCGCCGATTACAAGAAGGTATACGGCGGCGCCCAGCCGCTTCCGACCACCTTCAACGAGTACGACGCGATCGTGATCGCGGCGCTGGCGATGACGAAGGCGAACTCGACGGATCCGTCGGTGTGGGTGAAAGACGTCGCGAGCGTCTCGAGCCCTCCCGGAACGAAGTGCTCCGACTACGCAGCGTGCGTCAAGTTGATCAAGGCGGGAACCAAGATCAACTACGAGGGGGCAGGCGGTGACGACAACTTCAACAAGTACCACAACGTCTTCAGCGGCTTCTCCGTCGTCGGGTTCAATTCGGATCTGACCAACACCAACGGAACCTATGTGACTCCGGCTCAGATCGCCTCCGTCGTCGGATAGTCTCCGGCGCAGGCTGAACATCGATCACGTGGCGGTCAGGGACGGCGTCCTTGACCGCCACGTTCCCCGCGGCGTTGTCGGAGTGGCCGGAGGCCCCGACGGAAAGGATGGCGGTTCGTGGTCGGGCTACTCGAAGGCGTCCGCGTCCTGGATCTGACGACGATCCTGGCCGGCCCGTTCGCTGCGTACCAGTTGAGTCTGCTGGGCGCAGACGTCACCAAGATCGAGCTTCCGGTGACCGGTGACCTGGCACGCGAGCTGAGCAGTGAAAGCGCGACGCACATCCCGATGATGGGTGCCTCATTCGTCGCGCAGAACTGCGGAAAGCGGTCGATCACCCTCAACCTGAAGACCGAGCAAGCAGCCGAGGTCTTCGAACGACTGATCCGGGTATCGGACGTCCTGCTGGAGAACATGCGTCCGGGCGTGCTCGCCCGGCTCGGCTTCCCCTGGGAACGCCTGCACGAACTCAACCCCGAGCTGATCTACTGTGCCGTGTCCGGTTTCGGCCAGACCGGGCCGTTCGCAGGCCGCCCGGCCTACGACCAGATCATCCAGGGCCTGGCCGGCATGGCAGACGTGACGGGCTCTCCGGATGGCGGGCCGTTGCGCGCCGGCTTCCCGATTGCCGACACCCTGGGCGGCTTCGCCGCGTCGATGGCGATCTGTGCCGCCCTCGCCCGGCGGGTCGTCGACCGCACCGGCTGCTTCCTGGACGTGTCGATGCTGGAGACCGCGCTGACGGCGATGGGCTGGGCGGTCTCCGATCACCTGATCGCCGGGCGCGAGGTGACCCGAAACGGGAACAGCAACGCGACCTCCGCCCCGTCCGGAACCTTCCAGACGGGCGACGGCCTGCTGAACATCGCCGCGAACACGCAGACGCAGTTCGAGACGCTCTGCCGCCTGCTCGACTGTGCGGAACTCATCGGTGATCCGCGATTCGTGACGCGCACGGATCGCAAGCTGCATCGCGCCGAGCTGACCGCCGAACTGGAACTGCGGCTTGCGGGCAGGGGAGCGGCGGAGTGGGAGGCGGTGTTCGCGGCGGCGAGCATCCCGGCCGGCCGCGTGCTGACCGTGGATCAGGCGCTGCACCAGGACCAGATTCGCTATCGCGGGCTGCTGCACGAGGTGGAGGTTCCGGCCGGCGGTGTTCGCGGCGGGGGGCACGGCGCAGCCGTGGTGCTCGGCAGCGGTGTGCATGTCGATACCCAAGCATTGGGACCGTCGTCGCCACCCCCACTGCTCGGCGAGCACACGGACGCGATTCTCGACACGCTCGGCTACTCCGCCGAGGAGATCGCCGAACTCCACAGCGACGGCGCCGTCTGAGTCGCGACGGCCCGGTATGAGCACGGTGGGTATGGGCACAGTATCTATAAGCACAGTAGCTATGAGCACAGCATGAATGGTCGGAACAGAGAGGTCACTCGCATGTCGCAGTCGCGTTATCCAACCGTGCGCATCATCGAGGAGGGGATGCGCGAGGGCATGCAGATCGAAAGCGCGGCGATCACCGTGCCGGACAAGATCCGACTCCTCAATGCGCTGTCGCACACCGGATTGAAGACGATCGTCGTCGGCTCGTTCGTCAGCCCGAAGTGGACTCCGCAGATGGCGAACATCGACGAGGTCGTCGCAGGGTTCACGCCGGTCGAAGGCGTGACCTATACGGCGCTCGCGCTGAACGAGCGGGGACGAGAGCGGATGCGGCGCTTCGCCCCGCTGCTGACGGAGTCGCGCGAGTTTCCGCGCACGCTCGTGCACCTGTGCGATGTTTTCGTCCAGCGCAACACCAATCGCACTCAGCTGCAGGAGATCGAGGCGTGGCCGCAGGTGGTCGACGCCGCTGTGGCCGCGGGAAACGATACGGCAGGCATTGCGATCAATGCCGCGTGGGGCTCGAACTGGCTGGGCCGGTTCGACGAGGACTATCGGATGGACATGCTGGCGCGTCAGGTCGACCTCTGGGCGACTGCCGGCGTCACGGTGAACCGCGTCTGGATCGGCGACCCGATGGCATGGAACATGCCCGATCAGGTCGCATCGCAACTGCAGGCGATCCAGGAACGCTGGCCACAGATCGAGACGTTCCACCTGCACCTGCATGACGCGCGCGGAACCGCCATGTTGTCGGCGTATCAAGCGCTGCAGGTGCTCTCGGTCGAGCGCACGCTCGTCTTGGATTCGTCGGTCGGCGGCATGGGCGGCTGCCCGTACGGCGGTCATGGGCGGATGACCCGGATGATCCCGACCGAGGACCTCGTCGACCTGCTGACCGAGCTGGGCATCGACACCGGAGTCGACCTCGACAGCCTGATCGAGGCATCCGTCTTGGCGGAGGAGGTCGTCGGGCACGAGTTGTGGGGCACGGTCTCGAAGGCGGGTCCGAGGCCGCGCGGCGGTCGGCTGTTCGCGATGGACATGCCGTTCGTCGAGACTGCGGAACAGGCTCAGCACTTCCGACTCGGCGCGGCAGCCTATGCGGGTGCGCCGTCGCCGTGGGCCGCGCCGATCGTCTCCCCGGTGCGAGACGCGGTCGACCGCGGGGAAGACCCGGGTCGCGCTGCGCATCGCATGATCGACCACCGGTAGCGCAGGTCGAGTAGCCCGCGAGCGAAGCGAGCAGGCATATCGAGACCCCGTGCATCGCCCCTTGTCTGCTGTTGGCAGATCTGCTGACAGCAGTACCGCGGGTTCGACCATTCGCCCGTGTCGCAGTCTGGTGACCTGGCTGACGACGACAAGACCCCCGCGTTCACGGACAGGATGCGCGCACAGTTGCTGCACAAGCGGATCATGGATGTCTATTCTCACCTCGTGACCGAGCGCATCATCTATCTCGGCACGGCGATCGATCCGGGCGTCGCCAACGCGCTCATCGCTCGACTGTTGCACCTGGACGTGGAGAACTCCGCACGCGATACCCGACCTGATCCTGCAGGCGGACGAGGTGTGCGCATCCGAGCCGAACTCGAAGAGATCCTGTCCGCGCACACCGGGCAGTCGGTCGAGACGCTGCGGCATGACGCCGATCGTGACCGGGTCTTCACGGCGAGGGCAGCGCTGGAATACGGGCTCGTCGATCAGGTGATGGCGCGCGCGGTGCTGGGGAAGGCATCCGCTGCGTGAGCCGCTGGCCGTGATATTCGATCGTGATGGACGCGGATGGGCGGCAATGCGTTGGCCGGGGTGCGGTAATCGGGTGTGCGTTTCCGCTGTTTCAAATGTGCCTCACATAGGGCGGATCTGACACAGCGAAAACGGCCACACCTCACCCGCGATCAACGGCAGCAGCAAACCCTGCCAGGCGAATTGCCGAGCGCGGCACGCCCGCGCCGATGCAATTTGTTCAACGGCTCGAACGCAAATCGTGTTGCGAGAGCAATTAAATAACGGATTCGATATTCCTTCGTGATCAGCCTGGATTACGGGCAGAATTGAGTTTAATGATTAATTGATCTTTACTGCCTCGTTAAGTATGTGACTGGAATGATGAAAAATATCGAGTTCCCCAATGTGCGCGTCGAATCGGAGTTGATGTCATGCGTGTTTCGTCTCGAACGCATGCGCGGGGAACTGGTCATTGGGACCACCCCGCCGGCAGTGTTCTTCGAACTTCACTCGCTGTTCCAGTTCCTTTCGAGCGTGATCTCGGCGCGGATCGAAGGTAACCACACGACTCTTCTCGACGCGCTGACGGGCGTGGAAGCAGCGGAGAGACAATCGGTTGGGGATCAGATGCGCGAGATCTTGAACGTGACTGCTGCCATGGACTGGATTGACGAGGTGATTGCCGACACGCCGATCACGCACACCTTCATCCGACACCTTCATGAGGTGGTCGTTCAGGATCTCGTGCGGGAGGGCGACACCGCCCCCGGCAGATATCGCACCGCCGATGTGACGATCTCCGGCGCACAGCATAAGCCGCCCGCCGGATTCTCTGTGCAAGGCGACATGGATCTGTTGCTTGATTTCATCAAGCGTGACGTACAACCTCAGTTTCAGTTGATCCACGTCGCCCTCGCGCATCACCGCTTCGTGTGGATCCACCCGTTTGGAAATGGCAACGGACGCGTCTCCCGGTTGCTCAGCTACGCGATGCTCGCCAAGCACGGTTTCGTCAGCCCGATCGGACTTCGCGCCGTCAACCCCACATCGGTTTTCGGAGTCGCCCGCGAAGAGTATTGCTCGCGCCTCGCGGCCGCCGACGATCTGAGCGATGCGGGAACGATTTCGTGGTGCGAGTTCTTCCTCAACGGCTTGCTCCTGGACCTCGATCGGGCGCACAAACTTCAAGACATCGCGTTCGTACGTGACCGGCTGATCGCGCCGGCATTGGACAGGTTTGTCGCTAGTGGCAGGATCACCGCCATCGACCGAGACGTGCTCGCGTTCGTTTTCGAGAGGGTCGAGATACGCGCCGGAGAGCTGTCCGGCATCCTGCCAGGGAGCCCGTCCGTGCGGAGCCAGGCACTTCGTCCTCTGATCGAGCGCGGCCTACTCGCACCGCGAAAGGAGGGTGGACGTGTCTACCACCTCGCATTCGCACCGAACGAATTCACCCCGTTCGTGGTCAACCAGCTCGACGCACTCGGCTTTCTCCCGCCGCTGTTGAAGGACGAGCACTGATGCGTATCCGCGCAGTATCAGGCTGAGCGCCAGGCTCGGCCCAGACGGGCACCCCCGGCTGTTACAACGCGTCGATGTCCCACTCGATCGTTCCCGAACTGACCTCGAAGTGCGCCGCCAGTCACCGGGCGGAATGCGGTTCGGCGCGACGGCCTGCAACTCCTCGACCATCGCGTCGAGGCGGTTGGTGCAGTTCATCCCGCGAACCTGACGTGCACCGGTGCGAGCGTGCCACCGTTGAAGCGGTCGCGCTCGTGACCGTACACTCGAGCCATGGACCGGGTGCTCGCCGCCGGGGCTGTCGTCAAGGACTGCGCCGGACGGTTTCTTTTGGTATTGCGAGCGGATGAGCCGCAAGCCGGCCGCTGGAGCATCCCGGGCGGAAAACTCGAGCCGGGCGAGACCCTTGCCGAAGCTGCGGAGCGCGAAGTGCTGGAAGAGACCGGGCTGGTCGTGCGGGCGATCCGCGAAGTCGGATGCCTCGACTCACCGGCCGCGGACGGTCATGTTTTCGAGATCCACGACTTCCTGGCCGAACTGACCGATGCCGGCTGCGCCGACGCGCATCCGGTCGCGGCCGATGATGCGGCGGATGCCCGCTGGTTCACTGCCGAAGAGCTGCGCTCACTGTCGCTCACGACCGGTCTGACCGAGTGCCTCACCGAGTTCGATCTGTATCCGTGACCCCAT
Source organism: Microbacteriaceae bacterium (assembly GCA_004297935.1). Taxonomy (GTDB): domain Bacteria; phylum Actinomycetota; class Actinomycetes; order Actinomycetales; family Microbacteriaceae; genus Rathayibacter_A. The sequence continues at coordinate 76,066 of SCRE01000006.1, read as the reverse complement.
CGCTTTTCACTGAGGAGCTTGATCCTTCTGCTGGACAGTCCGCGAAACGGGGGTTCACCCGTTCACAATGTCCCAAGACATCACACGGAGCGGATGACGGGAATCGAACCCGCGCTATCAGCTTGGGAAGCTGAAGTTCTGCCATTGAACTACATCCGCGCGAACATCGAGCATGCCGACGATCGACAACCATCCTAAGGCACCGGCCGGGTGGAATCGGCGACTTAGCTCCAATCGCGGCATCAGAGACACCGGGGGACGCACCCGACATCCCGCGCGCGGCTGTGCGAGAGCATACCGCCCGCGCGCCGACTAGCATGGGTCTTCTGTGTCGCACCCGTTCGATGCGGCCGCGCGGCCGCGCGGTCGACCAGGCGTTCGCCAGCCCGCCCGACCACCCGCAGAAATGGACACAGCATGCACCCGCACGACATTGCCGCACTTCCTCGGCTCGCCTTCGGTGCACCCGGCGAGTTTCGCGAGCGGATCGTCGGCGAGATCCTGGCGGGTCGCAAAACCGGATCGACCAACCTCGCCGTCGCGTACGCGATGAACGGCGAGCGCGTACCGCGCGTCGGCGAACACCGTGCACTGCTCGACTCGACCAATCGGGCCGTCGCCGTCGTTCGGTACACGGATGTCGTTCGCACCAGCTCCGCCGACATCACCGAGTTTCTCGCGCTGCAGGAGGCCTCGTCGATCGAGGCGTGGCGCACCATCCACCGCGAGTACTGGGCAACGCTCGTCGCGGACATCCGCACATTCCTCGGCGACGCCGAGTGGCAGCTGCGAGCGGAAGAGCCTGCGATCAGCACTGTCTTCGAAGTCGTCGAAACGCCGCAACGCGTGCCGTCCGTCGCGTTCATCGGCGCAGGCTTCCACGCGACCGCGAATCTGCTGCCGGCGTGCGTGCTCGCCGGCATCCGCATCGACGCGATCGCGACGACCGACGTCGATCGGTCGGCGGCCGCGCTGGCACGGTTCGGCTCGGACGGTGTCGCCTACGGGGATGCGGACGAACTGCTGCAGAACCCTGCCGTGCGCAACGTCGTGATCGTCGCCCAACCGGATGACCAGGCTCGGCTGGCCCGGCAGGCGATCGCTGCCGGCAAGAATGTGTTCGTCGAGAAGCCACTCGGCCGGGATGGCGCAGAGGCTGCAGAGATTGCGCTCGCCGCCGGCGAGAACGGGGTTCGACTCGCGGTCGGCTTCATGAAGCGGCACGCGCCGGCCTATCGCGCGCTCAAGAGCGCTCTCGATGACGGCTCTCTCGGCGCCATCCATTCGTTCCAGTTGACATTCGGATGCGACAGCACCGGTTTCTGCGCGAACGAGCGAGAGTTCCTGACGCTTGCCGCAATCCACGTCGTCGATCTGGTTCGCCATCTGTTCGGCGAGGTGGCTGACGTGCGCACGCTCGACAACTCGGCCGGGAATCTTGTCTCGATGGCCGTCGGCCTGCGTTTCGCCTCCGGGGTGATCGGCACACTCGATCTGACCGGACTGCCGTCATTCTCGAGCGAGACCGAGATTCTGCGCGTCGTCGGGCGCGAGGGCATTGCGACCGTTCGGGATGTAGCGGAACTCGCCGTGCACACGGTGGATGCGGGCGGCATCGCGTCGTGGCGCGACCTCACCGAGACGACGATCACGCGGGTTCCGGCCGAAAGTGCGATGTCGGGTGTTGAGCGCGATCTGTACCTGCGTGGCTTCGTCGGTGAGCTGCGCGCCTTCGCCGACCCCGCGGCCGATGCACCGGCGCACGCTGAGGCGACCTGCGACGGACACGATAACGCACACACGATGGAACTCTGCGACCGCATCCTGGCCGCATCCTACTGACCGGCGAGCGGTCGGCTGGCAGTCACAGAATGACGCCGAAGACTACGACGGCCGTGGTGCCAGCGGGGCGCTGCCGGAGGACTCTCGCAATTGCAGCTCGGTCGGCAGCACAATCGAAGCGGCAGGTTTTCCGGCGATCAGTGACAACAACCGCTGGCCGGCTTGTGTGCCGAGCTCAGCGGCCTGAAGCCCGACAGACGTCAGCGACGGCTTGAGCAAGCGGGAGAAAGGGATGTCATTGAAACTCGCGACGCTGACGTTCGCTGGCACATCGATGTCGAGTCGTCGCGCTGCGCTGATGACGCCATAGGCGAGCACATCGTCTGCGCAGACGATCGCGGTGATCCGCCGACGTTGCCATTCCGGCCACACGGCGAGGAAGGCCTGCAATCCGGCTCCCACTGAGATTTCGGGTACCGCGGTCACGCCGGACAGCTCCGCGCCTCCGGCAGCGAGCACCTCACCGAGAAGGCCGCGTCGTTGTTCGAAGGTATCCTTGTGCCGGGCGAAGTCGACATAGCCGACACGCAGATGCCCGTTCTCGAGCAGGTGCTTGCCGAGTTGCCGAGCAGCTCCACCGATGTCGAAGTCGACTCGAACCAGATCGAGTGTGGAATCGGGCGAATCGACGAGGACGGTCGGGCAGGTAGCTTGAAATCGGTCGAGAACGTCGCGAGACGGGTTGGCCAGCACAAGGCCCGCGATATTCGCGGCCTGCGCTTTGTCGACCGTTTGCGGACCATAGTCGGCGCCCTCCTCACCGACACGGAGGTCGACGCCGAACGCCCCGGACACGGCCTGGGTCAGCCCGTAGAACAGCTCTCCGAAGAACGGGTTTCTGATATCAGGGCAGACCAGGGCGATCGTGCTTCGCAACTGCGTCGCGAGACTGCGGGCCGTCTCGTTCGGCCGATAGTTGAGCAGCTTGACAGCAGTCAAGATCCGATCTCTCAACTGCTCATTGATTCGCCCCTCGTGTCGGTTGTTCACCACGAGCGAGACTGCCGACACGGAACATCCGACATAATCGGCCACGTCCCGGGAAGTTACGCGTTTCATATTCCTTGTCCATCACGTCAGCATGGTCATCGTCCAGGCCTGTATCCGCTGTGCGCGAGAAGCAGAGCGGCATCGGGTACACAGGCCCCTTGGAATATAGCCTGAAACGTACAATCGTGTCCGGAGTTTGAGCGGTTGCCCGCCGGACACAGCCCGCTCCGGCCGGCGATTCGGCATCGACCCGTCGCGTCTCGCCGGGGGAGTGGGCGTCCGTCATCCGGCGGGACGGTCGGCTAGCGATCCCAGCGGGCTGCCGGCATGGTGTCCAGGATCGCGCGGGCAATAGTCATGTCGATCGCGTGCGGCACCAGTTGGTCGCCCTCGATGAAGTCCGTCGTTCGGGTCGCAAGCGCCTCGATCGAGTAACCCTGGAGGGCGAAGCCGACATCCATGACCTCGATCGCATGCCCGGTGGCCGCGGTCAGGTTCAACATCTCGCCGCGAGCGAGCAACCGTATGCTCTTTCCGTCGGAGAACCGGTAGTCGACGATGTGCTTGGCGAGCTGTGTCTGTTCGACAGCCGCGCTTCGGAGACCGGGGAGGTCGATCTCCGTGCTGAAATGGCCGACATTGCCGAGCATGGCGCCGTCCTTGAAGAGCGGGAAGTGTTCGTCCGTGACGACGCCCGGCCGCCCGGTGATGGTGATCACGGTATCGGCCAGTGGCAGCGCCTGTTCGATCGGCATGACCAGCATCCCGTCGTACGCAGCCTCAAGGGCCCGGATAGGGTCGATTTCGACGAGCAGGACCGTTGCGTTGAGCGCGCGAAGGGTGCGCGCCAGGCTCCGACCGCATGATCCGTAGCCCACGACGCAAAATGTGCGGCCACTCACAATCGTGTTGGTGGCTCGCATGAAGCCGTCGAGCACGGCCGGGCCGATTCCCTTCTCGTTTTCGACGATCTGCTTCAGCGGGCTGTCGTTGACGACGACCACGGGGAAGGGCACCGAGCCGGCCAGCTCGCCCCGCAGCCGGAGAGCCCCGGATGTTGTCTCCTCGGTGGCCGCCAGCACGGTGCGCTCACCTGATTCAATCGTGGCGGAGATCAGGTCGGCGCCGTTGTCGATGAGGAGATCAGGCTTGATGGCGAGCACGCTCTTGATGTGCTCCAGATGGTCGGCGTAGCTGTCGGCTTTGACTCCAAGAACCTGGATGTCGAGGTTCGCCCGCAAAGCCGCAGCGACGGAATCATCCGACGTTCCCGGGCTGCCGGTCATCGCCAGTTTCGCACCTCCCGCGACGAGCAGCTCGGCCAGCACAGCCGTTTTCGACTCGACATGCAGCCCCATCGCGATCGTGCGATCGGCCAGCGGCTTGTCGCGTTCGAACCTCTCTCGGAGCCCCGCGAGCAGCGGCATGTTTTCGCGAGCCCAACGGATTCGTCGAGTTCCTTCGGCTATCAAGTCAGACAATTTTGCCCCTTTCGGACGCGTTCGATGATGATCACAGAGTGCCGGATGTGAATACGCGTGTCAAGCGCTTGATTCCTCACAAGTCGTAATTGTGACGCCAGCCATGTACGTTATGTGATTGTAACGTCAAGCGCTTGACGCTGTCGGAACGATCTGCCACGCTGACATACACCAATTCGATCGGAGCTGTCTCGGTGCCGCACATTTCATCGCAACCTGCCGCCGTTGTCGTCGGCAGCGGATACATCGCAAATCGTCATGTCGCAGCGTTGCGCGCAGCGAACATACCCGTCCTCGGTGTCTACAGCGCGACTCCCGGCAACTCGGCACGCGCGGCGCGCAACTGGGGAACGACGGCGGTTGCCGACGTATCCGCCCTGCTCGACCTGCCGCATGCCACTCACGTTCACATCTGCACGCCGACCACGAGCCATGATGCTTTCGTCAACGAGGCGCTGGACCGTGAACTCGCCGTGGTGTGCGAGAAGCCGTTGACGACGAGCGGGCGTATCGCGCGCACTCTTGCCGACCGTGCGGGCTCCCTCGGTGTCGAGAATTTTGTCACGTTCAACCGCCGGCATGACGGCGGAATCCAGTTGTTCCGGTCACTCTATGCATCGGGCGAGGTGGGCACGGCCGTGGGTGTCTATGGCCTCTACCAGCAGGAATGGAATGCCCCGATCTCCTCTAAGGACTGGCGGTTCGATCCGTCGCAGGTCGGACCGAGCCGAGTCGTGAGCGAGATCGGGTCGCACTGGCTCGACCTCGCGGAGTTCGTGACCGGCCTGCGGATCACCGAAGTTGCGTCCGCGACCGCGAACATGGGAGAGCGCGAGTTTCTCCAGGATGGTACGCGCGGCAGATTCACGCCGACGAACGAGGACACGTTCTCCTCGCTGCTCAGGTTCAGCAACGGGGCGCTGGGAACGGTCATGGCCACCCAGCTGGCACACGGTGCCTGGGACGACATCGGTCTGCGGGTGGACGGCACGACAGGGTCGCTGTACTGGGACAGCAGTGCACCCGGACGCGTAGCGCTGAGCCGTAAGGGCCAGGGCACCACCATCCTCGGTGTCGGCGGACCGACGACATCGATCGAAACGATGATCGAAGCGATCTACCACGATGGGGGCGGGAGCTGTGCGACCTTCTTCGACGGGTTGCGGAACTGCATGGTTCAAGATGCCGTGCTCGAGTCCGCGGCCGACCACCGCTGGACTTCCGTGAGGGACTACTCATGACGATCAACGGTTCGGTAGCACTGGTGACCGGGGCGGCGCGGGGAATGGGCCGGGCGACGGTCGATGCGTTGCTGACAGCCGGCGCGAGCAAGGTGTTCGCCGTCGATCGCGCCGAAGCGGAGTACGCCGACGAACGGGTCATCCCGCTGGTGATCGACGTTTCGGATGAGACGGCGCTCAAGGACGTGTTCGCCCGGGCACCCGAGGCCATTCAGGTGGTCGTCAACTGCGCGGGCATCTACCGCTTTCGCGATGGCCTCGACATCAGCCTGGATGCCTGGAACGAATCCATGAGGATCAACCTCGTGGCGCCATTCCTGATCATGAAATATGCATCGGCACGACTCGTCGACGAACGACTCGACGGTGCCTTCGTCAATGTGGCGTCGATCGCGGGAAAGCGCGGGTTCTCGAACCAGGCCGACTACTGCGCAGCCAAGGCGGGGCTGATCGGCCTCACCCGGGCCGCCGCCCTCGACCTCGCGCCGCACGGGATCACGGTCAATGCCGTCGCTCCGGGCACGGTTGACACGCCGATGATGTCGAGCGTCGTGTCCGATCTGATGCGCACGACCGGCCTCTCCGAGGCGGGGCAACGCGGTCAGCTCACCAAGGACATTCCCATCGGGCGCATGCAGACGGCAGCCGAAGTTGCCGCAGCCATCGCCTTTCTGACTTCGGCCCCGGCTCGCGCCATCACCGGCGAGACGTTGGTCGTCGACGGCGGTCTCACCCGAGACTGACCCGCACCGAGTAACAGCACGACCCAGCTACAACATCCTCAAAGGAGAGCCATCATGAACCACACCCCTTTACGACGGCGCATGATCATTGCGCTAGCGGCACTCGCCACGGCGTTCGTGCTCACCGCCTGCAGTTCACAAGCGACCGGCGCCCCATCGGGATCCACAAAATCGAAGATCACCGTCGCGTTCGTCAGCCCCCAGAAGGCCGGCGACAACGGCCCGATCGATGACATGATCGCCGCGCAGTCCCGTCTCAAAGCGAAATACGGGGTCACGACGAAATACATCGAGCTCAGCGACCCATCGACCTATGAGAGCACGCTCCAGAATCTCGGTCAAGCAGGCACCACCTACGTGGTCACGGCCTTCCCCGGTATGCAGCAGCCGGTGCAGGATGTCGCTCCGAAGTTTCCGAACACGCATTTCGTCCTGATCTTCGGGGACAAGTTTTCGCCGGCCTTGAAAAACGCGCGATCCATCTCGTACAACATCTACGAAGCCATGTACGTATCGGGCGTTGCAGCAGCGAACCTCACGAAGAATGGAAGTGTCGGGTACATCGGCGGGGCACCGCAGCCTCCTCTGAATGCGGACTATCACGCCTTCACGGCGGGCGCGAAGTCCGTCAATCCCAGCATCAAAGTCACGGGCGCGTTCGTGGGAAGTTTCGACGATGCGGCGAAGGGACAGAGCATTGCGGCCGCGATGATCGCCGGTGGTGTGGATGTCGTCCAGACAGACGCGGCCGCCGCATCGATGGGTGTCATCAAAGCCGCCGCGTTGGGCGACACGCTCGTGCTGGCGGACTCGTCCGGCGCCGTCGCAGCGCAATATCCGAAAACGGTCGTCGGAACCACGTTCCTCAAATTCGGCAATTCGTTTTACACGCAGATCAGTGACGCCATCGAACACGGGTTCAAGGGCGGGTACGCGACCAGCGGGCTTTCCGACGGAATCGTCGGTTTGAACATCTCGCCCGCATTCCTCAGTGGCGGCAGCCCGATGGCCGCCAAAGTCAAGGAGTTGGAAGCGACACTGACGAAGACCAAGGAAGAAGTTTCATCCGGCGCCGTGAAAGTCACCTTCGACCCCAGCAACATCTAGCACCGCCTGAGACACCTGTCGACAACACACAGAACATCGATCCACAAGAGGAAGTCGGATGAACTCGGCACTGATTGAACCCGCACTGGAGACCCGCGGCGTCACGAAGCGATTTGGGGAATTCACCGCGGTCGACGCCGTATCTCTCGCTTTTGCTGCCGGCCGGATCCACGCTGTCGTGGGCCAGAACGGTGCGGGGAAGACGACGTTCTCGCGATTGATCTGTGGGTTGTACGAACCGAGCGCAGGGGAGATTCGCGTTGATGGATCTCCCCTGCGCGTTGGAGACATCCGCTCCGCACGGCAACAAGGAGTGGACATGGTCCACCAGAACTTCTCGCTTCCACCGTCGTTCACCGTCGCGGAGGCACTCGAACTGTTCAACCAGGACTCGAAACTGTTCGGCTCCCGTTCCGGTCTCAACAACAAATGGAAGGCACTGCTGAAAACCCAAGGCAGTTCCATCGACGTGAAGCGGAGAGTCAGGGACCTTTCCGTCGAGTCCCGCCAGTCGCTCGAGATCATCCGTGCCCTCTCGGGTGCCCCGAAGGTGCTGATCCTCGATGAGCCGACCGCCGTTCTGGCGCCCTCGGAGGTGGAATCGCTCTTCGCGCGCGTCCGCACGCTGCGCGACGACGGACTGACCGTCCTGATCATCCTGCACAAACTGTCCGAGGTCTTCACGATAGCCGACACCGTGAGCGTCTTGCGAGACGGAAAGGTCACTCTCGCAACCGCCCCCATCGATTCGGTGAGTCCAGAAGAACTCACCGCCCGAATCATCGGACCCGACACGATTCTTCCGCAATCTGCAGCTGCCGCGCGGGAAGCCGTCGACACGACGTCAACGAGCGAACACGCCAGCGGAGAGTCTGCTGCTGCGCTGTCCGTTTCCCAGGTTTCGACACTTGCCGGGCAGAGCGACAGCGCGCTGACCGACATCTCCTTGACGGTTGGACGTGGAGAGATATTAGGGATCGCGGGAGTCGAGGGCAACGGACAGGAGACTTTGCTCGATGTCCTGTCGGGCTTCCAGCGTATTGAAAGGGGATCGATCCGGTTCGGCACCAGGGACATGACAGGGTCGTCCGTTCTCGAGCGTCGACGAGATGGAATGCGCTACGTCCCGTCGGACCGGAACTCGCAGGGGGTCAGCCTCACCACGTCGTTGTGGGAGAACGTGTCTCTGGGCGACTTGCTGCGCACCGGAAAGAGGTGGCTCTCTCCGCGCCGCTGCAAAGCAGCCGTGGTGAAGAAGTTTGCGGCCTGGAGTGTGAAGTACCGGGGTCCGAACCAACTCGCCGGTGAACTTTCAGGGGGAAATCTGCAGCGCGTCATTCTTGCCCGCGAACTCGGCGAGGGAACTCGAATCGTCATCGCCGGAAATCCGACTCGGGGGTTGGACCTGGCCGCGACTGCGTTCGTTCGAACAAGCCTGTCGACGATGGCCAAGGACGGTGTCGCCATCGTCTTGGTCTCCGCCGACCTCGATGAGGTTCGCGAAATGTCAACCCGGATCTGCGTGATCCGTGGAGGGCAGATCGTCGCCGATCTGCCGCGAACTGCTGCAATCGAAGAACTGGGCGCCGCGATGGTCGGAGGCGCAGATGTCCGCTGACAGCAGACTGGTCCTGCGCAGCATCCTGATGATTGCCGCGGCGATCGTGATCAGCGCACTCATCTACCAGCTGTCCGGCTACTCGGCCGTCGACGCCGTTTCCGGATTCATCCAGGGCGCCATCACCGGACCCGGCGCGCTGACGAGCACGATCCGCTGGGCCATCCCGCTGGCCCTGGTCGGTGCGAGCGTGGTCTTGAGCTTCCGGGCAGGATATTTCAACGTCGGAGCCCAGGGTCAGATGTATCTGGGAGCTATCGCGGCAGCGGCTGTTGCGCCGATCGCTCCCGGGCCGGGCCTGCTGAAGATCGCGGTAGCGCTCATCTGCGCGGTTGTCGCGGGAACAGTGTGGTCGCTGATCGCAGCGTGGTTGAAGACGGTCACCGGCGCCGACGAGGTGCTCACGACTCTGATGCTGAACTTCATCGGCACGCTCTTTCTCCAGTACGTCACCAACGGCCCCATGCGCGACCTGGCCGGATCTGGGCAGGTTGCGGCGGCGCCACCCCTGGCAGCGAGTGTCCGCATCACCGACTCGTCGGGCGTATCGCCGGCGAACGTGATTCTCGTCATCGTCGTCTTGGCACTGGTCTGGTTGCTGGTGAACCGAACGACCTTCGGGCTGGCGTCGACGATAGTCGGGCGAAATGCCCAGGTCGCGGCGCGGCAGGGCGTGAATTCGCGAGCGGTGATCTGGTCGACATTCGGGATATCCGGGGCGCTCGCCGGACTGGCCGGAGCGCTCGAAATACTCGGGCCGACCGGGCGCCTCATCCAAGGGTTCAGTCCGAGCATCGGTTTCACCGGAATCGTCGTGGCGTTGGTTGCCGGGCTGACGATCGTCGGTGTCGCATTCGCCGCCTTCTTCTTCGGAGCACTCGCGGCGGCGATCCAATTCCTCCCGATTGTGACAAATCTGCCATCTTCCGCACTCGATATTCTTCAAGGCCTGATCGCGCTTCTGATTACTGCACGCATCCGCGTGAAGTTGAAAGCGAAACCGCCGAGACCGCACGTGAGCGCCGAACCAGCGGCCGCGGCACCCATACCAGTCGCAGAAGTCTCGCCGGCAGGCGAGCTGCGCGAATCCCTCGATCCCCGCTCGAACTGAGGAGACGTCGATGTGGCAATTTCTTGAAACCACGCTGCAGGAAACGACGCCGATCGCGCTCGCAGCCCTTGCGGGCACCTTTGCTGCGCGAAGCGGGATATATCACCTCGGCCTCGAAGGGTTGATGTGTGTCGGTGCCTTCATGTCCGTTGCCGTCACGGTTTCCACGGGCAATGTCGTACTGGGGACGGCGGCGGCAATCGCCGTCTGCCTTGTGCTTTCTTCGATTTTATGGATCGTGACCGTGAAGTTCAGAGCCAATGTGATCATTGCCGGCCTTGCGCTCACCACACTCGGCATCGGTGGGTCGACGTTCGCGCAACAGACCCTTTTTGCCACTCGCGGCACGATTCAGTCGCCAGCTGGCCTGTGGCGACCGTTTGCCGGCAGCGAGTTCCCCATGCCGAACGTGTCAATACTGGTGCTGCTCCTGCCTGTGGTCGTCGCCGTCTCCTGGATATTCCTCAGGCGATCCCGATTCGGTCGCGCGGTCGCGTCGGTCGGAGAATATCCGTACGCCGCACGGAGCGCCGGCATCAGCGTGGACAGGACTCGCCTCCTGACACTTCTCATCGGTGGCATCCTCTGCGCGTTGGCGGGCACCGAACTGGCATTGGGCGGCCTCGATGCCTTTTCCTCGGATATGACGGCGGGGCGCGGATTCATTGCATTCTCCGCCGTCGTACTCGGCGCATCCACTCCGCTGGGCGCTGCCTTTGCCAGCCTGTTCTTTGGCGCCGCCGACACGCTCGGGATCGAAGCGCAGCTGGCGAAGTGGCCGCTACCGCTCGAAGTCGTCCTGATGATGCCGTATATCCTCACGATTGTGGCAGTGGCTCTCACCGGACTTGTCCTGCGCAAGTCGAATGCGGCACAGTCGGCGTTCGGCGAATTGCGTGAATGATCCTCGAGCCTGCCGGTTGTGCGCGGGCTACTCGACCGACGCAGGCCCTGGTGACACCGTGCGGATGCCGAGTTCGGCGGCCGCGGCCGCGAGCCGCCCGTCGTAAACGACCAGGAGATCGGCGTCGAGCAGGGTCGCGCTGGCGAGGTGCAGTGCATCCAGGGTTCGAAGAAGCGGCGGGCCGATGCGGCGGGCAAGGGCGACCACGCGGGCATCCAAAGGGAATTCCGCGATTCCGGACAACGCGACATCCGTCAGCTCTGCGACCGTCGACGGATGCTCGTGGTCCAGCCGCGTACGCAGTGCGCGCGTCACTTCGACCCAGGCCAGCGATGAGCTCACGAGCGTGTCGCCGTCCTCCACGCGTGTCTCAAGGTGGGCCACGAGCGCGTCCGATTCCGGCTCCTCGATCGCCCGCTTGATCAGCGCGCTGCTGTCAACGTAGATGCGCACTCAGATCCGATCGTCACGGCCGAGCAGATCGGTTGACGAAACGCCGGGTGCGAGGTGAATGCGTGTCGTCGCCTGTCGCCAAGGGCTGCGCGGTGGAATGAGGCCGAGGCCCGTGTTGGGCTCTCGCGCTGCCGCGGATGATGTGCTGTCGCCTATGAGATAGGTCTCGATCGCCGTGCGCATGATGTCTTGCTGCGACCGGTTGGTGCGCGCGGCCTCGGATTTGACCGCCGCCGCGACCTCGGGGCGAAGTCGGAGATTAGTGGGCATATTCGATGGTACCAATATGACACAGGATTGGTACCGCTGAGTTGGATCGTCGACAGTTTCGATCGTCGATAGTTTCGATCGTCGTCCTGGAATGGCTTGCGGGGGTCTCGATACGGTCGCTGGGCGACAACCCTCGTTCGCAGGCTCGCTGGCGACAAGGGTCGTGGATCGCTTCGCGATCCCCCAGTTCCACCGCGCTGCTCGACCAGCGGAGGCGGTGTCGACTTCGATCAGGGCGCGCGCGGCGAGCGCCGCCGCATCCGTAGAGCGCGCATCCGCAAACCGCACCACGACGCAGCCGTAACGCATGCGCATCCGCAAGCTGCGCGCACCACGCGTTCCGATAGTCTGACCGTGTGCTGCTGTCTGATCGTGATATCAAGGCCGAGTTGAACGCCGGGCGGATCGCGCTGCATCCGTATGAGCCCGAAATGCTGCAACCGTCGAGTATCGACGTGCGCATCGATCGCTACTTCCGGCTGTTCGACAACCACAAGTATCCGTTCATCGACCCGGCGGAGGACCAGCCCGAGCTCACCCACCTGGTCGAGGTCGACACCGATCAGCCGTTCATCCTGCATCCGGGCGAGTTCGTGCTCGGCTCCACGTATGAGCAGGTGTCACTGCCCGACGACGTGGCCGCACGGCTGGAGGGGAAGAGCTCGCTCGGCCGACTCGGCCTGCTGACGCACTCGACCGCCGGATTCATCGACCCGGGCTTCACCGGGCACGTCACACTCGAGCTCAGCAACGTCGCAACCCTGCCGATCAAGCTGTGGCCGGGCATGAAGATCGGTCAGATGTGCTTCTTCCGGCTGTCCTCGGCCGCGGAGAATCCGTACGGCTCCGGCGCGTACAGTTCGCGGTACCAGGGTCAGCGCGGGCCGACCGCCTCGCGGTCGTTCCAGAACTTCCACCGAACGGATGTCAGGGCATCCGACGCAGGCAAGGTCGGCCGGTGACCCCGTGAGTGACATCCCGGCAGGCGACTTCTCACGTGCACTGATCACGGATGGGCCGACCACCGCATATCCAGCACGGATGCGCCACTTCGGCAAGCTCGTCGGCACCTGGGATGCTCGCGGTCGCCGCCTCGACGAAGCGACCGGCGAATGGGCGGAGCATTCGTTCACCTGGATCGTCTCGTTCGTGCTCGGCGGGCGCGCCGTACAGGATGTCGAGGTCGTGCCGAGCGCAGAGGATCCGACGGTCTCCGAGACGGTGGCGACGGCGCTGCGGGTGTACGACCCGGTCGCCGGCGTCGTGCGGGTCAGCTTCTTCAGCCCGGCCGCGAACCAGTATGCGAACCTGGTGGCGATCGGCTGGCACAAGGGCATCCGGCAGGACGGCACACAGAACGACGGGCGGCTGATCCGCTGGAACTTCAGCGAGATCACCCGCGACGGCTACACCTGGGATGGCTGGGTGTCCAGCGACGACGCCGCGACCTGGGTGCACGTCGACCACGTCGACGGCACGCGTATCAGGTAGTCGCAGCGTTCATGTTCGGCTTTGGCCGGCTTTGTGCCGCTGCTGGGTAGAGCAGCGGCAGCTGCAGGCTGAGCCACGGGCTGAACGCCCACGGAGTCGCCGCGACCGCGGCGAGCAGATCGGCCGGGTCGACCCAGCGCCAAGCGGCAACCTCGTCTGCGGCGGGGGCGATCGCATCCGTCGTGGTGGCGGTGTAGACGGGGCAGATCTCGTTCTCGACGACACCGCTGGCATCCGTTGCCCGGTAGCGGAAGTCGGGCAGCGCGAGCGTCAACTGCTCCACCCTGATGCCGAGCTCGCGGCGCGCGCGCCGTTGCACCGCATCCTCGCTCGCTTCCTCCGGCGCTGGATGCCCGCAGAACGAGTTCGTCCAGATCCCGGGCCAGGTGCGCTTGGACAGGGCGCGCTGGGTGACCAGGATGCGGCCTTCGCCGTCATAGACGTGGCAGGAGAAGGCGAGGTGCAGGGGTGTGTTCGTGTCGTGCACGGTTGCCTTGTCCGCGACACCGATCGGTGTGCCGTCCTCGGCGAGGAGGACGACTTGTTCGGTGTGCGCGGCTGTGGAACTCATACGTCCATTTTCGTGCATGTCTTGTGGCGCGAGGTCTCGATCCGCTCGCTGGCGCTCGGTACTCAACCGACGGCCGGCTACACGTCGCCGAACTGCTGGCGCGCCTCGTGGAACTGCTGCAGCGTGTCGTCGCCGGGCACGAGCGTCGGATGCGGCTCGCTCGGCGCGTCGCCGCCGCGGATCTCGGAGTGCAGTCGTTCCATCTTCGCGTCCAGGCGACTGGCGGTTTCCGCGGCCTCCTTGAGCTCGTCGAGCAGATCCTGCGGAACGGCCTTGTCGTACTTGTAGTAGATCTTGTGCTCCAGGCTCGCCCAGAAGTCCATCGCGACCGTGCGGATCTGCACCTCGACGAAGACCGGCTTCGGCCCGGCCGACAGGAACACTGGCACCTCGATGATCGCATGCAGGCTCTTGTAGCCGTTCGGCTTGGGCTGCGCGATGTAATCCTTCGCGGTGACCAGCCGAACGTCGCTTTGCCCGGTGAGCAGTTCGAAGACGCGATAGACATCCGAACAGAAGCTGCAGGTGATGCGCACCCCGGCGATGTCGGTGATCGTCTCGGCGATCGCCTCGAATGACGGATCGCATTCCTTGCGGACCACTTTCGCGACGATGCTCTCCGGTGTTTTCAACCGGCTCGACACGTGCTCGATCGGGTTGTAGTCGTGCAGCTGGCTGAACTCTTCCCGCAGGATCGAGATCTTGGTGTTGACCTCGTCGATGCCGAACTTGTACGGCATCATGAAGCGGGCGAAGTCGTCGCGCAGCAGCCGGATCTCATCGAGTGTCGTGTCGTCGACGCCTTCCAGCGCATGGGCCGCGCGATCGGTCAGCCAATCAGGATGTGGCGACTCGCCCAAAACGGATGCAGCCAAATCGAATTCTGTGCTCACGGCCTCCAACCTAAAGCACAGCGTTGTGCGCCGCTTGAGAATTACGCATGCCGTGTCGCAACGGGGGTGCCAACGGGGGTGTCGGCAGGGGGTGCCAGCGCGCCGACGTCGTCGCCGGTGCCGGCGGCGATGGCGCGAGTCAGTGGTCGGCGAGCTGCTCCTGCCTCGCCCGCACCGGGATGAGCATGCCGAGACCGACAGCCAGAACCAGCACGATGCCGAGGATGCCCCAGTATTGGGCGCCGCCGATCGTCACGAACAAGGCGAAGGCGGCGGGCGCCAGCGCGGTCGCCGCCTTTCCGGTCGTGGCATACAGGCCGAAGACCTCGCCCTCCCGGCCGTTCGGAATCAGTCGCGCGAGGAACGAGCGGCTCGCCGACTGCGCCGGACCCACGAACAGGCACAGCGCCAAGCCGAAGGCCCAGAAGACCACCTGGCCGCCGGCGTGCATGACGAAGACGAGTGCTCCGCAGACGACGAGCCCGATCAGGGCAGTGACGATCACCGGCTTCGGGCCGAGACGATCGTCGAGGGCACCGACCGCGACCGTGGAGATCCCGGCCACGACGTTCGCCGCGATCGCGAAGATGATCACCTCCGCCGGCTTGAAACCGAACGTACCCGCCGCGAGCACGCCGCCGAACGTGAAGACACCGGTGAGGCCGTCACGGAAGATCGCGCTGGCGATCAGAAAGTACACGGTGTGCCTGCTGGCTCGCCAGAGTCGTGTGATGTCGTGGCCGAGGATCGCGTAGGAGCGGAAGAAGCTGACCCGCGTGGGCGCAGCATCCGCCGTCGCCCGGTTGCCGGGAACCGAGAAGAAGACGGGCAGTGCGAACAGGCCGAACCAGGCGGCGGCCACCAGCATCGAGACCCGCACCGACAGGCCGTCAGCGCCGGTCACGCCGAACAGGCCGACGTCCGGGTGGATGAACCCGAAATAGACGATGAGCAGCAAGACGATGCCGCCGACGTAGCCCATGCCCCAGCCGAATCCGCTCACCCTTCCGATCGTGCGCGGCGTGGAGACCTGGGCGAGCATCGCGTTGTAGTTGACGCCGGCGAATTCGAAGAAGACCGTCCCGGCCGCGATCAGAATGAGGCCGAACAGCAGGAAGCTCGGCTTGGCCTCGACGAAGAACATCAGCGCCAGCGCGATGACCACGAGGTAGGTGTTCACCGCCAGCCACAGTTTGCGGCGGCCGCCGCGGTCCGAACGCTGCCCGGTGATCGGCGCGAGCAGGGCGACCGCGACACCGGCGATCGCCAACGCCCAACCGAGTTGCGCCGACACGACGGCGTCGCCGCCGAACGCCCTACCGGTCAGATACACGGTGAACACGAACGTGGTCGCGACGGCGTTGAACGAGGCGGAGCCCCAGTCCCACAACCCCCACGCCAGGATGAGGCGTTTCGGGATGCGCTGCACGGTCACTCTTGCGACGTCCGTGATGCCGGTCGCGCCATTGTCGTCGGTCATGCACTCAGGCTAGTGCGCACGGGGCCGGTTATCGTGGGATGGTGACGGATGAACCGACGGATGCGGACGAAGCCGCGGCAGCGGTTGCCGGCGCGGCAGCGGCTGCGGCGGGCGAGCCGCGCTCGCCGGTGTCGGTGGCCCCCGGCATCCTGATCATCGTCGGAGGTTTGCTGGTTGCCGCATGGATCGGCGTCGGCCGTTTTCCATTCGGTATCGCGGGCAGCCTGACGCCGCTGTACGTCTTCATCGCGCTGATCATCCTCGGGTTGCAGGCGGCAACCGGGCGTGCGCTGATTCGCGGTGCGCGGGCCGGGTATGCCGCCCGTGGCTGGACGATCGCGATCGTGCTCTGCTCCTGGGCCTTCGGCATCCTTTGCGGCCTGACCTTGCCGGATGCCACCCCCTCCGGTCTGCAGACCATCGTCAGCGGTTCGCATGAACCGGGTCTCGGCATCGCCATCGGCGTGACGAACCCGGCGGGCATGATCTGCGCCATCCTGTCGGTGGCGGCGGTGATCCTCGCCTACCGGGATGCCCGCGGCGGTCGCCCGGTCTACGACGAAGACGGCGCGCTCGACGCGTGGGAGCAGTTGCATCGGCACTAGCCTCACTCCCACCTGCCCTCACACCCGCCCGCCCTCCCTCGCCGGCTCGGCCATCAGGTTTGAAGGAGATCGTTCGGTCTGAAGGTCGTATCTGCCAAATCGGTCCTTCGAACCCGGCTATCTCCTTGCAACTGTTCGCAACGGTGAGACACTGGGCAGCACGTGTGAAAGGACTCCCATGCCGAACGACCGCCCGTTTGCCCTCCCGTCCGACTTCCTCTGGGGGGTATCGACCGCCGCGTATCAGATCGAAGGCGCCGTGATGGAGGGTGGGCGCGGGCCATCCAGCTGGGATGCGTTCGTGCGCGAGCCGGGGCGGGTGCACGGCGGCGACACCGGTGAGACCGCCTGCGATCACTATCACCGCTATCCGGAAGACGTCGCGCTGATGAGGGAGCTCGGCGTCGACGCCTACCGATTCTCGTTCTCCTGGTCGCGCGTCCAGCCGTCCGGTCGCGGACAGGTCAATCGGGAAGGCCTCGCGTTCTATGACCGGCTGGTCGACGCGCTGCTGGCCGCGGGCATCCAGCCCACGCCGACACTGTTCCACTGGGACACACCGCTCGAGTTGGAGGAGAAGGGCGGCTGGCTGAATCGTGACATCACCGAACGCTTCGCCGACTACGCGCACCTGATGGGCGAGCATTTCGTCGACCGCATTCCACGCTGGATCACGATCAACGAGCCGGTCGTGCTGACCATGCTCGGTTACGGTTCCGGCATCCACGCCCCCGGCGAGAAGCTCGGCCTTGACGCGCTTCCGGCCGCCCATCACCTGCTGCTCGCCCACGGCCGCGCAGTGACGGCTTTGCGCGCCGCCGGCGTCGACAACATCGGCATCGCCGACAACCATGCGCCCACCTGGCCGGCCAGCGATCATGAGGAAGACCTGGTCGCCGCCGGTCTCTACGACAACCTCGCGAACTGGCTGTTCGCCGACCCGATTCTGCTCAGACGCTATCCAGCGGGCCTCGAGCCCCTGCTGCCGGCGAGCGCGGGCGAGGACCTGCGCGAGATCAGCGCACCCATCGACTGGTACGGCGTCAATTACTACAACCCGACGCTGGTCGGGGCGCCGGGCGCGGCATCCGCCGGTCGCATCGACGGGCACGCACTGGACTCGGCCTTGCCGTTCAGCCTGCGCGAGATCAAGGGCTACCCGCTCACCGACTTCGGCTGGCCGGTCGTGCCGAGCGCGTTCACCGATCTGCTCACCGGCTTCACGGACCGCTACGGTGACGCGCTGCCGCCGATCTACATCACCGAGAACGGATGCGCGATCAACCTCGAACCCGGTGCGGATGGCGCGGTGCACGACAACCGGCGGATCGCCTACACCGAGGCGCACCTCGGTGCGGTGGCGGATGCGGTCGCCGCCGGAGTGGACGTGCGCGGCTATTTCCACTGGTCGCTGCTCGACAACTTCGAATGGGCAGCTGGCTATTCGCAGCGGTTCGGACTCGTGCACGTGGACTTTCAGACGCAGAAGCGCACCATGAAGGACTCGTTCGGCTGGTATCGCGACATGATCCAGGCGTACAGGTAGGGCTGTCGCACACCCCCCCGCACACGCCCGCGCACCGCCCGCACATCCCCGGCACACCGCCTGCGATTGCCTAGCCGGCCGGCGCCTGGGTCCGTGACCTGATCGCGCGGTCGATGACCTCCGGATCGAAGAGGTGGTCGAGGATCGCGCGACCGGCGCCGAGGACACCGCCGAGCTGGCCGCTACGGCTCACCGCGATCTCGAGCTGGTCGGTGGCCATGGGGAGGCATTCCGTGTAGATCGCCGAACGGACGCCGGCCACGAAGGCCTCCGCCTGGCAGAGTTGGCCGCCGAGCACCAGCCGTTGTGGGTTGAAGAAGTTCACGATCGTCGCGAGCACAGCACCCGTCCGGCGTCCGGCAGTGCGCAGCAACCCGGTTGCCAGTGGGCTCGCGTCGCTGGCCAACGCCAGTACTCCTGCGATGTCACCCACGTCGACGCCGGCCTCGGCGAGGTCACGCACGATCGCGGCGCCTCCCGCTACCGCATCCAAGCATCCGGTGCGGCCGCATGAGCACACGACGGCCGGCGCGTCAGCCACTGCGACGTGGCTGATGTCTCCGGCGATTCCCGTGTGACCGTGATGCAGCGCGCCGCCGGAGATGACACCGCAGCCGATGCTGGAGCCGGCCTTGACGAAGACCATGTGGTCCGGCGCGTCGCCCGTCGTCACGTATTCGCCCAGGGCCATCAGATTGGCGTCATTGTCAACGGTCACCGGCACGCCGCTCAACTCGGCCAGCAACACGGCGGCATTCACGCCATTCCACCCCGGCATCCGCGACGGCGAGATCAGAGCACCGACCCGGGAGTCGACCGGGCCCGGCATCCCGATACCGAATCCGCGCAATTGTTCCGGCGCGTGGCCGTGCGCGGCGGCGAACTCGAGTCCGCGCTGCAGCACCCAACGCAGCACGGTCTCGGCGCCCAGCGCGATGTCCAGCGGATACTGGTCGTCGGCCAACAGGGCACCGGTCATGTCGAGTAGGCCGAAGGTGGCGTGATGTGCGCCGAGGTCGACGGCGACGATGAAGCCGGAGCCCGCGCTCAGTGTGAGATTTCTCGGCCGCCTCCCGCCGTGAGAGGCGCCCTCGCCGTCTTCACGAAGGAAGCCATGCCTGACCAATTCGTCGATGCGAATCGCGGCCGTCGACGCCGATAACCCGGTGTGGCGCGCGACATCGGCACGCGACGACACCGTTCCTGATCGGAACAGCGCGAGTACTCCGCCGGGTGTTGTGGTGGGCGTACTGCGCGTATTGCGCGTACTGCCACTGGGTGAGGCCATGCGTCGAACCAATCCGCGAAAGGTGTCTTTCTGTGAACTTTAGCTTAGCGATGTTTTTTCGATTTAGGAGAAACTAAATCAGATATTGCATTTACTGACGACTTCTTATTAGTATTTCGTACGACTTAGTTTCGACAGCGAGGTTGAGGAGACAGCGTGAATCGCGAACCGCAAGACGGGGAACGGCGCTCGGCCGCAGACCGCGGGCGGCCCATGGTGCAACTCGAAGGCGTCGACAAGCACTTCGGCGAACTCCACGTGCTCAAGGACATCACGCTCTCGGTGACCGCCGGTGAGGTTGTGGTGGTGGTCGGCCCCTCTGGTTCTGGAAAGTCCACCCTGTGCCGCACCATCAACCGGCTCGAGGCCATCGACTCGGGTCGCATCCTTGTCGACGGTGTGATGCTGCCCGAGGAAGGCGCAGCACTGGCGAACCACCGCGCGGATGTCGGAATGGTCTTCCAATCGTTCAACCTGTTCGCGCACCGGACTGTGCTGGACAACGTCACTCTCGCCCCTCTCAAGGTGCGCAGAGAGAAGCGCAAGGACGCGGAGGCAGCAGGAATGCAGCTGCTGCAGCGTGTCGGAATCGCAGAGAAGGCGCACGATTACCCCGCTGAACTGTCTGGTGGTCAGCAGCAGCGCGCCGCCATCGCTCGAGCATTGGCGATGCATCCCAAGGTGATGCTGTTCGACGAACCCACATCGGCACTGGACCCCGAGATGGTCAGCGAGGTGCTCGATGTGATGATCTCGCTCGCCGGCGAGCACATGACGATGATCGTGGTCACCCACGAAATGGGCTTTGCCCGGCGTGCCGCGGATCGTGTCGTGTTCATGGATCAGGGACAGATCGTCGAGCAGAACACGCCTGCCGAATTCTTTGACCACCCGCAGACAGAGCGTGCGCGGTCATTCCTCGCCTCCGTCTTGTCACATTGACGGGGCACCTCGCCTCCCTTGGCACCCCCCCGGCCCGCAGCAGCGGTCTGATCAGAGAAAGGAATCACGATGTTCAAGAACCCCACGATCCGCAGGAGGGTGCCGATGATCGGCGCGCTTGTGGTGTCCGTCGCACTCGCCGTCACCGGCTGCTCCGGCGGTGCCGCAAGCGTTCCGGGCAGCAGCCCGGGAGGCGCGACCGGGACCGGCGGCGACGCACTCCTGTCCAAGGCTCCCGTCGCCGCTTCAAGCCTGATCATCCCGGACTCGACGATGGCCACCATCAAGAAGCGCGGCAAGCTGATCGTGGCCGAGGCGCTCGACGCGCCGTTGCTTTCGCAGCAGGACCCGACCGACCCGAGCAAGGTCACCGGATTCGACGCAGAGCTGGCGAAGATGCTCGCCATATATATCCTGGGCAAACCGAGCGTCGAGATCGTGCCGCCGGCATCCGAAACGCGTGAGGCGATGCTTGCCAACGGCACGGTGGATGTCGTCTTCAACACGTACACGATCACCACACAGCGCGCCGAACAGGTCGACTTCGCGGGACCCTACTTCACCTCGGGGCTCGCGGTCGCAGTCAAGTCCGACAACACGACCATCAAGAGCATCAAGGATCTTGGCGGCAAGACCGTGATCGTCGGCGCGAACACTCCGGCCGTGACGGAGGTCCCCAAGCAGCAGCCGACAGCGACCCTCGTCTCGTTCGGCACTGACCCCGAAGCCGTTCAGGCCCTGGTGCAGGGGCGCGGCGAAGCATACGTGCAGGACTACACGCTGCTCGCCAGCGATGCGGCATCCGACAACAAGATCAAGGTGGTCGGGCAGCCGTTCACGAGTGAGCCGTATGGCATCGGACTCAAGCACGGCGACTCGGCATTCAAGAAGTTCATCAACACGTGGTTGACGAGCATCCAGGAGAAGGGCCTCTGGGGTCAGGCCTGGAAGACCACCCTCGGTACCGTGGTCGACTCCTCGATTCCGACGCCGCCGGCGATCGGATCCGTGCCCGGCTCCTGAACCGAGCGCAGCAACGCCAGTGGGTGGAGAACGTAGAGAACGATGAACATATTGACCGATAGCATCGAGCCGCTGCTCGGCGCACTCGGCACGACGCTGATCATGATCGTGATCGCGGCCGTCGGATCGATCGCGCTCGGCATCCTCGTGACCGTGGCTCGAGTGAGCCCCATTCCGATCCTGCGGGGTGCGGCCTTCGCCTACGTTCAGTTCTTCCTCAACGTTCCGCTGCTGGCGTTGCTGCTTCTGGCCGTCTTCGCGCTGCCGGATGCCGGACTCATCCTGCCATTGGCACCAACGGCGATCATCGTGCTGATCGTCTACGAGGCGGCATACGTGGCCGAAGCGGTCCGCAGCGGCGTGAACACGGTCGCCGTGGGCCAGGTCGAGGCGGCGCGCGCGCTCGGCTTCACGTTCGGCCAGACCCTGCGTCACGTGGTCGTGCCGCAGGCGCTGCGCGCGGTGGTACAGCCGATCGGCAACGTGATGATCGCGCTCGCGATGAACACGGCGCTGGCCGCAGTGGTCGGTGTCGTCGAATTCACCTCCGAGGTCAACAAGGTCAACCTCGTGTTTGCGCAGCCGATCGTGATCTTCAGCGGTGCGGGAATCGTCTACATGGCCATCGCGTTGGCGATCGGCCTCACCGCCGGCTGGGTGGAGAGAAGGGTGGCGATCGTCCGATGAACTCGACGCAGAATCGTGGCACCAGCTTTCTTTACGACGTTCCCGGCCCGCGCGGCCGCCGTAATATCCGAATCGGCTCGGTGATCAGCGCCTCACTGCTTCTCGCGGCCATCGGGCTGGGGCTGTGGCAGTTCGGATCACACGGGCAGCTGGACCCGGCCAAGTGGGCTCCGTTCACGCAGTGGGCGATCTGGCAGTACCTTCTCGTCGGGTTGCTCGGCACGCTGGAAGCGGCCGCCATCGTGGCGGCGCTCGGCTCCGTGCTCGGTGTGCTGCTGGCGCTTGGCCGCCGCAGCCGCTTCCGTGTGCTCTCATGGCTGTCCGCCGCCTATATCGAGATCGCGCGCACGGTGCCGGTCCTTCTCATGATCTATTTGATGCTGTTCGGGCTGCCTCAAATCGGCATCAACGTGCCGACCCTCTGGAAGCTTGTGATCCCGCTGACTGTGGCGAACTCGGCAGTATTCGCCGAAATCGTCAGGGCGGGCATCGGCAGCCTGCCACGCGGTCAGTCCGAGGCCGCGCTGAGCCTCGGGATGCGTGGTTATCAGGCGGTGCGCTGGGTCGTGCTGCCTCAAGCCCTTCGAAACGTGACTCCGTCACTCGTCAGCCAGCTCGTGAGTCTGCTCAAGGACACCTCACTCGGCTTCATCGTGGCGTTCACCGAACTGCTCTACCGGGGCCAGGTGCTGGCCTCCTATCTGCACCTGCTCATCCCCACGTATCTCGTGGTCACCCTGATCTACCTCGTCGTCAACGGCAGCCTTTCTTCGCTCGCGTCGCACCTGCGTGTGACCAAGCGGCGCCGAGGCATCATTCAGCCGGAACTGCCCTCATTGCCCGCCATCCGTCCGGAGGAATCTCATGTCTGACCGCCCGGTCAACGCCGACGCAACCGCGGCAGGGCTTGCGGAACTCGCGGTCGTGTGGCGTTCGGGACTGATCGAGAGCCGTCACTTCGGCTCTCTGATCGCGTTGGACGCCGCCGGCGACATCGCGCTCGCGCTCGGCGATCCGGATGCGGTCGTACTGCCCCGTTCGACCGTGAAACCGATGCAGGCGCTGGCCTGCGTGGCGGCCGGTGCCGCACTGGGCGGACCCGAGTTGGCCATCGCGGGCGGCAGCCACACAGGCGAAGACGAGCACGTACGCGTCGTCAGGGCGGTCCTCGAGCGCGCCGGACTCTCCGAGTCGGCGCTCGGCTGCCCGCCGGATTGGCCGGAAGACGAGGCGACGCGTGAGCGCCTCATCCGCGCCTCGGTCGGCCGCACGGCGGTTCGGATGAACTGTTCGGGCAAGCACGCCGCCATGCTCCTCGCCTGCGTCACGAACGGATGGTCGACGCACGACTATCTGGACCCGGCGCATCCGCTGCAGCAGCACGTGCGCGCGACGATGGCGACGATGATGGAGCAGCCGGTGCTGCATGATGCGGTGGACGGCTGCGGTGCCCCGCTTTTCGGTACGACGGTCCGTGGTCTCGCCACGGGTTTCCGCAACCTCGTGTTGGCCGCGCCGGGCACATCGGAGCGTGCGGTCGCCGACGCGATGCGCGGATGTCCGTTCTATGTCGGAGGCACCGGACACGTGAATTCCGAGGTGATGCGGCTTCTGCCCGGCGTGCTGGCAAAGGGCGGTGCAGAGGGGGTCATCGCCATGGCGACGCCGGACGGCGGCGCGGTCGCGATGAAGATCGTCGACGGCAGCCCGCGCGCGACGACGCTCATCGCCCTCCGGGTGCTGAAGTTCCTCGGCGTCGATACCGGCGCCGCCGGTGCACTCACGAGCGTCCCGGTGCTGGGCGGAGGCGTTCCGGTCGGCCGAATCGCAACGGGTGACGAGCTGGAGCATGCGATCACATCGGCCAACAGGCCGACATCGTGACTCGCGTCGAAATCTGCCTCGACGACCTCGCCGGTGCCGTGCTCGCCGAGACGTGCGGCGCCGACCGGATCGAGCTGTGTGCGGCGCTCGGTGTGGGCGGCACAACGCCGAGCATCGGAACAGTCGAGGCAGTGCTCGGCAGCGTCAGGAGCCTGGGCGTGCAGGTGCTCGTGCGACAGCGTGAGGGCGACTTCGTCTACTCTCGAGCCGAGATTGCCGCAATGTGCGCAGACATCGTGACCGTACGCGAACTGCACCCACCGGCGGGAGTGACGGTGGGATTCGTGATCGGTGCGCTCACACCGTACAACACGATCGACGTGCGGGTGATGCATGAGCTGCTCGATGCGTGCGGCGGCGCCCCGGTGACCTTTCACAAAGCCTTCGATCAGACTCAGGATCTTTTCGCATCGCTGGAGACCCTGATGACGCTCGGGGTCCAGCGGGTTCTCACGGCGGGCGGCACCTCGGCCGCGGTTGACGGGCAGGCGGCACTCGCCGACCTCGTGCGACGCGCGGGCGAAGAGCTGGTCGTCATGGCGGGCGGAGGGGTGCGCGCAAGCAACGTCGTGGAACTCGTCGGGAGAACGGGCATCAAGGAGGTGCACCTGCGCGCATCGGGGTGGACTCCCAGTGCGAGTGCGCATCGCAATGCGGAGTTCGGCTATGACCTCGGACGGCGGCTCGTGACATCCGCGGAGGTCATCGCCGAGCTGAAAGCCGCGTTGCGTCGAGGGAAGGCCGAGGCGTGACCGCGCAGGCCGTTCTCGCCATCGATATCGGTGGCACCTCCATGAAGGGCGCGATGGTGGCCGAGGACGGCAGAGCGCATGCGTCGATCAGGCGCCTGACGCCGACGCACGATGTGGTTGGCGCACTCGTCGAGCTGTTCCGAGAGCTGCGCGCTGCCGCGACGGCCGGCGGCCTCCGCGTCGTGGGTGCGGGCGTCGTGACGCCGGGCGTCGTGGACGAGGAAGCGGGAGTCGTGCGTTACGCATCCAATCTCGGATGGCGCGACTTGCCGCTGCACGACCTGTTGAGCGCGCAATTGGGAATGCCGGTCGCGGTCGGTCATGATGTGCGGGCGGCGGGGCTTGCGGAGCGACTTCTCGGTGCAGCACGGGGCTACGACGACTTCGTCCTCGTCCCGATCGGGACCGGGGTCGCCGCAACACTGTTCAGCGCGGGCCGGACGCTGACCGGCGCCGGCGGGGCCGCCGGCGAATTCGGTCACATCCCCGTCTATCCCGGCGGCGAGCTGTGCACGTGCGGCCAGCACGGTTGTCTGGAGGTGTATGTCTCGGGCGCGGGCTTGGCCAGACGCTATGCGGCGCGAGGCGGTCGATCGCTGACCGCGGAGCAGATCGTCGCGCGACTCGGTGCCGACTCGATCGCCGACGAGGTCTGGCGTGACGCCGTCGACGCGCTCGGCTATGGCCTCGTGACGATGACCCTGCTCATGGATCCGATGGCGATCGTGCTCGGGGGCGGCTTTGTGGCGTCGGGAGACGCGCTGCTCACCCCGCTGCGCCGTGCTCTGGCCCGAGGCCTGGCATGGCGTGAGGCACCGCCGGTGCTGCTCTCGTCGCTCGGCGGCAGTGCGGCGCGAACCGGGGCGGCGGTTCTTGCCTACCGCAACGCAGGGTTGGGCTCGGTCGTGGACGCGTGGGCGCTGGAGGCGCACGTTCGATCCGCGGAGTAGGCGTGCGCCTCGGTTGCACTCGGCGACCGGCGCAGCACCGGGCGATCTGCAAACTTGATACAGCCAAACTCAAGTTTTCCGGATTCGACTTGACACGGCATCCGCTGTTGATAAACTTGAGTCTGTGAGGCTCAAGTCTCGCGCTCAGTCTTGAATTTCGTCAGCGTAGAACAGGGCGCACGCCCGCAGAAAGGTAACAACTATGTCACGAGCAGTAGGAATCGACCTGGGAACCACCAACTCGGTGGTCTCGGTGCTCGAGGGTGGCGAGCCGACCGTCATCGCCAATGCGGAGGGCTTCCGCACGACCCCGTCGGTCGTTGCCTTCACGAAGGACGGCGAGGTGCTGGTCGGTGAGACCGCAAAGCGCCAGGCCGTCACGAACGTCGAGCACACGATCGCGTCCGTCAAGCGCCACATGGGCACGGACTGGAAAGCGGACATCGACGGCAAGAAGTACACGGCGCAGGAGATCTCCGCGCGCATCCTCGGCAAACTCAAGCGCGATGCGGAGCAATACCTCGGCGACACCGTGACGGATGCCGTCATCACCGTCCCCGCATACTTCAACGACGCCGAGCGCCAGGCCACGAAAGAGGCGGGTGAGATCGCGGGCCTCAACGTGCTGCGCATCATCAACGAGCCGACCGCTGCCGCACTGGCCTACGGTCTGGACAAGGGCAAGGAGGACGAGCTCATCCTGGTGTTCGACCTCGGTGGCGGCACGTTCGACGTCTCCTTGCTCGAGGTGGGCAAGGACGACGACTTCTCTACCATCCAGGTGCGTGCGACCGCCGGTGACAACCGTCTCGGCGGCGACGACTGGGACCAGCGCATCGTCGATTGGCTGATCAAGAAGTTCAAGGACACCACCGGTGTCGACGTCTCCAAGGACAAGATCGCGCTGCAGCGACTGAAGGAGGCCGCCGAGCAGGCGAAGAAGGAACTCTCCAGCAGCATGTCGACCAGCATCCAGCTGCCGTACCTGTCGCTGACCGAGAACGGCCCGGCCAACCTCGACGAGACGCTCTCACGCGCCCAGTTCGAGCAGATGACCAGCGATCTGATCGACCGCACGAAGAAGCCTTTCCAAGACGTGATCAAGGAGGCCGGCATCAAGGTCGGTGACATCGCCCACGTCGTTCTCGTCGGCGGTTCGACCCGGATGCCCGCCGTCTCCGAACTGGTCAAGCAGGAGACCGCCGGCAAGGAACCGAACAAGGGCGTGAACCCGGACGAGGTCGTCGCCGTCGGCGCTGCACTGCAGGCCGGCGTGCTGCGCGGCGAGCGCAAGGACGTCCTGCTGATCGACGTCACCCCGCTGTCGCTCGGCATCGAGACCAAGGGCGGCATCATGACCCGCCTGATCGATCGCAACACGGCGATCCCGACCAAGCGCAGCGAGACGTTCACCACGGCGGACGACAATCAGCCGTCCGTCGCGATCCAGGTGTTCCAGGGCGAGCGCGAGTTCACCCGCGACAACAAGCCGCTCGGCACGTTCGAGCTGACCGGTATCGCCCCGGCGCCCCGGGGCATCCCACAGGTCGAGGTCACCTTCGACATCGATGCGAACGGCATCGTGCACGTGTCCGCGAAGGACAAGGGCACCGGCAAGGAGCAGTCGATGACGATCACCGGCGGCTCCTCGCTGCCGAAGGAGGACATCGAGCGCATGGTGCGCGAGGCCGAGGAGAACGCGGCAGAGGACAAGAAGCGCCGCGAGTCCGCCGAGACGCGCAACAGCGCGGAGCAACTGGTCTACTCGATCGACAAGCTCATCAAGGACAACAGCGACAAGCTGCCCGAGGACGTCAAGAACGAGGTTCAGGGTGACGTCGATTCTCTGAAGAGCGCGCTCGCGGGCGACGACGACGACGCGGTGAAGGCCGCGTTCGACAGGCTGACCGCCAGCCAGGGCAAGCTCGGCGAGGCGATCTATGCTGCCGCTCAGGCGGATGCGGCCGCCTCAGCAGGTGCCGAGGGCGCTGCGGCCGGGAGCGAGGCATCCGGTGACCCCGCATCCGATGAGGATGTCGTCGACGCCGAGGTCGTGGACGACGAGGAAGAGAAGAGCGCCAAGTAGCCATGGCTAAGCGAGACGAATCCAATGAGCACGAGGAACCGGTCGTTCACGACAAGCGACGCATCGACCCCGAGACAGGGAAGGTTCGTCCGTCTGTGGATGCCGCGAACGAAGCCGGTCCGGATGCTGCAGAGCGCCTCGAGCACGAGCAGGTGATCGATACCGGCGAAGGCTACGAGGGTCCGGATGTCGAGACGTCGCTCTCCGATGCCGACCTCGATTTTCTCTCCGGCCAGGCAACCGCTGAGGAGCTCGCCGCAGAACGGCTCGCCGATCTGCAGCGAGTGACCGCGGAGTATGCGAACTATCGCAAACGCACCGAGGCCGGCCGCGAGGTGGAGCGGGAGCGCTCTGTGGCGGAGACTGCGAAGGCACTGCTGCCGGTGCTCGACGACCTCGACCGCGCTGAGAAGCACGGCGATCTCGAGGGCGAAAGCGCGTTCGCGACCATTGCGGCCAAATTGCGCGGGGTGGCCGAGAAGCTCGGGCTGGCGCCGTTCGGCGCCGCAGGAGAGCCGTTCGACCACAACGTGCACGAGGCGATCTTCCAACAGCCGACTCCCGGCGTTGAGGTCGACACGATTGCCGATGTCGTCGAGACCGGGTACACACTGGGATCAACGCTCGTTCGGGCGGCGAAGGTCGTCGTGGCGGTGCCGCAGTAACCCCCCGTTGGTCGAGTAGGTCGCGAGCGTAGCGAGCAGCCGTATCGAGACCCCCCTGAGCATGCCAATGGGTCTCGGGTCTCGATACGGCCGCGGGCGGCCTACTTGACCACCTAGGTCTGGACCACCATTGAATTGAGAAAGGAGGCGCCGTGGCCAGTCAAGACTGGTTCGACAAAGACTTCTACAAGGTGCTCGGCGTCTCCAAGGACGTGACGCCCGCAGAGCTGAAAAAGACGTATCGCAAGCTGGCACGCAAATATCACCCGGATTCGAACCCGGGCGACGCGGCGGCCGAGAACAAGTTCAAGGAGATCAGCGAGGCGCACTCCGTGCTCTCCGATCCCGAGCAACGCAGAGAATACGACCAGATCCGCGCAATGGGTTCCGGCGCACGCTTCACGGCCCCTGGCGCCGGGGGCAGCAATGGCGGCTTCGAGGATGTCTTCGGCGGCATGTTCGGCGGCTCACGCGGTCAGAACTACACCTTCCAGCAGGGCGGCGATTACGACGACCTGCTCGGCGGTCTGTTCGGCAACGGGCGCTTCGGGCAGACCACCGGCGGCTACCGCGGCTACGGCGGCCCGACGCGCGGGCAGGACGTGACGGCGACGACCACCATCGATTTCATCACGGCGACCAGGGGAGAGACCATCACCCTGCAGGCCCCGGATGGCAAACCGATCAAGGTGAAGATTCCCGCCGGCGTCGCCGACAAACAGAAGATCAAGCTGCGCGGCAAGGGCCACCGCTCGCTCGATGGCGGCACGCCCGGCGACATGGTGTTGACGGTGACGGTGCGCAAACACCCGGTGTTCGAGCGGGATGGGCTGAACCTGCGCGTAACCGTGCCGGTGACCTTCGCAGAGGCGGCACTCGGTGCGACGATCGAAGTGCCCACGCTGGGCGGCAACCCGGTGAAGCTGAGGGTCTCCGCCGGTACTCCGAGCGGGCGGATCCTGCGGGTCAAGGGCCGCGGAGTCGTCACAGACAAGGGCACCGGCGATCTGCTCGCCGTTGTCCAGGTGGCCGTTCCGTCGCACCTGTCGAAAGATGCGGAAGAGGCGCTCAAGGCGTTCGAGGCGAAGATTCCCGCCGAAAACCCGCGTGAGGAACTGCTGGCGAAGGCCCGCGGATAGTCATGGACAGCGGCCGGTGGAAGTGCGGGGTCAGCGATGGATGAGTCGAGCCCGTTGTTCGCGATCGCCGTCGCCGCGGAGCTCGCGGCGATGCACCCGCAGACCCTCCGTCAGTACGATCGGCTCGGGCTGGTCGTGCCGCAGCGCACCGCGGGCAAGTCCCGGCGCTATTCGATGCGGGATGTCGTGCAATTGCGGGAGATCGCCCGGCTGAGCGCCGAGGGGGTGAGCTTGGAAGGCATCCATCGCATCATCAAGCTCGAGAATCAGGTGTCGCAGCTTGCGGCCCGCGTGCGCGAGCTTGAGGCGGCGCTCGCCGACGAGCTGCTGCATCGGCCCGGCGGGCGCGTCTTCGCCTCGGACTCGGAGGGCGAGGTCATCTCGCTCAAGGCAGGCACGCGGATGCGGCGCAGCAATCAGATCGTCGTCTGGCGGCCGCTCGACCGCCGGTGAACACTGCCGCCGAGCCCCGTCGCTGAGCCCCGTCGCTGAGCCCCGCCGCTGAGCACTGTCGCAGTGTGACGCCGTGTTGCGACGCGAGTCGCGGCATCCGCTGGTCGGCTTCACCATAGTCGTATGCCTGAAACGCCTTCCCCCTTCATTCCCGCACCCCGCCAGATCCGCTTCAACGCGTTCGACATGAACTGCGTCGCGCACCAGTCCTCCGGGCTGTGGCGGCACCCCGACGACCGCTCCGCGAGCTACACCGACCTGGAGTACTGGACGGAGCTGGCCAAGCTGCTGGAGCGCGGCAAGTTCGACGGCATCTTCATCGCGGACGTGCTCGGCACCTACGACGTATACGGCGGCAACAACGAGGCGGCGATCAAGCACGGCGCCCAGGTGCCGGTCGGCGACCCGCTGATGCTCGTCTCGGCGATGGCGCTGGTGACGGAGAATCTCGGGTTCGGCGTGACGGCGGGAACCGCGTACGAGCATCCGTATCCGTTCGCCCGACGGATGTCTACGCTCGACCACCTGACGAAGGGGCGGATCGGCTGGAACGTCGTCACCGGCTACCTGCCGTCGGCCGCGCGCAACATGGGCCACGACGACCAGATGGAGCACGACGACCGTTATGACTACGCGGACGAATACCTCGAGGTGCTCTACAAGCTGTGGGAGGGCTCCTGGGAGGATGACGCGGTCGTGCGCGACCGTGAGACCGGCGTGTTCACCGACCCGAGCAAGGTGCACGAGATCGGGCACTACGGCAAGAACTTCACGGTGCCCGGCATCCACATCTCGGAGCCGAGCCCGCAGCGTTCGCCGGTGATCTACCAGGCCGGCGCATCCTCTCGCGGCATCGCGTTCGCGGCGGGCAACGCCGAGGCCATCTTCGTGGCCGCCTCGACGAAGGAGGGGCTGAAGGCGACGGTGACGAAGATCCGGGATGCGTTGGAGGCGGCCGGTCGCGGACGTTACTCGGCGCGCATCTACACACTGCTCACGATCATCACGGATGCCACATCCGAGAAAGCGCAGGCGAAGTACCGGGACTATCTGTCGTATGCGTCCGCGGAGGGCGCACTCACCTTCATGTCGGGCTGGATGGGCGTGGACCTGTCCGGTTACGGCCTGGACGAGCCGATCGGCAACGTGAAGAGCAACGCGATCCAATCAGTGGTCGCGAACTATCAGCGAGCGAACGAAGACGGCGGCGAGTGGACCGTCGGCGACATCGGCACGCAGGGCGCGATCGGTGGGCTCGGCCCGTTCATCGTCGGCTCCGGCGTGGAGATCGCGGACCAGCTGCAGGAGTGGGTGGCCGAGACGGATGTTGACGGCTTCAACCTCGCCTACGCGATCACCCCGGGAACGTTCGAGGACGTCGTGGAATTCGTCGTCCCGGAGCTGCAGAAGCGCGGTGCGTACCAGACCGAGTACACCCCGGGAACGCTGCGTCAGAAACTGCACGGTCGCGGCGACCGGTTGCCCGCGGAGCACAAGGGCGCGAGCTACCGGTATCAGCCCGCTCCGAGCTGAGCCTCGGGTCAGCAGTCCCCGGAACTTCCTTGCCGAGCCGGCTGGAGAGGTGGATCGCGTTGGCGAGCCGCACGCCCATGATGCCGCCCGACCCTGGCGCGATCAACGGCGTTCCATGCAGGATGTGCGCAGCGAAGTTCTGCAGCACGCCCGCGTGCTGGTCACCCCGCCGCCTTCTCCGCCTCAGGTGGCGCGCCATGCGCTCTGATCGTCGCAACCCTGCGTGCGCCACCAGGTGGTGATGATCCAGTTGGTGCGTCGGATGGCCCGATCTCGCCGTTCGCCCACCACGGCGCAACCGACGTGTTGTTGATGAGGCGCGAAGCCGCCGCCGTGAGCGCGGCTGAGATTGCCGCTCGTCTGCTTGCGGGCGTGGTCGTTCTGTGTCAGATCTTCGGTGACGCGCGCCTTGCCCAGCCTGCGCGCGGGGGTTCCAGGTGTCTCTTTTTGCTATGTCAACTGCGCCTCACATGAGGCACTTCTGACACAGCAAAATGAGATATCCGCTTTCCCGGGCCGAATCAGCGCTTTGAACCGTCAGCAGCCGCCTCGAGACCTCCGCTTGGCCGGATCCGCACACCCGCGACGGCGAGAGCGGCCGAATGCATCTCGGTGAGGGCAACGCTCACGCGTAAGACCGATCTCACGGTCGACAGCCGCCGGTCGAGCTGAACTGCGATGTACCCCTACGTGTGCGTCGTGGCGTTCTCGCCGGAGTCGAGCGCATCGCATAGCTTCTCCGCACCAGCCTATGGAGTGGCCGCTCGTGCCTGTCAGGCCCGGAAAGGACGGTGATTCCAACCTTGATCGATGTCAGACTGGCCACTGCTCTCCACTCTCGAAGGTGGAGAGGCAATCACGCGATGGCAGACGGGCGAGTAGACAAGGGTCGAACAGCGGCGGCGGGCACGGCATCGGCGGGTACAGGGTGTCGGCGCGCTCGCGGCAACACTTCGCTGTCGGCGAAAGCGCTTGACGAGTGACAATCAACGATATATCTTTGACATGTTGCAGAACTGCTGCGATAGCTCACGTGTAGTGGGTGTTTGTGAAAGGATACCGTGACGATGAAAGACGCACACAATGTAGAACACGGGTCGCCGTTCGGGCGATTCCACCACGACCCCTCTGCGGGGCATCACGGCCGCGGCCGCGGAATGGGCGCTGGCGGCTTCGCCGGCTTCGGCCCCGGCTTCGGCGGTTTCGGTCCTGGCGGATTCGGTCCGCGTGGCTTCGGTCCGCGGGGTGGCCGCCGCGCGAATCGCGGGGACATCCGTTCCGCGATCCTGTCGCTCCTGGCAGAAGGACCCTCCAACGGTTACGGCCTGATCAAGGCGATCGCCGAGAAGACCGGCGGATCCTGGCGTCCGAGCCCCGGGTCGGTCTATCCGACCCTGCAGCAGCTCGTCGATGAGGAGTTGATCGTTGCCGACGGCGACAGCAAGCGCACCGAGTACGAGCTGTCCGAGGCCGGTCGCGAATACGTCAAGGAGAACTCCGACGAACTCGCGAACGCCTGGCAGTCGAACCCCGGCCCCACCGAAGCGGATGCGGCGTTCATCGAGAGCGTCGGCAAGCTGATGGGGGTCGTGCATCAGCTGCGGCACTCCGCGACAGAAGCACAGCGCATCGCGGCAATCGACAAGATCGACGAGCTGCGCCGCGCCCTCTACCTGATCCTGGCCGACTAGGTGTCGGGGACCAGGGTCTTTTCACAGTCATCGAATTGCATCATCCTGTTGGTCGAGTAGCCCGCGAGCGCAGCATTCCCGTTGGTCGAGTAACGAGCGCCAGCGAGTGTATCGAGACCTCGTTACGCGGTCTTGATACGCTCGTACCTCGCTACTCGACCACCACGTTACTGAACATCGCCGACTGTGAAAAAGCCCTGGTCGGGGCCGGCTGGGCGCTGACCGCAGAAGCGGCGTCTGCTTCGCTGTTGCGCGGCGGCAACAGTGGCGGCAGACTCGGTTGCGGAAGGGAGCGCACATGGACGACCTCACCGGATCTGCCGACGAACGGACTCGGCAATTGGCCCGCCTGGAATCCGATAGATCGCTGCCGCCGGACTGGGTGCGCCGTCAACTCGGGCTGGTTCTCGAGGCATGGGCGGCCGACGAGAAGACATTGGACATCAATGCTGAAGGCCACGAAGACTTCTGAGTGACCAGGCCCGTCGTGGACATCGAAACCGCGTGCGATGCGTCATCGAGCACTTCATCGTGTCTCTGCGATCATCGTGTCTCAGCGATATGACGACAGGACGATAGGATGCGCAGCATCCGGAGCTCAGGAGCGAAAACAATGCAGTATCCGACCGATGAGCAGATGCGCGCGCGACTGCAGGGTGCAAGACAGTACACGCTGGTGATTCTGCACAAGACCGCGAAGCGTGCCGAGAGCGGTGCGGACGCGATCGTCTGGGAGCACGGCCGACGCAACTTTGCGTTGCGCGAAGACGGGCGTTTGGCGATCGTCTGCCCGATCCGCGACGAATCCGATGTTTCCGGTATCGGTATCTTCACCGGGGCGCCGGACGAGGTGTGCACGATCATGGACGACGATCCGGGCGTGCGTGCGGGCATCTTCAGCTACGAAGTCCACCCCGTCCGCGGCTTCCCGGGGGATGCCCTCCCCGGGTGAGTAAGGCGGCTGCTCTCTGTGCGCACATCGTCAACATGACCGGGCCCGACCGGGGTCGAGATCCTGGGAGGATGGTCTGGTGAGTGCTGCCGGTTCTGTCGATCGCCCGGGTGTGCTGCGACGGCGGGGTTTTGTGTTGGAGTGGGTCACGCTGGCCTGGAATGTGGTCGGCGTGATCGTTCTCGCGGTCTTGGCGGTATCGGCGGCGTCGACTGCGTTGGCGGGGTTCGGCCTGGATAGTCTGATCGAGATCGGCGCCAGCACCGTCGTGCTCTGGGAGCTCTCCGGCACCGGCGCGCGGCGGCGGCAGCGCGCGCTGCGGCTGATCGGCTTCGCATTCATCGCTCTGGCCGGGTATCTGCTCGTACAGTCGGCCGTGGCACTGCTCACCCAGCATCACCCGGACGGCAGCGTGGGCGGCATCGTCTGGACGGCGATCACGGCCGGGTGCATGTTCACCCTTGCCACGCTGAAGACCCGCACCGGCCATGCCCTGGGCAACCCGGTCTTGCAAACCGAGGGGCGGGTGACGTTCATCGACGGTCTTCTGGCGGTCGCCGTGCTGCTGGGTGTGGCAGTGAACACGGTGTTGGGCTGGTGGTGGGCAGATCCACTTGCCGGTCTGGTCATCGTCTACTATGCCATCCGCGAGGCCGTGGAGATCTTCAAACCCGACACCGACGGATGAGCTCGCGTTCCGAGACGGCACGGTTCAGTCAGCACCGCCGACTTGCCATCGTTCTCGCACTGAATCTCGCACTGATCGGCGGCCTCGTCGCCGTCGGCCTCGCCGCCGGTTCGGTGGGTGTGCTTGCGGCGGCAGGCGACACCCTGGCCGACTCGGTCGCGCTGGCTCTCGGGCTGGTGGCGGTGGCGCTGCGCGACCGCGATCCCGGCCACCCGCATGCGAACCGGCCGATCGCCATCGTCGCGCTCGTCAACGCGGTGATCCTGCTGGCTGTCACCGTCGCTGTCAGCGTCGAAGCGATCGTGCGACTGGTCGAAGGCTCACCCGTCGTGCTCGGACTCCCGATGGCGGTGGTGAGCCTGATCACTCTGGCCGTGATGATCGCCGGCGCCCTCGTGCTCGGCCTGTCCGCACAGCACGAGGACGTCCACATGAAATCGGTGCTCCTGGACACGCTTGCCGACGCCGCCGCCGCGGCGGGAGTCCTCGCAGCCGGCATCGTGATCTGGCTCACCGGCGGCTTCTACTGGGCCGATCCGGTCATCGCGCTCATCCTGGCAACAGTGATCGGGTATGTCGGGACCCGGCTGGCCGCCCAAGCACTCGCCGCCCTGCGTGGGGCCGACATCGACTTCGACGACGACTGAGATCGGGCGCAGCTCTGTGCTCGTCGAATGTTCGGCACGACCGCTTTCTGCGGGGCTTTTCCGGGCCGCGCGCGCGACGAACGTGAGTAGATGAGAGGGATCTCATCTGGCGCACTCGGCGCTCGCGGTGACGATCCGGATAATGGTGGTGTGCCCGTCGTGACGAAATCCAAGCGGCATACGACTGCTCGGGTCGACAGGCGTGTGCTCTCGGTGCGCGCGCGCATCGTCGTCACCATCCTTCTCGTGGCAGCGCTCGGGCTTCTCGCCTCGGGAGCCGCAACGTATTTCGTTCAGCGTGAACGTGCATTGGCCGGAGTGGATCAGGCCCTGATGCGCAGTGTCACGGATCTCAAGGCAGTCGCGTCCCGCGACCAGGCGACCACCGTCGATCAGCTGCTTCGCGCGGCCATGCAGCAGAGTTTCCCCGCGCAGAATGAGAGTGTTCTGGGCATTATCGACGGACAGGCCGCGCTGGTGCCGGCCGGGACCCTGTCCTTCCGAATGGATCGGCAGAAGGCACTCGTGCAGCGCTTTGTAGCCGAAGCGGATCCGACACACGTCGTGATCGGCACGGCGAAGACGCCGACCGCGACGATCCGTTACGTCATCATCCCGGTTTCGGTCGCGGGCGATCCGAATGCGGGGTTGTACGTCACGGCCTATGACCTCGACGCGGTGCTCGGGGCGATCGCACAGTCGTTCCAGAGCTACGCGGTCGTGGCGGCGGGCGCACTGCTCGTCATCGGACTGGCGGCGTGGTTCGTCGCGGGCCGCCTGCTTCGTCCGCTTCGCCTGCTGGGCGATGCCGCAGCACGCAATTCCGCCCGAGACCTGACGCAGCGGATCCCGGTGACCGGAAATGACGACATCTCGCGGTTGACGGTGACCATCAATGCCATGTTCGATCGACTGGAGCAATCGTTCCTGGCGCAACGCAGACTGCTCGACGACGTCGGGCATGAACTGAAAACGCCGATCACGATAGTTCGCGGTCACCTCGAACTCATGGAAGCGACTCAACCGGCCGACGTCGAGGCGACGAGAGCGCTTGCGATCGACGAGCTCGACAGAATGAACGAGCTCGTCGGGCAGATCTCATTGCTCGCGGAATCCCGGGGGCCGGGCTTCGTCGTACGGCAGCGGGTCGATCTCGGCGAGCTGACGGCGAGCACGCTGGCGAAAGCCGCGATGCTTGCACCGGAACGGGACTGGCTGGTCGAGGAGGCTGCAAGCGGCGCTGCGGAGCTCGACGTCCATCGTGTCACGCAGGCCTGGCTCCAGTTTGCCGACAATGCCGCCAAATACTCGACCCCTGGGCGAACAATCCGGTTGGGCAGCAGCCGGTCTTCCGGCCGCGTCCAAGACGAACTCCGATTCTGGGTGCGCGATGAGGGTCCCGGAGTACCGGCGCTCGATCAGCCGCGAGTATTCGACCGCTTCGTGCGACTCGACTCACCCCACCATCCGGATGGTTCGGGCCTCGGCCTGGCGATCGTGTTCGCCATCGCTCAAGCGCACGGGGGCACAGTCGATCTGTTGAGTTCCAGCAGCGGCTCGACGTTCACGATGCGCATCCCGGCTTCGCTCTCGGTCGACGACGAGGCGGCCGACGGCTCCGAGCATCCGCACGTGTCTGAGAAAGGCAGCCGATGAGCACGATTCTGATCGCCGAGGACGAGCAGCGCATCGCCGCTTTCGTCGAGAAAGGTCTTCGGTCGGCCGGGTTCTCGGTCACGATCGCTGCCGATGGCAGGAGCTCGTTGGACGAGGCCCGCACCGGCAAACATGATTTGCTCATCTTGGACATCGGATTGCCCGGCATCGACGGCTTCACGGTGATGGAAACGCTCCGGGGTGAGGGAAATCCCATCGCCATCATCGTTCTGACAGCCCGATCATCCAGCCAAGATGTCGTCGCCGGGCTCGAGAACGGCGCAGACGACTATCTCGCCAAGCCGTTCCGCTTCGACGAACTGCTCGCGCGCGTGCGCCTTCGCCTCAAGGATGCGCGCCCCAGCGCCGGCACCCCGCTCAGCGTGCCGGGGCTCGAGCTCGATCTGCGAACCAGGAGGATTCTCGTCGATGGCACCGAGGTCGACCTTTCGGCGCGCGAGTTCGCCCTGGCCGAGGAGTTCCTCTCCCATCCCGGTCAGGTGCTGAGCCGGGAACAGTTGCTCAGTCGTGTGTGGGGGATCGACTTCGATCCGGGGTCGAACGTGGTCGAGGTCTACGTCAGATATCTGCGGGCCAAGATCGGATCCGGTCACATCGAGACTGTGCGCGGCATGGGGTATCGCCTGAATTGATGTTGATGTCCTGCACCGCCGTCGCAGTCGCAACGCGCCTGTCAGGAGCGCAAGAAAGGGCGTGAGCGCAAGAAAGGGGCGGAGAGGTTCCCGAAACTCTCCGCCCCATCACCGCGCACGCGAATCAAGGGATGATTCGCCGGCGCAGTGGTCTGTGAGTCAGTTGCCGGCCGTCACCGAACCTCCGCCCTGAACATCGATCGCTGCGGGAGGTGCGACGACTTGGGCGCCAGCGTGGGCCTTCGCCCACGCACTGATCTCACTACCGGTGAGGCTCCCCTTCGCCGTGGATGCGTCTTTCGCCGCGGTCGTCGGAACCGTGGCACCCGATGGCGTGGTCGCCTGGGCGTCGGCGTGTGCATCTCCGGCAGCCTCGCCGCTCACGCTGGGAGACGTAACGCCAGGCACGGTCACGCCGGGCGTCGTGGTCGGCGTGCTACCGAAGAGCCCCTTCGCGTGTGCGTTCGCGTGTGCCAGCGCGTTTGCGTCGGCGTGCGCGGCTGCAGGACCGACACCGGTGGTCTTGAGAACCTGACCGGGAGCATCGGCGACCGACAGTGACCCTGTTGCGGCAAATGCCCCAGCCGTGGCGATGCCCACACTGAGAACTCCTGCTGCAGTGGCCACGACAACCTTCGTGAGCGTCTTCATATTCGCGTTTGTGCCTTTCTTCACGCGAGCCCGTTGTGGCTCGTGAATCGAGTCTTGCCAAGCCTGATGAGACAGCTGAGAGAGGGAGATGAGATGTTTCTCATGTCGGCGGTTCGCGCCGCGCCGGCGGTATCGCCTAAGCTCCGGCGGCGTCATCCTGTGTCTGCTGGGCCGTCAGCTTCTCGAGCGCGTGCTGGCGCAACCCGGCGCGCGTTGGGACCAGTCCGAACCGCAGGGGTGATTCCGCAACGTATCCGACCCGCAGCTTGCGCGCCCACATCACGAAGACGAGGGCGCCGAGTCCTGTCGCAAGCGCGACGAGGCCGCCGAACAAGATGGTCCAGCGCGGCCCCCAGGCTTCGCCGATCCAGCCGATGATGGGCGCGCCGATCGGTGTCGTTCCCATGAAGATCGCCATGTACAGGGCCATCACCCGGCCGCGCATGGCCGGCTCGACGGTCATCTGCACGGTGGCGTTCGCGGCGGTCATCAGCGTGAGCGCACTGAGCCCGACCGGGATCAGTGCGATCGCGAAGGCCCAATAAGTCGGCATGAGGGCTGCGGCCGACGCGATCACACCGAAGGCGAGTGTGGCACCGAGTACCAACCGGGTGCCTGGATGCTCGCGGCGCGCGGCCAGGAGAGCGCCCGCGAGCGATCCGACGGCCATGATCGAGCCGAGCAGGCCGTATTGGGCCGCATCCTTGTGGAACACCAGTCGCGCGATGATCGCCGTGGTCATCTGGAAGTTCATCCCGAACGCGCCGACCAGCCCGACCACCACCAACAGCAGGATGATGTCCGACCGCTTGCGCACGTAGCGCATGCCTGCGCGCATCGCACCGTTGCCGCGCTGGGGGGCGGGAGAGGTGGCAAGATCGGCCTCACGCATCCGGGTCAGAGAGAAGACAACGGCCGCGAACGTCGCGGCGTTGATCACGAAGACCCAGCCGATGCCGACACCGGCGATCAGGAGGCCTGCGAGAGCAGGCCCGATCAACCGGGCGGTGTTGAACGATGCGCTATTGAGCCCGACCGCGTTCGGCAGGTCTTTCAGCGGCACCATCTCGGTGACGAAGGTCTGCCGCGCTGGCGAATCGATCGCGGCGACCACGCCGGAGAGCAGGGCGAGCAGGTAGACATGCCAGAGCTGCGCATGGCCGCTGAGCACGAGCAAGCCCATGGCGAGACCGATGACCCCGGCGGACGTCTGGGTGATGATCAACACGATCCGCTTGTTGTAGCGGTCGGAGATCAGCCCGGCCAGCGGTGCGAGTACGAGGATCGGGCCGAACTGCAGCCCGGTGGTGATGCCGAGCGCGATCGACGAGTTCGTGGTGAGCACGGTGAGCACGAGCCAGTCCTGCGCGACGCGTTGCATCCAGGTGCCGGTGTTGGAGACGATCGCTCCCATGGCCCAGACCCGGTAGTTGAAGAAGCGCAGCGATCGGAATGTGTATTTCACCGTGTTGCCCGGATCGGTGTTGCTCGGACCGGTGTTACTCGGACCTGTGTTGCCCGGATCATTGGGCGGCGTTCAACTTCGCCATGATGCGGGCGGCTTCGGTGAGAACCGAACGCTCCTCGGCGGTCAACTTCGCCAACCGGCGGGACAGCCACGCACTTCGGCGGTGCCGGGTCTCTTTGACCAGATCGGCGCCGGATCGGCTCAACTCGATCAGGACCTGGCGGCCATCCGACGGATCAGCGGTCTTCGTCACGTACCCCTTCGCGGCGAGATTCGACAGGGTGCGGGTCATCGCGGGCGGGCTGATCTGTTCGTGATCTGCCAGGCGGCGGGGGGTCATCGAGCCGTGGCGGGCGAGTGCGGCGAGTGCGGAGTTCTCGGCGATGGTGATGGCCTGGTCACCGCGTTCCTGACGGATGCGCCGGGCGAGTTGCAGCACCGCCAGGCGCAGGTCGACGGACAGGCCGCCAGGCTTGTGCCCCGTCGTGCGCCCGTGACCGGGGCTGAGTTGGCTGGGGCTGAGCTGGACGGTCGGCATGGGTCCAGCTTAAACCCATTCCACTCAAGTCGTTAACAATGCTAATTAGCGATGTGCAAGACTTCGGGCCATGTGGATCGCGGATTGCGCTGCGTCGATCGCAGACCAGACCGCGATCCAGCCGATCCAGAGGGTCACGGCGCCCAGGATCAGCCAGCTCCACGCTGCCCATCCGCTCGGCTGGGTCAGCCAGAGCCAGTGGATGCCATAGGTCGCCGGAGCGGCCACGGTGAATGTGAACGACCAGTAGCCGATTCCGAACGGCACCCGGGCATAGTTGCGTACTAGGAAAGCCTGACTGAGCAGCAGGAACAACGTCAGCCCGAGCAGGGTTTGCTGAATCCAGTCGATGTGCTCGCCGTTGATGGCGAACCAGGCGATCCCGGCCACGCTCGGCGGCACGGAGAAGATGGCCAGTGTGGGGATCAGCGCGCCGGGCAGCTTCTCGATGGCGGTCAGCCGGGCGAGAACGACGGCCGCCAGCACCGCCCAGAAGAAGATCCCGATGCAGAAGGCGACGAGGGCCAGGATGCGCGCGCCGATCTGCGCCAGCCCGATTGCGCCGATCAGCCCACCGGCAAGAATCGTCAGAAAATTGGCCGGATGGAAGACGTGCGCATCCACGGAGCCGGTCATCCACTCGGCGAGCAGCCAGGCGCTGAGAATCCCGATGACGACAACGCCCGCGCCCACGAGGATGCCGGCG
This sequence comes from Microbacteriaceae bacterium, assembly GCA_004297935.1. Lineage (GTDB taxonomy): Bacteria > Actinomycetota > Actinomycetes > Actinomycetales > Microbacteriaceae > Rathayibacter_A. Next base: position 34,668 of record SCRE01000006.1, on the reverse strand, counting down.
CCGAGCGGCCAGACGTGCGCCATCGCGCCGCCGAGCAAGATGGCCACGACGGGTGCGAGCGAGGCGAACGGACCGAGAAAAGGATGCCGCAGGTCGGCCAGCAGGGACCCCTCTGCCCGCAGGCCGCGCCAGGCATATGCGCCGAGAACGCTGAGCCAAGCGGCCGCGGCGATCGCCCACAGTGCGAGGCCGATGACTGTCGGCGCGCCGAGAGCGGGCGCCGCGAGAGTCCAGCTGCCCGCGATGCCGCTGAGGCCGAACGGTATCGCGAAGTAGTTGAGCGGCAACCTGCTGCCGGCGTGTTCCCTTATGATCTGCTGGCCGACCTCTGCGGATCGGCTGTTCCGCCGCGTGCTCAGAGCTCGACGCAGTCCGACTGGCAGCTGCTGTCGTCGGGCATCGGCCCGGGCCGCGGTACAGGTCGATGCAGCACTGCGCGAGACGGCGTGATGCCCAGCGCGCGGTCGTCGGAATCGTCGGAGGCGCGGGCCTCGCCGTCGACGATCAGCGAATACCCGCCGTCTTCTGTGGGTGGCCATACCAACGAGACGTTCGGATTCCGGTCGGCATTGGCTCGTGAGTGCGCGCTGGTCCGCGGCACTGTCAACGCGGCATCCGTCACGACCGGGTTCACGGCAGAGGTGTGGATCCGGGAATCGTCGCCAACCGTGATCAGATAGGCGAATCCGTACTGCGCAGCGGTGTCAGCCAGCGAATTCATGTCGATTGTCTTGCCCATGCTTCGAGGCTACGTCTCGATGTGCGGCGGCGTCCAGCCATCGGGCTCTTCGGGGTGGCCGGTCGCCGTCAGCGCGAGCCGGTCGAGGAAGCGTGCCCAGCCGACTGCGTGACCGGCAACCCGCGACTCGGGCCGGTCTGCGTGCAGTACCGTCCCTGGTGTCAGAGGCGATTGCTGTCAGCGCGAATGTGACCCGCGAGCATCCAGGAGGCAGGTCGTCGCTGCCGGCGATGCCAACCGGCATCGGCCCGGACCGAATTCAGGCCGAATAGGGGTCGCGCGATTCACGCGCATCTGTCACGATGGCATCCATGGTTGCGGATCTGACGGGTACGGCGGATGCGACGCAGGTGGCGATCCGTGTCGTTCCTGCGAACGACGCATCGTGGAGCGACCTGCGTGCGGTCTTCGGTACACGGGGCGACCCCGCCCGCTGCCAGTGCCAGTGGTTCAAATCCGCGCCCGTCGACTGGAGGGTGCAGCCCGTTGAAGAGCGTGCCCGGCGGCTGCGTGAGCAGACCGGATGCGACAACCCGGCACTGCGCGCCACCAGCGGGCTGGTGGCCTACCTCGGCGACGAGCCCGTCGGCTGGTGCGCAGTCGAACCCCGTACGGCCTATCGGCGTCTGCTCGCCAGCCGCCTCGTCTGGGCTGGACGAGACGAGAGCAAGACGGATGGCGACGTGTGGGCGGTGACCTGCTTCGTCACGCGCACGGGCTTCCGGCGACGAGGTGTCGCTGCCGCGCTGGCCCGCGCCACGGTCGATTTCGCACGCACACGCGGGGCCAGCGCCGTCGAGGGTTATCCCCTGATCACGCTGCCGGGGCAGAAGATGAGCTGGGGCGAGCTCTATGTCGGAAGCCGGAGCATCTTCGAGGCCGCCGGATTCCGCGAGGTGAGCCGGCCGACCTCCCGGCGAGCCGTGATGCGGATCGACTTCTCGCCGTCGCGACCGGCTCCGCAGCAAGCGCGGCCGTCGTGACCGACCTACTCGCCTTCGGGCGCACCGAGGAGTGGGAGTCGTGAAACTGAAGCTCGACCTGCACGAGATCTACAACAATGGTGCCGAGATCGATCGGGCGTTGCGAGCGATCATCGACGAGGCGATCGCGAAGAGGGCGCCGCTCGTCGAGATCATTCCCGGCAAGGGATCCGGCGCACTGAAGAAGCGTGTGCTGCGGTTTCTCGATCAGAAGGAGATCAAGGCGCTGTATCACCGCGTCGAAAAGGACTCGGACAACTTCGGTCGCGTGTTCGTGCACTTCCGCTGGAAGTGAGCGACACACTTCCAGCGGCGGCTCCCGCCGCAATCCACGCCGCATGCAGAGCGAGGATCGCCCGCTCGATGTCGAGGCCGTGGGCCGTGGCCGCTTCGGCGACGGCCAAGCGCCCGCTTGTGGCCTACGTCTGAGCGCCGTCGTAGGTATCGTCGGTGACGTGTTCGAGCCAGGTCGTCGTTGTGGCTGCGTCGTCGCCGTTTTCGAGCATGGCGAGGTGTTCCATGAAGTTCTCGCGTGTTGCGCCGTGCCAATGCTCTTCGCCGGGTGGGGTGTAGATGGTCTGGCCGGGACGACCCTCGATGATGGTTCCGTCGCGGGTGCCGATCAGTGCGACGCCTTGGGTGATGTGCAGTGTCTGGCCGCGCGCATGCGAGTGCCAGGCGGTGCGTGAGCCGGGCGCGAAGCGCACGCGGCTGACGATCATCCGCTGGTCGTCGTCGTTCGGCGCGGCAATGGGGTCGACCCAGACGTCCCCGGTGAACCACTGCGCGCTTCCCTTGCCGGTGGGCTTTTTCGGTTCGATGTTCATTGGATGCTCCTCGTCATCGGATGCTCCTATCGGTTTCTGTGAGGCGTGGGGCGGTGTCTGCGGCTTCGCCGAGCCTGGCGATGTCATCTCGCGAGCCGGCCGCCCAGCTGGCGAGCAGCCGAAGGCGTTCCTCGGAGGGCGAGCCGAGTTCGGCGGTGTAGATCAGGAATGACAGATCGGGTTCGGCCGTGAGTTCCAATCCTTCGTATGCGAGCGTGAGGTCACCCACGATCGAGTGGTGGAAGTTCTTGACCCCGGTGCCGTGACGGCGCACGTTGTGCGCGCCCCATCTGACCCGGAATTCGTCGCTGCGGGTGGAGAGCTCACCGATCAGGTCCTGCAGCGCCTTGTCGTACGGGTTTCGGCCCGCCTCGGTGCGCAGGATGGCGACGGAGACGTCGGCGGCGGCATCCCAATCGGGGTAGAAGGCCCGGGAACGATCGAGGTCGAGAAAGTTGAACCGGGCGAGGTTGCCGAGCCCCGGCGCCTCGAACACGTCGGCGTAGAACGCCCTGCCGAGCGGATTCACGGCGAGGATGTCCAGGCGTCCGTTCCGCACGAATGCGGGGCCGGTCGTGACCGCGTTCAGCGCGGCCTGCAGGGTCGGCCGGATCGCATCCGCCTTCCTGGTCGTTCCCCGACGAGATCGGGCGGCGGGCGAGTTCGCCGCGCGGGCGAGGTCGTACAGGTGAGCCCGCTCGGCCTCATCAAGCTGCAGTGCGCTTGCGATCGCGTCGAGCACGCCTTCGGATGCTCCGGCGATGGTGCCGCGCTCGAGCTTGGCGTAGTACTCGACACTCACGTCGGCGAGCATCGCCACCTCACTGCGCCGCAGTCCGGGCACACGCCGATTGCTCCCAGCCCCGATGCCGGCTGCCTCCGGTGTGAGTTTTGCTCGCCGCGAGGTGAGGAACTCGCGAACCTCGTTCTGGTTGTCCACGCTGACGACGTTACGCGCCCGTCAGGGCGGGAGGGATGCTCTGCCAGTACACCTTTCGACAGGGACTCCCTCGTGTTCGCGAAACACCGTTGACTGGGTGCATGACCTCATTGACATAAAGGAATTGACATAAAGGAGAACCATCATGACCGACGAAGATACCGGCTGGACCGGCGGACAGCGCGCTTTCGGGGACTTCGCTCCCGGACTCGTGCACTACACCGACCAAGTCCTGTTCGACGAGGTGTGGGAACGCCCCGGGCTGTCCAAGCGCGACCGCAGCCTGATCACCGTCGCCGCGCTGATCGTCGGCGGCAACACCGACCAACTGAACTTTCACCTGCCCTACGCCCGCGACAACGGTGTGACCGAACAGGAGCTGATCGAAGCGATCACACACCTCACGTTCTACGCCGGCTGGCCGAAGGCCATGTCGGCGATGACTGTCGACAAGCAGGTTTTCATCCCGAATCAAGGAGACAAATAAGCATGCGTGCGACCATCATTCACGCCCCCGGCGACATCCGACTCGAAACAGTCCCCGATCCCACGATTCTCGCCCCGACCGACGCGATCGTGCGTCTGACAGCGACCTGTGTGTGCGGGTCGGACCTGTGGGACTACCGCGGCATCAACGACGTCACCTGGCCCACGCCGATGGGCCACGAGTACGTCGGCATCGTCGAGCTGGTCGGTGACGCAGTCACCACCATCCGCACCGGCCAGTTCGTCATCGGTTCGTTCTTCGCCTCCGACAACGCCTGCCCGATCTGCCAGGCCGGCTACCAGACCTCCTGCATCCACCGCGAGTTCGTCGGCGGAGCGCAGGCCGAACTGCTCCGTGTCCCGCTCGCGGACGGCACCCTCGTCGCCACCCCGGGAATCCCGACGCCGGATCTGATTCCGAGTCTGCTGGCTGCCTCCGATGTGCTCGGTACCGGCTGGTTCGCCGCCGTCGCCGCCGAGGCCGGTCCTGGCAAGACCGTCGCGGTTGTCGGTGACGGCGCCGTCGGCCTTCTGGGAGTGCTCGCGGCGAAGCAACTCCGCGCGGAGCGGATCATTGCGATGAGTCGTCACGAGTCCCGCCAGAAGCTCGCCCTTCAGTTCGGCGCCACCGACATCGTCGAAGAGCGTGGCGACGACGGTGTGGCGAAGATCAAGGAACTCACCGACGGTCTCGGCGCCCACTCGGCTATCGAAGCGGTCGGCACGCAGGAGTCGATGATGCAGGCCATCCGCTCCACCCGCCCTGGCGGACACGTCGGCTACGTCGGCGTCGCCCACGGTGTCGAGCTGCCCGGTGAAGAACTGTTCTACTCGCACGCCCACCTGCACGGCGGCCCCGCACCGGTGCGCCGGTTCCTGCCGGAGTTGATCGAGCTGATCTGGACGAGGCAGATCGACCCGGGCGCGGTGTTCGACCTGACCCTGCCGCTCGAGCAGGTCGCCGACGCCTATAAGGCGATGGACGAGCGTCGCGCGACCAAGGTGCTGCTGCAGCCGTGACCCGCATCCTGCCCGCGGCATCCATCACCCGAGCGGCCGAGGCGCACCGGCGGATGTCGGCCCACGGACCCGCGCCGCGAGCGTCGAGATCACCCGCGCGACGACGCATAACCGTCGACGCCACCGATCGAAGGAGAAGACAATGCACACACGAACACTCGGCCTCGGACTGAAGGTCTCAGCTATCGGCCTCGGCGCGATGGGCATGTCCCAAAGCTACGGCCCCAACCCGGGAGACCGGCAGGCGATGATCGGCGTGCTCCGACACGCGGTCGAGGCGGGGGTCACTTTCTTCGACACCGCCGAAGTATACGGCCCGTTCGTCAACGAGGAGCTGGTCGGGGAAGCCCTCGAACCGCTCCGCGACGAGGTCGTCATCGCCACCAAGTTCGGTTGGAACATCCAAGACGGCTCATCGGTCGGATTGGACAGCTCCCCGGCCCGGATCAGACGAGTCGCCGACGAGTCGCTGCGCCGACTGCGCACCGACCGTATCGACCTGTTCTACCAGCACCGCGTCGACCCGAACATCCCGATCGAGGATGTCGCCGGTACCGTCGGCGAGCTCGTCCAGGCCGGCAAAGTCCGTCATTTCGGTCTCTCCGAGGCCGCATCAGCGACCATCCGCAAAGCCCACGCGGTCTTCCCGGTCACCGCGGTCCAAAGCGAATACTCGCTCTGGACGCGTGACCCAGAGCCGGAAGTGCTCCCCACGCTTGCCGAACTCGGCATCGGGTTCGTGCCCTTCAGCCCGCTCGGCAAGGGATTCCTCACCGGAACCGTCGATTCCGCCACCGAGTTCGCTGCCGGCGACATCCGCGGCACCATCCCACGATTCACGACCGGGAACCGCGCCGCCAACCGGGCACTCATCGACCGCGTCGCCGGCCTCGCCACAGCCAAGGAGGCGACACCCGGCCAGATCGCGCTCGCCTGGCTGTTGGCTCAGCAACCCTGGATCGTCCCGATCCCTGGCACCCGCCGCAGCGAACGCGTCGACGAGAACGCGGCAGCGACCATGGTTGCACTGTCCGCCGACGAGGTCGACGACCTGAACACGATTGCCGGCAGGATCGGTGTGCACGGCGATCGCTACAACGAGCGGCAGATGGGCTTCGTCGGGCGCTGACCCGTCCGCTCCAGGGCAGGACCGGGACAGGACGGCTGCCCGCTCGTCAGGTGAGCGCCAGGACGAGTGGTGGAACGATGGTCAGGGCCACCGCTGCGGCGTACACGGCCGATAGCACCACCGCTGGGAGCGGGGTCGGTTGCGAGTGGAGGCGTGCGGTGCGTGCCGCCAGCTGGATGTCCAGGTACGGGTCGTCATGGCCGGTCTGCACACGATGCTCGAGCTTCAGATGGTGCAGCGCATTGCGCAGATCGGCAGTGGCGCAGCTGCGCCGGGCAGCATCATCCGCCAGCATCTCGATGAGCAGTTCCACCGATGCGACGGCGCGTCCGGCCGCCTTCAGGAACGGGAAGGTCTCGCGCCACGCGAGGAACGGTTGCATGAGCAGGTCGTGCCGGCCGCGGGCGTGTGCGCGCTCGTGGGCGAGCACCGCGGCCAGTTCGTCCAGGTCGAGGGTGTTCAGGGTCCCGCGGCTGACGACGACGCGTGGGCGCAGCCCCGGCAGGCAGTAGGCGATCGCCTGGGGATATTCGACCAGCCGGATGTCGAGCACAGCGACCCGCCGGATGCGCCGAGGCGGGCGTTCGCCGCCCGACACCGGGGTCGGGAAGGTCTCGGCGACGACATCGAGGCGCCGACGGTGCACCCGGCGGGCAAGGATCACTCGGACGGTGGAGACAACCGCTACGGCGATGAGCCAGGCACCGAATGCCGCGGTGATGGCCACGCCGACCCACCCTGCCGGGCCAAGCCGTGCCCACGCGCGTGGAAGGGCGGCGACCCCGTGCAGCCAGTGCTCCGACTCGCTGCCGACCGCCAGCGTGAGGCCTGCGCCTAGGATGCTGAGCCCACCGCCCAGGCCGACAGCCTGCCAGAGGACGAGTGCTGCACCCGGCGCCCGGGCGGTCCACCGGGCTCGGGACAGCGCGTTGGGTACCGGGATCGCCAAGGCGATGGCCAGGCCGACGAGCCCGATCGCCTCAACCTGCAACAGCATGGTCAGTTGTCGGCGGGTGGCCGGCGGCGGAGGGCCCGCCGCAGATGCTCGGTGTCGGCCTCGGTGACGCCGCCGAGGAAGCGAGTGAGCGTGGTGCGCCGGTCCGGCACCTGGCCCAGGGCATCGAGCATGATGTCGGCGATGTAGTCTTCGCGACTGGTGGTGGCAAAGTACAGGTGCGGGCGGGCATCCTCCCGGCGAGCAGCCAACCCCTTGCGGCGCAGCCGATCCAGCACGGTGAGCACGGTGGTCATGGCGAGGTCACGCCCGGGCAGGGCCGACATGACATCACGGGCACTCACGCCTGCGGGGTCGTTCCAGAGCACCTGCAAGACCGCACGCTCCAGTTGCCCGCTACCGGTCATGCCGCCTCATCCACCGTCGTTGCCCACGATCGCGTCACACGATCTTGCCACGTGTAAGTCTACAACACGTAGAGCCTCTACACGATGTAGAAAATAAACTCTACAGTGTGTAGAGTTTCTACGTAACGTAGAAGTCGCCAGCTGGATGACACGTGGACGACACGTTGGCGGCTGCGCAGGAAGGATCGCCATGACAGTGCAGCATCCGATGCCGCAAGAGTTGCCCGGCACCGCCAGTTTCCGCTCGGAGCTCAGCGGCGGCGAAGACCGTATCGAGCGATCCAGATGGGCGGGCGGGCTACCCCCTGCGCACGCCATAGCGCCGCGGATCCGGATCGGCACAAGGTGGTTCAACATCTTCTGGCTGCTGCCGATCGGGTTCGTGATTCTCGTCGGTCTGATCGCGCTGGCACAGGGGCTGCGCACCATCCCCGCGGTGCAGGGATTCATTGCCCTCTACCCCGGGACACACATCACGCCGGACGCGCAGGCGCACGCCGGTTTCCCGTGGTGGGTGAACGTGCAGCACTTCGTCAATCTCTTGTTCATGATGTTCATCATCCGCTCCGGATGGCAGATCCTGGTCGACCACCCGCGGCTATACTGGACGCGGCACAGCCGTCCGGGTGGGGCCTGGATGCGCGTGGCGCCCCTGCCGCCGGACGACCCGCTGTGGACGGCGAAGCAGGATTCCGTGGACCTGCCCAAGCATGTCGGCCTGCCCGGTGTGCGGCACACCATCGGCCTCGCGCGGTGGTGGCACTTCAGCGTGGACCTGTTGTGGCTGGTCAACGGGATCGTCTTCTTCATCCTGATCTTCGCAACCTCGCAGTGGCAGCGCCTGGTACCCACCAGCTGGGACGTGTTCCCGAACGCACTCTCCACGCTGATCCAGTACCTGTCGTTGGACTTCCCGGCCAACCACGGGTGGGTCGCCTTCAACGGCCTCCAACTGCTCGCGTACTTCATAACCGTGTTCATCGCCGCCCCGCTGGCTCTGATCACCGGGCTGGGGATGTCTCCGGCCCTGTCGACCCGGTTCCGCCGGGTGAGCAAGGTGTTCAGCATTCAGCTGGCCCGATCCGTGCACGCACTGGTGATGGCCTGGTTCGTGTTCTTCATCGTGCTGCACGTGACCATGGTGTTCAGCACGGGCGCGCTGGCCAACCTCAACGCCATGTTCGCCGCACGCGACAGCAACGGTTGGCTCGGGTTCATCATCTTCGCCGTCGCCATGACGGTGGTGGCGGCCGCGTGGTTCGCGGCCAGCCCGCTCACGCTGCGCCATCCGCGTGTGGTGCAGCGGATAGGCGAAGCTGTCGTCGGCCGGTTGCAACGCCGACTCGAGAAGGTGCATGCCACCGGCGGCTCCTACACCGAGTCGGACATCTCACCGTACTTCTGGCACAACGGGCGCTACCCGGAGTCCGCAGAGTATCAGCGGTGGCTGGCCGACGATTTCACCGGCTACCGGTTGAGGGTCAACGGACTGGTCGAGCATCCGCAAGAGCTCAGCCTCGATCAGTTGCGCGCGCTGCCGTACCACGAGCAGATCACCCAGCACTACTGCATCCAAGGCTGGTCGGGCGTTGCCAAATGGGGTGGTGTGTCGATGCGTACCATCACAGAACTCGTGCGCCCGCTGCCGACGGCGAAATGGGTTGTCTTCTACTCCGTCGCGGATGGGTCGGATGGTGGCATCTACTACGACACGCATCCGATCGAGGAGATGGACTACGAACTGACCATGTTGGCCTACGACATGAACGGAGAACCGCTCTCCTTCGGTCACGGTGCCCCGCTTCGGCTGCGCAACGAGGTGCAACTCGGCTTCAAACAGGTCAAGTGGATCAAGGGAGTCGAGTTCGTGGAACACTTCAGCGAGGTCGGCAGCGGCTTCGGAGGCTACAACGAAGACCATGAGTACTTCGGTCGCAGCCAGCCGATCTAAGGTGCGTCCTCGGTCTTCGCCCTAGCGGAATATCCGCGCGTCCGATAAAGTTGAGCCAATTAGACTCAAGTTTCTAGCACGTCGTGCTGGCGGCATTCGGGAACTCCCACGGCAGCCAGCACCACGGGAAGGACGTCAGATGGCGAACATGCAGGGTGCGCCCTCCACGCAGGAGAAGCAGAAGAGCGCCCTCGAGCAGTATGGGGTCAACCTCACCGAGATCGCCAAGCAGGGCAAGCTCGACCCGGTGATCGGGCGGGATGCCGAGATCCGCCGGGTCAGCCAGGTGCTGACCCGGCGCACCAAGAACAACCCCGTGCTGATCGGCGAGCCCGGTGTCGGCAAGACCGCCGTCGTCGAAGGGCTCGCGCAGCGCATCGTCGCGGGCGACGTCGCCGAATCGCTCAAGGGCAAGCAGCTCGTGGCGCTCGACATCTCCGCGCTCGTCGCCGGCGCGATGTACCGCGGACAGTTCGAAGAGCGCCTGAAGTCCGTCTTGAAAGAGATCAACGAGGCCGAAGGCCGGATCATCACCTTCGTCGATGAGCTGCATCTGCTGATGGGCGCAGGAGGCGGCGAAGGGTCGGTGGCGGCATCCAATATGCTCAAGCCCATGCTCGCACGTGGCGAACTGCGGCTGATCGGCGCCACCACGCTCGACGAGTACCGCGAATACATCGAGAAGGATGCCGCGCTCGAGCGCCGCTTCCAGCCGGTCTACGTGGGCGAGCCTTCCGTCGAAGACACCGTCGCGATCCTGCGCGGACTCAAGGGACGCTATGAGGCGCACCACGGCGTGACGATCACGGATGCCGCGCTCGTCGCCGCCGCATCGCTCTCGAATCGCTACATCACCTCACGCCAGCTGCCCGACAAAGCCATCGACCTGATCGACGAGGCGATGAGCCGGCTCAAGATGGAGATCGACTCGTCACCGGTGGAGATCGACGAGCTCAAGCGCACCGTCGACCGGATGCGCATCGAAGAGCTGGCTTTGAAGAAGGAGAAGGACGAGGCATCCAAGACCCGGCTCGACAAACTGCGCGATGACCTGGCCGAGAGGCAGGCGGAACTCGATCTGCTGGAGGAGCGATGGGCGCGCGAGCGTGCGGGGCTCAACCGGGTCGGCGAGCTGAAGAAGCAGCTCGATGAGGCGCGCACCGCGCGCGATCGTGCGATGCGCGAGGCGAACTATGCTGAGGCATCCCGCCTGGAATACACGACCATCAAGGACCTGCAGGAGCAGCTCGCTGCTGCCGAGCGCGCCGATGCTTCGACAGGCTCAGCAACCGGTCCAGCCCGCATGGTCAACGAGCAGGTCACCGAGGACGACATCGCCGCGGTGATCGCGGCCTGGACGGGCATCCCGGTCGGTCGTCTGCTGCAGGGTGAGACCGAGAAACTGCTGCACCTCGAAGCCGAGCTCGGCAAGCGGCTGATCGGTCAGAAGCGCGCTGTGCGCGCCGTGGCGGATGCCGTGCGCCGGTCTCGCGCGGGAATCTCCGACCCGAACAGACCGACCGGTTCGTTCATGTTCCTGGGTCCGACCGGCGTCGGAAAGACGGAGCTCGCGCGGGCTCTCGCCGAGTTCCTGTTCGACGACGAGAAGGCCATGGTGCGCATCGACATGAGCGAGTACGGCGAGAAATTCTCCGTCTCGCGCCTGGTCGGCGCCCCTCCCGGTTATGTCGGTTACGACCAGGGCGGGCAATTGACGGAGGCGGTGCGGCGGCGACCGTACTCCGTGGTGCTGTTCGACGAGGTCGAGAAGGCCCACCCCGAGGTGTTCGACGTGCTGCTGCAGGTGCTCGACGACGGCCGCTTGACCGACGGTCAGGGGCGCACGGTCGACTTCCGCAACACGATCCTGATCCTCACCTCCAACCTCGGGTCGCAGTTCCTGATCGACCCGACGCTCAGCTGGGCGGAGAAGGAGGAGGCCGTGCAGGCATTGGTGCGACAGGCGTTCAAGCCCGAGTTCGTCAACCGGCTCGATGACATCGTCGTGTTCTCCGCACTCAGCCAAGAGGAGCTCGGCGAGATCGTCTCGCTGTATATCGATCGACTGCAGGTGCGCCTGCAGGAGCGCCGCCTCGATCTCGGCGTGACACCGGATGCCCGTGCCTGGCTCTCCGAACGCGGCTACGATCCGATCTACGGTGCGCGGCCGTTGCGTCGGCTGATGCAGCGGGAGATCGACGACCGGTTGGCGACGGCGCTGCTGGACGGCGGCATCCGCGACGGCGACACGGTGCGCGTGGACCTGGCACCAGGAGGCGACGGCCTGACCGTCGCCGCGGTGTAGCGCCGCGAGGTCGGCCACCCCGCACCGGCGTGAGCCGCCTCGGTCGATCGTCCTTACGGCAGTTCACCTGAGCTGCACGCATCACGGCGCAGCGCGTACTCTCTACACATGCGTGCAACAGTGATCCATGGGCAGCGGGACATCCGGCTCGAAGAGGTGCCCGATCCGATACTGTCGACCGGGCGGGACGCGATCGTGCGGGTGGTCGCCGCATGCGTGTGCGGCTCCGATCTGTGGCCGTATCGCGGCATCACGCCGACCCACGAGCCGCACCGGATCGGTCACGAGTTCGTCGGCGTGGTCGAACAGGTCGGTGACCGTGTCGAACGCATCAAACCCGGCGACTTCGTGATCGCCCCGTTCTACGACTGCGACATGACCTGTGTGAACTGTCGCAACGGCGTCAGCACCTCCTGCCTGCACGGCGGCTGGTGGGGTTCGGATGACGAGGACGGCGCATTCGCGGACGGCGCGCAGGGCGAGCGCGTGCGGGTGCCGCACGCCGACGGATCCCTGGTCGCGACCCCGTCGTATCCGTCGGACGCCCTCATTCCCAGCCTCCTGACGCTCGCGGATGTCATGGGCACCGGTCACCACGCCGCCGTCTGCGCCGGAGTGACCAGCGGCAGCACCGTCGTGGTGGTGGGCGACGGCGCCGTCGGGCTGTGCGCGGTGCTCGCATCGCATCGGCTCGGCGCGGCACGCGTCGTCGCGATGTCGCGGCATGCCGAGCGCCAGGCACTGGCGCGTGTTTTCGGCGCCACCGACATCATCGACCAGCGCGGCGACGAGGGCGTCGCCCAGGTCAAGGCGATGTTCGGCGACATCGGTGCGGACTGCGTGCTCGAGTGCGTCGGGACGAGGGAATCGATGGACCAGGCCATCCGTTCGGCTCGCCCCGGCGGCACGGTCGGCTATGTCGGCGCCCCGAACGGCGGCCCCGAGTTGCCCGTGCGACGCCTGTTCAACACGAATGTCGGCGTGAACGGTGGCGTCGCCCCCGTGCGCAACTATATCGGCGAACTGCTGCCCGACGTGCTCTCCGGCGCGATCGACCCCGGTCGCGTGTTCGACCTGACACTGCCGCTCGAGAGGGTGGCGAATGCCTACACCGCGATGGACGAGCGCCGCGCGATCAAGGTGCTGTTGCACCCGTAGCCGTGCTCGTGACGGCGCTTCGCGGCAGGGCAACGGGCGCGCTCAACTGTCGATCATCCGCACCAGCTCGTCGATGAACGACGGGAAGTCCGCCGAGCGGGCAATCAGCTGGCCCACGGCGTCGCGGTCGCTGAACACCTCGACGAACTGGTCGAAGACTGCCTGAAAACTGTGGCGCTCCTCTGCGTTGAATGCGACGAACGCGATCACATTCACCCGGGACCCGCCCCAGTCCATTGCACGATCGTTGAGCACGATCGCGATCGCCGTCTCGTTCGCGGTCATCGCCATCGCGTGTGGCACGGCCAGGCTGTCCGTGAACGCGGTGGAGGACATCCGCTCACGTTCGACGGCACCATCCAGGTAGACCTCGTCGATCAAGCCCGCAGAGATCATCCGGGCGCCGAGGGCACGAATCATCGCGATTTCGTCGCTCGCGTAGAAGTTGCGCAGAAAGCGCGACGCGTCGAAGAAGCGCAGCAGCTCGCGCTTGATCGCGCCGCGCCGACGTGCGCGGCGCACCCGCGCGATCGCACCGCGCACGCGCTCGACATCGCCATCCGTCAGGAACGGCTGGATCACCAGGATGTTCTCGCGCGGCGCGGCAGGCGGAATCGTCGTCAGCACCAGACCGGTGTCCGATCGCGACCAGTCGGTGTCCGTGTCGGTGATGACGGTCGTCACCTCCAGGTCCTGCCCGAAGACGCGCAGGATGCGGTCGCGCAGCAGCCGGTGCATGTCGTAATAGCCGGGGCAGACCAGGGTGCAGGTGACGGCATCCGCCCGACCTGACTGCTGCTCCAGATACGCGCCGACGTGCATGGCGATGTAGGCGATCTCGTCATCCGTGACGACGATCCCCGCCGCCCGCTGCAGCCGAGAGGCGATGTAGACGGCCAACTCGTAGATCAGCGGATACGACGTCTTGATCGAGCGGGTCAGCGGATTGCGCGAATACGTGTTCTCGCCGGCGCGCGTGAGCAGGTTCTGCACGTGCAGCGCCAATCGAATCGTGAACGCGGAATCGCGCAGGTCGACCAGATACTCGTCGGATGCGTCGTCGACGATCCCGCGGACCGTCTCGACGACATCGGGTGAGAGATAGTCCTCGATCTCTTCCCCACCGTCTTCCTTGCCCGGCGTGACGACACGTGTCGCGAGCAGGATCGCGAGGTACTGAAGCTCAGCCTCATCGAGGGACGCACGGAAGTGGCGCGGAATCACGGAAGCCAAAGTGGCAACGGTTCGTGCGACCGCCTCGCCGACCGGCGTGGTCGGTGAGGTCAGGTGCCGACCCCTGCGCACACGATCGAGGGCGATCGCCACATGCAGGAGCACGTCGTTGATGCCGTATTCGTTGACGAAATACCCGCGTGCGTCGAGCGCGGCCAGCAATTCGGACTTGAATTCCGTCAGCCCGCTGAGCCCGAACTCCTGCTGCACCCGAGTGAGCACGATCAGGCCGCGTTCCGCGTCTTCACGGTAGAGCTGACTGAGCAGGCGGCGGCGGTCCAGTTCACCGCCCTCGAGCGAGATCTCACTGCCACGCCGCACGATCGTCAGACCGCTACCGCCCAGGCGAGTGCGCGCCCTGGTCAGGTCGGACTCGATCGTCGATTCGCTGAGGAACGCGGCATCCGCCTCCGCGTAGACATCGAGGGGCCGCGACTCGTCCAGCAGCCGGCGCAACAGCTGCGACAGTCGTTCTGCCGGCGTCATCGCGCCACCGTCGGTGACACGTTCCCGTTCGAGAAACTCCGCATACGCGTCGTGATGAAGGCGATAGCCGCTGCTGGAGGACTCTATGATCTCCAGAGGGGCGGATGCCTCCTTCAGCTCGCCGACATAGCTGCGGATGCTGCGCGGTGTGACACCGACCTGATCGGCCAGTTCCGCCGCGGTGGTCCAGTCGCGGGCGTGCTCCAGCACAGCGAGCATCTTCGCCTGCCTGCCCCGGACCACTCCCGCCTCCTTGCAGCCGTGATGGTTCGTTCAAGCGCATCCAACGATGCGTGCTTGTAGTCAAGCATTCGTGCGGCGATGCTGCCAGGGGTTCCAGTGGGTCTTCCGGGGGAGCGGAAGAAAGCCTGCTGGCGGCGTGACACCCGGCAGAGCACGATGGTGTGACGCTCGAGAAAGGTCTCGAACGGGATCGAGTCGGAGGTGGCGCCATGCGGGTGCTCGTGGTGTGCGGCGCTGGGGCATCCAGTTCATTCGTCGCCCTCTGGGTGCGAAGGGCGGCCGCCGCGCGCGGCGTCTCTGCGTCGGCGACAGCCTCGGGCACCACGGAATTGGACACACTGGCGCCGGATGCCGACATCGTGCTGATCGGACCGCACCTCGCCGGCGAATTCGAGGCGCTCGCAGCTCGGGTCGGCCGTGCGGGTGCGGTCGCCGTGTTGCTGCCAGAGCAAGTCGTCACGATGCGCGACGGCAACGCTGCGCTCGACCTGGCGCTCGCCGCAGCCCGCGCGTCGGCCAGCTGAGAGCTGTCGACCGATACTCGTCCACCATGCTTCACCGCCGATCGCCGAGGAGAACACCATGACAGAACGCACCATCCGAATCGGGTCCAGCCACGGGCTGCACGCCCGACCGGCCAAGCTGTTCGTGCAGGCGGTGACCGCTGCCGGCATCCCGGTCACCATCGCGAAGGGATCCGGCAAGCCGGTCAGCGCGTCGAGCATCCTCGGTGTCATCTCGCTCGGCATCGATCACGGTGACTACGTCACCCTCAGCTCGGATGCCGACGGAGCCGATTCCGTGCTCGACGGCCTCACGGAAGTGCTCGTCACGGATCACGACAATGTCTGAGCTGACTCTGCCCGACCTGACCACAGCGGAGGCGTCGGCGCCCGGTGCGGTTGGCGCACCGCGGACTCTGAGCGGTTCCGGCATCGGACAGGGCATCGCCATCGGGTCGGTGCTGCGCGCCGCCGACCCACTGCCCGAGCCCGCCGATGAATGCTCGAGCCGCACGGCCGCCGAGGAACGCGCGCGCGTGCTCGCCGCGACAGCAGCGGTCGCCGCCACGCTGAATGAACGCGCGGCGCGGGTCTCCGGTGTCGCGACCGACGTGCTCGAAGCGCAGGCGATGATCGTCGAAGACGAGATGCTCACGAGTGAGGTCGACACGCGCATCGACCAGGGCAAGACAGCCGAGCGTGCGGTCTTCGAGGCCTTCGCGGCATTCCGCGAGACGCTCACCGGTTTCGGCGGCTACCTGGCGGAGCGAGCCGGCGATCTCGACGATCTCTCTCAGCGAGTGGTCGCGGAGCTCTCCGGAGTCGCCGCCCCCGGGCTGCCCGTGGCCGACAGCCCATTCGTTCTTGTCGCCGGTGACCTCGCACCGGCCGAGACCGTTCTGCTCGACCTGAGCAAGGTTCTCGCCGTCGTCACGACTGAGGGCGGACCCACCTCCCACACGGCGATCCTCGCTCGGGAGAAGTCGATCGTCGCGGTTGTCGCGGCGACCGGCGCCGACGGCATCCGCACCGGGGATCAGGTGATCGTGGATGCGGCATCCGGCGTCGTCACGATCGCTCCGGATGCCGGGCAACTCGCAGACGCGCGACGACGCATCGCCCAGCGGGCGGCTGCGCTCGCGGCGCCGGCCGATCCGGGTGCGCTGGCCGACGGCACCCGTGTTCCGCTGCTTGCCAATCTCGGTTCGGCCGATGGCGCGGAGTCGGCGCTCGCCGCGGGAGCGGAGGGGGTCGGGCTGTTCCGCACCGAGTTCCTGTTCCTCGATGCGCGACTGGCGCCGACCATCGAGGAACAGCAGGCGCACTACCGCACGCTGCTGGCCGCATTCAGCGGGAAGAAGGTGGTCGTGCGGGTGCTGGACGCCGGCGCAGACAAGCCACTCGAATTCCTGAACGACACACACGAGGAGAACCCCGCCCTCGGCGTGCGCGGGTTGCGTGCGCTGCGGGACAGCGAAGACATCCTGCGCGAGCAACTCACCGCACTCGCGGCGGCGGACGCGGAGACGGATGCCGACCTGTGGGTGATGGCTCCCATGGTCGCGACCGTGGACGAGGCCGCCTACTTCACCGGACTCGCCCGCGAGTACGGCATCAAGACCGCCGGTGTCATGATCGAGGTGCCGTCGGCTGCGTTGATCGCCGATCGCATTCTCGCCAACACCGACTTCGCCTCGATCGGCACGAACGACCTCACACAGTACACGCTCGCAGCCGACCGCCTGCTCGGCTCGGTCGCGCACTATCAGGACCCGTGGCATCCGGCGGTCCTGCGCCTCATCCACGAGGTCGGCGGCGCCGGAGCGGCGAGCGGCAAGCCGGTCGGCGTGTGCGGCGAGGCCGCGGCCGATCCGCTCCTGGCGGTCGTGCTCGTCGGCCTCGGCGTGCAGACGCTCTCGATGTCTCCAGCGGCCTTGGCAGATGTGCGTGCGTCTCTCAAGCGCTTCTCCCTCGAAGGCGCGCGCGCCTTGGCCGCTGCGGCTCTCGCAACCGACGGCGGCGCCGAGGCTCGGGCAGCGGCTCAGGAACTCGCGGATCGACCCACCACTCAACCGACGACGCAACCCACAACAACAGCCACAACACACACCCCCGATCCAGCACAGAATGGAGCAGTCTCATGACGACGACCTCAACCGTGAAGCAGCCGGGAGGTGCCCGCCTCCGTGTGCAACGGTTCGGAACCTTCCTCAGCGGAATGGTCATGCCCAACATCCCCGCGTTCATCGCGTGGGGGCTGATCACGGCATTCTTCATAGCAACCGGATGGATTCCCAGCGGCATCCTCGGCGGCTTCGGCGATGTCGGTCAGATCGGCTGGCACGGCGCAGCAACCGCCTTGGCACAGGACGCCAACGGGCACACGTTCACCCAGTACGTCGGGCTGGTGGGCCCGATGATCACCTACCTGCTGCCGCTGCTCATCGCCAACACCGGAGGGCGCATGATCTACGGTGTTCGAGGCGGTGTCATCGGCACGATCGCGACCATGGGCGTGATCGTCGGCAGTGACATTCCGATGTTCATCGGCGCCATGATCATGGGCCCGCTGAGCGCCTGGCTGCTGAAGAAGGTCGACGGCATCTGGGAGGGCAAGATCAAGCCCGGATTCGAGATGCTGATCGACAATTTCTCGTCGGGCATCCTGGGCGGTCTCCTCGCGATCGGTGCATTCTTCGGAATCGCCCCGATCGTCGAATGGCTCAGCGGGATCCTCGGTGGCGCCGTCAACTGGCTGGTTGCCGCGCATCTGCTGCCCCTGGCCAGCATCCTGATCGAACCGGGCAAGGTGCTGTTCCTGAACAACGCCATCAACCACGGCGTGCTCACACCACTCGGCGTCGAGCAGGCGCAGCAGACCGGAAAGTCGATCCTGTTCCTGCTCGAGGCCAACCCCGGCCCCGGCCTCGGCATTCTGATCGCATACTCCCTGTTCGGCATCGGCATCGCCAAGGCGAGCGCGCCGGGCGCCATCGTGATCGAGTTCTTCGGTGGCATCCACGAGATCTACTTCCCCTTCGTGCTGATGAAGCCGATCCTCGTGCTGGCCGCGATCGGCGGCGGCATGACCGGTGTCGCGATCAATGCCGCATTCGCAACAGGACTGCGTGCACCGGCCTCTCCCGGAAGCATCATCGCGATTCTGATCCAGACCGCCCCCGGCAGTTATCTCGGCGTGATCCTGTCGGTGGTCGGGGCGGCGACCGTGTCCTTCCTGATCAGCGCGGTCATTCTGCGCGCCACCCGCAGGCGCGACCTGGCCAGGGGCGAGAGCGGCGACCTGAGCGCGGCAGTCGCACAGACCACCGCGAACAAGGGCAAGCAGAGCGCCGTGCTCGGCGGTCTCGTTCACGAGGCGCAGACGGATGCCGGTGACGCGCAAGGCGATGCGACAAAGCGCTTGATCCGCAACATCGTGTTCGCATGCGACGCCGGAATGGGTTCCAGCGCGATGGGCGCATCCGTTCTCCGCAACAAGATCAAGAAGGCCGGCATCCACGGGGTCACCGTCACGAACAAGGCCATCGCTAATCTGGAGGACGACGTCGACCTGGTCATCACGCAGCGCGAACTGACCGACCGGGCCCGCGCGAAGACGCCGTCGGCGCAGCATGTGTCCGTCGACAACTTCATGAACAGTCCACGCTATGACGAGGTCGTCGAGCTCGTCTCGGCAAAAGAGGAAGAGACAGCGGGATAGCAATGACCGGGATTCTGAGTGAGTCGAGCGTGGTGGCGGCAGGGTCCGCCACCACGCGGGAGGAAGCCATTCGCGAGGCGGGTCAGCTGCTCGTGGACGCCGGGGCAGTGCGCCCGGACTACCTGGACGCCATGCTGGCACGAGAGGCCACCGTGTCGACTTACATGGGAAACTATCTGGCGATCCCGCACGGCACGAACGACGCGAAGGACTCGATCGTCCGCTCCGCGCTGTCGCTCGTGCGCTATCAGGATCCGATCGACTGGGGCGGGGAGGAGGTGCGCTTCGCGGTCGGGATCGCCGGCCTGAACAACGAGCATCTCGACATCCTGTCGAAGATCGCGATCGTGTTCTCCGACGAGGACGACGTGGCCCGCCTGATCGACGCACCCGACGCCGCAGCGCTGTACCGGCAGCTCGCTGAGGTCAACGCAGAATGAAGGCCGTTCACTTCGGCGCCGGCAACATCGGGCGAGGGTTCGTCGGATTGCTGCTGCACGACTCGGGCTACGAGGTCGTGTTCGCCGATGTCGACGCCGAACTCGTCGGCGCGCTGGCCGCAGCCCAGAGCTACATGGTGCGCGCGGTCGGCGAACGAAGCAGCGAACGGCCCGTCACTAACTTCCGCGCGATCAACAGCCAGACGGATGCCGAGGCTCTCGTCGCCGAGATCGCGACCGCCGACATCCTCACCACCGCCGTCGGTGTGCGCATCCTGCCGTTCGTGGCGCCGGCGATCGCCGCGGGTCTTGTGCACCGGCCGGCCGCCGCCGCACCACTGGTCGTGATGGCGTGCGAGAACGCGGTCGGGGCGACCGACACGCTGGCCGCGGCCGTGCGCAGTGCCGGAACGCCGGACGAATGGGCCGCGATCGCGCCCAAGGCCGTGTTCGCCAACACGGCGGTCGACCGGATCGTGCCCGCACAGCCGGCCGGAACCGGCATCGACGTCGTGGTCGAGGAATTCTTCGAGTGGGTGGTCGATCGCACGCCGTTCGCGGGGCAGCCGCCCGCGATCGAGGGCGTGCGGTTCGTCGACGACCTGGTGCCGTACATCGAGCGCAAGCTGTACACGGTGAACACCGGGCACGCGACCGTGGCATACGCCGGATTTCTGGCCGGGGCGCCGACGATCGCGGAGGCGATGACGATCGACAGCGTCCGGGATGCCGCATCCCGGGTTCTGAAGGAGACCTCGCTCGCCCTCGTGACCAAGCACGGACTCGACCCCGCCGGCATGGCAGCGTACCGGGCGAAGATCCTGACACGCTTCGAGAACGCGCATCTGCACGACGCCGTCGAACGGGTCGGTCGGGAACCGTTGCGCAAGCTCGGCCGCTACGATCGCTTCATCGGTCCTGCCGCCGAACTCGCAGAACACCGGTCGACCCCGGGCGCGCTGCTTGAGGCGATCGAGAATGTGCTGCGCTTCGATGTGCCGGATGACCCGCAGAGTCAGGAACTCGGCGCGCTGCTGCGGACGAAGCCGGCAACCGAGGTCGTGACCGAGGTCACGACACTGCAGGCAGAGCATCCGCTGTTCGCGCCGCTCGTCGCAGTCGTCGAGTCTGCGCAGGCCAAGCGCGCCTGACGCGTCACGCGCTGAGCAGCACGAGCTCCGACAGCGGCATCCGGGTGCGCGGTGCGGTCTCGCGTTCGCGCAGCAACTCGGGCAGCGATTCTGCGGATGCAAGCACCCCGATCGCCGAGACGGACACCGGCTCGAGGCGCTCGCCGATGGAGAACGCCTCGCGCAGGGCATCCGCGTCGAAGCCGCCCATCTGGTGCACATGCAGCCCATCGTGATGCGCCTGCACGGAGAGGTGAGCAAGGGCCTGGCCGAGGTCGTACTTGGCCCACGGGCGGGGCTTGCCACCGGCATCCGTCACCTCGGCCACGCCGACGATCAAGGCGCCGGCCGAGGTCGTCCACACCCGGTTGAATCCCATCAGGTTGGCGACGATGGTCTCGAACGCGTCGCTTCCACGGCGTGCGACGATGAAGCGGGACGGCTGCGAGTTGCCGGCGGACGGGGCCCACCGGGCGGCCTCTAGCGCCGCGGTGAGCTTCTGCTCGTCCAGCGGTGCCGACGCGTCGTAAGAGCGGGGGCTCCAGCGCTCGGCGAGAACTTCGCTGATCGGGGTGCTGGTCTGCGCTGTTTTGGTCAGGCGGCCGGATGGCTGGGTGTGCACGGCGGAATCGGTGACAAGCGACATGTGCGCTCTCCTTCGATGATGGGAATACTGCTGAAGCGGCGCCATTGCCAAAGCATGTAAACGCATAGAAAGAGTCACTATTCCCTTCGAGTGCGCATTCGGGTGCGACGTTTCCGGGCGGGGAGGGGAGCCTGGGGCCGGGCGGGAAGTCAGGCGGGAGTCAGGCGGCGAGCTCGCGCTGAATCGCGGCGGCGAACGCGTCGATGTCTGCCTCCGTGGTGTCCCACGAGCACATCCAGCGCACCTCGCCCCGTGCGGCATCCCAATCGTAGAAGCGGAAGCTCTCACGCAACGTGTCTGCGACGCCGGCCGGCAGGGTGGCGAACACGCCGTTGGCCTGCGTCGGCTGGCTGAAGCCGAGGCCGACGACCGATCCCGCGGCAACGGATGCTTCGAGCGCGCCCCTCAGGCGGCTCGCCATCGCGTTCGCGTGCAGGGCGCTACGCAACCACAGGTCGCCCTCGAGCAAGGCGATCAACTGCGCCGACACGAAGCGCATCTTCGAGGCCAGCTGCATGTTGAGCTTGCGCAGATAGGGGAGGCCGATTGCGGCATCCGGGTTCAAAACAACGACCGCTTCGCCGAACAGCAGCCCGTTCTTGGTGCCGCCGAAGCTGAGAACGTCGACGCCGGCATCCGTCGTGAATGCGCGCAGCGGCATGCCCAGGGTCGCGGCCGCATTGGCAATGCGCGAACCGTCGACGTGCAGCTTCATGCCGAGCGAGTGGGCGTGGTCGGCGATCGCGGTGATCTCGTCGACGGTGTAGCAGGTGCCGAGCTCGGTGGTCTGCGTGATCGACACCGCGAGTGGCTGCGCCCGGTGCTCATCGCCCCAGCCCCAGGCCTGCCGATCGATGAGCTCAGGGGTCAGCTTGCCGTCCGATGCGTCGACGGTGAGCAGTTTGAGGCCGCCGACGCGCTCCGGTGCGGCGTTCTCATCCGTGTTGATGTGAGCAGTGGATGCGCACACGACCGCGCCCCAGCGCGGCAGCATCGATTGCAGCCCGACCACGTTGGCGCCGGTGCCGTTGAACACCGGGTATGCTTGCACACCCTCGCCGAAATGCTGCACGAACACCTGCTGCAAGCGTTGCGTATAGACGTCCTCACCGTACGCGACCTGATGTCCGCCGTTCGAGGCCGCGATCGCCGCCAGAATCTCAGTGTGCGCACCCGCGTAGTTGTCTGAGGCAAAGCCGCGATATTCGGTGTCATGCAAAGTTTCGGTCACGCTTTCTATCTTCGCGCACTCTGTCTTTGACCATCGCTGATGTGCGGGGCGCGCCCAGTGTCAGAAAGGCCACGACTGAGGACTTCTTCTGCGCGGTGAGGTCTTGGTTGTTGGTGAAGATGCAGGCATAGCCGATGAACAATTCGATCACGAATTTACCTGTAGTGCATAGTCCCCTTCACCGGGCATTTTCTGGGGGAGTCTTACGGGAATAAAGACCCAGCTACTATCTCGATTGGGAGAATGTCCGAAGCCGTCTGCCAGCGTCCCGGTGGGCCTCCCTCATATGACACAGCGGCAGAGAGTCGATGATGGAGGGGTTTCAGCCGAGCCGTCGGAAGAGGGGGCGCCATGTCAGAGCAGATCCATTCCTCGCCGACCACGCTATCCACGAGGCGATAGAACTCGTGGCTGACATAGTGGATGGCGCGGCCGGTCGTAGGAACGCCTTGGAAGTCTCCGGCATGAGTGCCAGTGAAGTTCACACGAACGGCAACGCGGTCCCCAGCCGCGACAATGTCGTCGACGTGTGCTTCGAGGTCGGGGAACGCACGCTTGATCATCTCGAACCCTTGTAGCCAGGTCTCTCGTCCCGCGAGCGGTTCGGGCAGTTCGGCGTAGTGCGGAATCGACACCATCAGCGCAAAGCTCGCCGCGCTTGCACCCACCGCCGAGGCAGGCGAGCCGGGCACCGCCACGGCTGTGCTATGAGCCAGGCCGAGGTAACCGGCGAGTCCGATTCGACGTGGAGACGATCACGTGCGCTGATCGAGCGTGCGACCGGTCTCGAACGCATCATCTACACCAGCATCGGCAGAGCCCTTGTACACAGGCCGGCCGTCGCGCCAGGCGCAAAAGGATTCAGTTTCCATCGCGGCGCGACCGCGGTCTTCGTCATCTTCATCGCGCTGTCCGCATTGGAGCTGGTCATAATCGACCTCATTATCCAAGGATGGCTTCTCATTCGGATCGTGTTCGACGTGCTCGACGCGTGGGGGTTGGTCTGGATGATCGGACTGCTCTGCGCACACATCATGCGGCCGCACACAGTCGGGCCGGACGGCATCCGTATGCGCGACGGGTTCGACCTCAACATCCACGCGGTCTGGGAGGATGTGTACTCCGTCGCGGTCGCGAAGCACAAGTACGAGCCCAAAACACCACGCGTCGTCACCAGCGATGACGCCGTGACGCTTGCAGTTAGCCGCGGTAGCGAGACGAACGTCGAGATAGTCCTCGAACGGCCCACCGCCGTCAAGCTCCCCGGATTATCCTCGAAGGGCGGCCAGCACACGGTGACCAGGCTCCGCCTGTGGGCGGACGATCCCCGGGCATTTCTGACAGAGTCGGGCAACTATCTCAGAGGCTGAACAGACGCGTCACCACTGCACGCTGAGCGGTCGCCTATGCTGTGCTCCACTTTGGTGTCCACGTCCGCTAACGATGCCGTCGGCTCATTCGTTGATTGGCGTGTCCCGCAAGAGGTTCCCCTTACGACACATCGGTTGCTTCGCTTTCGTCCGTCCGCTCGCAGGTCGCACCTCCGTTCAAAAGTAAAAGAACACCACCAACTTTTGGTGAAAGCCACAGGAGTCAGCTCGCGGTCAGCGCGCATGCCGCGCGGTTTGCGGCGACGAGCGACCATGTCCCGATGGCAATAACCAGCGCGACAGCAAGGCCGGCACACAGCGCTTCGACGGTGACAGAACCGGCAAACGACCAAGAGGCGATCGCGACAACCGAGACTGCGACAAAACCTACCCACGTGGGCAGACAGCGGCACGATGGTCTACCCGCCACGCCTCGTCGCTCGCTC
Source organism: Microbacteriaceae bacterium (assembly GCA_004297935.1). Lineage (GTDB taxonomy): Bacteria > Actinomycetota > Actinomycetes > Actinomycetales > Microbacteriaceae > Rathayibacter_A. Next base: position 10,319 of record SCRE01000006.1, on the reverse strand, counting down.
GGGTCGAGCGGATACGGATTCCGACGAGTCCGTTACGAGAAAGGTGTCCTGAGCCGGCCAGTTGCGTAACGAGCGCAGCCACGAGCATGAGGATCGGCAGCACGATCATCACAAAACCGACACGGGACGTCACGACTCAAGGCTAACCCGCAGGGCGTGCCCTCTGCGGGGCAGACGCCGGTATGGGACGGCGGTATGCGATGTCGAGAGTCTACATTTCGTCTACACTGTGTTTATGGCAACAGAAACGACAACCGTCCGCGTTCGACGACCCGATTCCGAACGCCTTCAGCTCATCGCCAAGGCCCGTGAGGCCTCGGTGATCGATGTTGTGCACGACGCCATTGACGCGCTGGAACGGCGTGAGTTCTTACACGGGCTCAACGAGGACTACCAGCGTTTGCGCAGCGATCCCGAACAGTGGGAGCGATATGTCGCTGAACGCACTGAGTGGGATGCCCTCGCTTGATCTGGCGCGGGGAGGTCTACTCCGTGGATCTCGGCCGGCCGGTCGGCCACGAGCCGGCCTTCAGACGGCCGGCCGTCGTGGTATCCGTCGACATCCTGAACAACGGCGCGGGCGGGCTGGTTGTCATCGTGCCGATAACGACACGCGGATATGGGCTTCGAAGCCACGTCGAGTTGGAGCCCGAGCACAGTGGGCTGGAACACGCCTCCTACGCCCGCTGCGATCAGTTGCGGGTGGTCTCGGTCGAGCGGCTGACCTCTCGGCACGGAATGGTCTCTCCTGGCTCGATGCAAGAGATCGACCAGTCCCTCCGATTCGTCCTCGATCTGTGATAACCGACTGCCAGCACGGGGCCCCTATCGGGCAGTGCGAGCTGTCCCGTAGAGGGTTCCGCTTATGACACAGTGGCCTCGGCGCCCTCATTGACAGTCGAAAGAACGTCGCCATCATTTAGCAAAAGCCACAGTCGTTACGCATGGCGCCCCAAGGTTCTAGGCTGCTTACGTTTTCGAACCAGCGTATGGATCGGGCGCAGCATGAGCGGAAGAGGGCGGCATGAACAAGAACAGACTTGAAGCGTTCAGCGATGGCGTGCTGGCCATCATCATCACGATCATGGTTTTGGAACTGCGAACCCCGCATGAGGCGACCTGGCAGGCGTTGTCGCAGAGCCTGCCGACGCTGCTGAGCTATCTTCTGAGTTTCGTCTATGTCGGCATCTACTGGAACAACCATCACCACATGATGCAGTTGGTCGGTGCGGTGAACGGCGCCGTGCTCTGGGCTAATCTGCACCTGTTGTTCTGGCTCTCGCTCGTGCCGTTCAGCACCCGTTGGATGGATGAAATGGGTTTTGTCCAAGTGCCCGTCGTGGTGTACGGCATCAACCTCGTCTGCTCGGCAATCGCCTACGCCGTGCTTCAGCGCACCCTGATTCGGCAGCAGGGCAAGCGCGGTGCGCTCGCCCAGGCAGTGGGTCGTGATTGGAAGGGCAAGCTTTCGCCCGTTATCTACCTGCTGGGCATCGGCGCTGCGCTGACCGGTGTACCTGCGATTGCACTCGCCGCCTACACCGTGGTGGCACTGATCTGGCTGGTGCCCGACCGCAGAACCGAGCGCTACCTGGCCCAGCATGATTCGTCGTCTTCATCCGCCCCGGATGCCTGACCCGCGTTCGCCACGTCGCCGAGTGCGCCCGCGTGGCCGCTTTAGCCGCCGTCGGAGCCCTCAAAATGACCACAAGGATGCATTCGGCGAAAGTTGGGGTCGCGGTCAGCCCTTCAAGGCTTCCTTGATCGAGATCTTCGCACCCGTGCGCAGGAGCGAGTTCTCGTAGATCCGCGACCCGAGCAGAATGGCCAGCGCGGTCGTGGCGACCAGGATCAGCAGCGACAGGATCGGCTCCCACCACTGGGCCGTGCCGAGGAACAAGCGCATCGGCATCCCGACCGGTGCGGAGAACGGAACGTACGACATGACCGCCAGCACCGTCGGGTTGTTGTTGAACACCAGCACGAGAATGTATGGCAGCAGCACGATCATCATCACCGGCGCCGTGGCGCTGCCGACATCCTCCTGCCGCGACACGAGCGCGGCCGTTCCCGAATACAGTGATGCGATCATCACGAAGCCGACGATGAAGAACACGACGAACCACACCACGCTCGGCCCGACGCTGGCGAGCAGCACATGCTGACCGGTCACCAGCAGCCCAACGCTCGCAAGCAGGGCGATGATCGCGATCTGCGCGAACGCCAGGATGCTGTTGCCCAGCACCTTGCCCGCCATCAGCGTGCGTGCGCTGATGGTGGACAGCAGCACCTCGACGACGCGCGTCTGCTTCTCCTCGACCACGCTCTGCGCGATGGTCTGACCGAACGTCATGGCAGACATGAAGAACACCAGGCCGAACGCCAGCGCGACGAAGTAGACCAGCAGCGGATTCTGGGCGGATGTCTTCAGCAGCGTCACCGGCGGAGCGACACTGAGCGATTGGATCACGCTCACCGGCGGTGAATCGAGGGCGATGACCTTGATGCCGCCGACCGTGTTCGTCGCGTCCGGCACGATCGCCGCGTCGACAGAGCCGTCGCGCACCAGCTTTTCTGCGGCGGCAACACTGTCTGCCGGCACCGCTTTCAGGCCGTGCGCGTGCTCGACTGCCGTCGTGGCACTGCCGACGACGGCTACCTTGGCCGACTGATCGATTCCCCCGATGAGCCCGCCGACCAGCACGGATAGGAGCACCGCGAGCAGCAGAATTCCGGTCGAGATCAAGAACGCCTTGCTGCGCAGCCGCGACATGATCTCGCGTTCCGCGACCAGCCGTACGGCGCCGCGCGGCCCGCCGGAACCGGTGCCGCGGCCCGCGGATGCCGACTCTCGGCCGCGTCCGGATGCCATGGTCGTCGAGGTTGTGCTCATTCGATGACCTCCCGGAAGATCTGGGCGAGCGAAGGACTGTGTGGCGCGAAACTGGTGACCGCACCGCGACCGACGGCACGTTGGAGAACCCGCTGGGCGGCTTCCGGGGCGGCGTCGAACAGGGCGTAGCCGCCGTCGAAATCGACCACGGTGATGTCCGGCTCCTCACGCAGCCAGCCGGCGTCGCCGGCGAGCTGCACCTCGAAGCGCGGTGCCGAGTGCTCGGCTCGGAGTCTCTCGCGGGAACCCGCCGCGCGGATGGTGCCGTTCGCGATGATCACGAGGTCGTCGCAGAGACGTTCGACGATGTCCAGTTGGTGCGAGGAGAACAGCACAGGCATGCCGCGGTCGGCATACTCCTTGAGCACGGTCTGCACGGTCTCGACCGCGATCGGGTCGAGGCCGGAGAACGGCTCGTCGAGCACGAGCACCTCGGGGTCGTGCACCAGGGCCGCCGCAATCTGCGCGCGCTGCTGATTGCCGAGCGAGAGTCGTTCCACCGGATCCCCTGCCCGTTCGCCGAGGCCGAGCCGTTCCAACAGGGTTCGTGCGTTGCGCTTGGCGGCGGCCGGAGTGAGCCCGTGCAGTCGGGCCAGGTAGACGAGCTGTTCGCCGACCTTCATCTTCGGGTACAGCCCGCGCTCCTCGGGCATGTAGCCGAACCGACGGCGATCCGATGCGCCGATCGGTGTGCCGTTCAGGCTCACGGTGCCGCTGTCCGACGCCAACACCCCGAGGATGATCCGCATGGTCGTCGTCTTGCCCGCACCGTTCGCGCCGACGAACCCGGTCATCCGTCCAGGCAGCACGTCGAAGCTGATGTCTGCGAGCACCGGCCGGCCGGAGAACGACCGGTTGATGTCCTGGAGTTCGAGCACTGTGCCCCCCTGTTCGTTAGGTCAACGCTAGGGGCACGGCGCGGCGAGCGCATCCTTCGCGTTGAGGTGTGGCGCGACATCGTCGAGTGAGTGTCAGGATGGAAAGGGATACGAACATGAGCCTGGAGGCACTGACATGACCGTAGCGGTCGTCGGGGGAACGGGAACGATCGGGAGCCGGATCGTCGAAAGCCTGCGTTCGAGCGGGCAGGACGTGCGGGTGCTGAGCCGAAAATCGCCGGACCGCCCGGTGGATTTGCGATCCGGCGTCGGCCTCACCGCGGCATTGAGCGGATGCGACACCGTCATCGACGCCAGCAATGGGGCTGCGTCGACCCTCGTCGATGGATCGCTCCGGCTGCTGGAGGCCGAGCAGGCGGCGGGCGTCGGCCACCACGTCGCCATCTCGATCATCGGCTGTGACCGCGCACCGATGAGCTATTACGGCATCAAGGTGCGCCAGGAGCAGATCGTCGAGGCCGGCGCCGTGCCATGGACCATTGTTCGGGCGACTCAGTTCCACACCCTTTTCCAGACCATGTTCGCTAGTGCGGCACGTGTTGGGATCACGCCGAAGGTGCAGGCCATGGTGCAGCCGGTCGATGTCGGCGACGTCGCAGCGTTCGTGGCCGAGGTCGCATCCGGAGCTCCGCGACGCACCCGCGTGCAGGTCGCCGGCCCGGAGATCATGGACGCGCGCGACCTTGCGCGCGTCTGGCGGGCGGCCACGCATTCGCGGGCGATCCCGTTGCCGCTGCGGGTGCCCGGCAAGCTGGGTCGCGCCCTCCGCGACGGGGCACTGACCAACGACCATCCGGATGCACGCGGCACGATCCGGTTCGCGGACTGGCTCGAGACCCGGACTTCTTGAAGGCCGCACCCTCGGCCTGGGCGCACACGCGGCTCAGGCGGCGGGCGCGGCCAGTTCGATGATGCGCCCGTTGAGGGATGCGGCGTCTTGCGACCACAACCCGACGACCGATGCCGCGAGCGTCTCTTCGAGCCCGGCCAGCGCCTTCACGCGGAAGATCACGGCGGCCGCAGGTGATCCAGCCTTGGTGAAGCCCTGGCCGGCGGCGCGCGTCCAGGCCTCTGCGGCCGCTTTGAGCGCGACGTAGTTGGCGCCGCCCGCGGTCGGGTGCTCGACCGAGGTCGAGGACACGATCGCCAGTCGGCCGGCCGGAGACGCGACGAGGTCGTCGTAGAAGGTACGGCTGATGTTCCGCAGCGATGTCAACGAGCCCTCCAGAAACCGCCAGTCCTCGTCGCTCTGGTCGGCCAGACCGCCGCCCCCGCGCCATCCGCCGACCAGGTTGATGAGACCGTCCACGGATCCGAACTTCAGGTGGATGCGCATCGCCAGCTCGGCCACAGCCGAGGGGCTGGTCAGGTCGCAGACGCGCGTGTCGGCATCCGGCACCTGCTCGACGAGCGCGTCGAGCCGCTCCTGGCTGCGCGCGACCGCCAGCACGCGCACCCCTGCGGTGGAGAGCGCGTGCGCCAGGGCGATGCCGGACGCGCCGGACGCACCGGCGATGAGCACGGTGCGCCCGGCGATGACGTTGGTCGAGTAAGGAGCGCTAGCGACTCTATCGAGACCCTGTGAGCCGATCTCTTGGGATTCGGACCTCGATACGCGTGCTGCTCGACCACCGAGCTCAGCCATGTGCGGTGATGCCTGCGGTCGACTCGATCACGGTGCCCATCTTCTTGGCAAGCGCCTCGTAGAACATCGAGAGCGGGAACTCGTCGTCCAGCACGGCATCCGTGTAACCCTTGGGCGGCCCGGCCAGGATCTCATCCGGCAGCCCGCGCGCCCACCGCGACGCAGGGTTGGGCGACAGCACACCGGACACCAGCTCGTAGGCGGCAAGCCAGTGCGCCGTCTTCGGCCGGTCGATCGAACGCCAGTAGAGATCGTTGATCGCGTCGCTGAGGGCGACGACGACGTCGGCGACCTCGTCCCAGTCGATCGCCAGCCGCGTGTCCGTCCAGTGCAGCACATTGTGCTGGTGCAGCCAGGCGAACAGCAGCTGGCCGCCGAGCCCGTCGTAGTTGCGCACGCGGCTGCCTGTCAGAGGGAAGCGGAAGATCCGGTCGAACAAGATCGTGTACTGCACGAGCTTCGCGTGTTCGAGGATGTCCTTCCCCGACCCGGTCAATTCGGCCTCCGGAAGCGCGCCCAACGAACGCTCCAGCTTCACCGATTCGCGGAACGCGGTGAGGTCGCAGCGCAGCTCTTCCAGCGAGTACAGGAAGAACGGCATCCGCTGCTTGATCATGAACGGGTCGAACGGCAGATCGCCGCGCATGTGCGTGCGGTCGTGGATGAGATCCCACATGACGAAGGTCTCCTCCGTCAGCTTCTGATCGTCCAGGAGGCGGGCTGCGCCCACCGTCAGCTCGAGCTTGGTGATCTCGGATGCCGCCCGCACCACTCTGCGATACCGTGCGGCTTCGCGATCCTGGAAGATCGCGCCCCACGTGAACGTCGGGATCTCCCGCATGGCGACGGTCTCCGGGAAGAGCACGGCCGAGTTGGTGTCGTAGCCGGGCGTGAAGTCCAGGAACCGGATCGGCACGAACAGCTTGTTGCCGAAGTCGGCCGCCTCCAGCGCTGCGATGAACTCCGGCCAGATGACCTCGACCAGCACGGCCTCGACGTGCCGATCGGTCGACCCGTTCTGCGTGTACATCGGGAAGACCACCAGGTGGCGCAGGCCGTCGACGCGATGCTGCTGCGGCTGGAAGGCATTCAGCGCGTCGAGGAAGTCGGGCTCGGCGAAGTCGCTGTCGACCCAGCGCGCGAGGTCCGCGCGCACGGCATCCAAGTAGGCGGCGTCGTGCGGGAACAGTGGAGTCAGCTCCGCGATCGAGGCGACGATCGTGTCGACGGAGCCCCTCGCGTCCGCGTGCCGCGTCGTATCCGGAATCGAGCCGTCCTTGACCTGGTCGGCCTGCAGTGCGATCGCCGCCTTCTTCAGTGCGAGCCAGGCGGGATCGGTGGCCACACGCTTCAGCCGGTCTACGTCGAGGCGGCCGCGGCCGGCCTGCTCAGCACGGTCCTCGACAACCTCGGGCTCTCCGACAATGGCGTCTGCACTGAACTGTGAGACGAATTGAGACATGGCGAACCTCCCGTCGTTGATCCGGCCGCGGGTGCGGACGTATGGCGCTGAAACTGCGCCCCCTCAAGCGTATCCACCGGATCAGGGCGTTTTCTTGCCCAATGCGGCGATCCGTTGCGCCCGGAGTGCGCGCCACGCAGGTCCGTGCAGTCCTGTGTGCGTCGGCGCGGCGCGGCGCGCCCGTTTGCGCGGCGTGCGCCCGTTGAAGAGGCGCGGGGCACCGTATGGGGCGCGGGGCGGCCGGGCGCGGCATCCGCGGATCCTTGGGATGATTGAGGGATGAGCAGAACCGTACGCGGAGCCCGCGTCTTGATCACCGGGGCCGCCAGCGGCATGGGGCGCCTCTATGCCGAACGCGCCGTCGTCGAGGGCGCACGGGCCGTGATCCTGTGGGACAAGAATGGCAGGGCACTCGGCGAGACGGCGGATGAGCTCGCTGCGCTCGCATCGCCGGGCACCTGCGTGCATGCGTTCACCGTCGACATCGCCGAGCTCGGCGCAATCGCGCAGACCGCGCAGAAGGTGCGCAAGATCGCCGGCAATCCGGATGTGCTCATCAACAACGCCGGAATCGTGCGGAGCGCGTTCTTCTGGGAGCACGACAGCGGCGACGACACCCGGGCGACGATGCAGGTCAATGCGTTGGCGCCGATGTACATCACCCGTGAGTTCTTGCCCGCCATGATCGACAATCCGTATCGCGCGACGCGGATCGTGAACATCGCCTCGGCGGCCGGTCTCGTTGCGAATCCGCGGATGAGCGTGTACGCAGCGTCGAAATGGGCACTGATCGGCTGGAGCGAGTCGCTGCGGATCGAGCTCAAGCAGCAGGACCACGGCAACGTCAAGGTGACGACGGTGGCGCCGACCTTCGTGGCGACCGGCATGTTCGACGGCGCACGGGGACCGTTGCTGGCGCCGATCATGGCGCCGGACTACGTCGTCGACAAGGTCTGGCGGGCCATGCTCGCCGGCAAGCCGATGCTGCTGCTGCCGGGATCGGTGGCGCTTGCGAAGCTGCTGAAGGGTGTGCTTCCGACGCGCGCGTGGGACGCAGTGGCCGAGCGAATGGGCATCTACAACACGATGGATGCCTTCACCGGGCGCCCGTAGCCCGCATCGGCCGCACGCGCTCTCATCGAGTCGTGGCAAAGTGTCGTTGGATCCACGGAGATGTCAGCACCTTGCCCCGACTCGATGTGTCAGAGGAGGGGTCAGAGCTTGTGGTGTTCGAGCCAGGCGGTCAGCACCTGAAGGAACTCCGCTGGGTTCTCCACGCTCGGAATGTGGGCGGTGTCGCTGAAGATGTAGCCGGCGGCATCCGGAATCGCATCGAGGAGATAGGCCTGCTTGGCGAGGGCTTCCGAAAGATCGAACTCGCCGACGGTGACGAGGGAGGGCACCTGGATGTCGACAACGCGATCATACGCAGGCGGATCCAGCGGCTCCGCGATCGGCGCCTCGGTGCTGTGCGCGATATTGGGACGGTTCAGTTCGTATGCCGTCTGCACGAAGTCTGGATCGAGTTCCGCCGTCGGTCGATTCACGCCGAGACACCACAGCTCGACGTCGAGGCGGTTCAGTGCGGGCCAGTCTTGCGCCCGAAATGCTGCATCGAGACGGTCGACGAACGCATCCTCTTCGTCCGTCAATTCGATGTCTGGAAATCCACTCGGGCCGGAGCCGATCGTCATCAGCCCGGCGACGCGCTCCGGCGACTCGACCGTCAGATCGATCCCGATCCGCCCGCCACGCGACGCGCCGATGACGACCGTCCGTTCGACGCCCAGATGGTCGAGCAGGTGCCGCGCGTCGTCGCGGTCGCTGTACGGCACGTTCTCGGCCGCGCTCTGCCCGAAACCGCGGGCGTCGTAGCGGACGACGTAATGGTCGGCGGCCAGGGTGGAGATCAGCGGGTCCCACATCCGCAGACTCGCGATGCTCGCGTGGAGCAGCAGCAACGCCGGCGCGGAAGCCTGACCGTCGGTCTCGTAGTAGAGGCGCGCTCCCGGCACATCGAGATGTGGCATACGGTGAGCCTAAGCGTGCGATGGCACGCAGGCAACGCCCCGGTCAGAAGACCATCGGGCGGTCGTCGTCCTCAGCGTCAGCGGTGTCCTGGTCGGTGTCGAGGTCGACGAGAACGGGCACATGATCGCTCGGGCTGTCGCCCTTGCGTTCGTTGCGATGAATGGATGCTCCGGTCACCAATTCCGCAAACGCGTGCGACCCCATGATGAAGTCGATGCGCATGCCCTCGTTGCGAGGAAAGCGCAGCTGCTTGTAGTCCCAGAAGGTGTAGCCATCGGGCACGAGCGGACGCACGACATCGGAGAGCCCCAGTTTTTCGAAGGCGCTGAACGCGCTGCGCTCCGGCGGCGAGATATGGGTCGACTCGCCCGGCACGAAGCTCGGGTCGCCGACATCCGAATCCCGCGGTGCGACGTTCCAATCGCCCATGAGTGCGAGTGGGAGATCAGGATTCGTCGACAGCCAGTCGCGCGTGTCGGCGGCAAGGCTGGCCAGCCAATCCAGCTTGTAATCCAGGTGCGGGTCGCCGAGAGCCCGCCCGTTGGGCACGTACAGACTCCACAGGCGGATGCCGTCGACCGTGACCCCGAGTGCGCGCGCTTCGAGCGGCTGGTCCGGCCCGTCCTGGCCCTTCGCGAAACCAGGCATACCCGGGAACGAGGTCACGGCATCCGTCATCGGCCTGCGGCTGGCGAAGGCGACGCCGTTCCACTGGTTCAGCCCGTGGATCTCCAGGTCGTAACCGGCCTCTTCGAACGGCTCACGCGGGAACTGCTCCGGCTTGCATTTGATCTCCTGCATGCCGAGCACGTCAACATCTTCGCGGACGAGCCAGTCGACGACCCGGCCGACACGAGTTCTGATGGAGTTGACGTTCCACGTGGCGACGCGCATGAGTCAACGGTAGCCGAGACCTCGTCGCCTGCGGGCGTGGTATCGGCGTATGCGCATCTTCGGTTTGAAGGAGATGGTCGGGTTCGACGGTCGTATGGGGAAAAACGATCCTTCGAACTCGACTATCTCCGTGCAAGCGCCCACACCCACGGTCCTGGAATGGCACCCGGCATCGGCGGCTCGGCGGACATTCTGTGCGAGCAAACGTGCTCACATGCGCAGGTCGTCCGGCGCCGCTTGCCCTGCACTGCATTGGCAGACAGGATGAGTAACAAGCATGTCGTGTGACTCGGGCAGCGTTCCCGGTTGCTTCAATTCGGCCGGCCCGATCAACGAGGATTGAGGAGTCAAGCAATGTCAGCAGAGGGATCGAACGTTGTTCGTGTGGCGATTACGCAGACGGCGTGGACGGGTGATAAGGGGTCGATGCTGGATCGGCATGAGCGGTTCGCGCGGGAGGCGGCTGCTGATGGGGCGCAGGTGATTTGTTTTCAG
>SCRE01000041.1 GCA_004297935.1 Microbacteriaceae bacterium | reverse complement strand
CTCGGCGTTGTTGGTCATCACGGCCCCGCCCACCACGTCGCTGTGGCCGCCGATGTACTTCGTGGTCGAGTGCGCCACGATGTCGGCGCCCAGCGTCAGCGGCCGCTGGAAGTAGGGCGAGGCAAAGGTGTTGTCGACGCAGAGCAGTACGCCGGCCGGCTTCACGGCGGCCACCGCGGCGATGTCCACCAGGTTCAGCAGCGGGTTGGTGGGCGTCTCGATCCAGATCAGCTTCGTGTTCGGCCGCAGCGCCGCGCGCACGTTCTCCGCCACCGCAGCATCCACGTACGTGAACGCGATGCCGTAGCGCTCGTACACTTTCGAGAACAGGCGATACGTCCCACCGTACAAATCCTCGCCCACCACCACGTGGTCGCCGGCGGAGAGCAGGTTCATCACCGTGTTGGTGGCGCCCATGCCGCTGGAGAAAGCGTTGCAGTACGCGGCCTCTTCCAGCGAGGCCAACTGCTGCTCCAGCGCCACGCGCGTGGGGTTGACGGTGCGGCTGTAGTCGAAGCCCTTGTGGACGCCTACTGCCTCCTGCGTGTAGGTGGACGTGGCGTAAATCGGCACGATGGTGGCGCCCGTCGTGGGATCGGCGCCTTGGCCGGCGTGGATCGCGCGCGTGGCAAACTTCAGCGAATCGGACTGCTCCATGAAACTTCTACCGGCCTCCCAGGAAAGCGATGATGTCGTGACGGGCGACGACCCCGATGGGGCGTTCGCCGGAGGTGATGACGACAGCGGAGTTCGCTAGCGCCAACAGTTTATAGGCCCGGTCGATTTCGGCCGATTCGTCCAGCGTGGGGAAGGGGCGCCCCATGACCTGCGACACCGGCATTTGCACCAGGTCCGCGTTGGCAAAGACCTGCTGCATCACGGCGACGTCGTTGATCGAGCCGATCACCTGGTCACCGCTGAGCACGGGCAGCTGCGAGATCTCGTAGTCCTCCAGCAGCTTCATCGCCTCGCGTACCGACGCGTTGGCGTCGATGGTGATCAGCGGCGGGCTGGGCTGCTTGGACCGCAGCACGTCGCCCACCGTGGTGGCGCGCTTGTTGTCGGCGATGAAGCCCTGCTGGATCATCCACTCGTCGTTGAAGATCTTCGACATGTAGCCGCGCCCGGAATCGGGGAAGAGCACCACCACCACGTCGTTGGGTCCCAAGCGCGCGGC
>SCRE01000023.1 GCA_004297935.1 Microbacteriaceae bacterium | reverse complement strand
ATCCTTACAACCGTCGATCCGTCGACTCCAAACAACCAAATGACCGCAAGCCCTCGCGCTCACAATTCGTGAGGCACCAAGTCACCCCACGCGCTCACTTTTCAGTGAGGCACCTCGGCAGTCGCCGGCAGGTGGCTCCGACACACCCAACAACAACACACGGACCCTGCATGTTGGTGACTTGATTGCCTTGGATGCAACTCCGTTGAGGTAAGTGACTGGAAGTACCCACAAGATCCTCCCAACAACGCCCCGTCGTGCTAATGAATATATAATGCACAAGTAGCAATGGAGCCGTCCCGTTGCTGGTCGCCTGAGGAAGGGAATCTGACATGGCCGGACCCGTGTTTCCGCCGTCACTGTTCGACGTATCCAGCAAGGTGGTGTTGGTTACGGGAGGAAGCCGCGGCATTGGCCTCGGCATCGCGGAGGGATTCGTCGAGGCGGGTGCCCGCGTCTACATCTGCGGGAGGGATGCCAATGCGGGGGCCGCCGCCGCCGCACAGTTGTCGCGGCACGGGTTCTGCCGGTCCATCCCGGCGAACCTTGGCACCGCCGAGGGATGCCGCACCCTTGCAGTCTCGCTCGCCGAGGCGGAGACGCGCCTCGATGTGCTCGTGAATAACGCCGGCGCCGTCTGGGCGGCAGCCCTCGATGACTATCCGGAGTCCGGATGGGACAAGGTGTTCGACCTCAACGTCAAAGGCTCATTCTTTCTCGTTCAAGCGCTTCTGCCGCTGCTTCGGTTGGCGGCCACCTCACTCGATCCGGCTCGGATCATCAACATCGGCTCGATCGACGCCTTCCACGTCCCACACCACGAGACCTACGCGTACTCCGCTTCCAAGGCTGCGGTCCATCAGCTCAGCAAGCATCTCGCCGCCCAGTTAGCCCCGCAGTCGATCACCGTGAACGTGATCGCGCCGGGATTGTTTCGCAGCAAGTTGCTTGAGGGCACGGTCATTGCCCAGGGCGAGGAGGCAGTGCTCGAACCGGTTCCGCTGAAGCGGTTCGTTAGCCCGTCGGACATGGCCGGGGCGGCCATTTATCTGGCTTCCCCGGCCGGGTCATTCGTAACCGGGGCCGTGCTCCCCGTGGACGGCGGACTTGCGACCACGCTATGACGGCCGGTCGGATCTGACGCGAAGACACGACCGTCAGAAGTCATGCGCGGCCGAGTTTCTAACGCGGCACTGTCGTCCCGCAGTCGTGGTTCGTATTGCGCTGCTGCGATCGACGCGACCGTTTTGGCCACCGCGCGGCCGTTGATTACCAGCAAGACAGCTAACTCTAAGCTCTACTTCGCCATGGCTTTCTCAAAGTTCGGTGAGGTGTCGGGCGATTTCGGGTTCGCGCATGGTGGCGCGGGTCGCGTGGGCGATGCTGGTGGCTCCGGCGAGTCTGTGGATGCTGATCGCGAGGTTCCGGACGGCGGCCATGAGGCGGGGTCCGTGTCCGGTGCGGATTTGTGACCGGTCCTCGTCGAAGGTGACGTCGCGGACCCAGTGCAGCCGGTTCTCGATTCCCCAGTGCCCGCGGATCAGCGCGGCCAGTTCGGCCGGTGAGGCCTGTTCGGGGCTGAGCGAGGTGATCGCGTAGACCGGTTCGCGGCTCGCGTCGCCACTGCGGTGATCGATCCGATCGCGCATCAGGCGGATCGTCTGTTTCGCGTGCGGGAACCCGATCCAGTCCTGTGCGTGCTGCACGGTGATCTGCCACGTCGATGTGCGCCCGTGGCCTTTCTCCGTCAGCGTGTGCTGGGGTGCCAGGCTTGCCCAGGTCTGTGACGCGATCCTGTCCCGCAGCCCGGGTTGGTTCCCCTTGACGGTGAACACATAATGTGCGCCACGATCGTGCAGCGGCTCGGCCTGCCGGGCCAGGGTGTGCAGGGCATCGGCGGTGACCACCACACCGCTGATATCGCCGAGCTGGTCCAGCAGCGTCGGCAGGTGCGGGATCTCGTTCGTCTTGGCCCCGACCAGTTCCTGCCCGAGCACGCATCCCGTGTCATGATCAAGGGCTCCCATCAGGAACACGCGTTCCCCGTCGGCATGTTTGGCGCCGCGGACTTCTTTCCCGTCGATCGCGATCGCCTTCGGCCGACATTTTTCCCGCGTCCACCCGGTCAGCGCCGCGTCCAGCGCTTCAGCGTCCACGAGGGTGCATAACCGGTGGATCGTCGCCAAAGACGGCACCCGCCCGGACTGGGTCATCGGCCGGTATGTGGCCGCGTGGGCAGCCCACTCCGCGATCATCGTGAAGCTGCGTGAACCGGCCACGACCGCGCACACGACCACCGCGAGGATCTCGCCCAACGGGTAGCGCATACCGCGCGCCTGACGCGGATCCGGAACCCGCTCCAACACCTCGGCTAACGACAACGGCGACACGTCCGGGCCGATTAATGCGACAGACTCCGAGCAGATAAGCGAAGATAGCAACGGGAACTCCTTTGATCCAGTGTGGTGAACAAACACCGGATTAACAGGAGTTCCCCCTCACTAACAAACGCCACGCCGCAAACCACCAACAACCAACACGACTTTAAGAAGACCCTGCTACTTCGCCGTCCTGCGACCCTGCCGGGGTAATGTATTCCGCTCGGCGCGTCCTGCCCGGCCCATCTCACGCGCGCGCTCGGAGTGCTCGCCGAGCGCCGGTACCGGGCCCGGCTCCGCCACGGTGCCGTCAAACATGAGCGGCATGCGTGACAGTCGGTAGTCGGAATCGATAACCGCGTCACCGTCACGATAACGCAACGAAGAGAATAGCTGACGATGGGCCAGTTGCTCCGAGTGCCGTACCTCGTCGATACTCTGGACCACACCAACAGGTTGACCCGACTCCCGCATGCGCTCCGCCGCCTCCGCCGCCGAGAGCCCCTCGCGCTGCGCCCACGCCTCAAGGGCTGGGATGATCAAGTCTTGCATTCGTTCGGCGCGTTTCAGCACTGTGTCCAGTCGAATATCGTCGACCAGTTCCGGCCGAGCGATCGCCGTACAGCAACGAGCCCACATGTCGTTCGTCGGGATGACGATCGAGACCCAACGGCCGTCAGCTGCACGGAAGATACCGACGGGGCTGAATCGGTCGGCACCTCGGGTTTGCACCGTTCCCGTGAACTCAAAAAGCGTCAGCGGACGCTCGAGGAAGGCGGCCCCAATGTCAAACATAGAGGCGTCAATCAAGCATCCTTCGCCAGTCGTCGCACGTTGAGCGAGCGCAAGACCGATACCCAGTGCGGCCCAGGTGCCCGCCAGGATATCCATAGTCGACATCGGCGCCAACTGTGGAGGGGTGTCCGGAGAAGATCCTATCAATCCGCTCAGACCGGACATCGCCTGGATCACGGAGTCGAAAGCGGGCCACTGCGCGGATGGGCCGCCAGAGCCGCCGAAACCGCTGATCTCGCACACGATTAGCGACGGGCTCCGGTCCCTCAGCAGTCGCGGATCGAGGCCGCCGCGGACAAGGGCGCCGGGTCGCAGATTGGACACGACCACGTCGGCCGTGGCGATCAGTTCGCGAAGCGACTCGCGGTCCGCGAGCACAGCCAAGTCGTACGTCGCCGAAAGCTTACCTCGGTTGTATGCCGCGAATCCGCTGCTCACCTGCTCATGCCCGAGGTCGACCATCGGCTCGTAACTGCGACGGGGGTCCCCACTTCCGGGGCGCTCGATCTTGATGACCTCGGCTCCCGCGTCAGCAAGGATTTGAGTACAGTACGGTGCAGCGATGAACTGTTCGAGTGAGACGACCCGAACGCCTGCGAGAAGATGTGACGTTTGAACCACGACGGCTATCGGCTGATCTTTCCTGTAAGTGCCGCGATCGGGCGCAACACTGTCGGTCTCGCCGCCACCCAAATTGCCGCCATCAGCACGAGCGACACCGCGAATACAATGAACCCAATCCAGGACTGGTCGTCACGTAGTGCATACATGTGGTTGAGGTTGCGCAACGCCCCAGTGGACAGTACCAGCGTCACATGTACGATCACGAAAAAGACGAAGTACAGCATGACTGGGAAGTGCACCGCGCGCGCGAGTCCGATCGGATAGACACGGTTGACTTGCGTCGCACGCACCGGCCAGGCTGGCGACATCCGTATGCCGGTGATGATCGCCAACGGTGCGGCGATGAACACCGTCACGAAATACGTGAGCAGTTGCAGTGCGTTGTAAGCGGTCCAGCCGTCATCGAGCGGCCAATTGAGTGACACATACTGTAGGGCCGCCGACAGTGCGTTAGGAAAGACGTCCCAACTCGTGGGCACAATCCGCGCCCACTGTCCGGTCGCGAAAAGCAGGACGTAGAAGATCAGGCCGTTCAGCACCCAGATTGTGTCGAACGACAGGTGGAGCCAGAGGTGGAGGGGGATGGTCTTCGGTGGGTTCTTCGTGCGGATGAGCCCTGTGTTCCGGCGGGTCCAGTTCGCCGCAGGCCTCTGCACGGTTCGCAGTTGCCATCCTGTTCGCACGATCATCAGGAGGAACAGCACGTTGAGGCCGTGCTGCCATGCCAGCCAACCGGGGAATCCGACCGGCGCTGCAGCGGGCAAAGCCGAGGTGCCGGGATAGCTGGCGAGGAAGTGCTGCAGCGGCTCAGTCGCAAGCAGCAGCCGAACTCCAAGCACCGAGACGGCGAGTAGGATCACCAGGACCGGAACGATCCACGCCAGGGCGCGCCAGCGACGGCGCCCCTGCGAGCTATTCGACCTGCTCACACTCTGCCCTTGCGTGACCGGAGCTCTTCGATCAGCTGTGGCACGACGGTGAAGACGTCCCCGACGATGCCGAAGTCCGCGATGTCGAAGATAGGCGCCTCGGCGTCCTTATTGATCGCGACGATGGCTTTCGAGGTCTGCATGCCCGCACGGTGCTGGATTGCACCCGAGATGCCGAGCGCGACGTATAGTTGCGGGGCGACAGTCGTTCCGGTCTGGCCGACCTGGGCGCTATGCGAGATATAGCCGGCATCGACAGCTGCGCGTGACGCGCCGACGGCAGCACCGAGTTCGTCGGCCAACTGCTCTACGAGCACGAATGATTCCTTCGACCCCAAGCCTCGCCCCCCCGAGATCACCCGGTCAGCGCCGCGCAGATCCGGCCGGCTCGACAGCGATTCGACCACCGCGCGTGATTCCACGACGCCACAGGTGAGGCGATCCACCGAGAACCCGACCAATTCTGCCGACGGAGACGTGTTGGCGACCTCACCCTGGATCGAGCCCGGCCGCACGGTGATCACCGCGGAGGTGTCCTCGATTGTTGAGGTAACCGTGTAGGAACCACCGAATACGGAGTGGGTGGCGACGATGTGACCGTCAACCTCTGAGAGGCCGACGACATCCACCGCGAGACCGGCACCAAGACGGACGGCGAGGCGCCCCAAGACGTCCCGGCCATCGGGCGTGTGCCCCGCGATCACCGCAATCGGAGAAACGGATTCTGCTGCCGCGGTAAGGAGCGACAGTGCCGGCCCGACGAGCAGTCGCTCTGCTTGGTCGCTCACTCCGACAAGGACTCGCGCTGCACCGAGTTCGCCAAGGGTTGCGGCTGCGGCTGCGGGCGCGAGAGCTCCGCTCACAAGCACCACCGCGACGGGGGTGCCGATTCGCGCGGCGGCCACGATGAGTTCGCGCGCGTCAGAAGCGATGGCGCCATCGGGAGTGGTCTCGATGAAAACTAAGACGGATTCGGACATCATGACCTCAAATCAATCGGTTCTCGGCGAGGAACTCGACTAGTTCAGCGGCGGCGCCGCCGTCGTCCACCACTTTGCGGCCAGCCTCGCGGGCGGGGCGGGGCGCGATGGTCAACACGCGGGACGAAACTGGCACATTCGCGCCTCCCAGTTCGGCGAGAGTCACCGTCCGAACAGGCTTCTTCCTGGCGGCCATTAGTCCGCGAAAGCTCGGAAAGCGCGGATCTGGGTTGCGCTCCGTCACTGAGATAACCGCCGGATAGGTGGACGAGACGATACTCGTCAACTCTGCGGTGCGGCGAGTCGCCCGCACTCCCGAACCGGTCAGTTCTACCTCATCGAGCTGGCTCAGCAGGGGAGCGTTGAGGTGCTCCGCCACCATGGCCGGAATCACTCCGCCTCGCCCGTCCGTCGACTCGTTTCCCGTAATCACCAGATCGAACCCAATTTGTGAGATCGCGTGAGCAAGCGTCAACGCGGTAACCACTTGGTCGGCCCCTGCCAACGCCGGGTCAACGACGTGCACCGCCGAATCGGCTCCCATCGCGAGTGCCTTCTTGATCATCTCAGTGGCGATCGACGGGCCCATGGTGATAACGACGACTTCTACGTCACGATTCTGGTCCTTGTAAGCTAGAGCCACTTCGAGCGCTCGCTCGCAGATCTCATCGATCACGGCCTCGCCAGCGGAACGCACAACCGCGTGAGACGTATCATCGAGGCGACGTTCGTTCCAGGTATCAGGGACCTGCTTGATCAAGACGCAGATCTTCATAGCGACTCCTTCGCATTGAATATATGATGCATGATAACAGATTTGAATGCAACGCACACGAAGGAGCAACGAGATGGTTGATCTTGGCGAAACCACGATGACGAAAGTCGAAATCGACGCATATCTGCGGGCCGGCGGGCGCTGGGCCGCCGTCGGGACGCTCCGCAGAGACGGCTCGCCATTCGTCATCCCACTTGGCTACTACTATGACGGCGACTATCTGTATTTCTCGACGACCCCACGCCGGGGGCTGACATATCGCCTTCGCCGAGATCCGCGTGTCTCGGTGGCAGTCTTCGATCATGAAGCGATCCACGGTTACGTCCTCGTTCACGGGCGCGTCGAAGAGATCGGTGACCCCGAAGACTTTTACAGCCTGGCCATGCACCACCGCTATCCGAAACCCGGAGTTGGCGACTCCGCCGAGCACGATCGGATTTGGCTATCAGAGACGCGCGTCGTCTTCCGCGTGCCCACCGCCGACGCATTCGGCATGGACCAGCGAAAGGCTACGTCGATCTGGGCTCTCGCTATGCCGGATGTGAAGCCGCCGCTGTAGCCGCCAAAATGCGCGGCCCGGTTGGACCCCACGCCGCGCGTGGCTTGCTGGTCTCAGAACAAGAAGACACCTTTGCCGGCAGTTTGCTTGTCGAACTCGACGTAAGCCTGCTCCGCCTCCTCAAGGGACCACCTATGCGAGAACAGGTCGTCGATCGGCAATCCCTTTTTGGCAATGAAGGTGGCACACCTGCTCTGATCAACGATCGACATCGACCACGATGTCATGAGCGTGAGTTGGCTCTGCAAGTAGTCAAAAACGTCGAATTCCACTTTCCCGCCTAGACCGATGAAGCATGCCTTCCCCCACGGGCGGAGGGAGGCCAGCATGCTGGCGGCGGCGATCGACGACCCAGAGGTCTCCAGCGCCAATGCGGCGCCGGCGCCGGCGGTCAGTTCTCGCACGGTGGCGCTCGCATCGACTTCAGAAGGGTCGATCACCTCTGCAGCTCCGAAGAGCGCCGCTCGCTCGAGGCGTTCCCGCGACAAGTCCACGGCGATGACGCGCGCCCCACGAGCGTTGGCAAGCATGGTTGCGGACAGCCCGACGGGTCCCTGCCCAAAGATGACCATATCCGCACCGCCGACATCACCCAGTCGCTCGAGTCCGCCCCAAGCCGTGCCCGTGCCGCAGCCGATCGCCGCTCCCGCTTCGAAGCTGAGGGACTCGTCCAAATTGACGAGCGTACTGGCTGGCACGCGCATATACGGTGCATGCGAACCGTTTTCGTTGGTCCCGTAGAGCCGGATCTCCAGAGTCGTGCACATTTGTGGCCAGCCTGATCGACACTGCTGGCACTTGTTGCAGCCCGAATAGTGATTGATCATCACCCGGTCGCCGATGCGCGCTTCCTCGGGCCGCACGCCCGGGCCAACAGCCTCGACAACGCCGGCGGGCTCATGCCCGACGATGCACAGGTGGCTCCGGTCCGGTTCGGGCATCGCTCCCGCCCGGTAGCGATGCAGATCACTCCCGCAAAGACCGGAGGCCTTGATAGCGACGATGACCTCACCCGGGCCAAGCTGCGGGTCGGGGAACTCGCGCAACTCGAGCTGGCGTTCGCCGAGGAAAACTACGCCTTGCATGTCTTTTCGCTTCCTTACTGTGTGATCGACGGGATAGGCGAAACCGCTAATGGTCAATCGTGCTAGCCGTGATGCTGTGGTCGTTGCTTGACTGGCCTGCCTATTACGCAGCCCGAACTCCGGAGCGCGATCTGGGTTCGCATATGCGGTTCGGGTCGGGATCCGGCATCCATTGGCCGCTCGTTCAGGTATTCACGGGCATTTCGCCTTCGAGCTGTCCAATGTGGTGCTCCACGTTCCAATTTAGATACACAAAATACAACATATCCGCGATGACCCTTCGTCTATCACGCCCACCACCATCCATCGGAATCGGGGCGAATGCCACCAACTGGTCGAAACCGAAAGTGCGAGGCACCCTTCGCCGAGCGCGCACTCGCCGCCGACATTGTCCGATTTGTCACCGAGATCGAACGGCGCCGGCGGGCATCGCAGATGTCGAGGGCCCGTCAGCGCGATCGCGAGTTGATCGAACGACTGGACGCGTCTGGCCACGCAAGCGTCATGAACTTGGTCAATTTCTAACGCGGCGCGCTCCCGGCGCGACGACTCGTGCCGTGTGGGTGATCGCGAGGCTCCGGTCAGTGCTGATGCTCCCTGGACGTCGGCGCCGTTCGGGTGTACGAACCGTCGTAGCGGTTAGTTGGCCATTGACTGGCCGCCGAACCGGCCGAAGTGCGTAGTGAGCGTAACGTGCATCGCCAGCAGCATCAGCGACGTGCTTTCGAATCATGTTGTTCTCAGGTTGAGTGCATCGACCGGATGTGTTCGCGTTCGACCGCGTCGAGAGGTAAGCCTCAGCGTGGTCGATGAGCGTTATTGCATGGCCTTTCACGGTGGCCCAGCGCGGTTGGCGCTCCGTGAGCGTCGAAAGTAACGGTGGGTGTCGCCGTTCAAGCCGGCCGGGCGCGCGAGGATCCCACTATGCCCGAATTCGCCGAACGGGGGAGCGGCTCAGGTCCGGTTCCGGTCGTCCGGGGACCATATGCGGGCCGCGAGGGCATACTCGGGACTCGTCGAATAGCTCGACAGGCTCGAGGTGCGCCGGCGGAGGATCTGACGGGGTGCTGAGGGAACTCGTGGTCGCGAACGCGACGGAGATGCTCGACGAACTAATGAGGCTCGCCCGAATCCTTCGGCTGGATCGGACTGACGCAAAGCCGGCGTCGATCGCGAACTGCCACTGCTTCGCCGGAATCAATTGACTGTTGATGTAGATTGAGCATAATATATGACATAGTCATTGGTTGCGGGCCACGGCCACTATTCTTAGCCGGAATTCGACGAAGAGGTCGTGGACGCCGCAGGACTCGGACGGTTGCTGAAGGTCACATGTGATGGAGTCGATGGCGTTCCGTGTCGAATCGAAAGGTGCTCTGAATGCAGTCCAAGCCGCTCTCGCGCGTTCGGGTCCTGGAGTTCGGTGGGTATATCGCGTGCGCATATGCTACCTCACTCCTCGCCTCGCTGGGCGCTGACGTCGTCAAGGTTGAGCGTCCGGGAACGGGCGACGAGTTCCGGCGTGGGCTGAACACGACCAGCCCGTACTGGGTGCAGTACAACACCGGCAAACGCAGCCTCTGTGTCGACCTGAAGTCGCCGGACGGCATCGAGCTCGTGAAGGCGCTGGTACCGAGATTTGACGTCGTCATCGAGAACCTCCGCCCCGGCAAGATGGATGCGATGGGACTCGGGTCGGGTGACCTCAACAAGCTGAGGCCGGATCTCGTCTTCGCGTCCGTGACGGGTTTCGGCAACGGCGGTCCGCTCGCGGATCGGCCAGCATATGACACCATCGGCCAGGCGTTCGGGGCACTCAACACCATCTTCAACGATGCAGGAGAGCCACGGCTCCTCGGTACTTGTATTGCGGATCTCGTCACGGGTCTATCCAGCGCCGCCGGGGTTTTAGCCGCCCTCGTCGGCCGGGATGCGAGCGGGGAGGCACAGCGGATGGACTCCTCCATGTTGGAGGCGGTCAGCACGCTGACGATCGATGCAGTGAGCCAGTACTTCGACGATGGGCACACAGACCCGACGCGGCAAAGCCGGCATCCACAAGCCCAGAACTTCGTCCTGAAGACGGCGACCGGCGACAGCATGGCCGTTCATCTGTCGTCGCCACAGAAATTCTGGCAGAACTTCGTAAGGGCTATGGGTCGTGCGGACCTCGAGGACGACCCCCGGTTCAAGACGTTCCGGGACCGCCAGGACAATTACTTCGACCTCGCCGAGATCGCGGGCGCTGAGTTCGCCAAGCACCCGCTCGACGAATGGCAGCGGCGTCTCGTGGAGTACGACGTGCCGTGCGCGCCCGCGCTCACCGTGTCCGGCTTCATCGAACATCCGCAGACTGAATGGCTCCAACTCGTCGAGCCGGAGCACAATGGGCTATCACTCGTCGGTGTTCCGTGGCGATTCGGTGGCGAGCGCCCGCATCGCGCGCCTTCTGCACCACGAATCGGTCAAGACACTCGGACGGTTGCCGCCGAGGTATACGACCAAGACCGAATCGACGAGCTGATCGCGAGCAGTGTGCTGTTCGCGGACGAGTGAAGGAGTACCCGATGCCCTCCGACAGCAATGTCTCGACAGCCCCTTCC
Source organism: Microbacteriaceae bacterium (assembly GCA_004297935.1). Classification (GTDB taxonomy): domain Bacteria; phylum Actinomycetota; class Actinomycetes; order Actinomycetales; family Microbacteriaceae; genus Rathayibacter_A. The sequence goes on along the minus strand of SCRE01000023.1, from coordinate 312,249 downwards.
TGGGCGGGAAGGAGCGTCCTGGTCACCGGCGGGACCAGCGGTACCGGATTCCAGGCGGCCAAGCGACTCGTTGCGCTCGGTGCGTCCGTGGTCATCAACGGTCGGTCGGAAGAGCGCGGCAACGAGGCACTGGCAGCGCTGCGGGAGGTCTCCGAGCGCGTCGCCCTGAGCCTCGGCGACTGTGCCAACTACAGCACGAGTGAGCGGGTCGTGAAGGATGTGGTCGCCGCGTTCGGCGGCGTCGACGTCGTCGTTAGTGCAGGCGCTTCGAGCACATCGCGCCCCAAGCTCTTTGCCGAGATGACGCCGGATGAGGTTCTCGAAGGCCTTGTCGCGAAGTATCAGGCCCGGTTGTTCCCGATCCATGCCGCGATTCCTTACCTCAAGGGGCGTGAAGACGCCAATATTGTGCTGCTGACCACCGACGCCGGCCGGCACGCGACCACGGGGGAGACGGTCGTCGGTGCCTACGCAGCGGGCATCATCCAGGTGACGAAGACGCTGGCGAAGGAGTTGTCTCGCGATCGGATCAGGGTGAACGCCGTCTCGATGACGCTAACCGCCGGCACCCGGTCTTGGGATACGATCTTCGGCAACGAAGGCTTCCAGAACGTGCTGTTCTCGAAGGCCGTCGCCAAGTTCCCATTCGGGGGAGCACCGACCGCCTCGGATGTGTCGGAGGCGGTTGTCTTCCTTGCGTCCCATGGCGCCGCGCAGATCACAGGCCAGACCATCAGCGTCAATGGCGGGCTATCTTACGGCGGGTGGTAGACCATGGGCTACGAGTTTCCTGTCGAGCCCGGTCGAATCTACTCCTTCTCGCGCGCCGTCGGCGATGATGAAGCCGTCTTCGAATCGCAGACCCTCGCCGCAGCTGCCGGAGCGCCGTTGGTGACCTCACCGACGTTCGTGCAGAGCTCGGAGCACTACGATCCCGCCCGGATCATCCCCTTCGATCAGGACCCGGAGTCTGCTGGGTTCGGCGGGGGCAGCGACATGCTCCACGCTGAGCAGCACTTCGAGTATTTTCGTCAGTTCAAGGTTGGCGACCGGATCAGCGTCGAGTCGACGCCAGGATCGACATGGTTCAAGGACGGGCGCTCAGGTCGGCTCGAGTTCATTGAGACGCTCACCGAATATCGGGGCAGTGATGGCGAGATCGTCGTTCGCGCGCGCAAGGTGAGCGTCCACAAACTCGGACCGGCGGACTGATGAGTTCAATCTGGGGTGAGAAGCCGTCGGTGGGGACCACGTACCCGACGTGTCTAGCCAACCCGATTACACGGATGCACATAGCTCAGTACGCCGGCGCCTCGGGCGACTACAACCTCGTGCACACCGACGAGGCGTTCGCCACCGGTGCCAGATACCCAAGCGTGATCGCTCACGGCATGCTCACCATGGGTCTGACCGCTACCTTTGTTACGCAGCTCGTCGGTCACTCCGCCCTGCGTCGGTTCGGCGGTCGGTTCCTAGCGCCTGTCTTGCCCGGGGACCGGCTCACAGCGGTGGCTACAGTGGTCGAAGCTGTCTGGTCATCAGGCTCCGGGCGCGTTTTACTCCGTATCGTGGCAACGCGCAATGATGCCGTCGATGTCCTTGACGCATATGCCGAGGCCCTGATAGCTCGGTGAACTGAACCCATTCCGGCTGCGGCTAGGCGCCGAGGTAGGCGTCAATCACAATCTGCTGTTTCGCCACCTCCTGGAATGGACCGGACGCGATGAGCTTGCCCGCGTCGAGTACCTGGACACGCTCGGTGAGCGCTTCGACTGCGAACATGTCATGCTCTATCAGCAGCACCGCAGCATCCGTCTGGTCGAACACCTCCTTGAGTACGTCGATGAATGTGCCCTTCTCATTCGTGTCGAGCCCGGCCATCGGCTCGTCGAGTAGGAGGACCCGCGGCGAAGCCGCGAGAGCGCGTCCGAGTTCGACGACCTTCCTGCTACCGTAGGCGAGGTCGCCCACTGTGCGATGCCTCAAATACTGGAGACCCAGCAGATCGAGTACGCGGCGCGTCACATCTGCCTGCGCGTGCCGCGACTTGCTCGCGAGCTCGGCGCCGAAGTGGATGTTCTCCTCAACAGTCATGGTCGCGAAGAGCTCAAGATTCTGCCAGCTCCGAACGAGGCCATTGCGCGCGCGCTTCGTCGCGGATAGCGAGCCGATGTCGATCCCGCCCAGGACGATCTTGCCGTCGCTCTTGATGTAGCCTGTGATCGCGTTGACGCAAGTACTCTTCCCTGCACCGTTGGGTCCGATGAGCCCAACTCGTTCCTTCGGGCTGATCTTGAGGTCGAACGAGTCGACGGCGATGTTGCCGCCGAACTGCACGCGCAGCCCAGACACTTCGAGCACCAGAGGCGTGGTCAGTGCCAGCTCGCTTTCAACGATCATCGTATTCACGCCTTCACTCCGAGATAGTTGGTCAGAATCTCGCCCTGGAGGAGATCCTCGCTCGCTCCTTGGGTGACGACCTCGCCAGCCGACATGACGTACGCGCGGTCGGCGTAAGCGAGTGCCGCCCGCGCGTTCTGCTCCACGATCAGCACCGACAGGCCGGTTCCTTTCAGCGCGCCGAGCGCCGCCATGAGGTTCTTCGAGATGAGTGGCGAAAGGCCCAGGGTCGGCTCGTCGAGCAGCAGCAGGCGAGGCTTCGTCAACAGCGCCCGGCCGACGGCGAGCATCTGCTGCTCCCCACCGGACAGCGACCCAGCCATCCTTCCGAGCAACCCCTGGAGCGCTGGAAAGGTTGCGAACGCGTCATCCATGTTGATGTCGTGACCTGGCGCGGTGAACGCGGCCGACTGCAGGTTTTCTCTCACGGTAAGGTCTGGGAATATTCCGCGCCCTTCTGGGACGTGGGCGATCCCCGATCGCGCCAGAGCATCCGGACTGGTCTGTGAGATGTCCTTGCCGTCGAATTCCAATGACCCGTCCGCGGGACGAATGAGGCCGGAGATGACTCGAAGGATCGTCGTCTTGCCAGCGCCGTTGCTCCCTACCAGCGCAGTTGTTGAACCCTCTGGGATTGCCAACGTGACATTGTTGAGCACTTTGGCTTCGGCATAGCCGGCCGTCAGCCCGCTGAGGCGTAGAAGCGCGGGCTCCCGAAGTTCGTCCGTCACGGGAGCTGAGGTCGGCGCCGGGGATGGCGGCGACGCTGCAGGGCTAGCCGACGCGAGCCGCGTTGTCGCAGAGGCGCGCGTCGGGTTGAGGACTCGCACGCCGCGCGTCTCGTCCCCGCCGACCGTTACATCTCGGATTCCAGCCCTGCGCCCGATGTTGGCAATCAAGCGTTCTACGAGCCGGAGCAGACGAGCGATCAGATCAGCAAGGCCAGCCGGCGAGGCGATGAGCACGACGATCAGTACAACGCCGAGGACGAGATCCGGCGGAACCTTGAACACGGGAGCGTACGCGGTCACGAGACTGAGCAGGATTGCACCCACGACGGAACCGCTGATACGCCCGATACCGCCAACAACCACCGCGACCAGCAACGTGATCGAAAGCAAGGGCGAGTAGTCCGTTGGAGTCACGAATCCGGTGAAAGTCGAACTCATCGCGCCAGCCAGACCCGTAAGACCAGACGCCACCACGAAGGCTCCGAGTTTGGCTGTTGCAGGGTTGATGCCGACGGAGCGTGCGCCGGAGGGTGAGTCACGGACCGCGATCCAACGCCGGCCTATGGTGGCGTGGCGGAGGAAATACACGATCACCGTGCATACAACCGCGATTGCCGCGCCTATCCAGTACTGGTTCGATTGATCGAAGAGAAAGTTCGGCACTGCAAGAAGCAGGCCTTGGGTGCCGCCGGTGACAGGCGCAAAGAACGTGATGAGTTCCGGGACCGCGAAGGCTAGCACAAGGGTCAGCAGAGTCAAGAACAGGGGGCCGAGCCGCACTGCAGGCAGGCCGACGATGAGCCCGAAGATGAGTCCGCCGACGAGTCCGAGTGGGAGCATAAGCAGGGCTGGGAGCCCGATTACGTGTGTGAATACGACGCCCCCGGCGTAGGCGCCTACCGCCATGAATGCGCTCTGCCCCACTGACAACTGGCCGCTGTATCCCACGATGACGTTCATGCCGAGTACCGCAAGGTAAGTTGCGGTGAGCCCGGGAAGGAGCACCTTGAAGTTGTCTGGCGCGATGAGCGGAAGCGTTACGAGGAGCGCGGCGCCGAGCACCATGAGCACGACGCGCGTGCTCATCACCGACTTTGACAGGTCTCGAAATCGGGTCGGAGCTGGTGGTGCGATAGTGCGGCTCGCAGGCGAATGCTGATCGCCATGATGAGACGTTCGACGCAACCAATGGAAACGCATCGAAGGCAGCGTCGGCTCTGGAACTCGCCCGTCGCGTGAGCCGAGAAGCCCATCGGGCTTGAAGAACAGCAGGATGGCGACGATGACGAACAGATAGGTTTCGGTCAGTGTCGGGGTCAACCAGTAGCCGAGGACGTTGAGGACGATGCCGAGGAGTAAGCCGCCGAGGGCCGCGCCGCGGAGATTCGTGAAGCCGCCAAGGATGAGCGCAACGAGCGCGACCATCATGAATGAGGTGAAGCCGGATGGGGAAAGCGACAGTGTCGGGCTGATGAAGATGCAGGCAATGGCGCCGAGTGCGCCGCCGATGACCCATGTCCAGAAGCGAACCTGTGTGACTCTGAGCCCGAGCAGCTGGGCGGTCATAGGCCCCGAACTCGCCATACGGACCGCAAGCCCGAACCGAGTACGCTGGACGATCAGGTGGAGCCCGAAGGTCACCACGAGCGCGATGGCCACGATCAGCATGCTCTGATAGCTGATGAGTACCCCGGCGATCTTCCAGCCCTGACTGACGTCCCAGAGTGCTGGGAATGGCTTGTTGTCAGGACTCCAAAACGTCAGGATGAGTCCCTGCGTGACAAGGAAAACTGCGAAGGTGGCGACGACGTATGCCTGGAGATCGGCCTTGCCGAGCAAAAGGACGATGCCGTCTGTAATCATGCCGCCGACCGCTCCGGCGACCACCGCGATGACGAGCAACCATATCCACGGAACATGCGCATTCGTGGCTTGATAGGCGACATAGACCGACAGCGTTGACGCGCCACCGAGAGCAAAGTTCGCGATCCGGGAGGACTTGTAGATGATTACGAACGCGATCGACGTGATGGCGTAGAGCGCCCCCGTTACGACCCCGGAAATCAGAACTGCGAGCATCGTCTACCTAACTACTATTCGGGCGTAGTGCTGAGGTCCGTGCTCCGCACGGACCTCAGCACTTGTGGAATTGTGGTGTTGGACCTCGGTCAGCCGGCACTCGGCAGCGGTTGGAAGTCCTGTGCGAGCTTGCCGATACCGGTGGCGGACAGTCCGAATACCGCCGCGGTCGACGCGGCAGCGTGGGACTTGGCGTCGAACTTCACGTTCATCAGCCCGACTTGTTGGCCTGTGAAGCGAGTAGCGAGGGCATGGAGGAAGCCGTCCTTGGTCAGTGCCTTGCCGCCCGCGGTCGCGGTCTTGACGGCTTCGGCGATGATCGCGCCGATGATCCAACCTTGCTCGGAGAGGCTTGAGTCCACGATATCCGGGTAGTATTTCCCGACGACCTTCTTGTACGTGTCGACTTCGGAATTGCCCGTCGAGTTGAGTGGGGTCATCCATGCGTCCGAGTAGGTGTTGGCCACGTAGGCCGCTGGGACCGCCTTCGTGTAGGACGGGTCCTGGAGGGACCAGAGGCCGATCCATTTCGGGTTGTAGCCCAGTGCCACCGCCGCGTTCTGCACGCCGGCGAGTTCGGCGGGCGACCCGACGAAATCGACGCCGTCAGCTCCGCTGTTGGCGAGCCTCCCCGCGAAGGCCGAGAAGTCCGTGGTCGTTGACGGGACCGGGACCTGGGCGACGATCTCGGCGCCAAGTGACTTCGCGTAGCCGTTGACGATCTTCGAAGCCGGGGTGCCCACGTCGTCGTTCTGGTAGAGATATGCGATCTTCTTGAGTCCGAGTTTCTTCACAAGAAAAGCGATGTCGTTCTTCGCCAGTGCCGCATAGTTCGGGTTCTCACCGAAGGAGTACTTGTCCGGCGGCGGGGTGTAGTACAAACCATTTGCGGTCCCGAAGTTCGGCACCCCGAGCTTGCCGGCGACAGAAAGCATGCCCTGAACTGGAGCCGTTCCGAACGACGCGACGGCAAAACTGTTGGTGGACAGGTCACGGGTAACGGCCGCGGACTGCGAGGATGACAGCGCATTGTCCTTGTCCTGGAAGGCGAACGTGTAGCCGTTGATGCCGCCCTTCTCATTGACATTCTTGAGGTAGGCCGTGGCAGCCTTGGTCTCATTCCAGTACACCGCCTGCGGGCCGCTTTGAACGGAATCCCACCCGATCGTAACGACCTTGTGAGCACTGATGCCGACCTGAGGTGCAGAAGTGCCCCCGCCTCCGGCTCCGCCCGAACTGCAGGCGCTAAGCAACAGTGCTGCTGTGACGCCGACGGCGGTCATAGCAATGCTTCTGCTGTGTTGCATGTTTTGTCTCCTCACACTCGTTGGAAGTTGCGTGTGAGGTCAGGTGTTTCTGATTGTTCCGGCGCGTAGCCCGGGTCGGAACCCTCAGAGCATGACCTCATCGTCACTCGTACATAATATACAGTTGAATCAATCAAAAGTAAACCGAGTGACTCGACTCGTTGGAAATGCGTGCATGGCGGGTATCGAAGAACCTTTTGAGATCGCGCGCATGGCGGTCCGCCTAACGGCGTCTGGCATTCGGAGTTGGTAGGTCATGAGCTTGTGTTGTCTCCTCACGCTCGTTGGAAGTTGCGCGTGAGGTCAGGTGTTTCTGATCGTTCCGGTGCACGGCGCGGGTCAGAACTACCAGAGCATAATCCTGTTCTCTCATGCATAATATATAGTTGCGGTAACCAGGTTCGAGAGTACCCGCAGATATGTAATGTACGCACGTGCCGATGGAGGATCTACCATGCACAGCTCCACAAGCAGCGCTGGAACTGTGTCGCGCGAAGAATGGCTCGGTGTCTTTGCAGCAGTGATGTTCCCCACGGTCGCGGCGTGCATCGCACTCGCGCCCGTGATCTCACTGGGGCCGCTCGACTTCGCCATGAGTCAGAGTTTTGACCTCAACGTCTCCGCCGTAGGGATCAGTTTCGGCCTCTGCTTCGCCGCAGCAGCCGTGCTGGCCGGCGGGGGAGGGGTGCTCGCCTCGCGATTCGACCCTACTAAGGTCGTTCGCGTCGGGCTCGTCGCATCATCCGCCATCGCCGGCGGAATGGCAATCGCAAATTCTGTTCCGTTCGTAATGGTTTGCGCGATCCTTGCGGGTGCGGTGAACGGGCTGGCGACCCCATCGATGAACCTCATGATCACAAGCCGGGTTCCCGAACGGCGCCGCGGGCTAGCCTTTGGCCTCAAAGTTGGGGCAGTGCCAGCGATGGCGACGATTGCGGCCGTTGGCGGGTATGCCGTTGCGACGACAGGCGCACCTTGGCAGGTCGTGTTGTGGGTGTGCGCGGCCGTCGGACTCCTATCGGCGGGACTCTCCTTGATGGATCGCCAATCCCGTGCTCCGCGACGTGCGACGGGCCGCCTGAGGGCGCGGCGCACGAACCTGCGTCCGCCTGTCTCGTTGGTCCTGCTCAGCGTCGGCGGTTTTCTCGGGTCGACGGCCACCGCGCTGATCGCCGCGTTTCTGGTGGATGGGCTGATCGACCGCGGTGAGGCTCCTGACCGCGCCTCTGTGATCGTAGTCATCGTCGGATGGGCCGGCATCGTCTCGCGCGTGGGTGTCGGGCTCCTCTCGGATCGATGGCCGGATGCTCGCAGCCATCTCCGAACTGCTGCTGTTCTCCTGTTGTTCGCCTCTTCGGGAATGGTGGGCCTAGGGCTCGGCCACGGTGAATGGTTGCTCTCGATCTCTGCATTCCTCGCGGCATGTATCGGGTGGGCGTGGCCAGGCCTTGTGCACCATGCTGCGATAGTCACTCACCATGAGCGAGCGGCATCGGCCACGAGCTTGATGCAGACGGGCACGTTCGCCGGCTCGTTCATCGGCCCTTTCATATTCGGCCTCATCGCTCAGCATGCCGGCTTCTCGTCGGCCTGGATGTTCACGGCAATGAGCGCCGTTGCCGCCGCGACGCTTCTCTTCCTCGGCGTCGCGGCCATCGGTCGCCACCCATCAGGACTTGGCGAGGAAGTTCCATATGCGGATGAATAGGAGCAAGCGTGAGCGAACCCACCCTGACAATCGAAGAGGCCGCGGCGCGATTCGTTGTCGATTTCTCGGAAGTCGACATTGACATTGCGGGTCGTCGTGCGGCGAAGACGCTGATCAAAGATCAACTTGCCATACAAGTCGGTGCTTCTCAACTTCCGTGGTCGAAGCAGGTCCGGCATGCCCGGATGACGCGGCCGGGGAAGTCGACGATCGTGGGCGACGGCGAGACCGCGTCTGCGGAAGATGCAGCGTTCCTCAACGCCACCTACGGACACGGATTCGAATATGACGACTACGCTGGGAACGCCCATCCCGGCTGCTGTGTCGTCCCAGTCGCAATCGCGATAGGCGAGGAACTCGACGCCTCCTTCGAAGAGGTGTTGGTTGCAATGGTCGCAGGCTATGAGCTCTACGTTCGGATTGGCTACCCGGCGTCGCCAGCACTCCTGAACCGGGGTTGGCAGTCCCATTCGGTGCTTGCAAACTTTGGGGCGGCTGCGGTCGCCGCGAAGCTCCGTGGTCTCGATGCCGAGACCACGCTCCACGCACTCGCCATCGCACTGAGCCATGCCGGCGGTACGACGGAGTACGCCTCCACGGGCGGATCGATCAAGCGGGCCCATGCGGGGATCTCCGCCCGCAATGGAATGGAATCGGTAGACCTCGCTGTCGCGGGTGTCACCGGCCCGCGCCGCTTTCTGACTGGAGATCGAGGGTTCTACAAGATGTTTAGCGACACCGAAGTAGGTGACGATGCTCAGGAGATCTTCTCCCGATCGAATCCGCTCAGTCTCGTCCGCATGTCGATGAAGCCCTATTGCTGCTGCGCAGCGACACACGTCTACATCGATTTGATGCAGGGGATCACGGCGCGCGCGCGGGAGGTTCAGCACATCGAGGCAAGGATCCAGACCATGGCCGACGCGATCGTCGGCAATCGGAATGCCTCGATCTATCAACCGCAGAATATCGAGGAGGTCCAGTATTCGCTGCCGGTCGAAATGGCGCTCGCCGTGCTGGGTCGGGGGAACGGGTACGCGACGCATCGCACGCTGCTCGACGGGGAGCTGTGGAACGGTGGCAGGTCCGGTGTGATCGATCTCGCGAACCGCATTACACTCACAATCTCGCCGGAACTCGACCGTCGATTCCCGCGGACATTCGCCGGGGAGGTTGCGGTCATCTATAACGATGGGTCGACGGAGGAGTTTTCAGCGGACTACGCGAAGGGCACACCCGAGCACCCCTTTACGGATGATGAGTTCAGGGCGAAGTTCGATGACCTGACGAAGGATGTCATTGGTAAGGAGGCGGCCGCAAAGCTCTTCGATCTCATCGATAGCGCGGCTGCGACGACACCGATCTCCGCGCTCACCGCGCTTCTACGATAGGGGAGGCCCTCCTGTGACGGCTCAACTCTCCTCGGCGCGCCGTCGACTACGCATCAAATGCGTTATGCAGAAGTCAGGCTTTACATGACAGGCGAACGGCAACGGCCTCCAATACTGGCCGTTCTCGCAGAAAGGGGCAAGGCCGATGCGCCATACAAGTATCGCGGTGGCCGCGCGCGCTCTTCGGTCCGGTGAGATCACGAGCGAGCAGTTGCTCGTCGAGGCGAATGCCGCCGCCGACGCCCACGATGAGTGCCTCGGCACCTATCTCGCCCGGTTCGACGAGCAGGCGCTCGCCGCGTCCCGGTTGCTCGACGCGGAGTTGCGAGCGGGGCATGATCGTGGACCACTGCATGGCATCCCCTTCGCGATCAAGGACGTGATCACGACGGCGGAGGGCCCGACGACGGCTCAGAGCCTCGTCTTCGACCCCGGCTGGACGCCTCGCGTCGATGCGCCTGCGGTGGCGCGTCTGCGTGCCGCCGGCGCCGTCATCACGGGGAAGACCGGAACGTCAGAGTTCGCAACGGGTGTGCCCGATCCCGAGAAGCCTTTCCCAATTGCCCGCAACCCGTGGGACCTGCGTCGGTTCACCGGAGGATCGAGCACAGGCAACGCGTCCGGAATCAGCGCAGGTCTGTTCCTGGGAGCACTGGGCACAGACACAGCGGGGAGCATCCGCCAGCCTGCGGCTCTGTGCGGGATCAGCGGACTGAAGCCCACCTTCGGACGGGTACCAAAGTCTGGGTGTGTGCCCCTGGGCTACAGCTACGACCACGTGGGGCCGATGGCCAGGAGCGCGTGGGACTGTGCGGTTATTCTGACGGCGATCGCCGGTCGGGATCCCGACGATCCTTCGTCCTCGGGCCGGCCCGTCTCCGACTACGCGGCAACGTTGGATGGGAACCTCCGTGGAATGCGCATCGGAGTGGACCTGCTGAGTGCGCACTGGACGACAGCAGCTGACGGGCTCGAGGTGGCGCTCGAGAAGGCGATCGCGATCCTCAGTGAGGCGGGTGCGACGATAGTTCCAATCCGGTTGCCGCACTACCGCGAGATCAGCGATGCGGCGCTCTTCGGCTACACCGTCGAGGCGTTCGGCGATCACCGTACGGGCCTCCGGCACCGATGGAGCGACTACTCGCGAGCGACGCGTCTCTCGCTCGCCAGCGGCGCGCTCACGAGCGCGGGCGACTATGTGCAGATGCAAAGAGTTCGCCGATTGGGTCAGCACGAGGTCGGCGTCGTGTTCGCCGCCGTCGACCTCGTGCTGACGCCGACGGCGAGCACCGCAGCGCCGCTCCTGGACGGTCTCGACATTTCGACGATCGCCGCCGCGGTCCAGACGCCGTACTGGAATGCAGTCGGCAACCCGGCCCTCTCCGTCCCGATCGGCTTCACCCTGGACGGACTGCCTTTGGGCATGCAGCTGGCTGGCCGGCCCTTCGATGAAGTTGCAGTCCTCGCCGCAGGTCACGCCTATCAACTGCGGACCGATTGGCATCTTCGCGTTCCTCCGGTCACGCCGATCGGCCGCGGAACAGATGGCACCTTCCCGTGTCGTGACCGGGGATTGGGTCGGACGACGGCCGAGTCGAGCCCAAGCCCGATCTCCTCCGCCGACGAGATCCTAACGTGTCGGCTCCTCGACGCGGCCGGGATCGTGCCCGATGACGCCGAGATCGTCCAGCTTGCGCGGTCATTTCACGGACGCCGAATTCGGCTGGATGCCCTGTACGCGATTCGTGAGACCTATCATCTGCCTCCGATCGGCGTGTTCCGCGCCGACCCCGAAGATCGCTGGTTGTGATCATTTTCGCATCGGTAATGTCGTGCTGATCTATCATTTTCGACGCTTCCTGGAGTTCGATTGAGGCTGGGCTGGGCTGCATCGGCGGCAAGCACTGGTGGTAGCAGCGAGTCGTGGAGCCGCATGCAGAAGGCTATTTCGCGTTGCCCCGTCGGGAGTGCGGGCGTGTCCGTCAGCTGGAACCAGGCGTCCCACCGGCATCCGCGCTCCTCGGCCCCGTCGAGACGGAGTCGACTTGTACCACTCAGTCGTCTATTTTTGGGCATATATAATATGTTCTAAAGTGAAGTAGGCGATCGAGGACGAGGATTTGAATGAGTGTGACGACATTGGTGAACGGACCTTTGTCCGGATTGCGGGTCGTTGTCCTCGCAGGCATGGGCCCGACCCCGTTCACGTCGATGCTGTTGGCGGATCTCGGCGCGGAGGTCGTGCGGATCGCACCCCCGCCGTCACGTCGTCGACTTTCCCCGACGCCGGCCGACGGGATCGACGCGCAGTACGACGTCGTGAATCGCGGCGTGACCTCGGTTGAACTGGACCTCAAGGACCCGGCCGATGTCGATGCTGCGCTCGCGCTCATCACGCGAGCAGAGGTGTTCATCGAGGGCTTCCGGCCCGGAGTCGCCGAGAGACTCGGACTCGGGCCCGACGTGCTCCTCAACCGACTGCCCAACCTGGTCTATGCGCGACTCACCGGTTATGGGCAAGACGGCCCGCTCGCGCAGGCGGCCGGCCACGACATCAACTATGTCGCCCAATCCGGGGCACTGAACATGCTGCGCCGCCCGGGGGCGGCGCCGCACCCGCCGATAAATCTGCTTGGCGACTACGCAGGGGGCGGTGCGCTGGCGGCTTTCGGTATCGTTGCCGGGGTGCTGTGGGCGCGGCAGACAGGCATCGGCCAGGTGATCGACTCGGCGATGATCGACGGCGTCGCGATTCTGACCACCAAGCTCCTCGGGTTGCACGCCGCGGGTTTGTTTGCGGGCGAACCTGGCACGAACTATCTCGATGGCGGAGCGCCGTACTATGACACATACCAATGCGCCGACGGTCGTTACATCGCAGTCGGCGCGCTTGAGCACACCTTCTACCAAGCGTTCCTCGATGGGCTTGAGGTCGATACGAGCGACTGGCCTGCACAACTCGACCGGGCCGAGTGGTCTCGGCTTCGCGAACTCATCGGCCAGGTCGTGGGTAGGAGGACTCGCGACGAGTGGGCGGCGGCGTTCGCGGGAACGGACGCCTGCGTTACTCCAGTGCTCGACTTTGAGGAGGCAGCCAGAGACCCTCACAACGCCGCGCGCGAAATGTTCCGCCGGGTCGGTACTGTGCTGCATCCAGTGCCGTCGCCGCGGTTCAGCGGAACCCCAGCCCGACCGCCCGAGGCACCGCACGACGAATCAGTCTCGATAACGGACGTCCTACGGAGCTGGGGCGCATCGCTCGAGCCCGCCGATGACGTCACGCCCTGACAGAAATCACAACGTGACCATGACGCGACAGATCGATTTGAGAGCAGGTCAACCATTGCCGTCAGCGACAGGAATCCATGTGTGTCGATACGAGGGGCGCACGGCGATCATCACCGGCGCCGGGTCGGGGATCGGCAAGGCGATCGCCGAACAATTGCATGATGAGGGCGCGACCGTCATCGCGAACGACCTGCATATGGAAACGCTCGCCCAGCTCAGCGGAGCGAGGATCCACCCCGTGGCGGCCGATATCGCCGACCCGGGGACCGCGGAACTTCTCGTGGCAACCGCAGTCAAGAAGGGCAGTGGGCGAATTGATGCGCTCTTCAACAACGCCGGGATATCCGTCATCGGTGCCGCGGAGACGTTCGCCGAGGATGACTGGAACCGGGTGATGGACGTTAATCTCAATTCGGCCTTCAGGCTTGCTATCGCAGTCGGCCGCATCATGATCGGCCAAGGCGGCGGCGCGATCTTGAATACAGCGTCTGTCGCCGGAATATTTGGAATCCCGAGGAGCGTCGCCTACGTGGTGTCCAAGCATGGAGTCATCGGGCTCACGCGCGCGCTGGCTGTCGAATGGGGTCAGTACGGCATTCGCGTGAATGCCTTGTGCCCGGGTTTCACCGCGACAGGCATGAACACACAGCTTCGTGAAGACCACCCGAAGAGGTGGTCGGGGCGTGAAGCGGGGAGTCCGCTCGGGCGCGCCGGGCTCCCGGAGGAACAGGCGGCCACAGCACTCTTCCTCAACTCCGATGAAGCCTCGTACACCACGGGGCAGATCGCCGTCGTCGATGGAGGGCAGCACAGCCTTTACTCTGGCTACGCTGTGCCGTTCAGGTGAGCCGTGGTCGGTTCACGTGCTGAGCGCGACGAACCGCCAGTCCAGAACGGGTTCGTTCTCGGCGTCGTCTCGTCGCGCTGTCACGCGGACGCGCAAAGTTACGGCCAGCAGCCTGTCGCCGGCAGGTTCCAGTTTTTCCACCTCAATCACGGAGACGAGGGTGTCGCCCTCGCGGACTGCAGCGGTGTGGTCGCAACTGTGCCACCCGGCGACGGTGAGCAGGTCTGGCAGAGTGCGAGTGACCTGAGCAAGCGCGAGGCCGATCGTGTGTCCGCCGTAAACCAGGCGACCGGTAGCCTGGCTGAACCGATCATGGTGCACATGGGCGAGGTTCAGTGTGAGTCGCGCGAGTTCCTGTGTGCTCGAGACGAGATCGCCGGCATCGAGTGCCCATTTGTCGCCCACGGAGATCCGCTCGGACGAGGGGAACGCCGCCAGATCCCAGGCGGTGACCAGCCCAACGAGCGACGAAAAATTGGGAGGGGATCCGATCACTGTGAGGTCGTCGGCGTGCCCGGTCTGGACACGTTCGTCGCTCAACGGCAGCATCGCGCAACGCCAGAAGTCGAGCACGAGCCGGTCGTGTTGATCTCTCGTCGTGATGCGCAGCGCGGCGAGCCCGCTTGGGCGGCTCGCATTCTGACGGAGGCCCACGACCTCGGTCCTTGTGACGAGAGTGTCGCCGATCGCAGGTAGGCGGTGGAACGCGAGCCCTCGGTAGAAGAGATTAGCCACAACTCGGCGTGTCACAAGCGTGGACTGACCGATCGCGACGTCCCACACGAATGACGGATCAGTGAGCTCCGTACCAGCCACGCGGCCAGAAAGGCCCGCGTCGAGCGAAAGCCGCAGTCGGCTCCCGAGGATTGACTGATGAACGGCCGCCCGACCGGTCGTAAGCGTTATCGAAGGGGCGGTGTCGAAGACGTCACCCACCGCGAGGTCATCGAAGTATGGGCCTTCGTCCCCGCTCATTGCCCGACCACTTTTGAGAGCACGCGGCGCGCTTGGACCGCAACCGCTTCGTCGAGCATCCGTCCTCGCCATTCCACTGCGCCGCGCCCATCCCGGGTGGCCTGTTCCATCACTGCGAGCAGGTTCCTCGCTTCGTCGACCGCCTCCAGCGCCGGAGTGAAGGCCTCCTCAACAGTCGCGATTTGGAGGGGGTGGATGACCCACTTGCCATCGAACCCGAGCTCGCACGCGAGCGCGGCCGCTCGTCCCAGCGCCTCGTCGGCCCGTACTGTCAAGAGCGGGCCGTCGATCGCATCGATGTTCGCGATACGCGCGGCGAGCACAACAGCATCTTGGGCGAACTGCCATGAGGCGCGAGAGCTGCGACCCAGTGACGCGCCAAGGTCGGCGTAACCGAGGACCAGTGAGACGAGCCGACTCGAGGCGGTCGCGATCTCGCGCACGTAGCCGAGCCCACGGGCTGACTCAATGAGGGCTTGCACACCCACTGGTCTTGCTCGGTTGTGATTCTTCTCAAGACGACCGAGTTCACGTTCGACGTGTGCGATGTCATCCGCGCTGTCGACCTTGGGAATTACCACTGTCGCCACAGCATCGTTTCCGGCGACCGCGGCGAGGTCGGCGAGGAACCACGGCGACTCGATTGCATTGACCCGCACTGTGATCGCACCACGTCCGCGTGGAGCGAGCACCGCGACGGTCTTGCGCGCCTGGGCCTTGCGTTCGGGAGCCACAGCGTCTTCGAGGTCAACCACCACCTCGTCCGCGTTCAGCGCAAGCGCCTTTGCCACTTTATCCGGCTCGCTCGCCGGAACACACAGCACGGCGCGCCGAGATGTCATCGGGAAGCCCCGATCACTCCGTCGTCATGAAGCCTCGCGAGTTCGTGCGGACTGAGGCCGAGCACCTGCTCGAGAACCTGGTCAGTGTGCTCACCTAGGGAGGGCGCAATCGCGGCCGACTCGTAAGCGGCATCGATGCGCACGGGCGAACGAGCAGACACCACCCGGCCCACGCCCGGCTGCTCGACATCGGCAAGCACGGATGGCGCGTCACTACTTCGGAATTCCTGCACCACGTCTGCCATCGAGCGATATGGGCTCCACAGCGCATGCGCCTCCGCGAGTGCGGCCGCGACATCGGCGTATGAGCGAGACTCGAACCACGGCTTGAGGATAGCCGCAATCACCTCGCGGCAGCGGTAACGCTCGCCGTCTTCACCGAGGTCGACGCCGAGTGATCGCTCCAATGCTGTGAAGACCGCTATGGTTCCGGTGACGGCGACGAGGGCTCGCCACTGGCGCGGCGTGAGCGCCACGAGCATCACGCGGCATCCGTCTGAGGTCTCAAAATCGACGCCGAAGCTCCCATACAGGTAGTTTCCGACCCGGGGTCGCTCGCCGCCAAGCTCGTCAGCCTCGGCCAGCCATCCCATACTCGCGACTCCTGCGAGCGCCACGTCGCCAAGGGCGATCTCGGCATGTGTCCCCTCCCCGGTGCGTTCGCGGTGCCGGAGCGCCGCGAGGAGAGTCGTCGTCGCTATCGCTCCTGTCAACAGGTCCCATGCTGGAAGTACGTGGTTTACGGGTTCGGACGAGTGGGACGGACCGGTGATGTTCGGCACGCCGACCTCGGGGTTCACGGTGTAGTCCACGGCAGGCGTGCCGTCGGCGTGGCCGCCGATTCGCACGTGGATGACGTCGGCGCGGTGAGCGCTCACCTTGTCGTAGGCGATCCACGACCGACCAACCTGGTTGTCGATCAGGATGCCCGCGTCTGGACCTGGAACTGTCGCCAGCGCCAGCACAAGTTCGCGACCCTCACGTCGCGCCAGGTCGAGGGTGACGGAGCGCTTTCCCTTGTTGAGCGCGGTCCAGTACAGGCTCGTACCGGTTCGTAGCGAGAGTGGCCAGCGGTTGAAGTCTGGTCCACCGCCTATTGGGTCGACGCGGATCACATCCGCTCCCAACTGAGCGAGGGTCATGCAACCGGATGGCCCGGCGACGAAGCTGGCGCATTCGATGACACGCAGCCCCGACAGTAAACGCGGCGGATGGTGCTGTGACATGCGGACCTCCAGAATGGGCGATGCGGACGACCGGGTGACCGCCGTCGAGCGATCAAACGAGCGCGGTGGTACGACCACCGTCGAGCTGGATACACTCTCCTGTGATGAAACCGGCCTGTTGGGAGGCGAGGAAGGCGACGACCGCGCCTAACTCCTCAGTCGTCCCATGCCGCTTGAGTGGAGTCGCCGCAACGCGGGCATCGAGGTTGTGGAACTGCGCAAACGTTGCGGTGGCAATGGTCGCGGGTGCGACCGAGTTGACGGTGACTCCCTGGTCACCGATCTCGAGTGCAAGATGCTTGAGTGCCGCTTGCACCCCGGCGCGAAAGATAGTCGAAAGTGCGTGGCGGGGGTACGGGTTCTTTACGCTCGCCGACGTGATTCCAATGATCCTGCCCCACCCCTTCCCAATCAGGAGTGGTGTGACTTCACGAAGGACGTTCAGCGCCCCGTCAAGCTGGTCTCGATAGGCTGCGTCCCAGCGCGCGTCCTCGTCTTCCTCGAGGAAGTCGCGCATGGGACTCGGCGGGCGGGGCGTGTTTACCACCAAGATGTCGACACCGCCCGTCTGGTGCACACTGCGCGCTAGCGCCGACACGTCAGCGCGGACGGTCAGATCACCTGCGACCGTGTCTACGCGCACACCATGAGCCGCCGTCAACTCCCCGCGAGCCCGGTCGAGCGACTCGAGCCCACGGGCGAAGATGACGATATCAACACCCTCTGCAGCCAGGGCAGCACACACGGCGAATCCAAGGCCGGCACTGCCGCCGATGACCACCGCACGCTTGCCTGCGATACCTAAGTCCATGAGTCTCCTTTGGCATTTGTGAGCGCGTTTTGTTGGTGGGTTAGGACGACCGAAGTCGCAGCTCAACCCAGCATCGAAACGGGTTCAGGCGAGTATATCATGCATGATTTAGAGGGTGAGGCTGAGACTGGCCCACTCGAATGCAACCCGCGCCCGCAAGGCGACCCGAACCATGCAGGACGCGACGCTTCATGGCGTCGACCAGTCGCTGAGGCCCGTCAGTAGGGCCGTGGCACACTCGTGGCAGCGGGCAGATCAAAAGCGAGTAGCGTGGCATGTGACGCACCGCGATCGCGACCGGTCGCGTGCGGGAATGCCTGACAAGATGTCGAAGCCGGCCGTGTGTCCGACGAGCAACGACGCTTAGGCACTGGCAGATGCTTCGCTCTCAATGAACGAGCGCTTGTACATAAGGCCAGCTCGTTTGCAGTCGACCACGATTTCGTCGCGCTGATTGAAGCCGTAGTGACGGAAATAGACGATGCCAGAGTCGTTCCGGCTCTTCGACTCGCGCTTGCTTGTGATCTCTGTACGCACACGGATCGTGTCGCCGTAGAAAACCGGCTTCGGAAATGTCGTCTCCTGTAACCCGAGGTTCCCGAGTGTCGTGCCTTGGGTGGTGTCTTGCATCGAGATGCCGGTCACCAGGCCGAGAGTGAAGAAACTGTTCACGAGCGGCTGCCCGTAGATCGAGTTCTTCGCGTACTCGGCGTCAATGTGCAGTGGGGCGAGGTTCAGCGTCATGGCGCAGAACTGAATGTTGTCGAACTCGGTGACTGTCCGGCGGGTCTGGTGTTCAATCACCATTCCGGGCTCGAACTCCTCGTAGTAGAGGCCTGACATGGGGTGGTCCTTTCGATGGAATCCGCTGAACTGTCGCCAACAGCGACATTCGCGGTGGGCGGCTATTTGGGAAGTCAGCTCAGTATATAATATATGAAATGAATGGCGCTATCTCTGAGAATGTCCGAATCGGGTACCCGAGGACCAAGCAGTCCATCGCGCAATGGTGGGATACCTCGGAGTTTTCCTGTTGTGCGCTTGTGCGTTGCGGTCTGGCTGCGCTGGCGCAGCCAACGTACTGCTCGGGCCCACGGGCAGGACGTACGGCATCTGGTGCCCGGGACGGCTGGACATCCGCCGAGTATCGGCCGGCCCGGCGCTAACCGGCCTTGGCGATGCTCCCACCTGCGGAAGTCCGGCTAAGTGGAGGGCCCCAACTGACCTACATACGATATGGTCGCGCCGGTCGCGGCCCGCAATGGTTGACGACAGTCCGCAAGAACGCGTTAGAATATATGATGCACGGTTGCTAAAGACCGTATTTTGAGGAGGATCCATGAGACCGATTCGTTCTCTGCTATTCGTGCCCGGACATCGTGGCACGTGGGTTGAGAAAGCCATCACCGCCGGAGCGGACGGCCTGCTTCTGGATCTTGAGGACTCCATCCCGCTCGACTTGAAGCGGGCCGCGCGAGACGAGGTGGCGCGCTCTATCGCCCGCGTCCGTGAGTCGGGCAACGAAATCCCGATCTACGTCAGAGTCAACGCCCTCGAGACCGGGATGTCGGGGGACGACATAGAGACGGTGGTCATTCCCGGACTCACCGGCCTGGCCCTCCCCAAGACATACGGGCCAACTGACATCGTCCGGTTCGACGCACTCGTGACGCATTTCGAGCGGCGCAACGAGGTTGAGGCAGGCGTCGTCGAATTCATCGTGAATCTCGAAACCGCGGAAGCGTACGCTCAGTGCGCGGAAATGGCGGTCGCGTCCCCGCGGGTCGCGACTCTGTTTGCCGGCACTGCACGCGATGCCGATGTATCGCGCTCGATTGGATTCCACTTCACGCCGGATGGACTTGAGACGCTCTACTTGCGCAGCAAGGCTGTGCTCGCCGCCCGTGCCGCGGGGATCGAGTTCCCGCTCGTTGGTGTCTGGCAAGATCTCGCCGATCCGACAGGTGCTCGGCGGTTCTCTGAACAGAACCGTCAGCTTGGGTTCCGGGGCCAGGTGCTCATCCACCCGTCCCACATCACGATTGCCAATGAGGTCTTTAGCCCCTCCGCGTTCGAGGTGGACTTCTACAACGGGATGATCGAGGCGTTCGAGAAGGCGGTCGTCGACGGTGCGGCTGCCGTCGTATATGAGGGTATGCACATCGATTACGCGCACGTGAAGACCGCACGCGAGGTTCTCACGTACCGCCGCCGGCTTGAGGACCAGGCGGCCAGCCGCGCCACGGTGGGTTGAGGGGATATTCATGCGAGGTGCAGCAGAATTCGGCGTTTCGAGCAACCCCACATGGGTGCCCGACGACGCCACACGCGATCGCAGCCGGCTGCTTGCCGCTATGCGTCGTTGGGGATTCGAGTCCCTCGCTGAGTTGCACGCGCGGTCGATCGACGATCCTGAGTGGTTCTGGCGTGAGGTTGTCGAAGATCTCCGAATCGAATTCAGCGGTCCGTTTGCACTGGTCAAGGACGACAGCGACGGCAAGCCCTTCCCGCGTTGGTTCAATGGTGGCCGGATTAATGCTGCCCAACTGTGCGTTCACCGGCATGCGGCAGGGAAGCTCGCTGGTAAGGAAGCGGTGGTCTATGAGGGCGACAGTGGGCAAAGACGGTCGCTCAGCTACGCAGAACTCGACGTCGAGGTGCGCCGCTTCGCCGGCAACCTGACGAGCTTGGGCGTTCAGCGCGGTGACCGCGTCGTATTCTTCCTCCCAGTGGTTCCGGAGGCCGCGGTCGCTTTCATGGCGTGTGCAAGGATCGGGGCGATTTCCGTGCCGGCCTTCAGCGGCTACGGCGCGGAAGCTCTCGCGACGCGTCTCATCGATTCCGAGGCAACCGTTCTGATCACCGCTGACGGTACCACGCGGCGTGGTAAGCGGATCCCGATGAAGGAGACGGCAGATGAGGCGCTCGCCTCGGCACCCAGCGTTCGCCATGTCCTCGTTATCCGGCATCTCGCTGACGGAGCGCCGATGGCCATTGGCCGCGATGTGTACTGGGATGAGTTGGATCGCGACCCCGCCCCCGTCGAGCTCGCTGAAACCAAGTCGAATGACGCCCTGACGATCATCTATACGTCTGGCACAACGGGTCGGCCCAAAGGCATCGTTCACTCGCATGCCGGCTTTCTCGTGAAGTCTGCAACGGACTTCGCGTACGGGTTCGACATCCACGAAGACGATGTCATCGCGTGGATATCCGACATGGGTTGGATGCTCGGGCCGCTCATGCTGCTCGGCGGCCTGCAACTCGGCGCGACGGTCGTTATGACCGAAGGCGTACCAGACCATCCGACTCCGCAAAGGCTCTGGGAAATAGCGGAGCGAAACCAGGTAACCTTCCAGGGGATCGCGCCGACTGCAGCGAGGGCTGTCATGGCGCGCGGAGAGACTGTGACCGCCGACTTGAGTAGCGTCCGGTCCTTCGCGTCGACAGGCGAACCTTGGGACGAGCCCACCTGGCACTGGTTATTCGATGAGGTCGGCGACGGTCGGCGTCCGATCATCAACTACACCGGCGGCACCGAGACCGGCGGCGGCATCCTCAATGGCTATCCATTCATGCCCATGGGCGTCGCAGGCTTCAACGGTCCACTGCCGGGAATGGATGTCGCAGTTCTCGACCAGGACGGTCGAGCCGTCCTGGGCGAGGTTGGCGAGTTGGCGGTGTTCAACACCTGGCCGGGTATGACTCATGCGTTCTGGCACGATCGGGAGCGCTACCTTGAGGCGTACTGGAGCCGGTGGGATGGCGTGTGGGTCCAGGGCGACCTAGCGAGCGTCGATCACGGTGTTGGATGGCGTCTGTACGGCCGCTCAGACGACACGATCAAGGTGTCCGGACGCCGTGTTGGCCCCGCGGAGATAGAAACAGCACTGCTCAAAGATCCGCGCATCGTCGACGCTGCCGCGATCGGCGCGCCTGACCGGCAACGAGGCCAGCGGGTCGTCGCGTTCGTCGTCGTCAGCGACGGCTCCATTGACCACGCGGATGTCGTGACCACCGCCGAACGCAACGTCGGGCGAGCCTTCGCCCCACTCTTGCACATCGTGCCCTCAGTGCCGAAGACCAAGAACGGCAAGATCATGCGCCGAGCCATTCGCTCGAGATACCTGGGAAGCCCGCAGGGTGACCTCTCGTCCCTCGACCCAGCGACCCCGCTGGAGGACATTCCCACCTACGAAGAAGAAGGAGAACCACGATGATCGACACTGAAACGGCGAGCCGTCTCGAGGAGGTGCGTCAGCACTCTCGCGCACTCGCGCGCAAGTTCGACCTCGACTATTGGCGGCAAAAGGACAGCAAACCTGAGTACCCGTGGGAGTTCGTCAAGGCGTTCGCTGAGGCGGGCTGGCTCGGTGCGATGATCCCAGAAGAGTACGGTGGCCTAGGCCTAGGCCTTGCCGAGTCGGCGATCATGCTATCCGAGGTCGCGGGCTCGGGTGCTGGTGCCGCGGGAGCATCGGCCATCCACTTCTACATCTTCCCGCCCGGACCGGTGATACGGCACGGCTCGGAGGAGATGAAGAGAAAGTATCTGCCGAAGATCGCCAAGGGCGAGTTGTTGATGTGCTTCGGCGTCACCGAGCCGACGGCCGGAGTCGACACGTCGCGCATCACCACGCGTGCGACGAAGATCGATGGTGGCTGGGTGGCCAACGGTCAGAAGATCTGGATCACGAACGCGCAGAACGCACAGCGCATCCTTCTTCTCGCGCGTACGTCGCCACGCACGGAGGAGCGTCCGCTCGACGGAATGACGCTGTTCTTCACGGACATGGATCGCACGAAGATCACGGTCCGCGAGATTGAGAAACTCGGGCGGGCCGCTGTCGATTCGAACGAGCTGTTCATCGACAACCTCGAGATGGGTGACGAGGATGTTGTCGGCGAGGTGGGGAAGGGCTTCTCGTACCTGCTCGACGGCCTCAACCCAGAACGTATCGTCGTCTCGATGGAGCAGTTGGGTCTCGGACGTGCTGCCCTCGAACTCGCGACAAAATACGCGAACGAGCGGGTCGTGTTCGACCGGCCGATCGGCAAGAATCAGGCCGTCGCGCATCCGCTCGCCGACTCGTGGATCCGGCTGTACGCTGCGGAACTCATGGCGATGAACGCGGCGGAGCTTTACGACGCGCACAAGCCATGCGGGCCGGAAGCGAACGCCGCCAAGTTCCTCGGCAGCGAGGCCGGTTTCCAGGCATGCGATCGCGCGATGCAGACCTTCGGCGGGTACTCCTATGCAAAGGAGTATCACATCGAGCGATTCTGGCGGGAGTCGCGATTGCTCAAGGTTGCCCCGATCTCGCAGGAGATGGTGCTTAACTACATCTCCACCAAGGTGCTCGGCCTACCGAAGTCCTACTGAATTGAACGACATGACTCAGCCGGCATTGCGGCTGCTTGAAGGCCAGGCGGCAATCGTCACCGGCGGCGGTCAGGGGATCGGCCTGGCGATCGCAGAGCGACTGCTCGCGCACGGTGCCCGCGTTCTCGTTGCCGACGTTGACGGTGACAAGGCGACCGAGGCGATCCGGCCACTCGCTGAGGCCGGTGGGGCGATCTTTGCGCAGCGGTGCGACGTCACCTCGGAACACGACCAAGTGGCGCTCGTCCATGCGTGCCTAGATCGCTTCAGCCGCGTGGACATCCTGGTGAACAATGCCGGTGTCACACGTGACGGGTACATCAGCAAGCTCACGGAATCCGACTTTGACATGGTCGTCGACGTAAGCCTGAAGGGTGCCTGGCTCGGGATCCGGGCGGTGGCGTCGCTCTTCCGCGAGCAGAAGAGCGGATCGATCGTGAACATGTCGTCGCTGTCCGGCAAGATCGGCAACCCTGGCCAGACCAACTACAGCGCCGCAAAGGCGGGGCTGGTCGGATTGACCAAGGCGGCCGCGAAGGAGTTTGGGCCGTCCGGGGTACGTGTGAATGCCGTCCAGCCTGGTCTGGTTCGCACCGCGATGACGCTTGCGATGAAGGCGGAGATCTACGCCGCGAAGGAGGCGGAAGTACCGCTCGGACGCGCCGGACTACCGGAAGAGGTGGCCGACGCGGTGTTGTTCCTGGCATCGCCGATGGCTTCGTATATCAATGGCGCCGTCCTCGAGGTTAACGGCGGTCGCGGCATTTAGCCGCCAAGAATTGAATGATGAGAAGAAGGATGAGAATGCCATGCGCGATGCAGTGATCTGTGAGCCACTTCGTACCCCGGTTGGACGATATGGCGGAGTCTTTAAGGATGTCCCCGCCGTGGACCTGGCCGCTGCCGTGCTGACCGAGCTCGTGAACCGGACCGGGATTCAGGGCGAGGATGTTGATGACGTGATTTTTGGGCAGTGCTATCCGAATGGCGAGGCACCAGCGATCGGTCGTGTCGCCGCGCTCGATGCTGGCCTTCCGGTCACTGTGCCCGGGATTCAACTCGACCGCCGTTGTGGTTCGGGTCTGCAGGCTGTCATTGACGCTGCAATGCGCGTGCAAACCGGTGTCGCAGAGCTGGTCATCGCGGGCGGCGCCGAGAGCATGAGCCAGTCTGAGCACTATGCGCTCGGTCTCAGATTCGGCTTCAGAGGCGACGCCACGCCATTTATGGATCGGATCGCCCGCGGTCGAGTCACTGCTGGAGGCAAGTTCCACCCGGTCCCGGGCGGCATGCTGGAAACTGCCGAGAATCTGCGTCGGGAATTCTCAGTTACTCGCGAGGAGCAGGATCGGTTCGCGTTCCGATCTCATAAACGCGCTGTCGCCGCCCATGAGGAGGGTCGCTTCACTGATGAATTAGTACCCGTCATTGTCCGCAGCCGGAAGGGTGAGGTAACGATTGATCGGGATGAACATCCACGGCCGGACATCTCACTCGAGGCGCTCGCTGCGCTGAAAGCGGTTCGCTTGTCTGTGGATGCGGAAGCGACGGTCACGGCAGGCAACGCGAGCGGTCAGAACGACGGCGCGGCGGCCTGCATCGTCACGACACGGGCACGGGCGGAGCAACTCGGATTGCGCCCGCTCGCGCGTCTCGTCACGTGGGCGGTCTCCGGCGTCGAGCCTGCACGGATGGGGATAGGTCCCGTCCCCTCAACCGCGACTGCGATGATGCGTGCGGGCCTCACGCTCAAGGACATGGACCTCATCGAACTGAATGAGGCATTTGCCGCTCAGGCGCTCTCAGTAACCAAGGCGTGGGGCTTGGAAGAGTCCGACTTCGAGCGGCTCAACGTCAACGGGTCGGCGATCTCGCTCGGTCACCCTGTAGGAGCCACCGGGGGCCGAATCCTGGCAACGATGCTCCGCGAATTGGAGCGCCGTGCGGGCCGATATGCCCTGGAGACTATCTGCATCGGCGGTGGCCAGGGGATCGCGGCGATCTTCGAGCGAGCGGTGTGAGGAGCTTCGCGAGAGCAGAGCGACCCGCAACCCTAAGGCAGCTCATTATCACGTTCGGGTTCCCGCTGACCCGGGTCGAATTCTCTCGTATGCGAGAAGCGTGGCAGACGCAGACTCGGTTTATTGCGAACAACTGTTCTTCTCGCCGGGCGCACACGTCGTGACCCCATCCACGTTAACGAGCAATTCGCTACGACCAGCGCCGGATATCCCGGCATCATCGCGAACGGCGTGTTTACGACGGGACTCAAGGCGACATTCCTCCCTGCGCTGGTCGGCCGCTACGGATTGGGAAGATTCGGGGGCCGGAATCTTGCTCTCGTCTTTGTGGGGGGAGCGCCTCGACTGCACCTTAACTGTCGAGGCTGCCACGTTGGAAGGTGCCGCACGTGCCGTTACGATTCGTGCGGAGACCACGAAGCTAGACGGCGCTGCGGTCTTTCGCGGAACTGCTATTGCACAGAGATCGGAAGGCATCCGGTGAGTGATTTGCCGTTTTTCCGCGTGGAGAATCGAGGTGAAATGGAGATTCTTCATCCGGAGCCGATCGCCTCCAGTGGGTGGTCTGAAGACCAGATGCGTGGAATGGCCGTGTCGGGCGCGCTTGCCCGCGCGACGGAGCGAGTACTCTCCGGGGTAGGCATCGAGCGTGTGCGGCCTTCCCGGGTGACGATCGACCTCTTCAAACCAGCCCTCATGATCCCGACGATCATCGAGACCAAGATCGTGCGCCGAGGGAGGCGGTTGTGTCTGATCGACGCAACGTGCATTCAGGCTGGAGCGCCGGTAGCGCGGTCGATCACACTCTGTCTGCAGGGTTCTGGGACACCATCAGGCGCCGTATGGTCGCCGGATCACGACTTCGCTCCACCTCCGCCGGAACTCAAGCCCGAGTCTGACGACTTGCGGCTCTATTTCAGTGAAGAGACCGGTTGGACGATCACATCGGCGGCGCCGGCATCCGCGGTGCGCCGACGCAGCTGGCACTTTGGGATGCCAATTGTTGTGGGTGAGATTGTGACGCCGTTCCAGATGGCCGTCTGCGTAGCTGATGTTACGAATGTCGTGTGCAACTGGGGCGCCGGCGGCCTGCAGTTCATCAACGCAGACGTTACTGTGGCGCTGTCCCGGCTCCCCATCGAATTACAATTTGGGCTCTCTGCAATCGACCGATCCGAGGCCGATGGCATTTCGGTAGGGACAGCAGCACTGTTCGATCGTCACGGAGTCTTCGGCACGACGACAATTCTCGGACTAGCCAATTCTCAGCGGGCGGTCGATCCGAGAACCAGCGCCCGGATTGCTGGCCAGATGGACCACGCGGTTTGAGCGTGGGTGGTTTTATTCCAACCCGTGCCACGGTGCCGGCCGTAACGTCTCTTCCTCTTGCATGAAGTTGATGACATAGTATCGCGTGGCGAATCGCCAGCCCTCTGGAGTGCGTCGGAAGGTGTCAGTATATTCGACCATGCTGCGAGGGGTGGCTCGGGTTGAGATGATTCCTTTCTGTGGGTTTGGCTCCCGGAAGACCACCGCATACGATTTCCCCGTGGCGTTGTCTTCATCCACCACGTCGACGACTTGGTTCATCGAAAGATGCCGTCCGAGTCGATGCTTCGGATAAGCCTGAAGCCAGTCATGGATCGTTGTGCGGCCGTACATCGGCTCCGGGTTGATGGCGGGCTTGTACATCCCGTCCTCGGCCCACAGCCCCGCGAATCCATCCGCGTCCGGATTGTCCAAATACGTGCAATAGAGCGACATCAATCTTTGGCATTGGTGCTCGATGAGCATTCGTTGGATCTCGTCCACGGGTGGTCCCTTCATTGTCCCGGATCGATCAGAGAAGCACCTATTCGCGCTAGGCAACATTATATATAATTTGCAGGTAGATATGTGATTTCGACGCAGCACAACTCAGGAGCGCCAAAATGAAGATCGGATTTGTCGGAGCGGGAAACATCGGGCAGCGCCTCGCGCATTTGGGGAACACCGCCGGGTACAACGTGTGCATCAGCAACTCCCGCGGTCCGGACAGCCTTCGGGAGGTCGCCAATCAGCTCGGTGTGCAGGCGGTCAGCGTTGAAGAGGCTGTGGTCTCGTCAGATTTGGTCGTCCTGACAGTCCCATTTTCTCGGCTGTTCGACATCGATCCGGAGCCTTTTCCGGGTCGACTGGTTCTCGATACCAACAATTACTATCCCACCAGAGACGGGCGCTTTCCGGAATTGGATGAGCATGTCACGACGACAAGTGAGCTGGTGCAGGCTCATCTGCGCGGCGCAATCGTGGTCAAGGCATTCAATGCGATCTTGGCTGCTGATCTGGTGCCGCCATTCGGGCTGCCTGGCGGCCGACGGGCACTTCCGGTTGCTGCAGACGATCGCGAAGTGCTCGCTCCCGTGACTGAACTCCACGCCCGAGTGGGCTTCGACATGGTCTGGGCTGGGGATCTCGCCGAGAGCTGGCGCTTTGAGCGCGCAAAGCCCGCGTACTGCATCCCTCTGGATCATGATGGACTGCTCGTGGCCCTCGGCGCCGCGGAGCGAGACGTCGAGCTGCCCCACAACTCTTGGAAGCGCGACGACTGAGTGCCGTGAGTGAGTCACCGAATCTTTGTATTCCCAATCACCGTCAGTTTGAACGCGAATGGGCCAGCGCGATATGCATCGCAGTCTGTCGCAACGCAGACGCCAGTGCGAAGCCTCTGAGGCTGGCCCAACCCCCGGACCAGTACAGTTGCGGAGCGAGCTGCCAGGGAGTCGCGTCCGGCGAGCCATCGAGAAGCTGTGCGACCTCGTCGGTACGACGGCTGTGGTGCCGCCGAACCTCATCGGTTCGGACACGCAGTCCGCAAAAGTGCTCGCCGTGCCCGGGCCATACCTCCGAATCTTCAAACTCTGCCATGCGGTCAAGTGACGAGAGATATTCGACGAGCGGGTTCTCGTCACTGGGGGCACCGAGCCCTATCCCGGGGTACGTTGCCTGCAGAATGTGATCCCCGGTATAGATTCTGCTTTGTTTCTCATCATGGAGACAGATATGACCGGTGGTATGACCGGGGGTGTGAATTACTCGGATGCGCCGGCCCGGTATGTCAAGAGTGTCGCCGTCGCGAACAACGCCGTCCACCACGATGTGCCGACCGGCAAGGGCTGGTACCGACGCGGTCCGCATTTCGTCAACCAGCTCCTCAGGCAGCCCCCATGCCCGTACTTGAACGGCGAGCTGGTCTGACATCACTTCCGTGTCGTTCAGCCATCCGATCGCGGCAGCTTCGCGTTCGTGCACGAGGATAGGGGCGCCTGTCGCTGTTCGGAGTCGCATTGCGAGGCCCAGATGGTCACCGTGAAAGTGAGTAACGATGATCGAGCGGATCCGCGAGACGGATCCGCCGATATGGTTTGCAGCGTTGGATATCGCTGCAAGATTCGCATCGAGGGCATAGCCGGGGTCGACCACATGGATTGCACCATGGGCGTCGACCAGCAGGTAGCACCGCGACGATCGGGGGCGCACGTGATCTGGCATCGCCAGGGTTAGCGCCCAAGACCCCTCCGCGATTGGATGGGGGTCGGTCGACCCGTTGGCATTGGCTGATCCTGTAGTCACATCCATGTCCTCCCTGGCCGCATCCTGACCGAGTGCACCGTTCAACTATAATTATAGATAATATATAATAATGCTGCTCAGAGAGGAGTCGATGTGGCAACCATCGTAGAACAGTTGGCCCGATTCACTCGGCATGACTCCGAGTACTCGCGATTGCCGTCGGATGTCGTGGCCGAATCGAAACGAGTGCTAATCGATTCGCTCGGCTGCGCACTGGCCGCCGTTGATGTCAAGAAAGGTCATCAGGGGATTGCCCACGGTCTGCGCCTGGGTGCTGGCAATCCGCAAGCGACCATCATCGGAACCGGGCACAAAGTGTCGATTTTCGGCGCGGCGTGGGCCAATGCCGAATTGATCAATGCGCTCGACTTCGACGCGGTTCTTGCGCCTGGGCATGTCGCTCCTTATGTTCTGCCAGCGGCACTTGCTGTCGCGGAGGACCGGCGAGCTTCCGGCCGTGAACTCCTGTCGGCTATCGCTGCATCGCACGAGATGTCGTTCCGCTTCGGCACTGCGATGAGCCTCAATCGGGATGTCGCGAACGGGAGGGTCTCCACGGCTGATGTGCTCGGGTACAGCAGCACGATCTTCGGCGCCACGGCAGCTGTCACGCGACTGCAGCAACTCGACGACGCCGTCACCGCAAATGCCATCGCGATCGCCGGCAGCATCACGACTGTCAATTCGCATCGCGCCTGGCTCGGCCATGCTCCGAGCGCGACGATCAAGTACCTGCTCTCCGGCTGGTTGGCTCAATCTGCACTGACCGCAGCCTCGATGGCGGAGCTGGGGCACCGGGGCGATTTGCAAATTCTGGATGATCCGCAGTATGGCTATCCGAAATTCATCGGAACTACTCGTTGGGAGCCCGGTGCGCTAACTGATGGCCTGGGGGTCGACTGGCGATTCCCCGCCGAGCAGTCATACAAACCCTATCCCCAAGTGCGGATCACGCACGCGCTTGTGGATGCGATCATCGAAATCGTCGAGGCAAACGACATTCGCCCCGAGGAGATCGAACGGATTCACGCGTGGGGCGAGGGTTGGGTCATGCTTCCCACTTTTCTGAACCGCGACATCCAGGATGTCCATGATGCACAATTCAGCATGCCGCACGGCCTCGCAGTCGCGGCACATCGACTCGTTCCCGGCCGGGAGTGGCAAGACCCGGATCTCGTCTTCAGCCCATCGGTATCTCGTCTCATGGACCGCGTCACCATTGAGCCGCATCCGGATTTCGCAGTAGCGATCAGTGGCCACCCTGCGGCGCGTCCATCGCGTGTCGAGATCACGGCGCGCGGCGAAACCTTTGTTGCCGAACGTGCCTTCGTGAAGGGAAGTCCCTCGCCCGACCCGAGCACGTACTTCACTGACGAACAACTGGTTGAAAAGTTCACGCACAACGCCAAGGGCGTGATCACCGACCAGGCGGCCGAAGCAGTCGTCGAGATGATCGGTCGGCTTGAACAGATCGACGACGTGACTATCGTCATCCAGCTGCTCACACCACGATAGGGAAGGCCGCCCGGCTTGCTGGCGACGGGCGACAGATCAGGACCTGGAAGGGTGACCGCTCAGAGCCCGTCAGAACCGGCCGGCTGAATAGCCACCGTCGACCGGAACGACCGCGCCGTTGACGAAACTGGCATCGTCCGACGCAAGGAACGCGATGACTGCCGCGACCTCCTCGGGCTGGCATATGCGCCCGAGCGGGTATCGCGATACGTACTCTGCCTCACGCTTCGGGTCAGCAAAATAGGAGGCAGTCATCGGGGTACGCGTCACGCTGGGTGCCACTGCGTTGACGCGCACGCCGTATGGACCGAACTCGAGGGCCATTTCCTTGGTCAACCCGGAGACACCGTGTTTCGAGGCAACATAAGCAACTCGATTACGCAGGGCTTGGATGCTGGCGGTAGACGAAATGTTGACGATCGCCCCGCCGGTTGCGCGCTCGGTCAGCGCTCGGACAAAGGCCTGAGACGTCAGGAAGGTTCCTCTCAAATTGACCGACAGTACTTGGTCCCACTTGTCGAGAGGTAGGTCGAGTGCTGGCATGATCTCTCGAATACCGGCGCTGTTAACCAGGATGTCAACACCGCCCAGCAATGATGCGACGGTGTTGAACGCTCGTAAGACGCTCTCGTCGCTTGTGACGTCGAGGAGGATCGGTATTGCGCGATCGTCAGCATTGAGATTGCTGGCAAGTTGGCTGGCGGCTTCAAGATTCGTGTCAGCGATCGCAACGCGCGCGCCTTCTCCTAGAAAGCGACTCACGGTCGCTGCGCCTATGCCACTCGCGCCCCCGGTGACCAGTACGCATTTTGCGTTGAATCGCGCTGTCAACTCAGCACCTTTCACTTAGACAAGCTCACGCGGTTGGCCTTCTTCTGCCATTCGGGATGTTAGCACATCAAATATAATACGTGACCTTTGATGCGCCACAGATTGCTCCATTTGGGCGGTGTCGAATGGCGCACTGCGTGACGAGCCAGTCGGATGTAACGGCGCTGAGCACAACGATCGTCACGTGGGATGTCTGTGAGCGGCTTCGTTTTTGGCGACGACAATCTGAAGCTGACGGTGCCGTCCGTCGCGTTGTTCGACGGCCGAGGCGGGTCGCGCTCCAGGCAGCGGAGCATTTCCTCGAAGTTCTTCTCGGGGTACTCACCCTCGATTCACCGCTACTGCATGTGATCGTCGGCCCGCCCGGCTCCTGATTTTTCCAACATGATTACGTCCGATCCCCGCCCTCTCAAGGCTCACCCCACAACCGCGGGGATGTCTCACACCAGCCTGACAGAGAGGGGTTTCGCGTCGATCTCCCGGAGGCGGCGCCTCGAGTGGAATTGAGTTCTGCGATGTCCTCTCGAGCGGTGGCGACCTCGTGCACGTTAAGCGGAAGTCGCGTTCGTCGACTCTGAGTCACCTCTTCGCGCAAGGCAGTGTCTCGGCTACTACGCTCCTCAGCGACGGTCACTGCCGTACGCAGATACGCCAGCTCATCGAGGACGAGGTCCCGTCGGACTCGCGTGGCAGGTGGTTGAACTTGGTTCCTGCAGCGGACTAGCCGGTGGATAGATCGCAGTACCGAGTGACCTACGTAGTCGTGGCGAAGTCCAATCGCGAAGGACGCAACTGGCTCCCGTTCTTCAGCAAGCTGAACCTCATGCAGCAGGGCAGGCAACTCGTCAACATGGGCTTCGGTCTTGCTATCGCGCGCGTCCCTATCGTCGATGCAAGCCTGAGCTGAAGATCGCGTGCCGAGGGCCAAGTGGGTTGGATCTGGTGGCCTGATCAGCGAGTCCGAATGCTCTCGAACCTACGATTTGGATCGGCGCTGGTCGATCACGCTCTGCTCGTGCGTGTTGAGCGTCGGAGCAGTGGGAGCGCCGCACCCCACGGAGTCGACCGGACGAAGCGCGTCGGTTCCAGCAAGCACCACTTCGGGTGTTACAAACCCTTTCAGGTGCCAGAACCAACCCACAACAACGCGCGGCAACGAGCAGACTGGTGAAACTAACTTCCGCGAGATTACGCGGAACTTGGTGGAGTGAGGCCTCCTCGTGAGGCTGCCAGGATTCGATCAGTTGTTGTCGGTTCGAGTTGGCCAGAGCGCGAGGCATCCGTGTAGTTCGGGCAGGTTGTCATTGAATTTGAGCGTTGGGGGAGAGGCATAAGTCCCTCCAGGGGCACGGAGTGTGTGCGTAGAAATGGCCGGTCAGAGCCGATTTCGGAAGAGCCAAAATTCCTCAGAGCCGAAATTCCTCGATTTCGGGATTTTCCCACAATTTGCCCGCAAGTGGCTATCCATGAAAATGCCGTGATCGCGCGGATCACGCTGCACGCCATGGCCGCTCCAACTGTGGCCCAGTCAATGTCTGGGGCAGTCTGTGCGGCAGCCTGGGCGGCATTGGTACTGCCGATGGCGTGCGATTGATCACCGCGAGGTCCGCGTAACGGGCCGAGGGCCCAGCCACCGCGTACTCCAGCAGAGCCGTAGGAACAACAGGCCTCGCCTGCGCGCGGCGCGCCGGTTGAAACGATCCGTGATCTGGCGGATGGTGTTAGTGGTGCATGCGTGTCCGGTGACACCTGACGCCTACTCCTTGAGGTGGCCGCGCAGTGCCGCGGCGAGTGGTGGCAGATGCGTCTGGATCACGTCACGAACGGTGTCGAGGTCAATGCCGAAGTATTGGTGAACGAGGATGTTCCGGAATCCACGAATTGCGGCCAGGCGATCTCGGGGTGCGCGTCGGTGATCTCCGCCGGGAGATGGTTTGCTGCTTCTCCGATGATCTGCAGGTTTCGCTCAACGGCATCCTCTGCCATGTCGACCACGTTCGGATCATCGCTGTCGAGCGCGTCGACGTACCGTTGGCAACGGTCGATCGATTGCAAGATGTCAGCGACGCACTGCTCGACGCTCCGGCTCACAAGGCAACCGAGTCAGTGAGAGCCGACTCTGAGATCGGCTGCTTGAACAACTGCACGGGGAAGATGTCGATGTCGTCCCGGCCAAAGAGTGTGCGGGTCTCCTCCATGAGGCCGGATGCGCGCATGAGCAGATTCCCGTCAGCGGGGTCCATCTCGACCAGGATGTCGATGTCGCTGCCCTCGTGTGCGGTGCCGTGAGCGATCGAGCCGAAGAGTCTCGGGTTCGTTGCCGTGTACTTCGCCAGGAGCGCCTGGAACTCGTCTCGGCGCGCGTCGAGGAGTTCGCGGAGGGCGAGTGTCTCGGGCGTTGCGACGGTCATGGACATACCCCAAGGGTACCGGGTGAGTCTGATCGAGCGCGAGGCTCGAGGTCTTCAACCAAGTCAATCCGAAGCGGGATTCTGCGGTGTTCGCGAAGATCATCAAACACGACTGTAGTACTAGTCGGTTCGTACGCTGAGGGAGAGGGAAGGTATCGAACACATCGGACGGGGTGTACCGAACACGCGTCTCGAGAGTTGACCCGTAGGTGATTGCCCACCCCTCCGCCCCGCCGATCACGGTGGTCGAGTTGCCGGTAGTCTCGTGACAGCACATCATCGCCGCAGGCGACTCGATCGCGATCCGCGTGCTTGCGACGTTTCGCGCGGGGTGCGGACGACGAGGAGACTGATCGATGTGAGCCCCGGTAAACAGGTACTGCTCTATCTAGTCGATGGCAAGCCCGGTGGACTTCGTACAGCGGAGATCGCCAACTGGACTGGTCACGTCGTCGCCGCGCCTCGATCAGAACTGAGCCGATTGCTGCTTCGTGAGGAGACCAGGCGGAGCGGGGTATATCTGCTGCTTGGCGATGACCCTGAGTCGTCGCAGCCTGGCCGCGCGAGGGTGTATATCGGTGAGAGCGACGAAGTAGCGACTCGGCTGAGACAGCACCACGATAAGAAGGATTGGTGGGATCGCGCAGTCATCGTCACCTCGCAGGCGCAGGCCCAGCAATTGACCAAGTCTCAGGTTCGCTACCTGGAGTCGCAGCTGATCGCGCGCGCCAAGCAGACCGCCAGAGCTGTGTTGGATAACGGCACGGACCCTGGCTTCTCAAGGCTTTCTGAGGCTGAGACGTCGAACATGGACTACTTCTTGGATCAGCTTCATGTGCTGTTGCCGACGATCGGCGTGGATGTCTTCCGTGGGCTTCCGAGGGTCACGAACGCTGACACAACGGCCCCAGAATCGGCGGTGGCTGAGTCCCCGATGTTCTTCCTCAGAGGGAAGCGGCAGGGGATCGAGGCGCGAGCGCGGCTGGCTGATGGTGAGTTCATAGTGCTAGCGGGCTCTACTGCGGTCACACGTGTATCTGAGAGCGCGACGTACAGCGAAAGCACCGCGCGTGCCTACGCCAGCTATCGCTCGATCCACGACGGCCTTGTATCCGAGGACGTCCTCGTTGTTGACGGGACGAAAGCGCGTTTCGTGAAAGACGCGGCATTCGGGTCATCGTCTACAGCCGGCGCGGTCGTGCTCGGGAGATCCTGTAACGGTCGTACCTCTTGGGTTACAGCGGAGGGCATCTCCTTTGGAGCATGGGAGGGGCGCGGGCTTGTGAATGTGGATTCCGTGCTGTCGGTGTGAGGACTGGAGCGAGGATGGCTCCATACTCCGGCGATGGATCAGTTCTCCTCCGCACCCAGCGGTACAGTCGCCTCATGGAGATCCAAGAGTGGCTTCCGCTCCTCAATCCGGCAACGCATCCATGTCCGCGCGCGTCAGCACGACCGGCCCGTCGCTGTCATTCGCGCTCATCGTTCGACCCTTCCCATCGGCCCGGCGCGGCTACAGGCATGCTAGCTGTCCGTGCCGGTGACCGAGACCTCGTTTTCTCAGCGGATGATGCCGAAGCCGCCGGTCCAGGTGATCTTCTCACCAGCGGCGAGTGTCAGCTGGAGGAATCCGAGCGCCTCGAGCTCGTGTGCGCGCTTCAACGAACCGGCATCGATCGCGGCAACGCCGCCGGCCTCGATCAGCGCGGCGAGGGCGGACTTGGCGTCTGAGTCGTCACCGGCGATGAGCACTGTCGTCTGCAGCGACCCGATCTTCTTGGCGACCAGCGTTGCGGCCAGAGTCGTGTTGAACGCCTTGAGCACGCAGGAATCCGGCAGCTCGGCCGCGATCACCGCTGTCGCGGAACTGCCGACCGGCACCGTCAGCGAGTCGAAGGTCTCGAAGTTGAGCGGGTTGGTGATGTCTACGACTGTCTTGCCCGCCAACTGGTTACCGTACTGCGCGAGCACACCGGCAACAGCCGGGTACGGTACGGCGAGCACGACGATCTCCCCGGAAACCGTGTCGGTGGTTTCGGAGTGCCCGATGTATTCGACGGTCGCCCCGCCGCCGGCGAGAATGCCGCCGATCGCGTTGGCCATGCCGCCGGTTCCGATGATGCTGACTGTGCTCATTGTGGTGTCCTTTGCTCGTTAATTGGTTGTAGCTGCAACTAATATAACGCGATTTACTTGTAGATACAAGTTAATCAGGTAGAATCGATTCATGACCCAAACACAGTGGCTGACCAGCGAGGAACTGCAATCCTGGCTGCGCTTCGTGGCTGTGCTGCAACTGTTCCCGTCGGCCCTGGACGCGCAACTCCAACGCGACGCCGACTTGACCCACTTCGAGTACTTCACCCTCGCGATGCTCTCAGAGGCGCCGAAACGCACCATGCGGATGACCGAACTCGCCGAGCACACGAACGCGACATTGGCCCGGTTGTCCCGGGTGGTCTCGAATTTGGAGACCCACGGATTCGCGCAGCGGATGCCGTGCCCCGAAGACCGGCGCGCAACCAACGTCTCGCTCACGCATTCAGGCTGGCACAAGGTCGTGGCCACCGCGCCCGGGCATGTGAATCTGGTCAGGAGCGTTGTCATCGACACCCTCACGGCCGAAGAACTCGCACAGCTCTCCGCGATCTCGGCGAAGCTTCTCGGCAAACTGGACCCGCAAGGCAAGATGGTCGCAAGCGCGCGGGCGCCGTTGGCCTGATCGCGTCCGGCACAGATCGGGCCGATTCGGGTCACCTGCGTCGAGCGCGGTTGCCTAGGAGCGCACCGAATAGGCGGCCTCCAGCCACTCGGCGACCAGCGCCACCGGTTCAGCACATGTGTTCGGAACCCAACCCGCAGCACCCGAGACATCGTGGCGTTCTTTTTTGTCGGCGCGGGTACTGTTTGGGTATCCGGTTGTTGAAGCGGAGGGCGAATTCTCGTGACTGACTCGCGTGTTGTGAAGGATTCGGAAGAGCTGCAGGCGGCCGTCGGGGACGGTGTGAAGGCGATCGAGGTCGTTGGCACGATCTCGGGGATGCCCCGTGTGGTTCTGGCGCCTGGTGTCAGCCTTCGGGGCGGACGGCTGGAGTTCGGGTCAAAGGGCGTCATGCTCACCTGCGACAACACGCTGGAGAACCTTCGGAAGCTCCGCGGGGAGCGGTGAGGACACGCGGCGAGGGACTTGCTTGAGGGTTACTTGGTTCGCCCGGCTGCTTGCTTGTGGCTCGGGGGCGGGGGCTACGGAGCTCGAAACGCGAGGCGGTTTGAACCAAATGCCCTTCCGATTCGTGTAACACTCTGAGGAGGACGAAGGCCGCGGGGCGTGTAGCAACCGAAACTCGTCTACCCGAACTCGTCTACCAATCCCGTCTACCCAAAGCCGAGCCGATGACGATCCGAACCGAGAGCCGCATCACAATCGCCGGGAGCGTCGGTGACGTGTGGGGTTATCTGTGTGACGTTGGACGCTGGTCGGAGTGGGCGCCGACGGTGCTTGAGTGCCGGGTTCGCGGTGGTGGTGCCCTGCAGCCAGGTGCGTGGGTGGAGCAGCGGGCGCGGGACCTGGGGTGGAATCACCGCCGGCGTGAGCGGGTAACCGCTGTCGATGCGCCTCGCTCTATGGCGTTCGTCGGCACGATGGGAACGTCCGTGGCGCGTTGGGGAATGGAATTCGAGCCGGCAGGCGATGGGCACACGGACGCCATGATGTGGGTTGAGGTCGACCTCGCCAGCATTATGCGGGTGATCCCCGACCGCGCCCTCCAGCGCCGGGTTCAGCGGGTGAGCAATATCGAGATGGCGGCGATCAGGGCCGCGGTCGAGTCCGACGTGCAGGCAGGCGCGGGGTCGCCGTGAGTCAGGCCGACCGTGCACGGCAGCGTCTGATCGAGACGTACCGCAAAAGGGCCAAGCATTACGATGTCATCTCCCGGCTCTACCCGACGCCCGGCTATCCGCAGCGGGCGCAGCGCTTGCGCGCTGTGCAGGCACTCGACCTCCGCGCGGGCGACAGGGTGGTCGACATTGCCTGTGGCACGGGCCTGAACTTCCCGCTGGTCGAGGAGGCGATCGGTCCCAGCGGCCGGATCGTCGGCGTCGATCTGACCGACGCGATGCTCGCCCGCGCCCGGGACCGGGTCGAGGCGAATGGCTGGAGCAACGTCAGCCTGGTGCAAGCCGACGCGGCCGAGTTCGGTTTCCCGGCCGAGGTCGACGCGATCCTGTCCACCTACGCCCTGACCCAGGTGCCCGAGTGCGGACAGGTCATCGCGCACGGTGCCGCGGCCCTCTCCGGCGGCGGTCGCTGGGTGGTGCTGGATCTGAAGATCCCCGACGGCACGCCTGGCTGGCTGTCGCGGCTCGGAGTCGCGGTGGTGCGAACCTCCGCCTCCCTCGACGAGTGGATCATGCGCCGTCCGTGGGAGACCATCCGCGCGGCCATGCAGGAAAGACTGGCCGATCCCTCCTGGACCGAGCTGTGCTTCGGGACTGCGTTCCTCGCCACCGGGTCCGGCCCCGGAACTCTCCCTGACGACCGCGGCCGTTGATCAGCTCACCCCGACTGGGCCCGCGCTTGAGCGCAGGAATCATGACGCGATGTGGCCGCACCAGCCTGAGACGGTCACCCCCACTGGCTGTGGGTCGTCAGCCGTGCGACCGGTTCTCGTTGCCGGGCCGGGCTTTTCGGTTGTGGCGGGCAACGGCGATCGCGCCGGCTCCGGCGGCTATCGCCAGCAGCGGTGGCAACAACCAGATTCCTGTCATGGAGCCGGAGTCCGCCAAGGTTGAACTTCGTCGGGTGGTCGAGGGCACAGCAGGAGTCGTCGAAGTCGGTGCCGCTGCGAACAGTGCTGACGCGGTCCCTGACACCGTGCCCAACCGCGCCGCATGGAAGGTGGCGTACACCTGGCAGGGCGGGACGAGTGCTGGATTGACGCTTTGCGACCATCCGATCTGTTGCACGGACGCCGGGGACGCTGAGACATCGACTCTGACGGTTCCGGCCGTTGTGGCGGTTGCACAGAGTGTGACGGTGCTGGCAACGACCGGGTTAGTGCCGACCACCGTGATAGCTGCCCCGTTGATCGTGGCATTGCCGGCGCATGCCGAAAGAGCGGAATCGGCGCTTCCCGTGACGGCAAGAGCGATCGGCTGATTGTAGATGTTGGTCGTCAGAGACATTCGTGCGGTATCGCCGACTTTCAACGCCGAGCCGCCCGTCATACCCTGAAGGCTCAATTCGGGATTGTCGGGGATCAATGCGAGGATCCTGCTCTGCTCGGCAGTGTCCATATTGGCATTGCACGTCGCATCGAAGTCCGCGCTGCCGTCTCCGCCGTCACTGATACACCAGACCAATGTCTGCAATGCAGCACGCTCGCTGGTTCCCTCATCAGACCTGGCCGTAGTGACCCCGCCCCATGATTGGCTGCCCACGCCCGCATAGCTGTGGCCGTGGCGAATCAGGTAAGAGATGATCTTCTCCTGCTGGCTCGACAGGCGCG
The DNA here is from genome assembly GCA_004297935.1 of Microbacteriaceae bacterium. Taxonomy (GTDB): domain Bacteria; phylum Actinomycetota; class Actinomycetes; order Actinomycetales; family Microbacteriaceae; genus Rathayibacter_A. Next base: position 273,361 of record SCRE01000023.1, on the reverse strand, counting down.
AATTGCCGGTCAATGAGGTCATCGGATTGACGGGCTGCCCGTCGTGATCGACGATGTTTCCACTCGAGTCGACATCGCCGCACGATTGTGAGGCTATGTCCGTGCAGAACATCCACTCCGACACGGGGCCACCGGCGGCAGCAACGTAGCGTGTGCCGCACAGCGGTGGGTAGGCGACCGAGTTCGGATGAACGTTCCCGGCCGCATCCAACAGGGCCGAACCGCCGAAGGCGTCATAGAGTGGAACGACATTGCCGGCATTGTACGAGGTCAGTCGCGCACCGAAGACCTCCAGCGTGTTCTCGATTGCACCGCCGGTGTTGACCGTCGGATCGTACGTGGTCGTACCCGGACACGCACCCGCAAGGAACGCCGACGCGATCGGCGACGGTGGAACGTCCGCATGGACCGCAGATCCCGCCATCAAAGACATCCCGGAAAGGGCCAGCAGGCAGAGAGAAACCATCAAAATACGTTTTTGAGTGTGCGACATGATCTACTCCCGTCTGTCAAGGCTGCAATCAAAACGCTAGACCGCTCACAGGAAATATACAAGAAAAGCCCAGGTTGGGATATCCTGTGCTACAAACTCCCCGTGCACCTCGCGGATGCGATCGCAAGGACCGGCTCGCCCGAATACTCGGCCGACACCGTCGTGTCGGCACGTAAAGATCACAGGGCTGGCAGTCGCTCTCTGATATGTAAATATGTAAGCACAATATCCAGAGACCAGAGAAGAGTAGACATGTCAAGCAATCCCTCACAGGCGGACGGTTTCGCTGCCGCGCCCGTTTCAGCTGTTCTTGTCGCGGGCGCGCCGGTCAGTTTCGGTGTTTTCGAGTTGACGTCGAGTGACACGCCGATCGCGTTGCCGGACGGAGAGACGGTGATGGAGATCTTGGCCCGTACCGGGTATGACGGGATCGATCTCGGTCCGCGCGGCTATTTGGACGCGTCGGGCGACCTGGACGCTCGTCTCCTCGCCCATCGGCTCGCGCTCTCGGGTGGTTGGATCGACCTGCCGCTCTCCGATGACGACGCCTACGAGCGCGCAATTCCAGAGCTGGAACAGGCGATATCGATTTTCGGAACCGTGCAGAGCGGTCCGATTCCGCCACGACCGACCCTCGCCGACGCCGGGGACGATATTCGTCACGCACATCCGGGCGCGGCACCCGAGCATCGACTCGACGATGCCGGATGGTCGCGGTTCTCTCGGAATCTCGCGGACGCGGCGGACCGTGTCCGCGCACATGGGTACGAACCGACCTTTCATCACCACGCCGGGACGTTCGTCGAGACCCCCGACGAGATCGATCGCATGCTGAGCGTCAGTGATGTCGACATCACCCTCGATACCGGGCATCTCCTCATCGGTGGCGGCGAGCCGGCAGAGGCGTGGTCGCGCTGGGGATCCCGGATCAATCACATCCATCTCAAAGACGTTCGCCGCGACCGGCTCCGCTCCATCGTCGCCGCCGGCGGGGGGATGATCGACGTCTGCTCGGGCGGCACGTTCGTTCCGCTCGGTGACGGGGACCTGGATCTTGATTCGTTCATGACGGGAATGACGGACGCGGAATTCGCAGGTTGGCTGGTGATCGAGCAGGACATCTTCCCGACGGCCGGTTACGACCTCGCACGAATCGAGGACGAGCACCTGCGGAACCGCGAAGCGCTCCGGCGCTGGGTTTGATCTCGCATCGGCCACCGATGTCGATTCGCCGACCTCGTCGCAGCTGGTATCGGCGGTCGCCGAGTGCGATCGGATTGTGGCGGCAGAAGGTGAGGAGGTCACGCATGCACGCGCGTATTGCGTCTTGTTGATCACCATCAACCGATCGTGACCCGTTAGGGGGCTGGGCGCACGCCCGCGACGTCGAATACCGTGAAGAGGCGAGCAGGCGCGATAATCTGGAGGCGGCACATGTTCGCAGGCCCGGCGGGATGGCACATCATTGTTTTGCTGTTCTTCCTTGCGCCGTTCGTGCTGTGGATCGTCGCCGTCGCACAGATCGCGCTGAGTCATGCACGCAGTGGAACGATTGCGACGTGGATCGTCGTCGTGACGTTGATTCCATTGGCCGGTGCCGTCCTGTGGTTTGCAGTCGGCAAACGTGCGGTGGCAGCTGCCGCTTCATCTGCGGCGGTGGCCGTATCCGCGACGGTCAGGGTGACGACACCGAGCGACGTGCCGCTCACCTCACCGCCCCCGCTGCCCACGCCGCTGCCGCCCGCTCCGCCGCCCCGGGCTGCACCGCCCACGACGCCCCCGGCCCCGCCGGCGCCGCCCGGCTGGTACTCGTCACCGATACTCCCGGGACTGCAGCAGTGGTGGGACGGGTCCCGGTGGACGGGCCATCTGGAGGGAAGGCCGCCAGCCGATTGACGACCGCGCAGAAGTGGCCGCGGCGTCTGTGCGCTGCGACCGCTTCAGACGGGCTCGGACTACTGCTCTCCGGCGCCGCCTTGGTGATTCACGTCGACCCCGTCGGGGTCGACGTGGCCGCCCGGGCCGTCGTTCGCCGTCGACGACTCATTGCCCGTCTGCTCCGCCGTTGCTGCTTCCGGGCCGTCGGCTGTGTCGGACGTCGTACTCACCTGAACTGCCGGGTGGACGGTCGTGTTCACAGCGTGCGACGCTGCTCCGGAAGCCGACGGGGACGGTGTGCTTGCAAGTGCTGCGCCGACGCCGACACCCGTGAGGGCGAGAGCGAGGACGCCGGCAGTCGCGATCTGGATCGTTTTCATATACTGCTCCTTCGATTGGCGTTCGGATCTCGAACAAGCACACTCTGACGGGTGACGATAAGAGCCGGGTAAGCCGGGCTGGCAGGGCGCTGGCAGAACAAGCCGCGCTGCAGACAGGCCACGCTGGCAATCGGCCTCGTGCGGGCCTCTTAGCGCCTGCTTATCCAAGTGTGAAACACTGCGAACGCCGGCTGGCATTATCTCGGTGTCGTTCACCACTGGGAGGAGCGCGATGAACATTCTTCTCGTCGAAGACGAGGCCGCCATCACGGATGCATTGACCCGTGGGCTTTCCGCCGAGGGATTCGTCGTCGAGTCTGCGGACAACGGCATTGACGGTCTCTGGATGGCCGAGGAGAACGATTTCGATGTGATCGTCTTGGACCTCATGCTGCCCGGATTGTCAGGCTATGAGGTGTGTCGTCGCCTCCGCGTCGGCGGCTCGACCGTGCCGATCGTGATGCTGACCGCCAAAGACGGCGAATACGATGAAGCGGATGCGTTGGACCTGGGGGCGGACGATTATCTGTCGAAGCCGTTCTCCTTCGTCGTGCTGCTGGCTCGTCTACGTGCGCTGCTGAGGCGTGCGCCGGTTTCGCGTGAACCGTTGCTGACGGCCGGCATGCTGTGTTTGGACCCGGCCGCGAGGCGCAGTTGGCGTGGCGAAACGGAGATCGCCCTGACTCATCGTGAATTCGCTCTTGCCGAATTCCTGGTGCGGCGCAAGGGGCTGGTTCTGAGCAGGCAGTCGATCGCCGAGCATGTCTGGGATTCGGAATTGGATGTCGACTCGAACGTCATCGAGGTCTATATCGGTTACCTGCGGCGCAAGTTCGATGTCGGCCTCGACGAAAGCACGATTCAGACGGTGCGCGGGATCGGCTACCGTCTACGGGATGACCCCACCGGTGCTGCGAAGCCACGGCAGCCTGCGAACTCCGAGCATGCACCGGGCATGGCGTGACATCGTGCGCCGGCGTGCGGGAATACGTGTGCACGTCACGGTGACGGCTTCGGTGATCGTCGCCGTCACCCTGGTGGTCTGCACGGTCGCTCTGGTGCTGTTGGTGCAGCGTTCGTTGATTGCGAACCTGGACGCGACGGCGTCGGCCAGAGCGCACGACATCGCGATCCTCGCGTCGGCGGGTCGGCTGCAGCCGACGATCCCGAGCACCGGGGAAGACACATCACTGTTCCAGGTCGTCGACGCAACCAATACGGTCGTCGCTGCTACCGGAAATGTGCAGGGCCAGGATCCGGTGTTGCTTGTGCCGCCGTCCACGCGAGCGTCGGTCGTTCGCACGATTGATCGACTGGCGATCGGGAACGGTGACTTCAGGGTCTTGGCGATGCCCGTGAACGTGGGGTCGCAGAAGGGGTGGGTCTATGCCGCGACGTCGCTGTCGCAGGTGCATGCCGTGGCGGGGAGTCTCAGCGTGCTGTTCGCGGTCGCGGTTCCACTGAGAACCTCGGCGACAACGCCCGGGATCATGCGCGCTCCGTCGTCGCCCTGGAGCTTTCGGTTGTCGGCGATCAGGCGCAGATCAGAGTCACTGACGATGGGTCGGGCATCCCTTCCGAGGATCGTGAGCGCGTCTTCGAACGGTTCACCCGTGTCGACGACTCGCGCCGCCGGTCGGCTGCGGGCGGCGGCACGGGCCTGGGCCTTTCGATAGCGAGGCAGATCGTCCGCGATCATCGCGGCAGCGTTGCAGCACAGAGTCGGCCGGATGGAGAATCCGGGACCGTCTTTCTGGTCGTGCTACCCCGCGAAGAGCCCCACGACCTCGAAGTCTGATCGACGCGTCGACGCATCGATGGTTGCTGTGAACCCTCACAGGTTGGTTCGGGCGGCAAGGAGGTTGGTCGGATAGCCTCGCTGGGTGCTCATTCGTGGGGAACGGCCAGCCCGTGTCACCGGTGGGACCCAGGTTCGTTCGGTGCACACCCCTGAGGTCGCATCCGCTTGAGTGGTGGCGGAACACGACGCGGCGGGCTGCTGCTGTGGTGGCCGCGGGGTCACGGCGACCGCCTCGCACGGTTCGACCACGCCGATCGTAGCGATCGATTCCAAGATGGTCACACGGCCCGTTCGGGTGCTATCGACGGTGTGAGGGTGCTTGGAGTGCTTGCCGTCGTCGCCGGTCACACCCTCGATGCGCCGATGGCCCACACCCTGCTCTACAGCTGGCACGTGCCGCTGTTCTTCTTCCTGGCAGGCTATTTCTGGTCCTCGCACCGATCGTTGGCGCAGGAGCTGGCCAAACGGACCCGAACGCTCGTCGTGCCCTATCTCACATGGTTCGTGCTGATCGCATTCGCGTTTGTGGCACTGGATTCGAGTCTCGAGAACAGCACGTTCTCACGCCTGTTCGCGCCCTTTTCGAACGGGCAGAGTTCGGCCATGCCGTACACCACTTTCTGGTTTGTCGCGGTGTTCTTCTTCTCGCTCATACTGCTGCGATGCCTGTGGTGGCTTCCGCGCACCGTTGTCTGGGTCATCGCCATCGCCGGCGCCCTCTTAGGCTGTTTCGCCGGCGACACGCTCGCCGAAACGCCATTGGCGATCGGTTCAGCCTTGCCCTGCCTGATCTTCGTGTTGCTCGGCACCGTCGCCAGGTCCGTGCGCCCGCGGATCGCCCAGCCTGGACTGGTCGGACTGGTCCTTTTGCTCGGTTCGGCCGTGCTCGTCGTGGGTGGCCTCTCCTCACCGCTGGACATCAAGCAGGGCGACTTCGGCACGCCCCTGCTGAGCACGGTGGTCGCGGTGCTGATCTCCTTCGGATTGCTTCTGGTCGCTGAAGCCGCGTTCGAGCGGATGCCCGCGGGCGCAAGTCGTCTCGCCACCCGGCTCTCCTACGCGTGCTTCATGGTGGTGTTGACGCATCCGCTCGTCATGTGGCTGATGCTCACCTTCGGTCCGACCGTTCCGGACTGGCTGCTGTTCCTGGTCACCGCAACGATTCCACTGTTGCTGGCCTTGCTCGCGCTGCGCTCGGCCGCGTCGTTCTGGCTCACCGGAGTCGATCGTCAGCTGGCAGCGTAGCGCGGGCGGCACACATCACGCGCCGCATTGGTAGAGGCGATCGGGATAGCCGCCGGCCGGCATCAGGTTCTGCGTGGCCCGTAGCTTTGTTGCGGCACGAGCCGGCAGGAGGCCTGCGCCCAACGCTGGATCGCCAAGACGTTCGGTGTGCTCACGCCGTTCTTCGAGGAGGGAGTGGTGAGAACAATGTCGAGTGGCTCTCTACCGCGTTCCGGCTCTATGAGAATCACGAGATCGGCTGGAACCTGTGGCCGTGGAAAAAATGGAGACGCGCACCTCCCCGCTGTCCATCGTCGCCCCGGCGGGATGGGCGCAGGTGCGAGCCGCGGCGACCGGGGAGTCGACGCTCACCCGCGTGCAGGCGCAGGAGGTCTTCGACACCCTGCTCGAGTCGTTCGAACAGCGCAACGGTCGCGCATGCCTCGCCGATGAACTGCTCTGCGTGCGGCTCGAGCCCGGGACTGGCTCGAGTATGAAGCGGCTGCGGATCCGGACGACTATGTGCCGATGGGTCCCAGCGGTGAGGTGCGGAATGTCGACCTCCTCCGGTCCGGCCGCGGCTTCAAAGTCATTGCGCGCACGTCGGTCGACCTCGTGTCCTTCGTTCGCAGCAGGCACTGACCGGCGCCGGACGCGCTTACGCTCATGTCTGGTTCCGCACGGGCACGTCATGCCGGTTGCGCGGCAGCATGAAGCCGACCACGACGAGCCATGCGAGGCCCGCGAAGCGCCCGATCGGCAGCAGTATCGCGAGGCCGGGCAGGAGCAGGCTCACGAATGAAAGCTCCGACAGGCCGGCCAGTATCAAGCCGGTCCAAGCCAGCCAACTCGGGGTCAGGCGCAGGATCAGCGAGGGTACGGCGATACCGGCGATCAACAGCCCGAGGCCACCGACGAAGCCGACACCGCCCAGCGCGTACACGACATAGTCGATCGTCTGCAGCAGTGCGGGAGATTGTCCCGCGACCGGCTGTCCCAGCGCCCAGGTCGACAGTCCGGATGCACCGAGCAGGATCGACGCGGCGATGCCGCCGTAGAACGCGATGTTCGGGCCGGGCACGCGGATTCCAAGCCGTTGCAGGCGGGCGTAAGCGGTTGCGGCATAGATTCCGAGCGGGACGGACGCTCCGAAAACGAAGAAGCCGGTGACGGCAATGGCCGTGCGATTCGCAGTGATGTACGAATACACCGCCGCCGTGGACTCCAGCGGCGAGACGAACATGCGTCCTCCGGCGATCGCCGCGGGGACGGCGATCGCTGCAAGGCTCAGCACAAGGCTGACGATTGCGAGCACTCCGGCATTGGGTCCGTCTGGCCTGCGGCGCTGCGCAGTGTTCGGCGGGATGCGACCGTTCGCATCACTGTCGCCGATGCCGGCGGTGTGACTGTTGGTCATGATGGTTCCTCGCGGGTTTTCGAGCAGTCCTTCTGAGAAATAATGATTCTCTATCTGAATGATTTTGTCAATGTTGTATTATCTGAGAATGTCCCACTCGAATCGGCCGGCTCGCATCGGCTTCCTGTTGACTCAACTCGGCACGCTGGCGGCAACCGCTTTCGCGGCCAAGACGAGGGAACTGGGGCTCACCCCCGCCGAGGCCGGAGTCCTGCGCATCGTCGGCCGCCAGCCGGGGATCAACCAACGAGAGCTCGCGTCGAAGTTGGGCGCGGTGCAGAGCCGGGTCGTGACCTTGATCGATTCGCTTGAGGGCGCGGGGCTCGCGGCGCGGTCCCGCAGTGCCACCGACCGGCGCAGCCAGGAGCTCAGGGTCACCGACGCCGGTCGGTCGCTGCTCTTGCGCCTGCGCTCAGTGGCCGAAGCGCAGGAGGCCGAGCTCGCCGACGGGCTCGACGACGCAGAGCGATCGCAGCTGGCCGCGTTGCTGCTGCGGCTCAGCGCGATACGCGGACTGGACGCCGATGTGCATCCGGGCTACGCAGCGAGGCCCACCGAGACCAAACGCCGCCGCGAACCTTAGACCGCGGCAATAGACGTAGGTCCCAGGATGCCGAGTGCCCAAAGCCTGGGTGCCTTAGCCTGGGTTCCTAGGTATTGGGCGGCTGGCGATGCCGGTCTATGGTTCGCCTCCGGGACGAGCACGGTTCCGCCACCGGCAATTGGCATGCTGCCAGCACGAGACCACCAGCAGTGCCCGGTCGAGCGAATGCGCAAGGTTTGATCGCGTTGCGGCTGTGTCAGCGGATGCCGAAATCATGTTGACGCGCTGCCTTGCTCGTGTTGACGCGGCGCCCTGCGCGTGTCAGTCTTGAGAATTGCCTATTTCGTCGCCATGGGGCTTACTCGGCCAGCGGCCAGCCCAGAAATCACGAAAGAGACCATGCTCGGAAAACTCCTCATCCGCTATCTGAAGCCCTACCGGTGGCTCCTCGGCGGCGTGCTGCTGTTCCAGTTCGCATCGGCGATGGCCTCCCTCTATCTGCCGAGCCTGAACGCCGACATCATCAACAAGGGCGTCGCCAAGGGCGACGTGAACTACATCTGGTCCACCGGTGTGGTTATGCTCCTCATCTCGCTCGGCCAGATCATCTGTGCGATCGTCGCGACCTACTTCGCGGCGAAGGCCGCCATGCTGATGGGCAGAGACATCCGTGACGGCGTGTTCGAGCGGGTCAACGGCTTCTCCGAACGTGAGGTGGCGCAGTTCGGGCCCGGCTCGCTGATCACTCGCAACACGAACGATGTGCAACAGGTGCAGATGTTGGCGATGATGGGTGCCACCATGCTGGTCAGCGCGCCGATGCTGGCGATCGGCGGCATCATCATGGCGCTGCAGCAGGACGTCGGCCTCAGTTGGCTGATCGCGGTCGCGGTGCCGGCGCTGCTGCTCATGGCGCTCCTCATCATCAGCCGCATGGTGCCGTTGTTCCAGCGCTACCAGAAGAAGCTCGACACGGTGAACCGCATCATGCGCGAGCAGCTCACCGGCATCCGCGTGGTGCGCGCGTTCGTGCGCGAGGAGATCGAATCCAAGCGATTCCGTGGGGCGAACTACGACATCATGGTCATCGGCCGCAAGGTTGGCGAGCTGTTCGTGCTGCTTTTCCCGCTGGCCATGCTCGTGCTGAACGTCACGGTCGTCGGGGTGATCTGGTTCGGCGGCATCCGCGTCGACAACGGCGACATCCAGGTCGGCACACTGTTCGCGTTCATGGCATACATCATGCAGATCCTGATGGGTGTGCTGATGGCCAGCTTCATGACGATCATGATCCCGCGCGCCGCCGTCAGCGCCGAGCGCATCAGCGAGGTGCTGGCGAGTACATCGACCCTGGCGCGCCCGAAGGATGCCGTCGCCGACTTCCCGGCTCGCGGAACCGTGGAATTCCGGGACGCCGCCTTCAGCTACCCGGGGGCGGCGCATCCGGTGCTGGCCGGGGTCAGCTTCACCGCGTCACCCGGCGAGACCGTCGCCATCGTCGGCTCGACCGGCGCAGGCAAGACGACGCTCGTCTCCCTGATCCCGCGCCTGTTCGACGTGACAGGCGGCAGCGTGCTCGTCGGCGGTGTCGACGTGCGCAGTGCCGACCTCGATATGCTCTGGCACGGAATCGGTCTGGTACCGCAGCGACCGTTCCTCTTCACCGGCACCGTGGCATCCAATCTGCGTTTCGGCAGGGAAGACGCCACGGAGGAGGAACTCTGGCATGCGCTCGAGATCGCGCAGGGTCGTGATTTCGTCGCAGAGATGCAGGGCGGGCTGAGCGCCCGCATCTCGCAGGGCGGCACCAACGTGTCCGGCGGGCAGCGGCAGCGACTCGCCATCGCGCGCGCCATCGTGCACACGCCCGACGTGCTCGTCTTCGACGATTCGTTCTCCGCGCTCGACCTCACCACGGATGCCCGGCTGCGGCAAGCGCTCTGGCGCGAGCTCCCCGACGTGACCAAGATCGTGGTCGCCCAGCGCGTGTCGACCATCGTAGACGCCGACCGCATCGTCGTCCTCGACGACGGAGGAATGGTCGGACTCGGGTCTCACGAGGAGCTTCTCGAATCGTGCGAGACCTACCAGCAGATCGTCCAATCGCAACTCGGAGTGGAGGCCCAGGCATGAGCACCAGCACCCCGACTCCGCTCTCCGAGGAGGAGCAGCTCGAACTCGACCTCGCAGAACAGGCCCGGCTCGGCGCCGATGACTGGATGAGCGTCAAGCCCGGCAAGGCGACGAACTTCGGCAAGAGCTTCGGCCGGCTGCTCGGCCTGCTGAAACCGCACGCGGTCGCCTTCACGTTCGTATCGTTCCTCGGTGCGATCGGTGTCGTCCTGTCCGTGATCGCACCGAAGGTGCTCGGCGAGGCGACGAACATCATCTTCGAAGGCGTCATCGCGAAGAACCTGCCCGCGGGCACGACACAGGCGCAGGTCGAGGCGGGCCTGCGGGCATCCGGTCAGACCGATCTGGCCAACATGCTCTCCGCCATGAAGTTGGCCCCGGGTCAGGGTGTCGATTTCGTGCACCTGTCCCAGGTGCTGTTCATCGTGCTCGGCCTGTACTTCGTCGCCGCGATCCTGAGTTGGCTGCAGGGCTATGTGATCAACATCATCATGATGACGACCATGTACCAGTTGCGCGAAGACGTCGAGGCCAAGATCAACCGGATGCCGCTGAGCTACTTCGACAAGGTGCAACGCGGCGAGCTGATCTCCCGGGTGACGAACGACATCGACAACATCACGCAGACGATGCAGCAGTCGCTGTCCACCGTCGTGACGAGTGTTCTGACCGTGGTCGGCGTGCTGATCATGATGTTCTCTATCTCGTGGCAGCTGGCGCTCGTGGTGTTGGTGAGTCTTCCGCTGATGGCGGTGATCTTCGGCGTGATCGGGCCGAAGTCGCAGAAGGCGTTCGGCATCCAGTGGCGCAAGGTCGGCCGGCTGAACGCACGCGTGGAGGAGTCGTTCTCCGGGCACGCGCTCGTGAAGGTGTTCGGGCGCGAGCAGGACGCCCTGACCAGGTTCAAGGCGGAGAACGAGGAACTGTATCGCGCATCGTTCAAGGCGCAATTCCTGTCAGGCATCATGATGCCGGCCATGATGTTCATCGGAAACCTCACCTACGTCGGCATCGCCGTGCTCGGCGGGCTGATGGTCGCGAGCGGACAGTTGCGGCTCGGCGACGTGCAGGCGTTCATCCAATACTCGCAGCAGTTCACCCAGCCGTTGTCCGAACTCGGCGGTATGGCTGCTGTCGTGCAGTCCGGCACCGCGTCGGCGGAGCGTGTCTTCGAGATGCTCGATGCCGACGAGCAGGACGCGGATGCCGCCGATGCCCCCGCCCCGGTCGACGGCGACGGTACGATCGCGTTCCAGGGCGTGCAGTTCGCCTACACAGCGGAGCGCCCGCTGATCCGGGGCCTCTCATTCGGTGTGGAACCGGGCCAGACGGTCGCGATCGTCGGACCGACCGGTGCAGGCAAGACGACGCTCGTCAACCTGATCATGCGGTTCTACGAGCTGAACGGCGGGCGCATCCTGCTCGACGGTCAGAACATCGCGGACCTGCGGCGCAACGACGTGCGTTCGCGCACGGGCATGGTGCTGCAGGATCCTTGGCTGTTCGCGGGGACGATCCGGGAGAACATCCGTTACGGCCGACAGGACGCGACGGACGACGAGGTTCTCGAGGCGGCGAAGGCGACCTATGTCGACCGGTTCGTGCATTCCCTACCCGACGGCTACGACACGGTGCTCGATGAGGAGGCGTCGAATGTGTCGGCGGGGGAGAAGCAGCTGATCACGATCGCCCGGGCGTTCGTGGCGCGGCCGAGCATCCTGATCCTGGACGAGGCGACGAGCTCGGTGGACACCCGCACCGAGCTGCTGCTGCAGCACGCCATGGCCGCACTGCGACAGGGTCGCACGTCGTTCGTGATCGCCCACCGGCTGTCGACCATCCGCGACGCCGACCTCATCCTGGTGATGGAGCAGGGCGACATCGTCGAACAGGGCACGCACGCCGAACTGATCGCGAAGTCGGGCGCATACTGGCGGCTGTACAACTCGCAGTTCGAGCAGGCCGCCACCGACCTGGATGCCGAAGACGCGGTGCACGAGGGCCCGCTGGACGAGCCGGAGTCCGCAGCCGACGCAGCTGCGGCCTTGGTCGACTGACGACGGGTGCAGTCGGGTCCCGAGCGCCATTTCGCGCGCTGTGCGTTGTCTGAGGTGCTGCATGCGGCGGCAAGTGGCGCACAACACCTGTCCCAGCTGGCCGAGTAGCGCGAAACCCGCGCGGATTGCCGTGATTTTTCGTGCATCGCACGTAGGGTGGCGGTGTGTGGCGAGTCGATCGAAAACAGGCGGATGACGACCTGTCCCCTGAGGACGGGGCAAGCGACGCTCTCAATCCGCGGAACACGACGTCTCCTCAGGCCGTGAGCCTGGGGGATCCGACCGTCATCGCAGGCAATATCGCCGAACCGGTCTGGCAGCGGTGGCGCGCAGAACTGGCTGCGCTCGGCGGACGTTCACCGTTGTTGCACTTCGATGACACGCCGCGCACGCGGATCGAGCTGAGCTCGACGCATCCGGGCGGCCTGCCGCAGTTCATCACCGGCAAGTCGACCCTGCTCTCCAGTCTGATCCGCGACGAACTGGCTCTGCGCAACGCCCGCGTCGCTGCGAGCGCGATCACCGCGAAGGGGATCGAGTTGCGCTCTGTGCGAGGAATCGATGCCGTGCACCTGGCCATCGGGCTCGCGCAGTGGCGCAATGGCGGCGACTCGTACACCGCTCCCGTCTTGTTGCGTCCCGTCGCGATCAGGCGTTACGGCCGCGATTTCGAACTCAAGCTGCGCGGCAAGCCGTTCCTCAACCCGGAGCTCGCGCGCGCCCTGCACGAGCAGTTCCAGATCACCCTCGACGCCGAGGCGTTCGTCGCCCTTGCCGTCACGAACGGCGTCTTCAAGCCGCAGCCGGTGATCGACCGCCTGCGCGGTCTGACCAGCCATCTGCCCTGGTTCAACGTGCAGCCGCGGTTGGTCGTCTCCTCCTTCGCGGATGTCGCGGGCGCGATGGCAGCAGATGCGGCGAAGCTCGACTACCCGGTTCTCGACGCGATCGCCGGCAACCCGTCCGCGCGCAGGCGTGTCGAGGAAGCATTCCGTCCGGTGGAAACGGTCGGACAGGATGCCCGCCCGCCAGCCACGGACACGCTCCTGCTCGACGCCGACGGGGAGCAGGAGAACATCGTCGCGCAGATCGGCGCGGGCAATTCCCTCGTCGTCAAGGTGCTGCCGGGCACGGGCGGCACGCAGACTGTCGTGAACGCGATCGGCGCCCTGGTGGCCGCACACAAACGCATCCTGGTCGTCAGCCCCCGCCGTTCCAGTCTCGAGGGCATCACCCGCCGGCTGACCCAGGTCGGCCTCGGCGGTCTGGCCGTCACCCCGCGGACGTTGCGGCGCGATGTCGTCGCTTCGATCACCCGAAACGAGAAGGTCACCGCGCCTCGCGTCGCCGAAGTCGACGATGCCCTCGTGCGCTTGCGCAAAGTCCTGTTGGACTACCGTGCCGCACTCACCCAGCCCGACCGGGCGCTCGGCGTGAGCGTGATCGACGCACTCGAAGAACTCGCCCGGCTCGCGCTGCTGCCGTCACCGCCCGCGACGACCGCCCGCCTCGAGCGACACTCGGTCGAGGCGCTGGCCCACGATCGCGCCGCAGCCGCCGACACGCTGATCAAGGCAGCAACGCTCGGCGAGTTCCGTTACGGGCCGGCCGACTCGCCCTGGTACGGGGCATCCTTCGCCACGACGGCAGACGCTTCCGCCGCCCACGCGCTGGCGAAACGGCTGAACAGCACAGACTTGCCCCGGCTGCTGGAGCGTGCGAACGCCGTGATCGGGCAGACCAGGATGCGGCCGTTCGAGACGGTCGCGGAACTCGGCATCTACCTTCGGCTGCTCGCCGACCTGCGGGAGACGCTCGACAAGTTCCTGCCCGCTGTCTTCGACCGATCGCTCACCGAGCTCATCGCGGCGACTGCCAACCGCCGGGATGCTCCTCAGATGAACGGCGCCAACCGTCGGCGCCTGCGCAAGCTCGCACTCGAGTACGTGAGACCCGGCGTGCACGTGACGGAACTGAATGAGGCATTGCGACGCATCCAGAATCAGCGCACGCTGTGGCAGCGCTTCGCGGCGGCAGGCGTTCCGCCAGAAGTCCCGGTGGGCATCGCCGATCTCCAGGTCGCATACCAGCGTGTTTCCGCCGATCTGGCCAGTCTGGATGCCCCGCTGCGGCGCACCGGCACTCCCGGCTCGCTGCTCAGCCTGTCGATCTCGCAACTGGTGTACACACTGTCCGGCCTGGCTGCAGAGTCGGAAGTGCTGGCCAATCTGCAGGAGCGCACCGCCCTGCTGGCAACCCTGCGCGAGCTCAGCCTCGATCCGCTGCTGGCCGACCTGTCGCGGCGGCACGTGCCCCAACAGGAGGTGGCAAGCGAACTGGAGCTGGCGTGGTGGCAGTCGGTGCTCGAACTGATGCTCGCCGGTGATCGCGCACTCCTGGGGGCGAACACCCGGGTGCTGTCGCGGCTGGAAGCCGACTTCCGTCTCGTCGACGAGGCGCACGCATCCGCCACGGGCCAGCAGTTGGCCTGGCAGCTTGCCGACAGGTGGAAGATCGGTGTCGTCGACCATCCGGAGGAAGCGGATGCGCTCCGCAGGCTCCTGCGCAGCGACCGCACCACGCCGTCCGGGCTCGCCAAGGCGGCACCGCACCTGGCCAGGGCGCTCGCGCCCGTCTGGCTGGCCTCGCCCTATGAGGTGCCCAACCTGCCCGCCGAGTTGTCGTTCGACGCTGTGATGCTGATCGACGCGGGCGCCGTCACGTTGGCGGAGACCATCGGCGTCATCCGCCGCGCGTCGCAGGTCGTCGCATTCGGCGATCCGGTGACGCAGACGCCGTCGCCGTTCACCATCGCCGTCTCGGAAACGCCGGAGGAGCCGCCCGAACTCGACGTGGATGCCGTTCACGCCGACTCCGCGCTGGCGCAACTGAGCGAGTTGCTGCCGGTGTTCACGCTGAGCCGGAGCTATCGGGCAGGCGGAGACGACCTGGCCGAACTGATCAATCGGCGCTTCTACGGCGGCAAGATCGAGTCCCTTCCGTGGGCCGGCACCTTCCTCGGCCACGGCAGCCTGACGCTCAACTTCGTGTCGGGCGGCCACGGCATGCCCGACGAGGAGTCGGGTGCCGTCGAAAGCGTCGACGCCGAGGTGAGCAAGGTCGTCGAACTCGTGCTCGAGCACGCCGCGAACCGCCCGCGGGAATCGCTGATGGTCGTGACCGCGAGCGCCCGGCATGCGGTGCGGGTGCACCAGGCGGTGTTGGCGGCGTTCGCGAAGCGCAAAGACCTCAGCGACTTCATCCTGGGCGATCGTGCCGAGCCGTTCACCGTCGTCACGCTCGAACAGTCCGTCGCGCAAAGCCGCGACCGGGTGATCTTCTCGATCGGCTACGGGCGCACGCCGCACGGTCGGCTGCTCTCGAACTTCGGCACCTTGGCCGAGCCCGGCGGCGAACGCCTGCTCGCGGTTGGTCTGACCCGCGCGCGCCGTTCGATGGACATCGTCTCCTGTTTCCACCCCGAGGACATCGACACGTCGCGGATGCGCCACGGCATCGTCGCACTCGCGCAGGTGCTGGGCGAGGCCGCCGCGATCTCCTCGGGAGTCGACGATCTGCCCGGTGACAGCGAACCGCTGCTGATCGACCTGGCCGGCCGGTTGCGGCGACGTGGCCTGACCGTGCAACTCGGGCACCGGGGAGCGCTCGCCCTCGTCGCATCACACGGGGGGCGAGCCGTCGTCGTCGAAACGGACACCATCGTCAATCGGGCCAGCCTGCGCGAGTCGCTTCGGCTGCGACCGGAAGTGCTCAGGAGGCTCGGCTGGCACTATATGCGCGTGCACAGTTTCGAGCTGTTCGGCAACCCGGACGCGGTCGCTGCGCGAGTCGCGAAGCTCATCGGCGCCGTCGACGAGACGTCGGAGGCCACCGGACCGATCGACATCCGGGCAGGTCGGATTCAGGCGGCGAGCTAATCTGGAGGTATGCCAGAACGCTCAGCACGCCGTCCGCGGCGGGCACGTCGCCCGGGTGCGCCCGGCGCTGATCCCACTCCGCGCGCAGGACGGATCGACGTGGATGCGGTGCGTGCGACAGGAGACACCGATCAGGCCTGGGGCGACACGAACACATCGAATGATGCGCAACTCAAGCGGGATGTGCCGCCCCACTGGGGATGACCGGGCTGCGGCTGACCGGGCTGGGGCTGACCGGGCTGGGGCTGACCGGGGTCGCCGGGGATGGCCGATCCGCGTGGCCGCTCTAGGCAGAGGCCCTCACGTGTGCTTGCCGCTGCTGGCGTCACGGTCGGTTGCCAGCAGATCGCGGATCTGGACGAGCAGATCGAGTTCGGTGGGCGGCGTGTCCTCCTCCTCGACCACGCCGGCCTTGCGGCGGGCTGCGACACGCTTGAGCAGGTGATTCACCGGCACCAGGACGGCGAAATACACGACGGCGGCGACGATGATGAACTGGATCAGCGCGGCGAGGAAGGAACCGAACAGAAGTTCCGCGTGCCCACCGGAGACGGTCGGGATGCTGAGAATCAGGATCGAATTCAGGTCCTTGGCATTGAACACCGCCCCGATGAGGGGGTTGATGATACCGGTGACGACCGCGCCGATCACTGCAGTGAACGCGGCACCGATGACGACCGCGACCGCCAAATCCATCACATTGCCGCGCATGATGAATTCTTTGAAGCCCTTGAGCATGGTGACCTACCCCCTTGTAGTTTTCGTCCCGTCTAGGACGACGACGATGCCGGCGTCTTCGCCGACGAAGTTGATGCAGGCGTCGAGCCGGCGCTCGACGAACTGCCGCCGGTCGCACTGTTCGACGTGCCGACCGATGCCGCGGCGCCGGCAGGCTCCTTCGCGCCCTTCTTGTCCTTCTTCGCCGGCCCCGTCGCCGCAGTCGACGCTCGAGAGTCGGTGCGGTAGAAGCCGGATCCGTTGAAGGTGACGCCGACTGTGCCGAAAACCTTGCGCAGGACGCCGCCGCACGACGGGCACACCGTCAGTGCGTCATCCGAGAATGCTTGGTGGACATCGAATGCGTTTCCGCATTCTCGGCACTTATATGCGTAGGTGGGCACTGGTCTTGCTCGACTTTCCTTGTTGTTGGCAGTCGCATGTCGCAGGCGGCGGAACACGCGTGCCCGCCGATCACGAGAACTGAACGATTCTGATCGGCGTGACAACACCATCCACCGGTTGATCGTGCAGTTCCCGCGGAACCTGGTCCACGAGCTCGCCGTCGAAAAGCACGGCATACACTGGAGGACATTTTTCCATGCTTCCGAGGGTTTTGTCGAAATAACCTCGACCCCAGCCCAAGCGGAGGCCGGTCCGGTCAACGGCAGCGGCCGGGACGAGGATCAGATCGACGTCATTGATCGCGATCGGTCCGAGCAGCTCTCCGACCGCTTCGGGGATGCCGAGATTGCTCTCGGTTTCGGTCTCGCCGTCCCCGGTGGTCCAATCGAGGAGGCCGTCTTCGCGGGAGATCGGCAGCAGAACACGAACGCCGTTCTGGCGTGCCCAATTCAGGTACGGCCGGGTGTTCGGCTCCAGCAGCGTCGGCAGGTAGCAGGAAACGGATCGCGCAGACAGGTCCGTGGTGAGATCGACCAGGTGGCGGGTGATCCCGGCGGCGGCGGATTCGCGCTCCGTCGCTGTCATATTCTGACGGCGCTCCCGCAACTCGGCGCGCAATGCCCGCTTCTGATTGCTCAGCTCGCTCGACATGTAGGTCATACTACGTGGTGTTCCTCATCCGGCTGCGGATAACGCTAGCCTTGCGATCATGGCAATGCAGATTACCAAGGCCGTGATTCCGGCCGCCGGTTTGGGCACGCGATTCCTTCCCGCGACCAAAGCGATGCCTAAGGAGATGCTGCCGGTCGTCGACAAGCCCGCGATCCAGTATGTGGTCGAGGAGGCGGTCGCAGCCGGCCTGCACGACGTGCTGTTGGTCACCGGCCGCAACAAGAACGCGCTCGAGAACCACTTCGATCGAGCGACGGAGCTCGAGGCGACCCTGGAGCGCAAGGGCGACACCGATCGGCTCGAAAAGGTGAACTATTCGACAGAGCTCGCCGACGTGCACTACGTGCGTCAGGGTGATCCGAAGGGTCTCGGCCACGCCGTACTGCGCGCGAAGATGCACGTGGGCGATCAGCCGTTCGCCGTGCTGCTCGGCGATGACATCATCGACGCTCGCGACATACTGCTCGAGCGGATGCTGGTGGTCGCCGAAGAGCGCGCCGCGACCGTGATCGCGCTCCTCGAAGTCGAACCGGACCAGATCCAGCTCTACGGAGCGGCCGATGTCGAACCGACCGCCGAGGACGACGTCGTACGCGTGCGCGGCCTGGTCGAGAAGCCGGATGCCGAAGACGCTCCGTCGAACCTCGCCGTCATCGGCCGTTATGTGCTGCAGCCGCAGGTTTTCGACGTGTTGGAGCGCACTCCGCCGGGCAAGGGTGGGGAGATTCAGTTGACCGACGCTCTGGAGACGCTTGCCGCGGACGAGTCGATCGCCGGCGGTGTCTATGGTGTCGTGTTCCGAGGCCGACGGTACGACACAGGCGACAGGCTGGACTACATCAAGGCGATCGTTCAACTGGCCGTCGATCGCGAAGATCTCGGTCCGCAGTTGCGTCCGTGGTTGCAGCGGTTCGTCGCAAGCCTCAGCCTCGACCTTCCAGCCGATGAAACACTGGGCGCACTCGGCGGCACGGTGCACGAGCAGGCGCAGCAATAGTCGCTCATGGCACTGTTCATTCCGACGCTGACAGACGGACCGGTGACGATGCGTCCGATCCGTCTGCGCGACTCCCGTCCGCTGGAACGTGAACTTCTCGCCAACCGCAGCTGGCTGCGTCAGTGGGAGGCGACCAACCCGCACGGGCCGATGAGCTTCGACGTGCGCGCGAGCATCCGGTCGTTGCAGGCGAACGCGCGTGCCGGGCATGGGCTGCCGTTCATCGTCGAGTTCGACGGCGAGCTGGTCGGGCAGCTGAACGTCTCGTCGATCAGCTACGGATCGCTTGCGAGCGCCACGATCGGTTACTGGGTCAGCGAGCGTTTCGCCGGCCGTGCTGTGACGCCGATCGCTACGGCGCTCGCGACCGACTACTGCTTCTTCCAGCTCGGCCTGCACCGGATGGAGATCTGCATCCGCCCGGAGAATGCCCCGTCGTTGCGTGTCGTCGAGAAGCTCGGGTTCCGTTATGAGGGGCTGCGGCGTCGCTATATCCACATCAACGGAGACTGGCGCGATCATTTCTGCTTCGCCCTCGTGGTCGAGGAAGTGCATCAGGGGGTGCTGCGCCGTTGGCGCGACGGGCAGGCGCCCGCGGATGCCGCGCGTATTCCTTCGCACGATCTGAAAGCGGCCCAGCAGCAGTTGCCGGTGCAACGGGATCGGTGACACACCAGCGTTGCGGGCTCGCAGCGGGCGCAGACCCCTTACCGTTGACACATGGGCGGGGATGTACTCAGTGGGGGAGTCGTCGTGCTGCTCGCCGCCGTGCTCTGGCTCGCCTATCTGTTGCCGACGTGGCTGAGGCGGCGAGAGTTTCAGGCGACAGAGCGCAACGCGGTGCGGCTGCAGCAGACGCTGCGCATTCTGGCCGCGACGTCGGAGTTGCCTGACGAGGTTCGCGTCGAGGCGACCGCGCGCGAGGTTGCGGTGCAGCAGCGCATCCTGCGCAAGGCTGAGGCGCGCACCCGAGCAGAGTTGCAGGCACGCGCGACGGAAGAGGCGGCGCGCCGCCATGAGGAGGCGATGGCGCGTGCTGAGGCGGATGCGCGTGCTGCGGCGACGCCTCACTCCGCGCCGATGACGGATGCGCCGCGCGCTCGGGCGCGCCGATTGCGTCGTGCGCGCGCGGCAACGGCTCTGCTCCTCGTGGTCGGCCTGGTCGCAGCGGTGTGGGGTCTCGTCGCCGCTCTTGCGCTCGGGGGATCGTGGCTTGTGCCGGCGGGTGCGGTGGTTGCGGCGGGCGGTGCGTTCGGCAATCTTTGCAGGCTTGCGGGTGCCGGTCGAAACAAGCCGGTCGTGGTGGCCGTGGAGACTCCGCGAGTGGTGTCGGAACTGTTCGATCACGCTGCGTCGGTCGAGTCGGCACCTGCCGCACTGGCCACCTGGACGCCACGGCCGCTGCCGAAGCCCCTTTATCAGTCTCCCGGGTCGGTCGCCGCGAGTGCGATGGCGTCGGTGGACGCCGTCACCAGGCTGCGCCGCGCGGCCGCAGCCGCAGAGTTGCACCGCCGGGCGGCCGAACTCGCCGAGGTGCTCTCGCCCGAGGTGGCCCGGTTGACGCCGCGCCCCGTGGCCGAACCGGCCGCGTCCGCCGTGCCGGCGCCGCTCGACCGCTACGCCCGCATGGGCATGCTCGAGGGCGTCGAAGCGAGCGCACTCGACCTCGATGCCGCGCTGCGTCGTCGCCGCGCCGCCGGTTGAGCAGCAATGCATGCGAGGATTTCGCACATGAAGAAGTTCATCAACGGCGCTGAGTCCGTGTTGTCGGATGCGCTGAGCGGCATCGCTGCCGCCCACCCGGAGTTGCGAGTCGATCGCGCGAATCGCGTGATCTTTCGACGTGAGCCGATCCGGTCGGGCAAGGTCGCCTTGATCTCCGGTGGCGGGAGCGGCCATGAACCGTTGCACGGTGGTTTCGTCGGCCTCGGAATGCTCGATGCCGCGTGTGCCGGGGAGATCTTCACGTCGCCCACGCCCGACCAGCTGATGGCAGCCACCGTGGAGCTCGGCGGCGAGGCGAATGCCGGGGCCGGTGTGCTGTACATCGTGAAGAACTACACCGGTGACGTGATGAACTTCGAGATGGCTGCGGAACTGGCCGACGCCGAGGTGCGTACCGTCGTGGTCAGCGATGACGTTGCTGTCGAGGATTCGACGTTCACGGCCGGACGCCGCGGCACCGGTGCGACCGTGCTGCTGGAGAAGATCGTCGGCGCCGCAGCGGAAGAGGGCCGGGATCTCGCGGGCGTGGTGGCGCTCGCGGAGCGTGTTGCGGCATCCGCTCGGTCGATGGGCGTTGCGCTGGCCGCCGGCACGGTGCCGGCGGCGGGCCGCCCGAGCTTCGAACTCGGTGATGACGACATGGAACTCGGTGTCGGCATCCACGGTGAACCCGGTCGTCGCCGGGTGCCGCTGGTGGATGCCGCCCGGATCGCTGCGCAGCTGCTCGAGCCGATCCTGGCGGACTTCGACTTCACCGGCGCACCGGCGATCGTGATGGTCAATGGCATGGGGGCGACCCCGCTGATCGAGTTGTACGTCATGTACGGCGAGGTGGCGCGCCTGCTTGCGGACGCGGGGATCACGGTTGCGCGCAACCTCGTCGGCAACTACATCACGTCGCTGGACATGGCTGGATGCTCGGTCACGCTGCTGCGCGCCGACGACGAGTTGCTGCGTCTCTGGGATGCACCGGTCAGCACCCCGGCGCTGCGCTGGGGCATCTGAAGCTCTTTCGTCCGCGCTCGGGGATCAGAACCGGCAGGACTTGCCCTCCGGTCGCGGGAACGGTGTGCTCATTTTCGTTGTTTCGAATGCGCCTCACATGAGGCAGATTCGACAGAGCGAATACAGTGACGGCGAACCTGCGACCGTCGGCGCAGGAGTCGCCGTTTCGCGCGGCCGCGCTGGCTCGCGGCACCCGCGTCGCTTCCGCGATTGAACCGCGCCGCGTCATGATATTGTTTCTTACGCAGTTCAAGGGGCTATGGCGCAGTTGGTAGCGCGTCTCGTTCGCAATGAGAAGGTCCGGGGTTCGAATCCCCGTAGCTCCACCACCGGAACACGGGGGAGTCGGCTGTTCCGGCTCCGTGCTCCGGTGCCATGCGCGACATCCGCATGGCGATTTCGACACGCATGGCATCGCGGAGTTGCGTCCTGCGCCTATCGGAGCGGGTGCGGGACCGTCGGCGATTCCTGGCGGTCGACCTCTTGACGGCGGCCACAACGGCGAGGAAACTTCATCTTGGTGGTGCCTTGTGGAAGGAACATCAAATGGTGTGGCATGTTGAGGGTACGTATTTCGAAAACTGCAACTGCGACATGGTCTGCCCGTGTTCGACCTCGGGTCTGACTGCGCCAGCGGATAACGAACGATGTCAGGTGGCGTTGGCGTTCCACGTCGACACGGGAGACGTCGACGGGGTCGATGTCGGCGGTCTCACCGTCTGCGTCGTCGCTGACACGCCGCAACTCATGAGCGAGGGTGGTTGGAAGGTCGGTCTGCTGGTCGACTCTGCCGCGACACAAGCGCAATCGGATGCGCTCGGTGCCGTTTTCGGCGGTCAGCTCGGGGGACCGATGACCGAACTAGGGCCGTTGATCTCGGAGATGGCCGGCCAGGATTCGCTGGCGATGACGTACGCGAATGACGGTCGACGGCACCAGCTTCGGATCGGCAGCAGCGTGGACCTGGTCGTCGAAGACTTCGTGTCGCCGCTCGACAGCACCGGCGTCGGCGTGCGGGTCAGCGGCATCGGATTCCCCGCCGACACCCTGGCAGCCGGAACGGCGACCGCAAGTCGCGTCGACGTGTTCGGCATGACGTGGGACAACACGGGGAAGAATTCCTTCTCAGCCCCGTTCGCCTGGTCGGCGTAGGGTGCCGAGGGCAGGATCCCTCACCGTTGGGCGCAACGGGAGTCTGTTCGCCTTGCTCGCGTGCGCGGCCCTTGCGTGGTACCTGACCTACGCGAGTTTCGCAGGGATGCCCGCCGCCCCGGGCACGATGGGGCTCGGGTTGCTCGGTTTTCTTGCTGCCTGGGAACTGATGATGGCGGCAATGATGCTCCCCGCCCTTGCGCCGCTCACCTCGGCCTACCTCCGCACGATCCGCGGCGTGCAGCGTCAGTGGGTCAGAGCGGGCAGAACCGTGGCCCTCATCACCGGCTATCTGATGACCTGGCTCGGCTTCGGTATTCTCGCGTACGCCGCGGCGTCGCTCGCGGCAGTGCTCACCGCGGATGCGCCGCGTGTCGCGCCCTGGGTCGGAGCGGGGCTGCTCGTCGCCGCGGGGATCTACCAGCTGACTCCGCTGAAGGACTTCTGCCTGCGCCACTGCCGCTCACCCATGTCGTTCCTGCTGCACGTCTCCGCCTACCGGGGCCGGCTGCGGGACCTCCGGGTGGGTGCGTACCATGGTGCGTACTGCGTGGGTTGCTGCTGGGGGCTCATGGTCGTGCTGCTCGCGGTCGGTGTGATGAACCTGATCTGGATGGCTGCGATTGCCGCGGTCATCCTGGTGGAGAAGATCTGGACGCACGGCCACGCATTCAGCAGAGTCGCCGGAGCGCTCCTCATCGCGGTCGCGCTCTTCGTTCCGGCGCACCCCGAGCTGCTGCCCGGATTCCACTCGGTCGTGACGATGGCCGGGTGACGTCGACTTCGGCAGACGAGGAGCACGATCGGCCTGCGTGGAAGTCCGCGCAGGCCGATCGGTTGGTGTCGCCGGCCGCCGCTCGCCGTCGCGCCGTGCGACCCCTTCCTCGTCGACGTTCGGGTCAGCCGGCCGAGCCTGCAGGTTTGGTCGTCGTCGTGAACCCCTCCAGTTTGTTGGCCGCGATCGCGTACTTGTTGGTGAACGTGCCGGAGATGCTGACCTTCGAGGTGTCGACGCCGTTCGCCTTCTCCATGGCGAAGATCACCTTCGGGCCGCCGGCCGGCATGATTCCGTCTGGCAGGAACTGGGTCTTGTCGGTGGTCAATCCGGCGATGTACTGCGCCTTGGTGATCGTGCTGTTCTGCACGAACGCGGCGGGCAGCTTGCCCGCGATGTCCGCTGCCGAGTGCGTGCTGATCCAGTGCATCGTGGCGACCAGCGCGTCCACGACCTTCTGGGCGGCGTCCTTGTGGGACTTCACCCAGTCCGCGCGCGCCAGCAGTCCGGCCGCCGGCCAGGCACCGCCGAGGGCTTTGGTCGCACCGGCCGTGGTGGCGAGGTCCACCGCGGTGTAGGCGAGCTTCTTGGTGGTGAGCGCGCCGACAGTCGGCTGGGTCGTCATGACGCAGTCGGCCGAGCCTCGCTGGATTGCTGCGATCGCCGTTGATCCGGCACCGACCGCAAGCGTGTGATAGCCGGTCCGTGAAACTCCGTGCTGGGATGCGAGAAACTGGGTGAGCTCGTCGGTT
This sequence comes from Microbacteriaceae bacterium, assembly GCA_004297935.1. Taxonomy (GTDB): domain Bacteria; phylum Actinomycetota; class Actinomycetes; order Actinomycetales; family Microbacteriaceae; genus Rathayibacter_A. The sequence continues at coordinate 249,296 of SCRE01000023.1, read as the reverse complement.
CCGGAACCGAGATCGGTGACGCCGAGCGTCTTGCCGGCGAAGTCGGCCGCTGAATGCACGCCGCTGTTGGTGCCGCACATCTCGCGCTCGCCCGGCGCGCCCGAGAGCTGAACGAGATTGATCACGTCTTTGCCCTTGGACTGGAAATCAACTGTGTGCACGTACCATGCGCCGGCCAGGTCCACTTGGCCCGATGCCATCGCGTCTTCGGCACCGACACCGCCGCTCTGCTCGGTGGACAGTTGGACGTTCACACCGTACTTCTTGTAGTAGCCGAGACTCTGCGCAAGCTGGTACGGCAGATAGATCTGTTTGTCGATGCCGCCGACCATCATCGTGACGGTGGGCGTCGCAGCAGAGACGTTGGCGCCGGCAGCACTGCCTGCGCCACCTGAGTTGCTGCTGCAGGCGGCGAGGCTGAGCGCGAGCGCTCCGGCTACCGCGACGGCGCAGATGGTGCGCTTCTTCATGGGAGGTTGTTCCTTTCGTTGGTGCCGAGGGATTCGGCTGATAGTTGGATGCACAAGGGTGTGGAGCATCAGATCGCCTGCGCTTCGGAGCGGCTCGGCGGACGCCATTTTAGGAGCCTGCGCTCCAACAGCGTGAGGAGGTATTCGGCGCCCAGGGTGATCACGGCCATGATCACCATGGCGGCGAACACCGTGTTCGGGTCGAAGTTCCCCTGCGCCTGACTGATGATCAGTCCGATGCCGTGCTGGGCGCCGAGGACCTCCCCAACCAGGGCGCCGATGATCGCGAAACCGAACGCGGTGTGCAGGCTGGCGATGATCCACGTCATCGCGGACGGAATCGTCACGTGACGCGCGACCTGAAGTGGCGACGCGCCGAGTACGCGCACATTCGCGATGAGGTTCTGGTCCGCTTCGCGGACGCCCTGGAACGCGTTGAAGAACACGACGAAGAACACCAGCACGGCTGCGAGCAGCACCTTGGGGAACACCCCGAGGCCGAAGGCCACGATGAAGATCGACCCGAGCACGATGCGCGGGACCGAGTTCAGAGCTTTGATGTATGGGCCGAACACCGTCGCCAGGTACTTGTTCGAGCCGAACAGGATGCCGACCACGACACCCGCAAGGGTCCCCAACAGGAAGCCGAGGAACGCTTCCTGGGCCGTCACACCGAGGTTCTCCCATATGGTTCCGAAGGCGGTGCCGACCGTGAAGAGGTGCACGAGGCTGTCCCAGATCGCCGACGGCTGCCCGAAGAAGAACTTGTCGACCCACCCGGCGCTCGTGAACCACTGCCAGCCGCCGATCACGATTACCGCGACCAGGATGCGCCCGAACCAGATCCAGGCGGAACGGCGGGCACGGGCTCGACGCGCGGAGATGTGCACTTCGCTCTGCCGCTCGTGCGCGACGGCGCCTGAGATCGTCATCGATGTCATGCTGCTTTACCTGCCGTTTCCTCGTACGCGCGAGTGACCTCATCCTTCAGGGACGCCCAAATCTGTCCCTGTAGTTCGAGGAATCGCGCTTCGTGCCGGATTTCCTGGACGTCGCCTCGCGGCCGCGGCAGATCGATGTCGAAGACATCTTTGACCGAGCCCGGGCTACTGGTCATGATGACAACGCGGTCGGAGAGCGCCACGGCCTCGTCGAGGTCGTGGGTGATGAACAAGACTGAGGGGCGCAGCTCTTCCCAGAGTTGCAGCAGTTCGGTCTGCATGATCGCCTTGGTCTGCACATCGAGAGCGCCGAATGGCTCATCCATCAGCAGGATTCTCGGATTGTTGATCAGTGCGGCCGCCATGGCGACCCGCTTGCGCATGCCACCGGACAACTGGTGCGGATAGCGGTCCTCGAAACCGGCCAGCCCGACGCGGCGCAACCAGTCCATGGCGAGCATCGTGGCTTCGCGCTTGGGAGTGCCGAGCAGGATCGGGCCGATCATCACGTTGCCCAGTACGGTCTTCCACGGGAACAGTGAATCCGCTTGAAACATGTAGCTGACGCCGTTCGTGACGCCGTCCACGGTCTGACCGCCGACGCTCACCGATCCGCCGCTCGGTCGCTCCAGGCCGGAGACCTGCGCGAGGGTTGTGGACTTGCCGCAGCCGGTCGGTCCGACGATCGCGCAGAACTGGCCGGGTTCAACGGTGAGCGTTACGTCACGGATTGCCGTGAAGGTGTCACCTTTCGGCGTGAGGAAGCGCTTGGTCAGCCCGACGATTTCGATGCGTGCCGCATCGTCCGCCGACTCGATGGCGGTGTGCGCACGACTGGGATTGTGATCACTCATAGATCTGAAGACCTCTCTGTCTTTCGCCGAATGCGATTCCTTATCGTCACGCATCGCTGCGCCGGTGTCTCGCTTGTGCGCCATTGGCCGTTTGTGTGCGTTGACGGTCGTTCTGCGCATTGTGCGCAGGTGCGCTCGGATGACCGCGCTGAGAGAATGAATCGTGATGCGACGATGGTTCCGAAAGCTTTCGAGCCAGATCTTCCTGGCCCAGCTGGTGATCCTCGTCGTGTCGATGGCCGTCGGTTTCGCGTTCGTCGTGCAGACCGCGCGTGAGAACCTTGACGAGGACTATCAGGCCCGTGCGGCCGCGATCGCTCAGACCTTCGCGGAGATCCCGACTATCCGCGAGTGTCTCAGCAGCGGCGGCCCGAGTTGTGCCGGCACCGTTCAGGAGCTCGCGTCGGCAACCGCGAGACGGGCCGGTGCCGCCTACGTGGTCGTCATCGATCTGAATCGGGTGCGGCACTCCCACCCCGACCCCGCCTTGATCGGGAAAAAGGTCAGCGAACCGCTTGTCGCCCGCGACGGCAAGGTGCATCTGGGCATCGACTCCGGTTCGACCGGTCCCACCGCGAATGCGCGCGTGCCGCTGTACGCTCCGGGCGGCGCGCTCGCCGGCGAAGTCTCCGTAGGCATCCGGGAGAGCTCCGTGTCCGGAGAACTGCTCGCTGAGCTTCCGTCGTATGCGGGCTGGTTCCTCCTCGTCCTTGCAATCGGCGCGCTCGCGTCGTTCGCGCTGGCGAGCCTGCTGAAACGCAGGACGTTCGGACTCGAACTGGATGAGATCGCCCGGCTGCTCCAGGAGCGTGAGGCGACTCTCCACGGAATCCGCGAGGGTGTCATCGCTATCGATCCGGTCGGCAGGATCAGCCTCGTCAATGACGAGGCCCAACGACTTCTGCGCCTGCCGGACAATGCGTCAGGCAGGCGACTGGAAGATGTTCTGGGTGAGGGGAGTCTGCGCGACGTCCTCGCCGGCACGAGCGTGGTCACGGACGCGGTCGCCATCACGGATGATCACTGCCTGGTGATCAACCGGATGCCCATCGAACTCGGCGGCCGGCCGCATGGCGCTGTCGTCACGCTCCGTGATCGCACCGATATCGAGGGATTGGCGCGCGAACTCGACGGCGAACGGAGTTTCACCGAGTCGATGCGCGCACAACAACACGAATTCTCCAACCGCATACACGGGATTGCTGGCCTGTTGGAGCTCGGACGTTCTGCCGAAGCCCTGCAATATGTCAATGAGATCCGTGGCACGACAGCGGATCTCGACCAGACGCTCCGGACTCACATCGGTGCGCCGCAGATCGTAGGGCTGATGCTCGGCAAAGCAGCTGAGGCCAACGAGCGCGGCATCGACCTCGTCATCGGTGCAGACACTGATCTCGGTGAGGCGCCGGATCGGGTGCAAGCCCTGACGACCATCCTCGGCAACCTGATCGACAATGCATTCGATGCGCTCGCAGGCACCCCTGCGCCGCGCCGCGTCGAAGTCAGTGTCGTGGAGTTGCCCGATTCGGTGCGAGTCGTCGTCGGTGACAACGGCCCCGGCATCCCCCCGGGCAGTTCGCAGTTGATCTTCGGCGACGGCTATTCCACCAAGCGTGACCCACTTGCGCGGCACAGCGGCCTCGGACTCTCCCTCGTGCACAACACGGTCGCCAAACTCGGCGGATCGATCGTCGTCTCCGACGGAGCCGGTGCGACGTTCACGGTTGTGTTGCCCAGGGCTCCGGCTCTCGTGACGGATCGACCGCGATGACCGCCGAGCCTCTCGCCGTGCTGGTGGTCGACGACGACTACCGCGTCGCCTCGGTCCACGTCGGCTTCGTCGAGCGCATCCCTGGGTTCCGTGTGATCGGGCAGGCTCACACTGCGACAGATGCGCTCGAGCTGGCCCAGTCCGCTCACCCCGATCTGGTACTCATGGACGTCTACCTCCCGGACGGCGATGGTCTTCAGGTGGTGCGAAACCTCCTGGACACTCCGTCTCCTCCGTCGGTGATCGTGATCTCAGCTGCGAGCGATGTCGCCACGATCCGACTGGCCGTGCAGTTGGGTGCAGTGCACTACTTGGTCAAACCGTTCGGATTCTCGGCGCTGGCCGAACGGCTCACCGCATTCCGGGATGCGCACGCGCACATCACGGAGCTGCCTGACGAGGCGACTCAGGAGGATGTCAACAAGCTGTTCGACCTGCTGCGCCCGCCCGCGCGAACACACTTGGCCGCAGGACTCGGCCATCTCGCGCCGACGCTGCAGCTGGTCTACGACGCGATCTCCGCGAGCGGCGCCAGCCTCTCAGCCTCTCAGGTCGCCGGCCACGTTGGAATCAGTCGTGCAACAGCACAGCGCTATCTCACACAACTCGAGCAGAGCAACGTCATCAAGCTCGAGTTGCGGTACGGCAGCACCGGTCGCCCTGAACACCTCTATTCGATCAGACGGCGACCTATCGAATGAGTTCGGTTCACGATCGGACCGGTCGGGGCTGATCGGGCCCTGTCGTGCAATGATCGAGCCATGACCGAGCGACTGATGCTCCTCGATACAGCCTCGCTGTATTTCCGCGCGTTCTACGGGGTTCCCGATTCGGTGCGCAGCCCAGACGGTACACCCGTCAACGCGGTGCGCGGACTGCTCGACATCATCGCGCGACTCGTGACCGAGTTCGAACCGACCTCGCTTGTCGCGTGTTGGGATGACGCGTGGCGGCCTGGATGGCGGGTCGAACTGATTCCGAGCTACAAAGAGCACCGTGTGGCGCGATTCGTGTCGGACGGGACGGACATCGAGGAGGTTCCCGAGAACCTGGTCGTGCAGGTTCCGATCATCCGCGAGGTGCTCGGTGCGTTCGGGATTCTCGTACTCGGTGCCGCCGACCACGAGGCCGACGACGTTATCGGCACGCTCGCCAGCTCAGCGACGATCCCCGTCGACGTCGTTACCGGCGATCGCGACCTGTTCCAGCTCGCCGATGATTCGGCGAACGTGCGCGTGATCTATACCGCTCGCGGTATGAGCAAGCTGGAGATCGTCACAGACGGTGTGCTCGAGGCGAAATACGGGATCGGTCCGAAACAGTACAGCGACTTCGCCGTCATGCGCGGAGACGCATCCGACGGCCTTCCCGGAGTCGCCGGCATCGGCGAGAAGACCGCCGCGAACCTGCTGCGCGAGTATGGCACCCTCGACGCCGTCATCTCGGCCGCCGCCGATCCGGATGACCCGCTCCCAGCGTCCGTCCGTCGTCGGATCCTCGCTGCCGCCGACTACCTCGCTGTCGCCCCGAAGGTGGTCGCGGTGGTCCGTGACCTCGACCTCGCCGACGCGGATGCGCGCATCCGCCCCCTCACGCCGGCGCAGCGTGCGGCCGTGGACAGGCTAGCCGCACAGTGGGGCCTCGGCGGTTCGGTCGAGCGAGCGTTGCGCGCGCTCGGGAACACCGTGACGGCGCCGACCTGACTGCAGCCCAGCGGGGCAACGGCGGCAGGGAGGTCCACCGCGCCGGCTCGCAGTCTACGCGTGAAACGCAGCCCTGGCAGGGCCGGGCAACCGGGCGCCCCGGCGGCGCCGTGCCTAGCCACGGCTGGCCCAGTCCGTGTCGGACGTCTTCAGCGCGACAACCGCGAGCATGACCAGACCGATCGCTTCGAGCGTACCGCCGGTGACCGCGAACCATTCGGGTCCGACGATGAGTCCGGTGATGTGCAGCACCGGCCAAGCGATGATGAGTGCACCCGCAAGCCAGCCGAGCTGTTTGCTCAGGATTACCGCGAGCCCAAGCAGGAATGTGCCCAGGATGTTCCCGAGGATGAACAGGGGGAAGAACGCGAAGCCTATCGGGTCATCCTGGCTGGCATCGATCGCTGCACCGGCGTCGATGTTCATGGTCGCGAGGGTGATCTCAAGCCCGGACGAGGCCACGATGCCGTAGTAGGCGATGTAACCGGCCATCATCAGGACGCCCGCGACGAGCGACAGTCGCGGACGAGTGGGCCGTAACACGCGCAGTGCGGCGGGAACCCCGGCGACGATGAGCATCGATCCGATCATCGCGAGCAGCATCGTGACACGCGCTTGTGTCGGATGGGTCGAGAAGAGTTCGAGTGCGGACTCCCCGGTCAAGTCGCTTCCGCCGTCCATGGTCATCAGCGAGTACATGGTGTTGCTGGCAACCTGGAAAAGGATGCCCAGCGGCAACACGATCGCGCCGACCACGCGACGGAATCGCACGGTCGGATCACGCCGCATTGTTGTTGTGGTCGTTTCGCCAGCAGCAGATGTGGACGCAACAGATGTGGACACGACATTCTCCTTTGAACGCACTGATTCCCATCGACACTAGGCAACCGGTGATGCGCGCTCCACCGGGCCACCTCCTGATCTGCCTCCGTGCTGGCCCGGATTGCGATCCGGAGGCTGCACGGTGTCAGTGGGTGCGCCGAGATGGTTCGCTGTGTGCATCCATCCGCATCGACGAAGGGTTGTCTGCAATGTTCCGAACAAACCTCTGTGCCCGTTCACTGGCCGCCGGGGCGGTGATGGCCGTGGGCGTTCTGCTGGCAGGCTGCGCCACATCCGGACCGCCGACGGCCAGCTCGAACTCACCTGCTTCACCGGTGCGTGCGGCTGCAGACATCACGGGCGCCTGCTCCGCACTGATTCGAGTGGATGCCGTTCCCCTGCCTGGCGGGGGCGAGGGCGAACCTGTGCCGCCTGAGGTGATGAAGCAGTTCGGTCAGGCTGTGCTTGCTCCACTGAAGCAAGCGTTGGCGCGCGGTGACGCCGAGTTGGCCGCGAACTTGAAGGCGCTGGAGCCGATCGTGGTCGCGGCGGCCGAAAAGGGCACGCCGATCCCCGACGACGACAGCGTGATGACCGCGGTCGCCGGTTTCCACGGATGGGCGCATAAGAACTGCGGTTACCAGAAGGTCGACCTGATGGCGGTTGACTACGCGTTCGAAAACATCCCAGCCACGCTGAAGGCAGGGTCGGTCAGCCTGTCGATGATGAATCATTCCGACAAGGGCGAATTCCATGTCGCACTGATCTTGAAGCCGAAGGACGCCAAGATCAGCACGGTGGAGCAGCTGCTGGCCATACCGCTGCCCGAGCTTGAAAGCAGCGTTGACTTCCTCGGCAGCGCTGCCGCGCCACCTGGGATGACCGGGGGGCTTCTCATCGACCTGGGGCCTGGCCGCTATTTCGTGGTCTGCCCCGTGCCAGTCGCCGGCGACGAGGGCGGCATCGACATCCACATGATGCATGGGATGGCGAGCGTCATCGAGGTCGCGTGACGGCCGACCAGCCAGGTCGCGAGACTCAGCCGATGACTCGACGTCGGCTGGGATGGCATCGGATCACCGCGATGCTCGTGGCCCTCACGGTTGGGTGCGGCGCGGCACTGCTCGCATGCACGGGCGCGCAGCACCCAACCGGCACGCACACCGGCACGCACCATCACGGCACGTTCGTCGCCGAGCGGAGCGTGAGCGACCTGGTCGATCCGAGCACCGGCGCCGCCGACATCCGCGCCACACTGGTTGCCCGGATGACGAAAGTCACGATTTCGAGCGGTCGTGAATTCGACGCCTGGACCTGGGACGGTACGATTCCCGGGCCCCAACTGACGGTCAGGCAGGGCGAGCTGGTCGAGGTCTCGGCGCGTAACGAGGACGTCGAAGACGGCGTCACGGTGCACTGGCACGGCATCGACGTGCCTGGCGCGATGGACGGTGTTGCCGGTGTCACCCAACAGGCCATCCTGCCGGGGCAGGAGTTCGTCTACCGGTTCCGGCCGCAGCAGGCGGGCACGTTCTGGTACCACACGCATCAGAATTCCGCAGTCGGTGTGGGCCGCGGTCTGTTCGGTGCGTTCATCGTGCTGCCTGCCGGCAACTCCGCCATTCAGCCCGCCGCCTTGGACCGGGTGCTTCTCGCGCATACCTGGCGCGAAAAGGGGCGCAAAGACACCACGACCATCGGGGCGGATGCCGGATCCAGCGTCAGCTCCGTCGCCCCAGGCACCGCGGTGCGCTTGCGGCTGATCAACACAGACAGCCTGCCGCAGCACTGGGCGGTGAACGGCACCGCATTCACCGTCGTTGCCATCGACGGAACCGACGTGAACGAACCGACGCTGCTGCGTCAGCGCACGCTGACACTTGGTGCCGGTGGCAGATACGATGTCGCCTTCGTCATGCCATCGGAGCCGGTGGTTGTCGGACTGCTCGACGGCAACAGGCCGCAGCAGTTGTTGCTTCCGACGCATCCCGCCGGACCGACCGAAGCGGCCGAGCCGACTGACGTGCCCGGACCGACTGACGTGCCCGAACTGGTCGGCGGACCCGAATTCGACCCGCTGGGCTACGGCACGCGCGCACCTGTTCCCTTCAGCATGGCCTCGCGCTACGACGTCGAAGCGGTACAGAAGCTTGAAACCCAGCGCATCTTCCACAACGGTGTGCCGACGACCCGCTGGACGATCAACGGCAAACGGGCCCCGGACATCCCCATGATCATGGTCGATGAGGGCGACACGGCACGGGTGCACATCATCAATGCGAGCGACACGGTCCACCCCATGCATCTGCACGGCCACCACGTACTGGTGCTGCAACGCAACGGGGTCGCGCCTCGCGGAAGCCCGTGGTGGGCAGACACCGTGAACCTGAACCCTGGCGACGACGTGTGGGTGGCCTTTACGGCCGACAACCCGGGCCTCTGGATGGATCATTGCCACAACCTCGACCACCAGGCCGCGGGCATGCTCATGCACGTCGGTTACCGGGGAATCAGCACACCGTATGGGCATGATTGATGGGCACGATTGTGTGCCGGCCCGGTGCCCGGCGGGCAGGTCTCCGTGCTGACCCGGAGGCATCGAGAACAGCCGCCCGATATGCTCTGGACATGTCGTGGTCGAGGGCGTGCACGGCGATCGGTTGGCTCATCACGCTGACTGTCATCGCCCTCTTCGCCGCGCCGAGGATAGCAGCCGAGTCGCTCGTGATCGGCGTCGTGTTGGGTGTTGCACTGCTGTCGATGGTGCTCGCGACGATCGTGGCGTGGCGCGTGCCGCGGCATCCGGCTGGGGCGCTGCTTGCGGGCAACGGCACCGCGACGATCACGGTGATGGCTGCGGGAGACGTCGCCGGTGCGGCATTCGAAGGCGACTGGATGCTGCTCTATGTGTTCCTTGCCGAACTCCTTCTGATCATGCCGACAGGCCGGCTGGCCCGCCGAGGTCGGCGGTTGTGGCTGAGTGTCGCCGTCGGCATGCCGGTCATTGTCGTGGCATTCATCGCGCTCATTGCATACGCGAGGCTGAGCGGTGAAGAGCCGGCGCCGCTGATGACCGTGTCGCTGGTGATGGTGTTCGCTTATTTCGGGTGCTTGGTCGTGTCTGCGGTGTCGCTGGCGGTCCGCTATCGCGAAGCGGATGCCCGGGGTCGGCTGAGCCTGCGTTGGATGTTCTTCAGTGGCGCCGCGGTTCCGCTCACATTGGCACTGTGCTGGGTGAGTTATCTGGTGCTCGCGACCCCAGAGCTCGTCATCTTCGGGCTTCTGGTCATGCACGTTGTGATACCGGCGACCGCGACGATCGCACTCGTTCGACCAGGGTGGTTCGACATCGATGCGGCGACGGTGTCCGCAGCCACGATCAGCATCCTCTCGTTCGGTGTGCTGGCCGCCGTCTCTGTCGTCTACGCGGTCGCGGGCCTCATGCTGGTGACGTGGTCTCCGATCGTCGGAATCATCACCACGCTCGCGCTCGGGGTGCTCGCGGTGCCGCTGTACGGCACGTTGCGCCGCGCTATCGCGCGGGCCGTGCACCCCGAACGTGAGCGTGCCCTGACGGCGTTGCGCGGTCTGCGCATCCAGATGGAGGCCGGGCAGCGGCCACCGGAAGATGTCGAAGACGTCTTGCGATCTGCATTGCGTGATCCGGCGCTGCGCGTCGCCTACCGTCGCATCGGTGACGGTGCATCCGTGCCGCTGAGCGGTGATCAGAGCGCGTGGCAATCACCTTCGACGGCTGCCATCGTGCAATTCCTCGGCGAGGACATCGGCTCGATCCACTCGATCCACTCGTCGGGCGATCACCCGGTGCCCGTGTCTCGGGCGGTGTGCGCAGCGGCTGCACCGATCCTGGACGCGGTACGGCTGCGTTCCGAGCTGCGCAACACCATGCGCGATGTCGCCGATTCTCGTGAACGGATCATGCTTGCCGGTTATGAGACGCGACGACGCCTCGAGCGCGACCTCCATGATGGGGCGCAGCAACGTTTGGTCTCGCTCGGCATGCGACTGCGTGTGCTCCAGCGCACCGTGATGGGCGCCGAGCAACTCGCAGATTCGCTGGATGCAGCCGTAGCCGAACTCGCTACAGCAGTGGCAGAACTCAGGCAGCTCGCGCACGGCGTTCGGCCCAGCGCCCTTGATGACGGCCTCATGAGTGCCCTGGCAGATCTTCGGCGCCGCGCACCGCACGCCATCGAACTCGACGTCGACGTCGACGGTGTGCCCGACGCCGTTGCCACGACGGCGTATTTCATCGCGAGCGAAGCCATCACGAACGCCGTCAAACACGCGCAAGCTCGGAACATCCGCATCGTCGCGCACCATAAGAACGGCAATCTGCACCTGACAATAACCGACGACGGTCGCGGCGGAGCATGCACGTTGGATCCGGGCAAGCGCCGCGCCGCATCGGAACGATTCGACGGGGGAGCCGGTGGTGTCGCCGAGGGAGCTGGCGGGGGAGCAGGTGGAGGGCCGGGCGTGGGAAGCCGCTTGGCGGCATCCGCTTCGTCGGGGCTCGATGGAATGTACGATCGCGTAGCGGTGCATGGTGGGCGACTGCTCGTCGACTCGCCGGTCGGTCGCGGCACGAGAATCGAGGCGGTGATCCCGTGCGCGTCGTGATCGCTGAGGACTCAGCGCTGTTCCGGCAGGGACTGGCGGCGCTACTCGAGAGCGCTGGGCATGACATCGTCGGGACTGCGTCGACGGCCGTGACGGCGATCGCGCAGACTCGCGCGTTGCAGCCAGACATCATTGTCCTCGACATCCGCATGCCAGGTGACGACGACGGCATCGCCGCGGCGCTTGAGATTCGCGCGTGGCACCAGCCGACACCCGTCATGCTGCTCTCGCAGCATGTCGAGACGCGCCACGTGCTCGAGCTCACGGCGAGTGGGTCGATCGGTTACCTCCTCAAAGACCGGGTGCTCGACGTGGACGACTTCCTCGCCGCATTGCAACGCGTGCAGACGGGCGGCACGGTGCTGGACCCCGAGATCGTCACGCGCCTGATCGGCACGGCGCGCGCATCGTCGGTGCTTGACGCACTCACTCCGCGCGAACTCGACGTGCTCGAACTGATGGCGCAGGGCCGCTCGAACCGCTCCGTCGCGGAACGCCTCGTTGTCTCCGAGCGCACGGTCGAGACCCACGTGACGAGCATCCTCGCCAAGCTCGATCTCCCCGAGAGCACCGACCACCACCGGCGGGTGCGTGCCGTTCTCACCTACCTCGAGGCGACACAAGGCTCATGACAAATCCGCACGTGCCGCTCACCGAACCACACTCGATGATGGATCGCCGATCCTGTAAGGGGCCGGAGATGTCCGATATCAGACCGCGTCGCTCTCGCCCTTTCAACCTGCCGCGCGCAGCCATCGCGGAGCGGGCCTTGCCATAGCCACTATGATCTTCAGCTCCGCACCGGCGAACGCAGCGCCCGACGCGGTCTCGGCAACGCTGACCGTCCAGAGGCAATGGGCGGGCTGAGTCGTTACCGGCGACACTGCGGCCCTGTTCGTCTCCGGCACCGCCAACACCCGAGCGAGCACGAAGCTCACGCTCGTGAAAACCTGGGTGGGTGCGGACACCGGCGACTGGGACGGCGGCAGCGACCTGCGGATCACGACGGCAGACGGCGCCGGAACCGCCACCGCCCTCCGTGTTCCGACGGGCCAGTACGAGGTGCGGGAGACCTTGCCCGACGGTTGGTCACTCACTGGGGTCTCCGGCGCAGGAGCCAGGAAGTCGTCGCGGATCTGTAGCCAACCGTGGTGGTCACCGGCGATCGGACTGTCTCCGGGCAGGTGCCACAGTGCATCCGGAGCAAAACAGCTCTCGGCTACACCGAGATCGAAATCTGCCACTGCCTGATAGAACCGCCGCACAACCTGTTCAGCTGAATTGCTCATGCGCTGACAGTGGCACCGGCGCGGTTGAAAGTCTCTCCGGGACCCGCCTCGTTTAGAAGGGTGGTGGGTCGGTGTTGTGGATGCGGCCGCGGGGGCTTTCCCATTGGATGGTCCCGTCACGGTGGCGGATGATTGCCCAGCGGGTGTGGTGTTTGAGCCGGTGCTGATCACGACAGACCGGCGCCAGGTTGTCCAGGCTGGTGATGCCACCGAGGCCCCAGTCCAGGCTGTGGTCGATGTCGCAGTCGATGGCTAACCGGTTGCAACCGGGGAATGAGCAGTAGGTGTGGGTGGCCAGGATCCACCGTTTCAGGTCTGCCGGGACCTTGTAGCTGGTGCGGTCTACGTCCAGGATCGCACTGGTCACCGGGTCGGTCAGGATCCGGTGGAACGAGCGTGCCTTCCCGGCCAGACGCCGGGCGGTGTCCGGATCGATCGGCCCGTACCCGTTCAGGCGGCCCGACTGCGGCTGACCCGACTGCGGCTGACCCGAGTGCGGCTGGCCTGAGTGCGGCTGGCCTGTGTGCGGCTGCCCGGGCTGATCTGACTGACCCGGCTGCTGCGCCCGACCCGATGGCCCGGGCTGCGCCGATTCGCCGGGCTGCTGTGAGCGCCCGGGTGTGTCTTGGTTGAGGAGGGTCAGCACGGGCACGGTGACCATGACGGTGGCTTTGACCTCGTGGGGTGTGCCCTGGCCGGTGAGCAGATCGGCCAGCACGTCGGCGCGGATTTGGCCGATGGTGCGGGTCTCACCGGGCAGCCCGGCCAAGTGTTTCGCGTTCGCGTTCACCCGGGCGTAGGCCCGGTAGGCGGCCTCGGCTGGTTGCAGGGCACCCAGCCAGGCCATCCCGTCGGCAGCGTCCTCCACCCACACCCGCCGATCCGTCGCAGCTCGGGCGTGGCGCGCCGCCAATGGTTCGGCGGCGAGTTTCTCGGCCAGGCTGCGGGCAAGGATCCGCATCCGGGCCGGATTGACGGTCCGAGCAGGATGCGCCAGTGTGCTGTCGTACACCGCCCACACCGTGTCATCATCCGCGGGGAGGCCGTCGGCGGCGTCGAGGATCGCCCGCACGTTCGGGTAGCAGATCTCCCCCTCCACGAAGTCCGCCCACACGGCCGAAAGTTTGCTGGCCAACAGTTCGGCATCACCCAGTCGGTTGCGAATCGTGTTCTGCGACAGGCCAAGACTGGTCGCCAACTCGAGGATCGCGGCCCGTTCGGCGAACTGGACCCGTTCCCGAACGGCGCGAGCGCTCTCCTGACCATTGCCGGGGCCGATGAACACGTCTGGGAACTCGCGTGCCTCCCGCACCGTGGCGCGGATCGCCGCCAACTGCCGGGCTGTTGCTCGGGCGATCTCCCGGCCGGCGAACTGCGCACGCGCGACCCGCACGTCAATCCGGGCACCCGGATCAACATCCACCGGCGGCACATCCAGCAGACCCACGTCGTGCAGATCACAATCGTGCAGGCCGGTATTGAGCAGATCCGCATCGAGCAGGTCAGAATCAAGCAGTTCGGCGAGGGTCAGGCCGGCATCAGGCACACCGGATTTCAGCAGTTCGGCATCGAACGCGGCAGCATCCAGCAGCTGCGCATCCAGCAGCTGCATCGCCTCCTGCACCATGTCTTCCATGCCTCAAAGTCAACACCCAACCACTGACATTCACGGCCAGGAAATAGGCGGAAACACGCGGAACTCGGGCTTGCCGGAGACTGTTACCCAACTGTGACATGCGCGGTGCAAAGCGGCTGTTCGACTTCGCTCAGGGACGGACCACCCGGCACGTCGACTTCGCTCAAGGACCGATTGGGCGGTATCCTCGACCGCCAGGACGGAGGCAGAACGCAGCCAGTCAGAATGCATCCGATCAGAACGCAGCCGATCAGAACGCAGCCGATCAGAACAGCGCAGATCAGAACAGCACCATGGCTGGTTCGATCTCGGCGATCGTCGTCGCGCCCCGCGAGTGCTCGGCTGAAGTCGATCGCATCGTAGGCGAGGGCGCTGCCTGTTCCGAAGTGGCCACCGGCCGGCCCCGTCAAGTCGAGGTTGGTCATGCTTCGGATACCCGACTGCGCGCTCCGGTCGGCGACGAGGTCGGCGACGATCACGCCGTCGTGTTCCGCACTGAGCTCCATTTCGCGGCCGGGGCGCCCAACTTCCCGGTCAAGGACGACACGATCGACGGGGCGGTGTTCATCAGTGGATGGCAGGGCTGCTGGTTCGGCTTCATCCGGAATGTGCAGCACGGCATGACAACGCTGCCAGGCAACCACCCCGCCTCGAGTGACGCCAATGAAATCGTCTCGAACACCATTCAGGGCAGTCCGATCTGCTACGGGAACACCCCAGCCCCCAAGTCGGAGACTCTGGTGGTGCAGTGAACGCCGTGACCGGTGTGCGGCCGCGCATGAGGCTGCAGCGGGCCGGCGGCGCACCCGCTTGAGTCGCCGCTATTTCAGGAGCCGTGACAGCACCCGGTCGGCGAGCGGCTTGCCTCCGGTCTGGCAGGTCGGACAATATTGCAACGTCGAATCGGCGAAGATCACCTGGCGCACGATGTCGCCGCAAACCGGGCACGGCTCACCGGTTCGACCATGCACCTGCAGCCCGGATTTCTTCTCCCGCTTCAACTCGGATGCTGCCAAGCCGTCCGCGCGCTCGATCGCAGCGCGCAGTGTCGCTTGGAGAGCGTCGAAAAGCCGGGAGGCGTCATCCGGGCGCATCGCCGCGGGCTTGAACGGCGACATCCGCGCCCTGTGCAGGATCTCGTCGGAATAGGCGTTGCCGATGCCGGCGATGACTGACTGGTTGCGCAACATGCCTTTGATCTGAGCGCGTCCGGCCGTGGCGAGGATGTCCTCGAACACGGCCAGCGTGAAATCGTCGGTCAGTGGATCCGGCCCGAGGCGAGCGATGCCGGGAACCTCAAGGGGGTCGGCGACTACCCAGATGGCGAGCGATTTCTTGCTGCCGGCCTCGGTGATGTTCAGGCCGGAGCCGTCTTCGAGGATCAGCCGTGCGGCCAGCGGCCCCTTGCCCGGGCGTCCGGACGGTGCGGGCGGAGGGCCTTCCCGCCAGCGGATCCAGCCAGCCCGTGCCAGATGGAGGATCACGTGCAGTTCGCCGGCGACGTTATCGGCGGCCGGACCGTTCGGGTCACCGCCGGTGGTGACGTCGAGGAACTTGCCGTGTCGCGAGACCCGCTCGATGACACGACCGCTGAGCGCGGAGACCGGCGGCTCGAACGTCTTCAACGCGGCGAATGAGATGAACTCGAGCCGCGCGAGCGTGTGTCCGTTCAACCGCGCGTCGAGATCCGACACGAGGGCGTGGATCTCAGGGAGCTCTGGCACCACTCCAGTGTGCGTCGGGCCTCCGACGACGTCAATGCGGCCGTCGCACCGGTCGCGCGCGTTCGGCCGGATCCCCTCTCGCGCCCGGGGCCGAACGGGTTCATAATCGACACGGAGAACGTGGCGCCGCGAACCAGACGGCGTCGCATCGCGCCGAACAAGGAGCATTGAACATGGCCACTCATCTCAACCCGTATCTCAGTTTTCGCGACAACGCACGAGAGGCGTTGGAGTTCTATCACACGGTGTTCGGCGGTGAACTCACGATGAGCACATTCGGCGACTTCCACGCCAGTGAAGACCCCGGCGAAGTCGACCTGATCATGCACGGTATGCTCACGACGGACGGCGGGCTCGAGCTGATGGGATCCGATACGCCGGCGCGGATGGAGTACACGCCCGGTAACAACTATTCGGTCTCGCTCAGCGGGGAGGACGAAGCCGAATTGCGTGGATACTGGAACGGCCTGAGCGAGGGCGGCACCGTCACCATGCCGTTGGAGAAGGCGATGTGGGGCGACATCTTCGGCATGTGCATCGACAAGTTCGGTGTGAGCTGGCTGGTGAACATCTTCGGCAGCCACGAAGAGGCCGCTGCCGGCTGACGCCGGTGGGCGACGACGAGAGGTGCGCGGGGCGATCTGGGCGCTCACCCGGGTGGAAGTGGCGGCGTGACCAGGAAATGCCAGCCGAGCCACCACCAGAACACGAGGATCGTGATGCGCACGGCGCGCGACGCCATGACCCGGTCGAGCAGTTCGCCCAATGGCGATGTCTTGTCCGGATTGCGGCGCGAGGTCAGCACGAGCAGGATGGCAAGCACACCGCAGACGCAGAATCCGATGATCGTGATGACGCGGCTCATCGTGGACGTCCTCGACGCATGAGTGCTGCACCGCCCAGAATCCACACTGCGGCACCCGCAGCCAAGCCGAGCGGATTGTTCAGAAGCGGATCGATCAGATCCGAGAGTGCTGGATGCGCGTACGTCGCCGCGGGCGAGGGCATTCCGAGGAAGAACGACCCGACCTCCCACAGGCACAGGGCGATTGCCAGCCCTGACCACAGGATCGCCGCGCGGCGGACGGCTGGGAACGGTGTGTCCTTGGCGCCGCCATCCCGCGCGCTGCCGTGCCTTGGACGATCAGCGGATGTCGGCGCCGCCGGATCCGACCACGCGAACGGGATCAACGTGATGCCGACACCGACGACGATCACTCCGTCGGCGAGACCATACCGGGGCAGGAGCGCCAACAGCGCCACGACGAACACGCCCACCGAGTAGGTGACGATAGTGCGCGGGGTGCGCACCGCGTGGGCGAAGCGCAGCAGCCCGAGCGCATCCAGCACGAGCAGGAGCGACGCGCCCAGGAACACCACGCCATCCGTCGGCGCGCCACGGATGAACTGGAAAATACTCGTCAGGCCGAGAATGCCGATCCATGGCGAGTCGGCCCGCAACCGCCCGGCGATGTGCGAACGTGCGGATTGCGAACGTGCGGACTTCGTTTGCGCCTTCTTCGCACGGGTCTTCCGGGTGCGCGGGGTCTGATGTTCGCTTGCCATGAGATCAGCGGGACGGCACGAAAGGAAAAGGGGGAACCGTCCTTATGCTCTCAGGCTACTCTCATCCGGCTCATCACCCACCGAGTCCCGGTCCACCGAAAACCGCGCTCGCGATCGCGAAGGTCACCAGTCCCGCCACCGAGCCGACGACGGTGCCGTTGATCCGGATGAACTGCAGGTCACGGCCGACCTGCAACTCGATCTTCTCCGTCGTTTCGGTCGGGTCCCACCGTTTCACCGTGTCGGTGATGATGCCGACGATCTCGTGACGATAGGTGCTGACCAGGTGGCTCGCGGCATCCGTCGCCCACGCGTTCACCTTCGTGCCGAGGGCGGCGTCCGTCGCGAGCCGGTTGCCGACGTCGATCAGGGCGGATGCGATGCCTCGCCGCAGCGCGCTGCTCTCGTCTGCGAGCGAGACGAGCAGGGCGGCACGGGCCGCATCCCACAGGTCGCCGGCCAGCTCGCGCACGCGAGGGTCGTCGAAGGCTCGGTTCTTCGCGTCCTCCAGCTTCGCGATCGTCGCCGGATCGTTCTGCAGCCGCTCGGTCAGCGTCGTCAGGTAGCCGTCGATCGCCTGCCGTAGCTTGTGGTCAGGGTTCTCGCGCACCTCGCGCACGAACCGTTGCGCCTCACGATAGACCGTGTCGTCGACGAAGCGGCTGACGACGCTGGGCACCCAGGAAGGCAGGCGGGCGGATGCGAGCGTGCCGAACGCATCCGGGTTCTGGCTCACCCAGGTGTCCAGCCGGTCGAAGACGAGGTCGACCGCCTCGCGATGCCCACCGGATGCGATCACCTTCTCCCCGATACGGCCGAGCGGCGGCCCCCAGAGCGGGTCGAGCACGTGCCGGTGCACGATCGACTCGATCAGAGTCTTCATGTCTTCGTCATCGAGCATGGTCGCGACGCCGCGCAGGGCAGTGGAGGCCTCGGCGGTGACCCGGCGGGCGTTGCGTGGTTGCGCAAGCCAGCTGCCAAGGCTGGTCGCGAGGTCGATGGACTCGAGCTTGCCCCGCACCACCGTCTCGGAGAGGAAGTTCGTTTCCACGAACTCGCCGAGACTCTCGCCGATCTCGTCTTTACGGTTGGGGATGATCGCCGTGTGCGGAATCTTCAGCCCCAGCGGATGCCGGAACAGTGCGGTCACTGCGAACCAGTCGGCCAACGCGCCGACCATTCCGCCCTCGGCGGTGGCTCGCACGTAGTGCAGCCACGGGTACCGTCCTTCGAGCGCGAACGCGACCGCGAAGACGGCGGTGAGGCCGATCAGCAGGCCGAGGGCGATGGCCTTCATGCGTCTCAAGGCTGAACGACGCACCGCATCGGCGGGGGAGAGCACGGCGTTTTCGTCGAGTCGAATTGTCACGTGTGCTCCCTGCCATGGTGCTGAACTAGCTGTGCACCCGATTGTGCCAGGTGATCCGACCGCGCTGACCGCTCAATCTTTTACGACAACAGCCGCGCGTCTACACCGTTCGTGCCGATCGCTGGCTATGAAAACGGTCATCTCGTGCGGGACTCGGTCTGGCCTGCATGGGCGCCCGCTGAGCTCGTGGAACACCGATAGCCAAGGTCGGTGCCATCCGTTCGGCACCGGGTCCGTTCGGCACCGCCGATGGTTCAGTCCTCGATCGGGCCGAGCCAGGCGTTGGCGACAGTGGAGTGCGCAGACTCGCCGTCCGAGGGGTGGAAGATACCGGCCAGCACGTCGCGATACAAGCGGCCGAGCTCGCTCGTGTTGAAGTAGATGGATCCGCCCGACACGCGTATGGCGTCATCGACGACGGCGCGAGCTGTTTCGGTGGCACGCACCTTGAGGCCGGACAGTTTCGCGAACCACTGGGCGCCGTGGTCGGCGAGATTGTCGACATCCGCGGCGAGGGCATCGACCTGCGGGCGGATGCCGTCTTGCGCGATCGCGGCGTCCGCGATGCGCCACCGGATGTCCGGGTCCTGCGCATACGTTTTGTCGTCGTTCTTCATCGAGGTGCGCCGGTGTGCGGCCTCGACCGCCAGTTGCAGGGCGCGTTCGCCGATGCCGGTGTAGACGGCGGCGAGCAGGATCTCGAACGCGGCGAAGATGGCGAAGATCAACGAGTCGGCGTTCGGGCCCGGGTTCAGTCGGCGCACGACACGGTCCGCAGGAGCGTGCGCCCCGTTCAACACGGTGGTGTTCGACTGGCTGGCCCGCATGCCGAGGGTGTTCCAGTCGTCTTTGATCTCGAAGCCGCCGTCCTTGCGGTTGATGAAACCGTAGACGATCTTCGGCGCGTCGGCGCTGGTGGTGTCCAACCCCATCGTGCCCAGGCGCGTCCACGCCGGCGAGAGGGAGGTGAAGATCTTGGTGCCGAAGAAGCGGTAGCCGCACGCGGCATCCGCGTTCGCGCCCGCATCCGGTGCGACAACCGGCCGATCGGCATCCGCGTCGGCATCCGGTCGGGCGTCGGTGCGGGAGCCGAACAGCACGAGGTCGTTGCCGCCCTCGCTCAGGCCGAACGCGAAGACCTCGCCGCCACCGGCCTCGCGGAGCACGAAGTCGAGGCTGTCGTCGCCGCGGTCGCGCAGAATCTTGGCGACACCGGTCCAGACGTGGTGCATGTTGATCGCCAGCGCCGTCGCGGGTGCGGCGGATGCCAGGCGCGCCTGTTCACGCGCCACCTGCTTCAGGCTCATCCCGAGCCCGCCATACTCGATGGGCACGAACGCCTTCAGGTAGCCGGCGGTCACGAGCTCGTCGAAGTCCTCGGTGAAGAACGTGTTCTCCCGGTCATAACCAGCCGCGCGGGAACGGATGCGCTCGAGCAGCTCGTCGCTGAGGAGGGGCGTGGGCAATTCGGGGACGGATGCGGTCGTCGCGCTGTACTCGGTCACGCCCTCAGCTTAGGACCCTCGCATTATCGGGTTGGGGGAAGAGAATGCGATCGCTAGGACGGCCCCCGTTTGACACCGTGCGAGCCGGCCACGATGGGCCTGCGTCAGGAAAACCGGTCACGGAGAGCAGACGACCCGCCACCGAAGTGGCGGGTCGTCGTACCCCGGTACTTTGCTGGGACTAGTTGGCGGGTGGCATCAGCACGGTGTCGAGGAGGTACACCGTTGCGTTCGCGGTGTGCACCCCACCGCAGATGACGTTGGAGTCGTTGACCTTCATGTTGTCGCCGGTGCCGGTGACGGTGACGTCTTGGCCTTCGACGGTCGCGTGCGAGCCGTCGATGGCGTCAGGGGCCAGCTGGCCGGCGATCACGTGGTAGGTCAGGATCTTCTTCAGCGTGGCGGCGCCCGCGGGCGTCTTCAACGTGTCGATCGTTGCGGGGCTGATCTTGGCGAACGCCGTGTCGACCGGGGCGAAGACCGTGAACTGGCCGCCGTCCAGTGTGTCGACCAGGTTGACGGCGGGGTTCAGCTTGCCGGAGACAGCCGCGACCAGTGTCTTCAGCAGTGGGTTGTTCGATGCGGCCACGGCGACGGGGTCTTGCGACATTCCGCTGACCGAGGCGGCACCGGACGGGTTCGCCTTCGCGTAGGCTGCGCAGCCGGGACCGACCAGGTCCGCGGCGGGGTCTGCCTTCGCCGGCGCGCTCGCCGACGGCGTGGTGTCCTTCTTCATCGACGCCGACCCGCCTGAACTTCCCGCAGCCGAACACCCCGACAGGCCGAGCAGGGCCACTGCGGCCAGACTGATCACGGCGATGGTGTTGCGCTTGTTGACTCGCATGAGCTTCTCCTTTGATGTTCTGGCTGTGTGGCCAGTCGGCCACGCGCTGTGCGGCCTTCATCAGCACATTCGGAACGCCGGTCGAGACCGGTTTGGAATTGCTTATGGGCAATCCGCGGATGCGCCGGGTTCCGAACTGTGTGCGTTACCTCTCGTTACGCACGCCCTGTGCATCGACCATTGCCTTGGAGGCACCCCGTGTACCTGACGCTTGCTCTGATCGGATTCCTCGGAGGCCTGGTCACGGGAATCTCCCCGTGCATCCTTCCCGTGCTGCCGGTCATCTTCTTCTCCGGCGGCGTCCAGGCGGCGCGCCGTCCGAAAGGCACCGCGACCACTGGAACCGCTTTACCTGCTCCGGCTTCGGCCGCAGGTCCCGGCACCGCGACCGTGCTGGCAGACCCTTGGGTGGTCGAACCACCGACGGTCTCGAGCTGGCGCCCCTACCAGGTGATCCTCGGACTGATCGTCAGCTTCAGCGTGTTCACCCTGGCCGGTTCGCTGTTATTGGCCGTTCTGCATCTGCCGCAGGACGTTCTGCGTTACGCCGGAATCGTCGTGCTGGTCCTCATCGGCATCGGGCTGATCGTGCCGCGGTTCGAGTCGATCCTGGAGAAGCCGTTCTCCTGGATCCCGCAGAAGAACGTCGGCACCGATCGTGGCGGCTTCGTTCTCGGAATCGCACTGGGCGCCGTGTATGTGCCCTGCGCGGGCCCGGTTCTTGCGGCGATCACCGTCGCCGGGTCGACCGGACGGATCGGCGTGGGCACGGTCGTGCTCACCCTCACCTTCGCGCTGGGCGCCGCGATCCCACTGTTGATCTTCGCGTTGGCCGGGCGCCGGGTCGCCGAGCGGGTGCGGGCGTTCCGCAAGCACCAGCGCGGCGTGCGGATGACCGGCGGCATCCTGATGATCGGCCTCGCCGTCGCGCTCGCCTTCAACCTGCCCCAGTTCCTGCAGACCCTGGTGCCGGACTACACGAGCGGACTGCAGGACCAGTTCTCGAATTCGCAGCAGGTCAGCAAGGCGCTCGACCTCGGCGGCCTGGTCAACGACCAGAACAAGAACCTGTCCAAATGCCGCAATGACGCGACGGTACTCGAGTCCTGCGGTACCGCGCCGCAAATAACCGGCATCCAAACCTGGTTCAACACGCCGGGCGACAAACCGATCACCCTCGCCCAGGAGAAGGGCAAGGTCGTCCTGATCGATTTCTGGGCCTACTCCTGCATCAACTGCCAACGCTCGGTCCCGCACGTCGTCGCCTGGAACAAAGCATACAAAGCCGACGGACTCCAGATCATCGGCATCCACTCACCCGAGTACTCGTTCGAGAAAGTGGTCGGCAACGTCAAAGCTGGCGCGAAAGCGCTCGGCATCACCTACCCGGTGGCGATCGACAACAACCTGTCCACCTGGACGAACTACCGCAACCGGTACTGGCCCGCACACTACCTGATCGACGCGAAAGGCACCGTGCGCAACGTGCAATTCGGTGAAGGCAACTACTCCTCGACCGAGGACTTGATCCGGCAACTGCTGAAGCAGGCGAACCCGGGTGTCGTCCTCCCGCCCAGAACCGAGGTCGCCAACACGACACCCGCCCTCGGCTCGACCACCCCCGAAAGCTACCTCGGCACCACCAAACAGGTCAACTTCGGCGGCAGCCAGGCCTACTCGACCAAGACGACACAGTTCCGGTACCCGGCGAAACTGGCGGGCAACGAGTTCGCCCTCGACGGAGCCTGGTCACTGCAGACCCAATACGCCACACCGGCCACGGCGTCCGCGCGCATCCGCCTGAACTACACCGGCGACCAGGTGCGCATGGTGCTCGGCGGCTCCGGCACGCTGACCATCAGCAACGGCACGAAGACCACCACGATCTCCGTGGCCGGTGTGCCCCGCTCCTACCTGGTTCAGAAGACCGCGAAGTCCACATCCGGCACCCTGAACGTCACCGTCGGCCATGGAGTGCAGGCCTACTCGTTCACCTTCGGCTGAGCGTTGACATTCGGGTAGCCCGGCCGAGTCTGCGCGGACGCAACAGAACGGGTGCAAGCTGCACCCAAAGCTGGTACGATTGCGGCATGCCGAAGGTCATGCATATCCGCAACGTCCCCGACGACGTCCACGACGCCCTCACCGAAGCCGCCAAGGCGCAAGGACTCTCGCTGACCAGGTACATGCTGCACGAACTGGAGCACCTCGCCAAACGTCGACAGGTCGTGCAGGACAACGCCGTGGTCATTCGCGATACCCAGGCCAAGGTTCAAGGCCGCTCGGACCGCGACACGATCTTGTCGGTGCTCCACGACGGTCGCGGCGATTGAGGATCGTCGACGCCGGCGTCGTGGTGGAACTGCTCGCCGGCAATCTTGACCCTGACCGGCTCGGCGACGAGGAACTGGCTGCCCCCCACCTGATCGACAGCGAAGTCACCCACGTCCTGCGAGGCCTGGTCCGGCGTAGGGTCCTCAGCGAGGAACAGGGCGACCTGGCGCTGGAAGGCTTCACCAGGCTCACCCTGACCAGGTTCCCGGCCGACTGGCTGCGAGCCAGAATGTGGGCGCTTCGACACAACATCACTGCCTACGACGCGACCTATGTCGCGCTGGCCGAGATGACCGACGCCACCGAGCTGCTCACCACCGACGCGCGCCTGGCGGGCGCACCTGGGCCTAAGTGCCACATCGAGTTGCTGCGCTGATCTCGATGTGCGCCGGGATCCCTCGGCGTACTCGTCGCTTTGCCTCTCGATCCCGGCAGCGAGGCGGCGTACGATCGCTCCCATGAGCACACGTGGGGACTATCCGGCCGGGGTGCCGTGCTGGATCGATACCGTTCAGCCCGATCCGGCGGAGGCGGCCCGGTTCTATTCAGCGCTGTTCGGCTGGGACACCGAGGACACGATGCCGGCCGGCGCCGATGGCAACTATTACATGGCACGAATCGGCGGCAGGGATGCGGCCGCGATCTCCTCGCCTGCCCCGGGCGCGCCGGCGCAGGCGGTGTGGAACACCTATGTCCGCGTGGAGTCCGCCGATGACGCGGCGGACCGGGTGCGTGAGGCGGGCGGGCAGGTGCTGACCGCGCCGTTCGACGTGTTCGATGCGGGACGGATGGGCGTGTTCGCCGATCCGGAGGGGGCGGTCTGCTCCGTGTGGGAGCCCGGCCGTCATCGCGGCGCGGCTGCCGTCAACGAGCACGGTGCGGTCGTCTTCAATAACCTGCACACCGACGATCCGCAGGCGGCGCAGGCGTTCTACGGCGCCGTGTTCGGCTGGGGGACGATCGAAGTCGACTCGCCGATGTGGGCGCTGCCGGGCTACGGCGATTACCTCGAAGACCTCAACCCGGGCATGCGCGCGAGGATGAGGCAGATGGGAGCGCCCGAAGGCTTCGAGGACGTCGTGGCGGGGATCCTTCCTCGCAATGGCGGTCCCGCGCGCTGGAGCGTGACATTCGCCGTCGACGACGTGGATGCCGTTGCGACCAGTGCCCGCGAACTCGGCGGGTCGGTCCTCGTCGAGCCGCGGGATGCGCCGTGGACGCGATCGGCCGTCCTGGCCGACCCGGCCGGCGCATCTTTCATCGCCAGCCAATTCGTGCCCGAGAACCGCTGAAGGCTCGGTTTGCGGGCTGCCCTTTCAGGCCGGGCCCCTGCGGCCCGTTTACCTGTCCGGTGAGCGAGATGAGCATCGGCGGCAGCATACAGAACCCCGCCGGTCCCTCGCGACAGCATCCTGACTGGCGATGGCGACGATCGGCTTGGTGGTGGATGCGTACGCGCTCGCGTTCGCAGCCCTGATGTCGACGGCAGTGTCCACTTGCGCTGTCTCCGTTCGTACATTTAACAGATGGCCGGCATCCCGCTGGCCACGACGCGAAGCAGATCACAAAACAAAGGAGACGGACATGACTCAGTACGCTGCGCTGGTCTACGAGGAGGGCGACCCCGATTGGGGCAACCTGGACACGCCAGACAAGCAGGAAACGATGAGCGACTATGGTGCGTTCGGGGCGACCGCTGCGGCGGTGTTGCGCGGCGGCGCGGCACTGTATCCGACATCGTCGGCCACGACCGTGCGGGTGCGGGGCGGCAAGGGCGGTGAAGTCGTGGCCAGCGACGGACCGTTCGCGGAGACCACGGAGGTGCTCACCGGCTTCTATCTGATGGAGTGCGTCGACCTCGATGAGGCGATTCGGTGGGCCGCGCAGATCCCGGCTGCCTGGACGGGCAAGGTGGAGGTGCGTCCGGTCATCGACTTCGATGCCTGACCCGGCTGACGCTGGCCCGGCTGACGCTGGCCCGGCCGGTGCCGCCATTGCCCATGTTGCCGTGGCCCGGCTGGTCCGGGAAGAGGGCACCCGCGTGCTGGCGACCCTGGTGCGGACCACCGGTTCATGGGCATTAGCAGAGGATGCCGTGCAGGATGCCGTCGTGCGCGCACTGCAGGCCTGGCCGCGCGACGGCATCCCGCCGGAGCCGCGGGCGTGGCTGACCGTCACCGCACGGCGGCGCGCGATCGACCTGATCCGGCGCGAGGCCGCCCGGGCGGGCAAGGAGACCGCCGCCCTGGCGGAGCTGGAGCCCGCGGATGCCCCGCCGCCGGAACACGGCGTGCTCCGCGACGACCTGTTGCGCCTGCTGTTCACCTGCTGTCACCCCGCGTTGCCGGTCGAGGCGCAGACCGCGCTCGCGCTGCGCACCCTGTGCGGGTTCAGCCCTGCCGAGGTGGCCAATGCCCTATTGGTCACCGAGGCGGCGATGACCAAGCGGCTTACCCGCGCCCGGCGCAAGATCGCCGTCGCAGGTATCCCCTATCGCACGCCGCCGCCGGCGGAGCTGCCGGGGCGGCTGCAGGGGGTTCTGACCACCGTCTACCTGCTGTTCAATGAGGGCTATCACGCGACCGGCGGCGAGGGGCCGTTGCGCAGCCAGCTGACCGAGGAGGCGATCCGGCTCGCCGCGCTGCTGCGCGAGCTGCTGCCCGACCAGGTGGCGGTGGTCGGGCTTTTGTCGTTGCTCCACCTGCACAACGCCCGCGGTCCTGCCCGGCTCGACGAGGCCGGGGAGCTGGTCCGGCTTCCCGAGCAGGACCGATCCCGATGGGACCACGCCGAGATCCGGCACGGTCTGGAGCTGCTCGGCGTCGCACTGCGGCACTCCACCGGCAGCCCGGACCCGTACGTCGTGCAGGCCGCCATCGCAGCCTGCCACGATCTCGCCTCGACCTGGGAGCAGACCAATTGGACGGCCATCGTCAGCTGGTACGACGTCCTGCTGCGGGTAGGCGACACTCCGGTCGTCCGGTTGAACCGTGCCGTTGCGATCGGCGAGCTGCGCGGTGCCGCGGCGGGTCTGAGGGAACTCGACAGCGTTCAAGGACTGGGCAGCTACCTGCCGTATGTCGCGGCGCGGGCCGAACTGCTGGCCCGCGCCGGACGACGCCGCGAGGCGAGCGACGCATACCGGGCGGCCTTGCGACTCCCGATGAACGCGGCCACCCAGCGCACCCTGAGGGTCTTGCTTGCAGAGTCGTCGTGATCGACGGATACGGCGGGCTCGCATTCGCTGAAGAAGGTGCGCTGATGAACGGCCCGACCTTCGACGCGACGGGAAACTGCAGGGCCGTCCGGTGAGCGAGATGGGTATTGGTGGCAGCGTGTAGGACCCCGCCGATCCCTCGCCGCGGCATCCTAACTGGCGATGGCGACGATCGGCTTGGTGGTCGGTGCGTTCGAGCCGCCGGCGGGTTCGATCGTGATGCCGACGGTGTCCCCGGCGGCCATCCTGCCGTTCAGAACCTGCCAGGTCCTCTCGCCCGGCCGCGTCGTGACCAGGCCGGCCGACACCACCGAGCCGGAGCCGATGTACCACAACTGATAGGTCTTGCCCGCGGGTGCCTGCGGCAGGCCATCGAGCACCACGACGGATTTGCCCAACTGCTCCGACCAGATCAGGGTTGCGGAACCGCCGCCCGCGACGTCCCTGCTGGTGCGCCGAGCGTCGGGTGCGGCGCTGATCTGCGCCAACGTCGCTGCTTCGTGTTGCACGGCAGACGAACCGTTGTCCACGGCGACTCCGACCGCGGTACCGCCGGCGAAGAGTGCGACGGCCGCTGCGGCGGCGACCAGGATGACGCCAGGACGGCGGAACCAGCGCGCCCGGGCGCGCGCATCCGCTGACGTGCGGGGAGCACCGGTGAGAGCACTGACGACGCGGGAATCGGCCACGAGCGGAACGCCGACCGCGGTTGCCGTCTCCGCTGTCACCGCAGCCGCCAATTGCGGCGTGCGCGCGACCTGCGCCATCAAACGCGCCTTGAGCGCGGCTGGCGGGGTCGCCTCCGCGACATCGCCGTCCAGCGCCGCCGCGACCGCCTCGAATGCCGTCGCCTCGCGGCGCGCATCCGCCGAACGCGCCAGATACGCCTCGTACTCGGCACGCTCCTCAGGAGTCAGCGAACCGAGTGCATGACCGGCCGCCAACAGCGACGGGTCGTCGAAGTCGGTCACGGTGCCACCCCCAATTCGTTTCTCAATCGAATCATCCCATCACGCAGCCGCGTTTTCACTGTGCCGATCGGGATGCCCAACAGCTGCGCGATCTCGCTGTGCGTGTATTCACCGTCATAGGCCAGCGAGATCGCCTGGCGCTGCGTATCGGTCAGCTGCTCCATGGCCGCACCCACTCTCTCCCGCTCGATCCTGATCTCGACGCTCTCGGCCACTTCGTCGGCCTCCGCACAAAAATCCCGGATACCGACACGGACATCCCGAACGCGCGAAGCCTGCGCCGACCGAATCCGGTCGATCGCACGCCTCTTCGCCATCGTGAGCACCCACGTAGCCGCTCTCCCCTTATTCGGTTCAAAACGCGCCGCGGATTGCCAGACCTCCAGGAACACCTCCTGCGCGACCTCTTCCGACTGCGCCGGATCGATCAGAAGCCGTCGGATCGTGCCCAGAACCCGAGGGGCAAGCCGGTCGTACAGTTCACCGAATGCGGCCTGGTCGCCCTTCGCGACACGCAGCAGAAGCTCATCCGTGCTCGTCGGCTGCGCACCGGGATCATCTCCCGACCCGCCGTTTTCGCTGCGCACGGTTACCAGCATTGCAGGTCGGGGGGCGCGCCGCGACCGCGCCGCACGGGTCACCCGGCCGGTTATCCGCCTCTGTGGTGGCAGCAGAGGGGAGGGATCCGGTGCACACCGGGATCTGCACGCATCCATGCCATGCTCGAACGCATGCGGACAGCGATCATCGGTGGTGCACTCCTGATCGTCGGGATCGTCGCTGTCGTCCTCCGAGTCGAACCGTTCGGCGCCGTCGTCGCGTTGTGGAACCGCGTCTGGCCGATCCTGCTCTTCGTCGCCGCAATCACTGTCGTCACCGAATTGGTCGCAGAGGCTGACGTGTTCACCATGGTCGCGGAACGGCTGTCTCGTTGGGGCCGGGGGCGTGCCTGGATGCTCTGGCTGCTGGTCTGCGCGCTCTGCGTCGGTTCGACCGTGTTCTTCTCACTCGACACCACGGCGGTGCTCATCACGCCGGTCGTGATCACCGTGGTGCGCCACACGGGGGTGCGAATCCTTCCATTCGCGCTCACCGCAGTCTGGCTCGCCAATACCGCGTCACTGCTGCTGCCGGTCTCAAACCTCACCAACCTGCTCGCACAAGAGGTGGGCCACCAATCTGTGACACAGTTCGTGGCGCTCAGCTGGGCGCCCGCCCTGGTCGCGATCCTGGTTCCCCTGGCCGTTGTAGCGATCGCCTTCCGGCGCGATCTGAACGCACGCTTCGCCGCACCGACGAATGCTCGCCTCGGCGATCGCAAACTTTTCACGATTTCGATCGTTGTGCTGGTCGCCCTGCTGCCCGCGCTCGTCTCCGGCATCCCCGTGTGGATTCCGGCATGCGCTGCGGCGCTGGTACTGGCCGTGGCCTTCGCACTCCTCCGCCCGGCCGCCATCCGGATCGGGTTGATCCCATGGTCTCTGCTGGCCTTCGCAGGGGGTCTCTTCCTCGTCGCCGGCGCGGCGCACCAGCTCGGGCTCGGCCGCGCGCTCGCGGCAGCGACCGGCGACGGAACCGGATTCCCCGCACTGCTCCGGCTCGCCGGCGTCGGGGCGGCATCCGCCAATCTTGTGAACAACCTGCCCGCCTACCTCGCCCTGGAACCGACTGCAGCGGGCTATCCCGTCCGCGTGATCGCCCTGCTCGTCGGGGTGAACTGCGGTGTGCTCATCACCCCATGGGCGTCGCTGGCGACACTGCTCTGGCACAACCGGTTGAACGCGCTCGGCGTCGATGTGCCCTGGCGCCGGTTCGTACTGCTCGGCTTGATCGTCGCCCCACTCACGATCATCGGATCGGTGACAGCGCTTGCGTTCGTCTCGTAAGCCGGCTCGAAGCAGCTGACATCCCGACATTCAACCGACAGAGGGTGCTGGCTGCAGGAGGTGCGAGCGAGGCCTCTCGGGAACGCACATCTTGCCGTCATTGATAGCACGTGAGGTGGTTGCCATGGCAGCGGTGAGTGTGCGTGGCCTTGATGATGACGTCAAGGAACGCCTACGCGTCCGTGCGGCCAGAAACGCCGACCCCTGGAAGCTCAACTGACTCACGCGAACGAGCGCGGGCGTCATCTGTGTTGAACCTTCAGCTCTCGGTTGGCGGTGACGGTCAATCTTCGGCCGGCGGCGTCTGCGACTTCGCCCGTCGACCGCGACCGGCCAGGCGGATGCCGCCCCGCACGATTCCGCCGATCACGGCGATCAGCACCAGCCAGGGGAGCGCGACACCGAGGAAGACTAAGAATGCGCCCCCCGCAACCAGCAGGGCATTCCAGCCGGCGGCCAGCCCGCTGAAGAAGTTGTCCGGGCCCGCGGCTGCAACGGTGCCGGGCGCGTGCAGTTCGAGTGTGATGGTGGCCAGCGATACCTGGTCCTTGAGGTAGTTCTGCTGCGAGATCAGGCTGTCGAGGTCGGCCTGACGCTGAGTCAGGCTCGACTCGATCGCGATCAGATCGGCGGTGCTGGTCGCCTTGCTCATCAACTCCAGCAGGCGGTTGACGGAAGTCTGCAGCGCCGTGATTCGCGCATTCACATCTTTCACCTGGGTTGTGACATCCTGCGCGCTCGTCGTCACAGAGTTGACCGTACCGAGTTTCTTCAGCTCGGCCAGCGTCGCGTCGAGCTTCGCGGATGGGATCCGCAGCGTCAGCGTCGCACTCGCACGCTGGCCGGGCGTGCCCGGTTGTTCGGTCATCGCGTCGACTCGGCCGCCGGCGGAATCGACGATCCGTGTGGCGTCGCTTGCGGCGGTCACCGGCGCCTCGACGGTCAACGACACCGTTCCCGTGGTGATCACCGAGCGGTTCTGGGCCTGCGCGTCCAGCGCATTCGGGTCGGATGCCGCCCCCTTCGCCGCCCCGGATCCAGACGCATCCTGCGCCGTTCCCGGTTGCGGCTCGACCTGGCGCACGCCGCCCTGGGGTGCGCCGCCCTGCAGGGTGCCGGTCGAACCAGAGGAACCGCCGGCGGTGCATCCGCTCAGGGCAAGCACACCGATCGACAACGCACCCAGCAGCAGCGCTCCAACCGCGACCGCAACGCCACCCCGTGCCCGTCTCATGCCACCACCATAGAGGGGTTCCGCGGTGGTGCGTCCGGGTGCCCGGTCACAATCCGGTCTCAAGTGATGCGTATGGTAGGGGCATGCACGCGCGCGACATGAGGAAACAGGCACTGGGAAGAACCGGTCGGGAGATATCCGTGATCGGGTTGGGCACCTGGCAATTGGGTGCCGACTGGGGAAACGTGTCGGAGAGCGACGCGCTCGCGGTGCTCGAGGCATCCGCTGAGGCCGGTGTCACCTTCTTCGACACGGCGGATGTCTACGGTGGCGGGCGCAGCGAAACCCTGATCGGGCGTTTCCTTGCTGCGAATCCCGGACTCGGCATCACTGTCGCGACCAAGATGGGGCGGCGCGAAGCGCAGGACCCGGCGAACTTCACACTGGCGAAGTTCCGCGAATGGACCGACCGCTCCCGATCGAATCTGCGGATGGACACGCTGCCGCTGGTCCAACTGCATTGCCCGCCGACCCCGGTGTATTCCAGCGATGCCGTGTTCGACGCGCTCGACACGCTGGTCGCCGATGGAGCGATCGCGAACTACGGCGTCAGCGTCGAGACCTGCGACGAGGCGCTCAGCGCGATCGCGCGGCCCGGGGTGGCGAGCGTGCAGATCATCCTGAACGCGTTCCGGCTGAAGCCCTTGGATGCCGTTCTGCCCGCCGCGCAGACCGCGGGCGTCGGGATCATCGCGCGGGTCCCGCTCGCCTCCGGGCTGTTGTCAGGGCGGTATACGCATGACACCGCGTTTGCGGCGAATGATCACCGCGTGTTCAACCGGCACGGCGAGGCCTTCGACGTCGGCGAGACCTTCTCGGGTGTGGACTATGACACCGGTGTCGCGGCTGCCCAGGAGTTCTCGGCGGCGGTCGCACGCGTGCGTGAGCAGCGGGGAGTCGAATGTGTGGACAAGCTCACACCGGCGAAGGCCGCCCTCGCCTGGGTCGCCCAGCAGGACGGCGTGAGCGCCGTGATCCCCGGCGCCCGCTCGGTCGAGCAGGCCCGCGCGAACGCGGCAGCCGGCTCGCTCGCGCCGCTCGGCGACGAGTTCAACGCTGCCGTGCGAGCGATCTACGACCGCGATTTCCGTGCGACGATCCACTCCCGCTGGTAGCTCCGGTGGTCGAGTAGCGCGGTAAAGATGGTGGTCGAGTAGCGTGGTACGAGCGTATCGAGACCCCTACCGAGACCCCGCAGATCGGCTCACGAGGTCTTGATACGGTCGCTGAGCGACCTGCTCGACCAGCGGGGTGAGTCAGCCGATGTCGTCGGGGTGACTACCCGTGCGGGCGTCGGAATCCAGGCCGTCGATAGCAGCGAGGTCATCCTCGTCCAGTGCGAAGTCGAACACGTCGAAGTTCTCACGGATGCGTGCAGGCGTGACGGACTTCGGAATCACCACGTTGCCCGACTGCAGATGCCAGCGGATGACGACCTGCGCCGCCGACTTGCCATACCGCGCGCCGATCCTCTCCAACGTCGGATCGCCGACCGCCCGGCCCCGTGCCAGCGGTGACCACGCCTCAGTGAGAATATCGTGCAGGCGGTCGACCACGCGCAGTTCACGCTGCTGCAGCCACGGGTGCAGTTCGATCTGATTGATCACCGGCACCGTGTGTGCACGTTCGAGCAGTCGCGCGAGGTGATGCGGTTCGAAATTGGAGACCCCGATCGAGCCGGCACGGCCATCCGTCTTCAGTTTTTCGAGGGCTCGCCAGGTGTCGAGAAAGCGGCCCTGTTTCGGTGCCGGCCAGTGGATCAGGTACAGGTCGACGGTCTCCAGTCCGAGGCGATTCAGGCTGGCATCGAACGCGCGCAGCGTCTGATCGTAGCCCTGGTCGTCGTTCCACACCTTGGTCGTGACGAAGAGCTCGTCTCGAGGCACACCGGATGCCACGATGCCGGCCCCGACGCCGCTTTCGTTGCGATACAGCGCGGCCGTGTCGATGTGCCGATACCCGGCATCGAGGGCGACACGCACCGCTGAGGAGGCGTCGGCATCCGGAATCTTGTACACACCGAAGCCGAGTTGCGGAATCAGGCGCCCATCATTGAGTGTCAGCAGCGGCGAAGTCACTATTCCATTATCCTCAGTAGGCACGGCCCTCAGCGGGCACGGTGTTCAGTGGGCACGGTCTTCAGCGGGCACCGGGTTGAGTGATCGCTGTGTTCAGTGCACACGAGTCGCACCTGAGAGGGAAAACGCTGTGAGGACACTATGCCGAGACTGATGATCGTCGTCGTGAGCGTGCGGCCGGGGCGCATCGGCCTGCCGATCGCGAACTGGGTGCGCGATGTTGTGACCGCGGACGGCCGGTTCGAGATCGATTGGGCCGACCTCGCCGAGATCAAGTTGCCGTTCATGGATGAGCCGAACCATCCGAGGCTGCGTCAGTACACAAAGCAGCACACGTTCGAGTGGAGTGCGCGCGTGGATGCCGCAGACGCCTTCATCTTCGTCTCACCGGAGTACAACTACAGCTACGCACCGAGCCTGAAGAACGCGCTGGACTATCTCAACCGCGAGTGGTGGCGCAAGCCGCTCGGCACGGTCAGCTACGGCGGAATCTCGGGTGGCACGCGCGGCGTCACCGCCATCCGGCCGACCGAGGTGAATCTCGGGCTGGTGGCGACAGGCCCGAATGTCGAGATCCCGTGGGCTGCGAGACAGATCAGCGACGGCGTGTTCGAACCACTGGAATCACAGGAGAAGATGTTGGCAACTCAGCTCGACGAGCTGATCCTGCTCGACACGACATTGCGCCCCCTGCGCCGCTGACGGACTTCAGCCGGTGGGCAGCGAGAAGGGCTCGGTGTCGGGGATCGGGCTGACGTCGCGACCGCGCAGATCCGGGTGCCAGCGCCTGCCGATCACGGGCACGATGAAGCCCAGCACGGCGAGCGCACCCGCAACCCAGAATGCGCCGACGGCGCCGTTGCCGTCGATGAGGAAGCCGGCGAGGGCGCTGCCCAGGGCTGCGCCGATCAGTTGCCCGGTGCCGACCCAGCCGTACGCCTCGGCGGTGTCGCTGAATTTGACGCTGGACGACACGATCATGAAGATCACGGCCAGTGCGGGAGCGATGCCGGCACCGGCGATGATCAGCGTGATCGCAAGCCACCAGAAGTTCATCCAGATCGCCGCGATGGCGATGCCCACGAACACGATGAACATCCGTCGGGCCAGCGCCCACGGCCCGACCGGCAGGTGGCCGAACGCCAAGCCTCCGGCGAGCGATCCCAGCGACCAGATCGCCAGCACGATTCCGGCCTTCGCATCGCCCTCGCCGAAATTCGCGACGACACCCGCTTCGACCGCCGCGCAGGATCCGACCAGGAGGAAACCGACGACCGTGGCCAGCAACACGGTCGGCTTGGTCAGCACGACGCCGATCCGCCGCTTGCTGCGCGGGATGCGCACCCGCCCGACCTCAGGGGACGAGATGAACCAGATGCCGCCGACCACCATCACCGCGGCACAGAGCAGCAGGCCGATCGTCGAACCGATCTGAGTCGCGACAAAGGTGATGACGACGGGGCCGGCGATCCAGATCAACTCCTGCGCGGAGGCATCCAGGGAGAAAAGCGGTGTCAACTGGGTCGAGTTCACCATCTTCGGATAGATCGTGCGCACGGCCGGTTGCACCGGTGGGGCACTCAGCCCGCCGATGAACGCCACGGCCATGGTGAGCGGCACGATCATGACGAACAGGCCGATCGCCGCGATTGTCGCCGCGCAGACGACGAGTGTCGCAGAAAGCACGACGCGCATCCCCAGCACGCCCATCAGCCGACTCGTCAGCGGCCCGGCGATGGCCTGGCCGATGCTGAACGCGGCGAGCACCAGGCCGGCAGCGCCATACGAATGATGGATGCGTTCGATGTGGATCAGCAACGCAAGCGAGAGCATCCCGGAGGGGAAGCGCGCGGTCAACTGAGCGGCGATGATTCGAGCAACGCCGGGCGTCTTCAACAGGCTCGAATACGTGCTCATCAGGGCTTCAGTCTATCGGCGGGCATGGTGTCGGTGGTGGCATTTAGGCTGTGTATAAGTCGGCGAACTTATGCACAGCTGTGGACGACACGCCCACTACATCTGGGGTTGGCACACGCTGCTGAACCCGCTATATAGTGGTCACACGTCGGATCGCAGGGGGTGGACATCCGCGGTGGACAACCGCAGAATCTCGACGAATCAAGCAGTCCAGACGCCTACGGGCGCACCGCCTTCGGGCGGTACGGGGAGTTGCGGCGTGGCAGCCGCGACAGGGAGGATCCGGCACTCCAGGAGAGTGGCGGAGAACGAGGGAGCAACAGTGGCAATTACCGTCGTCAAGCGCAACGGCGAACGCGAGCCGTACGACGCGAACAAGATCAATCTGGCGATCGAGGATGCCTCGGTCGGGCTCGACGAATCGATCACCTGGGTCACACAGATCGCCAGCGAACTCGAATTGACGCTGTTCGATGGGATCACGACCCAGCAGCTCGACGAGGCCGTCATCCAGGTGGCGTTGCAGAATGTCAAGGACGACCCTGCATTCGACACCGTGGCCGCGCGACTGCTGCTCAAGACGATCTACAAAAGCGTGCTCGGTGACTATTCGAACACGGAAGAGCTCAAGGCTCTGCACTGGGCAGGCTTCGGCGCCTACATTCAACGGGGCGTCGACGAGGAGCTTCTCGAGCCCCGGTTCACGACCCTGTTCGACCTGGACCGACTCGCTGCCGTGCTCGAGCCGGCGCACGACGGACTGCTCAGGTACATCGGGGTCGTCACGCTGAACAACCGTTACGGCATGCGCGCCCGCAACAACGACGCGCTCGAGGTTCCGCAGTACTTCTGGATGCGCATCGCGATGGGCCTCTCCCTGAACGAGGCGGACCCGACGGCTGTCGCGATCAGCTTCTACGAGAAGATGGCCACCCTCGACTACCTCGCGGCCGGCTCCACGCTGGTGAACGCGGGCACCAAGTACCCGCAACTGTCGAACTGCTTCGTGATGGAGATGCAGGACGACATCGAGCACATCGCGAAGTCGGTGCGCGATGTCATGTGGCTGACCAAGGGCACGGGCGGCATCGGGCTGTCCGTCACGAAGCTGCGCTCGCAGGGGTCGCCGATCCGCTCGAACAACACGACCTCCACCGGGCCGATTCCGTTCATGCACACGATCGACTCCGTGCTTCGCGCGGTCAGCCGCGGCGGCAAGAAGTTCGGTGCGCTCTGCTTCTACATGGAGAACTGGCACCTGGACTTCTCCGAGTTCGTCGATCTGCGGCAGAACTCCGGCGACCCGTATCGCCGCACCCGCACCGCGAACACGGCCGTGTGGATCAGCGATGAGTTCATGAAGCGCGTGCAGAACGACGAGCCCTGGTACCTGTTCGACCCGCTCGAGGTCAGCGACCTGAACGAGCTGTACGGCAAGGCGTTCAGCGAGCGGTACGCGCACTACGTGGCCGAGGCAGAGGCCGGCCACCTGCGGATGTTCAAGAAGATGGGCGCCCGCGAGCAGTTCAAGGAAATCCTGATGAGCCTGCAGACCACCAGCCACCCATGGCTGACCTGGAAGGACACCATCAACAACCGTGCCCTGAACAACAACACCGGAACGATCCACCTCTCCAACCTGTGCACCGAGATCTGTCTGCCGCAGGATCGTGAGAACGTCGCCGTGTGCAACCTGGCCTCGATCAACCTGTCGCGTCACCTGCATCAGGACGAGAACGGCACCTGGGGCTTCGACTGGGATCAGATCGACGCCAGTGCGTCGTTGGCCGTGCGCCAACTCGACAACCTCGTCGACATCACGCTCTCCAGCGTTCCGGAGTCGGAGCATTCCAACCAGGAGAACCGGGCGATCGGGCTCGGTGTGATGGGTTTCACGGACGTCGTCGAGAAGCTCGGTCTCAGCTACGAGTCTGAAGAGGCATACGACCTGATCGATGAGATCATGGAGCACGTCTCCTATGCGGCGATCTCCACCAGCGTCGACCTGGCGGCCGAGCGGGGCGCCTACCCGAACTTCGCCGGCTCGCGCTGGTCGCAAGGGATGGTGCCGCTCGACTCGATCGCCCTCACCGAGGCCGACCGCGGCGTGCCGATCCTGGTCAACCGCAAGACCCGGCTTGACTGGGATGCCCTGCGCGAGCGGGTGAAGGGCGGTGTGCGCAACGCGACGCTGATGGCGATCGCGCCGACGGCATCCATCGGGCTGGTTGCCGGCACGACGCCCGGATTCGACCCGCAGTTCTCGCAGATCTTCAGCCGATCGACCTCGAACGGCAAGTTCCTTGAGGTCAATCGCAACCTCGTCGCCGACCTGCAGGAGCTGGGGTTGTGGGAGCGCGTGCGCGAGTCGATCCTGCGTTCCCAGGGCGATATCCAGGGCATCCCGGAGATTCCGGATGAGCTGAAGGCCACCTACAAGACGAGCTTTCAGCTCTCGCCGTACGCGTTCCTCGAGGTCGCCGCACGCGCTCAGAAGTGGATCGACCAGGCGATCAGCCGCAACATGTACCTGGAGACCCGCGACCTCGGCGACATGATGGAGATCTACTACGGGGCGTGGGAGCGCGGCGTGAAGACCACATACTACCTGCACTCCAAGCCGCGCCACCAGGCAGAGCAGTCCACGGTGCGCGTCAACAAAGCAGAGGAGTTCTCGGGGAGTGCACGCAAGGGCTTCGGCGCGGCAGCGCCGGTCGGCGCCTCCATCGGCGTCGCCGCACCAGCATCCGCACCCGCACGCCGTGGCTTCGGCGGACTCACCGACGGGGGTGACAAGTCGTGAACGAGCACGGCGTGAACGAGCACGGCGTGAACGAGCACGGTGTGAACGAGCTCGACTACTACGTCCCGGTGGATCCGATGGACGAGCTCCAGTGTGACTCCTGCCAGTAGCCGGGCCTCGCGCGGCAAAACAACAACGCATATCAGCACGACGGAAAGAAGAGCGATAACGATGGGAATCCTGGGAACCGGAATTCAAGAGGGCCTGCTGCTCAAGCCGGTGAAATACCAGTGGGCAATGGATCTCTACGACCAGGCGGTGGCGAACACCTGGTTCCCGAACGAGGTGCAGCTGGATGCCGACATCGCCGACTTCAAGAAGATGACGGATGAGGAACGACATGCCATCACATTCTTGATGAGCTACTTCAACCCGAACGAGCTGCTGGTCAACAAGGCGCTGGCGTTCGGGGTCTACCCCTACCTGAACGCGGCGGAGGCGCACCTCTACCTGGCGAAGCAGATGTGGGAGGAGGCCAACCACTGCATGTCGTTCGAGTATGTGCTGGAAACGTTCCCGATCGACCGCAACGCCGCATACAACTCCCACATCGACGTGCCGTCGATGGCGCGCAAGGAGGAGTTCGAGTTCACCTTCATCAAGCGGATGACCGAGGAGAAGCTCGACATCGCAACGACCGAAGGCAAGCAGGACTTCGTGCGCAACCTGATCGCGTACAACGTGATCCTGGAGGGCATCTGGTTCTACTCGGGCTTCATGGTCGCACTGTCGTTCCGGCAACGGAACCTGCTGCGCAACTTCGGCTCGCTGATCGACTGGATCGTACGCGACGAATCGCTGCATCTGAAGTTCGGCATCAACCTCATCCTCACCGTGCTGGAGGAGAACCCCGATCTGCAGACACCGGAGTTCGCCACGGAGATCAAGAAGATGATCCTGGACGCCGTCGAGATGGAGGAGCAGTACAACAAGGACCTGCTGCCCGGCGGCATCCTCGGGCTGAACGCCAACTACATCAACCAGTACGTGAAATACCTCGCAGACCGTCGCCTGGAGGAGCTCGGATTCGAGGCTGAGTACAAGGTGGCCAATCCGGCCAAGTGGATGGCCACGGCGAACGACACCTACGAATTGGTCAACTTCTTCGAGTCGATCAACACGTCGTACGAGTCGAATGCGAAGGCGACGATCTCGTCCAAGAAGTAGAAAGCCGACCGGCCACGGCGACACGGGGCGACCCTCTGGCGTCGAGGCGGATATCATCGTTTGGGATGACCACCAGCGCGCCGGAGGTCTCTGCGCATTCTTGCGCCGGAGGTGCGATTTTCACCATCTGCGCACGATTTCGTAACGAATCCCTGAATCTTCGACAGATTTGAGCGCTTTTCAGACCTGCGCGCACATTATCGGCACCGTGCTGAGGTAAGCTCCTTTTCACCCGCAATCACGTGTGCCTCAAAGATGAGGAAAGGAAACAGACAATGCGTAATCGGTATGCCGTTCCGGCCATACTCGCAGTAGCAGCACTGCTTTTGACCGGCTGTGTCAACAATGAAGGATCCGGATCGGGGTCGAGCAACACCGCCGCGGCCACCGGAACCAAGGATGCGTCGATCGCCGCGCTTCTGCCGGCGTCGATCAAATCCTCGGGGATCCTTCAGGTCGGTGTCGACGCGACGTACCCGCCGAACGAGTACAAGGACGCGAACGGCAACGCGATCGGCTGGGATATCGACCTGTTCAACGCGGTCTCAGCCGTGCTCGGTGTCAAGCCGACTTACAACATCGCCGGATTCGACACGATCATCCCGAACATCACCGGCAAGAAGTACGATGTCGGCCTCTCATCCTTCACCGACACGGCCGAGCGCGAGAAGCAGGTTGACTTCGTCAACTACTACTCGGCCGGCATCCTCTGGGCTTCCCAGAAGGACAAGACCGTCAACCCCGACGATGCGTGCGGACTGAAAGTCGCCGTCGAGACGGGCACGACCGAAGAGCAGGACGAGGTTCCGGCCAAGTCGAAGGCGTGCACCGATGCCGGTAAGCCGGCCATCCAGATCCTGAAGTTCGACGGTCAGGACCAGGCGACCAACGCTGTCGTGCTCGGTCAGGCGGATGCGATGAGTGCAGATTCCCCGATCACCGATTACGCGATCGCGAAGTCGAACGGCAAGCTGCAGGTCGCCGGCAAGACCTTCGAGGTCGCGCCGTACGGCGTCGCCGTTGACAAGGGCTCCGCGCTCGGGACCGCGATCCAGAAGGCCTTCCAGAAGATCGTGGATGACGGCACCTACACGAAGATCCTCGACAAGTGGGGCGTACAGGACGGCGCCTTGAAGACGATCACGATCAATGCGACGACCAAGGGCTGACCATGACCTCACCGGGCCCGAACGGTCCGGCGACCGGGAACCTCCCGGCGCCGGACCAGTCCGTGGAAGCACAACCGATCAAGGCGGTCAAGCTGCATCATCCGTGGCGCACGCTGATCGCGATCGTGCTGATCGTCTATCTGGCCGCGTTCATCTGGGACGCGTCACAGCGTAAGGCGTTCCAATGGGACATCTTCGGGAAGTATCTCTTCGACCAGCGCGTCTCGATGGCTGCGCTCACCACGATCGAGTTGACGGTGTACTCGATGATCATCGCGATCGTTCTCGCACTCATTCTCGCGGTCATGCGTTTGTCGTCCAACCCGGTGTTCCGGAGCATTTCCTGGGTGTATCTCTGGATCTTCCGCGGCACGCCAGTGTACGTGCAGTTGACGTTCTGGGGTCTGCTCTCGGTGATCTACCCGACCCTGTTGATCGGGTTGCCGTTCCTGCATCCGCTGATCACGTTGCCGACGCAGGGCACGCTCAGTTTCTTCACGCTCGCGATCATCGGCCTGGGCTTGAACGAGGCAGCGTATCTCGCAGAGATCGTGCGTGCCGGCATCCTGTCGGTCGACCGGGGTCAGGAAGAGGCCTCGACGGCGCTCGGCATGAGTTGGACGCAGACGATGCGACGCATCGTCATTCCGCAGTCCATGCGGATCATCATCCCGCCGACGGGCAACGAGGTCATCTCGATGCTGAAGACGACTTCGCTGGTCACAGCGGTGCCGTTCAGCCTCGAACTGTTCACTCGAACGCGGGATATCGCCACGACGCTGTTTGCGCCGATCCCGCTGCTGTTGGTCGCATCGGTGTGGTACCTGGCGATCACATCGGTGCTGATGATCGGTCAGTACTTCTTGGAGAAGCGGTTCGCGCGCGGTGTGGGGGCGGCACGTCCGGACAGGGGCGATGCCGGCCTGGAGACCGGTGCCGTGCCGACCACGACCTCGCAGATGGCGGTCGAAGCCATCCGGCTCGATGAGGATAAGAGGGACCACCTGTGAGCGAGACGACAACGTCGAGGGCTGTCGCATCGAAGACCGCCGTTCCCATGGTCGAAGCGGTGCAGGTGTCGAAGAGCTACGGCTCGAACCGGGTGCTGAAGAGCATCTCGCTGAATGTGCAGCCCGGTGAGGTGCTGTGCCTGGTCGGACCGAGCGGTTCGGGTAAGTCGACGTTTCTGCGCTGCATCAATCACCTGGAGACAGTGGATGCCGGACGCCTGCGCGTGGACGGGACCCTTGTTGGCTACCGCGAGAAGGGTGAACGGCTGCACGAACTGAAGCCGAAGGAGGCGGCGCGTCAACGCCGCGACATCGGGATGGTGTTCCAGCGGTTCAACCTGTTCCCGCACATGACGGCCCTCGAGAATGTGATCGAGGCGCCGATGCGCGTCAAGAAGATCGGCAAAACAAAGGCCGTCGCCCGGGGGACCGAATTGCTCGCGCAGGTCGGACTCGCGGCCAAGACGGCGTCATACCCCGCACACCTGTCCGGTGGTCAGCAGCAGCGCGTCGCTATCGCCCGAGCGCTCGCCATGGATCCGAAGCTGATGCTGTTCGACGAGCCGACGAGCGCACTCGACCCCGAACTGGTCGGTGAGGTGCTCGACGTGATGAAGGGTCTCGCCGCCACCGGAATGACGATGATCGTCGTCACGCACGAAATGGGTTTCGCCCGTGAGGTGGCCGACTCGCTGGTGTTCATGGACGGCGGCGTCGTCGTCGAGTCCGGTGACCCCCGTGAGGTGCTGACGAACCCGCAGCATCAGCGCACGAAGACTTTCCTGTCGAAGGTGCTCTGACCGAGCTTCAGGCCCGATCGTCGCGTCAGGACTGATCGTCACGTCAGAGCCAGTCGTTGCGTCTGAACAGCACGTAGAGCGTGACGGACGACGCCACGATCAACCCGTTCGACAGCCAGAACCCAGGGACGGTGCTGATCAGCGGGAAGGCGAGGTTCTGACCGAAGAACCCTGTGATCAGCGTGGGCACGGCGATGATCGCGGCCCAGCTCGTCACCTTCTTCATGACGAGGTTCATCCGGTTGCTCTGATTGGCCAGATTCGTGTCGAGGATCGTATTGGTCAGATCGCGTAACGACTCCGACCAGTCTGCCACCCGCAGGGTGTGGTCATAGACGTCCTGGAAGTACGGGACCAGGCTCGCGGTGATGATGTCGGAATCGCGGCGCGCCAGAGAACCGACGACTTCGCGCATCGGCAGCGCGTGCCGGCGCAATTGCATGATGTTCTGGCGCAGCCGGAATGCCCGACGCTGCACGTTGGCGATGTCCGGTTTCTCGGCGAGCACGGCGTCTTCAGCAGCCTCGACCTGTTCGTCGAGCCGTTGCGCCGCGGCGAAGTGGCTGTCGACGATCGTGTCCAGCAACCCCCAGAGCAGAAAGGCCGGTCCGCCCGCGGCCAGCGCGACCTGCGCGTCCCAGCGTTCCAGCACGGCGTGCATCGAGAAGTTCGGGTTCTTGCGCACCGTCACCAGGCTCTGCTTCGTCACGAACACGGACACTTCCTGCGGGTCGATCCGTTCCGGGCCGCCGGCCGGGTCGGCCACGACGTCGAGCGCGTACATCGCGAGGAACAGGTGGGTGTCGTAGCGGTCGAGCTTGGGCCGCTGATGCTCGTGCACGGCATCTTCGACGGCCAGCGGATGCAGCGACAGTTCCTCCGCGATCCGCGCCAGGTCCTCGGCGCTCGGCGACTCGTAATCGAGCCAGATCACGGTATCCGGGTCGGCGAGCAGATCGGAGATCTCTGTGGCCGGAAAATTCTCACGCTCGAGTTTTCCGTTTCGATAGAGCCGGGTACTGGACATCCGCATCACCCCGTGTTCGCTAGGCCGGCGGCGACGCCGTTGACAGAAAGCAACAGTAGCCTGCGCAGGTCGTTCTGGGTTGCGTCCGACAAGGCGAGTGCGCGAATGCTAGGCGAGCACCTTGCGGATGCGCTGGAGCGAGACCGTCTCGGCTGTGCCGAGATGCCCGGCGAACAGGCCGACGCGCAACTCTTCGAGCATCCAACGCGCGTGCGTGAG
The DNA here is from genome assembly GCA_004297935.1 of Microbacteriaceae bacterium. Classification (GTDB taxonomy): domain Bacteria; phylum Actinomycetota; class Actinomycetes; order Actinomycetales; family Microbacteriaceae; genus Rathayibacter_A. Next base: position 206,326 of record SCRE01000023.1, on the reverse strand, counting down.
CGCGGGCGAGGCGTTCGCAGGGAGGGGGAGCCGGCCCCCGGCATCCGTGAAGCGCGCGGTCGCGGTCTGCACCTCGGTCATCCAGACGCGGTCGCGGCCCGGATTGTCGGCGACGCGTTCGACACGCCAGGCGATCGCGGCGAGGTAGCGCGGCAGGTGCCGCAGCCGCTCCAGCCCGGTGGCCGAGATGAAACCGGGACAGACGAGCGCCGCGAGCTGGCCGCGAGCGTCCGTCAGCGCGGGCAGCAGCGACATGCTCGTGGCGGCGCTGAGCGCCTTGTCGACGGTTCGCGACGCCGCCAGGGTGCGGGCCACGAGTGAGACGGTTTCGAACATCGAGTCCATCACGATCCCGGACGCCCGGTCCCTGATCGTCTCGAACTCCGCCCGCATGAACACCTGTCCGTCGGGTTTGACGCGGGTCAGGGCGGCGTCGATCACAGCAGCGAGGCAGTCGTCGAACAGGACCTTCGTCGTCGGATACGGGCTTGCGGCCAGCGCGAGCTTCTCCGCCGGCGTGAGGTGCTGCTGCACGTAGGCGACCGGCGACGGGATCGCGTTCAGCAGCAGCCGCCGCACGCCGCCGGGCAGGGCACGGGCCTGCTCCTCCGGCGTGGCCATCACCCGGATCGACACCGTGTTACCGGTCTCGACGAGCGTCGGGTAGCCGCGGACCATGTTGCGCGGCTGCCCGGGCAAGCGACGCCCAGCCTGCCTCGACCCGACCAGCTCCGTGTCGACGAAGCGGGGGAGTTCGTCGAAGTCCCACGTGGTGAGCTCGTCGCGTTCGATCGGGTCTGCCGCTCGAGCGGATGCCTCCGCCACCGATTCGCGCGCCTGCGTCGCGAGGCTGCGCTGCAGCTCGGTGAGGCTCTTGCCGCTGGCAACTGCGCGCCCACGGTCGTCGACGACGCGGAAAGTCATCAGCAGGTGGGGCGGGATTCGACCGACGTCGACATCGTCGCCGGTGGCGGGCGCGCCGGTCAGGCGCTTGATCGTCAGAGCGACGGTGTCGGCGAACGAGGGAGCGGGGTGTGCGGTGCCGAGAGCGGCACCGGTCGCGGTTCCCAGGATCACGGGCGGCGCATCCGGAAGCTCCGCCATGATGCGGACGGCCCAGTCGGCTGCGGGAACGACAGAGCGCCGGATCGCCTTGGGCAACGCCTTGATCATCGCCGTCACCAACTCGTGGCGCAGTCCCGGCACCTGCCAGTCGAAACCCGCCGGGTTCAGCCGGGCAAGCAATGCGAGCGGCACCTGCACGGTGACGCCGTCGTCTTCCGAGCCCGGCTCGAACCGATAGCTGAGCACGAGCCGCTGGTCGCCCTGTTGCCAGACCGCGGGGAACTCGCGCTCGTCGATTGCGGGAGTGTCCTCGTGGCGCAGCGCCTCCTCGGTCATCGTGAGCAACTGCGGAGATTCCAGTCGCGCCGTGCGCCACCAGGTCTCGAAGGTGCGGGTGGAGACGACATCGGCCGGCACGCGGCTGTCATAGAACTCGAAGACGGCCTGATCGTCGCTGAGGATATCGCGGCGGCGGGTGCGCTCCTGAAACTCCGACAGCTCTGCGAGCAGACGCCGATTCGCGCGGTCGAAGTCGTACAGATCCCGAGTGTGGGAACCTCCGGAGCGCAGCCCCGTCGGCGCTGGGCCCACGCCGCCGGTTCCGGACGATGCGCCAGCATCGGCAGGCCGTGCGGTGGGGAGCGTCGCACGATCGCTGCGCGATCGCCCCAGTCCCGGCGCGCGGTCGCCCTCGACCAGACCGTGCTGGATGAACAGTTCGCGGGCGAGTTCCGCATCCACCCGCGCATAGTGGATGCGCCGCCGCGGGATGATCGGAACCCCGTAGAGCGTCACGCGTTCGTATGCGACGGCGGCACCCTGGTTCTTCTCCCAGTGCGGTTCGCCGTAGCTGTGTTTGCACAGGTCGCCGGCGATCGGTTCGGCCCAGGCGGGGTCGATCGCGGCGTTCATCCGAGCGAAGAGGCGGCTCGTCTGGACCAGTTCGGCACTCATCAAGGCGGCGGGGCCGGCACCGGCCGTCTTCGTCGAAGTCGGGTTCTTGCGTGCGGCGCCTTTGTCGACCAGCGTCGAACCGGGGAAGATCACGAACCGCGCCTGCCGGGCGCCGACATAGTCTTTTTTCTGTGGGTCTTTGATGCCGACGTGCGAGAGCAGGCCCGCCAGCAACGACCGGTGGATGCCGTCGGGATTCACGGATGCCTCGCTCACCGTCAGTCCGAGCGGCTTAGCCAAGCGACGCAGCTGGCGATAGACGTCCTGCCACTCGCGCACGCGCAGGTAATTGAGGTATTCGGCCTTGCACAACCGACGGAACGCACTGGAGGAGAGCTCCTTCTGCTTGGCCTCCAGGTAATTCCACAGGTTCAGCAGGGTGAGGAAATCGCTCGTCGGATCGGCAAACCGCGCGTGCTGCTGATCCGCCTGCGCACGGCGTTCGAGCGGGCGTTCCCTGGGGTCTTGAATGGTGAGTCCGGCGACGATCGCCATCACCTCGCGGCTGGTGGAGTGCCGTTTCGACTCGATCACCATCCGCCCGAACCGCGGGTCGATCGGCAGTTTAGCGAGATCGCGACCGATCCGTGTCAGGCGTGGGCTGCTCGCGACCCGGCCGGCAACGGACTCCAGCGCCCCGAGCTCCGCAAGCAGGTCAAGGCCGTCTTTGATGCCACGCGCATCCGGCGGGGTCAGGAACGGGAACGCCGCGATGTCGCCGAGGTCGAGCGAGATCATCTGCAGGATGACAGCGGCGAGGTTGGTGCGCAGCACCTCCGGCTCGGTGAACTCGGGTCGACGCTCGAAGTCCTCCTGCGAGTACAGGCGGATGGCGATGCCGTCGCTCGTGCGCCCGCTGCGGCCGGACCGCTGGCTGGCCGACGCTTGCGAGATCGCCTCGATCGGCAGCCTTTGCACCTTCGCGCGCACGCTGTAGCGGGAGATGCGGGCGGTTCCCGCATCGATCACGTAGCGGATGCCGGGGACCGTCAGGCTCGTCTCGGCGACGTTCGTCGCCAGCACGATACGGCGGCGAATGCCGGCAGATGCCGCCGGCTGGAACACGCGGTGCTGATCCGCCGCGGACAACCGCCCATAGAGCGGCAGCACCTCGGTGGTGTCGGCGGCGCGCGTCGTGGCGAGGTGACCGCGGATTGCCTCCTCCGCGTCACGGATCTCGTTCTGGCCGGACAGGAACACGAGCACGTCGCCGCTCGACTCGCGCGCGAGCTCGTCGAGCGCATCCGTGATGCCGGTGAGGTAGTCGTGCGCGCGGACCCCCTCGTTGGTCGAGTAGCGAGCCCCCCCTCCGGTGGTCGAGTAGCGAGCGCCAGCGAGCGTATCGAGACCCGTATCGAGACCCCGCTCACCGGACCTGTCGGGCCGCGGTGGTCTCGATACGCGCGCTCGTTCCTCGCGCGCTACTCGACCAGCATTGGGTGCTCGTTCCTCGCGCGCCACGGTTCCTGAGGAGGCCGCTTGCGACCGTCTCGAAGGGCGACCAGTATCGTCGTCATCCGGGTCGTCTGTAGGGTCGTCCGGCACGAGCGGGCGGTAGCGGATTTCGACCGGGAAGGTGCGACCGGAGACTTCGACGATCGGGGCGGGCGTACCATCCGCTGCGGCGAAGTGCGTCGCGAAACTCTCGGGGTCGATGGTCGCCGAGGTGACGATGACCTTGAGCTCGGGGCGCTTCGGCAGCAGCTGCTTGAGATAGCCGAGCAGAAAGTCGATGTTCAGGCTGCGTTCGTGTGCCTCGTCGATGATGATCGTGTCGTAGCCGGTCAGCATCCGATCGCGGTGCATCTCATTCAGCAGGATGCCGTCTGTCATCAGTTTGATACGCGTGTTCGCGCCGACCTGATCGGTGAAACGCACCTGATAGCCGACGAGCCCGCCGACCTCGTCGCCGAGCTCTTCCGCGATGCGTTCCGCGATGGTCCGGGCCGCAATCCGGCGCGGTTGCGTGTGACCGATCGACGTGCGGCCCAACTCGAGGCAGATCTTCGGCAACTGGGTCGTTTTGCCGGAGCCGGTCTCGCCCGCCACGATGACCACCTGGTTGTCGCGGATGATACGTGCGATCTCATCCCGCAGCTGGCTGACCGGCAGCTCGGGTGGGTAGGACACCGCGAAGGGGGTGGGGACGGCACGGGAGGACATGAGCCTTCTATCGTACCGGCGTCGGGTGTGTCGGTCGTCGGCGGGCAGGGCTTTTGCACTGTCGGCAGGTGCGCCGCCGGTTGGTCGAGTAATGAGCGTTGGCGAGTGTGTCGAGACCGGGTGAGCCGGTCTCGATACACTCGTTCCTCGCTACTCGACCACCGCAATGGTGCGACCGGACGACTGTGCACAGTCCCCGGTCGCCGGGTCATGACCGCCGGGGGTGCTATCCGGTGGTCGCCGCCGTCATCGCGGAAATGATCTCGTACGCGACGTGCGACGCGGCGATCGCGGTGACTTGCGCGTGATCGTATGCCGGGGCGACTTCCACCACGTCGGCGCCGACCAGATTGACGGTACGCAACGCGCGGATCATCTCCAGGAGTTCGCGGCTTGTCATGCCGCCGGCCTCCGGAGTGCCCGTTCCGGGCGCGTGCGCGGGGTCGAGCACGTCGATGTCGACCGACAGATACACCGGCCGGCCGGAGAGACGCGTCAGCATCCGTTCGATGGCGTCGGCCAGGCCTTCCAGCTGGATCTCACGGCTCGAGATGATCGCGAAGCCCAACCGCGAGTCGTCGCGCAGGTCCTCGCGGGAATACAGGGGTCCTCGTGTGCCGACGTGCGTGCTCGCGGTCAGGTCGATCAGCCCCTCTTCCGAGGCTCGGCGAAACGGCGTACCGTGCGTGATGGGTGCGCCGAAGTAGGTGTCCCAGGTGTCCAGGTGGGCATCGAAATGCACCACCGCGACCGGCCCGTGCTTTTCCGCCGCAACACGCAGGAGCGGCAAGGCGATCGTGTGGTCGCCACCGAGAGTCACCAGACGCGCACCGCCTGAACTCAGCTCATGCGCGGCGTGTTGGATCTGCTCCACAGCCTCGCCGATGTTGAACGGGTTCGCCACGATGTCGCCCGCGTCGACGACCTGCTGGCTGGCGAACGGCTCGACATCCTGGGCTGGGTTGTACGGACGCAGTAGGCGCGATGCCTCGCGAATGTGCGATGGTCCGAACCGGGCGCCCGGCCGATAGCTCACCCCGCTGTCGAACGGCACGCCGACGACAGCGATGTCCGCGTGCGAGACTGTGCCGGCGAGTGGGAGTCGGGCGAACGTTGCTATCCCGGAATAGCGCGGGCTCACGCTCGCGTCTGGCGGGCCAACGGGGGAATCGGGCATACTCGGTGACCTTCGTACGATCTATGTTACTTGGAGACAAAATGATTTGCCTATAAGACAACTATTCTGAATTCATTCTGTAGATGATCGCCGACACTGTCAAGCGGTCGTCGTGAGTCGTCTGATTCAGCTGAACACCGCGGCCCGGATCGGCGAACCGTCGACCGAATCGAGGCGCAACGGCAGCAGGCTGGCGTAAACATCGCGATCTGCGGGGATGTCGCAGAGCCGCGTGAGGTTCTCGACGATCAGGCCGTCGTTGCCGAGGATGAAGCTGTGTACGGGCAGACCGCTGGTCGCCTGGCCGTCCGGGCTGAGTGTCGGATCGGGGTTGAGAGTGTCGAATCCGAAGACGCGCGCACCCCGGTCCCAGAGCCATTGCACGGCCTCGACGGCGATGCACGGATGCCGTAGATAGCGAGGAGTTCCGAAATGCGTGTCCCAGCCGGTCTCGAGGAACACGATCCGTGGCAGATCGACGCCGGTGCACGACTGCCTGACGTCGGACAGCGTCATGAGTTGCTGGTCGCGAAGCCCGCGCATGGTGATCTTCCGGGCGGGGCCGGTGACCTCATCGAGTCGTATCCGGTCGACCGTGCGTCCTCCTGCGATCGTGTGCGATGGGGCGTCCAGGTGGGTTCCGGTATGGCTGCCGAAGTCCAGGTGCGTCAGCGCGACTCCGTCGGCTTCAATCGTGGCATAGGCCTCGATGGTCGATTCCGGGTCACCGGGGTACACCTGGATGCCGGTGCGCACTGAGTGCGAGAGATCAACCCAGCTGCCACCAGGCGGGTGTTGTCCCGGATCGATCATGAAGAATTTCCTTCCTCCGGGCGAAAGACTCGTCTTGCGGAAATCGGTTTGCCGCTTCGGAAGTGCTCGGTCCCCGGAAAGGTGATGACAGACTGGTGTCGCGTTCGGCGCAGAACCGTCTCGCTTCGTAATGATCGTGGGACTTGTCTGCGGCGTTGTCAATCGGCTGTATACGAGAGGAGATGCGATGCGTCCGGTCCCTCCTTCGCCGTCGTCCGCGCCGATCCGCATCGGGCCGCGTCTGCGTGAGACGAGGATGGCCCAGGGCATGACGATCAGCAACCTGGCTGATGCGACGGGTCTGACCAAGGGGTTCATCTCACGCGTGGAGCGCGACGAGACCTCGCCGAGCGTCTCGACGCTGGTGACTCTGTGTCAGGTCTTGTCGCTGCCCATCGGTGCGTTGTTCGAGCCGCCCGAACACGAGGTGATCGAGTACGCGAAGGCGCCGCTGATCAACTTGGGCGGGCGAGGCGTCGTCGAGCGGATGGTGACGCCGCGCAGCGAGTCGCGCGTGCAGATCATCCGTTCCCGGCTGGATGCCGGCGCGAGCGGTGGAGACGATTACTACACGATCAGCTGCGATGTCGAGGCGGTACATGTGCTGCAGGGCCAGATCACGATGCGCTTTCCGGTCGGCGACGTGGAGCTCAACCGGGGCGACACCATGACGGTGCCCGGTCGGGAGCCGCACTCGTGGGTGAACCGATCGAGGTTGCCCGCCGAGGTGATCTGGACCATCGTTCCCGCCGCGTGGAGCGGATCTTCGCATTCGCGCAGTCATCGCTAAAGTTTACCAATAGTAAACATCTATTGCCTTGAGTGCACTTTGATGATTAGCCTAGGGCGCATCTCATACCCGAAAGGCAACTCAATGGGCGACAACGGTGTTCCCGCACAGGCGGCAGAACTCAATTCCCGGCCTCGCATGACCGAGGTCGAGGCGCACGGGATCGACACGATTCCCGACGCCGACCGAACTTCGACCTGGGTCGATTTGCTGCGCATCCAGTTCGGCGGCGCGAATACGTTCGCCACGGTGCTGCTCGGCACGTTCCCGATCGCGCTCGGACTTTCATTCTGGCAGGCCGTGCTCGCCACCCTCGCCGGGTTGGTCGTCGGCACGCTGTTCCTGATGCCGATGGGTCTGTTCGGGCCGAAGACCGGCACGAACAACGCGGTGTCTTCCGGTGCGTTGTTCGGCGTGCGCGGCCGGGTCGTCGGATCGTTCCTCTCGCTGCTGACTGCGATCGCGTTCTACTCCATCTCGGTCTGGGTCAGCGGTGATGCTCTGGTCGGCGCACTCAAGCGTCTGGCCGGCGTACCCGACACCGTCGTTCTGCGCACCGTGGTCTACGGCGTGATCGGCCTGATCGTCATCGTCGTGGTGGTATACGGCTACCAGTTCATGCTGTTTGTGAACAAGGTCGCCGTATTCGCGAACTCGATCCTCATGCTGCTCGCGTTCGCGGCGTTCGCCGGCACGTTCAACGCCGGCTACAACCCGGGCCCGAATGCCTTGGCGCTCGGCGGATTCTGGCCGACGTTCGTCGCCGCAGCACTCATCGTGATGAGCAACCCGATCTCATTCGGGGCGTTCTTGGGAGACTGGTCGCGCTATATCCCACGCAACACCAAGCCGCGCAAACTGCTTTTGGCCACCCTGTGCGGGCAGCTCCTGACCCTCATCCCGTTCTTGTTCGGCGTCGCGACGGCCACACTGGTGTTTGGCAAGAGCGACTATGTCGTCGCGCTCATTCAGGTGTCGCCGATCTGGTACGCGATGCTTCTGATGGTCGTCGCGTTCATCGGCGGGCTCTCCACCGGCACCACGTCGCTGTACGGCACCGGGCTGGACTTCTCCTCGGTCTTCCCGCACTTCTCGCGTGTTCAGGCGACCATTGGAATCGGTGTGATCGCATTCGCCTTCATCCTCACCGGCCGGATCTTCTTCGATCTGCTCGGGGCAGTCAATGCGTTTGTCGGGGCAATCGTCGTCACCACCACGCCGTGGATGGTGATCATGGCCATCGGCTATCTGCTCAGACGCGGATATTTCGAACCGCGCAACCTGCAGGTGTTCAATCGCGGCGAAACCGGCGGAATGTACTGGTTCAATGCCGGTGTGAATTGGCGCGGGCTCGTTGCCTGGATCGCCGCGGCGGCGGTCGGGCTGCTGTTCGCCAACTATCCACCGGTGATCGTCGGCCCGTTCATCGACGCGGGCGGAGGGATCGACCTCAGTCTGATCTCCGGTGTCGTGGCCGCTGCCGTCTTCTATCTGCTCGCACTGTTCGTCTGGCCGGAGCCGGGCTTCGCGTACGGGCCGCGCGGCGCCCGCCTGGTCCCGACGCGCAGCGGCGAGCCCGAGCCGATCGCCGGCAACCCCGCATCCGCCGCAGCCCGAGCGCATGCTCGACGCGCAGGTCTGGCGCAGGCTCCGAGTGGGCAGGTGAGCCGATGAGCACCGAGGACGAGGTCCTGCTGGCGGTGGATGCCATCATCGACGACTTCGGCAATCACCGCAGAGCTGCGTATTTCTCGCGCTTTGCCGCGGATGCGACGTTCGTCTTCCACACCTCGCCTGCCCGGCTGGAGAGTCGTGCGGAGTATGAAGAGCTGTGGTGCGGTTGGGAGCGTGACGACGAGTTCCACGTGATCAGCTGTCAGTCGACCAACCGGCGCGTTCAACTGCTCGACGACATCGCCGTCTTCACCCACGATGTCGACACGACGGTGTCGCTGGGCGGGCAGGTCGAACACTCTCGGGAACGAGAGACCATTCTGATGGAGCGACGTGGCGACGAGTGGCTCTGTGTGCACGAGCATCTCTCGGGCCGCGACTGAGCTGAAGGTTGAGCTGAGAGGCTCTGCGAGAGCCCGGTGGCTCTGTGATTGACGCAGCCCCGGATGAGACAGCACCGGATTAGACATGCCGCACACGGGCGCGCCACACTGTTCCAGTGAGATTCCGTCAGTCGCCCGCCGTGAAGATCGGCTTGTCGATCGCGATGGCGACGGGGCTGTACGGTATCTCGTTCGGGGCGCTGGCCGTGGCCAGCGGGCTTACCTTCTGGCAGACCGTGGCGTTGAGCACGCTGATGTTCACTGGCGGCTCTCAGTTCGCCTTCATCGGCGTGATCGCAGGCGGAGGCGGAGGCCCGGCAGCGTTCGGCTCGGCGGCGCTACTCGGGCTGCGCAACGCCGTCTACGGCATGCAGCTGAACGCACTGCTGAGCCCATCGGGCTGGTGGAAGATAGCTGCAGCGCACGTCACGATCGACGAATCGATGGCGACGGCATCTGGTCAGGCGGACCCGGTCGAGCAGAAGCGCGGGTTCTGGGTCGCCGGCCTGGGCGTGTTCGTGCTGTGGAACGTCTTCACCGTGCTCGGCGCGTTGCTCGGCGGGGCGCTCGGGGACCCGAAGGCGTGGGGACTCGACGGCGCAGCCGTCGCCGCATTCCTTGGACTGTTGTGGCCGCGCCTGCGCGCGAAGGAGCCGGTAGCGATCGCGGTGGTGTGTGCGCTCGCAACGGTGCTGGCCGTTCCGTTCGTGCCGCCGGGTGTGCCGATCCTCGTCGCGGCAGTCGTTGCCGGGCTGTGGGGCTGGTTCAGTCACGGCTCGGCAGAAGAGGGTCTCGAGCCGGATGTCGAACCGTATCCGCATGGTGCGGCGTCAAGCGGGCATGATGTGGCATCGAGCGGGCATGGCGGGGCATCGAGCGGACATGGCGGGGATTCGTGCGACCCGAACGCGGGCTCGGCTGCGCCTGATTCTGATTCGAGTCAGGAGTGTCGCTGATGTCGACGTGGTTCTGGGTGATCGCGGCGTGCGTCGTGGCGTTCGCGACGAAGCTGGCCGGGTATCTGGTTCCGGCGAAGGCTCTGAAGAGCAAGCGGATGTCCCGCGTCGCCGGCACGCTCACCATCGGCCTGCTTGCCTCGCTCACCATTGTCAATACCGTCGCGAGCGGCACGCAGTTGACGTTCGACGCCCGAATCGGAGCGCTTATTGCGGCAGCAGTTGCGCTGCTGCTCCGTGCGCCATTCCTTGTCGTCGTGATTGTCGGTGCGCTCGCAGCGGCCCTGTTGCGCCTGGCCGGTCTGCCATAACTGGTCTCGGCAGCCGTTTCCGTCGCCGGGACTCCTGGCAGGTTTCGGCAGCAGGTTTCGGTTGCCTGTTCGCCTAGCCTGCTCCTTGCCGGTTCCCCTGGTTGGTTCCCGCTGACGCTCGCCCAGCCGGTTCAGCGTCAGCCGGCTCAGCGTCAGCCGGCTCAGCGTCAGCCGGCTCAGCGTCAGCCGGCTCAGCGTTAGCCGGCGTGGCGGTTCGGCCACCAGGCTGCTTTGCTCCGGAGCCGAAGGCGCTGCGGTATGTCGCCGGGTGGGGGTACCAGCCAATAGGCAGAGTCTTGCCGCCGAATCTTCCAATGCTGGTTGTGAATGAGCATGTGGTGATAATGGCAGAGCAAGATCCCGGCTGGGACAGGTTGTAAATACAACCCCCGGAGCTTTCGTGGTGTCGCACTTGGCCGCCGCCAGACTTCCCTGCGCGGGGCGCTCCCGCAGACGTTGCGCGTGTCTGGTGTAAGCAACTGAGCGCTTGGCTGTCGCCGTTGTTTACTACGGTGGGCATATGAATCTTGACAGCTGGGTAAAGTTCGTCCTTTCCATTGTTGTCCCGCTTCTCGCGGCGATAGGAATTGGAAGTCGGCGACGAGTGCTACGCACCGAGATTCGAGAGAATCTGGAACTAGTGAAGCTGCTATCGGAGGATGAAATCCTGTCGACGCACACGCCAGCGCGTGGTTGGCTCCAAGGCAAGATCGCAATCGACGTGGCTCGGCTCGCTGGTCAAAGACTGGGCAACCCGAAGAAGCCCATTCCCTGGGGCAGTGTCGTCTTTGCCGCACTGCTTGCAGTCGGGTTCGGCATTTGGACATATTCGCTGGATCATGACGGCTTCGTCTGGTACTCAGTATTCCCCGCATTGGTGGCACTCCTCTTCTTAATCTCCATCGCGGGTCAGTTCATGAATCGCGAGCTTCCAACTAGTGAGCAGGCGGGGCTTCCTGTGGGAGCGACACCGCTCCGATCTGGATCCGCAGAAGAGGAAGTGGCGGGGCAGGTCCAGCTAGCCGCATCAGGTGCGAATACTGAAATGTTCGCTGACACGGGCCAGATCGGAGTTGCCCTGAGGTTCATTGACGAAATGAGGCGCGGCGACTTCGAGCTAGCGCTCAAGCACGCCGACAATAATTGGTTACGTTGCCGAGTTCAATCTTGGCTTTGGAACAACACATCGAGTTTCGGCGAGGACCTGACGGAGTTGGGATCGCTTGCGGACTCGCTTGTCGGAGTGCGTGAGCCCGAAGAAGTCTGGTCGAGCTTTGTAGAAGTAGAAGCTGCCAGTTTTGCCAATGCATGGGCAAACTTGACGCCTGACGACACAGGAGCAGCGAGCCGACGTCGCAGAATGTCGAGGGATTGCGATCTTGTCATCATCGTCCCGCTCGGCAAAAGCGGCGGATACTTTGTCATGAGCGCCACGGCCCTCCCGGACGCTCTCACAATTCTGATGCGACACGATGGGGAGCAATGGCTGGTCGCCAACCACCTGGCAGCAGCCTTGCCCATCCCGGGATTCCCTCCCGTTTGGTGGAATGTGAATGACCCAGCAATCGAGGCGCTACCGGAGGGCTAGGCAGGCGGCGCGCAGTGTCTCCCTTTACTTGAATTAGCAACATAACTCGGGGCTGGGTGTGGGGGTCCGTAGCAGGGTGTGTCAGATTAACGGTGGATCTGGTCCTGGCGCATTTCAGTTGATTCGGCCTTCGAAGGTGATCGCGAAGGCGTTGAGTGCGGGCTTCCACCTCGTCACCCAGCGTGCCCTACCCTTACCGGTCGGGTCAAGCGACCGGGTCACGAGATACAGGCACTTCAGTGCGGCGGCGTCGTTCGGGAAGTGGCCCCGCGCGCGGACCGCTCGGCGGTACCTCGCGTTGAGGGACTCGATCGCATTCGTGCTGCAGATGATGCGGCGGATCTCGACGTCGTAGTCCAGGAACGGGATGAACTCGCTCCAGGCGTTCTCCCAGAGCTTGCGGATCGCCGGATACATGGTGTACCACGTCTCCGCGAACTCCTCGAACCTTGCCCGAGCTGCGGCCTCGGTCGGCGCCGTATAGACCGGGCGCAGGTCACGGGCGATCTGGTCCCAGTACTTCCGTGACGCGAACTTGAACGTGTTCCGAATCAGGTGAATGATGCATGTCTGCACCACGGCGTACTCCCACGTCGTGTTGATCGACTCAGGGAGCCCCTTGAGCCCGTCGCACACCACGATGCACGCGTCCTCCACGCCCCGGTTCTTGATGTCGGTCAGCACACCCAGCCAGAACTTCGCACCCTCACCGCCGTCGCCGGCCCAGATCCCGAGGATGTCGCGTTCCCCGGCGGTGGTGACGCCGATAGCGACGTAGAACGGCTTGTTCCGGACCTGCCCGTCCCGCACCTTCACCACGATCGCGTCGATGAACACCACCGGGTACACCCGGTCCAACGGGCGATTCTGCCACTCGGTCATCTCCTCGATCACCTTGTCGGTGATTTTCGAGATCGTGTCCTTGCTGACACTGGCGCTGTAGACGCCGTCCAAGTGCGCAGCGACCTCACCAGTGGTCAGCCCCCGCGCCGTCAACGACAACACAATCTCGTCAATCCCGTCCAACCGACGCTGACGCTTGCGGACGATCTTCGGCTCGAACGAGCCATCCCTGTCCCTGGGGACCTCGATCTGCACCGGCCCCACCCCGGTGAGCACGGTCTTCGAGCACGTCCCGTTGCGGGCGTTCTCACTGTCGGTGACCTCGTGCTTCTCATAACCGAGGTGCTCGGTCATCTCCGCTTCCAGCGCGGTTTCCAGCACCGTCTTCGTCAACCCCCCGAGCAGGCCGCCAGGCCCGACGAGGCTGACGCCCTGCTCCTTCGCCTGCGCGAGCAGCGCCTCGGCGATCTGTTGTTCATCAATAAGCTCTCCCGTCACAGGATCGATCATCTCGGTCATCTGGGCCATTACCCTTCCTCTCGGTCAGGCCAGTCCCAGATCCACCGTTTCTCTGACAGTCCCCATCAGTTTTGCCGTGATCCGCTGCCCACTCGTCGATATGGTGAGCTTCGGTGTAGGAGGGTGGTCGATCGCAGCCTGGGTGCATGCATCCACCGTCGCGGATCGCCAAGGCGACTCTCTGCTTCGCGGTGAACAGGCGTTGCTCTCGACCGACATCCAGCGGGTTGCCGTCCTGATCGACGGTGACCTCACGTGTTCCAACGTCGCAGAGTAGTCGCTCGATCATTGCAGGCGGAACAGCTTCTCCGGTTTCTTCGAGATATCCGGTGCCGGTCAGGTTGCTGTCCGCGTCGTGCTTGTCCAACTCTGATTTCGTGATGACGACGCGCAGACCTGGTTGCCGCGATCCGAATCCGGTGGACGGATCGGCTGTCGCACCGGCGCGCAGCACGTCCATCAGAAGGTCGAACACCAGTTGATCGTTTGTGCGCGGATCGTCCTGTAGCTTTTGTGCGGCTTCGGCTTCCGCCTTGTCAACGAAGCGCGGGCCGCCGCGTCGCGGTCGCATGCCCGCGCTGACGATGGTGTCCATCCAAGCGGCGGACTCATCGTCGAACTCCACCCATGCTGTGCGTGCACCATCTGCGTTGCGGCTGAATCGCCACTTGCGTGCGGCATACCGTCTCTCTGCACGTTCGGTGACTCCGACCGAGTCCAACCGGTCACGCAGCCAGCGGGCCTGCTTGGCCAGCGCGTCCGCATTCATGCCGGCGGCATCCGCCAGCAGTTCTTCTGCTGCAGCGCGCAACACCTCCGAGTCGCAGCGCTCGCACGGCTGCCCGAGTCCGCGGATCATTGCTTCCGCGGCCTGAGCCGTCACCACGCGCTCCGACACAGCCCGCGTGATCGGCTCGAACCAAGGGAGTTCGACTGCGGAACCCACCGCAGATTCCGCACCCGGATCGGCATCGGGCGATTCGCCGTTCGGCACTTCCAAAGCGCCGGCGAGCGATGGCTCGTCCATCGTCGGCGACTGCTCCGCGGCGTCGATCAGCCGAGTCGCGACATCCGCTTGGCCCATCGCTTCGCCGAGCCGCCTCCACGCGTGAGGACCCGGTGATCGATTGGACCACATCCACGGTCGACCGTTGACCCAGGCGTGCAGCCAGACCGCGGTAGCCGAACTCGCGGTCCGAACGTCTTGCGATGACTCCCGCACTTGCCGCAATGAGCGCGTCCGCTTCGGAACGCATTGCTGCGGCATCCGCCAACTCGTGCGCAGCAAGCGAGTCGGACACCCGAAGGGCGCTTTCTCGGATCTGCTGCGATATCAAGGTCATGCGTCAATCGCATCGTGAATCGATACTTATTTCTATAGACAGAGAACAAAATTGCAAAACATATAGAAGATATCTTCGATCTTCTGATCTGAAGCAAGGATGTCGATCGTGAGAAGCTCGGCGTGCGACAGTGGGGCTAGGGCTGTTCCCTTCGCCGCCGAGCGCCGTCGAGCAATGAAGCCAGCATCGGCAATTGGGATTCATCCTCCAGCGCGGAGCCGACCGCGACAACACGTGCTCCCGCATCCAAGAATCCCCGCGCATTGGCCGCGTTCATGCCACCCGTGGCCACGAAATTCGCTTGCGGGAACGGGCCGTGCATCGCCCCGAACCAGCCGGGTCCGAGACCCGAGGCAGGGAATGCCTTGAGCCAGCTGACTCCCTCTTTCAACGCCAGCTGCACCTCGGTGGCGGTGCCGACACCCGGCAACGGCGGCAGTCCGGCCTCGGCGGATGCGCGGACCACCTCCAGATCGAACCCGGGGCTCACCGTGAACCCGGCGCCTGCCTCGAGCGCGACCTCCACCTGCTCGACCGAGATCACGGTGCCTGCGCCGACGACCTTCCCACGCTCCCGTGCCTCCGCGACGACGGCACGAAGTGCGGCGACATCATCCGTGGTCTGAATCGGAACCTCGACGACATCGATGCCGAGATTCCACGCAGCCGCGGCGACCGCAAGGCTGCGCTGCACTCCCATCCCACGCATGATCGCCATCAGGGGCGCCGTGCTGAAGATATCGCTGAACCACGAGTTGTCGAGCATGGTCACACTAGGCCTTTCCTGTGATCGCCTCATCGATGAAATCGCTGGTCGAGAGCAAAACCAATCTGGCGCGCTCGTGTCCGGATCGAAGTCGGTCGAGCGCGGGCTCGCCGCGCAGCAGAGCAGCGAGGTATCCCGCGGCGAATGCGTCGCCCGCGCCCACCGCCTCCACGACATCCGTTGGAATCGCCGGAACGAACACGCTGTCGCCGCCGGTGAACTCGGTGGCACCCACGCTTCCGTCCTTCACGACCAATCGTTCGGGCTCCGGCAACAGCGCCCGCACGTCCTCTGCGGTGCGGCAACCCCACAGCACCTGTGCCTCGTCCAGGCCGACGAAGACGAGGTCCGCGCGGTTCGCCAGTGAACGCAAGACGGTGCCCGCCACGCCCTCGGCCCACAGCGCCCGCCGATAGTTCACGTCGAAGCTCAGGATCGCGCTGCTCTCGGCGACGCGCTCGAATACGGCCTCCACCAATGCGGCGCAACTGTCGGACAGTGCCGGAGTGATCCCGGAAACATGCACGATCTCAGCATCTTCGAGAGGGATGCTTGCCACGGTGGCCGGGCTCATTCGGGATGCCGCAGAGTCGCGCCGGTAATACAGCACGCCGCGCCCGGGGTCCTTGAAATACACGCCGGTGGGCGCATTCGGATCGAAGCCGACCCAGCGAGTGTCCACGCCGTGACGTCTGACGGATTGACAAACGCGATGCCCGAGCGCGTCGTCGCCCAGGGCGCTCGCCCAGGCCGTCGCGATGCCCATCTCGGCCAGATGAGACGCCACATTGGACTCCGCACCGCCGGCGTGCAGGCGAATGTCCCGCGCCGTTGCCAGTGGCTCGGCTTTCGCAGGGGCGACCAGCGCCATCGTCTCGCCGATGGTGATCACCTGGGGAACTGGTCGGGCGGGCACGATCCAACTGTGCGCACATTGTGTGTAATGTGCAACTTACGTTGCAACATTTGCACAAATGCCATGGCGGCGATCTATACTCGACTCTCGTGACCGCCTTCTCTTTGGGCGCGACGTAGCGCCCGCGATCCAGCGCCCGCGATTCAGCGGCCACGATGCGACCGTCACGATGCGAAGCCCACAATGCCACCGTCACGATGCGACGCCCACAATGCGGCACGGGCGAAAGGAATAGAACATGCAGGTGGTGCTGTCCGGAGGAACGGTCGTCGACGACACGGGTATGCGACGCACGGATGTCCTGGTCGACGGTTCGTTCGACGGTATGCTCGTGGGCCGTGCTCCCGGCCGTGGACTGCGCCGCGAGCACGGCGAAAGGTAGTGCGGCGATGTCACAGAGCGTGAGGCGGGCAGCGAACATCATCGATTCGATTGCAGCGGCGCCGAAGTCGGTGGCCCAGCTCGCTGAGGAGTTCGAACTGCACCGCTCGACCATGTTCCGCGAATTGCAGACTCTCGAAGAGGTCGGTTACGTTCGTCGGCGCCGAGACGGAACATACGCGCTCGCCTTCCGCCTGGTTGCGCTCGGTCAGGCATCATTGGAGAGCCTCGATCTGCGTCAGGCCGCATTCGCGACTGTCCGCAGGCTGCACCGCCTCGTCGGCAATACAGTGCATGTAGCAGCACTGATGGACGACTCGATCATCTATGTGGACAAAGTCGAAGACGCGAGTGGTCTGCGTATGTACTCGCGCGTCGGTTCCCCCGTGCGCCCACACTGCAGTGCGGTGGGGAAGGCGATTCTCGCATATTCGGGCACGGCAGAACGCGACGCGGTGCTCGCCGGAACCGACTGGAAGAAGTACACCGAATCGACGATCACCACCTACCCGGCGCTTGCCGCGGAATTGGACATTGTGGCCGAGCAGGGCTGGGCCGCGGACCGCGGCGAGTTCGAGGATTTCGTCAACTGCGTGGCGGTGCCCATCTGGGCCTCATCGCACGTCGTCGGCGGACTCTCGCTCACGGCTATCCGCATGGTGCAGGATCTGGACCAATTGCTCCCGCACATTCCGCTGATGCAGCGAAGCGCTGCGGCGATCTCCCGAGAACTCGGCTGACGGCCCGAGCCGCTGTCTGGGCCGTCACACCTGCCGGCTGCGTCACGCGCCGTCGGGAATGACCGCGACAGCGTCGATCTCAACCCGGATTCCGACCAACTGCGACCCGACAGTGGTGCGCACGGGATAGGGTTTCGTGAAGAACTCCTCATATGCGGCATTGAACTCTGCGAAGTCGGCCAAGTCGGACAGGTGCACCGTGGTCTTCACGCAGTCGTCCATGGTGAGTCCGCGTTCGGCGAGGACCGCCTGCACGTTGCGCATGACCTGACGGGTCTGTTCGGCCACCGTGTCGGCGACAGCTCCGCCGCCGGCGGGATTCTGCGGGCCGAACCCGGCGGTGTACAGAAACCCGTTCGCCTCGATGCCCTGGCTGTACGGACCGGCCGGTTGCGGCGCGTGCTCGGTGTGGACGGCGCTTTTCACCATGGATGTTTCTCCTTCTTTTGGGGATTATGCGGGCGCGTGAAGTCGACCTGCGTTCTCAGCATCGGGCCGGAGCAACGCGTACGCCGTGGTGATCAATGGCGCTGGCCGGTCACACATCGAGAACTCGGTGGAGGAACTGTCTCGTTCGCTCGTTCTGCGGGTGCACGAAGACGTCTTCGGGGTTGCCTTGTTCTGCGATCACACCCTGATCCATGAAGACCACCCGGTCCGCCGTTTGCCGCGCGAAGGACATCTCGTGCGTGACAACGACCATGGTCATACCCTCGCTCGCAAGATCCCGCATCACCGCGGTTACCTCGCCTACGAGCTCAGGATCGAGTGCCGAGGTCGCCTCATCAAAGAACATGATGGTGGGCTCGACGGCAAGGGCCCGCGCGATAGCGACACGCTGCTGCTGCCCGCCTGAAAGTTGAGACGGATAGTTCTCGGCGCGTTCCAACAGTCCCACCCGATCAAGTACGGAACGCGCACGTACGGTTGCTTCTTTACGAGAGTATTTGCGCGCTTTGACGAGTGCGAGGGTGACGTTCGCTTGAGCGGTCAAGTGCGGAAAGAGATTGAACTGTTGAAATACCATGCCGACATGGCCGCGGATCTCCTTGGCACGATGGGGGTCGTGGAGAGGCGTCGAGTTGACCCAGACCTCGCCACTGTCGGCAACCTCCAATCCGCTCATAATGCGCAGCACCGTGCTCTTACCCGAGCCAGAGGCGCCAATGACGGCAAGGACTTCGCCCTCCAAGACATGGAGAGTGATGCCTTTCAGCACTTCAACCTGGCCGAAAGATTTCGTCACCTCATTCAGCTGGATCCGTGGGTCCGGTGTTGGGCGTACGTCCGTGCTCATGTCAGTGAGTTCCTTTTCTCCAGGCTCCGCACCCAACGCGATAGCGGATAGCAGATGATGAAATACAGGGCCGCTATAGCGGCATAGACCAAGACGGGTTGCCCAAGACGGTCCACGATCGACTGCCCAGAGCGAGTCAGTTCTGCCAGACCGATCACATAGGCGATTGAAGTGTCTTTGATCAGAGCGATGTATTGTCCAACAAGCGGCGGCAGCACGATCTTTCTCGTCTGTGGGAGGATCACGTGGAGAAACGTTTGGGTAGTGGATAGCCCGAGAATACGAGAAGCCTCCCATTGGGCGCGGGGCACGGCTTCGATACCGGCTCTGACGATTTCGGCGATGTAGGCGCCTTCATAGGTACTTATGCCGATGACTGCTGCCGCAAAGAGATCAATCGAGTAGCCCAGATACCCGGCACCGAAATAGACAAAAAGCAGCGTGATCAACAACGGTGAACCGCGGAAGATCTCGATGTACACCCGAGCGACTTGCGCACCCACCGGGACCCGCGACGACCGTAAAGTGGCTGCAATCAGGCCGACAAGTGTGCTCCCAACCATGGACGCAACGGAGAGGAGCAGCGTGATAACAAGACCCTGGAGAAGAAAGGGCAATCCGGAAAGCACGGCGGACACGTTCACTTCTTCACTCCCATCGCAGGCCGACCGACCCGTCTGACGGCGAACCTCGTGCCAAGTGTCGACCGTCGCATGATGAGTGCAGGTTTGAATATCCTCTTACCGACCGCGGCACCGATCAACGACAGTGCATTGCTCAAGATGAGGTAAATCAGAAGCGTGATCGTGAAGATTGGCAGGAATATCAAGGTACGTGCGTTAAGAATGGTCGCCATCCCTGTTAGCTCAGGTAATGCAATCGCCGACAGTAGCGAGGTTCCGAGCAGGATCTGGATCAGGTTGTTAATGACAGCGGGGTATACGTTTCGAAGGGCCTGAGGTAAGACGACGTATGTGAAGACTTGCGCCTCGCCCAAACCGAGTATTCGCGCAGCCTCAAGCTGTCCCTTCGACACGGAGGAGATTCCTGCTCGAAAGACCTCGCACAGGTAAGCACCGACGTTCACGCCCAATGCCATGACACCGGCCGAGAACGCATCGATGTTTATGCCGAGGGATGGAACGGCGAAGAAGGCGACAAAGATTTGCAGCAGGACCGGTGTGTTGCGGATTACTTCGACATAGACACCGGCCCCGAGGCGGAGGATCTTGAAGCGTGAATTTCTTCCCAGTGCCGCGACGACGCCAAGCGCAAGCGCGAGCACGAATGCCAGGATGGTGACCTCGATCGCCAGCAGCGCAGCTTGGAGAATTACTGGTAAGTATCCAAAAACAGTGAGCCACTGGTATAGCATCAATCACCTCCGCCTTTGTCCGGTTGATTAGTACTGCGGTTGCAGCGGATACTTGGGCTTGATGCCGAACCATTTCTGGTAGTCGGTTGCGTTCTGCCCCGAGGCGTTGTAGTCGAACAGGAACAGGTTCATCCAGTTCAACCAGATCTGGTCGCCTTGTTTCACGGCCATGGCGTTGTACTCAAGGGGGACCAGCTGGTCACCCGTGACCTTGAGACTGGGGTCAAGCTTTGCTTGATAGGCCAGGAAGTTGCTGTCTTCGATCATTGCCGACGCTTGTCCTTGCTTCACCGCAAGAATTGCCGCCTGGGAGGTGTCATATTCCTGCGTTTTGACGTTGGCGTGATGAGTCTGGAGTATGTCGGAGTCGGTTGAACCTTTGACAGTGGCAACAGTCTTGCCAGAAAGGTCATTGATGCTGTTGATTCCGCTGTCCTGCTTGACGAGGAGCGACTCGCTGGCGACAACGTACGGATCGGTGAATGCTACTTGCTTGGCTCGTTCGCCGTTACGGGTGAAGTTGCAGATGACCAGGTCGACCTTATTCGTTTGGAGGTTTGGAATTCGGTTCGCTGACGTCGTGTCAACCATCTGGAGCTTGACGCCGAGCTGTTGCGCGATAGCTTTGGCGATGTCGACGTCGTAACCGTCTGGGTTCCCCTGTGCGTTCTTGAAGCCGAAGGGAGCGAAGCTCAGACAATCCGCTACGCGGATAGTGCCGCGATTCAGGATTTGGCTGAGCTCCGACGCCTGCGTTCCGGCCGCGCCTGTCTGCCCGCTCGAAGTAGGGGTACAACCGACTAGGGCGACTGCCTCCGCGACAGCAGTGATCAGCCCGGCGACTGCGCGGACTCTCGTTTTGCTTTTCATGTTTACTTCTCCACCTTTCTTTCCGTATTTGCTTCACTGAGTGGGACACCGGGACGGCGCGCCCCGGCACTCGCACGCACCTGCCGCGAGAAAACCGACCTGTATCAAAATCAGTACCCGCCAACCAACCTGGCCGGTGGATTCAGGTTGAAGCCTCCTTGCTTGTGGTACAGATTCGGCGCTGCGCACGACCGGGTTCAGTGCATCTTTCAGCTGCCGGTCGTGATCGTTAGTCAAGCTATCATCAATCCGAACAGTATGTCTAGATCATAGACATTCTGTAAGATAGTATTGACGATGCCACCGTCGTGAAGCTGAACACGGACACTTAAGATCGACATTGCAGAGGAAGAGGGGAAGCAAGATGATCACGCGTTCTGCACCACCGCCGATGGACGACGCCTCGCACATCGCGACATTCACCTCAATCGCGGACATCCTCGCTGTGTTCCGCCCCGTCATGCGTGCGATGGCGGCGGCGGGCGGACCGAGTTGCGAAGTCGTACTCCATGATCTATCCGATCCCGACCCCGATCTCGGTCACACGATCGTGGCCATCGAGAACGGGCATGTCACTGGACGCGAGGTCGGAGGTCCGTCCACCAGTCTCGGCGCTGCCGTCATCCAGAATCAGGCGGTCGATCACAACGTCTTCGGTTACCGCGGATTCACGAGCAATGGGCGTCAGCTTAGATGCTCCTCGGTGTACTTTCGCAACCCGGAGGGCAACATCATCGCTGCTTTGTGCATCAACTTCGATGTCAGCACCGTGCAGCGTGCCCGTGCGCTTCTCGATGGATTGTTGCCCCAGCCCGCGCCCACACCGGAGGGCGAGGTGAACGAGTTCATCGGGCGGGATCTGCTGGCCGTCATGGACGCAATGGTCACCGACGCCATCCGCGAGATCGGCAAACCGGTGGAGGAGATGGGTCGTGGTGATCGGATCACGGTGCTCACCCAACTGGATCAGCAGGGGGTGCTTCAGATGAGGCGAGGGGTTGAAAGCGTCGCCGCACGCCTGGGCATCTCCCGAGTGACTGCATACGCCTACCTCGACGAGGCGCGAAACCAGACCGTGACAGAAGCGGCGAGCTGAGAGTGGCCCGCCGCGTTCCCTGACCGAAGCAGCGGCACGGCCACCGGGGTCGCGCGCGCTGTAACGTAGGTCCCACAGATCCCTGAACCCGAAGGATCGTTCGAGTCAGCTGTTCGAGTCAATGAAGACGGAGCACCTCATGTCCAGTCACGGTTTCGCCACCATGTCGGTTGCATCGATCCTTGCCGAGACGGCGCATCGCCTGCCCGACAACATCGCGCTGATCTTCGGCGAGCAGCAGATCAGCTACGCGACGCTCTGGGACGAGACCCGCGCGTATGCGGGTGCACTGCGCGAGCGCGGCATCGGGCCGGGGGATGCCGTGGCCGTGCTGATTCCGAACGTTCCGGATTTTCCGCGCGTGTACTTCGCCATCCTCTCGCTGGGCGCGGTCGTCGTACCAATCCACGCGCTGCTGAAGGCCGAAGAGATCGACTACGTCTTGAAAGACAGCGGCGCCAAGCTCATGATCTGCGCCGCGCCGCTGCTCGGCGAGGGCGCGAAGGGCTCCGCGATCGCCGGTGTGCCGGTGCTGAGCGTTCTGGTTCCGGATGCGATGGTCGACCAGGTGCCCGCCCCGCGCCTCGAAGATGCGGCGCGCACCGCCACGCCGATCGACACGTACGTGCCACGCGATCCGCTCGACACGGCGACGATTCTGTACACCAGTGGCACCACGGGCAAACCGAAGGGCGCGGAGGGCTGCCACTTCGCCCTGATCGAGCAGGTCAACACCATGCTGATCGGAACGATCGACCTCACACCGGAAGATCGTATGCTCGGCTGCCTGCCGCTGTTCCACACGTTCGGCCAGACCTGCGTCATGAACATCGGCTTCCGGGTGGGCTTGGCCGTCGTGCTCCTGCCGAAATTCGACGGTGCCTCCGCTCTGGCCCTGCTGAACAAGCATCGGTGCACGATCATGACGGGCGTGCCGACCATGTACATCGCGTTGCTCGAGGCCGCGAAAGCCAACCCAGAACGCCCGCCGCTGCGCTACGGACTCTCCGGCGGCTCGGCGATTCCGCTCGCCGTGATCGAACGCATGAAGGATGTCTACGGCATCGTCGTGCACGAAGGATACGGCCTCACCGAGACCTCACCCGTGGCCAGCTTCAACCACCGTGGCAAGCCGACCCGCCCCGGCACCGTCGGCCAGCCGATCTGGGGTGTCGACGTCGAGATCGCGGATGCCGAGCTCGAGGGCGGCATCCGCTTGCTGCCGCGCGGCGAGCTCGGTGAGATCGTCATCAGAGGGCACAACCTGATGAAGGGCTACCTCAACCGGCCAGATGCGGATACCGAGGCGATGGTCGACGGATGGTTCCGCAGCGGCGACCTCGGCACCAAGAGCGACGATGACTACATCACGATCGTCGACCGCAAGAAGGACATGATCCTGCGCAACGGTTACAACGTTTATCCGCGCGAGGTCGAAGAGGTGCTGTCGACGCATCCGAGCGTGTCGATGGTCGCCGTGTTCGGGGTGCGACATGAGACCCACGGTCAGGAGATCGTGGCGGCGGTCACGCTGATGCCGGGCACGGAGGCGACGGCGGACGAGCTGATCGCGTTCACCCAGGAGCACGTCGCGGCGTACAAATACCCGCGCCGGATCGAGATCGTCGAGTCGCTGCCGCTCGGCCCGAGCGGCAAGGTGCTCAAGCGCGAGCTCGTCGCGCAATACGACGTATAGCCCACCCCCCGCGGTCGAAAGTCTCGATACACTCGCTGGCGCTCGTTACTCGACCACCGATGCGGAAGAGCCGCGTGGGTCGACCACCGAAGCGGAAGAGCCGCGTGTCAGACGAGCGGCCTAGGCTTGACGCATGACTTCTTCGACCGCTGTCCCCACGATCGCCCTCAACAACGGTACGCACATTCCGCAGCTCGGCTTCGGCGTCTTCCGCGTCGACCCGGCCGAGACGAAGCGCGTCGCCTCCGACGCGCTCGAGGTGGGCTATCGACACATCGACACGGCCGCCGGATACAACAATGAGCACGGCGTCGGAGCCGCGCTCGCGGCATCCGGAATCGCTCGCGACGAGCTGTTCGTCACCACCAAGCTGGCGAACGACGACCAGGCGAACGCTGCAAGCGCCTTCCAGGCCAGTCTCGACAAGCTCGGGCTCGACAGTGTCGACCTGTACCTGATCCACTGGCCGATGCCGAAGCGCGACACCTACGCGAAGGCGTGGGAGGAACTGATCGAGATCGCGGCGTCCGGCCGGGCGAAGGCGATCGGCGTCTCCAACTTCATGGTGCCTCACCTGGAACGCATCATCGGCGAGACCGGTGTGACGCCGGCGGTGAACCAGATCGAACTGCACGTCGACTTTCAGCAGGCGGAGTTGCGCGGCTTCGACCTGAGTCATGGAATCGCCACGGAAGCGTGGGGTCCGCTCGGCCAGGGCAAGATCAGCCAGGCACCCGAGTTGAAATCGATTGCGGATGCGCATGGCAAGTCGGTGGTGCAGACGATTCTGCGCTGGCACATCCAGCTCGGCAACGTCGCCATCCCGAAGTCGAACCACAGGGAGCGCATGGCGGCGAACTTCGACATCTTCGATTTCGAACTGGCGGATGCCGAGCTGGCCACCATTGCAGCGCTGGACAAGGGTGAGGCGGGGCGCGGCAGCGCGCATCCGCTCGAGGTGAACTAGGGATTGGTCGCGGTGCAACGGGCGGTGTCACCGTTCGGTGCGCGGTGTGGGCTCTTTACGTTGTGTTTCGGCCGTGATGGCGCGCGGGCGCGGCGCAGCCTAGCGTCGAGACATGGCCGAATCCACTACTGCACGCCCGCTCAAAGTCGTCGCCGTCTCCGGCAGCCTGCATGCGCCATCCAAGACGACCGCGCTTGTGCGGGAGATCCTCGCCGCCTTCGGGCGCGAGTTGAATATCGAAGCGCACGTCATCCAGGTGAACGACATCGGCCCGGAGTTCGCCGGGGCGCTGCGACGCGATCAGCTGCCGGCATCCGTCGAGGAGGAGCTGCAGCGCATCGAGAGCGCCGACCTGCTCATCGTGGCCAGCCCGGTGTACCGCGCCTCGTTCACCGGCCTGTTCAAGCACCTGTTCGACTTCGTCGGCCAGTATGCGCTCGTTGACACCCCCGTGCTGCTGGCCGCAACCGGGGGCAGCGACCGGCACGCGCTGATCATCGAGCACCAGTTCCGGCCGCTGTTCGGGTTCTTCCAGGCACTCACACTGCCGATCGGTGTGTACGCCAACGACTCGGACTTCACCAATCACGCGGTCACCAGCCTGGACCTGCATGAGCGCATCGATCTGGCTGTCGCCCGCGCGATCCCGCTGATCCGTGTCAACGTCGCGGAGGCCGAATCGATCGAGCGGTCGCTGCTGGGGCAGTGATCCGCAGCGCGGGTGCACGGTCCGCGCTCACGTCAAGCCTTCGCTTCGAAGGTTACGCATCGTTTCGTCGTGTGAACGCCCGTGCCTCTCGCACTGGCGCCCGCCCGCCGATGGCTCCTAGCGTGCCTGCATGAGTTCACACCTGATCCTCGGCGCAATGTTCCGCGCGCTCGGCGCGTTCCCATCCGGATGGCGGTACCCGGGTGCGCACAACAACCCGCTGAGAGATCCGCTCGTGCTGCGCAAGACGGCCAGGCTCGCAGAGGCCGCGAAGTTCGATTTCGTGTTCTTCGGCGACTGGCCATCGACCGGTCTGGAACTCGCCTACACCGACCCGCACCTGGTCGCGCACCTGGAGCCGCTGAGCGCGATCGGGCTCATCGCAACGGTCAACACGATCTACTCGGACCCGTACACGTTGGCGCGGCAGAGCGCATCCATTGACCTGCTGAGCGGCGGACGTGCCGGACTGAATATCGTTGCGGGGGCAGACCCGCGGGCGGACGCCAATCACGGGCGGGATGCGCGCAGAGCGTATGAGCACGGGGGCAGCAAACACGGGGGCGACGAACGCCAGGGCAGCGAGAACTGGGGCAATCAGCATCGCTACGGCCACGCAACAGAATTCGTGGATGTGCTGCGCCTGCTTTGGGACAGCTGGGAGGACGACGCATTCGTGCGCAACCGAGCGTCCGGAACGCTCATCGACCCGGCGCGCCTGTATTCCGCCGATTACAGGGGTGAATACGTGTCGGTGGCCGGGCCCCTGAACGTGATCCGCCCGGTGCAGGGCCAGCTGCCGATCATGCACGCCGGCCGGTCACCGCACTCACGGGAGCTCGTGACCGACGTGGCCGACCTGGCGCTCGTCGCGCTGAACTCGCTTCCGGATGCGCTCGAGTTCTCGTCGGAGCTGCGCCGGCAGGCGGCATCCGTCGGTCGCGACCCGGCGACGCTGAAGATCATCACACCAGTGCTGCCGATCGTGGCGGAAACGACGAAGCAAGCTCAGGACATCTTCGACACACTGCTTGAGCTTGTCCCGCTGGAGGGGGATGCTGCGGGCGTGGGCGCAATATCGGGTGCGGGCGCGGCATCTGCCGGCTTTCCGGTGAACCGATCGCTCCGCGCGCTCGGCGCCGCTGTCGGCGTGCCGCTGCGTGCTGCATCGCTCGACGTCGAATTGCCCCCGAGCACGACGGCGCGCTTCAGCGAATACGGCCAGCAGTTGCTCGAGTTCGTCGCCGTCAACACCGGGCGGATGCTCGGCGGCGCGCGACCCGTCACCTACCGGCACCTGCTGGCGGCGCATGTGGCTCCGGCATCCGCCGTCATCGTCGGCGACGCGAAGCAGGTGGCAGACCACTTCGACGCCTGGTTCGGCTCCGGGGCCGTCGATGGGTTCAACGTGCTCAGCGCGTTTATGGGTGGGCAATTCGCGGCATTCACGGGCCTCGTCGTGCCCGAGTTGCGCCGTCGCGGCCTGTTCCGCACCGAGTACGTCGGCTCGACCCTGCGCGAGCATCTCGGCCTGCCGCGGCCGCAGAACCTGCACGTCGCCGCGCGCGAGGGCGCAGACGTGTGGGATGCACATCACGTGACCGCCTGACGGATCCGCGTGCGCGTGGTTTGCATTGCGTGCGCTGCGTTCACGAAGTGGTGCGCGATGTGCTGCTTCCCTCGCCCAGCCCGACACTTTGCGCACCACAATCTGCGGATCTTGCCGCGATGACCCGCTGCGCGGCGAGGAGCCTACGCTGAGAGCATGACCAACCGACTTGCCGACGCGATCAGCCCCTACCTACGTGCGCACGCGCAGAACCCGGTCGACTGGTATCCGTGGGGAGAGGACGCATTCGAGGAGGCACGCCGGCGCGATGTGCCGATGTTCATCTCGATCGGCTATTCCACGTGTCACTGGTGTCACGTGATGGCGCGCGAGAGCTTCAGCGATCCGGAACTCGCCGCCGAGCTGAACGCGCGGTTCGTAGGCGTCAAGGTGGATCGGGAGGAGCATCCGGATGTCGATGCCGGCTACCTCGCCGCAGCCAGCGCGTTCTCGCAGAATCTGGGCTGGCCGCTATCGATCTTCGCGACTCCGGAGGGTCGTGTGTTCTTCGCCGGCACGTATTTTCCGCCTGAGTCGCGGCGCGGACAGTCATCCTTCCGGCAGGTGCTCGACGCCGTATCCGACGCGTGGACGAATCGGCGCGATGACGTGTTGCAGACCGCGACTCTCGTGACGGATGCGCTGGCCTCCGCCGCACCCGCGGCCGCCAGCGAGCTTCCCGATGCGCAGGCGCTGGATGCGGCCGCCGCCGGGCTGGCCGCGCACGAAGATCGACTGTACGGCGGGTTCGGCGCGGCACCGAAGTTCCCGATCGCACCCGCACTCGGCTTTCTGCTACGGCAGCCGACCGGAGCGCCGAGCGCGCTGCGCACACTGGCGAAGATGGCCGCTTCACCACTGCGCGACCCGATCGAGGGCGGGTTCTTCCGCTATGCGACGCAGCGTGATTGGAGCGTGCCGCACTACGAACGGATGCTGTACGACAACGCGCAACTCCTCCGACTCTATGCGGATGCTGCAGGCGCTGCGGTTGCTGCCGGCCAACCGGCTGCGGGCGCGGCGAGCGCAGCACCGGAGACATATGCTGCGAACTCGGCAGAGGAGGGTGATGACAACGCGTTCAGGGGTGCCGCAGCCGGCCCTCCGCGTGCGGATGCTGGCGCCCCGGATTCGGTGGCCGTCGCCGACGGCATCGCTCGATTCCTGCTCGATGTGCTGCGCCTGCCGACCGGAGGTTTCGCGTCGGCGCAGGACTCCGAGAGCACGGTCGACGGCGAGCGCGTCGAAGGCGAGTATTACCTGCTCGATGCCGCTGCGCGGTCGCAGCAGAGACCGCCGGCGCTCGACGAGAAGGTGCTGACCGGCTGGAACGGCCTTGTGATCGGGGCTCTGGCCCACGCCGGCGCTCTGCTGGACCGGCCGGATTGGATCCGCGCCGCACGAGAAACCGCAGACCTGCTTCTGGTCCGCCATCGCGGTCCAGAAGGCGCACTGTCGCGGGCGTCGCTTGGCGAACGCGTGTCGGACGCATCCGCAACACTCGAGGACTACGGCATGCTCGCCGGCGGTCTGCTCGATCTCGCGCTCGCGACCGGTGAGAGCCGTTATGCCGCGGCAGCGCGTGACATTGTGGACTCGACGATCACCGCCGCCGCCGCTGTCGCCGCGGTCGTGCAATTCACCGGTGCGGCCGCGCCGTTCGCCGCGCCCGGCGGCGCCGACCCGGTGCTTGTCACCCGGGGCCTGGCGATCACCGTGGATCCATCAGAGGGCGCATACCCATCCGGACTCTCGGCCACCGCGGCCGCGGCTCACCGGCTCTTTCTGCTGACAGGTCAGCGGCACTACGAGGATGCCGCCGCATCCGCCATGCGCATCGTCGCCGGTTCCGCACTCGCGTCGCCGCTGTCCTTCGGCGCGGCGCTCGAGCTCATGTCCGGCCTCGCACACGACCCGATCCAGCTTGTCGTCGTGACGCCGGGCGGCCAGGAACCGGTGCGAGCAGGGTCTGCCGGAGTAGAACCGTCCGCGGCGGAGTCGCGACCGAAGCCGCAATCGCGGCCGCATCACGCAGACACGGCATCCGAAGAACTGGCCGCCCTCGCCCGACGCGCCCCGTCGGCCGACGTGACGGCGGTCGTGACCGACGAGCAGGCATCCGCCTTTGCACGAGCGGGGTTCGAGCTGTTCGAGGCGCGCATCGTCGTGGACGGGCGTGCGACCGCATACTATTGCCGCGACTTCGTCTGCCGCCTGCCGACGACGGATGCCGGCGAACTGACGACGCTGCTGGCCGGTTAGCGGCGCCGACGGACGCCCGTCATCGAGCCGGCTACGGGGCCGCGTCAGGCGGCGCGATTCAACTTGCCCAGCATACCCCAGACGGTCGTCGTCAGCGCCGGATGGTCCAGGGCGATGCGGCGCAGCAACTGGTATTCGAACTCAGACGCGCCACGGCTTCCGGCAGCCGGATGGTAGGCGCGGGCACGCTGCGCACCGAGTTCGTGCCACTCGATCGTTTCCGCTCGCAGGGCCAGAACCACCTGTTCGTCGACGGTCGGAAGCTCGGGCAGGAAGTCCCACGGGTCTTCGCCCAGACGGGCCCGGTGTTCGATGGCGGCATCGAGTTCGTCGCGCGCCTCCTGGCGCAGCACCTCAACGCTGATGGGAAATCGCGACCTCACCTCGGCCCCCTCACCGGCACCAACCCTGGTGCTCGAGTTTCAGAGTACGTGGAATGCGCCACGCTTGCGAATTGAGATTTCATCGGATGCCACATAACGGAATGCACCGTGCGGATGCGGTCGTCGTGCCTCTCGGGTGGCGCGTGGTCCGTAGACTGAGGGTGCGCCTTCGTGCTCCACCGCTCGCCTCGCGACCGGGTCTGGAGAACCCCGAATGCACGAAGAAAACCGGGATGATGCGACAAGGGGCGACATGGCGGATCACGAGCCAGCGGATCACGAGCCAGCGGGCCACGATGTGATGCTGGACGGCTCGGCTCAGACCGAGCCGGTGCTGGTGACCTCCGGGTATCGATCGGCCAGATTTGCACGCGACGACATCGTCGTGCGCAACGGCGAATACGCGCTGTTGAACGGTCACCTCACACCGCACCAGTCGATGGTTCAGGATCTTCTGGCCGTGCGCAAGGCGCTGGATGCAGCCGGCATCGAGTTCCTGCTCGTTCGCGGTGATCATGATCGACCTGTGATCGCGGTCGAACGACGTCGGCGCAAAGAGTTGGCGGCGGCGCTCGCCGAGGCGTTCCGCGATGAGCCCTTCTATTCGGCGAGGCAGGATCCGGAGACGCAGGACTCGGCGACGCAAGACTCGGCGATACGGCACCGCGAGGCTGGCGCGGCCGTGTTACTGGCGGATGGTTCCCTGTCGAGCAAGCGCAAGGCATCCGTTTTCAGGTTGTACCGCCCGCGGATCGAACCGCTCGGCCGCCTGCGTTATGGCCCGGAAACCGCCGTTCAACTCGAGTTGTGGCGCTTCGGTGAGGAGGAGATCGTCGCGCCGCGACCGAACGCGCTCATGCGCACGCGGTTGCCGCGGTCGGAAGCGGTCGAGGACACCGTGACGTTGTATGGGCGCATGTGGCCGACGCTGCGCAGCATGTTCGCACCGCTCGCAGCGGACGTGAACTTCGACATCGACCTGGTGTTCTCCTGGGTCGACGGGTCCTCACTCGAGTTCCAGCGCGAGCGCGCGGCGCGCATGCGCAGTTATGTGGTCGGCGACGGCGACGATTCGGATGCCCGCTTTCGACAGATCGACGAATTGAAATATGCACTGCGCAGCGTGCACATGTTCGCGCCGTGGGTGCGTCGCATTTTCATCGCGACGGACTCTCCGCGACCGGAGTGGCTGGCGGAGCATCCGCGGGTCACGATCGTGCGCAGCGACGAGTTCTTCGCCGACCCGAGCGTGCTGCCGACGCACAACTCGCACGCCGTGGAGAGCCAGCTGCACCACATCACGGGCCTCGCCGAGCACTTCTTGTATTCCAACGACGACATGTTCTTCGGGCGCCTGGTCGGACCCGAATTGTTCTTCTCGCCCGGTGGCATCACGAAGTTCGTCGAGGGGCCGACGCGGATCGGTCTCGGCGAGAGCGATCCGAGCCGCAGCGGATTCGAGAACGCGGCTCGCGTCAACAGGCGATTGCTGCAGAAGCGCTTCGGCCGCGTGACGACCCGTCACCTGGAGCACTGCGCCGTGCCACTGCGACGTGGCGTCATGGCCGAACTCGAGGCCGAATTCGCGGACGAGTTCGCACGGACGGCAAGCAATGCGTTCCGATCGGCGACCGATATCTCGGTGACGAACTCGTTCTATCACTATTACGCACTGATGACCGGGCGGGCGGTCGTGCAGACGCAGGCGCGGGTCGGCTACATCGAGACGACACTGCGGATGGCGCTGCGTCAGATGGACAAGCTGCTGAGGCGCCGCGATCACGACATGTTCTGCCTGAACGACGGCAGCAGGCCGGAGCTCTCGGTCGAGGAACGCACTCGGGCGGTCACCGAGTTCCTCGAACGCTACTTCCCGATCCCGGCGCCGTGGGAGCGCGGGGTGGCCGGTGCACTGGTATCCGCCAGAAGGCCCGAGTAAATTGGGGCATGGGTCGGCGACCACGGGGGTAGCGATGCTCGAGCTTTCCGAGGAACGGCAGGCGATCGTGCAGATGGTGCGACAGTTCGCGGCCGAGACATTGGCGCCGAAGGCGGCGGAGTGGGACGAGACCCACTATTTTCCCGTCGAAGTCCTCCGGCAGGCCGGAGCGCTCGGCATGGGCGCGATCTACTCGCGCGAGGAATTCGGCGGGGCCGGTCTCGGCAAGGCCGACGGGGTACTGATCTTCGAGGAGCTGGCGAAGGGCGACCCGACGATCGCCGCCTACGTGTCGATCCACAACATGACGACCTGGATGATCGATACGTTCGGCACCGACGCGTTGCGAGCCCGATGGCTTCCCAGCCTGTCGACGATGGAATCGCTCGGCAGCTACTGCCTGACCGAGCCCGGTGCCGGATCCGACGCCGCAGCCTTGCGCACGAAAGCCGAACGGCGCGGCGACGACTACGTCCTGAACGGGGTCAAGCAGTTCATCTCGGGCGCCGGCTCGTCGGCGGTCTACGTCGTCATGGCTCGGACGGCGGAGACCGGCAGCCACGGGATCACGGCTTTCGCAGTGCCTGCGGACGCATCCGGGCTGTCATTCGGCCCGCTCGAGAAGAAGCTGGGCTGGCATGCGCAGCCGACCCGCCAAGTTTTTCTCGAGGATGTCCGGGTTCCCGTCGAGTCGCGGCTCGCCGAGGAAGGCACCGGCTTCGAGATCGCGATGCAGGGTTTGGACGGCGGGCGCATCGGCATCGGGGCGTGCTCGATCGGCGGTGGCCAGGCCGCGCTCGACAAGGCGATCGCCTATCTCGCGGATCGCTCCGCATTCGGCGGGCCGCTCATCGAGAACGAGGCGTTGCTGTTCCGGCTCGCCGACATGGACACCGAGCTCGAAAGTGCGCGCACCCTGGTCTGGCGCGCCGCGGAGGCGCTCGACGCCGGTGCCGACGACGCCGTGCGGTTGTGCGCCATGGCCAAGCTCGTGGCGACGGATGCCGGTTTCAACGTCGCGAACATGGCCCTCCAACTGCATGGCGGCTACGGCTACCTGACCGACTACGGCGTCGAGCGCATCGTGCGTGACCTGCGAGTGCACCAGATTCTCGAAGGCACCAATGAGATCATGCGGCTGATCATCGGGCGTGCCCTTGTGCGCGCTCGGCGGTAGCGTGGCAAGCAGACGGCTGCAGACGGTTGTGGACAGCGACAGACGGTTGGAGACGACGAAGGGGTTGATCGGCGTGGCGATCTCTGAGAATACCGGATGCTTCGGGGCTGTCCGCGATCGGGTCGCGGTCCGGTGGCAGGACGATGGCACCGCGGCCGGAGGCTGCGCACGGATCAGTATCTGCGGTACGGTGCAGGGCCGGAGCGGCTCTTCCCACGCACGGTGCGGCCAGTCGGCCTTCGCTCCCATGCTCCCAGCGGTCGACGAAGCTCTATGACCCCGCGCGAACCCCACGGTCAGGATGTCCGCCTCGCCCGGCGAGGGCGCCTCGGACACATCACCCTCAACCGCCCGCAGGCGATCAATGCGCTCACCCACGGCATGGTCGTCGACATCCAGCGTGCGCTCGACGACTGGCGTGACGACGATGGCGTGCAGACCGTGCTGCTCACCGGTGCGGGCGAGCGCGGGCTCTGCGCCGGCGGCGACATCGTGTCGCTGTATCGCGACGCCGTGCGCGGGGACGATCGTGACGCTGCGCGGTTCTGGGCGGATGAATATCGTCTCAATGCGAGCATCGCCCGGTACCCGAAACCCTACATCGCCATCATGGACGGCCTCGTCCTGGGCGGCGGAATCGGCCTCTCGGCGCACGGCTCGCATCGTATCGTCACCGAGCACTCGACGCTCGGAATGCCCGAGACCGGCATCGGCTTCGTGCCCGACGTCGGCGGCACCTGGCTGTTGTCGCACGCCCCGGGCGAGTTGGGAACCTTCCTCGCACTGAGCGCGGGCACGGTGCACGCCGACGATGCGATCGCGCTCGGCCTTGCCGACGCTCTGGTCGAACGGGAACGCCTTCCCGAACTGATCACGAGACTGGAGTCTATTGACGCGACGGCCGCAATCGCGGCTGTTGCCTCGTCACCGGCCCCCGGGGCGCTGGCGGGCGAGCGCGGCTGGATCGATGCGGCGTTCGCCGGCGACAGGATGGACGGCATCCTGCGGCGACTGCGGTCGTCACCCGACAATTCAGCGACGGATGCCGCGGAGCGCATCTCAGCGAAGTCGCCGACCGCGCTCGCCGTCACTCTGGAGGCACTCCGACGTGCCCGGCGGCTGCAGAGTCTCGAGGCGGCCCTCGATCAGGAGTACCGAGTGTCGCTGCGAGCGTTTGCCGCGCACGACTTCGCCGAGGGTGTGCGCGCGCAGGTCATCGACAAGGATCATGCCCCACGCTGGGATCCCACCCTCATGCCAGCCGGAGCGGATGCTGCGGTCACCGCCTACTTCGAGCCGCTCGGCGAGCGCGAACTGGGCCTCGCACACGAACAGCGGGCACACGCGCAACCGGTGCACGGGTCGTGGAGAGAGGGATGAGCTGAGAATGAACGCAACGAACGCCGACCGAACGGGCGCAGGCTCGACGAACGCGGACTCGACGAGAAGAGACCCGGGCGTGACGATCGCCTTTCTCGGACTCGGTCACATGGGCGAACCGATGGCGGTCAATCTGACCCGGGCGGGCTATCGGGTGATGGGCTTCGACGTGTCCGCCGCCGCGATGGAATCGGCGCGGCAGGGCGGATTCCCGCTGGCGTCGACGGCGGCCGAGGCCGTGCACGGGGCCGACGTCGTCATCACGATGTTCCCGGCGGGCCGGCACGTGCTCGACGCGTATCAGGGTGCGGCCGGGGAGCAGGGGCTCCTCGAGCTCGCCGCGCCGGGCACACTCTTCATCGAGTCGTCCACCATCGCGGTCGATGACGCGATCCATGCACACGAGCTGGCAGTGGCTGCCGGCCACCGTAACGTCGATGCCCCGGTATCCGGTGGTGTTGTCGGCGCCACTGCGGCGACGCTGGCGTTCATGGTCGGCGCGGATCGGAGCGACTTCGCGGCGGCGCAACCGATTCTCGCAGCGATGGGCAAGCGCATTGTGCACTGCGGCGGTCCGGGCCTCGGCCAGGCGGCCAAGGTCTGCAACAATCTCATCCTCGGCATCTCCATGATCGCCGTGAGCGAGGCCTTCGTCCTGGGCGAACGGCTCGGCCTGACCCACGAGGCGCTCTTCGATGTCGCCTCGAACGCGTCCGGGCAGTGCTGGGCACTGACCACGAACTGTCCGGTTCCCGGACCGGTTCCGACGAGTCCCGCGAACCACGGCTATCGGGCGGGATTCGCGGGCGCACTGATGGCCAAGGACCTGGGGCTCGCCGCGCGCGCGATCGAGACGACCGGTGTCGACGCTCAACTCGGCACCGTGGCGAGCGCGATGTACGAGCGCTTTGCCGCGGGAGACGGGGCAGCGCTCGATTTCTCGGGAATCATCAACGACATCCGCGCACGCAGCGGCGAAGAGGAGACAATGTGAGTGACGACGAGAGCGCCGGCCCTGTCAGCACCGGCTCTGACAGCGCCGGTTCTGGGAGCGCCGACTACGCGGGCTCTGCCTACGAGAGCATCCTGGTCACGCGACACGGCAGGGTCGGGCTGATCACCCTGAACCGGCCGGACGCGTTGAACGCGCTCAACGAGGTGCTCAGGCGGGAGATCATCGAGGTCGCGCTCGAACTCGACACCGACGAGGAGGTCGGTGCGATCGTCATCACCGGCTCCGAGCGGGCGTTCGCGGCAGGTGCCGACATCACCGAGCTGGCGGGCAAGACCCATCGGGAACTGACGATGAGCGGCATCTTCAACGCGTGGGACGCGTTCGCCGCGATCCGGACCCCGACGATCGCGGCCGTTGCAGGCTACGCGCTCGGCGGCGGTTGTGAGGTCGCGATGATGTGCGACATCATCATTGCAGCCGACACGGCGCGCTTCGGCCAGCCGGAGGTGAAGATCGGTGTGATCCCCGGGATGGGCGGCACGCAGCGACTCACGCGCGCCATCGGCAAGGCGAAGGCGATGGATCTGATCCTCACCGGCCGCACGATGGACGCCGAGGAGGCCGAACGCAGCGGCTTGGTCTCACGCGTGGTCGCTGCAGACAAGCTGCTCGATGAGGTGCTCGAGATCGCGGCGGGCATCGCGGCGCTCTCCCTGCCGGTGGTCTACGCGGCCAAAGAAGCCGTATCGGTCGCATTCGAATCGACGCTCGCGGAGGGCGTGCGCTTCGAACGGCAAACCTTCAACGGCCTGTTCGACCTCGACGACCGGCGTGAGGGAATGCGAGCATTCATCGAGAAACGGCCGCCGCACTTCACCAACGGCTGATCGCAGGGCTCTACGTCAGCACCGGGATCGGCATCGTATAAGGCGGCTCCGGATGCACCGGCGCGTTGATCCGGTCCACGATCCGGATGCCGGACTCCCGCAGCCTGCGCTCGCTCTCCGCCGGGTCCACGTACTCGAGCGTCCGGTACGCACCGAGCGGCACGACCGAGTGCAGCACGGTGCCGGGGTACACGTGCACCAGGTTGAACGCGCGTGCGCCGTCGCGGCCGCGCGTGCCGCCCACGGGCACGTTCAAATCTTGCGTGTAGCAGGTGGCCGACGCGACGGACACCGGGATGCCCGCGAACGTCGCACTCGATGAATAGTGCAGGTGCCCGGCAAGGATGCTGCGGACATCCGTTCCTTCGAGCACCTCGGCGAGGCCTGCCTGGTCGCGCAACTCGACGCTGACGGCCAGGTCGAGCACGCTCGGCACCGGCGGATGATGCATCGCGAGGATGGTCCCGTGCGGCGCCGGCGATGCCAGCTCTTCGGCGAGCCAGTCGAGCTGATCGCTCGTGATTTCGCCATGGTGTTCGCCAGGCACGGTCGTGTCGAGCGTGATCACGCGCAGCCCGTTGACGTCGTAGACCCGGTCGACCGCGCGCATGGTCGGCACCTCGTCGAACAGTCCGGCCCGGAACGCGGCCCGGTCATCATGGTTGCCCATCACCCAGATCAGTTCGGCGCCCAGGCGAGCGGCAGCCGGCTCGACGATGTCGCGGAGCCGGCGATAGGCATCCGGCTCGCCTTTGTCGGCGAGATCTCCGGTGAAGATGATGGCCTCCGGACGGCCTCCCGAAGCCTCGAGCTCATCGAACACCTGGCGCAGGTGCCGCGCACTGTCGACGGTGTCGTAGAGGTGACCGTCATTCGCGAGCAGATGCGTGTCGCTGAGGTGCAGAAGGAAGTGATCCGGCCTCGGATACTCGGCCGTGCGGATGGTCACAACGGGTCCATTCGGGTAGCGCACGTGCTTGGCGGTGCACGCACTCGCAAGACTCATTCGATCAGACGAAACCGAACGGGACGTGAACGCCACGCGGCGGCGGCCGGACTCGACCGCTACGCGCCATTGGCAGCAGGCACACGCTCGCCCGGGATCGGCGGCCCGGGCGGGGTGCCGCCGCCGAACGGACGTCCGCCGAGAGCGGCGCGACCGTGCGGGGTGAGCCAGCCCGCGACATCCGGACCGAGTGGCACGATCCGCGTCGGGTTGATGTCGGTGTGCACCATGTAGTAGTGCTGCTTGATCTGCACGAAGTCGATCGTGTCGCCGAAGCCGGGCGTCTGGAACAGGTCGCGCGCGTACGCCCACAGGGCCGGCATCTCGATCAGCTTGTTGCGGTTGCACTTGAAGTGTCCGTGATAGACCGCGTCGAACCGGGCGAGTGTGGTGAACAGGCGGATGTCCGCCTCCGTGATGGTGTCGCCGACCAGATAACGCTGGTGCGTCAGGCGTTCCTCAAGCCAGTCGAGTCGGTCGAAAAGTCGTATATACGCGCGTTCGTATGCTTCTTGGGAACCCGCGAATCCAGCGCGATACACGCCGTTGTTCACGTCGCGGAAGACCAGGTCATTGACCGCGTCGATCTCGTCGCGCAGCGCATCCGGGTACAGCTCAGGGGCGCCCGGCCGGTGGAAGGCCGCCCACTCGGTTTCGAAGTCGATGGTGATCTGCGGAAAATTGTTCGTGACGACTTTGCCGCTGGGCACATCCACGATCGCCGGCACCGTGATGCCGCGCGGATAGTCCGGAAAACGGGCGAAGAACGCCTGCTGCAGCCGTTCGATGCCGAGCACCGGGTCGACACCGCCCGGGTCGAGGTCGAAGGTCCAGCTGCGCTGGTCGTGCGTGGGGCCGGGCATACCCAGTGAAATCGCACCTTCGAGGCCGATGAGCCTGCGCACGATCACGGTGCGATTGGCCCACGGACACGCGCGTGCTGCGATCAAGCGGTAGCGACCGGACTCGACCGGCCAGCCGTCACGCCCGTCCCGCGTGATGCGGTCCTCGATGTAGTTCGTGTCGCGCGTGTATTCCTTGCCCGGCTCGACGTATGCGGCAGTTGCGGTGTCTTCGGCGCTCATGCCTCCAGCGTAAGTCTCATGGGGCGCAGCAGATCAGCCATCGAAACGGTGTGCGCTGGTTCGCGCCGGATGACTACGGGTAGGCGTGCCTATTGATGCTTCCATTCCACGAGCCGATCCAAGAAGCGGCGGCCCCGGAATCCGCAGCTACAGGGGGCTACAGGACGGCTACAATGGAGGAATGGTCAACGTGTCAGCACGCGATTTGCGCAATCACACAGCTGAGGTGTTGCGCACTGTCGAGTCGGGCGAGCGGGTGATTATCACGTCCTACGGGGTTCCCGCTGCAGAGGTGGTGCCGGTGAGCGCGGCGAAGCGTGCCGGCATCCGTCGTGCTGATTTGCTGCGAATCCTGTCTACTCCAGCGGATGCCGGTCTTCGCGAGGACCTTGCGATGCTCGCCGGAGACACGACGGACGATCTCGGCCCGATCCGATGAAAGCGCGTTCCGCTGCCAGTCAGGCACTGCTTGACACAAGCGTGCTCATCGCGTCAGAGGGTGGACGACCGCTCGACTACGCCGCATTTCCCGACGAGTCGTTCATTTCCGTTGTCACATTGGCCGAGTTGCGCGTCGGCATACACGCGGCACCGGATACTGCGACGCGCGCCGTGCGACTGAAAACGCTCGAGGCGATCGCCGATGTTGACGCACTGCGAGTGGACGCAGATGCGGCCGGGCATTGGGCGATGCTGAGGTTTCGGCTTCACGAAGCAGGACGCCGGATCAACGTCAACGACCTGTGGATCGCATCCATCGCATTGGCGCATGGCCTTGCCGTCGTGACGCAGGATCGCGACTTCGAGGTGCTGACCGAACTGGGCGGTCCTGAGATCATTCGGGTTTGACCCGCTGGCATCGCGCCGTCACCGTGCTGCCTTGACAGCATCGGTGACCGCAGGCGCCATGTCGGAAGCTCCGGCTACGCTCGACACGACACGCAAGGAAGGGGCGCCGATGTTTCTGCTCGATGACGCCGTGGTCACCAGCGCAAGTGATCTGACCGCCGCCTCCAACTGCGAGTTCGCGTTCCTGCGCACCCTCGATGCGAAACTCGGCCGGATCGACCGCGTGCAAACGGCTCCGGATGCGATGTACGAGCGAACCTCTCGACTCGGTGACGAGCACGAACACCGAGTTCTCGAACGCTACCGCGCCCAATTCGGCGACGGAACCGTGGAGATTCCTCGCGCCGAACGGATGTCCCGCGCCGCGCTCGAGGCCGCCGCCGACCAGACCGATCGTGCGTTCTCCGGCGCCGCGGATGTCGTCTTCCAGGCAACGTTCTTCGACGCCGGCAGTGCAGGTGATGGCGCCGTGACCAAGACCATCGCGTTCATCGGCTTCGCGGACTTCATCGTGCGGCAGGCGGATGGCAGTTATCTGGTGCAAGACACGAAGCTCGCGCGCCACGCCCGGGTGACGGCGCTGCTGCAGCTGGCCGCCTACGCGGAGCAACTTGGGCGCATCGGCGTGCGGGTCGCGCCGATCGTGCAGCTGTTGCTCGGTGACGGGTCGGTGAGCGAGCACAGGCTCAGCGACATCACACCCGTGTTCCACAACCGACGGGCCAGACTGCACCGCATCATCTCCGAGCGACTGGCCGACCCGGACAACACCGCCGTTGTCTGGGGCGACCCGCGCTACACCGTCTGCGGGCGATGCGACGTGTGTGAGGCGGAGATCCAACGCACCCGCGACGTTCTGCTGGTGGCCGGGATGCGCGTGACGCAGCGTGCGTTGCTGATGGCCGCCGGCATCCGCACGATCGATGAGTTGGCGGCATCCGCCGGGTCGATCGACGGCATCGCGGACAAGACCCTCGCGGGGCTGCGCGCCCAGGCGGCGCTGCAAACACGGGCCACGCCGCACGCCCCGCCACCGCTCGACGTGTACAACCCCGCGGCGCTCGCAGCGCTTCCGCACCCTGACACCGGCGATATCTTCTTCGACTTCGAGGGTGACCCGCTCTACACCGAGGGCGAATCTGCCGCGACAGCTGTCAGTGCTGCGGCCGGGGAGACAGGTGGCGCACCGAGCGGCGCGACAACGCGCTGGGGCATCGACTACCTCTTCGGGCTCGTCGACACCGCCGAACGGTTCCGCGCGTTCTGGGCGCACGACTTCGCCCAAGAGAAGGCCGCGTTGCGTGGCTTCCTCGACTACCTCGGCGAGCGGCGCCGCCAGCATCCGGGCATGCACGTGTATCACTACGCCGCCTACGAGCGCACCCATCTGCTCAGCCTGGCGACGCGGCACGGCATCGGCGAGGATGAAGTCGACGGCCTGCTGCGGGACAACGTGCTCGTCGACCTGTATCCGCTCGTGCGCAACGCATTCCGGGTCGGTTCGCGCTCCTATTCGATCAAGAAGCTCGAACCGCTGTACATGGGAGCCGAGTTGCGCGAAGGCGACGTGACCAACGCAGCAGACTCGATCACCGAATATGCGCAGGCACGCGAACTCGACGCGGTCGGCGACACCGACGCAGGGCGACGGATGCTCGACTCGATCGCCGACTACAACCGCTACGACTGCGTCTCGACGCTGCGCTTACGCGACTGGATGCTGCAGCACGCGGCCGAGCGCGGCATCCGCATCGGAGACGGCCGGTCGAGCGAGCCCGCCGACGACCTCGAGCCATCGCCGCTGCGCGACGGGTTGCTCGCACTGGCCGCCAGCAGCATGGCGCATGGCGCGGTCGCGGGGCCTGGTGAAGCCATCGCCGCCCGCACGGCCGGTGCCGCCCGCGCCGCTGATCAGACTGCGGCGGCGTTCGCTGCGGCGGCGATCGACTATCACCGCCGCGAGCAGAAGAGCTTCTGGTGGGCGCACTACGCGCGGTTGATCGACCCGATCGAGGAATGGGAAGACACTCGCGACGTGTTCGTCGTCGAACGGGCCGAGATCGAGCGGGATTGGTTCCGCGAAGGTCGGCAACGTCGTGATCGACGACACCTGCGGCTGCGAGGGCGGTTGGCGCCGGGAAGCAGCATTCAGCCCAGCGACCAGGCCGGACCGTTCCTGTTGTACGAGTATCCGGGGCCGTTCGCCGTGCCCGGTGCCGAGCCGGGCGCGCGAACGGCCCGGGAAGTGACGGTGCTCGAGGTCGGCGAGGATGGCAGCGTCCTGATCGAGGAGCTGCAGCCGCCCGACATCGAACCGTACGACGCCCTGCCCAGTGCGTTGACTCCGGCGAAACCGCCGCCGGCCGGCCAGCAGAAACCGGCGATCGACGAATGGGCGCAGGCGATTCTCGACTCCCAGCCGGGATGGCCCGCCGACCCGATGACGGATGTTCTCCGGCGAGTGCCGCCGCGAACCCGTTCCGGTGCTCTGGCCCCGGCGGTGTCAGCGAACGATCGCATCGGTACAGTGATTGCAGCTGTACTCGACCTTGATCATTCGTATCTCGCCCTGCAGGGCCCGCCCGGCACGGGCAAGACCTATCTCGGCGCCCAGGTGATCGCCGCGCTGGTCGGTGAGCACGGCTGGAAGATCGGCGTCGTCGCACAATCGCATCGCGTCGTCGACAACCTGCTCGCCGCCGTGGTCGCGGCAGGGCTCGATCCGCGGCTGGTCGGGAAGGTGCCGCAACGGGGCGCGCACAGTGCTGCAGGTGGTGCCAGCGCCGGCGGCGGAGCGCGTGCCGCCGGTGGTGCCGGTGGTGCCAGTGGTGCCGGTGGTGCAGGTGTGGGTCCTGCCGGTTCAGGCGTGACCGCTCCCGCATTCACGACCCTGCCGCAGAACGGCCAATTGCTGTTCGCGCTCGACAACGCCACGACAGGTTTCGTCGTCGGCGGTACCGCGTGGGACTTCAGCAATCCGGCACGAGTCGAACGGCACAGCCTCGACCTGCTGGTCGTCGACGAGGCCGGCCAGTTCTCGTTGGCCTCGACGATCGCCGCGAGCGTCAGCGCAGACAATCTGCTGCTGCTCGGCGACCCCCAGCAGTTGCCGCAGGTCAGTCAGGGCACGCATCCGGAGCCGGTCGACCAGTCCGCGCTCGGCTGGGTCAGCGCCGGCCATGACGTGTTGCCGCCGAACCTCGGCTACTTCCTGGCCGAGACCAGGCGGATGCATCCGGCCCTGACCGCGCCGGTCTCGCGCTTGTCCTATGCGGGGCAACTGCGGTCGCATCCGGTCGCGTCGACGCGCGAGCTTGCCGGCGTGACGCCGGGACTTCACGTCGTGGCGGTCGAGCACGATGGCAACGCGACCTCATCGCCCGAGGAGGCCGCGGCCGTCGTCGACACCGTGCGCTCTTTGCTGGTTCAAGCTGGACCGACCCGACGGCCGGTCGAACGAACGAGCCGTTGACCGAGGCAGACCTGATCGTCGTGACTCCGTACAACGCACAATTGTGGTGTGTGCGCGACGCTCTGGCCGCCGCCGGCCTCCACGACATCCGCGTCGGCACCGTCGACAAGTTCCAGGGTCAGGAGGCGGTCGTCGCGATCGTGACGCTGGCGGCATCCTCGGCGATGGACGTTCAACGTGGGCTGGACTTCCTGATCATGAAGAACCGGCTGAACGTTGCGATCTCACGCGCCCAGTGGGCTGCCTATCTCATCTATTCGCCGCAGCTGACCGAGGCACTGCCGATCAGACCGGATGCCGTCGCCCAGCTGAGCGCGTTCCTCACCCTGGTCGAGGGATCCGATTTCGGCGACGGAGAGTCTGAGGCCAGGGTGGATGTCTCGGCCTCGTCAGCCGACTGAATGTCCATCGTTGCGTTGTGCTCGCCTCGCCGACCGGCGCTTGCCGATGTACGAACCGATCAGCACGGCGCCGATTGCCGCGATCACGAACCCGGTCGGCTGCAGCCAGAGGATCCCGTTCGACGGAAGCCCGGTGCGGATCGCGGTGACGAGCTGGGGGCCGAAACCGGCTGCCAGGCCGAGAAGAACCAGAATGATCCCGGTCGACAGGAGCGTTTTCATACCACTCAGCCTAACGGCCGCAACGGCCGACTCGCTCGACCGTGACCGCTTGCCGAGCGCGGAACCATGGCACGTAAGCTCGATGTGATGAGACTCCTTCTGATCCGCCACGGCCAGACGATCGACAACGTGCGAGGTGCCCTCAGCACAGTGGTTCCTGGGCCCCCACTGACCGAGCTCGGCTTCGCACAGGTGGCCGTGCTCCCGGATGTGCTCGCCGGGCAACCGCTCGACGCGATCTATGCATCGACGGCTCTGCGTGCGCAATTGACGGCCGAGCCGCTTGCGCGTGCACGTGGGTTGCAGGCCGAAGTGATCGATGGCATCCAGGAGATCGCGGCAGGGTCGCTCGAACAGCGAACGGATGACGATGCCATCCACGCGTACGTCGGCGCGGTGGTTGCCTGGCGGCAGGATCGAAGCGTGCGAATCCCGGGCGGCGAAGACGGTTACGAGTTCTTCGACCGGTACACCACCGCGATCGAGGCCATCGCCTCCCGGCACGCTCGTGATGGGACCGTCGCGGTGGTCAGCCACGGAGCTGCCATCCGCACGTGGGCGTCGTGGGCTGCCTGCAACACCGACGAGGAATTCGTCCGGACGCACGGACTCGACAACACCGCCGTGGTGGTGTTGGAAGGGTCGCCGTCCGCGGGCTGGGTGATCACACGCTGGGCAGGCGAGCCGGTCGGCGGCGAGCGTCTCGCCGATGCCGGCGCGCTCGACCCGACGGGCGACTCGTCGTAGCGACTCCGTCGGTCGAGTAGGTCGCGCGCGACCGTATCGAGACCATCACGGGCACACGCGGGTCGTGGTCGCAATCACGGCCAAAGCGTGGTGCAATCGATGGGATGTCCAACTCACCCTTCTCC
The DNA here is from genome assembly GCA_004297935.1 of Microbacteriaceae bacterium. Taxonomy (GTDB): domain Bacteria; phylum Actinomycetota; class Actinomycetes; order Actinomycetales; family Microbacteriaceae; genus Rathayibacter_A. The sequence goes on along the minus strand of SCRE01000023.1, from coordinate 162,435 downwards.
TCGCCACAGGCCCGCCCCGCGCAGCGCGCTCGCGCGTTCCCGGAAGTCTCGGACGACGCGGCCGCCCGCGGCGAGGATGAGTTCCGGGTCGACCTGGAACGCATCCGCTTCTCGCCGTATTTCTCGCGGCTCTCCGCCGTGACTCAGGTGATCCCGCAGGCGGGCAGCGGCACGGTCGTGCACAACCGCCTGACCCATTCGCTCAAGGTGACAGCGGTCGCACGCTCGATTGCGATGGGCCTGCGCGACGGAGTCGCGCGCACGCGCACGTTGCCGCCGCACACGGAACAGGCGCGCACCATCGAGGCACTCGGCGGATGCGACCCCGTCGTCGTGCAGGCGGCTGCCAGTGCGCACGACCTCGGGCATCCGCCGTTCGGTCATCTCGGTGAGCAGACGCTGGACCGGCTCGCCCGCGGCCGCCTCGGACTGCCCGACGGCTTCGAGGGCAACGCCCAGACCTTCCGCATTCTGACCACGCTGGACACGAGCGACACCACCGAACGCGGCCTCAACCTGACGGCCGCCGTGCGGACCGCCGTGCTCAAGTACCCGTGGACGCGCGGCGAGTGGACCGCAGCGCCGGATGACTCGCAGCCGAACGGCCCGGCCCACCTGCTGCCGCGCGGAGTCGGAATCGACCGCGCCAACGGCGCGCAGAAGTACTCGGCCTACACGCTGAACGCGCTCGAGATGGCGCAGGTGCGCTCGGCTTATCCGGCGATCGGACGGTATCAGCAGACGGTCGAATGCTCCGTCATGGACATCGCCGACGACATCGCGTATTCGGTGCACGACCTCGACGACTTCTACCGTGCCGGCGTGCTGCAGCACACGCCGGTAGCCGCCGAGTTGCAGAGTTGGCTGACCGACCAGGGCGGGCTCGCCGCACTCGAGCGGTACCGGCTTGAGGCGTCGTTCCGCACGCCGGGATACTCACTGGAACTGGCCTGGCGGCGCACCGTGCAGAAGGATGCCTGGATCGCCGACGGCGGCGCATTCCGCGACGCGGTGCTTCGAGTCAAGGAAGGGCTGGTCGACGGCCTGCTCGCGGTGCCATACGATGGCGGCCTCGCCGCAGACCACGCCATCGCCGCGTTCACCCGCTGGTGGATCGACCGGCTGAAGGCCTCCATCGTGGTGGAGCAGAATCCGGATGTGCGCAGCGGGCACGTTCGACTGACCCAGGACGCCTGGCACGACGTGATCGTGCTCAAGTTCGTGCACGCCCGCTTCGTGCTGGACCGGCCGGATCTCGCGATCTATCAGAAGGGCCAGGCGCGCGTGATCGAGTCGCTCGTGTCGGGCTTCTCAGCCTGGCTCGATGACCCGGATGACGCGGCTCGCGCCCCGAGGCGGCTCACCGATTCGGCCGAGGCGACGACGCGGGCCTATCGGCAGCTGCGGGCGGATGCGCCGGAGCTGCTTGGTGTGTCTGCTGGTGCGAGGGTGGATGATGCCGGGCTGGCACGGCTGGGTCGCGCACGCGCGGTGATCGACTACATCGCGTCGTTCACGGATGCGCAGGCGCTGTCTGCCGCCGCGTTGATCGGCGGAACCTCTGATCGGCTCTGGGAGGACGGTCGGAGTCTGTAGCCGTCCGTTGGTCGAGTAGCCCGCGAGCGAAGCGAGCAGGCGCCGTCCGTTGGTCGAGTAGCCCGCGAGCGAAGCGAGCAGGCGTATCGAGACCCGGCGGGGCGCTTTCGCGGATCGCTTCGCGATCCCTTGAGTTCCACCGCGCTACTCGACCACCGGATGTGCAGGGCGCGGGTCCAGGTGGATTCCTGCGAGCATGCAGCGCACCGAGCCGCCGGCCAGTTCGATGGTGGGCACGGCCAACGGCACGATCGCGCAACTGGCCTCGATGACGGCGCGCTGCGTCGCATCCAGACTCGCCAGCGCGCGAGCCGACATGGCCAGGATGCGACCGTTCCGTCCCTGCAACTCGATCGCATTGCCGGCGAACTCGCGGATCTGCGCCGGGCTCAGGTCGACGATCGTGCGCCCCGGTGCAGCCAGCCGCTCGACGACTTGGGCGCGCCGGCGCGCATCCGCAATGAAGTCCAGGCCGATCAGCACAAAATCGGTGGCGATGCACATCAGCACGTTCGTGTGATAAACCGGATGCCCTGCCTCGTCCACCGCATCGAAGGCCATCGGCTCGTATCCGAAATTGGTGCAGAATCGTTCGAGGGCGATCGGATCCGCCCGCGCCGATCGCACCGTGTATGCCACCCGGCTGACGTGGTCGAGCACCATCGCGCCGGTGCCCTCGAGGAACACGTCGTCGTATTCGAGCCCGGAATAGTCGATCACCTCCTGCACGCGGTAGTCGTGCTTGAGCAGCTCGATCACATCGGTACGGCGCTCGCTGCGACGGCTCGGCGATTGCATCGGGAACACGCCGATGTGCCCGCCCGAGTGCGTTGAGAACCAATTGTTCGGAAAGACCGCGTCGGGCCGATCTGTGCGCTCGTCGTCGAACAGGTGCACGGTCACGCCGTGAGCTCGCAGCGTCGCAGCGACCTCGGTGACCTCCTGCCAGGCGGATGCCGCGACCGCCTCGAGCGCGTCCGCCAGCGCGGATGTTGAGAATGCCGGCGTCTGAAACGTGTTGTCGATCGCCGTTGCCGGGTTCGGTTCGAAGTGGCGCGGCCGGATCACGACCACCGCGGACGGTGCCTGAATGGATGCGCGCTGCATGGACATCCGAGCCGCCTAGAGGGCCGGAACGGGGGCGTCCGAACCCACGGCGAAGCCGAACAGGTCCTTGGGGTCGTCCGGGTCGGCGATCAGGTCGATGTCGACGGAGAACGTGGTGCCATTGGTCTTGTCACGCACGTACCGCAGCACGGAGAAGTCCTCGATGGCGAAGCCGACCGAGTCGAACACGGTGATCTGCGCTTCGGACCTGCGCCCGGTGGTTTGCCCGGCGACAACCTGCCACAGCTCCGTGACCGGGAAGTCCGGTTCGAGCTGCTGGATCTCGCCTTCGATCCGGGTCTGCTCGGGGAACTCGACGAACACATCGGCCCGGCGCAGGATCGCCGCATCCAGCTCGGTCTTGCCCGGGCAGTCGCCGCCGATTCCGTTGATGTGCACACCGGGAACGACCATGTCGTCTGTGAGGATCGTGGCGTTCGCCTTGTCTGCGGTGCACGTCGTGATCACGTCGGCGTCGGCGACTGCGTCAGCAGCATCCGTGGCCACGTAGACGTCGAAGCCCAGCGGCGCGAGGTTGCGCACCAGCTTCGCGGACGCGCGCTCGTCGGTGTCGAATACGCGGAGGCTGCGAATGCCGAGCGCATTGCGCATAGCGATCGCTTGGAATTCGGCCTGAGTGCCGGCACCGATCATCGCCATGGTGGTCGAATTCGGTCGTGCGAGCAGCTGAGCCGCCATCGCCGATGTCGCTGCGGTGCGCAATGCGGTCAGCACGGTCATCTCGGCGACGATGAGAGGGTATCCGCTGTCGACATCCGCCAGAACACCGAACGCGGTGACCGTTTGCAGGCCCTTCGCCGGGTTCGACGGGTGGCCGTTCACGTACTTGAAGCCGTAAAGATGGCCGTCGCTGGTGGGCATCAACTCGATCACGCCGACACTGGAGTGGCTCGCGACCCGCGGCGCCTTTTCGAATGACTCCCAGCGACGGTAGTCGTCCGCCACATAGTCGCCCAGTTCGGCGAGGATCGTCTCGACTCCGGTGGCCTGGATCCACCGCACTACGTTCTGCACGCCAACGAATCGGACCATTCGGCATCTCTCCTTCGGCTTCTCTCCGTATTAACGGTAGATCAGTACTATTAACGGTAGATAGGAAACCTGCATAGTCACAAGAGAGGATGCTGATCATTTATTGCAGGAGGCTGCATTATTTGTGCAGTGACTGAGTACAGTATGTGCATGACTGAGTTCGATGATCTGGACCGGCGCATGATCGCGGAGTTGCGTACGAACGGTCGCGAGTCGATTGCAGCGTTGGCGCAGACGCTCGGGGTGACGCGCGCGACCGTCAACAACAGACTCAGCCGACTGATGGCCTCCGGCACCGTGCTCGGATTCACGGTGCGCATCCGCGAAGAGTCTGAGACAGATGTAATCCGCGCCATCACCCTGATCGAGGTCGAGGGCCGTTCGACGGACGAGGTGATTCGCAGATTGCGCGGCTTCCCAGAGGTTCAGGCACTGCACTCGACGAATGGCGGCTGGGACCTGGTCGCCGATCTGCGCACAGACACGTTGATGGCCTTCGACCGGTTGCTCGGCCGAATCCGTTCGATCGAGGGCGTGGTCAACAGCGAGACGAGCATCCTGCTCAGTTCGGTGCTGCGATAGGCAGGTGCGGATACTCGGTCTGAGCGCGTTTCAGAGCCTCGTTCTCGTCGCGCAGACGGGCGATCGTGCTGCGTGCCTCGTCCATCACTTCGAAGGCCATCGGGAGGAGGGCGAGCAGCCGTGTGATCTTCTCGTCGGTGGTGCCGTCGCCGTCGAGGATTCCGAATGTGTTGTCGCGGAGAACCGCCTCGCTGTGGCGGGATTCAAGTTCATCGCTCATACGAACCATCATCCTCCCATCTGCCGATCGGTCGCGTGTTCACGGTCGCGAGTGGCCAGCGGATTCCAGGTAGGCGACGACATCCGCCACCGCAACTCGGCAGCGTGCTCGGCATTCACTGCCGCCGCGCTTTCCGGCGGCGTCGGCTTGTGCCTGCGCGAACGTCTACCGCCGGCGGAACTCCCATCGCCACTCCAGCGGAACGCTCGCGGCCCGGATGAGGCTGATCGCCGGAGAACGCTTCTCAACCGCTCGCTGCAACGCACGTTGATGCGCCTCGGACGCGTCCGAGGCGATCAGAATGTGCAGCGCATAGTCCAGGAAATGAGCGGGAACATCCGCCGTGCCACGGAAACCGCGCACATCCAGATGGGCGATCGTTTCCGTATCGATGGCTCCCAGTGTGATCCCTAACTCGCCGGCGACCTGTTCGATGACGACGGTCGTGCACGCGTTGACCGCGCCCGCTACGATCTCCATGGGTGTCGGCGCCGTATCAGATCCACCGACGGCTACCGGCTCATCGCTGACGAAACTGAACTCGCGGATGCTTACCGCCGTCGCCATTGAGCCCTGCCACGAGCCGGATGCCCGCACCGACTTGATCACGGGCGTGTCATCGTGTGCGGGGCGATCGGTCTGGTCGGGAGGATCGGTCGTGGGGGAACTCGGGACGGACACGGTCATGTCCGAACTCAAGAGCAGATGGCGGCGCGCGTCAAGTGCGACGGTAACGCGACGTCATCTCGGCTGCTCTGTGTCGCATTGTGACGCGGCTGCTTTGGCGGCGCCGGGCGGCGCCATACTCTCAACCCGACCACTCCAATGGCGGACCCGCGCCACGAATGGCGTCGCCGCCGACACTCGATTACCGCTCTCCCGTGCTCTTCGACGGGTGTGCCTGACTTCCGAAAGCAGAGGACAACGCATGACCGTTCTGGAACACACGCAGGTGTCTGTCGGCAGCAATGCACGCGTGCTCGCCGCGGCCTTTGTCGGCACGGCGATCGAGTGGTACGACTTCTACCTCTACGGCACCGCCGCTGCGCTCATCTTCAACGCGCAATTCTTTCCGTCGTACTCCCCGGTCGCCGGTACGCTGGCCGCTTTCGCCACGTTCGCGGTCGGCTTCATCGCACGGCCGCTCGGCGGCATCATCGCCGGTCATCTGGGCGACCGGATCGGACGCAAGTCGGTTTTGATCGCATCCTTGCTGACGATGGGCGTGGCCTCGACAGCAATCGGCCTGCTGCCGACCTATCCGAGCATCGGCTGGCTGGCCGTGGTGGCCCTCGTCATTCTGCGCCTGCTGCAGGGGCTTGGTACGGGGGCCGAATGGGGCGGATCGGCACTACTCTCCGTCGAGTACGCTCCGCGCGGGCTGCGTGGCTTCTTCGGGAGTTTCACGCAAACCGGTTCGGCGGCCGGACTGCTGTTGGCGACCGGCTCCTTCGCGATTGCACAAGCTGTGACGACGTCCGCTCAGTTCCAGTCATACGGCTGGCGCCTGCCGTTCCTGTTCAGCGCTGTGCTCGTGGGGGTTGGGCTATACATCCGGCTCGGCATCGAAGACACCCCCGCGTTCCGCAGGCTTGAGTCGGCCGGCAGAGTCACCAAGGCGCCGGTGGCCGTCGTGTTGCGCCAATATCGCCGAGGTTTGTTGGTCACGATCGGCTTGCGGCTGGCTCAGCCGGCGCTGTTCGCGGTGCTGGCCGTGTACATGATCGGCTACCTCGCCACGCAACGGCACAACTCGACGGCCGGCGTCAACGCGGTGCTGATCGGGTCCGCTGTCGGATTGGTCTCCGGCCCGCTGTGGGGGTGGGCGTCGGATCGGTGGGGTCGCAGGCCCATCGCCATTGTCGCGACGATCGGCATCGCCGTGTTCATCTGGCCGTTCTTCTGGTTCCTCGATCACGGCTCGCTGGTCTTCCTGCCGCTGATGATGATCTTCGGCATGAACTTCATCCACGATGCGATCTACGGGCCGCAGGCGGCATGGTTCGCCGAGCAATTCCCCGTGCACGTGCGCTACACCGGCGTCTCCCTCGGTTGCCAGATCGGCACGGTGCTCTCGGGCGGGCTCACGCCGGTGATCTCAGCTGCCCTGCTCATCGCCGCTGGTGGGCAGCCGTGGCTCATCTGCGTATACATCACCCTGCTTTCCGGGTTGTCTCTGATCACCGTATTCGCGGCCAAGGATCCAGCGGGTGATTTCGTGCGCGACCGTCACGTCATCGACAAATTCGAGGAGAATCTATGACCAAGCCGATTATGCTGAACGCCTTCGAGATGATGGTGCCGGCCTTCCAATCACCGGGATTGTGGCGGCATCCGGACGACCAGAGCCACCGCTACACCCAGCTGGCCTACTGGACAGAATTGGCGCAGACGCTCGAGTCGGGCGGATTCAGCGGTATCTTCCTTGCCGACATCTTGGGGCAGTACGACATCTACGGCGGAAATGCGGATGCCGCGATGCGTGGCGGCGTGCAGTATCCGATCCTCGACCCCACCCTGATCATCAGCGCCCTCGCAGCCGCGACGACGCACATCGGCGTCGGCGTGACGGCGTCTGTCACCTACGAGCATCCGTATCTGCTGGCTCGCCGTTTCACCACGTTGGACCATCTCACCGACGGCCGCGTCGGCTGGAACATCGTCACCTCGTATCAGGACTCGGCCGCGCGCAACCTCGGGCTGGACGCTCAGCCACCGCACGACCAGCGCTACGACCGCGCCGATGAGTACATGGACGTCGTCTACAAACTGTGGGAGGGCTCGATCGACGACGACGCCATCGTGGCCGACTGTGAGTCCGGTGTGTTCGTCGATCCGTCGAAGGTGCGCAAGATCGACCACGCGGGCGAGTACTTCACGGTGCCCGGCCCGGCACTGGCCGAGCCGTCTCGGCAACGGACACCGCTGTTGTTCCAGGCGGGAGCATCTCCTCGCGGGTTGAGTTTTGCCGCGAGTCATGCAGAGGCGATCTTCTACAACGGGTATTCGCCGCGAATCGTTCGGGGCTGGGTCGACACGGTGCGCGGTGACCTGGTTGCGGCCGGTCGCTCGGCGGATGCAGTGAAGATCTTCACGATGGCGACCGTGATCGTGGCCGAGACGGATGCCGAGGCGCAGGCGAAACTCGAGGACTACACCCGGTATGTCGATCCGGAGGCGGCGCTCGCCTTGTTCGGTGGCTGGACCGGGCTCGACCTGCACGGCGTTGATCTGGATAAGCCTCTGGAACACGTGCAGTCGGAGGCGCACCAGTCGGCGCTGGCGACGTTTACCAAGCTGGACCCGACTCGTGTCTGGACTGTTCGCGAGGTGGCTAAATTCATCAGCATCGGCGGGCGTGGGCCGGTGATCGTCGGCTCGCCGCAGACGGTTGTAGACGAGTTGGAGCGCTGGATGGCGGACGCGGATGTCGACGGGTTCAATCTCTCCAGCGTGATCCGTCCGGCGGGTGAGGAAGATTTTGTGCGTCTTGTTTCGCCCGAGCTGCGACGTCGTGGACTTCTGCCCGTGCCGGTTGCCGGGCAGACCTTCCGTGAGGCGGTGCTGGGTAAGGGACCACGACTCGCGGACGATCATCGTGGGGCGCAGTTCCGAGTGTCGGTGGGGGCGGTTTAGCGCGCGCATCCTGCACGGGGACCCCGCGGCGACCGCCTTGTGCAGCTGCAGCGGTCCCGCCGTGATCGATGGTTCGATTTACGTCATGCCAGTTCTGCCTCAACGCTGAGGCAGAACTGGCATAGGCAAAATCGGGAACTCGAATCCGCAAGCGCGACATGCTGTGGTCTTGGACGTTGTTTCCGCATGCACGCGGTCCTGTCCGGCCCTTCGCCCTTACGGCTATCGAACGAGCATCGAGTTTCCACAAATCATGGGTTCAAGCTCCCTCAATCATGGGTTGACAGTTCCACAAATCATTGGTTCAAAACGCCAGGGTCTTTTCACAGTCGTCGAATTGCATGATCCCGTTGGTCGAGTAGCCCGCGAGCGCAGCGAGCAGGCGTATCGAGACCCCGCAATGAGGTCTCGATACGGGTCTCGATACGGGTCTCGATACGCTCGTACCTCGCTACTCGACCACCAAGTCACTGAACATCACCGACCGTGAAAAAGCCCTGTCAAAACGCCACAAATCATGGGTTCGTCGATCAGATTGCGGAATTGCAGGCCACGTATGTCCCGACGATCATCGACACGACGGTCGAGCGTGCCCTGGGTGCGGTTGGCGTCGTCGTGCTCGAGGGTGCGCGCGTGCGGAAAGACTGTGACGGGTCAGCATCACGCCAAGAGCGAGGTACGGCTCGACATCGACGACGATGCTCGTGCGCTCGCTACGATCGAGCCCGACCTTGTGCTCGACCGGCTGACTCCTCGGCTGACGCGCCCACGGATCCTGACGCGTGGGGCGAGGCTGACGCGTGCAGTGACGCGTGCGGCGACGCGTGGCGCACGACGGCGTATGGCTTCGTGCACGACACCGAGCATGCACTGCCGCGTGCCGGCCTCACCGTGCGCTTCACCCGGTGGAACGTCAGCGAGGCGGATGCGGCGCCGCACTGATTCGGCCCCCGTCAGTTTGCAACGACGCGTATGGTCAGCGGCCCGGAGGTCGGTTGGCCTGACGAAGGCGGCCTCGAAACGCTCACGGTCGTTGACCCGGTGGCCCGGGTTGTGAAACGCCTACGCGGTATCCGCGAGCGCTGCCCAGAATGTTAGACATCAGACACAGGCCTGCACCGGCCACGCGTTCCGGATTCTGAACATCAGCCGCATCCTGGGGTTTGTCCGGACAACCGGGCAGGTGGAGACGGCGCGTGTAGCACCATGGGGGACATGGTGCTAGAGCTACTGAGCGGGGGTGAAAGCCGGCTCGGCTCAGTCGCCGGCGATCTCGGGAACGACGGATGCGAGCAAGCCGACGGTTGCAAGCGGGTCCGGTAGCTTGCTGGAGATGTATGCAACGGTGAACCCGAGTGTGCGCCGGTCGGCGAGTTCGCGGAGCAGTTTGTCCCTGGTGGTGGACACATCGACGGAAAAGCTTGTGGTTTTCTCGATCTCGTCGTAGTTGCGGCCGATCGCGTCGCAGTGCGCTTTCAGAACGTCGAGTTTGTGGGCAGCGTCCGGTCCGCCGAAGATGTTGCAGGCATCCGCGTACTGGGCAACGAGCTTGAGGGTCTTGTGCTCGCCGCCTCCGCCGATCATCAGATAGGGGTGCGGCCTGGTCAGACTCTGCGGTGAGTTGAGTGTGCGTGTCAGCCGATAGTGTCTTCCATCGAATGCGTCGTCATTGTCGCTCCACATCTGCAGGCAGATCCGCACGGCTTCGTCCAGGCGTTCGAAGCGTTCCGCAATCGGCGGAAACGGCAGCCCGAGCCCGTGCGACTCCTCTTCATTCCAGGCAGCGCCGATGCCCAGTCCGGCCCGGCCGCCCGAGAGAACGTCGAGGGTCGTGATCTGTTTCGCCAGCAGTCCGGGCTCACGATAGACGACGCCGGTAACCAGCGTGTGCAACAGCACGCGCTCGGTGTTCGCGGCGAGGAAGCCAAGCGTCGTGTACGCCTCGAGCATCTCTCGTTCGGGCGGACCGTAGTTGCCGATCTGCCACAGATGGTCCATGACGGTCAGCCGTGCGATGCCCGCGGCCTCGGCCTCCTTCGCCGTTCGAGCGAGTGCCGGGCCGAGGCCCGTGACGCCGCCGTTCCACGTGAAGTTCGCACTGTGCAGACCGAGTTCCATGACTGACGCCCCTTCGACTTCGAGTAACAGATCTAGGCTAATTCCGCCCTGTTCGCCCGCGCACTACCTCGAGGCGGCGGCGATGCCGGCACGTCGTACACCGCGACACTGCTCGCCTGCGGACCGGCACCCAGGTGTGCGACCGTGGCGGCCGGGTTCACAATCAGATTCAGGTCGGCATCAGGTTGCGTCCCTTGGTGTGCTGACCTCGCCATGAAGGCCGTGAGCCGACCGCGCATCGCTGCGCGGCATCCGCTGTGTGGCGAATGTTCCAGGGCACGGCATGCCACCGACACTCATTCGTGCGACCTGCCAACGGTTCGAAGGAGATAGCCGACTTTCGAGGAGTGTTCCAGGGAGGCGGACCGTACAAATCGACGATCTCCTTGAAACGAGCGCTTGTTCGTCTTGGTGGGCACGGGGCGCGTGGCGCTATTGCGGCGCATTTCCTGAACTGCGTCGCACCGCGTGGGCGACGCACGGCAGTCGGACGATGCTTTTAGGGTGAGAGGGTAAGCATCCGCCATGCTGACGGTCGCAGCCGGGAACGGAGACCACGTGCCGCACACGCGCATCGAGACGACCAGCGAGGTGGAACAGCTTGCGGCGGGGCTGCGCGATGCGGCGCGCAGCCAGCCGTGGGTCGTGGTGTCGTCGGCGTTCGGATCCCGCGATCCCGAGCTGCTGATTGCGGACCTGGCGGAGGCCATCGGCGACATCGCGCGTATCTTCCTCATCGAGACCGGTGATCGCACCCGCGAGTTGAGCCGACTCGTCCCCGATCGGCTGCAGGTCTACGGCGGAGCGGGGCGATCGTATCCGCCGGGACCGGATGCGCTCGCGGACCCGGCCCGGGCGCCATTGCGTTTTCCGTACGGAGACCCGAAACGCGCCACCGAACTGCTTGCCACGGATGCCGTCGCTCACGCACACGCTGCAGGCCTGTTCGAGACTCCGCGTGCGACCGTCGAAGCGACCGGACAGGTGCAAGGTTTTCTCGCCGGCGGCACGCGCGCACTGGTGCTGCTCGACGGTGGCGGCATGGCGACGGTGTGGCGCGAACTGACATATCCGCCCGCGCCGCTCGATTGGATGCTGTCGATCGGTCAGCCTGTCGCCGGTCGACTTGAGGTCGAGTCCCGGCGCCTCATGATCGAGGGCACGGTACCCGACGCAGCCGAACTCGGCAGGCGCTATCCGCACGGTAGCGTGACGCTGGGGCTGGTGCGCGCGGTCGATGCAGAGACGGCGACGATCGCGGTGCATCCGGGTGTTGCGGTGGTGATCGACCGAACGGATGTCTCACCCAACCCACTCGATCGCGCCGACGCATTGCTGTCGGTCGGCGACGTTGTTCCGGTGCGGGTCATCCACCTGCAGAGCGGCGCGCTGTACGTGCGGCTCAGCGACGTAGACGACGAACCGATCGTGCCGCCATTAGCGTTGATCGCCGGCGGGCCGCCCTGGCTCCGGGAGGATCGGCCGCTCGCAATCGCGCCGGCCGGCGGCGCCGATGCGGACTTCGAGGCGCGGCTTCGTTTCGCTGAGAAGCCGACGTCGCCGGCGGTGCACGTCGCTGCGCGCCCGCACGATACGCCGCACGATGGGCAGCGCGACGTGCCACGCGACGGGCAAGGAGGCGGGCTCCCGACCGAAGGGTCCGTCGCCGTCGAGTCGAGGCGTCGGCGAGCTGCGCCACGGCCGCGACCAGGCGCGTTCACGGTGCCGATCGATTCGGATGCTTCGGATGGCACCCGTACGGGTTCGAGCATAGGTTCAGCTGCGGATGCGGGTGCAGCCGAGGCGACCGCAGCGATTGCACCCGGCACCGCCGTACCCGGCATCACGGCAAAGGGCGCGACCGCGTTGCGGTCGACACAGCTCAAACTGGCTGAAGCGCAAGCACAGATCAAGCGGCTTGAAGCGCAGCTGCATGAGGTGGGCGCATCCGATTCGCAGTTGAGGGTGTTGCGTGATCGCGCGGACGTCGCTGAACTGCAGTGGCGCGAGGCACTGATCGAGTCGGCCACTCTGCGACACACGGTCGCTCAGTTGCGCGAGGAGCAACGCGACCAGAAGCGGATCCTGCGCACCGTTCGTCGCGATGCCGCGCGGCCCGCCCTGAGCAGTGCTCATGCCGATCGGCGGGCGCAGTGGCTCACGTTGGACGACTGGGTGCGCCACGAGATCTACCTCGCCTGGGTCGATCGAGTGCCGGCCGCCGAGCGATCGGCGTGGCCTCTGCCCTCGCACTATGCGCTTTCGAGCGGGTTCGCGCCGTCGATCGCACAGCTGCCGGATGCGGGGCTTGCCAAAGCACTCAAAACGGTCGTCGATGTGCTGACCGGGCGCGTGCGCGACATGCCGGGTCGCAAACTGCACCCGCTCCGGGAAGGAACAGGGGCGCTCGAGCGCGACGTGGTGCGCGCCGACGGCGCCCGATGCATGCGTGCGGCTGTCGAGCAGAACGTGCCGGCCGCTCGTCGCCTGCACTATTGGCAGCTCGATGGCGGAACGATCGAGCTCAGTCGTGTCGTGAGTCACGACGACATGCAACCGTAACGCCCGCGAGTTAACCCGGCGACTCGACCGGCACCTCGGAAATTGCGGCGGCGCTCGGGTCGTCAGCCGGACTCCAGGGCTGCGGCATCCCGATCGGATTCGGGTACGGAAAGAATGTGCCGCACGCGTGCGCGATCGGTGCGATCAGGCGCGCGACGCGGGTGAGCTTGTCGTCGTCCAACTCACGCCACGGGCGCTCGGCAAGGCGGTTCGTGCGATGCTCCGCGCTGTCCACCGCCGCAGACCCGGCCGCGGTGATCGTGTGATCTGCGGCCAGCAGCCCGCGGGCGACGAGTTCCTCGGTCTGCGCATCCCACTCCGCGTCGCTCCAGCCACGGGCGCGTTTCATCGTCGTCGTCTCGACGTCGATGGCGCTGCGCAGCACGATGGCGGCGAGCCCGGCGATCCCTTCGCTCAGCAGAGCAGCGACATGCCCGTCGCCCCGATGCTCGCGCAGGATCGTCGTCGCCCGCCACAACTGCCGATAAGGATCGGACTCTTCGGGCAATGCGCGGTTCGCGGCAGCCAGCGGCCGGCCCGCGATATCGATCCGGTGCGCGAGCGGGGTGAGGGCGGATGCGGCTTCGGCGATCAGTGCCTCATCGGCCACGACCGAGCGAAGCGCCGCCGCCGCGCCGCGAGAGCGCGCCTGCAGCACCTTGTCGACGGATGCGACGCCCCAGACCGCCGGCAACGCACGTCCGATCAGAAACGGGGAGAAGCCGTTGAAGATCGCCACGACCGGTGCGGCAGGCACCGGTCCGAGTGGTGCGGCGCGGCCCGCGAAGTAGCCGTCCCAGTAGCGAGTCAGACCGATGTCAGCGAAGGCCTGGCGGGCCCCAGGTGCGAAATAGCTCACCGCGTGGATCGGCTCGAACAGCGTCCACAGGGCGCGAACGGCATGCTCTCGAGCGGTCATCGTGCCTCCTTATCGCCGACGGTGCTAACTCCGCCGCGCACTGCCTCCGCGGTCGGGGCGCAACTCGATCAGCTTGCCGCCGATGCGCGTGCCGCTGAGTCGGCCCAGCACCTCGTCCGGCAGGTGCGCGGGCAGCTCGACCAGTGAGAAATCCGTGCGGATGTCGATCGCCCCGAAATCCTGTCTACTCAGCCCGCCCTCGTTGGCGAGCGCACCGACGATCTGACGCGGTTCCACCTTCTGACGCCTGCCGACAGCGATGCGATACATGGCCATCGGTCCCGATGCCGGGCGTATGCGCCGTTCCGGCCCCGAACCGCGCTCGCCGCGGTCGCGCCGGTCGCTGCGTTCACCGCGGTCGTTGCGTGCAGCGCGTTCGCCCCACGTGCCACGCTCGCCACGGCTGTCGCGATGATCCCGGCTGTCCCGCCCACGGCTGTCCCGGCTGTCGCGCCCATCGCGGCTGTCCCGCCCGGCACGGGCCGGCCGGTCACCCCGTGCCTCCCGGTCGCGCTCGCGCTGCTCCCGCTGTTCGCGCTGCTCGCGACGCACGTCCTCCTCCGAGAGCAGCAGCGGAGTGTCCCCCTGAGCCACGACGGCCAGGGCGGCCGCGACATCGCCCTCGGGCACGTCGTGGTGCTCGACGTAGTGGCCGACGATGTCACGGAACGCCGCGATCCGGGCCTCCTGCTCCAGCGCAGCCGTGATGGCGTCATCGAAGCGGCTGAGCCGCGTCGCGTTCACATTCTCGACACTGGGCAGCTGCATCTGCGTGAGCGGCTGCCGGGTCGCCTTCTCGATGGCGGTGAGCATCCGTCGTTCGCGCGGGGTGACGAAGCTGATCGCATCGCCGGTGCGTCCGGCCCGGCCGGTACGGCCGATGCGGTGCACATACGACTCGGTGTCGATCGGGATGTCGAAATTGACCACGTGGCTGATACGGTCGACATCGAGACCGCGGGCGGCGACATCCGTTGCGACGAGAATGTCCAGCTTGCCGCTCTTGAGCTGGTTGACGGTGCGTTCGCGCTGCGCCTGGGCGACATCGCCGCTGATCGCCGCCGCCGAATAACCGCGGGCGCGCAGCTTCTCAGCGAGTGTCTCCGTCTCGCTCTTGGTGCGCACGAAGACGATCATGCCCTCGAAGTTCTCCACCTCGAGGATGCGCGTGAGCGCGTCGACCTTCTGCGGATACGACACGATCAGGTAACGCTGCGTCGTATTGGCCGACGTCGTCGTCTTGCGTTTGATCGTGATCTCTTCGGCGTCGTTCAGGTATTTCGCCGAGATGCGGCGGATCTGCGCGGGCATGGTCGCCGAGAACAGGGCCACCTGCTTGTCGTTGGGGGTTCCGGCGAGAATGGTTTCGACATCCTCCGCGAAGCCCATCTTCAGCATCTCGTCGGCCTCGTCGAGCACGAGGTACTTCAGCTCGCCCAGGTCGAGGGTGCCCTTGTCGAGGTGGTCCATGATGCGGCCGGGGGTGCCGACCACGACCTGCACGCCGCGCCGCAGGGCCGACAACTGGATGCCGTATCCCTGACCCCCGTAGATCGGCAACATGCGTACACCGTGCAGGTGCGCCGCATACGCCTCGAAAGCCTCACAGACCTGGAGAGCGAGTTCGCGGGTGGGGGAGAGCACGAGCGCCTGGACGCTCTTCTGCGCAGGATCGAGCCGGGAGAGGATCGGCAGCGCGAACGCCGCCGTCTTGCCCGTGCCGGTCTGGGCGAGGCCGATGACGTCGCGACCGGCCATCAATGGCGGGATCGTCGCGGCCTGGATCGCCGACGGCGTCTCGTAGCCGATGTCCTTCACCGCCTTCAGCACCGCCTCGTCGAGGCCGAGGTCGGAGAACGTGATGTCGGGTTGGGCTTCTGGGGCTGCTGCGGTTGCAGTGCTGGTCGCAGCGCTGGATGCACTGTCGGATTCTGGCGGCGTCATACGCTAACGGTAGTCGCTGTCGGCTGTGCACACGGGCGAGTCGAGCGATCTGTCCACGGATCGACGGTTCGCGGTGCCTGCATCCGGTGCACCCTCATAGAGTGGCTGCTGCGCCTGGGCTCTCTGGTCGGCCTGGTGACGGAGTCCCCGTCGCTGTCCTGGCTCGCGCCATCCATGATCCATCGGTTTCTATCTCGCCGGCGCGCGCAGCATCGCCCGGCCGAACGCTCGACCGTGTTCCGTGGCCTCGCCATGTTTCCATCGACTCTGCTCGAAGACGTCGAGTGGGTCGAGTTGGCGGATCATCTGATGGACCGGCCGGGAGATCATGTCGTCGGTCAGTGGGCCGCCATCCGCTCCACCCCACCCGAGCGCGTGGAGCCCGTACAGGATTCCGCTGGATTCGTAACCGTAACCAGATGGCACCTGAGTCGTGCGCGCAGTCGCCAAATCCAAGGCGACGAGCGCGGTGATGTCGCGCTCGATGTCGGACCGGGCGCGGCGCAGGATGGCGCTGACGAGCACCCGGAGGAGTGCGACCGGATCGTCGACGAGCCTGCGTGCGGTGGTGGTCGCGTGCAGCACACCGTTGCGCTTGCGCAGCAAGCCGAATCGCACGGCATCCGCGCGCAGCTGGGCGATCGGCATGGTCTGATCTTCGCGATTCATCTTGCCGATCCAGCGGTCACCCCAGTCGAGCTCACGCATCGCATCAGAGACGACCGCAGGCGGCAGCCATCCCGCTTGCGTCAACCGGATGCCGTCGTCGCCGGCCTTGCGCACCAACCACGCGAAGGGCTCGACCATGGAAGCGGCCGTTGCGGGGTCGATGTCCACGGGTGCAAGCGCGCCGGAACGACGCAGGAGCCCGCGCAATTCGCTGCGCAGCGGGACAGGCAGCCGTGCCAACAGGTCGACGATCGTAGCGTTGTCCGGTAACGGCGCGGTGGCGGCGAGCGCGGCTTCCGCGGCGGTGCGCCCATCGCCGGCCGATGCGGACGCGCCGGGGAAGGCATCCGTCGGCAGTCCGGACATGCCGAGCCCACCGTCGAACCGCAGCGAAAACTCCTGGTTGATGTGATCGACTTCGACCAGGTCGGCGTCGAACGGGGTCCAAGGGCCGCTGACCCAGTTGATCCAGTCGACGATGAAGTCATGCTCGGGATGCTGTGGGTCGGCGAGGATGTCCACCTTTTCCTCATAGCCGTGGATGCCTCCGGCGTCATCGAGCGGACCGCGCCGCTCGCCGCCCAACAGCAGCGCTCTGGGCGCATCCGGATCGTCGGCGATACGCTCGACGAGCTCGATCACGTGTGTCCAGGAGTCGCCGAAGTCGTATTCGTAGTACAGAGGTCCGTCGAATCCGTCGAAGACCTGCGTGAGGATCCACTCGTGTTCGGGCAGTTCGCCTTCCTCTGACTCGGCGAACGGGTTATCAGAGACCCAGACGCGCGGCTTGCGACCGATGCGTGGCAGCTTGTTCTCCGGCAGGTACAGTTCGTGGTCGGAGAAGTTGTGCAGATGGGAATCCCGCCAACCGAACGCGAGTTGCAGCACGTCGTGCAGTTCGGCGAGCGTCAGGCCGGCGTCGACCTCGAGCAAGCGCCAGATCTCGGGGTCGCCGTCGGCGAGCGACACGCGCAAACGCAGCAACGGGCGGGGTGGTCGAGCCGGCTGCGCCGGGCGGGCGTCGGGTGTCGGGCGAGCTGCGGGAGGCATGCGTCCATCTTGCCAAAGGTGACCGAGCATTCTGCACACCCCGGCAGGATGAGGCCTACTTGACGCGACTGAGCGCCTCGAGCTTGCCGCGCAGTTGTGCATCCGTCGGCTCGACGAAGTGCGTGTTGTCCGGGAAGACGATGACCGGGATGCTCGTGCGGCCGCTGATGGCGCGCGCCCGCTCGGCACCGTCTTCCACGGTTTCGAGGTCGACGTAGTCGTAGTCGATGCTGAGCCCGTCGAGCAGGCCCTTCGAACGGCGGCAGTCGCTGCACCATGGTGCGCCGAACATCGTGATGCGGTCGAACGTCTCGCTCGATGCGGATGGTGCGGCGGGCACGGCGGCAGACGGATCGGATGCAACGGGGTCGGTCATGTTTCCAGCTTACGTGCCCCGGCCGCAGCCACGCCCGTGTGTCAGAGCACGCCCTTACCGCAGGCATGCCCGCCGCAGACGCCCGCCCGCCGCGGGCGCGCCCGCGGGCAGCGCATCGCGTGACTGACGCAATCCGGTCACCATGGCGCCCAAAACACACGTAACGTTAAGGACGCGACGGCCGCACCCGACGACACAGCGAGTTCGGCGGCGGCATCCGCAAGAGGGGTTGGTTTTGAGCGTCGACGAGTGCATCCACGGGATGGTGGGCACGCAGTGCGCCGTCTGCTACCCGAAACCGGCCCCGGCTGCTCCGCCCAAGGCGCCCGCGAGCCGCCCCGCTCGCACAACCCGCCCGACCGCGACGCCGCGGACGCCCGTCACCCGCCGTGCTGCCGGCACGCCGGCCGAGGGATCGCCGACGGCCCGCTCGCGCGCCGCTCAGGCCGCCCGCTCGCGGGACATCGGCGAGCAGCGCATCTACCACGTCACCCACATCGGCAACCTGTCGCTGATCCTCGAAGCGGGGCGGCTGCTCGCCGACGCTTCCGACGACTGGACGACGCGTCCGGATGTCGACATCTCGTCTGCGGACAACCGCGCGTCACGCCGCCGGATCCCGGTCGTCGCAGGCAGCGAGCTCACGGTCGCACACTATGTGCCGTTCTTCCTCTCGCCGAACGCGTTCGTGTGGGAGAGCATCCGGTCGCAGCACGCGGACCCACGGTTGTCGCGCGCGGCGCGCGGCGCATCCGCATATGACTTCGTCATCCTCGTGACGACGGTCAAGCAGGTCACCGGCGACGAAGCAGACGACCCTGACACGCCGACCATCGTGGCGACGGACGGGGACGCTGTCGCGGCCTTGACGCGGTTCGGTGCGGCCCGAGAGACCTCGACACGCATGCTGCGCACGATGCTGAGCGACGATGAGTCGGATGCGACGTTGCGCGCAGAATTGCTCGTGCATCGGGCTGTGCCGTTCGATCGGGTCAGCCTCATCGGCGTTGCCAATGACAAGGTGCGCCAATCGGTCAAGGCGATGCTCGGGGCAGCAGCGCATCGGCCGAAGGTGGCCGTGTATCCGCCCTGGTTCCAACCGGCCGAATAGCCGGCCGAGCAGCCACCACGTGCCAAGCCTGCGTGACCGGTCAGCGCTCGAGCACTCCCGCGCGGCTCGGGTGCGCTTCGAACCATTCGGCGACATACCAGCACATCGGCACGATCCGATAGGTGGTCGTCGCCTCGATGTCGTTCACGGCATACTCGACCAGCTGCCCGGCGTAGCCGTTGCCACGCTGTGCCGGCTGTGTGTAGCTGCGGGTCAGCGAGATCACGTTGTTGTTGACGCGGTAGTCGAGAATGCACACCAACTGCGCGCCAATGCGCATCGCGTAGCGGCGTGCATCCGGCTCGTGTGTGAATTCGGGGTGCATGACTTCAGCGTATGCGCTCAATCCAGGGTCGAACGCATATCGGCCGGCTTTCGGCGCCATGTCACCAGCCCGACGTCATCGGTTCCACGTGATCGGCCTGACGCGGTGGGCGGCTGTCAGGCGGTCGGCGAGGCCGCGTCGAGAGCCGATTCGATGAGGCTGACGATCTCGGGGGCATCAGGGCGGGTGCGCGGACTGAACCGGTGCACCTCGCCTGCGGGCGTGACCACGAACTTCTCGAAGTTCCAGGTGATCCGGCCGGTCTTGCCGGCGGCATCCGGGGTCTTGGTCAGCCGCGCGTAGAGCGGATGCTGGTGGCGTCCGTTGACGTGGATCGTCTCGAACATCGGGAAGGTCACGCCCCACGTCGTGGAGCAGTATGCCTTGATCGCCTCCTTGCTGCTCAGCTCCTGCAAGAACTGGTTGCTCGGGAACCCGAGCACGGTGAAGCCGCGATCGCCGTAGGTCTTCTGCAGCTCTTCAAGCTGTTCGTACTGGGGTGCGAGGCCGCAGCGCGACGCGACGTTGACGATCAGCAGGACCTCGCCCTGCCAGGCGGCCAGAGTGGTGGAATCTCCATCGATGGTCCTCAGCGGGATGTCGGCGAGTGCCGGCTCGGCGTGGTTCGAGGCGGCGGGGTTCAGATCGGGATCTGTGAGGGCCATGATCCGAGCGTACGGCGGAATCGCCGGGAAGAGTACGGAATCTTGACGTGCTCACAGCGAGCTGGATGGCAAGGACAAGGCATCTGCCCGATCCGCTGGCTCCCCCTGAGAAACAACGATCGAAGGCGTATCGGCTCGGGGCCTTGGGAACGCGAACACGCAAGGTGCCAAGGCCATGTTCACCGAGACGTATCCAGCGCAGCGGCGAGTGCGTCGTGGTTTGATGGGAGCATGACCGGCACCGCTGCATCCGTCGACGATCTCGGCGACTTCATCACCGCATCGCCGACGTCCTATCACGCGGCGGCCGAAGTCGGGCGACGGCTCACCGCTGCCGGGTTCGTCGCCTTGGACGAGTCGGACCGTTGGGAGTTGGAGGCCGGTGGGTATTACGTGCTGCGAGACGGTGCGATCGTCGCGTGGCTGCAACCGGAGGCGGCGACCCCGTTCACGCCGTTTCGCATCCTCGGTGCGCACACGGATTCGCCCGGCTTCAAGCTCAAGCCCAAGCCGACCGTCGGCGGGTACGGCTGGCTGCAGGCAGGCGTCGAGGTGTACGGTGGGCCGCTGTTGAACTCGTGGCTCGACCGTGAGCTCGAGCTTGCCGGGCGCATCGTGACCCGGGACGGCTCGGAGCGGCTCGTTCGCACGGGGCCGTTCCTGCGCATCCCGCAGCTGGCCGTGCACCTGGACCGGGAGGCCAACACCGCACTCAGCCTCGACCGGCAGCGGCAGCTCACCCCGGTGTTCGGTGTCGGTGATGTCGACCATGCGGACCTGATCGCCCACCTGGCCGGCCTCGCCGGCGTCGATGCGGCGGATGTCGCGGGTTACGACATCCTGACCGCCGACACCCAGCCGCCGCGCCGCTTCGGCCTCGGCGATGAGCTGTTCGCGGCCGGCCGGTTGGACAACCTGTCGTCGGTGTACGCCGGTATTTCGGCGCTGATCGCCGGAGCCGTCGCCGCACCGGATGCCGCATCCTCCGCCGGTGCCGCCCCGTCGATCAATGTGCTCGCGGCGTTCGATCACGAAGAGCTCGGCTCGGAATCGCGGTCCGGCGCGAGCGGTCCGCTGCTGGAAGACGTCCTGACGCGCATCGCGGCGGCAGCGGGCGCGAGTGCCGCCGATCGGCTCCGCGCGTTCGCGGCATCCTGGTGCGTCTCAGCGGATGCCGGCCACGCGATCCACCCGAACTATCCGGAGCGATACGACCCTGCGAACCGGCCGATCGCCGGTGGCGGGCCGTTGCTGAAGATCAACGCGAACCAGCGCTACGCGACGGATGCGCACGGCGCCGCCCTGTGGGCGGGATTGTGTGAGCGAGCCGGCGTGCCGTATCAGGAGTTCGTGTCGAACAACACGGTGCCGTGCGGCACGACGATCGGCCCGTTGACGGCGGCTCGGCTCGGCATCCGAACCGTCGACGTCGGTGTTCCGGTGCTGTCGATGCACTCCGCGCGTGAGCTGTGTCACGTCGACGATCCGCTGTTCCTGACGGCGGCGATCATGGAGTTCTTCGTGCCGACCGCCGCTGTCGCTTCCTGAGCAGAGCCGAGGAGCCTGCTCAGCCGCGGATTTCGAACTCGACGGCGCACTCACCCTCGCGCTCGTCCGTCTCCTCGCCCTCCTCGGTCACCTCGCCCTCCTGGGTCACCTCGACCGAGCGAACGTGCGCCCAGGGCGGCCCGGTGCGCATCCATTCGACGAGGGCGCCGACATCCGCTTCCGCGCCCTCGAAGAGCGCCTCGACGGCGCCGTCCGGCCGATTGCGCACCCAGCCGCCGACGTCGTGTGCCCGAGCTTCGATGGCGCATGAATAGCGGAATCCGACGCCTTGAACCCGCCCGCGCACGAGCACCCGTCGGCGAATCATGCCTCCATTCTTGCTCACAGTCCTTGTGCTGCGAATGCGCGTGTCCGCGCCGTGCCGCCCGCAAGCTGGCAGATGGGCGGCGAAGCGTCGAAGATGGGACTGCACGGTCAGTACTGGCGATGAGGCCATGAACGCACGAAGGCAGGGCAGGCGAGCGATGAGCACGCACGAGGTGATCAATCAGGTTCCGCCGCGATCCGGCATCGACGAGTTCACGTTGAACACGCCGCTGGTCGAAGCGGTCGCGCGGTATGACGCGGCGTGGGCGATCCCCGGGCTGCATGAGGTCGGCCGTGTCGTCGGCACCGCCGAGTTCCAACGGGATGCCGAACGCGCCAACACGCACGAACCCGTGCTGCACACCCACGACCGCTACGGGCATCGCATCGACGAGGTCGAATACGATCCGTCGTATCACCGCATCCTCGCCGCCGCGGTAGCGCATGGCGCGCACACGTCGGCCTGGGCGCAGCCGCGGCCTGGCGCGAGCGTCGCACGAGCGGCGACGTTCATGATGTTCGCGCAGGTCGAGCCGGGGCACGCCTGTCCGGTATCCATGACGCACGCGGCAGTGCCGGCGCTGCAGACCACTCCGGCGCTTGCCGAACAGTGGTTGCCGCGGTTGCTCAGCCGTGAGTACGATCCGAATCTGCGCACCGGGGCGTCGTGGGGAACGAGATCTGCTCTGTTCGGAATGGCGATGACCGAGAAGCAGGGCGGGTCGGATGTGCGCGCTGCCAGCACCCGCGCGATCGATGCCGGCGACGGCAGCTGGCGGCTCACCGGCCACAAATGGTTCTGCAGCGCGCCGATGTCGGATGCCTTTCTGGTGCTCGCGCAGTCACAGTCGGGGCTGAGCTGCTTTCTCGTGCCGCGTGTGCTGGCGACCGGATCGCGCAATGTGTTCCGCATCCAACGGCTCAAGGACAAGCTCGGGAACCGATCGAACGCATCCTGCGAGGTCGAGTTCGACGGCACGGTCGGACACCTGGTCGGCGAAGAGGGCCGCGGTGTGCGAACCATCATCGAGATGGTCGCCCGTACCCGGCTGGACTGCGTGCTCGGCACGGCCGCGGGGATGCGTCAGGCCGTCGCAGAGGCCACCTGGCATGCGCGGCATCGGCGTGCGTTCGGGGCCGAGCTGATCGACCAGCCGGTGATGGCATCCGTGCTGGCCGACCTGGCGCTCGAATCGGAGGCGGCGACCGCCACGGCGATGCGACTCGCCCGCGCACACGACGACGACGCCGGCGATCAAGAGCGTGCGTTCCGCCGACTCGCCACGGCCGTGTCGAAATACTGGGTCTGCAAGCGCGGGCCGGAGCACGCCTACGAAGCGCTCGAGTGTCTCGGCGGCAACGGCTACATCGAGGAGTTTCCGCTCGCCCGCCGCTATCGCGAGCAACCCGTGATGGCCATCTGGGAGGGCTCCGGCAACGTGATCGCCCTCGACGTGCTGCGTGCGCTCACCCGCGAGCCTGCAACGACGGCCGCGTTCGATCTCGAAGTCTCGCGGGCAGCGGGCGCGGATCCGGTGCTCGACGCACACCTGACACAGACCCGACGGCTGCTGCACGACGTCGCACAAGCGGATGCTGCGGGCGCAGCTCTCATCGCTCGTCGCCTCGTCGAAGCGATGGCCCTCGCGTTGCAGGCGTCGTTGCTGATGCGCACGGCCCCTGCTGCCGTGTCGGACGCATTCATCCAGACACGGCTCGGGCCCGACCGTGGCAGGCTCTATGGCACGGTGCCCTCAGGCGCCGACACGGCGGCGATCCTCGCCCGTGCGTGAGTCTTCCGTGATCGAGGCGCTCGGCCTGGATGCCAGAGAGGGCTCCGGTGGCCCCGGAGGCCGCACGCGGCCGTCTCGAAACCACCCTGCATCGCAGGGCACCCTTGTTTCGAGTCGCGCTATTCGGTGCGTGCGCGCCGCTCTGCGTCGCGGGCCTTCACTCGGGCGTTCTCGGCGCGTACGGCGGCCTGCGTCGCGCGCTCGGTGACCAGCCACGCGGGCAGGGTCGCCAGAAGTTCCTGGATCTGTGCGGTGGTCAGCGCATCCGTCACGCCGGCGCGGGCAAGGCCCGACACTGAGACGCCGAGCTTGCGTGCGACGACATCGCGCGGGTGCGGGCCACCGCGGCGCAGCTCCGCCAGCCAGGCCGGCGGGTCAGACTGCAGCGTCGCGAATGCCGCCCGGCTGATCGGCTCGTTCCGGAACGCTTCCGGGCAAGCGGGCAGATAGAGCCCGAGCTTCTTGGCCGCGGTCGCCGGCTTCATCAACTGCGGTCGTTGCTGCTTCGCAGCTTGCGGTGCAGCCTGCGACTGTTGCTGTACCGGCCGGGCAACGTTAGGCGTCTCGTCGGTCATCGCTCCAGCGTATCCTGACAGAAGCCGCGCAGCAGGCGAGCGCAACAGGCAAGGGAGATGACGATGGCCGCGGATGCACACACCCGACCGCGACGCGAACCCGCCGAACCGTTCCGCGTCGGCTACGTGCGCGGGGTCACACCCGCGAAATGGGCGCGGATCTGGGGACAGCGCAGGCCCGATCGCCCGCTCGAGCTGGTGCGCACCGACACGGACCAGACGGATGTCTTGCGCGACGGCCGCGCGCAGATGGCGTTCGTGCGGCTGCCGATCGATCGCGACGGACTCAACGTCATCCCGCTCTATGCCGAGCTCGCGGTCGTCGTCGTGCCGAAGGATCACGCCATCGCCGCCGTCGACGAGATCAGCCGCGCCGACCTGAGCGGGGAAACCGTGCACGACGACTCCGGCGACATCGAGGAGACGATCGCGGTCGTTGCGGCGGGCGCGGGCGTCGTGATCGTGCCGCAGTCCATCGCCCGACTGCATGCGCGGCGGGACGTGACGTATCGTCCGGTGACGGATGCGCCCTCCACCGGCATTGCGCTGGCCTGGCCCGCGCACACCGTCGGCGCCCATCATCGGGATGCCGACAGCATCGCCGTCGACGACTTCATCGGGGTCGTCCGCGGGCGCACGGCCCGCAGCTCGCGCGGGGTCACTGCCCGCCCCACGAGCACGGCGCAGAAGAAGGCGAACGCGAAAGCCGCCAAGGCCGGCAAGCAAGGTGTAGGCAAGCAGGCTGCCGCAGGCAAGACAGGCAAGACAGGCAAGACAGGCAAGCAAGGCAAGACCGGCAAGCAGCCCAGAGGAGGAGCTGCCGGAAAAGCAGGGGCCGCAGCCAAGGGCGGAAAACCGGGCAAGGCATCCGGCCGGATGACCTCGCGCTCCGGTGCCGAACGACCGATGGCCACGTCATGACGACGATCGCTCTCACCGGGTCCACCGGCCACATCGGCGGAATCGTCGCCCGCGCGTTGGCGTTGGATGCCGGGCATCGGGGCCGAGTCGTGGACGTCGTGGAGCGGCCGTCGCTGCGCCTGGTCGCCCGTGATCTGTCGCGGGTTCCCCGGTTCGACGGTGTCGAGCTGGCCCGAGCGGATTACGCGGATGCCGACGCCGTTCGGCAGGCGCTTGCCGGCGTCGACGTCGCGTTCATGGTGTCGGCGACGGAGAGCGCCGATCGGCTGGAGGCACATCGCAGCTTCGTTCGGGCCGCGGCGCAGGCCGGCGTGCGGCATCTGATCTACACATCTTTCGTCGGTGCGGGGGAGACGGCAGATTTCACACTCGCCCGCGATCACGGTCTGACCGAGCAGGCGATCCGTGAGAGCGGCATGACCTTCACGTTTCTGCGCGACAACTTCTATCTGGATCTGCTGCCGTTCTTCGCCGACGAGGCCGGCGTCATCCGTGGGCCCGCGGGCGAGGGACGCACCGCCGCCGTTGCTCGAGCGGACGTCGCTGACGCGGTCGTCGCCATCCTGAACGAGCCGGCCGCGCACGAGAATGCCGTGTACGAGCTGACCGGGCGCGAGGCGCTCACGTTCGGCGAGCTGGCCTGCCGGGTGAGTGCTGCGACCGGACGCTCGGTCACGTTCCAGAACGAGACGGTCGCCGAGGCGTATGCGTCGCGACGGGCGACGTATCCGGATGCCGAGCAATGGCAGCTGGACGCGTGGGTCAGCACTTACACAGCTATCGCCGGCGGTGAGCTCGAGCACATCAGCGGTGATGTCGAAGCCCTCACCGGGCACCAACCACGCCTGCTCGAGGACGTGCTGTAACCGGTGGCGATCGAAGAAGTCGCGGACGAGGCCCGCCCGTCGCTGTTGAGCATGATCGCGGCCGGCGGCGCGGACGCGACGACCACCGGCCCGACCGCGCCGAGCCCGGATGCCCTCTTCGACGCGTTCAGCGCGTGGGTCACGGCCGGCGGACTCACGCTCTACCCGGCGCAGGAAGAGGCGCTGATCGGCATCGTCTCCGGGGCGAACGTCATCCTGAGCACACCGACCGGAACCGGCAAATCGCTCGTGGCCGTCGGAGCGCACGCGACCGCACTCGCCGAGGGTCGCCGCACGTTCTATACGGCGCCGATCAAGGCGCTCGTCTCGGAGAAGTTCTTCGCCCTCGTCGACACGTTCGGTGCCGAGAACGTCGGCATGATGACGGGGGACTCCGCCGTCAATGCGGATGCGCCGATCATCTGCTGCACCGCCGAGATCCTGGCGAATCTCGCTCTCCGGATGGGGCCGGAGACTCCGGTCGGGCAGGTGGTGATGGACGAATTCCACTTCTATGGCGACCCGGATCGCGGTTGGGCGTGGCAGGTGCCGCTCCTCACACTGCCGAAGGTGCAGTTCGTCCTGATGTCGGCAACCCTCGGCGACGTGACCGACCTGGCGAAAGACCTCAGTCGTCGCACGGGGCGGGAGACGGCAGTCGTCACCGGTGTCGAGCGACCGGTGCCGTTGCACTATTCGTACGCTCTCACCCCCGTGCACGAGACGATCGAGGAGCTGCTCGAGACCCATCAGGCGCCGATCTACATCGTGCACTTCTCGCAGCTGGCCGCGCTGGAACGCGCACAGGCGCTGGCAAGCGCGGGCGTCGCATCCCGCGAGCAACGCGCGCGCACTGCGGAGGCGATCGGCGACTTCCGCTTCGCGACCGGGTTCGGCAAGACCCTGTCGCGACTGCTTCGACTGGGCATCGGCGTGCACCACGCCGGCATGCTGCCGAAATATCGCCGCCTCGTCGAGCAGCTCGCACAGCGCGGACTGCTGCGGGTGATCTGCGGAACCGACACTCTCGGTGTCGGCATCAACGTGCCGATTCGCACGGTGCTTTTGACGGCGTTGACCAAATACGACGGCGTGCGGATGCGTCAACTCAACGCCCGCGAGTTCCATCAGATCGCGGGGCGGGCGGGGCGGGCGGGCTATGACACCGCAGGAACCGTCGTCGTTCAAGCGCCGGAGCACGAGACGGAGAATCTGAAGGCGCTTCGAGCGGCCGGTGACGATCCCAAGAAGCGTCGCAAGATTGTGCGCAGGAGGGCGCCGGAGGGGTTCGTCTCCTGGGGTGAGCCGTCGTTCCGCAAGCTCATCGCGGCGGAACCGGAGACGCTGCACTCCAGCATGCAGATGACCAGCGCAATGCTGATCAACGTGATCGGCCGCGGCGGAGACGTCTACACGCACGTGCACGACTTGATCTTCGACAACCACGAGCCGTGGAAGAAACAGCTCGCACTCGCCCGCCGTGCCCTCGGCATCTATCGCACCCTGCTGGCTGCGGGCATTGTCGAGCAGGTCTCTCCCGGTGGTCGCCCTTCGAGACGGCCGCGGGCGGCTTCCTCAGGAACCGTAGCGAGCGAGGAACGGGCACGTGTATCGTGGCCAGAGGCCGACTCACCGGGTCTCGATACGCTCGTCCCTCGCCACTCGACCGCCGGTACGGGTGGTCGAGTAGCGAGCGCCAGCGAGCGTATCGAGACTCCCATCGAGACCCCCATGCAGATCCGGCTCACCGTCGACCTGCAGCCGAACTTCGCACTCAACCAACCGCTGTCGCCGTTTGCGCTCGCCGCGTTCGAGCTGCTCGAGCCGGACCCTTCGCCCGCCGGCGCAGCCGGCATCGGCACCGGCAACTTCGCACTCGATCTGATCTCTGTCTTGGAGTCGACGCTCGACGACCCGCGGCCGGTGCTGTCTGCGCAGCAGTTCGTCGCCCGCGGGGAAGCCGTGGCGGCCATGAAGTCCGAGGGCATCGAGTACGACCAGCGGATGGAGCTGCTCGAACAGGTCACCCATCCGCGGCCCCTGGCCGAGCTGCTGGTGCAGTCCTTCGAGACCTACAGCACGCACCAGCCGTGGGTGCGCGATTTCGAGTTGAGCCCGAAATCGGTTGTTCGCGACATGTACGAGCGAGCCATGTCGTTTGCGGAATATATCTCGTTCTACAAGCTCAGCCGTTCGGAAGGGGTCGTGCTTCGCTACCTGTCCGATGCGTACCGGGCTGCGCGGCAGACCATCCCGGACGAGTTGAAGAACGAGGAACTGCTCGACCTGATCGAGTGGCTCGGCGAGCTGGTGCGGCAGGTCGACTCGAGCCTGCTCGACGAATGGGAAGAGCTCGTCCACCCCGACGTTCTGCTGCTCGACGCCCACAAGCGCGCTCACGGGAACGCGCCGATCGTTCCGCCGGCTCCACGCAATGTCACGACGAACCGCCGCGCATTCACCGTGTTGGTGCGCAATGAGCTGTTCCGTCGAGTCCAACTGGCCGCACTCGAGCACTATGACGAGCTCGCCGCCCTGCCTGACAACTATCCAGCGGATTCCTGGGCCGACGATCTCGACGCATACTTCGCTGAGCATACACAGATTCTCACCGGCGCGGATGCGCGCAGTCCGATGATGCTCGTCATCGACGAGAGCGCGGCGGGCACGGATGGTGTCTGGCGGGTGCGTCAGGTGCTGGCCGACCCCGCCGGCGATCACGACTGGGGGATCGACGCGATCGTGGATCTGGTGGCATCAGCCGAGGAAGGCACCGCCGTCGTGCGGGTGAGCGGCGTCACCCGGCTCTAGTCTGCCGGTGGTCGAGCGATGCCCAGAGGAGGTCGCCCGCGGCCGTCTCGAAGGGTACCCGGCGAGCCCGTCGGCGGTCGAGTAGCCTGGGAGCCCGTCGGCGGTCGAGTAGCCGGCGAGAGCAGCGAGCTGGCGTATCGAGACCTCGTGAGGTGCGCTCGGAGGTCTCGATACGCTCGCTGGCGCTCCAACCCTCACTCGCAGGCTCGTTCGGCGCTGGGGTCGCGGATCGCTGCGCGATCCCTTGAGCTCCACCGCGCTACTCGACCACCGGGCTGGCGCTCGCTACTCGATCAGTTGGCTTGGCGCGCGCAGTCGATGCACAGTTCGGCAGCAGGCCGTGCCTGCAGTCGTGCGGCGCCGATCGGGTTGCCGCAACGGATGCAGCATCCGTAGATTTCGTTGTCGAGACGGGCGAGCGCGGCGTCGATGGCCGCCCGGTCGGCTTCGGCTGACGCAACACGTCCGTCGAGGCTGGACCATTCCTGCGACATTGTCGGACCTTCTGGGTCGTGTTCGTCGTCGGTCGACCCGTCCGAGCGCGCGAGACGCACCTCGGTCATCGAGTCGGTGAGGCGCGCGAGATGCAGTGCGGCATCCGCTCGGCTTGTTCGCAGCATCGCGCGGAAGTGTCGCAGCTGTGCCGGGGACAGCCCGCTTGAGTGCATGGTGTCAGCTTGCCACGAATCGGGTCCTGCCGGGTCTGCACGATCGATGGAGCACGGCTGTGCGCTCGACGTTTGCTCCGATCATCGATGATTTCGACGAAGCGGCGTGGGTCCAAGCCACCGGCAGCAGATCAGCCCGTGGTCGGGGCTCGGTAGGTGGTGATCAGTGGTGCGTCTTCGTCGAGCACCCACTCGTTGAGGGAGCCGTCGTAGATTGCGATATCGGGATGGCCGAGCCGAGTGAGGGCGAGCGCGGCAGCCGCTGCGGCAAGCCCACCGCTGCAGTAGGCGACTGTCTTGCGGTCGGGAGCATAGGCATCCCCGAAGAAGGTGCGCAACTCGTCGAGCGGCAGCAGCTCGTTCGTCTCCCGGTTGATCAGGAACGTTGCCGGGGCGCTGAAGCTGCCGGGGATGTGCCCGGCGCGAGCACGATACGCATTCTGCCCGGTGAACTCGTGCCGGGGCACTGCGCAGACGAGTACGGCATCCGCATCGCCGGCGACGACGGAGCGCACATAGGCTTTGTCCACCCAGAACTGCGGCTGTTCTTCGGCGGCAAACGAGCCGACCGTGCGCGGCGGCACATAGCCGAGATCGATCGGCCGTTCCTCGGCTCGCCACTTGCGCAAGCCGCCGTCGAGCACCGCGACGTTGTCATGCCCGAACGCGCGGAACAACCACCACAGGCGGGCGGCGCAGTGCCCGACGGAGTTGTCGTAGACGACGACGGTCGTGCTGTCGTCCACCCCGACGGATGCCGCGGCCGCCGCGAATCGTTCCGCTGTCGGCTTGACGAAGCCCAGGCGGCCGTCCGGATCGCTGAAGTCGGTGAGCAGATCCGCGAACACGGCACCGGGAACATGCCCGTGCACGAGGTACTCCTCGTCGCCGTTGACATAGGCCGGCTTCTCGCCCGGGCCGCCGAGCTGTAAAACCGTGGCATCGAGGATGACGAGGTCGTCCGAACCGATGTGATCCGCCAGCCATTGCGTCGACACGGTTGGGCCGGCGAGTGCGGGCCGAGTGGTCGCCGGCGCGGGGTGCGCGCTCGCCGGTGCGCCTGCGTCGTCCGGCGCGGCGACAGTGGCAATAGTGCTGGTCACCCGCACAACGCTAAGCCAGTCGGCGTCGATGTGCACTGGGGCCCGCAACACACGGCAACATGCGTGGTCCTGAACGTGCGCCGGCCCCGGATGCGGGGCGCGAGCACACTCGGTCAGGTCGGCAGTCCGGTGTCCCTTATCGTTCGGGTTGTCCGAGTGCGGGCCCCTGATCGGGCATCTGTCAATTGTCTCTCTTGACGAAGCGACGAATCTGTGCCATTTGACTTGTCCAAATCTTGAATCACTTTTTCGTCGCGCTGACGATAGCGGATCCGATCTGGTTGTCGTCGGCCTTCAGCGTTGTGACCACCGGGGAATTTTCATCCTCGCCCAGTGCACGCGACCAGTCGTCGCGCCCATGCTTCTGCAGTCGTGCTGTGACGTTGTCGACCAGGTCGGTGAGGCGCCAGTGTGTCGCCCATCACTCCGGCGCGCGCCAGCCGACGGCTTCCTGGCCGATCACTTCGGTTCATATAGGCCGGCGGTGGGATCGGGTACGGATCCGCCCGAGGAGAGGCGTCGTCATGCCGATGCCGCCGCCCCGCTTCAGGCGTGGGATAAGTCGCACGTCCGTGCCGAAATACTCGATGCAGATGATCGCGTCGAATTCTCCATCTTGGAACGGAAGACTGCGGACATCGCGCTGGATAGCCGTGACGGGGTAGGAAGCGCCCTGTGCCTCGAAGTTGCTCCGTATTTCCTCCTCTTCGATCCATAGGTCGAATGCGACCGCCTCGGCATCGCACTCGCGCCCGAGAAAGACCGACGTCGTCGCCTTCCCGCAGCAGGTCAGTTCCCACGTTCCGCATGTGCAAGACCCGGCCGGGAACCTTCAATTAGGACCTCTTCCTGGATTGATGTGATTAGGCATCGTCATCAAACCCCAGGAAGAGGCTCCCGCCGCCCAAGCGGTCGGGGATTCAAACAGGAGCGGGCAGATCTCATGGCCCCACCAACGCGCAGTTCTACTGGCGGTCAGTGGGCAGTCCCGTGGCCGCTAACACCATGACATCATCTGACCGTTCTTGCACGATTGGCACCTGCCAGAAAGGATGCACTGAGTGCGCAGTACGTATCAAGGGTTGACACGATGGCTCGCGGTGGGGCTCCAGGTAACCCACCGCGAGCCGGCAGACGAGGGATAGGCAGCGTTGTCGATGTTCATGCATCCTCGCCCGGCGGTCTTCGGATTGGGCGGGGCTTCCTTCTTGCGCAGCCGACCCGAGATGGTGGAGGATCCTCTGCACGATGTCGAGGTCGGAGATGCTGTAATTCTCCCGGATGCTTGTCGATTCGGCGATCTGGCGTCGGCTGGAAGCCGAGGGTTCGTGCGGTTGGCGGGGGAGACATCCGCAGAGCTTGAATTGGATGCTGGGCCCGGCATTGAGCCGGCGGGTGCGGTCAGGGGTATGTGGTAGTTTCGAGCAGCATTTTTTTGCAGATCGACTGGAGCTGATCGAGCCGCAGCTGGCGATAGCTCGTCAGATCAATTCACCAAGTTGGTCGAGCAGTTTTTGCGCGAGTTCAAGGTCTGGCCGGAGATCGCGATCATCGTCGTCGGCCGGCAACTCTTCCAACACCTTCCATGCGGAGGCCAGGGTTTCCGATGGCAGGTCGGCGGCGGATGCTCCCTGCTGGCGCAGCACCCGGACTGCGATCAGTGCCTCGCACGCGAGGAGGACGCGAAATGCACGCACGGAACGCTCCAATTGGCTGATGGCCACTGGCGCGAAGCTCGCATCCTCTTCGGTTCCTCGCGACAGGGAGACCGTCGTCAGCGAGGTGGGTTGTGCACTGGCGTGCAGATCGCCGATCGCTGCTCCTGCCACGTATTCGACCATCATGATGCCTGATGAGCCGGGCTGTCCGGCAGCGAGAAATGGCCGCATGCCCGTGTAATCCGGTTCGCTCATCAATCGAATGCGGGACAGGCTTACGGGTGTTTGAGCGGCCAGAGCGATTGCCAGCGTGTCTGCTTTCAGCGTGAGTGCGACCTGGTGAAACCCCCCGTGGTGGATCACGGTGTCACTCGTGAAGAGGGGATTCTCTTGTGCTGTGTTCGTCAGGGCGGTGACGATCGTCTCGAGCTGGTCGAGTGCGTCCACCACTGGTGCCAGCGTGAGCGGGAAGGCCCTCAGCGCGTACGGGTCCTGGATGCGCGCCGGTTCCGCGGCATCCCCGACGACCGCGCGAAGGCTGGCGCAGGTCGCGACGAGTTGAGGGGACGCGCCCCCGATAGCGGCAGCCTGGCTGAACGGGGAAGGGTTGCCGCGTAGCGCGGTGAAGCTGAGACCAAACAAAACGATTGACGCGCGGGTGAGGGCGCGCAGTTCGTCAATGACCAGGCATGCCCGCCCGATCGTCAGCGCGCTGCTACTCATGAACGGAAGTGCATTATCGGTAGACCACCGCGGCATCGGTTGCAGCGGGGCGGTGGCGGGCCGTTCGCCCATCAGGGTGAGCGCGGTTCCGGCGAGTGCTGCAAGGTCGGCCGTTCCGACGGAGTTGAACTCGAGAACGGTGGGGAGCGCGTCGGTGTCGAGCATGCGTTGCACGCCGTCCAAGACGTCGAGGTGAACGCCGGAGCCCGGCACGCTGAGCTGTGCGAGGCGCACGGCAAGCATCGCTCGCACAGCCACGGCTGGAAGCGGATCGCCGGCATCGATCGCGTGGCTACGGAGTAGCCGAAGCCCGTGTTCGGCATCCGTGGTGTCCACAGAGGTTGTGCGATTCGCGCCGACGCCCGTCGTGCGACCGTAGGTGGGAACCCGTTCGGCCAATTCCTGAGCGTGGTCATGCATCTGCCGCACCCGCTGGCGCCTCTCGTCGGGCACGACCGGATGATCGTGGTCGCGCGCCACCGAAACGATGTCGGCGACGCTTATCTTCCCGTCGAATTCGATCACAGCCAACCTCCGTGTCGGTGACGCTTCCAGTCGTATTTACAAAAGATGTTCTTTAATGTATTGCTATCTGGTGGCAGTTGTATTTTACTAGGTGAAATAAACAAGTTCTAGCTCGATTCGGAAATCCATGAAATAACCGGACGTGCTGTGTGCGGCATGGCATCGTGCGAGGTCGCACGACGAAGCTCAATGTCGAGAGGAAGCTCGTGGCCGAAGCGGCGACCCGAACGGTGGAGCGAGCGCTCAGCTTGCTTGCGATCATTTGTGATGAGGGCCGGATCAATCTCGCCGATAGCTCGCGCGCTGCCGGGCTGTCACCGAGTACAACGTTGCGGCTGCTGCGCACCCTCGAAAGTGGCGGGTTCGTTCGCCGGGACGACGCGGGGGACTACCGCCCAGGCAGCCGTATGATCCAGCTCGGTGCGCAATCGCTGAGCAACGAATCGCTGATCTCGCTTGCTCGCGAAACGATGGAGATGCTCTGCACGGATACCGGAGAGTCGGTCTATCTGAGCATCGAGGGTCACAACAAGACGTCGATCTACATCGCAACCGTCGAGGGCACGCACTCCGTGAGGCACACGAACTGGGTTGGGCGCACCATCCCGATCTCCGGCTCTGCGGCCGGGGCGGTACTTCGCGACGAGATCCCCGCTGCGGGGTACGTGATCGTCGAACACGGGGTCGAAGACGATATCACCGCGATTGCTGCTGCAGTCCGCTCTGAACACAAAGTGGTTGCGGCCCTCAGCCTTGTCATTCCGAGTTATCGGTTAACCCAGCTCGATACGGCCAGGTACAGTCGCCTGCTCATCGAGGGGGCCCACCACGTGTCCGCCCTGCTCGGCGGCAAAACCAGTTCAGCTACGACGGAGAAGACGGTATCGTGATCGAATTCAAGAACGTGACGAAGGTCTACGACGACGGCACGATCGCCGTCAATGACCTGAGCCTGCAAGCTCCGACGGGAAAACTGACAGTGCTGATCGGGCCGTCGGGCTGCGGCAAGACAACCTCGATGCGGATGATCAATCGGCTTATCGAGCCAACGTCTGGCACCATCTCACTGGACGGGGTGGAAACCCAGGCCCTCAACCGCGTGGAACTCCGGCGCAGCATCGGCTACGTGATTCAGAGCGCCGGGTTGTTCCCCCATCTCACGATCGTCGACAACATTGCGGCCCTTCCGCGATTGCTCGGAACCAACAAAACGGATGCCCGCAACAAGGCGCTTGAATTGCTCGAACGCGTCGGTCTCGACCCCAACCTCGCAACTCGCTACCCCTGGCAGCTTTCCGGAGGTCAACAACAACGTGTCGGAGTGGCCCGCGCCTTGGCCACAGACCCGCCGGTGTTGCTCATGGACGAGCCGTTCAGCGCCGTCGATCCGATCACGCGCGCACAATTGCAGGACGAATTCCTTCGCCTTCAACGCGATATCGGCAAGACCATTGTCATGGTGACGCACGACATCGATGAAGCGCTCAAACTCGGTGATCAAGTAGCGGTGCTGCGGCAGGGCGGCTTGCTCGTGCAGATCGCACCCCCCGCCCACCTGCTGGCACACCCGGCGGACGGGTTCGTTGCGGATTTCGTCGGGACAGCTCGCGGCTATCACGCTCTCAGCTTTGTCACCGCGGATCAGTCCGTGCCCATCACTCACGAGGCGACCGTTCAGGTCGGCGACGATCTGAGCGACCATCAGAGTTCGGACGGTAGTTGGGTTCTCTCCGTGAGCAGGTCGGGTGCGCCGCTGGGGTGGGTACAACTGGACAAAACGGATGGCCGCACGGTCACGGTTGAAGACATCGATATCAGTGGCACGGTCGCCCAGGGGTCCGGAACGCTTCGCGACATGCTCAACTCTGTGCTCTCAAGTCCGAGCGGTCGTGGAACTGTGGTCGACGACCACGGATCACTGCTCGGCACCGTGACCGCAGAAGACGTCGTATCAGCGATTCGTGCAGCCAAGACGGGAGTACTGGCACCATGAACATCGACTGGGTCTGGTCGAATCTCGGAGAGATCTGGGGACTCACACTCTCACACGCTGTGCTGACCCTGGTCCCGACCGTCCTCGGCCTGCTCATCGCGCTGCCGATCGGATGGTGGGCCTACATCCACGGCAAGGTCTACCCGGCGATCACTGGGGTCGCCGGCATACTCTACACAATTCCTTCTTTGGCCCTGTTCGTCTTATTGCCGCAGATCCTGGGCACCAAGGTTCTGGATCCGCTGAACGTCGTCGTCGCATTGACCGTATACACGGTGGCACTGATGGTAAGGGTCGTGGCAGATGGCCTGTCCTCCGTGCCCCCTGAAACGGTGCTTGCCGCGACTGCGATGGGATACCGGGGATGGCAGCGGCTGTTGCACGTTGAGCTACCCGTGGCGCTACCGGTAATCGCAGACGGCCTGCGGGTCGTGGTCGTCTCCAACGTCAGCATCGTGACCGTCGCGGCCCTTGTCGGCGTCTCCCAGCTGGGTTCGTTGTTCACGCAGGGCTTCATTCTCCGATTGTTTGTGCCGATTATCACCGGCGTGATTCTGTGCCTGGTGTTGGCTATCGTGTTCGACCTCTTGATTGTGTGGGGCAATAAGGCTCTCACGCCGTGGCGTCAGCGGGTGGAGACCTCATGAACTTCTTTGAGTGGTTCTTCAACCCGGCGCAGTGGACCGGGTCAGAGAGCATCCCGCTTGAGGTTGGGCTGCACCTGGAATACACCGGAATTGCTCTCTTGATCGCCCTGGTGGTGGCGGTGCCGTTTGGCATTTACGTCGGGTACACCGGGCGCGGTGAAGTGATCGTGGCGGGCCTGGCGAATTCGCTGCGGGCACTTCCCACCGTCGGGCTGCTGATACTCGCCGTCTTGATCCTGGCGCCGATGTTCGCCTCCGACTTGGCGTTCACGATCCCGGCGATAGCCGTGCTGGTACTGCTGGCCATCCCGCCCATCCTGACGGGAACATATGGCGGAATCCAATCCGCGGACCCGGGCGCCGTCAGCGCGGCGCGAGGCATGGGCTATACCAAAATGCAGATTCTGTGGCGCGTGCAGTTCCCGTGCGCATTGCCCCTCATGTTCTCAGGGATTCGGGGCGGATTGCTTCAGGTAGTGTCCACCGCCACGGTCGCCGCGTATGTGGGCCTCGGAGGGCTTGGCCGGTACATCATCGACGGGCAAGCGCAGGGCAACTATTCGGAGATGCTCGGCGGGGCGGTGCTCATCGCCGTTCTTGCGGTCG
The DNA here is from genome assembly GCA_004297935.1 of Microbacteriaceae bacterium. Classification (GTDB taxonomy): domain Bacteria; phylum Actinomycetota; class Actinomycetes; order Actinomycetales; family Microbacteriaceae; genus Rathayibacter_A. Next base: position 125,738 of record SCRE01000023.1, on the reverse strand, counting down.
TACTGGAGCTGGGCTTCATCGGGCTGACGCGACTTGTCGTGTCTCCCGGACTTCTTCGTAAGACCCGTCGACAGCGTCGCACGGCTCGACAACCGGTTCAGGCGCTTTCCGGCACCACTGATACATCATCAACGAGATTAGGAGAGATTCACAGATGAATAGGAAAGTACGGGCAGGGGTGACAGCGGCCATCGCCATTACCGCAAGTGTCGCCTTCGCTGGTTGTGCGGGCAACGATCCGCTCAGCAGCGGGGGCGGAGCGACGAACGCCAAATCGGGCGGACCTGTCATCATCGGTTCGGCGAATTTTGAGGAGAGCGAACTCATCGCGAACATCTACTCGCAGGAGCTTCAACATGACGGTGTGAAGGTGAAGGAGCAGTTCAACATCGGCAGCCGCGAGGTGACGATGAAGGCGCTGGAGGATGGCTCCTTGGACCTGATGCCGGAATACTCGAGCTCGGTGCTGTTGTATCTCGACGAAAAAGCGAAGGCAACAACCAGATCTGACGTGATCACTGCACTCACGGCGAAGCTTCCAAAGGGCCTCAGTCTGCTTGACGTGTCGCAGGCGACCGACAGCGACACCGTCTCGGTCACACAGAAGACCGCCGACGAGTTTCACCTCACGAAGATTTCGGATCTCGCTCCGATCGGGTCCCAGATTGCTTTGGGCGGCCCGCCCGAGTGGAAGACCCGTTACAACGGTGTCGTCGGTCTCCATGACTTGTATGGCATCACGTTCCAGAAGTTCGTCACGTTGGATGCGGGTGGACCGCTCACCATGACTGCACTGACGTCTGGGCAAGTGCAGGCTGGTGACATCTTCAGCACGGATCCCGGCATCAAGAAGAACAATCTGGTGGTGTTGAAAGACGACAAATCGTTGTTCGCAGACGAGAGCGTCGTGCCGATCATCAGGACAGCCAGCGTCAGCGACGCCGTCAAGAAGGCGCTGAACGCCGTCTCGGCGAAGCTCACGACCGACGACCTCATCACACTGAACGGCCAGGCGGCTACGGGAGCAAACATGGCTGATATCGCCAAGAAGTGGCTCGCAAGTAAAGGGTTGATGTAAGCGGTCGGGCGAGTCGTCGGTGGACCTGAGTCGCCGGCGCTTAGCGCCTGGAGGCTCTTCCTGGGCGAATTTGGTGCGTGTTAGACCGCGCAATCAACAATTTGCCGCGCCCCTGGACTTCGCGTATCGCGGACTCCAGGGGCTTGTCGGATCGGCACCCTGGCACCCAGCCGTTCGCCTTGACGGTCATCTCGGTGCGGCTGGGGATGCCGTTTCCGGTCCGCGCCGTTGGATGGTCCGGTAGGCTGTGGCCCTGGAGATGCGGAACAGGTGCGCTATTTCTGCCTGACTGTGTTCGCCAGCGTCGGGATGTGTGAGCAGGTGTCGTTGTTGCAGTGCGGTGAGTTTGGGTTGTCTGCCCGGCAGCCGACCCTTCGCTTTGGACAGGGCTAGGCCTTCACGAGCGCGCATCCGCATCAGGTCGGCGTCGAACCCGGCCACCAGTTCCAGCGCATCGAGGTAGCATGCGGCTCGTGCTTGCGCAGAACACGCCTCCGGTACGTGCCGATGACGTGTACAGGGCAGCGTGGCGTTCTCAATTATTGAGAGTTGAGGGATACATGTTGCTGTCGCGGCTCTTAACCTCTTCGTAGCTTGCGACCTCGCGCAAGCGGATGTTTGGGACGCCGACGTCCCCTACAGCACAGGAGCTGCAATGTCCGTTGAAAGTGTGACAATCCCCCAGAACGATTCCGAAGGAGCCGAACCCGAAGGTGGGCAACACGTCCACCGGCTCAAGAAGAACGCTATCGGCCTGGTCGGGGTGTTGTTCTTATCCGTGGCGACCGCGGCACCGATTACGGCGATGGTGGGCAATGTTCCGATCGCGATCGGCTCCGGTAACGGGGCAGGCGCGCCGGCCGGCTATATGGTCGCCACGGTCGTGTTGGGCCTGTTCGCAATCGGTTACGCATCCATGGCCAAGCACATCACGGCCACCGGCGCGTTCTACGGCATGGTGTCCCAGGGCATGGGGCGGGTTCCCAGTCTGGCGGCGGGCCTGCTGACGACTCTGGCCTACATCGTCTTCGAGCCGGCGCTGGTGGGCATCTTCGGGTACTTCGGTTCCCAGCTGATGAACAATCTGTTCGGCCTGCAGGTGAATTGGATCTTCTTCGCCGTGTTCATGCTGGTCGCCAACGCTGTCCTGACCTATTACGACGTGAGCATCGGGACGAAGATTCTGGGCGTGTTTCTCGTCGCTGAGATCTTCATGCTCACCCTGATGGCGGTCAGCGTGGTTGTCCACGGCGGCGGCCCGCAGGGGTGGTCGTGGGAGTCGTTGAACCCCCTCTCTGCCTTCCAGAACGTGTCGGGCAAGTTCCTCAACCCCGTGACAGGGAAAACGGCCCTGGCGGTGGGCGCCGCAGGCATCGGCCTGTTCTTCGCGTTCTGGTCGTGGGTCGGCTTCGAATCGACGGCGATGTACGGGGAGGAGTCGAAGAATCCGAAGAAGATCATCCCGATCGCGATCATGACCTCCGTGCTGGGCATCGGCGTGTTCTACATCCTGATCTCGCGGCTCGCGATCGTGGGCACGGGGCCGACGAACGCGATCGACCTGGCGCAGGATCCGAACACGGCACCGTGGATCTTCTTCGGCCCAGTGCAGCACAACTTGGGCCAGTGGGCAGCGGTGATGTTCCAGATTCTTCTGATGAGCGGCTCGTTCGCTTGCGGAATGGCGTTCCAGAGCTGCACCGCCCACTACATCCACGCGGTCGGCCGCGAGGGGTTCATCCCGGGTCTGGCGAACAGCGTCGGGCGCACCCACGCGAGGCATGGCTCCCCGCACATCGCCGGATTCGTGCAGAGCATCATCGCCACGATCGTCGTGTTCGCGTTCTTCTTCAGCGGCCGCGACCCGTACGCGTCGCTGTACACGCTGATGGCGATCCTGGGCACCGGGGCGATCCTGATCGTCCAGGCGATGGCCGCCTTCTCCGTCATCGGGTACTTCCACGTGCGCAAGCAACACCAGGAGACCGCGCACTGGTTCAAGACCTTTCTGTCCCCGCTGCTGGGCGGCATCGGCATGGTCTACGTGTGCTACCTGCTACTGGACAACGCTGCGTTCGCCGCCAGCGGAGCCGCCAGCGACCCGGTGTTCGTGGCTATCCCCTACATCATCGGCGCGGTCACGGTCGCCGCGCTGGTCATCGCGTTCGTCGTGCGCGTCAAGTCGCCCTGGCTCTACGCCTGGATGGGGCGGATCACGCTGGAGGAGTCCTCAGAGCGCGACGCCTCCGTCCCTGACAGCCACACACATCCCGGCAGCGGGAAAGAAGAAGGAGAGTAAGAAATGTCGTCAACGAAGCTTGAAGAGCGTGCTCCCGAGGTGAAGGCGGCCACCGCCGACCACCCCTTGAGTAATCTGACCGTCGAGGAAATAGCCGCCCTGCGCGTGATCCTCCAGGACGAGGGCCTCCTCCTACCGGGGCAAGGACTACCCGTATGCGTCGGAGGTCGCGCCTGGGCTTGGCGCCCCCTACCATCAGCACATGTTCTCGGCCCGGCTGGACATGATGGTCGACGGCGTGCGCAACACGGTCAACGAAGTCGAGGCTACACGGGTCCCGGTGGGCCCAGGCAATGAGTACGGCAACGCGTTCACCAAGACGGAGACGCCCATCGCCCGCGAATCCGAGGGCGGGTGCCTGGCGGATGGCAGCACGGGACGGGTCTGGCATATCACCAACCCGAACAGTCTCAACCGCTACGGCAACCCCGTCGCCTACGTGCTGATCCCGCAGGAGAGCCCGACCCTGCTGGCCGACGACACAGCGTCAGTGGCGTCCCGGGCCGCGTTCACCAAGAAGCAGTTGTGGGTTACCCAGTACGACGCCGCGGAGCGCTACTCGGCGGGCGACTTCCCGAACCAGCACACCGGTGGCGCCGGGATCCCCGCGTACCAGAAAGCCGACCGGGGGCTGGAGAACGAGGACGTTGTCTTATGGCACACGTTCGGCTCGACCCACTTCCCCGCCCGGAGGACTGGCCGGTCATGCCAGTGGACTACGCCAAGTTCACCCTGAAGCCGTTCGGCTTCTTCGACCGCAACCCCACCCTGGACGTCCCGGCCTCGCCGTCGCATTGCATGACGGAGCCGTCCGACGGCGGCCATGGGCAATGCCACTAGCGACACTGGTCGCCGCCATGCTCACCCTGGTGGGCACGGCGGCAGCCGTCCACGGGTACCGTGACAACCGGCTCACTGCGCTCATCTCGGCAGGACTGGGGGCGGTGATGCTCGGGATGCTGCTTGTGCCCGGGGTGACGGGGACGTATGCGGCAGCACTGAGCCTGGCGCTGCTGCTGCCGCTCGGCGGGGTCCTCGCAGTCCCGCGCTTGCGCGGTCGGGTTGGGCCGCGGGGCAGCCGCCACAGGCTCGTCCTGGCCCTGACGCTGGCCGACATCGAGTTCATGGCCGTCGCGATGTTCCTGATGCCGCCGCACGAAGCCATTCGGCCGGCTTCCGCAGCCGCCCACATGGGCGGCATGCCGGGGATGGGCGGCATGGCACCCGGTGTGGCGGAGGTGATGGCCGCCGTGCTGATCGGATGGGCGGCCTGCGCCGCCGCCCTCATCGTCCCTCTGGCACGCGGCAAGGGGCGGCACGGAGCATGGCACGCCGTGTGCTCCGGGACGATGATCACCGCCATGGCCGTGGTGAGCCTGTGAGCGCGCCGGCACCTGCCTGCACTGGCTGAGGGGACGCGCATGGACTCGAACGCGGCAGCCGCCATATCGTCGGCAGCCGCCGACCGCTCTGGCCCGCTGGCGCGTACCGTTGCGATTCTGGAATTCGTTGCGGGCCGAGGCGGCGCCACCGCCAGGGAGGTGTCCGACGGTCTGGGCTACCCATGCCCAGCGTCTACCGTCTGGTGAACCTGCTCATCCACGCCGGGTACATCGTGCGCGCCGATGGCGAGGGGCGGCTCAGACTCGGCCACACGCCGCGCCGCCTCGCCACGGCGCTGAACCGCCGCCTGTCCGTGCCCCCTGCGCTGGCGTCCAGCATCGCCAGCCTGCACCAACAGTTGCACATGGCGGTGTGTTATCTCGTGACTTCGTGGACATTGGATCTCGTCACTTCGTGGACGCTGGGTCTCATGGCTTCGTGCACAGCTACCGACTCTCGGTCTCCGAGCACTGCGGGGAGGTCTGCCTGGCGTTGGGCGTACTGTTTCTGATACTCCGCGTTCTTCCGTTCCCAGGGCTTGGTGGGGTGGGCCACCTCGACGCCTTGGATGGAGTATGAGGCGACGTATCGGCCTCGGACGTTCAACGCGATCATCGGCAGTGGGAACGAGAGCACGATCTCACCGGTGGCGGGGTCGGTCAGCAAGAACGCGTCGTCGGTGATCGTACGGTAGAAATGGCGGCCGCCGTATGTGGCTGGCAGGGAGAGGTGGTAGCCCTGATAGTAGACCTGTCGGTTCGCTTTGGTGACCTCCACGAGGGATTGATCCGCTGCCTGCTGCTGGGCATTGTCGTCGGGGAGGACTTGACCGGTCTTGGAGATCGTCAGCGCCGCACGGCCCAGATCTGACTGGCGCTTGGCGCGGGCCTGCCGGTACTCTGAGGCTTTCGCTTCCAGCACCGACAGCGGGATCGGCTCGGTCGCCGGGGTGTGCTCAATCAGGTCTCACGCCGCCCGCGGTGTCGCCTGTTCGAGGGCTTGATGCGGTCGGCGGTTGTTGTAGTGCTCACGGAACCGCCCGATCCGGGCACGCAGCTGCTGAAGGGTGGCTGGCCGAGCCGCGTCGAGGAAGCGGGTCACCGTCTGGTGGGAGCGTTCGTTCTTGCCCTGCGTGGTCGGCTTGCCCGGCAGCCCGCTGATCGGCATGGTCCCTTTGGAGGCCAGGAAGATCTCCACTGACCCGATCCGGCCGTAACGCAGCTGATTGAACGCGAGCGAGTTGTCCGACAGCAGCTCCTTCGGTGCCCCGTGCGCGGTGATCGCCCGCCCGAGCACGTCCTTCGCGTCGGCACTGTTCTCATGACGCGCGAACGCGTCGGTGCCGACGTCGTGCCGGCTGGCGTCGTCGAGCAGCTGATACACCGTCACAATCTGACCGGAAGCCAGCTCATACTCGAACGCGTCCAGCTGCCACAGCGACATCACCGTCGCGCGCATGAACGGAATGTACGACGACTTCGGCCGCTTCCTCGGCGACGCGTCCACCTGCCCCACGGCCGCCAGCAGGCGGGCGATCGTCGCCACCGACGGGACGTTTCCGCCCGGGAACTCGTCGTCCAACGCCGCCTCATAGTAGATCGAACGGGGACCGTAGTCCCAGCCGTCGGCCTTGAGCTGTTTACGGATCCTCACCAACTCATTGACCACCTGCTGACCGTACCGCCGGGCGGGGGGCGACCGCGGGTGCAGCGCGGCCGGCGACTCGTGCGCGGCCCGGGCGCGGATCTTGTAGAACACGCTGCGAGAGATCTTCAACGAACGGCAAAACCCGGTAACCGACAACGCGTGAGGCTGGGCCGGGTCGTAGTTCATGATCGCGGTACGAGTCTGCGGTGAAAGAGAGTTCGTCATCCCACCCAACTACCACCGCTACGGGTGTCTCCGATGCTGTGAGACAGCGTGTCCACGATGTCATGAGATCGTGTGTCCACGATGCGTTGAGACAGGACACACGAAGCCATGAGACCCAGCGTCCACGAAGTGACGAGATCCAGTGTCCACGAAGTCACGAGATAACACAACGACGCCAGCGTGCAGCGCTACCTCGGCGCCGCCCCGCCCGCCGGCAGCGGAAAGCACAACTACTACATCGCCGTGCACGCCGTCGATGTCGAGAAGCTGGACATCCCCGAGAACGCCACACCCGCGTTCCTCGGATTCAACCTTTCCGGCCACACCCTCGCCCGCGCGGTCATCACCCCGTGGTGGGAAAGCAAGTAGCGCGACAACAACACCCGGGCGGGGGCAGGCACTGTCCGCGCCCGAATCACGCCGCCCTGTGCGACAACGGCCCGGCCGGCTACCTCGCAGCCCCCGCCCGGTAGTACTTGCTGACCTTGTTCGCGGTATCCCGCAGCGCCAGTTCGATCTCGCGCTCCCGGCCCGGATCTGACTGCTGTTCGCACTGATCGCGACCGATCCGATCACCATGCCGATGCCATTGCGCACCCCAACGGCCGCGCACGTCTTGCCGTTTATGAACTCCTCGTTCTCCCAGGCCACACCGTCGAGCATCACCGTTCGGAGGTGCTCCTCCAGCTCGGCGCGATCCGTGATCGTAGCCCTCTGCAGGGGCGGCATCCCATGCGCCTCGAGGTACTGCTCCCGCTGGCCCTCGCTCATGCCTGCCAGCATGATCTTGCCGAACGCGGTGGCGTGGGCTGCCTCATGGAACCCGAAGGTCAATGGCTGCAGCCGGGGCTGGTCGGGCGAATCGCAGATGTGGGCGACGACCACGTCCGCCCTCGGTATACCGCGAAATACGCGGCCATGCGGGTCTGTTGATGGAGCTCGCTCACCATGATCTTCACTGATGTCGGTACCCCGACCTGGCGATGCAGCGAGACAGCCAGCAGATGAGGCTTGTATCCCAGCTCGAACCGCCCCTCGTCCCTCAAATGGACGAGATACTCGGCACGAACCAAGGGCTGTGCAAGCCGATACACCGTCGGCACAGGGTACCCCAACCCGTGGGCGACCTCCTGCACCGTCGCACCCCCATGTGCGGCCACGAACTCGAGGACGGCAAACGTCTTCTCAAGCGGCGTCTGCCTCCCATCGACCTCCGCCCGGTCGCCCAGGCCCTCCTGATCCGTCACAACCACCATTCTCGCGTAGGAGGACTGTACGTTCAACGGTGTAACTCGGGCGTGAACGGGTCGCGTCGGACGCTTCTGTAACCCGCACCGACAGTTGGCGCCGCGTCGTGTGGGTGCGGTGCGCGGACGCATCCGGTCGCCTCAGCAGTCGGGCACGCTGACGGCGAGACCGCCCTCGCTGGTCTCCTTGTATTTGGTGGACATGTCCAGCCCCGTGCGTCGCATCGTCTCGATCACCGTGTCGAGCGAGACCAGATGGGTGCCGTCGCCGTGCAGGGCCAGGCGCGCGGCCGAGACCGCCGTCGAGGAGGCGATGGCATTGCGTTCGATGCACGGCACCTGAACGAGTCCGCCGACCGGGTCGCAGGTCAGTCCGAGGTGGTGCTCCATGGCGATTTCGGCAGCGTTCTCGACCTGCCGGGTGGTGCCGCCGAGCACAGCGCAGAGGCCACCCGCGGCCATTGCGCAGGCGGAGCCGACCTCGCCCTGACAACCTGCCTCTGCGCCCGAGATCGACGCGTTGGCCTTGAACAGCGAGCCGATCGCCGTCGCCGTGAGCAGATAGCGGTGGATGCCCTCGAGCGATGCGCCGGGCACGAACCGCAGATAGTAGTGGCCGACTGCCGGGATGATGCCTGCCGCCCCGTTGGTCGGTGCCGTCACAACGCGCCCACCGGACGCGTTCTCCTCGTTGACGGCCAGTGCGAACGCATGCAACCACTCGATCGACGTGTCGCGCCCCGGGTCGGCGGCGCAGGCCTCCAACTGGTTGCGCACGGCGGCGGCACGGCGCTTGACGCCGAGGCCACCGGGCAGGATTCCGTCGCCGCCGAGCCCGGCGACGACGCTGTCGGCCATCGCATCCCAGATCGCATCAAGGCCGCTTCTGATCGCGTCTTCGCCGTGCAGTGCCACCTCGTTGCCGAGTGCGATCTGGTCGATGGTCAGGCCGTTTTCATCGCACAGCTCGAGCAGGTGCCCGGAGGTCGCGAACGGATACGGGTGCGCGGCGTTCGCCCCCAGCCGCGACGTCTCGCCGTCGCGCTTGATGAATCCGCCGCCGATCGAGTAGTAGGTGCGCTCCGCGATCGGTGCCGCGTCATGGGCGTTCCATGCAGCGAGCGTCAGCGCATTCGGATGTCCGGGCAGGCGGGTGCGCGGCTCGAACACGATGTCGCCCTGCTCCATCTCGATCGGATGCGTGCCGTTCAGCAGCACGCGCCCATTCTCTGTGCGGTCGGCGTCCTCTGCGCGGTCGGCGTCCTTTGAACGACCGGCGTTCCCTGAGCTTGCCGAAGGGTCGCTCTCCGCTCGACCGGCGTCGGCAGCACTCGTCATGCCGCGCGACGCCGAGATCCGCGACAACCGCACCACGGGCATCGTCGCGTTCGATCTGCCAGGAAGGCGCGTCCAGGATCCGCGAACGTGCTCGGGTTCGCACGTTTCGGGGCTGGCGCCGGCGAGGCCGGCGATCACGGCATCCGGAGTCCCGTGGCCGATCCCGGTTGAGCCGAGCGAACCGTAGAGCGTGCAACGCACGCGACCGACAGAGTCGAGGAGCCCTTCATCCGCGAGGAAGTCGGCGAACGCCCGTGCGGCCCGCATCGGTCCGACCGTGTGCGAACTGGATGGCCCGATCCCGATGGTGAAAAGGTCGAGGGCTGAGACGTACGCTGTCACAGACACCAGCGTACGGCGGATGTTGCGCAAGAGTCTTGTGATTCGTCGCACGTTCCTGCGTTGTACCGCTTCGAGCACGCGATCACCCGATTCGGTGAAGACGTCGCGCGACTGCGGCGCATGCGCAACCTCTACCGGGCGGCGCCGTGGTCGCGCCTTGAAGGAGATAGTCGAGTCATACGGCGGATTTGGGCAAAACGGTCCTTCGAAGTCGACGATCTCCTTCGAATCGTTCGAACGGCGCGTAAGAGCTGGCGACCCTTGCATGCCGAGAATGCCTGGTCTGTTGCAGGCGGCGGCGAAACCGGTAGGATCGCGGCGAGATGCGGGGGAGAGCGCGAGTTTGATGACACAATCCGCTGCTGTGCCTGCGGTCACCCGGTTCACGACGACTTGGGGCGGATGCGGTGTCGCCGCATCCGCTGTGCTCTCCCTGGTGATCGGGCTTCCATTCGTCACGGCGAACGGTGCCGCAGCGCTGTCCTGGTATGCAGTGTCTACCGTAGTCTCTTCGATCGTGTCCATTGCTGCCGCGCTCATTCTCGCGGGTGCGGTCTCTTGTCTGGGGTTCGGCATCCGCGGCGAGGTCGGGCTGGTCGGTGATTCCCGAACTGGCAGGATTGCGGTGCTCGTGTTCGTCGCAGCGACCGTCGTGAAGAGCCTTGTCCGGTTGCTCTTCATCATATGGTCGGCTCCGGCGACCATCGAAACCGTAGTCATTCGCGGTTACGTTCAGGCGGGGTTGGGCGCGGTCGCCTTGGCCAGCGTGATTGTCGCGATGATCGTCGTGGTGCGTCGCGGAAAACTGAACCGTGCGCTCCGATTCGGATTGGTCATTGTGACCGTCTGGACGCTACTCAGCCAGGCGGTGTCATACACGCCATTCGTGCCGGCACAGCCTGATGCGGTCTTCACGACCGTTCTGATCTTCGCCAGTAACGGGTACTACGTCGGTTTGCTTCTGCAGGCGGTGCTCGGTGCGGGTATCGCACTCCACGGGCAGGGAGCGGCGCTACGCCGTCGCGCGGCAATCATCAACGAACACTGGTGAGTTCCGACCTCAGTCGCCACGATCGCGACAGGACTTCAGGGACCGACTTCTGGGTCACTTCGACCGCACGGGGTGCACGGTCGGCGTGTAGGTCAGCTCCTGGGTGCGCCCGTCCAGGGTTCGGGCTTCAACCAGCTCGAGGTCGAATTCGCCAGCCCCGCGAAAGATCGGGTCCTGACCGGTGATTCCTGTGATGACCGGGAAGATGGTCACCTGGATCCGGTCGACGAGGCCGGCAGCCATCAGCGCATGGTTCATCGACAGGCTTCCGTGCGATCGGAGTGGGACGCTGGACTCCTCCTTGAGTTGCGCAACGACATCGACGGCGTCGCCGCGCATGACAGTGGTGTTCGGCCAGGGCAGCGGTTCATCCGGGGCCATCGACTTCGAAACGACCACCTTGGGCAATTCGCCCATCCGCACGGACCACGCGTCCAACTCCACTCCCGCGACGAAGAAGCCGGAGAACATGCGGTACGTGGCCGGGCCGAACACCATGAGTTGGTCCTCGACGTACAGGCTGGCGCGACGGTCGAGCAGTTCGGGGCCTTGCTTGCCCCAATAGCCGCCCCACTCGTCGGTCGAACCATAACCGTCGAGAGTGCTGAAGACATCGAACGTGTAGCTGGCCATGAGGTGTCACACTCCTCGATCAGACGTGACCGGAGTGTCGACGTCGCACCCCCCGCCGAGTGCTGACGTTCCGGTTGACTCGTTGTGTTGCGCTGCCAGGGTGACAGATTTCGTCTTCATTATGACCTTGTATTCGAGCGGTGTCATCAGGCATGCCAAGTCGACAGAATCTGACTGGCCGCTCTCGCACGGGATTCAAGGATCCACACGCAGCTCGACCTCAGACAGTGGGCCCGTCGTCTTCGGCGACCAGCTCTTCTGAACGAATTGCATCCCAGCGGCTGATCCGCAGTTCGCTCCTCTCACCGAGCCGTTGCACAACGGGCACGACAAGCAACTCCGTCAGCATGAGAGCGCCGACGAGACTGTAGAACGGGGACGGGGCATCCACGGAGATCGGCAGCACGACATCGGCGGAGGCCGCTGCAGGCGAGAGTCGCTCATCGGTGACGAGCAGAACGGTTGCACCACGCAACTTCGCGAGCTCTGCCAGACGCACGGCGCTGGCCTGGTAGCGGTGGAAATCGAAGATCAGGCAAACCGTCTTCTGTGTCACGTCGACGAGCTGGCCGAGGTCGCCGCCGAATGGGTCGAGCATCAGCCGTACGCGCTCACGCACCTGCTCTAGGCTGGTGGTGAGGTGCTGGGCGAGCACCCCGCTGAACCGACCTCCGAAGATGACCAGCGGTCTACCCGGCGTGGACAGCAGCTCGATCGCGGCCTCGAGCTCAGTGGGGGGAATGGCCTCCAGCGACGCGAGCGCTCGCGTCACTAGGGTGTGGGCGCGCCCTGCCAGCAGTTCGGATTCGGAGCCAGGCTCTGCGTTCCACGGCATCTTTGCCAGCGGTCCATGATTGTGCAAGCGCAGTTCGTTGCGCAGCGACGCTTGCAACTCGCGGAAACTGTCGAACCCGAGCGCCACGCTGAAGCGCACAACGCTCGGCGCGCTCACACCGGCGTCGTCGGCTAGCGCTGCCACTGTGCGCAACCCGGCGCTCGGGTAGTCCGCAAGCAGCGCACGGGCGACGCGCCGCTCGGCGGGGCTCAGGGCGGTCAGGCGGTCGGCGATCAGCTCGGAGACCCGGGCGGCAGCATCCGCTGTCGGGGCAGCGTCCGGAGACGGAGGCAGGGCAGCGTCTGGAGGCGGGGCAGCGTCCGGAACCGGAGCGGCATTCGAACCCGCAGCATCCAGAGATGCAGCCCCCGGATCCGCTGCCGCGTTCATGCGACGCTGCGCGCCGCGTCGGCCGTGCGAGGTTCGTCGGCGATCGCGCGGGTCTCCGATTCCAGGGTGTGCAGATCGACGGAGACGATCGTCTCAGGCGCCAGCGGCTCCCAACCGATGATGTCGAGGCCGGATGAGGCGAAGACGATCGTGCCGTCGTCCAGGCGCTTCTGGCGCATCAGGTAGTAGGCGGTGCGATGGTCCATCGGCAGTTCGGCCTCACTCAACCCGCTCGCGTCGAAGTCCTCGTTCGGGATCTTCGCGCCCTGGTTGGCGTGGATCGCGATCAGATGCGTCGGCGAGAGCAGCAGTGCGTTCATGCTGGCGTGCGGGAACAGCGGTCGCAGCTCGTGCACCGCGGCCTGTACCGCATCGACGAGGCCGAGCCCCGATGCGGCGGCATTGCGAGCGACGGCGGTGCGGATCACGGCGAAGTAGCGCTCGCTGTCTGTGTCGCCCATCAGTTGCGCGGCGACCTCAGGCGCGATGCGTTGCTCGAGCAGCTCGAGCGGGGCCAGGCCGCCGTTGTGGGCGAACGCCAGCCCGTTGGCCACGAACGGATGCGTGTTCTGCGGCTCGCACGCCATGCCGTCGGTTGCCATGCGTAAGTGCGTGATCTGCGCACGTGACGCCTGCCCGGTGAGCACGTCCGTCAACTGCTCATCGTGGATGCCCGACTCGGGGGAGCGCACGGCCTTCAATGTCGCTGGCTGGGTACTGTCGTCCAGCCGCACATTGCCCCAGCCGTCCTTGTGGAGCACCGCCATGTCCTGGAACACGGCGCTCTGCGTGCCTCCGAGAATGGACTCCGTCGTGCAGGGGTGTGCGGAGGCGTATCCGAGAAGTCTGCACATGGGATGCCTTTCCGGCCGAACCGTCATGCTCGGCAACTTGCTGTAACAAAAGCAACATATCAAGCAAAGATTTCAAATTCGTAATGACGTCGACACAATTATCTGCCACGATATCGCTATGTCGACTGCCGAAGCGCTTCCCGTTCACTCGACCGAGGAAATCGCCGAACTGCGCGATCAATTGGCCGGCGAAGGCGTGGAGCTCGTTGTCGGCTCGATCTGCAACTCGGCCGGCATCGCGCTCGCGAAGAGCGTGCCCCTGGACCGGCTCGGCACGTTCCACGCGGCCGGGCTCGGCGCATCGCCCACCTGGAACGTCTTCTGCATCGACGGGATCATCGCCTTCACCGACAGCGTCGGCGTGGTCGGCGACCTGCGGTTGCGACTCGACACGGATGCCCTCCGTGTGCTCGACGGCGGCACGGCGTGGGCGCCTGTCGAGATCTTCGACCAAGACGGCGACCCGTCGCCGACCTGCTCGCGCGGGCTGCTCCGCAAGGTGCAGTCCCGGTTGCAGGTCGCGGGCATTCAGGCACGCGTCGGGCACGAGCTGGAATTCACTCTGACCGGTGCGGACGGCGCGCCGTTCTCCCGCGCCCACTGGACCCCCTACGGCTTCGGCCCCCTCCTGGACCACGAGGCGTATGTTCATGACCTGCTCGCCGCGGCAGAGGCGGCCGGGCTCGGGATCGAGCAGCTGCACGCCGAATACGCCCGCGGCCAGTTCGAGTTCTCGCTGCCGCCCGCGAGCCCGCTCGACGCGGCGGATGCCGTCATGCTGGCCCGCCTGCTCGTCTCGCGGGTGGCGCGCAGGCACGGACTCCTCGCCTCGTTCTCGCCGTTCCCGTTCGTCGGCGGCGGCGGAAACGGTGCCCACCTGCACTTCTCCTTCACACGCGGCGGCAACCCGCTGTTCTCCGGCGGCGACGGACCGCACGGCATCACCGCGGACGGCGGTGCCGCGATCGGCGGCGTGATCGAGGCGCTCCCGCATATCGAGGCCGTGTTGACCGGGTCCGTTCTTTCCGGTTCGAGGTTGCAGCCCGGCTACTGGTCGGGCGCATTCGCCTGCTGGGGGATGGAGAACCGGGAAGCTGCCGTTCGGTTCCTCTCAGCAGGCGACGCCAATCCACGCGGTGCCAATGTCGAGGTCAAGAGCATCGACCCGTCAGCGAACCCGTATCTGTCGTCTGCTGCCGTGCTCGGCGCCGCACTCCGAGGCATCACCCGGGGCACACCGCTCCCTGCCGAAATCGACGTCAATCCACTCGTCCTGACCGACGAGCAGAAGGCCGCAGCGGGAGTGAACCTACTCGCATCCGATCAGAGCGAGATCATCGCGGCGTTCGCCGAATCGCAGTTGGCCGTCGAACTGCTCGGCGCGGACATCGTCGACAACGTGATCGCGGTGCGTAGGCACGAGATCGATGCGTACGGCTCCTCGTCGGCTGAGGAGCTGACCGAGGCATTCCGATTCGCTTGGTCCATCTGATGAGCGCGGCCGACGGGGTTCGCGACCTGATCGAACGGGTGGTGCTCGTCGACCATCATGCGCATGGTGCGTTCCGTGACGATGGCCCGCGCGCACGGTTCGAGAACGGGCTCAACGAGGCCAGCACCGACCCGCTACCCGATTGGATGGCACCGTTCGACAGTCAGCTCGGATTCGCTGTGCGCCGCTGGTGCGCCCCGTTGCTCGATCTGCCCAACCACGCGGAGCCGGATGCGTACTGGGACCGCCGGGACGCTCTCGGCGAAACCGAGACCACCCGGCGCTTTCTGAGTGCCGCCGGGGTCGGCACCTGGATCGTGGACACCGGATTCGGTGGCGACGAGATTCTCGGCATCGCCGAGATCACGGCCCTGTCCGGAGGGGTGCCGAGCCGGGAGGTCGTGCGACTGGAGACGATCGCAGAGGAGCTCATCGTGGCATCCGCCGGCGACTTCGCCGAGCGCTATCGCGTGGCGTTGACCGAGCGGGTCGCGGCGCACGGCTCCGCTCCGGGGGCGGTCGGTGTCAAGAGTGTGATCGCCTATCGAACCGGCTTCGACATCGACTGGTCGCGTCCCGCCGATGCCGCGGTGCAACGTGCAGCCGACGCCTGGCATGCCGCGCTGTACGCAGCCCCAGCAGAGCAGGCAGCGCCCCGCCTGGCAGACCCGACGCTGCTCGCGTTCATCATCCATGCCGCCGTCGAGCAATCGCTGCCCCTGCAACTGCACGTCGGGTTCGGCGATCGTGATCTCGACCTCGACCGCACCAACCCGCTTCTGCTGCTCGATCTTCTGCGGATGCCGCAGGTGCAGCGCGTTCCGGTGTTCCTGCTGCACTGCTATCCGTTCGAGCGCGAGGCCGGCTACCTGGCGCAGGCGTTCGCGAACGTCTACCTCGACGTCGGGCTCGCCCTGAACTACCTCGGAGCGGCGTCGACCGCACTCGTCGCACGGTCGTTCGAGATGGCCCCGTTCTCCAAGATCCTGTACTCGTCGGACGCCTGGGGGCCGGCCGAACTGCACTACCTCGGCGCGCGACTCTGGCGCAATGCCATGCAGACGGTGATCGGCGACTGGGTCGCAGACGACCAGTGGTCCGTATCCGACGCGTTGCGCATCGTCGAGGCCGTCGCGGCCGGCAACGCGCGGCGGGCGTACCGGTTATGAGCCCTATCCACAACAACGAAGTGAGGAACGCGCATGGATGATCTGCCCCTGGTGCAGTCGGAACTGGAGAGCCCCGACGCACCGAAGTTGCGCCGCAATCTCAGCATCTGGGAGGCGATCGGTGTGTCGGTGGCGCTGATGGCCCCGTCGATGGCCGTCAACATCAACCCGCAGGGCACGGCACTGTTGGTCGGGCGCGCGGTGCCGCTCACCTTCGCGCTCGCGACCTTCGGCGTGCTGCTGATCGCCTACACGTTCGTACGATTGTGCCAACGGTTCAACCACTCCGGCTCCGTCTACGGCTTCGTCGGCGCCACACTCGGTCCGCGGGCCGGCGCATTCAGCGGCTGGGCGATGGCCGGCACCTACATGTTCTTCGGCTGCGTGACCACGATGGCCGCGGGCATCTTCTTGACCAACGAGATCAGCACCCTCGGCATCTGGAAAGGCGCGCCGCTCTGGCTCGGCTTCCTGATCGGCGGCGTGCTGCTGGCGCTGGTCTGGTTCCTCGCGACGCAGCCGGCGAAGGGCGGCACCCGTCTGCTGCTGATCATCGAGTCCGTGACCGTCGCGCTGATCCTGATCGTGACGATCGTGATCCTGGTCAAGTTGCTCAACGGCACGGCACCGCAGGGGCGCAGCTTCGATCTGAGTGTCTTCACGGTCGCACCGGGCACCGATATTTCGGATGTCTTCCTCGGCGTCGTCTTCGGCTTCCTGTCGTTCGCCGGGTTCGAAGCCGCCGCGACGCTCGGTGAGGAGGCCAAGAAACCGCGCAAGGACATTCCACGTGCGATCCTCGGCACGGCGATCTTCGGCGGTGTCTACTTCGTCGTCGTCACTGCGGTCGAGGTGATGGGTTTCGGGGCTGGATCGGCCGGAATCAAGGCGTTCACGACCTCCGGTTCGCTGGTGGGGGACCTCAGCACCGAATACGTTGCGGCCTGGCTGGGCCATGTGATCACGCTCGGCGCAACGATCAGCGCTGTGGCGTGTGCGCTGGCCTCCGTCGTCGGGGCATCGCGCCTGGTTTTTGCGCTGTCGCGCGACGGGCTCGGCCCGGCATCGCTCAAAGCGGTTTCGGTCAAGCACGGCGTGCCGGGCAGGGCGGTCGGGGCGGTGTCGATTGCGATCTATCTGGCGATCGCCATCACCTGGTTCGGCATGCACGGAAATCCGAGCGACCTGTTCATCGCGTCGGGCACGGCCGGCACACTGATCCTGCTGGTCGCCTATGTGCTGGCGACGATCGGCGCAATCCGCCTGCTGTTCTTCAGCGGCGAGCGGCGTGTGCGCGCCTGGGAGATCGTGATTCCTGTGCTCGGCCTGATCGTGCTGGGTTATACGCTTGTGCGCAACATCTATCCGTTCCCGGTGGGTGCAGCCTGGTGGGGTCCCGGGCTGGCGATCGGCTGGCTGGTCGTGGACATCGTCGTGGTGCTTGCGCGGCCCGGTGCCGCCGCGCGTGCGGGGGAGCTGCTCACTCACTCCGAGGGTCTTGCGGAGGTGCCGGTCGGCGCACACCCCCAGTAGCCGGGCGCAGGCCGGGTGGGTCGACGGTCGTTCCGCGCCGCCCGGAGACCGCAGCGGCGCCGGGCGTCAGGTGCTCGGAGTCGCCCTGGCCGCAGCCAGCACCGCCTCGACCGCCTTCTGGACGCCACCGTTCCAGGGAGCGCCATGCCCCGGGAGTACCCACGTCGCCTGGATCTTCTCCAGGCGGCCGAGCGAAGCGAGTGCCTGCGCAGGATCGTCGGTGAAGGGCGCGGGCTGCGGTCCGACCCGACCGGTGAGAACGTGCCGAGTGGTGAGCGCGTCACCGACGAAGATCGCGTCGGCAACAGGCACGTGCACGGCGATGCTTCCCGGCGAGTGCCCCGGCAGCGCGATGACGCGGGGCGTGCCGGGCAGCTCCAGCACCTGGTCGTCGTGCACCGGCACGACCTCCTTCGGATGCGTCGTGCGCAGCCCGCCCTTCCGCATCGCGTACCAGAGGAACCGCGCGGTCGCACCCGGCTTCATCTTCCCCCACGCGGCCTTCGACGTGATCTCGCCGCGGGCCCGGGCGGCATCCGCTTCGTGTACATAGATCGGCACTCCGTGATCCCGCCGCAGCCGTTCGGCGAAGCCGATGTGGTCGGTGTCGCCGTGAGTGAGGATCACGGCGCGGATGTCGTCAACGGACCGGCCCAGGCTTGCCAGCTCGGTCGTGAGGTCGCGCCACTGCCCTGCCAGGCCGGCATCGACGAGCAGCACCCCGTCTGCTGTGTCGACCAGGTACGCGGCGATGATGTCGTTGCCGACGCGGTGCAGAGACGGACCAAGCTTCATCAGGTCGCCCATTCCAGTTTGCTGTCGCGCGAAGCGACCGAACCCCGCACCTCGGCGGAGGATGGGGTGGGTGGGGTGGGTCAGCCGTTGGACGCCAACTCGTGTGCGGTCCGCAACAACTGCTGCGCCTGTGCAATCTGAGCGCGGGCGAGTTGCTCGCTGATCTGATGACCGCCGAATGCGGCGCCCAGCAGCTGGCCGCCGATCTGATCGGCGAGCTGATCGCGTTGGCTGCCCAGCTGGGCCAGGGTGGCCTCGGTTGCCTGATACTGCGCGTCGCCGGCGCTGCTGCCGCTTTCCAGGCCGTGCGTCGAAGCGGTCAGGGTGTCCTCTGCGAACTGGCCGGCCGAGCCGAGCAGTTGCTTGTACACCTGGCCGAGCTGCAGCACCGTGTTGTGGTGTGCGCGGAGTGCCTGCGGCAGTGCTGCCGGGGACGCGATCTCCACGAGCACGCGGCCGTCATCTGCGTAGTCGTCGCGCAATCCGGTGAGTGCGAGCGTCGTCGGTCGAACGTCGACCTGGTCGGTCCATACGCTGCTGTCGATGCCGCGCGCGGAGATGCCCGGGCCCACGTAGCCGGCCCAGATGTTCTGCATGTCCGGCCAGATCCCGCCGTGGTTCCACGCGAAGCCGTTGGACGTGTACACACACGAGGCGTTGCAGTTCGCCGCGCCGCCGGTGGCATACTCGTCTTCGCCGGAGAACAGTGTCAGGGTCGGTGTTCGGGCGGCGTCTGAGCTGACGAAGTGCAGGATCTTCTCCTCGACAGGGTCGGCCATGTAGGTGGCCACCTTGTCCGTCGCGCCGGTGAGCGGGTTGGTGATGGAAAGCCCGCTGATGTCGCGGGCCAGCGTGCGCACCGCTGGAGTCGCCGGGACGGGGTTGCCCTGCAGCCACAGAGCCGGCGCCGGGTCGGAGTGGATCGCGAACGCCGTCGTGTTGGCCTTCTGTGTGGCCAGCAGCCCGGGCAGGTTGACGTTCACCTCCGACCGGGTGGTGTAGCTGCAGTAGTCGCCGTTCAGTCCGGTGCAGCCTGCCGGAGTGGCAGCGCTGCCCGAGAAGTGGTCGCCCTCATCGGTCGTCACCGCGAACAAAGTGTTCTTCGGGGTGATTCCGTCTCGAGCGAGCCGCGTCAGGAATTGGCCGAACGCGGTGTTGTAGTCGCTCAGCTGCTGCTCATAGACCTGCGAACCGGGGCCGAGGTCGCCGGTGTTCGCGCTCGTGTGGTCGCTGTGCAGGTCGGACAGATACACGTTGGCCACCTGCACGCCGTTCTCGAGCATCTGCGCCGCGTAGCCGAGCGAGTTGGTCGCGGTCTCCGAGTCGAAGCCCGGGAACCCGACGTTGCCGTGCGCGTCGGCGATCGGCGTGCCGTTCAACGCTTCGACCGGCCCGGACGGGCTGATCTGAGGCTGGATTTCAGCGTTGCCGAACAGGGCCTGGTAGCCGTGGTAACCGCCGGGTTCGTCGGGCAGCACGTCGCTTTGACCGCTCGTGCACAGCGACGACGTCGCGGAACAGTGCACCGCGTAGCCGACGAAATCGGCGGTGGCCTTCGCCGGGTTCGCCGCCGCTTCCTGCTGCTGTGGCGAGCCGGCGCCGAAGACCGTCGGGATGTCGGTCGCGATGTTCTCCAGCACGGTGTTGCTCATGCCGATCTCGCCGACGTTGCAACCGGCGCGCGTGTAGGGGACCCACGGCGCAGGAACATTGACGTTGGTCGAGTTGGGAACGTCGGCGCGGTTCGCCGTGTATTGGAGGTTGTAGTTCGTATCGGCGTTCGCGCCCGTGTAGTCATAGACCGGGTCGGTCCAATACGCGAACGAGACACCGGGATGCGTCTTGCCCGCCGAGTCGTAGTAGTTGAACGAGTTCGACTGGGTGATGGCCGTGCGGTCCGGGTATAAACCGGTCTGATTGGAGATGAAGTTCGTCGCGGTGTGCACCAGCACATCGTGAGCGTTCGCCATCACCACGCCGTTCTGCTTCAAGAAGTTGAACAGGTTCGGCATTTGTTCCAGGTCGCTGGGAACCCCGGCGGCATCCCTGGTGAGGTGCACGTTGTCGAACTGCAGGTTGATCACGTGCGTGATACCGTTCGCGAGCTGGCAACTGTTCACCGTCTGGGCACCGCCAGAGCTGCTGGCAGGGGGCTGCGCCGGCGCGGCGCTCGCGGGCTGGCCGAGTGCGGCCATCCCGCCGAGCACTGTCGCGATCGCGACGACGCCGGTGGTCAGTTTTCGTGCATAACTCATCATGACGACACTTTCGTTCTGAGTCGGGAGCCCGTCGGGCAGCCCGGGTGGGCTGTCCCACGCCGGGCGATTTTCTGGTCAGCGGCCGGAGCCGTTGTGCGAGATCAACGGCCACATCGGCTTCACCTGTGCACTGTCGCTGGTGAAGCCCAGCTTGCCGAGGCCGAGGCCCTGTTCGATCGTCAACAGCATCGAGTAGTGGTTGTACGCGGTGGCGTCCGTGAGGGGCTTCGGTCCGTTGCGGTTGATCACGATCATCGGCACCTGCCCGCCGCCGTAGATTCCGCCCGGCCAGTTGAGGCTGATCTCCGGATCGCCGGCCGGCAGATACGGCGAGTCGCAGCAGCCGGCGGTGCTCAGGTAGCTTCCGATCGACGGGTTGTTCGCGTCGAAGTCGTTTTCGTCGGCTGTGACGAAGATGACGCTGTTACCGGTCCATGCCTTGCTGTGTTCGATGGTGTCGACCGCGTTCTTCAGGAACGCGTCGGCCTTCACCTTGAGCGCTTGGTCGTTCGCGTCGCCGATCGTGTCCGAGTACGGGCACGGCGTCTCAGCGTGACCGGGGACCGTTGCGTAGATGCCACCGTGCATGTCATTGCACAGATTGGGGCTGATCCACACGTATTGCGGAACGTCGTTGCCGTTGAGATCGGCCGCCATGTCGGTGTACGGCTTGATGTTCGCGGTGCGCGCCGGGTCCAGCCGCACGTCCTGGTAGAGGATGAACGGGTTGTGCTTGCTGACATAGAGACCGTCAGGGGATTTGTCGGGCAGATAGCCCACCGAGGGCATCGAGTCCATGTACGCGGCCCACGAAACGTGGCTCGCCTGGAGCTCGTCGACGATGTTCGTGTGGTCGTACTGGTTTGCGGACAGCGCGACTCCGTTTTCGGTGCTGCCTGAGTTCCAGCCGTTGTCGTTGTTGACACCCCAGTTGCTTCCGCTCGTCGCGGCGATGTAGTTGGGTTCGCTGGTGTGCGTCACGCCGAAATAGTTCGTCGCGGTGCCATTGGTCGCGGCGAGCGCATTGAGGAATGGCATGCTCGGGTCGCCGATGGTCCCATCGTTCCCGTGGTTCTCTTCCATGATGATGAACACGTGGTTCAGATGCTGGACGCTGCTTTGCGCGTTCGCCGTCTGTCGTGGCGGACTTGCCGGTTCACCGACTGCCGTGGTCGCGGATGCCACGGTGAGACCCACCGCCACAATCGCTGCTCCGAATACGAATCGCTTATTGACGTACTTCATCGTAGAACAACCTCACTGACGTAATTTCCAGCATCATGACGCAGTGGCTGTCGGGTCGGGCGCCGCAGTCGTTGTGGCTCGTCGGCACGGTCGGATCTCAGCCGCCTTTCACATTCGAGCACCGCGCCGAACAGGCAAGTCGAACGTATACCCGCGTTCGGGGGGCATGCAAGAGCTTTCTCTCGTCGAGAGGCATCTGGGAACGGCCCAGGCCACCACATAGCCTGGAGGGGTGAGCACTCCAAACCCGGTCAAGCCGCGGCTCGGTCGCGACGTGATCGTGCTCGGCGTCGTCGCGTTTTTCGTCATGGTCGGCTTCGGCGTCGTCGTGCCGGTGCTGCCCGTCTTCGTGCGCAGCTTCGGCGTCGGCTATCTCGAGATCGGCGCGGTGGTCTCTGCTTTCGCGTTGATGCGGCTGGTGTCGAGTCCGTTCTGCGGCTGGTTGATCAACAAGGGTGGCGAACGCACCGTGCTGTCGATCGGCATCGGCATCGTCGCGGTCTCCAGCGCCCTGGTCGGCGTCGCCCAGAACTATCCGCAGGTGCTGATCCTGCGCGGTGCGGGCGGCATCGGCTCCGCGATGTTCTCCGTGTCGGCGATGACCCTGTTGCTCGGTTCGACCGCTCCGGGGATCCGCGGTCGTGCCGTCGGTTTCTATCAGGGCGGTTTCCTGATCGGCGGCATGGCCGGCCCGGCGCTCGGCGGCGCGCTCGCGCTGGTCTCGCTTCGCGCGCCGTTCTTCTTCTATGCGGGAACCCTGGCGATTGCCGGCCTCATCGGTTTGCTCCTGCTGCGGCCTGCCGCGAAGTCCATCGCGGATGCCGCTGCCGATCCCCCGAGACCATTCCGTGAGGTGCTGCACGATCGCCGCTATCGCGCCGCATGTCTGGCCAATTTCGCGCAGGGCTGGGCCGCGCTCGGTGTGCGGAGCGCTCTGGTGCCCGTGCTCATTGTCGAGGCGATGCACTACACCCCGGTCTGGACAGGCATCGCATTCGCGATCGCCGCGGTCGCCCAGACACTCGCACTCGGGCCGGCCGGCACGTTCGTCGACAAGGTCGGCCGGAAACCGGCGATCATCGGTGCCTATTCCGTGGGTGCGGTCGCGTTGTGCGCGGTGCCGTTCGCCGGCAATATGTGGCTGTTGATCGCGCTGCTCTGCGCCTACGGGGTCGCCGCGGCGTTCATGGGAACTGCGCCCGCGGCATCCGTCGGCGATGCTGCCGGCGCTCGCAGCGGCACCCCGGTGGCCGTGTTCTCGATGTTCTCGGACTTCGGCGCCATCATCGGCCCGATCGTGGCCGGCTGGCTCGTCGACGTGTGGTCGTTCTCCGCCGCATTCGGCATTGCGGGCGGGTTGATGCTCGCGGCGTCCGCCTACGCACTACGGATGCCGCGCGCCCGCGCGCTCAGGAGGCCGGCGACGGCGTATCCGGAAACCGCGCCTCCGGAAGCGGCGCATTCGTTGGATTCCTGGGATTTGCCGGATCCGCTGCCGGAGCGTCCGCTGCCGCCTGTGCTTCCAGACGCGCGAGATAGTGCATGACGCCGTTCACGTGCTCGGCCGCCTGCGGGTCGTCGTTCTTGAGCAGCCACCAGGCCTGACCGCCGAGTCTGCTCGCCTCCTCCGGGTGACCGGCGTCGCCGAGACGTCGCAATGCCTTGACGAACAGAGAGACGAGATCGCGTTCGGTGCGGGCCTCGCCCATGGATGTTCCTCCGGTCGGCGTCTGTTCGGTCTGTGCTGGTTCACTCAGCGGATGGTCTTGCGTGCCGTGATCTGGCCGGTGTCGAAGCCGAGCAGGTGCAGTCCGCCGTTGAAGCGGGCGTGCTCGATCTTGATGCAACGGTCCATCACCACGGTGAGGCCCTTGGATTCACCGTAGTATGCGGCATCCTGATTCCAGACTCCCAACTGCACCCAGATCGTCGGAGAGCCGACCGCGACGACCTCATCGATCACACTCGGGATGTCGCTGCCGCGGCGGAAGACATCGACGATGTCGGGGACCTCCGGCAGTGAGGCCAGGCTCGGGTAGGCCTTCTGGCCGAGGATCGTGTCGGCGTTCGGGTTGACGAAATACAGCCGGTAGTCGCTGGACTGCTGCAGGTAGGTTTCGACGAAGTAGCTCGCGCGCGAGAAGTTGGCGGATGCGCCGACGATGGCCACCGACTTCGCGCCTCGCAGCAGCCTGAGCCGGGCCTTCGCGTCCGGGCCGACCCAGGTGCGCTGGGAGCGCAGCAGCTT
Source organism: Microbacteriaceae bacterium (assembly GCA_004297935.1). Lineage (GTDB taxonomy): Bacteria > Actinomycetota > Actinomycetes > Actinomycetales > Microbacteriaceae > Rathayibacter_A. The sequence continues at coordinate 101,676 of SCRE01000023.1, read as the reverse complement.
CGCCAGCGGCGAATCGGCCGGCACCTGGCAGCTCAGGCCGTTGGCCAGGTGTGCCGTGACGAGCTCATCGCGGTTCCCCGAACTTGCCGCGTTCCCTGGGCTTGTCGAAGGGTCAAGCGCCGTGCTCGTGCCGATGTCCGTCATGCCGCTTCCTCCACTGCCTGCGTGAGCGCCTGATCCAGATCGTAGACGATGTCATCGACATCCTCGATGCCGACGCTGATGCGCACGAGCCCGGGCAGCACGCCTGCGTCTTCGAGCTGCTGCTCGGTCAGCTGTCCGTGCGTCGTCGACGCCGGGTGAATGACGAGCGTCTTCGTGTCACCGATATTCGCCAGGTGGCTGGCCAGATTGAGCGACTCGATGAACCGCCGACCGGCGTCGCGACCGCCGGCAACCGTGAAACTGAATACGGAACCGGCCCCGGCCGGCAGGTACTTCTGCGCACGGTCGTGGTGCGGATGCGCCGGCAGGCCGGCCCAGAACACGTGGTCGATGCGCGGGTCGGCATCCAGCCACTCCGCGACGGCGCGGGCGTTCTCCACATGCGCCTTCATCCGGAACGGCAGTGTCTCGACGCCCTGCGCGAGCAGGAACGCCGAGTGCGGGGCCAGCGTCGGCCCGATATCGCGCAATTGCTCCGCGCGCAGCCGGGTGAGGAAGGCGTATTCGCCGAAATTGTCCGACCAGCGCAGATTGCCGTAGGTGTGCGCCGGCTCGCTGAAGAGCGGGAACGTGTCGCTGTGCCATTGAAACCGACCGCTTTCCACGACGACGCCCCCCATGGTGGTGCCATGCCCGCCAAGGAACTTCGTGGCGGAGTGGATGACGACATCCGCCCCCCACTCGAACGGGCGGTTGAGGAACGGCGTCGCCAGGGTCGAGTCGATGATCAGCGGTAGGCCGGCGGCGTGCGCGACCGTTGCAAGCCCTTCGATGTCGGCGATCTCACCGCTCGGGTTGCCGATGATCTCGGCGAAGATCAGCTTGGTCTTGTCGGTGATGGCCGCCGCGTAATCTTCCGGGTCTGCACTGTGCACGAACGTGGTCTCGACTCCGAAACGGCGCAGGGTGACATCCAACTGAGTGATCGAACCGCCGTACAGGTTCGCGGATGCGACGATGTGATCGCCCGCACCGGCCAGCGATGCGAATGTGATGTATTGGGCGCTCAGTCCGGAGGACGTGGCTACGGCGCCGAGCCCACCCTCGAGACTGGCGATGCGCTCTTCGAAGCTCGCAACCGTTGGGTTGGCCAGGCGCGAGTAGATGTTGCCGTACTTCTGCAGGGCGAAGCGGGCAGCGGCATCCGCCGTGTCGTCGAAGACGAATGCCGTGCTCTGGTAGATCGGCAGTGCCCGCGCGCCGGTGACCTGGTCGGGGATGTTGCCCGCGTGAATCGCACGCGTGCGGAAGCCGTATTCGCGATCTGCCATGCGTGCAACCGTACCGGAGCGCGCGGGCCTGATGTCGCGCCGTCGTAACACGCGGCAACGCGGCGCGCCGGCGGGTGCCGGCGTGTACAGGCCGTGATCAGGGCACGACGATAGTCTGGCCACAGGCCGCGTGGGGCGGCCCCGGACGACGGATCAGTACCCGGAACGCGACAAGACTGGCCACGGGAGTGACAGAACGTGTCGTGGATCATCCTCATCGCCTCCGGCGTGCTCGAAGCGGTCTGGGCGACCGCACTCGGTACGTCGGCGGGCTTCAGCAAACTGTGGCCGTCCGTCGTGTTCGGCGCGGCTCTTCTGCTCAGCATGGCTGGCCTCGCGCTGGCCATGCGAGAGATCTCGACCGGCACCGCGTACGCGGTCTGGGTCGGCGTCGGCGTTTCTCTCACGGTGCTCTACGCGATGGTTTTCGGTGGCGAGCCGTTGTCGGTCATCAAGATCCTGCTCATCCTCGGATTGGTCGGCTGCGTGGTCGGCCTCAAGCTCGTCGGTTGACGGGCGTCGGCCGAACAGTGTCGGCGCTGCACGGCAGGCCGGGCTCTGTGCGGAAGACCGGACATAATCGCGAATCCGTCCGGCTTTCCGCAAGATCTCCGGCCTTACGTCAAGTCGGCCTCAAGCTGGTCGGTCGAACACGGGCAGCAATGCCGAGCCGATCGGCACGCCGAGGCCGGTGCAGGCATCCCAACCCGGGCCGGCGGAGTACGCACCGTTGTTGCCCTGCGTCACATCGCGAAACCCCGGCGGCGTGGACCCGGCGGGCACGGTGCCATACAACGCCGGCTGGGCGAGGCCCAACGGTCCCCCCGTCGCCTGCGCGATGCGGGCGATCAGCGCAGCCCACAGCGGGGCGACCGCACTGGTGCCGCCGATCACCAGATCGGATCCGTCGACGCGAACGCGATAGCCTGTCTGCGGGTCCGCGTTCGCCGCGACGTCGGGGACGCCGCGACCGCCGCCGACGGCCCCCACCGGTACGCCGGCATCCGCCTGCCAACTCGGTCGCGGGAACGCGTCGCTGACACCACCTCCCGTGGCACCGCGGCCGGCACCGTCGTTCCACACCGTCTCACTCGCCACGACATCCGTCGTCGGGTCCGCATGCAACTGCGTGCCGCCGCACGCGAGGGCATGCGGGCTGGACGCGGGAAAGTCCACATGCGCTCCGCCACCAGGCACGCGATCGGTGCTGCCGTCGTCCCCCGCTGCGACCGTCACGGTGGCGCCGAGCGCGACGGCGTCGACGAACGCCTGATCGAGCGCCGTGCGGGCCTGTGCGGTCCAGGTGTCTTCGCTCTGACCCCAGCTGATGCTGATCGCGGTCGGCGTCGGCGTGGCGTGTGTGGCCGTCGCGACGGCATCCAGGAACCCTGCATCGGTGTTCGGTGCGAAGTAGACCACGATTTTCGCGGCGGGTGCGAGCGCGCCGACGACTTCGATGTCCAACAGCACTTCGCCGTCGGCGCCGTTCGGGTCGCCGCCTGGCACGTTGACGGCACCGTCGACCCCGACCGCCGTCACAGACGGCGTCACGACGCCCAACTCAGCGAAGTATGCATCGAGATCGGCTGTCGCGAACCCGCCGCCGAGCTCGATGATCGCGACCGTGTGGCCGGCTCCGTCCGTGCCGGCCGGGAAGGCATAGATCGCGCCGAGCTGCGGCGGCGTGTAGCTGGTCAAGACGGTTGCGGCGTGAGCGACGCGAAAGTTCGCCCTCGCTTGCGGACGGTCGTCGAGGCCGAGCACAGCGATCACTCGGTCGGACATCGCTGTCGGCACGTGCAACGGACCGCTGCGTTCGCGGTGCGCGATCGCCGCTCCGGTGTGATCCGGACTGGACACCCAGGACAGCGACGTGCCGAACGCTTCGGCGAGCTCATCCGCGGGACCCGCGATGCGGATGCGCCGCGACGCCAGATCGGTGCTGACGATGCGCGCCCCGATCGCGCGAACGGCATCCTCGACCGCGCGGGCGTCGTCCGGATCGGCACCATAGCGCTCGGCGAACTCGACCGGTGTCACTCGCTCGGTCAGTGCAAAATCCGGCACCGGCGCCTTCCGGCGCAGGACCAGGGTGATTTCGACGTCCCGGAGCTCCGACGGCGGTTCGATCGAGACGGTGTGCGGGGCCGGCGTCCGCTCGCTGCCGCGAAGCGGGGTGCGGTCGGCTTGGTGATTGCTCATGCTTCAGGAGTAGCACGGATTGGGGGCGGCGCGGGCAGCGACATTGCGCCCGAATGCCGACAGCCGGGTGGGTCCGGCCCCGTCAGACCCAGCTCGGCAGCCACATGTGTGCCTGCCAATACCAGAATGGAATCTGCTGACCGGTCCAGATCGGGTAGAAGAACACGCTGACCAGCGTGGCCATGCCGAGGAACACCGCGACGACGGCGACCCCGCGCACCCTGCGCCAGCGCGGATCCGTGCGTTTGCCGAGGATCAACCCGATCGTCAACGCCAGCGCCATGATCGTGTACGGTTCGAACGCGATCGAGTAGAACGTGAAGATCGTGCGGTTGATGTACAGCATCCACGGCAGATACCCGGCGGCAAGCCCGGTCAGGATGAGCCCGACCCGCCATTCGTGATAGCGGATCAGCCGATAGACGAGATAGAAGACCGCCGCCGCCGCCGCCCACCAGATCAGCGGATTCGCCAGGTCGGTGATCGCCGCCGAGCAGGCGTGCGAGGTGCAGCCGTGCTGCCCGAGGCTGGATCCCTGGTAGTACATGCTCGTCGGCCGGATCATGAACAACCAGCTCAGCGGATTCGACTGATACGGGTGCGGCACGTGCAGATTGATGCTGTAGTTGTACATGGCGGCCTGGTACTGCCACAGGTTCTGCCCCCAGTGCGGCATCCAGTTGAACGCGCCCTTCCACTCGTTGCCGGTGGTCTCGACGAAGTTGCGATAGTAGCCGCCGCTGGTCAGCAGCCAGCCGGACCAGGTGGCGATGTAGCTGGCGAACGCGATCGGAACCATCAGCAGGAACGTCGCAGGCCCCTGCTTGAGCAGGCTGGAGCTGATCCAGAACGGGATTCCTGCACGGCGGCGAGTCAGCGCACCCGTCAGCACGACGTAGACCGCGAAGAACGCGAGAAAGTAGAAGCCGGACCATTTGACGCCGGCGTCCAGACCGAGAAGGATGCCGGCGGCGATCAGCCAGGGGCGCCACCACAGCGTCGGCCCCCAGCTCGGCTCGACTCCGGATGCGCGCGCTCGCGCGATCCATGCTGCCAGCCGCTTCTCCTGCCAGTCCCGATCGAAGAGGATGCAGCCGAAGCCGAGCAGCGCCAGGAACATGACCGAGTTGTCGAGGATCGCGACCCGGCTCATCACGATGGCGTTGCCGTCGATCGCCATCAGGAAACCGGCGATCACCGCGATCAGCGTCGAGCGGAACAGCTTGCGGGTCAGCAGCATGACCAGCACGACGGCGAGGATACCGACGACGGCCGTGCTGACCCGCCAGCCGAAGCTGTTCTGCGCGCCGTAGACGGCAAGGCCGAGCGAGATGATCCACTTGCCCAGCGGCGGATGCGCGACGAATTCCGGATCGCTCGTGAAGATGTTGACGTCGCCGGCGTTGAAGCGCGTGTCTGCGCCGGTGGGCCACGAGCCCTCGTAGCCGAGGTGCATCAGGGTCCAGGAGTCCTTCACATAGAAGGTCTCGTCGAACACGAGCGAGTGCGGGTTGCCGAGGTCCCACAGTCGCAGCACCGCCGCCAGGATCGTCACGGCCAGTGGCGCCCCCCAGAACCAGAGCCTGCGTCGCAGCGGGGTACAGATCAGCCGCAGCCACCAGTCGTCGAGCCGGCTGCCGGTTGGCTGGTCGTCGCCGTCGTCGGCCACCATGGCATGCCGGGCATGCGCGGCGGGTCGATCGGTCACCTGCCCATGTTAGGGGTTTGGATCGGTCACGACCCTATGAATGAACGCGCTCCGGGCGGTCATGATCGCGTTCCTTCCGTGGATCGGGCGAGGGGCCCGCCCGATCTGGGCGATCGACGAGCACGATTCGACTCTTTCGATGGGCCGATTCGAGGAGGAGAATCGCACCACGTCGAGCTTCTCGACCGTCGGTTGTATGCGCCGTGTGCGCGGTGTGCCCCGTTGATCGCGGTTCGTGTGCCGGATCGGCGGGTCACCCTGACGCGATCCGGCAAGAGTGAGGAATGAGGTGCCGTGATGGCACAGTTCATGGACGTGCACGACGGATTCGTCGGAGTCACGAAGGATCAATTGGCTGAGGCCCATGCCGCAGATCTTGCGGTCGAAGGCGAAGAAGGCGTGCACTTCGAGCGGGCCTGGCTCGATCCGGAATCGGGCAAGGTGTTCTGCCTTTCCACCGGACCGTCGAAGGATGCGGTCATGCGCGTTCACGAGAAGGCGGGTCATCCGACCGAGCAGGTGTACGAGCTCTCCGTCGAGGTGTGAGTATCGCTCCGGCCGGGCTGCCCATTGATCGGTTCGGCTTCGAGGGGTTCCTGCCACGTGACGTCGTTCACCTCGCGACGGTGCCGCCCAACCTGCCCGTCACCTGTAGCGCGGTGTCTCTGCAGGCCTGGCCGAGCACGGGTAGCTGGTCGGGTGAGATCCTGAACCGCGGGGCTGAGATCAGCACCGCCGCGATGACGCCGCCGCGATGATCGTACACGGGCGCGGATATCCCGACCTCTTCGATTGACGTCTCGCCATAGTTGATCGCATAACCACGGGTTATGACGTCTTTCAGCCTGGACAGATACGCCTCGACTCCCGCATCGTCGAGCCCGGGAAGGTAAAGCGCCCCAGCGCGAAGCAGACCTTGGACCGCCGTCGGCGCATCGAGTGCGAGGAAGACCTCGACAGACGCGCTCAATGCCGTGTTGTACCGGGCACCCAGCGGAGTCGTGTGTTTGACCAGGTGCCGGCTGGGAACTTGTTCCACACACACCGATTCCGTGCCGTTCCATACCATCAATGCACTGGTCTCTCCGGTGCGTTCGCTCAGTTTCTGCAGCAGGGGATACGCGACCCTGCGGGCGTCGAGATCCGCCAGCAGCGGACCCGCCAACGAGATTATGCCGAGGCCGAGCCGGAACTTGCGGGTCGCCGAGTCGCGCTCGACCAGACCCGCTTTCTCCAATGTCGCGAGGATGCGCGAAACGGAACTCTTGTGCAACGCCACGCGCTGAGCGATTTCAGACACCCCGAGTTCGGGCTCGTCGATGCTGAAGCCGCGTAACACGGCAATACCGTTCAACAGTGCCGATGTGCCACGGGCGTCTGAACCGGTGGACTCGACTGTACTCTCACTCATGGTGAAGCCCATCTTGCCGCATGTCGCAGGTTGTCACATGGGTGGCGGCCACAGGAGTCATGGGTCGCCACCCATGACTCCTCAGCCTCCGATGATGTTGTGCTCCGGGCCGTACGGGAACTTGGTGATATCCTCGGCGCCGTTCTCGCCGATCACCAGGATGTCGTGCTCGCGGTAGCCGCCCGCGCCCGGCTCACCCTGCGGTATCGTGATCATCGGCTCCATCGAGACCACCATGCCCGGCTCCAGGACGGTGTCGATATCTTCGCGCAACTCCAGTCCGGCTTCTCGCCCGTAGTAATGGCCGAGCACCCCGAACGAGTGCCCGTAGCCGAACGTGCGGTTGGCCAGCAGGCCGTGCGAAACATAGATCTCATTCAGTTCGGCCGCGATGTCCTTGCAGACCGCGCCTGGTTTGATCAGCTCCATCCCGCGCTTGTGCACCTCTACGTTGATGTTCCACAATTCCAGCGATCGCGCATCGGGTTGGCCGTAAAACAGCGTGCGCTCGAGTGCCGTGTAGTAACCGGAACTCATTGGGAAGCAGTTCAGGCTCAGGATGTCGCCGTGATCGATCTTGCGTGTGGTAGGCCAGTTGTGCGCCCCATCCGTGTTGATGCCGGATTGGAACCACACCCAGGTGTCACGGATGTCGCTGTTGGGAAACGTGCGTGCGATCTCGCGAACCATGACCTCTGTGCCGGCCAGTGCTACCTCGAATTCGGGCACGCCTTCGCCGATGGCGGCCCGGATCGCCTCACCGCCGAGATCGCCGATTCGTGCGCCATGTTTGATGACCTCGATCTCCTCGGTCGACTTGACCATCCGCTGACGCATCGCAGCCTGCGCTATGTCGACCAGTTCGGCTCCCTCGAATGCGGCTTGGATCTGGCTTCGGGTGTCCACAGGGAGCGTGTCGTCTTCGACGCCGAGCCTGCGCGGGGTGACGCCGCGCTCGCGCAACGCCTCCTGGAGTGCGTAGTAGTAGTTGTCCCTGCGCCAGTCGGTATACACGAGATTCTCGCCATAACCGCGGCGCCATGGCATGCCGGCGTCGATGTTCGCCGAAACGGTCACATGATCGTCCGCGGTCACGATGAAGGCGTATTTGCGGCCGAAGTACGTGTACAGGAAATCTGTGTAGTACTTGATGTTGTGGAACGATGTCAGCACGACGGCGTCCAGGTTCTTTTCCGCCATGATCCGCCGCAACCCGGTGATCCGCCGCTTCAGCTCGGCATCCGAGAAGGTGAGCGGAACTTTCTCCCCGTTGTGCAGGACCTTCAGTCGCTCCAAGTCCGAGACGGATGTTGCGGTCTGGGTGTCGATGGACATGTGTACTCCTTAATCATTTCTCTTGCTTCTTTGCTGCGTTTTTCTGGCGTTAGATCCCGCTTTTCAGCGGGATCTCAGGAAAAAAGAAGGCTGTGTCGCCTGAGGTCGGGTCTCGGCTCACTCGCGTGCACTCCGGGCGAATGGCCTTGCAGTTTTTTAGTTGCTCAGTTGGATCTCCGGTGATCGTGTGGTTGCGCCAACGATAATGGTGCGCACAGCGCAACGCAGTTGTTTCAGAATAGACACTCTTTTTAACTTGAGTCAAGGGTCAGCATGTTCTTTGGATATGTACGGCCTGTTGCGCGCCATAAATGCATCAATAAGCCTATGGTCGATCAACTGAGCGCAACTTGGTTGCGTATCATGCACCTAGTGGTTGACGTGCGGCAGCATGTCCGTGGTCGTGGTCATTGTGTGTGCCGTATGCGCAGCGCGATGTGCAAGTCAAGGGCCCGGCGCGTGCCGGTCGGGTCGCCGCCCAATATCGCGAACGCGCGAGCAAGGCGGCCGTATAACGCCTGACGAGAGACCCGCAGTCGCTTTGCAGTGACTGACTTGTCACAGCCCGAGTCGAAGTACGCCTCCAGCGTGTCGAGCAACGAGGAGCGGATCTTCGATGGGAGGGGGTCGAACATGGCGAACTCCTCATCCACCAGGGCCAAAACCTGCTCCCGCTTTCCCTCGCCTGTTGCCAGCCGGTCCACGACGAGATCATGAGTGTCGATCACGCCGCGTGAGCCGACGAGATCACCCTCACGCCCGGCCACGTCCATGGCGGCTCTCAAGGACAGGGGCGCGCGCGTGAGCGCAGGAACGACTGGGCCCACAGCGATGACTTGCGCCTGGCGTGCGGACTTCGAGCAGCGGAGCGTTTCTACGATGGCGGCGCGAATGGAGACGGCGTCCAACCTGTCTTCCAGCGACACAAGCGCACGAGTATCTGTCGGGGAGGGCGTGTCAAGTGCAACGCGCCCGAAGCTGCCGAGAATCCTGGCGATCTCGGCAGATCCGATTCCCGTCGCGACGACACCGATGACGGGACGATCCAACGGGAAGCTGATCATTCGCGCGACGTTTTGAAGCTGCGTTGCATCCACGGCGTCAGCACCGGCAAGCCGCACGAGTTGGCCCACCGCGAGGTCGCGCGCTGAAGGGGGTCGGACCCGCACCAAGGCCAGGCTGAGGAATTCAGCAGCAGTCCGGGAAACCAGTTTCATGCGCTCTGCGTCATCGGCAGGTATGGTCTCGAGCCACAATGTCGCCACCGGGGTTCGCCGCACTGCGACGTCGACGGTTATTCCGCTTGGCGAGACGTCATCACTCTCGGCGAGATTCGGGTGGGGTAGGCGGACGGGCGGTGCATCACCGACGGCTTCGATCATCGTTCCACCCGCGTCATACAACACGGCATCGCCGTTCGTGCACGCCGCTATCGCGGTGAGAACGTCCCGGATCTGGCCTCCTTCGCCCACAACACGTGATAGCTCATGAGCTAGTTCCGCGACAAAGCGCAAGTTTGCGACCGACTGTTCGGCGATGTCGCTGTTGATCGCCTCCGTGACCGCCACGAACGGCACTACCCTGCGGAGCTCGATCAGGGGGAATTCGAGCCGGACGGCTTCGGCGACGATATCCGGCGGTACAACCGCCAGTGCGGTGCCTGTTTCGATTGCGATCCCAGAAACGGCACGCTCGACCAGGTCTGCAATATAGTGCTCCCGGTCACGTTCTGAACTCTCGGCCAACGCCGTACCGCCGGTCAAGAGCAACTCTCCCCCTTGGAGCAGCGGGGCAATCTGAATGACCTCGCTTGAGTGCACCCACCTGACCTGCCGATCGAGATTCTGGCTTCCAGCGAGAACATGAGGTAGTGCGGTGGTGACGATCGGGTATTTCAGGATCTGTCGAAGGGAGAGGGTCATCGTGTGTCAATCATCGTGGTCAAGAAACTTACGAGCGGTGGATGCGTCGACGTGTCTGCTGTGACTGCCTGTGCCACCTCGGCCTAGGGCACCGCAGTGTATACGCCGATGGCGGGACAGTGCCTGCTTCACCGTGGGCAAGGCGACATCGTGTCAATATCTGTCAGCAAGGTTCCGTACATGGTGGCAATTGTGACATGTCCCACACGGACCCACACTTGCCCTTGTCATATGGGGTCAATCCAAAGGAGGAGCTGATGTCGGGTAGTTCGATGAAGAACAGGGCGGAGCTGAAGAACACCGTGGAACTGGAGGAGACACTCCAGGAGATCCCCGAATCGGGGCGCACCACGAAGGTCTCAGGGCAATTCTGGATCTGGGCGGGCGCGAACGTCGCGCCCACCAACTGGGTGCTCGGCGCACTGGGCATCCAGCTGGGATTGAACATCTGGCAGACCATCGCGGTGATGGTGATCGGCAACGCGATCGGAATGGCTGCCTTCGGCCTGTTCGTGCTGCTCGGCCAGCGCACGGGCACGACCGGCATCGTCATGTCCCGCGCCGTGTTCGGCCGGGTCGCCAACTACTTCCCGTCGGTGATCCACACCCTGGTCCCGCTGATCTGGTGCGCGCTGAACACGTGGATTGTCCTCAGCCTGATCATGTCGCTGCTCGGCAGGCTCGGCCTGGTCAACCCGAATGAGGCGAACGTGGGACTCCAGATCGCCGTCGCGGCCGGGATCATGATCATCCAGGTCGTGATCGCGTGGATCGGATACAAGGCGATCGCCCCGTTCGAGCGCTGGACCGTGCCGATCACCATAGCGATCCTGATCGTGATGTCGATCATGGCGTGGTTCTTCCTGAACCCGGACTGGGGCTACGTCGGGATCAAGGGCCACGCACTGACCGGCGCGCCCCTGTGGAGCGCCCTCAGCGGCCTGATGACCGCCAGTGGCATCGGGTGGAGCATCACCTGGTTCATCTACGGCGCCGACTACTCGCGGTTCGTCAGCCGATCCGTGAGCCGCCGCAAACTCTACTTCACGAGCGTGATCGGGAATCTCTTCCCCGTCATCTGGCTGGGATTCTTCGGTGCCACGTTGGCCACCAAGAGTACGACGATCGATCCAGGCGCGTTGGTCGTCGGCACCTTCGGGCTCATGGCGATCCCGGTGCTGTTCTTGGTCATCCACGGCCCGATCGCTACGAATTCACTGAACATCTACACCTATTCGGTGGCGACCCAGGCGCTGGACGCCAAGATCTCCCGCAGGCTCCTGTCGGTGCTCGCTGGTGTGATCGCGATGGCGATCACGGTGTTCTTCGTGTACCAGTCCAACTTCGCGAACACCATCGCATCGGTCCTGGACGGGATCGTCGCTTGGGTCGCAACCTGGGGGGCGATCATGTTGGTGCACTACTACTGGGTCATGCGCGGGCGCCGTCTTCCGGTGGCCGCCTTGTTCGACCCGGTCGGCACTAAACGACTGCCGGCGGTCAACTGGGCGGCCTTGGTGGCGTTCGTGTGCGGCATCATCATGACCTGGGTGTTCATGTATGGCCTCGTACCTGCGCTGCAGGGCCCGGCTGCCACCGCGATGGGAGGGGTCGACGCATCCTGGCTCGTCGGCGCGATCGTCAGCGGCGGACTGTATGCCCTGCTGGCGCCGATCGCGTTGCGCCGGTTCCTCCTCGCCTGGGACGCCGACGCGCCGGAAATGAAGGAGCCACTCGTGCGCAGCGAAGCTGGGCCGGTAACCGCACAAAGCTGATCCGAGCAACACGCCGCTGCGGTCGATGTCAGTTCGACACCGCAGCGGCGTGCTTGCGCAATCGAGGAGGATCGCTTCGCGTGAGGCCTTCCGCCATTAGCCCTCGTGCAGGAAGTAGTCTTCGATGTACTTCTCGCCCTCGTCGCAGAAGAACGTCACAACCTCGTCGACGCCCTCGAACCGCTCGCGCAGCCCGCGCGCCGCGATGAGGTGTGCTCCCGAACTCGGCCCCACGAACAGGCCGAACTCGCGCGCCAGGCGCCGCATCTCGGCGATCGCATCGTCGCTGTCGATGGGTACCAGTTCGTCCACGTCGCCGCGGTGACGCTCGATGATGCCCGGCACGAACCCATCGCCGATGCCCTCGATCAGGTGTCGGCCCACCTCGCCGCACATGAGAGTGCACGACTCGTTCGGCTCCACCGCGACCACATGACAGGAGGGATTCACAGCACGGAATGCCTGGCCCACTCCCACGATGGTGCCCCCTGTGCCCACCCCGCCGACGACCGCATCCGGTACAACCCCCTTCGGCAGCTGGGCAAGAATCTCCGCGCCGAAAACCTCCCGGTTCTCCTGCACGTTCCACTCGTTGTCGAACTGCTGAGGCGCAAAATAGCCGGACTCCGCCCCGAGCTCGCGCGCCTTGGCCAGCGCATCCGTGACATGGAAGTCGCCGATCGTCATCACCCGCGCGCCGAACGCCCGCGAGATCGCCGCACGCTCAGGGCTCATCCCGTTCGGCATGACCACGAGCATCTGATAGCCCTTGGCAGCGGCGACCATCGACAGCGCGTTGCCCGTGTTGCCACTGGACGCCTCGACAATGGTGTCCCCGGGGTGCAGCAGGCCTTCGGCCTCGGCGCGCTCGATCATGTACTTCGCGATACGCGCCTTGATCGAGCCGGAAGGATTCAGGTACTCCAGCTTGACCCAGATTCCGTCCACCTGGATCAGCGGCGTGTTGCCCACTGCGTCGAGAATGCTGGTATGCGTCGTCAGTTGCGTCATGGCTTGTCTCCTTGTCGGAATCGAGTTGGTCGGAGCCGCAACGAAGCGGGGACTATCGGTGTCATCGGCCGGGCGCGGTATTCCTTGCTCCCGGATGCGGGTGCGATCTCCCGATGAGTGATGCCGACTGTCCGGTGAACCGGAAGTCGTCTCCCGATGTCGATGCCATGGCTGCGTTGGCAGCCGCATCAGTGGCCGACAGCGTGGCTGCGATCGACGCTGTGGTCGTCCGGCGCATTGATTCTAGTGAATTTTCGAACCTCGGTCACCGTGCTGGTGGTATATGCGGCTATCTCCTGGAGAGTGGTGACCCAGACTCGCTCCAGCGACTTGACGTCTTCGATCAGGCGTTCCAGTGCCGCTGTCTTCGATGGCCGGCCGGAAATGAACGGATGATTGGTCAACACAAAACAGCCCCCTTCCGCATGGGACGCCTGGGCCTCGCGCAGCCACAGTTCGCGCACCTTGTCCGGGCTCTCGATGACGCCGCTCCCGGTCCAATCGGGATAGAACGCGTACTGCTCCCAGTCGTCGAGCGTCCAGTCGATAGGGATCTCGACGAGATCTCCATCGTGCCGTGTTCCGGATAAACGATAGGGCGCATCATCGTTGAAGAGGCTCGAGTCGTAGCGGAATCCCCGTTCGATGAGCAGGTCCGGCGTGTGCCAGTTCAACTCCCACCATGGTGCGCGATAGCCGCTGGGTCGCACACCCAGCCGATCCAGCGCGGCTAACCCGCGGTCCAGATAGCGGGCTTCCGTCTCTGCGGAGATGCCTCGCATCGGTTCGTGCAGGTACCCGTGGTGGGCGATCTCGTGCCCGCCATCGATGATGCTCCTCACCGTGTCGGGATAGGTGTCCGCGGTGAACCCAGGAACGAAGAAGGTGGCCTTGACGCCTTGCCGTTCCAGCATGTGCAGTAGCCGGGGGATGCCGATGCGCGGCCCGTACGATTGATGGCTCATCAAGGACATTCGCGCAGAATCCGCAGGGTTACCGGCAAGGACCCCTGACTCTGCGTCGACGTCGAATGTGAAAGCAGCAGCCGCACGGAACGGATCCGGCCACGCAAAGCTCATGCTCGCACCCCCGCACGTGCACGAGGTTCGACCGTAGGCTTGCGGCTCCTCGAGGCGGCCGGGGTGATGCCGGCGACGCACCGGATCTGCGATTGACCGCACACGGATTGACCGCACACGCGTGTCGCCCGGGCGCTCCTGGGTATCGGCTGCATGGTCTGTTCACGGTCACGCAATCCAGTCCTCAGTGTTACAGGCGGCTTCGACATGCGGCCCTCCATCATGTACGTCGACAGCGCCCATGCTATTTGCCGCCGGCGGGGAGGAAAATATACATAATGTAAGCCTCTTGGCCGAGATAATTGACATACGCTGCTTGACGTGTGACGTCACTGTGCTGAGAACATTGATTTCATCAGACCGTGGAAAGCAGGACAGCCGGAAGGGGCCTCCGCGCAAGTGGACCAGCGTGCCTGACATGCGCAGGTTCGCGCTGGGTCTTTGCGCTCGTGGTCACCGTACCGAGTGGATCACCACAGCTGGACCGATCCAGATGAGGAGAGAACATGATGATGGAGCCTCAGCAGATTTCTAGCATGCCGGACTGGTATGAGCCATACAACATCTCGCTCGGGATCCGTGTGGGTGGCCTGCTTTTCCTTTCCGGCCAGGCGGCGGTCGACGAACTGGGCAACACGGTGGGTGGAGACGATTTCGAGGCGCAGGCCAGACAAGCGTTTGCAAATCTGTCGAAGGTCTTGTCTGCAGCCGGAGCAGGGCTGTCAGATGTGGTCAAGGTGACTTTCATGGTGACGGACATGGCCGCCAATCTCGACAGCGTGATCAGATTGCGCGGTGAATACTTCTCCCGGCCGTTCCCGGCCGATACCCTGCTCGAGGTCTCTTCTCTGGCACGACCCGACTGGCTTGTGGAGATCGATGCCATCGCGATAGACCGTCGGAACGCGGGATGAGGAATTCTCGTCGTGCAATGACCGACAGCGGATCGACGCCAAGCCATTGAGAGTGGCTACAGCACGTCGCGGATGGCTGCCTCGAAGTTGGTGACGTGCGCCAGCGACAGCTGGGCGGCGAGATCGCTGTCACCGTCGGCGATTGCCTCCAGCAATTGCACATGTTCGGTGATGTGTCCGGACATAGACGGGATCTTGTCCAGGACGAGGCACCAGATTCGGGTGGCGAGGTTGTCGTAACGAACCAGCACATCTTCAAGGTGCCGGTTTGCGGCCGCGCGGTAGATCAGGCGGTGCGTCGTGATGTCGTACCGCATCAGTTCTCGTTGATTGACCGGTGCCGAGCCTATGGAGGCGATGGTTTCGGCGACCTCGCGCAGTTGTTCGCGCATCGGGGCGGTGGACATCCTGGCCGCGCGACGGGCAGCCAGTGGTTCCAACAGTTCCCGGATCTCGGACACATCAGCCAATTCCGTGATGTCGACGATGGTGGCAAAAGTGCCGCGGCGAGCGTATGAGACGACAAGGTGGTCGCTTTCCAGCCGTTTCAGTGCCTCTCGTATAGGAGTACGCCCGATCTGCAATTCCGCAGCCAACAACCCGTCGTTGATCGGGTCGCCCGGACGGATGTCGAGCATGATCAGTTTGTCGCGCAACTGCTGGTAGGCGTGGTCCGCCAGAGACAGCGGTGCTAACTCGGCGGCTGAAAGGCCCGTAGCGAGGCTCGTGATCGCGCTTGATGGACTCACCGTTTCATCCAGATCGCTCGGGGAATTGACTTGATACGACAGCGACTCTAGCATAATGGACGTACTAATATATTAGATTCAGACTTCATCAATACCAGTTGGATTTCGAAGGAGAAGTTGATGGTAGACCTGATGTCAAGCTCACTTGCCGTGGTCGATCCCGAAGTGGATGCAGCGATCTCCGCCGAGCTTGAGCGCCAGCAGGGCACGCTGGAGATGATTGCGTCAGAGAACTTCGTTCCCGTGTCCGTGATGACCGCGCAGGGATCTGTGTTGACGAACAAGTACGCCGAGGGCTATCCGGGCAAGAGATATTACGGCGGTTGTCAGAATGTCGACATCACCGAGCAACTGGCCATCGACCGTGTGAAAAGCCTTTTTGGCGCCGAAGCGGCGAACGTTCAACCTCATTCGGGTGCCCAGGCAAATGCCGCGGCAATGGTCGCATTACTCGATCCCGGCGATACAGTTCTCGGCCTTGACCTGGCGCACGGTGGGCATCTGACGCACGGCATGCGCCTGAACTTCTCCGGCAAACTGTACAACGTCGTTCCGTATCATGTGCGCGAGTCGGATCTGCTGGTCGATATGGTCGAGGTGGAGGCGCTGGCGCTGGCGCATCACCCCAAACTGATCGTGGCCGGTTGGTCGGCCTATTCGCGACAGCTGGACTTCGCCGAGTTCCGGCGGATCGCCGACCTGGTGGGTGCCTACCTGATGGTGGATATGGCCCATTTCGCAGGATTGGTCGCGGCGGGTCTGCATCCGAACCCGGTCCCATATGCGGATGTGGTGACCACGACGACGCACAAGACTCTGGGCGGCCCACGCGGTGGGGTCATCCTGAGTAAGACGGAGCTGGCGAAGAAGATCAATTCCGCGGTCTTCCCGGGCCAACAGGGTGGTCCGCTCCAGCATGTGATCGCCGCCAAGGCTGTCTGCTTCAAGGTGGCGGCCTCCGAGGGCTTCAAAGATCGTCAGCGCCGCACTCTTTCCGGCGCCAAGATCCTGGCAGGGCGCTTATTGGCCGATGACGTGGCCGCCGCCGGGATCACGGTGGTCACCGGTGGTACCGACGTGCACCTCGTGCTGGTCGATTTGCGCGATTCGGCCTTGGACGGCAGGCAAGGCGAGGATCGTTTGCATCGGATCGGGATCACGGTCAACCGCAACGCCGTCCCGTTCGACCCGCGTCCGCCGATGATCTCTTCGGGTCTGAGGATCGGTACTCCGGCGCTCGCAACACGCGGCTTCGGCGACGCGGAGTTCGCCGAAGCCGCCGATGTCATCGCCATCGCACTTGCCGGGGAGTTCACCGATGAACTCGTCTGCGCGTTGCGCGGTCGCGTCGAGGCGCTCGCCGGCAAGTGTCCGCTGTATCCGAATCTGAATGGAGCCGTGGCATGAGTCAGGAAATGCTTCCCGAACACCCGGACTTTCTCTGGCGCAACCCAGAACCCAGGCGTTCATACGATGCGGTCATCGTCGGCGGTGGTGGGCACGGTCTGGCGACCGCGCACTATCTGGCTAAGAACCACGGCATGACGAACATCGCCATCCTCGAGCGTGGCTGGCTGGCGGGCGGGAACATGGCCCGCAATACGACGATCATCCGATCGAACTATCTGTGGGACGAGAGCGCTGCGATCTACGAGTTTGCGCTCAAGCTGTGGGAAAAGCTGCCCGAGGAACTGGAGTACGACTTTCTCTTCAGCCAGCGTGGCGTGTTGAATCTTGCGCACACCCTGTCGGACGTACGCGAGAGCGTGCGGCGAGTCAGCGCCAACAAGCTGAATGGTATCGATGCCGAGTGGCTGGACACCGACCAGGTACACGAGGTCTGTCCGATCCTGAACACCTCCAAGAACATCCGCTACCCCGTGCTGGGTGGCACATATCAGCCGCGCGGCGGGATTGCCAAGCACGACCACGTCGCCTGGGCTTTCGCGCGCAAGGCCGATGAGTTCGGGGTGGACATCATCCAGAACTGCGAAGTGACCGGTTTCGTCATGGACGCCAACCGTGTGGTGGGTGTCGAGACGACGCGTGGCAGGATCAACACGGGTCGGGTGGGTCTGGCGGCGGCCGGGCACAGCAGCGTGCTGGCCGAACGAGCCGGATTCCGCCTGCCGATCCAGTCGCATCCGCTGCAAGCCTTGGTCTCGGAACTGAACGAACAGGTGCATCCGACCGTCGTGATGTCGAACCATGTTCACGTCTACGTGTCACAGGCGCACAAGGGCGAGCTGGTGATGGGTGCCGGCATCGATTCCTTCAACGGTTACGGCCAACGCGGCTCGTTCCATGTGATCGAGAGCCAGATGGCGGCCGCGGTCGAACTCTTCCCGATCTTCGCCCGTGCGCACGTGCTGCGCATCTGGGGCGGCATCGTGGATGTGACACCAGACGCCTCGCCGGTGATCAGCAAGACACCCGTCGAAAACCTGTTCGTGAATTGCGGATGGGGTACCGGGGGTTTCAAGGCGACGCCTGCGGCCGGCTGGACATTCGCTCACACCATCGCCACCGGCGAGCCCCACCCGCTGAACCGCCCGTATGGGTTGGAGCGTTTCGTGTCCGGCGCCCTCATCGACGAGCACGGCGCAGCCGCCGTCGCTCACTAGGAGAACGATCATGCTGCTGATCCCCTGCCCATATTGCGGACCCCGCAACGAAACCGAATACCACTACGGCGGGCAGGCTCACATCCCGTTTCCCGCAGCTGAAGACGAGCTCACCGATGAACAGTGGGCCGAATACTTGTTCTACCGGGATAACCCGATGGGACCGTTTGCCGAACGATGGGTGCACTCGGCGGGCTGCAGGCGTTGGTTCAACGTCATCCGGGACACCGTCAGCTACGACATTCTGGCCGTTTACCCCATGGGCCAGGAACAGCCAGTCGTGGCAGATATGGGAGGAAACCGATGAGCACCGAGCGGATGGGCGCCGAGCCGATGGCCACCGAGCCGATGACCACGGGGCCGAAGCGACTGCCGACGGGTGGCAGAATCGACCGCACTGTACCCACTCCTTTCACCATTGACGGCTGCCATCTCAGCGGTCATCCCGGAGACACGGTCGCGTCGGCGATGCTCGCCAATGGGATGCTCTCCGTCGGCGACTCGATCTACCTCGGACGACCGCGCGGCATCATGACCGCCGGCGTCGAGGAGCCGAATGCGCTGATCAGGGTCAACGGTCGCTGTGCGGAATCCATGCTTCCGGCGCCCGCTGTCGAGCTTTTCGACGGCCTCGACGCCGAGACGCTCTCCGGGGTGGGTCGACTCGACCCCACGGAGGACGAATCGATCTACGACAAGAAATACGTTCATACCGACGTTCTCATCGTGGGCGCCGGCCCGGCGGGGCTGGCGGCCGCCCTCGTCGCAGCCCGCAGCGGCGCCAGGGTGATCGTCATCGATGAGCAGTCGGAATTCGGTGGCTCGCTTCTGGCAGCACGTTCGGAGACGATAGACGGAAGGTTGGCGACGGATTGGATTCGTGACGCCATGCTGGAGTTGTCCGCCCAAGGCGAATGCACCATGCTGAGCCGGACCACCGCGTTCGGCAGTTACGACGGCAACTACGTGGTCGCGCTCCAGCACCGCACCGATCATCTCGGCCGTGCAGCTTCCGAGCGGGTGTCGCGTCAGCGGGTGTGGCACATCCGTGCGGGCCGCGTCATCCTGGCTACCGGTGCTCATGAGCGCCCGCTGGTGTTCGCGAACAACGACCTGCCGGGCGTGATGCTCGCGTCGGCGGTACGCACCTACCTCAACCGCTACGCAGTGGCAGCCGGCTCCAAGGTTGTCATGTCGACCACGAACGACAGCGTCTATGACCTTGCGGTCGACCTGAAGCTGGCTGGAGTCGACGTGGTGGCAATCGCAGACACCCGCCGGGAGCTTTCCGCCCGGGCAGCCGAAGTCGTCGACGTCGCTGCCTTGCGCGTGCTGACCGGCAGTGTGGCGGTGGAGGCAAGAGGGGAAGACCGGCTGACGGGCGTGCTGATCGGTGGTTTGAACGACGACAACACCGTGAGTGGCACTGTGGAGTCGCGTGGCACAGTGGAGTTGAGTGGCACCGTGGAGTCGCTGGATTGCGATCTGCTGGCCGTGTCAGGCGGCTACAGCCCGGTCGTGCACTTGCACAGCCAGCGACGGGGCACGTTGCGATGGGACGAGAATTCGGCCGCCTTCGTCCCGGAGGGCACCGTCGACGATCAGCAGGTGATCGGGGCTGCCCGGGGCAGCTACGCACTGGCCGACTGCCTGGCCGAAGGGACCGCGGCCGGCGCCGCGGCGGCCACGGCCGCGGGATTCGCGGTACCCGAGGCGCGCCCCCCGAGAACGCCGGCGACCCTGGCCGCCGCAACCGGCCGTCCGATCTGGCTTGTGCCCGCGCTCGCAGGCCAACCGACTGACTGGGCGACTCACTTCGTCGACTTGCAGCGGGATTCCACTGTGGCCGATGTGGCCCGGGCGACCGGCGCCGGCATGCTGAGCGTCGAACACGTCAAACGGTACACCTCCATCAGCACAGCCAACGACCAGGGGAAGACTTCTGCAGTCAACGCCATCGGAGTCATTGCCGAATTGCTGAACAGCCGGTCCGTGGGCGAGATCGGGACGACGGCCTACCGCGCCCCGTACACGCCGGTCGCCTTGGTCGCGCTGGCCGGGCGAGCGCGCGGAGAGCTTTATGACCCGGCGCGACACACATCGGTTCACTCCTGGCACGTCGAACATGGAGCCGTGTTCGACGACGTCGGACAGTGGAAACGCGCGAGGTTCTACCCGCAGCCCGGTGAAGACATGGACGCTGCCGTCGCCCGTGAGTGCCGCGCCGCCCGCGAAGGTGTGGCTTTCATGGACGGCACCACACTGGGCAAGATCGAGATCCGCGGTGCGGACGCCGGCGAGTTCCTGAACCGGGTCTACACCAACGGATTCAAAAAGCTGGCGATCGGCTCCGTGAGATACGGCGTGATGTGCCGGCCCGACGGAATGATCTTCGACGACGGCACCACCCTGCGTCTCGACGAGAACCACTACTTCATGACCACCACCACAGGTGGTGCGGCCAAAGTCCTCGACTGGTTGGAAGAATGGTCCCAGACCGAGTGGCCCGAACTCGACGTGTACTGCACCTCGGCCACCGAACAGTGGACCACCATTCCGGTGGTCGGCCCGCTCTCGCGCAGAGTCGTGGCGAAGCTGACCCCGGAGTTGGATGTCTCCAACGAGGCGTTCCCGTTCATGACCTTCCGGAAGACCGTATTGGCCTCCGGCATCCCGGCCCGCATCTGCCGGATCTCCTTCTCCGGTGAGCTTGCATACGAGATCAACGTGTCGGCATGGTATGGGCGGGCCGTGTGGGAGCAGGTGGCCGAAGCCGGCGCTGAGTTCGGCATCACCCCCTATGGCACAGAGACGATGGATGTGCTCAGGGCGGAGAAAGGCTTCGTCATCGTCGGTCAGGACACCGACGGCACGACAACGCCGCAGGATGCCGGGATGGGCTGGGTGGTCTCCAAGCTCAAGGATTTTGTTGGACGACGCTCATTCTCCCGACTGGACACCGCACGCGAAGACCGCAAACACTTGGTCTCCGTACTCCCTGTGGACCACACCACGCTTCTGCCTGAGGGGGCACAGCTCGTGTCGACAGGGGTTGCGATCAAGCCCGATGCAGGGCCGGTTCCGATGGAAGGCTTCGTGACCTCGAGCTATCGCAGTGCCGCCCTCGACCGAACGTTCGGCTTGGCACTGATCAAGAACGGCCGAAACCGCATCGGAGAGCGCCTGCTCTCACCTGTCGGCGACGCCCTGGTGGAAGTCGAAGTCGCGCCCACCGTACTTTACGACCCGGAAGGAAAGAGACGAGATGGCTGAGTCGACAGTGAAGATCCGGCCCGACCTGGTTCGCAGCCCACTCGCGCACCTGGAATCCGCGATGGCCCGTGGCGCCGTGACCGGCAACCGTGGAGTGTCACTGCGTGAAATCGCATTCGTGACCATGATCTCGATCCGCGTGAAACCAGACACTCCGGCGGCCTCACGCATTGCCGACGTGCTGGGCGCTCCCATGCCGGTCGCATGCGGGCACGTGAGCGCCAGGCCCGGCGGAAGCGTGCTGTGGCTCGGACCGGACGAGTTCCTCGCCATCGGCGAGGCCGACGCCGCGCAGTTGACCACGCAACTGACCCGGGCGCTGAGCGAGTCCCCGGGTCTCGTGGTCGATCTGTCGGCCAATCGCACGACGCTGGAATTGAGCGGCCCGTCCGCCCGGGAGGTGTTGCAGAAGGGCTGCACGCTCGATCTGCATCCTCGCGCGTTCACCGCGGGGACCGCCGTTGTCACTCAGCTCGCGGCGGCGCCGGTCATCCTCTGGCAGACCGACGACGCACCCACCTACCGACTGTTCCCTCGGGCGTCGTTCGCCGAGTACACGGCCCGGTGGCTGCTGGACGCGATGACCGAGTTCGCCGAGCCCGAGCTGCCGTGAGAGATGACCATCACCTATCGGCAACCCGGCGCGACCGAGGCTGAACCCGCCATCGAGCATGTGCTCACCTTGGACTGCCCAGAATCGCCCGGCATCGTCCGTGCGGTCTCCGCCTATCTGTATGACCACGGTTGCGACATCATCGACAACAAGCAGTTCGGCGACCGCCGGTCCGGGCACTTCTTCATGCGCCTGCACATGATCAGCGACGGCGACGAGTCGACCACCGACAACCTGCGCAACGGATTCGGTCCCGTGGCAGAAGAGTTCTCGATGCGGTGGAATCTGGAACGGCATGGTACGAGGCGACGCGTCTTGATCATGGTCTCCAGGTACGGGCACTGTCTCAACGACCTGTTGTTTCGGGCACGCAACGGCGATCTGCCCATCGACGTGGTCGCCGTGGCATCCAACCATCGCGACCACGAGGCCATGGTTCAGTGGTACGGCATCCCGTTCTTCTATGTATCGGTGACTGCCGAGACCAAGCCTGACAGTGAGCGTCGGCTCCTCGATCTGGTCGACCGGTTCGATGTGGAGCTGATCGTGTTGGCTCGTTACATGCAAGTGCTCAGCGACGGGCTATGCGCGAAGCTCGCGGGGAAGTGTATCAACATCCACCATTCCTTCCTTCCGAGTTTCAAGGGCGCCAGACCTTACCACCAGGCCTACGAGCGAGGAGTGAAGCTGGTCGGAGCCAGCGCACACTATGTCACCGCAGACCTCGACGAGGGGCCCATCATCGCCCAACGGGTGATCCCGGTCGACCACACCCTCGAACCGGACGAATTGGCCGCTGTCGGCCGTGATGCCGAAACAGCGGCCCTGACCATGGCAGTGCGCTGGCACTGCGAGGGCCGCGTGATCACACAAGGCCGTCGTACCGTCGTTCTACGCTGAATGCTCGTGGCCGACGCAACCGATTGGAGACCGCTGATCGATCGTGACGCGATACTCGGATTGCTTGGTCGTTTCGCGCTCGAGATGACGGGCAAAGACGTGCCGGCGGAGTGAGTCGGCTGCGCAGTGGCGCGCGAGCAGGCAGACTGGACGCATGATCATCCTGGCTGCGACACCGATCGGCAACCTCGGCGACGTATCCGCTCGCCTGACGCAGGCGCTGCGCACGGTGTCGATCGTGGCATCGGAAGACACCAGGGTGACGCAGCGGCTGCTCGCAGGGCTGCACATCGACGCGCGACCGCGGCTGATCAGCATGCACGACCACAACGAGCGCGGCAAGGCTGCCGAACTGGTCGCCCTCGCGCGTGACGACGACGTGCTCGTTCTCAGCGACGCCGGGATGCCGACGGTCTCCGACCCCGGATTCCATCTTGTCGAGACGGCCGTCGCCGCCGGGGTCGTCGTCACCGTGCTGCCCGGGCCGTCAGCGGTGCTCGCAGCGCTCGCCGTGGCCGGACTGCCCACCGATCGGTTCAGCTTCGAGGGATTCCTCCCGCGCAAACAGGGCGAACGGATGAGCGTGCTCCGCGCTCTTGCCGGCGAGCGTCGCACGATGGTCTTCTTCGAGTCGCCGAACCGGTTGGCCGCGTCGCTGGCCGATCTGGCTGATGCGTTCGGCGCCGGCCGCCGCGTGGTCGTCTGCCGTGAGCTGACCAAGCTGCACGAGGAGGTGCGCCGCGGCACCGCGTCCGAGCTGGCCGATTGGGCAGCAGGCGGTGTGCGTGGCGAGATCTGCATCGTCGTAGACGGCGCATCCGTGCGAACGGTCGACCTTGCGGGCGGGGTGAGCGATGTGCTGGTGCTCACGGCCGCGGGCGAGCGGCTGAAGGATGCAGCCGCAGCCGTCGCCGAGGCCACTGGCCTCTCAAAACGTGACCTCTATGAGGCAGTGCTGCAGGCGCGCGCCGAGCGGGCGCCGCTGGTCGAGTAACGAGCGTCAGCGAGTGTATCGAGACCCGTATCGAGAGGTCGTGAGTCGGCCGGGGGTCTCGATACGCCTGCTCGCTTCGCGAGCGGGCTACTCGACCAGCGGAAGCCAGGACGCTACTTCGACGCGCTCAGATAGGACATTGTCTCCGGGCTCAGGTCGAGGTCTGCCGCCCTCGCCGAATCGCGGATGCTCTGCGGCCGGCTCGCCCCCGGGATCGGGATGACGAGGTGGGAGAGGTGCAGTTCCCAGGCGAGGGCGACCTGCTGCGGGCTGACGCCGAGGTCTGCCGCGACCTCGCCGAAGGCCGCGTTGTGCTTGCCGACCTTGCCCGCTGCCCCAATGCCGCCGAGCGGGCTCCACGGCAGGAACGCGAGCTCCAACTCGATGCATGCCTCGAGTTCGGGCGCGCTGTGCCGCCAGGCGGGGGAGAACCGGTTCTGCACCGACACGAACGCGTGGGCGAGGATGCGGTGGGCTTCGCGGATCTGGGCGACGGTCACGTTGGAAACACCGACATAGCGCACGATGCCCGCCTCGTAGAGCGCCCGGAGTGCGCCGACGGACTCCGCAAACGGCACGGCGGGGTCCGGTTGATGGAACTGGTAGAGGCCGATCGTGTCGACG
Source organism: Microbacteriaceae bacterium (assembly GCA_004297935.1). Taxonomy (GTDB): domain Bacteria; phylum Actinomycetota; class Actinomycetes; order Actinomycetales; family Microbacteriaceae; genus Rathayibacter_A. Next base: position 77,106 of record SCRE01000023.1, on the reverse strand, counting down.
CCGAGTCGCCGGGCCGATTCTTTTGCCGCCCGGATGATGTGCTCCGGCCGGCCGTCGTTGGCCCACCGGCCCTCATCGCGGTGGATCAGCCCGCCCTTCGTCGCGACTAGAACGTGCGAGGTGTCCGATCCGTAAGTGCGCAACGCCTCGGCGATGAGCAGCTCGTTGTGCCCGTGGCCGTCTTCGTCGAGGGTGTACGAGTCGGCCGTGTCGATGAAGGTGATGCCCGCGTCCAGCGCGGCGTGGATCGTCGCGATCGACGTTTCGGGTGACTTGCGGCCTTGGACGGACATCGGCAGGCCGCCGAGTCCGATCGCACTGACATCGACGTCACCGATTCTGCGTTGCCTCATACCCCCGAGCCTATGCCGAGGTGGCGCCGTGCATGCGCGTCTGCGCACCGGTGTCCGCGTCTGCGCGCGGCGTCCGCGTCAGTGCACACGTGTAACAGGGAAAGCGGCCGTCCCCGCGCCATTTAGGATGGGAACCATGTCCGCTGGCTCTTCCTTCTACATCACCACGCCGATCTTCTACGTGAATGATGTGCCGCACATCGGGCACGCCTACACGGAAGTCGCCTGCGATGTGCTCGCCCGCTGGCACCGCCAGGCCGGCGACGACACCTGGTTGCTGACCGGCACGGACGAGCACGGGCAGAAGATTCTGCGCACCGCCACCGCGAACGGCACGACACCGCGCGCCTGGGCGGACAGACTCGTCTCTGAAGCCTGGAAACCACTGCTGGACACCCTCGACATCGCCAACGACGACTTCATTCGCACGACGGATGCGCGCCACGAAGACGCCGTCAAGCTCTTTCTGCAGCGGCTGCACGACGGCGGCTTCATCTACGACGCGGAGTACGAAGGTCTGTACTGCGTCGGCTGCGAGGAGTTCAAGCCGGAGAGCGAGATCCTCGACGGCGCCGGCGAATACGAGGGGCAGAAGGTCTGCGCCATCCACTCGAAGCCGCTCGAACTGCTGCACGAGAAGAACTATTTCTTCAAGATGAGCGATTTCGGCGAGCGACTGCTGGCGCTGTACCGCGACCGGCCGGACTTCGTCCAACCGGAGAGCGCCCGCAACGAGGTCGTGGCCTTCGTGTCGCAGGGGTTGAACGACCTGTCGATCTCCCGGTCGAGCTTCGACTGGGGCATTTCGATCCCGTGGGACGACTCGCACGTGCTGTATGTCTGGATCGACGCCCTGCTCAACTACATCACGGCGATCGGCTACGGCGTCGATGACGCGGTGTTCGATCGGCGTTGGCCCGCTCTGCACGTGGTGGGCAAAGACATCCTGCGCTTTCACGCGGTGATCTGGCCGGCCATGCTGATGGCCGCCGGCCTCGAGGTGCCGCACCAGGTGTTCGGCCACGGCTGGCTGCTCGTCGGCGGGGAGAAGATGTCGAAGTCGAAACTCACCGGCATCGCGCCGAGCCAGATCACCGACACGTTCGGATCGGATGCGTTCCGATACTACTTCCTGCGCGCCATCAGTTTCGGACAGGACGGCTCGTTCAGCTGGGAGGACCTCGCAGCGCGCTACCAGTCCGAGCTTGCCAACGGCTTCGGCAACCTCGCCTCGCGTGTGATCGCGATGGTCGCGCGTTACTTCGACGGCGTGGTGCCGACGCCCGGTGCCGCGCAGGATGCCGAGCGTGCGGTGCACAGCGTCGTGGCGGATGCCGCGGCCGCGGCCGATGCAGCCATCGAGCGGCTGGCGATTCACGAAGCGATTGCGGCGATCTGGAGAATCGTCGACGACCTCAACGGTTACATCACGACTCAGGAGCCGTGGTCTCTGGCGAAGGACGCGGGCCGGCGAGAACGCCTGGCGACGGTGCTGTATACCGCTACGGAGGGTCTTCGTGCCCTGGCCGTGCTGCTGTCGCCGGTGCTCCCGCAGGCCACGGAGAAGCTCTGGGATGCGCTCGGCGTGTCGGGCACTCTCGGCGCGTTGTGCGCACAGCCGCTGCGCGCGGCCGGCGACTGGGGACAGTTGCCCGCGGGAACGCAGGTCGATGCGCTTGAGGCCCTGTTCCCGCGAATCGAAGCGACCGTTGCATAGTCACAACGCCCGCTGGTCGAGTAGCGGGGAACGCGCGTATCGAGACCCGGACCGACCGCTGGACTCCACGTTGCGGGATCTCGATAGGCTCGCTGGCGCTTGTTACTCGACCAACGAGCGTGCGTGATGACTGATCCAGGCCACATGCGCGAGCGCAGCCAGAAGCAGCGTCGCGATCTGAGCTACCCGCCGTTGCCGGAGCCGCTGGTCGTACCCGTCTACGACAATCACACGCACTTGGAGATCGCCGACGGCGACCAGCCGTTGGACTACAGAACGCAGCTGGACCGTGCATCGAGCGTCGGCATCCGCGGGGTTGTGCAGGTCGGCACCGACGTGCCGACGTCCATCTGGTCCGCGGAGATGGCCGCGATCGAGCCGCGCATGCTGGCGGCCGTGGCCATCCACCCGAATGACGCGCCCGAGAACGACGCACGAGGCACCCTCGACGACGGCCTTGCCGTGATCGCCGAGTTGGCTGCACGTCCGCGCGTTCGCGCCGTGGGGGAGACCGGGCTCGACTTCTACCGAACGGATGAGAGCGGCCGGGCCGCGCAGTTCCGCTCGTTCGAGGCGCATATCGAGATCGCCAAGCAGAACGATGTTGCGTTGCAGATCCACGACCGAGACGCGCACGCCGACGTGATCGCGACGCTGCGACGTGTCGGCGCGCCGGAGCGAACGGTGTTCCACTGCTTCTCCGGTGACGCGGAGCTGGCGCAGCTGTGTGCGGACAACGGCTGGTTCATGTCGTTCGCCGGCAACGTCACGTTCACGAACGCGCAGAAGCTGCGGGATGCGCTCGCGGTCGTCCCGCGCGCGCTGCTTCTTGTCGAGACGGATGCGCCGTTCCTGACGCCGACCCCGTATCGCGGTCGCCCGAACGCACCGTATCTGGTGCCGCACACGCTGCGTGCGATGGCCGGTGTGCTCGGAACGGATGCGTCGATGCTCGCGGCCCAGATCTCCTCGAACACCGAACTGGTGTACGGCCGGTGGGACGCCGAGCCGCCTGCCGTCCCGCCGACCGGTCCGATCGGGGCTGTTGCGTGAGCGACGCCGCCTCATGAGCACGGTCAAACTGCTCGGGCCGGCCGAGGTACGCGACCTCGCCGACCTGCTCGGTGTGACGCCGACGAAGAAGCTGGGCCAGAACTTCGTGATCGACGCGAACACCGTGCGGCGCATCGTGCGCGTCGCAGGAGTCCAGCCCGGTGACACGGTTCTCGAGGTCGGCCCCGGCCTCGGCTCTCTGACGCTCGGCCTGCTCGAAACGGATGCCGCGGTGGTCGCCGTCGAGATCGACAAGCGGCTCGCCGCCCAACTGCCGCTCACGGTCGCCGAACTGGCCGACGAGGCCGTGTCGGCCGGGCTCACCGTGATCCGTGCAGACGCCCTGCAATTGACAGAACTGCCCGCCACGCCGGGCCGACTCGTGGCGAACCTGCCGTACAACGTGTCCGTTCCCGTGCTGCTGCACCTGTTGGAGCAGTTCGGCTCGATCCGCTCCGGAGTGGTGATGGTGCAGTCGGAGGTGGGTCAACGCCTGGCCGCGAGCCCCGGTTCGAAGATCTACGGAGCACCGAGCGTCAAGGCGGCGTGGTACGGCAGGTGGCGCACGGCGGGCACGGTCAGCCGCCAGGTGTTCTGGCCCGTCCCGAACGTCGACTCGATCCTGGTGGCGTTCGAACGCCATGCGGCCGAGCCGGGCGATGTGGCGCTGCGTCGGCGCACATTCGAGCTCGTCGATGCCGCGTTCCAGCAGCGTCGGAAAATGCTGCGCCAATCGCTGTCGGCGGCTGTCGGTTCCTCGGCCGCGGCATCCGTCGCGCTCGAGGCGGCCGGCCTCGCACCGACCGCGCGCGGCGAGGAGCTCACCGTCGACGGGTTCATCCGTATCGCCGAGGCCGTGCCGTCGACCTAACGCGTGCGCCGGCCCTCCTCCGCTGCGTTAGGTTGGAGGCATGACCGTCCAGGCCACCGAAACGATGGTGCACGTGCGGGCCCCGGGAAAGGTCAACGTGTTCCTCGGGGTGGGCGCGGTGATGGACGACGGCTATCACGAGATCGCCACCGCGTATCAGGCGCTGTCGCTGTATGAGGACGTCCGCGCTTTCCCCGCACCGGATTTCTCCGTCAGTTTCACCGGCCCGATCGACAGCTCCGCGCTCCCGACGGACGGTTCCAACCTGGCGATCAAGGCGGCACGTCTGTTGGCTCGCCGAGCGGATTTCCGGGCCGGCGTGCGCCTGGAGATCGAGAAGCATGTCCCGATCGCCGGTGGCATGGGCGGCGGCTCCGCGGATGCCGCGGCAACGCTGTTGGCCTGCGACACGCTGTGGGGAACCGGGCGCAGCCGCGAGGAATTGCACGCGCTGGCCGCCCGGTTGGGCGCCGACGTGCCGTTCGCGTTGGTCGGCGGAACCGCCGTCGGAACCGGCCGCGGCGACCGGCTGAGCCCGGCTCTGGCACAGGGGACGTTTCACTGGGTGCTCGTGTTTCCAGGCGACCAGTTGAGCACACCGGACGTGTATCGTGAGCTCGACCGGCACCGCCAGCGACATGTGCGTGACATCTTCCCGGCACGGGAGCGTCCCGTCGTCGACGCCAACGTGTTGCAGGCGTTGCGCGCCGGTGACGCGCGGATGCTTGCGGAATCGCTCTCGAACGACCTTCAGGCCCCCGCGATCCACTTGAATCCGGAACTCGGCGACATCCTGGAGCAGGGCGAGCGCGCAGGAGCGCTGGCCGGGCTCGTTTCGGGTTCGGGGCCGACGGTCGCATTCCTTGCGGCCGACCTGGACAGCGCGCTCGATCTGCAGATCGCGTTGAGTGCGTCCCGGTTGCATGCGATCCGCGCAACCGGACCCGTGCACGGCGCACGGGTCATCGTGGAGGGGTGAGTGGAATGAACGTGGCGGTGCGATATTTCGCAGCGGCCGCCGAGGCGGCCGGATGCGAGGAGGAACGCGTCGAGCTGGCCGACGGTGCGACCGTCGGCCAGTTGGCGATGCTGCTGGTGCAACGCTACGGAGAGCCGATGCGGGCGGTCTTGAAGTCCGGGTCGTTCCTCGTCGAAGGAATCGTGCGGCGAGACCAGGCGCATCCGTTGTCCGGCACGGTCGACATCCTGCCGCCGTTCGCGGGCGGTTGATCGACCGGATGAGCGGTTCGGTGCCGCTACAGAGCCAAGTGCCAGCCTAGTGAGATGTTGAACGCGGTGGCGATCATCAGGTACATCAGCCATAACCCGGTGGCGAGGTGCCAGAACCCCAGCGCGCGCTCGCCGAGTTTGTTGCCGATCGAGGCGAAGAAGTCGCTGGCGTAGATCAATGCCAGGCCGACGAACAGCAGTCCGACCGGCCAGTCGCCCGCGACGAAGAACACCACGAGACCGACCACGGACAGGATGAAGAACGCCACGCACATGCCGGCGTTCGGTCGAGCGTCGTTCTGGCGCATGCGGTTGGTTCCGAGCGCGAACCAGTGAATTCCATATGCGGTGAACGCGAGAGCCGCCATGTACAACGGTGCGCCCTTGAACACTTGGAACCAGGTCAGTCCGACGAACAGGATGATTCCTGTGACGAATTGAAAGAAGCCTGGCAACCAGATGCCCCAGACGCCGGTGGCTCGATCGACCTTCTCGTCACGCTTCGGCCAGCCGAACAGTTCTTGGGGGCCGTAGATGAGATAGCCGGTACCGAGGCCGAAGAATCCGAGAGCCAATGGAACATATGCTGAAACTGCAAAATTCATGATGCGCCTTCTTTAGAAGTGGCCTATACCATATGCTCATAGTTTCGCAAAATCAGTGAAAATGCAAGAACCCGTCACATTCGCTGAGAGTTTCGTGTTCACGATGCGGACAGACGCTGTCAGTTACATGGCAGGCTCTGTTGTCCGGCGTTCCACGGCCCAGGGCAGGTTGATCGCCTCGAGTGTGTCGGCCGCCGAGGCTCCGCTGCTCGGGCAGACGAGCACGCCGTCGGCATCCGCGAGTCCGCGGAGCATGCCCGAGCCGTGCCAGCCGGTCGGCACGGCCCTGCCATGCTCGAGCAGGTACGGGATCAGGCGGGTCCGGCCCCGCCCGTCGGCCAGTGCCCGTCCCGCGGTGACGTGTTCCAGCGTCGGCTCCGGCCCACCGAGGAGACCGGCCAGCAACGGCGGCAGCAGAGTGAACAGGCCCATCATCGCAGCCAACGGGTTGCCCGGCAGTCCAAGCAGATAGCGGCCGTCCGGCAGCACGGCGAGAAGACTCGGGCCGCCGGGTCGCATCGCGATCCCGTCGATCAGGATGCGCGCGCCGACCCGATTCAGCGCTTGGTGCAGGTGATCGGCATCGGAGCGACCCGTTCCGCCGGTGGTCACCACGAGTCGGCTGTCAGCCGTGCTCGGGCACGTGCCGGACAGGGCGTCGACCAGGGCATCGAGCCGGTCCGGCAGACGCTGCTTCGAGCCGACGACGGCACCGAACATGGCGAGCAGTGCCGGAAGCTGCGGACCGAACGAGTCACGCACGCGACCCGGCGCAGGGATGCCCTCCGTCACCACCTCGTCGCCGGTGAGGATCAAGCAAACTTGCACCTGTTGCACGACTTCGAGCGTGTCATTGCCGCACACCGCGGCAACGGCGATGTGCGCCGGGTTCAACACGATTCCGGCCGGCGAGACCTGTTCGCCTCGTCGCGCCTCCTCGCCCGGCGGACGAATATGCATGCCGTCCACCGGTTCCCCGGCGGATGCTTCCGGCCCGCGCTCGAGGACGCGTTCGTTCGCGATGCCGTTCTCACTGCGCAACACGGCACGGGCGCCGGCCGGAATCAGTCCGCCGGTCACGATGCGTGTGGCCTCACCCGACTGCAACGGGCCGGATTCGACCAGCCGCCAGGGCGCATCGCCGGCGACCGCCCAGCCGTCCATGGCGCTCGACGCGTAGTGCGGCACATCGCACAGCGCCGTGATTCCGTTGGCCGAACGGCGGCCGATCGCCTCCGCCAACGGCACCGTCTCAGCGCCGAGCGCGGACGGCAGGCGATAGGCGAGCCGTCGTGCAGCATGCCAGTCCGCCCGGTACAGCACCGTGTCGTTCTGTACCGTGCTGCTCTGCACCGCGCCGTCCTGCGCTGCGCCGGCGCCGTCTGCCCGCTTGCTCATCGACGGCTATTCGTCCGTGCGGGCCGGCTGCGCTTCCGCCTGCGCCTCGCGGCACAACCGCAACGCCGTCGCGGTGGCCGCCTGAATTGCCGCATCGGCGTCCATGGCCTGCGCGCTGGCGAGTCCGGCGGCATAGCCGACGACGAACGTGGTCAACGGTGCAGCGGGCCGGGCGACGGCGTGAGCGGCCCGACCGGCGAGACCGAGCACGGACTGCACATCGACCGTCAGGCCCCGCACCTCGAGCGCGTCGATCAACCGCCGAGACCAGGCCTCCAACAGGGCGTCGTCATCGTGTTTGTCCGGCATGGGCGTTCTCCTTGGTGTCATTCGGTTGATCAGTGCTTCGTACCGACCGGCGCGTGCAGCGCGATGTCGAATCGCATGGCATCCGCCGGCGTGTCGATGTCGTCGGTCGATCCGGCGGGTGCGGCGACGGTGGCGAGGTTCAGGGCGCCGATCAGGGCGCGCACCGAGAGCCCATCGAGTTCGCCGCGGGCGCGCCTGGCAGCGGCGGCCGCGTCCAGTGCAGACCTGCGATAGATGGCCGTCAACGGTTGGGCGCATTGGTCGTCGTCGATCAGCATGACGCCGTCGGTGCCGGCCGGCAGAGGCAGTGCCGTCGTCAGCGCGGGAACGGCCCGGGCGACGTGCGGCAGATCGCAGGCAAGCACGAGCAGCAATCTCGCGGATGCGTCGCCCTCGGCCTCGGTCGCGGCGGATTCTGGTCGGTCGATGCCAGACGGATCAGTCCCGTCCAGTGCGGCGATCCCGGCGGCGATTCCGGCTGCGGGGCCGCCGAACGGCGGTTCTTCGCGAGTGAAGAGGAGGCGACCGGCGTCGGGCCGAATCGATGAAAAATGCCGAGCCGGGGCGGCCGGCTCGCCGTCGCCATCCATGGCGCCCACGACGGCGACGCGACGGGCGTCTGCAGCGAACGCCGCCGCGATGGCCCGCTCGAGCAGGGTGGTTCCTCGGTACACGAGGTGAGCTTTCGCGGCGCCGGCCAGACGGGACGATCGCCCGCCGGCGAGCACGACCGCATCCATCAGCATGTTTCCACCTTAGTTCTGCGCCGATCACCCGAGCGCGGCCAGGCGGACGCGGGCCGCAAGCGTGGGCTGGCAAACGGAGCCGGTGCGCAGCGTGCTGACCGATGCGAGAAGATGGAGCAGTCGACATCCACGCCGCGAGAGGGCCGCATGACCACCGTTGCCGAGCATCAGGCCGCCGTTGAGACGCTGCTCGAACCGTTAGCCGTCGCTCTGCGCGATCCGCGATCGGCCGAGCGGCTCGAGCTGACCGCCGACGACATGGTCGCGCGACCGGAGCGGTATCGCGACCGCGTGCTTGCGATCGACGTCGCCGCAGCGATCGATCTTCCGCCGTTCGACAACTCTCAGATGGACGGATACGCCGTGCGCGTCGCCGAACTCGCCGGGGCGACATCCGAGACGCCGGTGCGCGTTCGCGTCGCCGCGACCATCGCGGCAGGCGATCGGGTCTCGACGCTGGCAGTCGGCACGGCGGCGCCGATCATGACCGGGGCGCCGATTCCGTCCGGGGCGGATGCCGTGGTCCCGATCGAGCAGTGCGACCCGCCTCGCTTTCCGGCAGCCGTTCACAGCAGCGGTGTCACCCAGAGCAGTGGTGACACCGCTGCTCTCCTCACCCCGCACGCGGTCGGCTTCGTTACGCCGCCCGCTCGCGGAGCCTATGTGCGCGCCGCCGGCAGCGATCTGCGCGCCGGGTCGACACTGCTCGCGGCCGGCACGCACCTCGGCCCCGCTCAATGGGGAGTGCTCGCCTCCTGCGGAGTCGTCGGTGTGCCCGTGCGTCGGCGTGTTCGCGTGCTCCTGCTCTCGACCGGCCACGAGCTGAAGAAGCCCGGCGAACCCCTCGAGTCCGGGCAGATCTACGACGGCAACACGAGCGTCTTGACCGTGGCGCTTGCCGAGTGCGGCGCGGTCGTACGAGCGGCCATGCTGCCGGACAACCCCGCGGATGTCGTGGCAGCGTTGGCCGCATCCGCCGGCGAGATCGACCTGGTCGTCAGCACCGGCGGGGTCAGCGCGGGCGCGTTCGAGGTTGTCCGCGAGGCGCTGGAACCGGCAGGAGTCACTTTCGGCCCGGTTGCGATGCAGCCGGGCGGGCCGCAAGGCCTCGGCATCGCGAGGTTCGCGGCGGCCGACGATCGCGAGACCTTCTCACTTCCGATCGTCGCCTTTCCCGGCAACCCGGTGAGCACCCTCGTCTCGTTCGAGATGTTCCTGCGGCCCGTGCTGCGGAAGATCGCCGGGCTGCGTGCCGCACGAACCGTTGCGCGACTGCCGCTTGTCGAGGCGGTCGATTCGCCGGTGGCGAAGCATCAAGTGCGCCGCGGCGTCCTGAACGACGCGGGAGCGATCGAGCTGATCGGCGGTCCGAGCTCGCATCTGCTGCACTCTTATGCACTGTCCACCCTGCTCGTGCACCTGCCGGTCGGTGTCGGGCATGCCGCCGTGGGCGACCTCGTTGAAACCTGGAGAATCGATGACTGACCCTGCAAGCACCGCTGCCGCGAGCACGGATGCAGCGAGCACGGATGCCGCGAGCACCGGAGCCGGGCTCACCCACCTGCGCGCCGACGGCTCGGCCCACATGGTCGATGTGACCGACAAGTCACCGACCAAGCGCACCGCACGTGCGCAAGCCGTCGTGCTCACCCGGGCGGATGTCGTCACCGCGATCTCCGACGGCAGCCTGCCCAAGGGCGAGGCGATCGGCACCGCGCGCATCGCCGGCATCATGGCGGCGAAGCAGACGTCCTCTCTGATCCCGCTGTGTCATCCGCTGCCGCTGACGAAGCTGGCCGTCGACATCGAGCCGCAGGGTGACAGGGTGCGCGTGGTCGCGACCGTGACAACCGTCGCGGTGACCGGTGTTGAGATGGAAGCGCTGACGGCGGCGAGTGTCGCCGCCCTGACGCTCTACGACATGATCAAGGCCGTCGACCACCGGGCCGTCATCACGGACATCCTGGTGCTGGGGAAGCAGGGCGGCAAGAGCGGCGATTGGAGTCGCCAGTGAGGATTCAACAGTGAGGATTCAACAGTGAGGATTCAACAGTGAGCGCACGCCTTGGGCACTGGCAGGCGGTCGTCATCGTCGCATCGACACGTGCGGCGACCGGGGTCTATGAGGACCGCACCGGACCGGTCATCGTGGCCTGGCTGCGCGAACGCGGTTGGAACGTGGAGGACCCGATCGTCGTGCCGGATGGCCGTGCTGTCGCCGACGCGCTGGGAACGTCTGTCGCGGCCCGTCCGGCGCTGATCATCACCACGGGCGGCACCGGCATCTCACCGACGGACACCACTCCGGAGGCCACGCAGCCGCTCCTGCAGCGTGAGATCCCCGGTTTCATGGAAGAGTTGCGTCGTCGGGGTGCGGCCGTGACGCCGACCGCGATCCTGACGCGCGGCCATGCCGGAATCGCCGGCAGCAGCTTCGTGGTCAACCTGCCCGGATCGACCGGTGGGGTGCGCGACGGGCTCGACGTGCTCGACGGCATTCTGGACCACGTGCTCGATCAACTCAGCGGAGGGCACGCCGGTCACGGCCGCTGAGCAGTGTCGCCGAGCGCAGTGTTGCTGAGCAGTGGCGCCAGGCAGCGCCGAGCAGCCCGGCGCTAAGCGCGTGAACGACGCGAACGGGTCGTCCAGTGGCGCGACAGCCAGCCGACTCCCGCTCCGGCCAGCCCGATCACCGCAGCGATCAGCACGATGTAGAAGGCGACGCTGAGAAACCCCTCCGGCGAGTTGTGCGGGTTCAGGAACGGGTAGGGGTACCAGTACGACTGGTGATGGATCGGGTCGTCCGTCACGGGTGCTCTCAGCATCGTGTACGCCACCCAGACCAGCGGAAACACCAGGATTTTCAGCAAAGCATTGCGGCGTACAGGGGAGCGGCCCGGGGCGAACAGCCAGTCGAACAACAGATAGGCAGGCGCGATCACGTGCAAGATCTCGTTCGACCACTGCACCGTCACACCCTGCGGCAGCTCGATACCGCGCAGCAACAGGTTGTACACGATGCCGGTGACGACCATATAGGTGACGGCGGATGCCCGCACCAGCGTGAACCATTTCGGGTCGGCGCCCCTGCCGGTCGCCAGGATCACCGCGCCGACCACGAGCACGATCGCGGCGAGGGCGTTCGAATCGATCGTGAAGAAGCTGAAGTAGTTGGTGATCTGCGTCGTCAGGTCGGCGATTCCACTGCCTTGCCAGAAGGCGATGCTGGCCGTCAGCTGCGCCATGATCGCGGCGATGATCGCGATGCCGGCGGTTGCGCGAAGCAGCGCAAAGACGATCCTCACGCGACAGTGCTCCAGCGCGCAGGCATCTCTGCCCAAGCCGGGGGCGTTGGCGGCGGTTGTGACATGTGGCCAATTCTGCCGGTTGCAGCACGTGAAGGCGAGGCGACGCCTCACGCTGCACGGGAGTTTGCACGGCAAACCGGCCTAAAGTCGTCGCGGCGTCCGGCTGCCGTCAAATCTCCGGGCTAGCGTGAATGCGTGCGGCAGGAGCTTCGACGAAGCGGTAGTACTCGATGCCGAGATCGGCGAACTCGGGCGTGTTCGTGGCGCCGACATGATCGACGACGAACCCCGCGGTGGCGGGCGCCGCCTCGAAGCCGGCCGTGCGGCCCTCGTGCAGCGACAGGTACTGGTCTTCCGTGAGATCGACCGTGGGTGCGGCGAGTGCGGCGTCGATGTTGATGCGGCGTGCGGCATCCCGCCAACCGGCTGCGACCCGCATCGGCAGAGCTTCTGCCGCGTCGCCGCTGCCATAACCGAGCGCGAGCCACTCCTGCCCGCCGACCTCGACGTCGTCGGCCTGGGCCTGATACAGGCCGGCGGCCAGCCAGGCGGGGAGCGCTGCCGTGTACAGGTTGCCGAGGTCGCGCATCAGGTCGGAGCCGAGGCCCAGCTTGTCGTCGACGAGGCGCTTCCAGACGTCGGTGCGCACCAGGTGCTGGCGCAGCTTGCGTGACAGCGGGAACACCTCGCCGGTGTCCTCGCCGATGTGTGCGTCGTCGTGCCAGAACGGCGACGGTGCCCGCAACTCGGTGATCAGGCCATCCGCGTGCACACCGGCGTCGGCGCAGTACGCGCGCAGCGTGCCCTGGCCGGCCTCGCCGTCGGCGGCCAGCGCGAACAGGTACGACATGACCCAGCCGGTTGCGGGCATCCGATGGTAGGGCCGGTGCATGAAGACCGCGTCGACCTCGTCGAAGTAGTCGACGGCGCGGCCTGCGCGCTTGCCGAGCATCATCGCCATCGCGTGGTGCGTGGCGTCGATGTAGCAACTGGTCGAGTAGCGGCCGTTGAACACCGGCAGATCCTGCATCTGGCCGTCGTCGCGCGGCGGTTGGCGGAACCGTGCGAACGGTTTGCGGAAGTCGACCACGCGGTAATCGGAGTCGCTGCCCGCGCCGGCGAGGTCGATCTCGAGCAGTTTCGCGTCGCCGTCGACGAGCATCGCCACGGCACCGGCCCCCTGCGTCGGCTCCCCGCTCGACCCGATCGCGTACTCTGCGACATCCGCACCGACCACGATTGCCTGACGACCCACGCCGTCCGTCGCGAGGTAGCGCAGGGCGCCCTTGAGGCCGTACACACCGCCCAGGCAGGCCTGCTTGAACTCCGGCACCTCGCAGTCGCGGCCCAGCTCGGCCATGCCGTTCGCTCGCAACGCATCGTTGATCATGCCCTTGATGATCACGGCGCCGGCGGAGTTGTCACTGGACGATTCCGTGCCGAGCGCCAGGAAGCCGACCCGGCTCGGATCCACGTCGTAGTCCCTGATCAGACTCCAGACGGCGTTTGCCGCCATCGTGTAAACGCTCTGGTGCGGGCCGCGCATTCGGAACGAGCGCCCGACGACGCTGCGCACCTTGTTCCACGGTTCGTCATTCCACCGACACCAGTCTTCTAACTGCACCCGATAGGCAGGGAGGTACAGCGACAGTCCACTTATTCCTGATGTCAACTTATTCCTGATGTCAATGGTTATCGTTCCCGGTCTCGTGCTGGGATGCCCTCACAACGGGAGCCCAATTGCTTGACCAATTTTAGCAATCGATCGTCGGGCTCGGACACCGCCGCTGATTCCGCTGTGCTGATTCCGCTGTGCTGATTCCCAGGGTCTTTTCACAGTCATCGAATTGCATGATCCCGTTGGTCGCGTGGCCCGCGAGCGCAGCGAGCAGGCGTATCGAGATCCCGCAATGAGGTCTCGATACGGGTCTCGATACGCTCGTACCTCGCTACTCGACCACCGTCTTTACCTCGCTACTCGACACCAAGTCACCGAACATCGCCGACTGTGAAAAAGCCCTGGCTGATTCCGCCGTGCTGGACGGCGGTCGCTAGAATTCACGGTAGGCGATCGGAGCACCTCTGTGGTCAAAACCATCGGCGGTGAGACCACCGCACGGGCGCGTGCGCACAGCAATATCGCGCTGATCAAGTACTGGGGCAAGCGTGAGCACGCCCTGAACCTTCCCGCGGTCGGGTCGATCTCGATCACCCTGGATGCCCTCACCACCGACACGCAGGTCGCGTTCGATCCCACCTACCCAGCGGTCGCCGCGCGCGCGAAGGACGAGTGCGTGCTGGACGGCCGTCCGGCCGACGCCGGACCCGGCAGCAGAGTCGGGCGGGTTCTGGACCTCGTGCGCGGGTGGGCGGGCCTGACCGCGCGTGCGTCCGTCCGCTCCTTCAACGACTTTCCGACCGGCGCGGGCCTGGCGTCGTCGGCATCCGGGTTCGCGGCGCTCGCCGTGGCTGCAGCCCACGCTGCGGGCCTGCGCCTGGACTTGCGCGAGTTGTCGGTCCTCGCGCGCCAGGGCTCCGGTTCCGCGGCCCGGTCGATCTTCGGCGGCTACGTCGAAATGCACGCCGGACGCGCTCCGGACGGCTCGGATGCGTTCGCAGAACCTCTGCTGGATGCCGCGGACTGGCCGCTGTGCGTGGTCGTGGCGATCACCGATCATGGGGCAAAGACCGTGTCGTCGACGGCCGGGATGGGGGCCAGCTCTGCCACGTCGCCGTTCTTCGGATCGTGGATCGACACGGCCGAGGACGACCTCTCCGGCATGCGCTCTGCGATTGCCGCCCGCGATTTCGGCGCGCTCGGCGAGCTTGCCGAATACAGTTGCCTCAAGCTGCACGCACTCATGCTGACCACCCGGCCCGCCCTCATCTATTGGAACGCCGCGACGCTGGCCGCGATGCACACCGTGCGTCAGTTGCGCGCGGACGGTGTGCCGACCTATTTCACGATCGATGCAGGGCCGCAGGTCAAGGCGCTCTGCGACCCCGCCGACGCTATGACCGTCGCCCACGCGATGGCCGCAGTCCCCGGCGTAGCGGAGGTGCGTGTGAGTGCGCTCGGCGGTGGCGCCACGCTGGTGGCCGAGCGATGACATCCGCTGCCGTACGCGTGACCGGCGTGATCGAGGCATCCGCTCCGGGCAAGCTCTTCCTGCTCGGTGAATACGCGGTGTTGCACGGTGCGCCCGCTCTGCTGACCGCGGTCGACCGGCGCGCGCGAGTGACCGTCGTAGTGCCCGATGCGGCGGATGCCGCTAACGACGCCGGTTGGCGGTTCACCGCGCCGGCCATCGGCATCGCCGAGTGCTCGCTGCAATCGGATGGCGCGCTGCCGCCTACGCTCGATGACGACACCCGTGCCCGGTTGCGCGTGTTCGACGCCGTGCGGCGTGTGGTCGCGAAGTCGGTCGCATCGGCGCCGCCGGGATTGACGGTGACCGTCGACAGTGCAGCGTTCTGGCATCGAGATCACAAGCTCGGCCTCGGCTCGAGCGCGGCCGTGGCGGCAGCATTGACGGCCGCGCTTGCGGCGGCCCACGGGTTGAGTCTGACGCAGGAAGAGCTCGTCCGTCGCGCAACGGATGCCCACCGCCGGGCACAGGGCGGAACCGGCAGCGGCGGCGATGTCGCCGCCAGCTGCTCCGGCGGGCTGATCACCTTCACTCGGGAATGGGGAGCTGCAGCCGGTCCTCGGTTGATGCCGCAGCACTGGCCGGACGATCTCGAGCTGCGGGTGGTCGCCACCGGCGCGGGCAGCAGCAGCACCGAGCTGGTCGGCCGGGTAGCCGAGTACGGTCGGCGCGATCCGCGAGGCCACGCAGCGGATCTCGACCGACTCGCTGCGCTGGCCGGCCAGGCCGGACCGGCGCTGGCGTCGGCGGACACCTTCTTGGCGTTGGCCGAGGACTACTTCGATGCGCTCATCGACCTCGACCATCATGCCGGCGCCGGCATCGTCACTGACCGGCACCACTGGCTTCGCACGCTCGTGGCCGCCAACGGCGGCGTGTTCAAGACCTCGGGAGCCGGTGGCGGCGACGTCGGGCTGGTCTTCGCCCGCGCCGGCGCGGGCGCGAGGCGCGTCGCGTCCGCCCTGCACGAGGCCGGCGTCGAGACGATCCCGCTCGGCTTCGGCGGGCCGGGCGCGCAGCTCGCGGACTCGCGCGGCCGGGGCGCAGACGACGACGGTGATCGCATCGACACGGAGGGCGCATCGTGACGGACTCCCGCATCCCCAAGTTCTATCAACTGAGCGTCGCCGAGCGGCTTCGGGTGCTGCACGAGCGCGGGGTGGTGAACGACGCGGACTTCGAGGCGCTGACCGATGGCAGCTATCAGCTACACACCGAGAAGGCCGACCGGCTGACCGAGAACGTCATCGGCGTTTTCTCGATGCCGCTCGGCCTCGGCCTCAACTTCCGGATCAACGAGAAGGACTATCTCGTTCCGATGGTGGTGGAGGAGCCGTCGATCATCGCGGCGGTCAGCTCTGCCGCTCGGCTGGTTCGGCGCGCAGGTGGCTTTACCAGCATCGCTGAGACTCCGATGATCCTCGGACAGGTGCAGGTGCTCGGGGTGACCGACCCTGCTGCGGCGCGGGAGCGACTGCTGGAGCGCACGGCGGAGATCCTCGGACTGGCGAATCGGCAGCATCCGAACATGGTGGCGCGCGGCGGCGGCGCCACCGGTATCGAAGTGCTGCTGCACGGCGCGACCGCCCGCGACGGCGAATTGCTCGTCGTGCACCTGGTCGTGGACAGTCGCGACGCCATGGGCGCCAACCTGGTCAACACGATGTGCGAGGCCGTTGCCCCGCTGGTCGAGGAGATCAGCGGGGGGAGGGTGTTCCTGCGGATTCTCTCGAATCTCGCGGACCGTGCGCTCGTGCATGCGCGTGCGGTCATTCCGGCTCACCGACTGGAATCCGGCCGGTTCAGCGGTGAACAGGTGCGTGACGGGGTCGTTCGGGCGAATGAGTTCGCCGCAATGGACCGCTACCGAGCCACCACGCACAACAAAGGCATCATGAACGGCATCGACGCCGTCGCGATTGCAACCGGCAACGACTGGCGCGCCATCGAGGCATCCGCGCACGCGTACGCGGCCCACAGTGGCGTCTACGCACCGCTGACGTCGTGGCAGACGGATGCCGCCGGCAGCCTTGTCGGGGAGCTCACGATCCCGTTGAAGGTCGGCATCGTCGGCGGGCAGGTGGAGTCCAATCCCACCGTTCGGATCGCGAATTCGATTCTCGGGGTCGAGTATGCGGCCGAGCTGGCCCAGGTGATGGCTGCGGTCGGGCTTGCCCAGAACCTGGCCGCATTGAAGGCGTTGTCGACCGAAGGCATCCAGCCCGGCCATATGCGGCTGCACGCGCGTAGCGTCGCGGTCGCTGCGGGTGCGACCGGTGCGCTGTTCCACACGGTCGTCGACCGACTGGTCGCGGGCGGCGAGATCAAGGTGTGGAAGGCGCGGCGCATCCTCGAAGCAGTGCAAGCGGAGCGGGCGAGTGCTACGGCGGAGACGAGTGCCGTGACAGAGGCCGGCGCCACTGAGGCGAGAGCGGCCGAGGCCGGTGCGGGGCAGTTCGGTGCAGGAGCGGCCGGTGCGGGAGTGGCCGGTGCAGGAGAGTTCGGTGCGGGGGACAAGGGCGAACCGGCGCTGCCTGGCACCGGCGCGGCTGCATTCGTTTCCGGCTACACGACAGCATTCGGCCCGACCGCGATGCCCACGGCGCTGCCCGCCGCGCCCCTGCACTCCGGCTTCGGCAAGATCATTCTGTTCGGTGAGCATGCCGTCGTCTACGGTGCGCACGCCGTCGCGGCGCCGGTCGCTCTGGCGATTCAGGCGCGAGCGGTCCGGAGGCCAGGCACGGTAGAGCTGGCTTTCCCCGACGAAGAGCCCGGTTCGCCGACTCCTGCCGTCTCGGAGCTGTCCTCGCGGGTGCTCGCCCTGGTCACCGAGCGGTTGGGTGTTGCGGATGAGGGCATGCGGGTCGAAGTCTTCACCGACCTGCCGCGCGCGAGCGGTCTGGGCGCATCCGCAGCGCAGGCGGTCGCGCTGATCCGTGCGGTCGCCGATTGCTTCGGAATTCCGATCGGCGACGCGGCGGTGAACGCGATCGCATTCGAGTGCGAGGGGATCGTGCACGGCACGCCGTCTGGCATCGACAACACGGTGGCGACGTTCGGCAAGCCGATCCTGTTCCGGCGAGCGGACCTCGAGCGGCCGGTCGAGAGCGTCACGATCACGCCGCCGCATCCGATTCCGGTGATCGTCGGGCTGAGCGGCGTTCGGTCGCTCACCGCCCATACGGTGGAGAAGCTTCGCGCTGTTCGCGAGCGACAGCCGTCGTTCTTCGACGCGATCTTCGCCCAGATCGACGCGATTGCGCTTGCCGGGGCGGATGCCCTCGGCCGAGGAGACATCGCACGGCTCGGCGACCTGATGAACATCAACCACGGATTGCTGAACGCTCTGCAGGTCTCCAGCCCCGAGTTGGAGACCCTGGTGGACATCGCGCGCCGGGCAGGCGCGCACGGAGCCAAGCTGACCGGCGGCGGCGGCGGCGGCGCCATGATCGCGATTGCGGAGCCGGACGACACCGCGACGGTTGCAGCAGCGATGCGCCGGGCCGGGTTTTCGACATTTGCGACGGAGATCCGCTGACGACGCCTACCGCGCCGACACCGAACCTGCGGGTGCCGACGCGGAATGAGCCCGTGACGGCAGACACCAGCGAACACCCGCAAGCAGATCGCCGACCGCGCCGGGTGGCGCAGGTTTCCCGGCGTGCACCGTACACTAGGCAGATCGAAAGGGAGTAGCTCCCACCGCCCGCACCATGGGCGTAACGACGCATCGACATACTGGCCTCCTCGGATGGGAGGCCCGGTGCGCCACCCGGACACCGGGCGAGCGAGACTTTCGATCAGACGGATTCTGATCGAGGCTTGCGCATTTTCTCGAGCCTTGGGCAGACGTTGCCGAGGAGCCGCGATGACTCAACAGACAACACCACCGAACCCGCACCCCACCCGGACGCCTGCCGATATCCGGCGTTGGCGGCAATACCTGGCCAATGAGCGAGCCGAAGCCGCCGTCTACCGCGACCTCGCCTCGCGACGCTACGGCGAGGAACGGGAGATCCTGCTTGCCCTGGCGGATGCCGAAACCCGGCACGAGCAGCACTGGCTGACCCTGCTGGGTGCGGATGCGGGAAAGCCGCGTCGCGGGGACACCCGTACGCGCCTGATCGGCTATCTAGCCAGACGATTCGGATCGGTGTTCGTGCTCGCCCTCGCGCAGCAGGCCGAATCACGCTCCCCGTACCGAAACGATGCCGATGCCACCCCGACGATGGCCGCCGACGAGCAGATCCACGAGGAGGTCGTGCGCGGGCTCGCCGCGCGAGGGCGCAACCGGCTGTCCGGCACGTTTCGCGCCGCCGTCTTCGGTATGAACGACGGTCTGGTCAGCAACCTGTCGTTGGTGCTCGGAATCAGTGCGGCCGGCGCCGCCAATCAGGTCGTGCTGCTTGCCGGTGTCGCCGGGCTTCTGGCGGGCGCGCTGTCGATGGCGGCGGGAGAGTATGTCTCGGTCCGTTCCCAGCGCGAGCTGCTGGAAGCATCCGCGCCCGACCCGCACACGCGACACGCCCTGCCGCACCTCGACATTGACGCCAACGAGCTCGCCCTGATGTATCGCGCACGAGGCATGGCACCGGACGATGCGCAAGCGCATGCAACCGAGGTTCTTCGGGCGGTGGCCGACGGGCGATCCTCGGCCGCCATCGACGCACCGGACGATCACGAGGCCATCGGCACCGGCCTCCGGGCGGCGGTCTCCAGCTTCCTGTTCTTCGCATCGGGCGCGTTGCTGCCCGTTCTGCCCTACCTGTTCGGACTGCACGGGACGATTGCGGTGCTGACCGCGGCAGCGATCGTCGGCATCGCGCTGCTCGCGACGGGAGCGATCGTCGGCCTGCTCTCCGGCGCCCCGCCGCTGAAGCGTGCCTTGCGTCAACTGGCCATCGGCTTCGGTGCCGCAGCAGCGACCTATCTGCTCGGGCTGCTATTCGGCACGACCGGGTTGTAGCGCGGTTGCGGCAGCCTCCATCGCAGGTCAGAATGTGACGGGTGCGGCCTCGTATGGTAGCCGTCCTTTGCGTGTGAGTAGTCTCGTGCCTGACTCACGAGGCCCGAATCGTCAAAGTGCAGCACCGTGCATCTGGAGATCGTGGTCGGCCGATCTTCGACGTAGATGACCACCCAATACTCAACTGCCGCCGTATCACCGTCAACAATTGGTTCGGCAAACCACGTTCGGCAGGCCGAGTCTCTTCCGCGAAGCATTCCTCGACCTAGCTGCGCAATCCATCGCGCCCGTGGAACGGCCTGAACATCGAAGCCCAATGATCGCCGTCGTCCGCTTGCAGTTGGACAATCGCGTCAACATTCTTCTGCGGCCAGGCGCTTGCCCACGTTGCGCCCATCGTTGAGCTGCATCCCGAATTGGTGACTACCGCGTCTGTTATCAGGTGCACGACCGTCAGCTGCTGATCCTTGTCATCACGATCAGCACCCGCGAGAACGTCTATCAGGTCCTCCAACGTCGCCTCCGCCGGTAGCAAGCAGTGGGGTTCGTGGCGCCGAGCGTGGGCTCCCGGTGGACTCAGCCGTAGTCGGCGCCGACCGTGCGCGCGGCACCGTCGAGTCGGATTGTGCCGCCGTGCGGGATGATCCATTGCGGTCTGGTGTGGCCGAACGGCACCCCGAGACAGATGACGGCGTCGGGGTTGTATTGGGTGATCTGTTCGATGACGGTTTCACGCTGGGCGGCGCGCAGCCGCGCACGCTCGTGCGGGGACGGAATGACGGAGTGCAGTTCGCTGACCGGTGGGCGGGCGACGAGTACCCCGGCGACGGCTTTGAGGATGCCCCGCTCACCGAGCGCTCGCACCCACCGTTTCACCTGGTCCGCGGCCGGAAGTTCTTCGCTCGTCTCAAGTAGGAGAATCGACCCGACAAGGTCTGAGGTTTCGGGCATCCGGTCGGCAACAGCGATCTGGTCGATGACCTCGATGCAGCCGCCCCAACTCGGACCCTCGACGACCGCGCTCGGCCCGGCCCAGACCCACGGCTCGGTCGCCTCGCGCACGCCGAACTCTGTAAGGGCGCGCGGGTCGGTCCATGGAATGCCGAAGTCCTCCGATTCACCCGGGTCGGTCAACTCGAGGGTCCCGCCTTCCAGCAGCGCGGCGCGCAACGACGCGAGATGTATGTCATCCAGGTGCGGCCCGGGGCCGAGGTGCACCTGTGTCGAACCGCCGTAGTAGCTCGGCACCCCAAGGCTCCAGAGAAGGTTGTGCAGGTTCGTGTTGTCGCTGTAGCCGAGGAACGGTTTCGGGTTCGCGGTAATGACGGCGCGGTCGATGTGCGGGATCACCGTGACCTGGTCGTCGCCGCCGATCGTCGCGAGCACGGCCCGGATGCTCGGGTCGGCGAATGCCGCCACGATATCGGCAGCCCGCGCGCCGGCGCTCGCACCAAGCTGCCGCGTCGTCGGGTATTCCACCGGCACCAGGCCCGTTGCCTCGCTCAGACGGCACATCGCCTGCTCGTGGATGGCCCCGGACACCGCGGGTGCGGCAAACGCCGGCGACAGGATCGCGACGCGATCGCCCGGTTTGGCTTTCGGCAAGCGAGCGAATGCGCGTGAGGTCATCGCGCCATTCAACCAGACCGACAAACCAGCCACATCTCCCGCCCGCAAGCCAGACGACCAACACGACAGATTCGATAGGCAGAACCAAGGGTTCTCCAGCTTGTCATTCGCTGTCCACCCAATGGAATCGAGGGGTCCGTAGTGTGGCCCAACGGTGCCAGCTGTGTATGATCAACTGTTTGTAGGCCGGTTGAGGAGGGAATTCCGACCAAGTTGGCGGCTGGTTTCCTGCCAAAGAGCGCTAAGAAACCGGCCACTGGGACCGCGTCCCGTAAGCCGGACGACCATCGGACGCGTTAAAGCGTCAACCAACTTGCTCCGGCATTCTGCTCGAGTTGCCCGCAAGCGGAGCGTTCAGAGTCACGGTGGACCACCAGCGGCGTCCTACGCGATACCGGCGAGTGTTCGTTCAGGGTTTAGAGGTCGAGAAAGTCGCTCAGCCAGAGCCGCACTGTGTTGAGGCATTCTTGGGAGACGTGTCCGGCGATCCCGGTAATCCGATCACGTGAGAGGGTGCGAGGCTGTTCGCTCATGATCCACGATGGCCGATCGAGGCCACTCGGCCCGTCGATCGCGATATGGTTCGGCCACCCCCGGTCTACTGTCGAGATTGGAAGAACGATCACGAGCGTTGTGACGGCGTCGAGGTAGCCTGTCGAGGCGATCACGAGGACGGGTCGATGACCGCCCTGCTCGCGGCCTCGCACAGGCTCGAGCGTCGCCCAGGCGACAACGCCCGGCGCAAGGTCAAGATCGCTCATGCGGTCATGTCGGCGAGTTCGGTACGCTCCCACTCGGCGGCTTCCGCTGCGTAGAGCGCCGCACCCGTGCCCGACGTGTCGGCGATCGCAGTCTTGAGGTCGCTCAACCTATGTGCGCGGTCGTCTGCCTCGGCGAGGCGAGCCAGATGGGCACCCAAAGTCAGGCCATCTCGCGCAGCCTGCACCTTCAAGCGATCTCGCAGCTCGTCACTGACCTTGATTGTGGTAGTCATACTGCAAGTATACCGTCGTTGTCAGCATCGCCGGAGTCGATCGCAGATGCGGACGCTGACTGGGACAGGTTCAAATGTCTTCGGACATTTTCGAAATCGAGACGGTCACTGGGTCGGACATTCCCGTAACACCCACCCGCAAAAACACCCGGCGAAGGGAGGCGGTTTCTACTGGTCGACGCTATACGCTACAGGCGATTTCGCGACTGACTTGCTCACCGGTACGCCGACATCCCCACCAACGATAAGGAGCCGACCGCGCGGTCGAACGCCCCCACCCGCTGCGAAGAGCTCGCACAATCGGTCGATGCATTCCGCAGATACGGAACTAAGATGAGCGTTGTGACGCATTATCGGATTAGCGAGGCCGCCGAGCTCCTCGGGGTGAGCGACGACACGGTGCGGCGGTGGGTGAGCGAGGGCATCCTGGCGGCGACGAAGGACGGCTCGGGTCGCCAGATCGTCGACGGCGTAGCGTTGGCGGCGCATGCGCAGCGGATCGCCGTGGTCGCCGATGACACCAGCGGGGTGCGCCGCAGCGCACGCAATCACCTCGTCGGGCTGGTCACCGGCATCGTCATGGACACGGTCATGGCGCAGGTCGAACTGCAGTGCGGCCCGCATCGGGTCGTCTCGCTCATGTCGAGCGAAGCGGTGCGCGACCTCGGCCTCGAAGTCGGCTCGCGGGCGATAGCCGTCATCAAGGCGACCATGGTGGTCATCGAGACAGAGAAGGACGGCACGGAATGATCGGTCGGGGTGTTCGAGTACTGGCTGCCGTTGCCGGTGTGCTGCTGCTGGCCGGCTGTGCCTCCGGGCAGAGCGGGTCGAGCCCGGCCGGGGCGGGCCATGCGGCGACGTCCTCGCACGCGGCCGATGCGCTCAGTGGCGACCTGACGATCTACGCCGCGGCCTCGCTCACGGCCTCGTTCAACGAACTGGCTGCCGCATTCGAAAAGGCGAACCCCGGTGTGACGGTGAAGCCGATCGACTATGACGGCTCGTCCACGCTGGCGACCCAGTTGATCCAGGGCGCACCCGTCGACGTGTTCGCCTCCGCCGATCAGGCGACCATGGACGAAGTCTCCTCGGCCGGCCTTCTCGACGGATCGTCGACCGTGTTCGCCCGCAATGCCCTCGAGATCGCGGTGCAGCCCGGCAACCCCAGGAAGATCACCGGGCTTTCCGACCTGGCGAACCCCAAACTGCAGGTCGTCTTGTGCGCCCCGCAGGTGCCGTGCGGCACCGCCTCGCACACGCTGCTCGACGCCGATGGCATTGCGGTCAGGCCGGTCAGCGAGGAACAGAACGTCACCGCGGTGATCACCAAGGTGAAATCCGGCAACGCGGATGCCGGGCTCGTCTATGTCACGGACGTCAAGGCTGCCAGCTCAGCGGTTGCCGGCGTGAAGATTCCAGACGCGGACAAGGCCGTGAACAAGTACCCGATTGCCGCACTGAAGGCCGCCCCGAACCCGACTGCCGCCGCCGCGTTCGTGCAGTTCGTACTGTCACCCGCCGGGCAGAAGGTGCTCGCCGGCTACGGCTTCGCAGCGCCGTGACGGGCAGAGTTCCACGGTTCCTCTATGTCCCGGCGGTGCTCGGACTCGCCCTGCTGATCCTGCCGATCGTCGGGTTGCTCTTCCGCCTCGATTGGGCAACGGTGCCCCAGGCGATCACATCGCAGGCGGCGCGTGATGCATTGTCGTTGTCGCTGCGCACGGCGACCGTGGCAACGACCATCTGTTTTGTGATCGGGGTTCCGCTGGCACTGGTCATCGCTCGCAGCCGCACGCGCCTGGCCGGTGTGCTGCGTGCGCTGACGACGCTGCCGTTGGTGCTGCCGCCACTGGTCGGAGGCATCGCACTGCTGTACCTCCTCGGCCGCACCGGGCTGATCGGGGCGTCGCTGGAGGGGTTCGGCATCCGCGTCCCGTTCACGACGGCTGCCGTGGTGATCGCGCAGTCGTTCGTGGCGCTGCCGTTCTTGGTGATCTCGGTCGAGGGTGCGCTGCGTACCGCCGGAACGCGCTACGAGGCGGTCGCCGCCACGCTCGGCGCCGGGCGCTGGATCACGTTCTGGCGGGTCACCCTGCCGCTGGCGACCCCCGGCCTGGTCGCCGGAACGGTGCTCTGCTTCGCGCGCGCGCTCGGCGAGTTCGGCGCGACGGCGCTGTTCGCCGGCAATGCGGAGGGCGTCACCCGCACGATGCCGCTCGCCATCTACACGGCGTTCAACGGCGCCGGCGTGAGCCAGGACTCCGCAATCGCGCTTTCCCTGTTGCTCGTCGCCGTCGCGATCGTCATCCTGCTCGTGATGCGCAGCTGGCGGGCGGATGTGCCGCGATGAGCGGCGCGGTGGCGGCTGGGCTGCAACCTGCGCCCGCGCTGCAGGCGGAACTCGTCGTCACGCGCGGCGCGTTCACGCTCGATGTAGAACTCATGGTCGGCGACGGCGAGACCGTCGCTCTGCTCGGTCCGAACGGCGCGGGCAAGTCGACGCTGCTGGCCGCCCTGAGCGGGCTGATCGTGCCGGCATCGGGCACAGTCACCGTGGCGGGGCGAACGGTCACCCGGCGAACGACATCGGCTCGCATCGTCGCCGTGCCACCAGAAAGACGCCGGATCGGGCTCCTCAGCCAGGAGCCGCTGTTGTTTCCGCATCTGAACGCCCTGGAGAATGTGGCCTTCGGGCGACGCGCGCAAGGCATGCCCCGGCAGGAGGCGCTGCGCGATGCCGCGGAGTGGTTGAGCGCTGTCGACCTCGCAGAGTTCGGGGCGCGCAAGCCGGCAGCCTTGTCCGGCGGCCAGCAGCAGCGCGTCGCGATTGCCCGTGCGCTGGCAGCACGGCCCGACGTGCTGCTCCTGGACGAGCCGCTGGCCGCACTCGACGTGCAAACCGCCGCCCACGTGCGGCGGCTGCTTGCGGAGCGCCTGCGGGAAGCCGGCACGACGACGATCATCGTCACGCACGATGTTCTGGATGCGATCGCGCTGGCCGACCGCTGTGCGATCCTGCAGGAGGGGCACATCATCGACGATGGGCCGATGTCTCGTGTGCTCGCACACCCGAAGAACCAGTTCATCGCCGCACTTGTCGGTGTCAACCTGCTCACCGGCGTGTCGGACGGAGCCGGCGGCGTGCGACGCCTCAACGGCAACGTCGTACGCGGGCAATTCGTCGCAGGCGAGCGCGTGCCGGCCGGCCACGCCGTGTCCGCCGTGTTCGCACCGTCGGCCATCCGGGTACGAGCGCTGAGCGAAGCCGGCTCCCGCCCGAATCAATTCATCGTCACGGTCGGCGCGCTCGAGCCGGCCGCGGGCGGCATCCGGGTTCGCCTGGTCGAGGAGCCGGACCTGATCGTCGAGCTGCCGCCGGCTGCCGCCATCGACCTCCAACTGCAACCCGGTGTTCAGTTGAGCGCGTGGATCGAACCGGCAGCCGTGAGCATCCGTGTGCTCGAGCGCAACGACGTGTGAAATCGCGGTTCCCAATGGGCCGCCAGATGACCGATCCAGGGGGCGAGGAGAGTCATCTGGCGGCGTGGGCAAGACTGCTGCGTATTACGCGGCTGCGAGTTCCGCCGTCACGCTGATCGCCGTGCCGGCGAACAGACGCGAGATCGGGCAGAGCGCGGATGCCTCCGCGACGATCGACTGGAAGGTCGCGTCATCGACGCCGGGTACGACCGCGGCGACCGTGATATCGGCGGACACGATGGTCGGGACACCGTCGACGGCATCCAAGGTGACGGTCGACGATACGGTCAGCTTCGTCGGCGTCAGCTTGTGCTCGCCGAGGGTGAGCGACAGCGCCATCGAGTAGCAGGACGAGTGCGCCGCGGCCGCGAGCTCCTCGGGGGAGGTCTTGCCATCCGGCTGCTCGGTGCGCGCGACCCAGGTCACCGGCAGCTCGCCAAGACCGCCGGTCGCGCCGGTCACTACCCCGCTTCCGGCTGTGAGAGACCCGGTCCAGACGGTTTCGGCCGTACGTGCTGCGATGCTCATGACACTCGCTTTCTTTTAGAGGAACGGTGTGCTCTAAAACTAGCAGAAATGATGTTGCGCTGGCTATGCTCGGACCATGGGCACCGCTTCGGAATCGGTTATCCCGGAACGTCGCTCGGAGGTTGGCGTGGGGTTACGGTGGATATAGCCAGGATCACGAATTCTTCGGGTGGCGCCGGCCGATCCAAGGCTCCCACCCGCACGCGAGAGAAGACGAGGCACCCGTCATGATCGGCACGCTCGACCCGCTGACTGCGGCCGCAGGCTCCGCTGGGACGCTTGCGGACCGCCTGGGCAGGCCGTTGCGTGATCTGCGGATCTCGGTGACGGATCGGTGCAACTTCCGTTGCGTGTACTGCATGCCGAAGGAGATCTTCGGACGAGACTATGCCTTCATGCCCCGCGAAGAGCTGCTGACGTTCGAGGAGATCGCCCGCATCGTCCGAGTCGCCATCGGCCACGGCGTGCACAAGGTACGACTGACCGGCGGCGAACCGCTGCTGCGCAAGAACCTCGAAGAGCTGGTGGCGATGCTGAGCGAATTGCGCACGCTGGACGGGCATCCGCTCGACATCGCGTTGACGACGAACGGATCCGCGCTGGCGGTCAAAGCGCAGTCGCTCAAAGATGCCGGCCTGCAGCGCATCACGGTCTCCGTCGACTCGCTGGACGATGCGACCTTCCGGCGCATGAACGACGTGAACTTTCCGCTGGAGAAGATTCTGCACGGACTTCAGGTCGCGCACGACGTCGGCCTCGGACCGATCAAGATCAACATGGTGGTCAAGAAAGGCCAGAACGACCAGGACATCCTGGAGATGGCCCGGTACTTCAAGGGCACACCCTATGTGCTGCGGTTCATCGAGTACATGGACGTTGGCACGACCAACGGCTGGCAGCTGCGCGAGGTGGTGCGCTCCGACGAGATCGTGAGTCTCATCGACGCCGAAATGCCGCTCGAGCCGATCGATCCGACCTACCAGGGCGAGACCGCCGCGCGCTGGCGCTATCGCGACGGCAGCGGCGAGATCGGCGTGATCTCGAGTGTCTCGCATCCGTTCTGCTCCACCTGCAATCGGGCCAGGATCTCGACCGAGGGCAAGGTGTTCACCTGCCTGTTCGCCTCCAGCGGGCACGATCTGCGCGGACTCATGCGCGGCGGTTGCAGCGACCGGGAGCTCTCGGATGCGATCGCGGGGCTCTGGGCGGCCCGCACCGACCGGTATTCCGAGCTGCGCAGTTCGCTCACGCCTGGCTTGCGGGCGCGGCGCAAGAAGATCGAGATGTCCTACATCGGCGGCTGACGTGTGTGTCGGGCCGCAACGGCGGCCCGACCGGGGCGGGACTACAGCCCGACCCACTCCGAGGTTCCGTCGGTGAAGCGCTGGCGCTTCCAGATCGGCACCGTGTGCTTGATCAGTTCGACCAGTCGCTGACACGCATCGAACGCCTCGGCGCGGTGCGGAGCGGATGCCGCCGCGTAGAGCGCGACATCCCCGATCGTCAGACTGCCGACCCGGTGCGCGGCGGCCACGGTGCGCCCGGTCTGCTCGGTGATGCTTGTGCAGCATTCCGCGAGGAAGCGCTGGGCATCCGGATGCGCCTGGTAATCCAGCGCGAGCACCGACCGGCCGACGTCGTGGTTGCGCACGACCCCGCAGAACAGCACGACCGCGCCGCAATCGGGAGCCTCCACCGCGGCCCGGATCGCGGCTTCGTCGATGGGGTCGCCTGTGATGAGAGCGAGCGGTACGGGATCAGTCATGGCGCTTCGACTCTAGCGCGCCGTACCCGCAACAGATCCAGTCCCCCCGAATTGTAGGCTGCCTGCCAACCAACCCGGCCGGTGGATCCAGGTTAAGCACTTTCTATCGAGCACCTTCCACTGGGTTGGATTGATCACTGTAGCTCCGATCCCAGATTGGACCAGCGGGGCGACGGACGTGCATCCGTGATGCGTCGAAGACAGGCTCATAGTCCCATGGCTGGTAAAGACCAGCGGATAAAGACTCGTTAAGGAATATTCGGACCCTCTGACTCATGAGAACGCGTTCCAACGTTTCGTCCGGAGACCAGCCCGTCATGCAGGCCTCGCGCAGTTCTCCTAACAGTTCTTGCCGGTCGGGGTTCTGCGCTAGGTTGTTCCATTCCTGCGGATCGACGCTGAGGTCGAACAGAAGCTCTTCCTCGCCGTGCACGTACACGTACTTGTGTCTACCCCTGACAACGGTGCGAGTCGGAGCGATCGTGCCGTTACCGCTGTATTCGATGATCGCGGTTCCTTGATCTCCCTGTTCGTTCTGCTGCCCAGGCGCCGACAGGATGTCGGCGCCTGGGCACGGGTCGCAAGCCGCACTTGGCTCTTTCTCTAAGCCTGCCAACCCCAGGAGTGTAGGCAAAAGATCAACGAGTGACACGGTGTGGGTGACTCGAATGTTGGGGGCTATTCCCGGGCCAGCAAATATGAGCGGGATGCGAGCCGACCACTCTCGGAACGTCCTTTTGAAGAACATCCCGTGCTCACCCATCATGTCGCCATGATCACTCAAAAAAATGACGACGGTATTCTCAAGCGCGCCGAACCGTCTTAATTCTGCCTGGAGTTCGCCCAGCTTCTGATCGATGTAGGTTGTCATAGCGTAGTACGCGCGCCTCGCTCTGGAGACGTCGTGCGGGGTCGGTGATGCGATATCGACGCCCTGAAAGGCATTGACCCAGGTGTCCCAGGCTGTTTCCCGATAGCCGGCAGGGGCAGGATCCGGCAGCGCCAGTTCTCGGCCGTCATACATATCCCAGTACTCCTGCGCGGGCGCATAGGGGTCGTGGGGCTGCGTGTAAGAAACGCACATCAACCATGGATCACACGCGTCGCCGCGCCGTGAGAGCTGACGTATACGCTCGAGGGCGCGAAAATGGACCTCCTCGTCATAATCGAGTTGCGCGGACCATGGAACCGGTCCGGATTCAGCAATCATGTGCGCCATATAGTAGCCGGACGTTTTCGCCTTTGGCGGCCGGGGCGGATCGCCTAAGGTCTGCCAATCCTGTGCGCCTTGGAGGTCGGCAGGGTAAATATCAGTCGTGAGTCGCTCTTCAAAGCCATGGAGCTGATCCGGACCGACGAAGTGCATTTTCCCGCTCAGAATGGTCCGATAACCCGCGCGACGTAAGTGATGCGCGAAGGTTGGAACGCTCGCCGGGAGTTCTTCGAAGTTGTCATGAACGGGGATGCTGTCCGGAAGTCGACCCGTCATCATCGATGCACGTGATGGGGCGCACAAGGGAGCATTGCAGTACGCGTTCTCGAACGTGGTGCCACGTTTGGCGAGTGCCTCCACATTCGGGGTGATAACGTCTGCATTGCCGTATGGAGACGTAGCCAACGCGGATAGCTGGTCGCACATCACCAGCAGGATGTTCGGCGGGCCGGGAGAGTCGCTCATTCATGGCCTCCGGATCAGCCCGGAGCACGGTCCATCAGTGCGCCCCTGGCGCAGGTTTGTCAACGTTTGCAATCACACACTTCCTTCTTGCTTCGGCAGATCGGGTTGCCCCGCTACTGGTCAATAACAGGCAACGCGAGCATCGTCAGGTTCCACGCCGATGTCGACGCGCTCGTCAGCCGAGGTATGGATTGCCTCGATGATCTGAGTCACCCAGAGTCCGTCGTCTGCGTCAGGAAGGCGCGCAACTCCGTCGCGGAGAGATTGCACGAATGCGTCGAGCATCAGCACGTTCGGGCCAGACGGGACCCCCGCCACGTCACCGACTAGCACACGTGGAAACTCGGTCGAGTCGCCATATTCCTCGATACCCTGCACCGAGTCGTCTACTACCGCCATCCCTGACTCGCCGATGACCTCAAGCCCGAACCGGACGGCGCTGGGCAGGTTCTCCGGCAATACCCAAAGCGACTCGACCAGCGCTGAAGAGCCATCCATGAATCCGATGACGGCCTGCAGCCCATCCCACGTGTCGACCCCCCTCGATGCGAGCAGACCTCGATGTCCTACGGCACGAACCGTTGTCCGCCCTCGGGGGGCAATTGCGGTCACGAGATCAAGGCTGTGTGGCATCAGGAACCATCCCGGCGACGAGGCGGCCGCCCAGCCCAGCATCTTGGTGGGGACACGGACACTGTTACTCAGACGTGCGTTCTGGAACAGGACGCGGCCAAATGCGCCGGTGTTGGCATCTTGCAGGACGCGAGCGAACGCAGGGTGCCATCTGTTGAGGTAGGCAAGCGACACGCTGCATCCGTTCGCTACCGCGGCGTCGCGAATTTGCCGCGCATCGGACGCCGAGGTCGCTAGAGGCTTTTCTACCAGGACCGCACTGCACGCTTGGACCGCCGCGAGGGCGGCGTCCAGATGAAGGTGGTCCGGTGTCGCGACGACCACGGCTTCAAGCCCTTCGGTCATGAGACTCTCTGCGGTACCGAATGAGGCGGAGGATGTCGCGTCTGCGAACGCCTTCGCAGACGCCTCTGAAGGGTCATAGACTCCGACGACTTCGACATCCGAGTGCCGACTCATCAGGCCAGCGAACAGTCGGCCCCTTTGCCCACCCCCGATGAAGCCAACGCGCATTGTCGCCCCCGCGGGGTTGCTGAAGCGTATCGCCGGCAGATCAGCCATTGTTGCTCCAGTACTGGGCACTCTGCTTGGGGAGCTCCGCCGAGAACGTGTCAGCATCGATGGTGCCGAATATGAGGCTGTTTACCAGCGGAATGAGCACCTTGGTCGTCCAGTCGCCGTAATCACTTTCAATTCCGTCGAATTGGCCGTGGATCTTGGTGGCCGAGTCGATGAGCTGCTTGGCGTCGGACAGCTGCGTCGGCACTGGGATGTCCGTACGAGGGGTCAGATTGGTCGCAATCGAGGAGATACGACCGAGTCGCTCTTTGTTCATGAAATAAGCGATGAACTTCTTGGCCGCATCGGCATGAGTTGCTTTCTTGGGAATTCCGAAGCCGATGAAGGACACGTCGGGTGAGACATCGCCTCCCGCCTTCACGGCCGGCATCGGGAACATGTGGTACTCGAATCCCTTTGCTGCATATGCGGCACTCTCGTGGGGAATCCACGTCCCGTTGTAGTCCAATTCTGATTTTCCTTGTGCCCACTGCTGCTGAAGAGCCGGCCATTTGCTGCTTGAGTAACCCGTGGCGAAGTATCCTCCTTTGACAAGTTGCTGGACTTCTTCGGCGGCCTTCTTGAAAGAGGGTGCCTTGAAAGCGTTGCCGCTCTTGTCTCCCGCTGCTTTATTGAGCTGGCCGGGCCCGGTGTTGCGTACCGCTAACTCCGCGTAGTAGTAGAGGTTGTAGTTCGCGATGTCGCCATCAAGTGCCAGTGGCCCTCGCCCGGTAGCGTCCTTGTATTTCTGTAGGACGTCGATGAGTTGATCCCACGTTCTTGGAGGATTGCTCACGAGTTCCGGGTGGGCCGCCCCGTTGAACCAGAATCCCGACGTGATCACTTCATAGGGAATCATCCATGGCTGGCCGCCTTTGCTCACGAGGTCGATGTCGTTCTTCGGGATCACCTCGCCCACGGTCTTGTTCGCTTCGCCTGGGATTTTCGAGTTCAGGACATCGCCGAGCGGCGTGTACTGGTCGGTTTGCACGAGAGTCGAATCGATGTTGCGCTGCGCCGCATCAATGAGGTCTACCGGGCTCTTCGCGCTGTTCAAGGTTGGCGCCACTTTGGTGACGTTGCTTCGACCATCCCACTGTACGTCGACCTTTATACCGGTACTCTTCGTGAACTCGTCAATCGCCTTCTGGAGGGCGACCTGTTGGGGTTCTCCTTTGCTCCACATTGACCAATAAGTGAAAGAGTTGGACTTCTCCGCCCCTCCACTGCTCGACCCAACCAGCGAGCACGAACTCAAGAGCAGAATCGCTCCGGCAGCAACAGTCGCGCCCCATATACGATGTTTCATTTCCTTTTCTCCTTCTCGATGCAGGTGTGTTTCAACGACGAACGACTACTTGCCGGCGCCAAGCGTGAGACCCTCAATAATTCGACGGCCAAGCCAGACATACAGGATCAATACCGGCAAAATCACGATGCCAACGCCCGCGAATAGCTGGCCCCAATCGGCGCCTGTGTACTGCAAACGCTGCAGGAATTTGAGCAGCGCAAGCGAGAGTGTCTCGTGCTCGGTGGACTGAAGGAACACGATCGCGATGATGGTTTCACCCCAGTGCTGAATCATGTTCAAGATCAGTAAAGTCACCACTCCCGATCGGGCGAGCGGGAGCATTATCCGCCAGAACGTGCGACCAGGCGAAGCCCCATCCAGCGATGCTGCCTCCTCGATTTCCCGAGGCAGCGACGTAAAGAAACCCGCGAGGAAAAAGACCGCGAACGGAAGCGACGTCGCCACATACAGCAGCCAGACCCCGGCAAGGCTGTCCACAAGGCCAATCTGATTCATCACAACGTACAGGGGAAGAACGATGACCTGTGCCGGGATTCCGACGCCCAGAGCGAAGACCAAGAGGAGCGTCGAACTGCCCCGGATTCGGAACCTGCTGAGCGCATAAGCTGCCGGTGCAGCAAGCAGCACCGTGGTGAGCGCCGTAGCGCCAACCAGCACGATCGTATTGAGCATGGCGCGACCAAAGTTGCTCACGCCCCATGCCACGACGAAATTGTCCCAGCGCCAGATACGCGGGAGAGCGAGCGGTTGATTGAAGATCTCATTCGTTGTCTTAAGACCGGAGAGCCCAATCCACACGAGGAGCAGGATATTAAAAGCCGCGCCTGCCCAGATCAGAACAATTACAGCGCGCCAAAGAGTCTTCCTCGCGATTCGCTTTGGGGACTCACCGTGTGGCCTGCTCGAGCCGACACGCACAGGGCTTTTTGTTGCAAGGCTTTCCATGTTCATGCGCAACTCCTCAAAACTCGATCGTTTCGCGGCGGAAGACTCGTTGGATAAGAACGACGACGATGCCGACTAAAAGAACCATGACGATGGCGCTGGCCGCCGCGGTGCCGTATCTGGGCACTCCGACTGAGGCGAATGCTGCGGCATATGAATAGACGGCCGTGTTCCACACGTTGGCAGGCGGTAGATAACCCGCACCGCCAGCGAATGCGTAGATGAACTCGAAGATCTTGATCGAACTGATGGTCCACAGGATTGCCGCTATTCCGATCACGTCCCACGTCAGAGGCAATATGACGTAGCGCATGCGCTGCCACGCGGAAGCACCTGCTAGAGCGCAGTCCTCAAAGAAATAGGGTGGGATCCGGTCGACCGCAGCCATGAGGATGGTGGCGTAGAACCCCGTGTTGATCCATACAAGGCCCATCATGATGACGATGAAGAGTGAATTTTGTGAAAGCCAAGCCGGCGGCTGCTGGACACCAATGCTCTTCAGCACCGCATTGACCATTCCCTGCTGCTGGAAGAGAAAGCCCCAGACGATCGACAACACGACACCGGGAACGATATTCGGGAAGAAGATCACCGCCCTGATAATCCGACGTCCAGCAATCTCGCGAAGCACCAGCATCAGCACAAAACTGATGGCAAAAGTTGCACCGCCCACCACAAACAGGATCAGAAGCGTGTTCACGAATGACCCGATAAAGACCGGCTCGCGAAAGATGTGCACATAGTTCGAGAGCCCGATGAACGTCATGGGGCCGGCGCCCGACCATTTGTTGAAGCCAATCCAAACGGTGTACAGGCTCGGGGCAACCAGAAACGCTCCGTAGACGAATGCAGCCGGAAGCACAAACCATAGAAAGACCCGGCGCCGGGACAGATCCAACGGGTTCGCGGCGGATCCAACTCGCACGGTGCCGCGCTGAGGCCTTTTCAGCACTTGAAGTGTCATATGAGCGCCTTCTCCTCCTACGCGGGCGACTTTGCCTAATCTGCTAGTTGGCGTCCTACTTCGAATCGCCACATCATCGCGCAGTTGATGATACTAACAGGATAGGTACATAATTGAAATACTTTTCGGAGGACTGAAATGATTGCGATGCAAAAAACTGCTGGCCCCGAAAGCGTCGGCCGGATAAACGATCGTCTCGCCATGGACCTGCTACTGCGTCATGGACCATTGACCCGCAAGCAACTGCGCTCGCTCACCGGCATGGCACAGCCGACAACCGCGGTGCTGATCGACCGTCTCTGCAACCGCGGGCTCGTCGAGCCGGGCGGCGAAAGTAAAGAAGCCCGTCGCGGGCCGAACGCGCAAAAATATCAAATAAAGGCCGGCAGCGCCCATGTCGCCGTCGCTCGCCTCAATGCATTAGAGATAGCAGCGGCAATCGCCGACGTCACCGGTCGAGTAGTCGCGGAATATCGATGCCCGATACAGGACGCGTCACGGCCAGTATCGGAAGTCCAAACGGCACTGGATATCGTTATGCGCGATGCCGGCCTTACTGGGGCCCAGTTAGACGGGATCGTCTTGGGTACTCCAGGTTCCGTCAATCCATCGACCGGCGATGTGAGCTATGTTTCAGAACACCCAGAGTGGCGTGGCAGTGTGAAACGCCCCCTTGAGGAGAAACTTGGTCAGTCAGTTCACATCGAGAATCAGCTCAAGCTTGCCGGGCTAGCAGAACTCACCTACGGAAGAGGGTTTGAGCGAGACTCTCTTGTGCTACTTTCTGTGGGGCCAGGCGTTGGCATGTCGATCATAATCGGCCGCGACCTTTGGCGAGGTGCCTCCGGTGGCGCGGGTGAAATTGCGTACCTCCCCGTGCCCGAGGCTGACGTGCCACGAATTGACGTCGGCCAGAATCACGTGACAGGTGGTTTCGGAGACCTGATCAACACGGAGGCTTTACAAACTCTGGTAGACCAAGCAGGCTTCGCTGGAATTACGATCTCCGATGCCGTCAGGCAGGCCGCTAAAAGTCCTGACGAACAACACCCCTTGATTTGCGAGATCGGGCGACGAATTGCTATCGGCATTGCCTCGGTGAGCGCAGTGTTCGATCCTGGCCTTGTAGTTCTGACGGGGTCGGTAGCCCGTGCTGGGGGGCAACGGCTTTCAGATATTGTCGAGGCAAAACTTGCGCAAATGTCGCCATGGCACACTGAGATTCAGATGTCCGGAGTTGAGGGTGATGCTGTCATCAAGGGCGCAATCGTGGCTGCGCTCGATCCCATTCACAACGCCATGTGGGGACCGAAGCCTGGTTGGAGACCGAGTCAGAGCCCGGTCTAGCCAAGACCGGTGAATTCATATTTAGAGTCAGGATTCCATCAGATGAGCAACCAAGTACGTCCAAATTTTGTCGTCATAATGACTGATGATCAAGGTGCGTGGGCTAGCGGACGAACTATGCCAGAGCTCATCACGCCGACCCTGGACTCGCTTGGTGCGACAGGCCACGAAATCACGCGGTTCTTTTGTGCATCACCCGTGTGTTCCCCTGCACGGGCATCGCTGCTTACCGGCAGAACCCCCTCCGCTCATGGCGTGCACGACTGGATCCGCGGAGACTCCGACGGGAATCCTTCTCCAGGTGTGCACTATCTCGAGAGATTTGATACCACACCCGAGGTATTGAATCGAGCGGGATACAACTGCGGACACTCCGGCAAATGGCACCTAGGAGATCCCCGCACACCAGCGCCCGGATTCAGCGATTGGTACAGCCATAGGGATGGCAGTGGGCCATATTTTCAAGCTCCAGTGATCTCAGGTGGCGCTGAATTCGTGGAAGATCAGTACATCACCCACGCGATCACCGAACATGCCGACGGAATGCTTCACGAGATGCTAGCGCGAGACGATCCGTTCTTCCTGGAGGTCAACTACACGGCACCGCACTCTCCATGGTCCGCCGAGAATCACCCGAGTAGCTACCGCGAACTATATAAAGGGTGCACTTTTCCAAGCGTGCCTCGCCCTGCGCCGCACCCATGGTTCGACTGGAATCATGTTGAACTAGCGGACGCGATGCGAAACCCGGAAGAGAATTTGATCGGTTACTGTGCTGCGTTGACAGCCGTCGACAACGGTGTTGCGCAACTATTAGAAACCCTTGAGAATGCGCGCGCTCGTGAAGACACATACGTGATCTTTATGTCCGACAATGGCTTCAGTTGCGGACACCACGGAATATGGGGCAAGGGGAACGGCACGAATCCACTGAATCTGTGGGATGAGTCAATCCTTGTGCCATTCGTCATCAACAGACCCGGGACCATCACCCCGCAACTCGACTCGACTCTAACCGCCGCCACCTCCCTCCACCCAACAATTCTGGAATTGGCAGGAGTTGACTTTCCGATCGACCGACTCGCCGCTGGCACGTCATTCGCGCATCGCTTGACGCACACGACGGAGACAAATCTGTGCCCAGCGGCCAGTGACGACATAGTCATCTTCGACGAATACGGCGGAACCCGCATGATTCGGACGGTGGATTACAAGTATGTTTGGCGGGCAAACGGAGGCCCAGAAGAACTTTATGACTTGGCGAATGATCCCGAAGAACACAACTCCGTGCATAGTCTCCAGCGATATTCAGGCACTCGGGAGGAACTCCGCCACCGCCTTCAGGACTGGTTCACGGCGCATTCAGATCCAATATATGACGCTGCTAATCGCCCGATATCAGGCAATGGCCAGAACATGCCGGTATGGTTTGCAAACAACGATTCGGAACGATACGCACCTGGTTAGGGGATTGCTAAAGGTTTAGGTGACGCGGTTCATTCTGCCGCTGCCACGACAGCCGGCTGGCAACCATCACGATCCCCTTGCGTGCGACGCCGCCCCGGCGTTCTTGACGAGCGGGAACGTAGCGGCAGTGGCGCAGAAGCTGCACGTCCACAACAACACCGCCCGGTATTGGATCAATCGTCTGACCGAGCAGTTCGGTCTGGACCTCGCCGACTCGCAGGAGCGGCTCTGGCTGTGGGTCAGACTCACGACCTTTGGCCGGTGAACCGTGACCGGTGCGTGCGACCGGCGACGTGCGGACGCCACAGTTCAGTACCGTGAGCCCACACTCGGGTCGAGCACTGCATACGCGTTGACACCGCCGGCCAGATAGGAGACGTTGTCGTGGCCGAGGCTGCGCAGCATGCGCACGGCTTGCACGGAGCGCGGCCCGAGGTGGCAGTAGAAGACGACCGGGACGTCCGAACGCACCGCTCCGGAGCGCGCGAGGAGGTCACCCAGTGGAATCAACTCGTCACTCGGGATGCGGGAGATCTGCGCTTCGATCGGCTCGCGCACGTCGATCAACTGGAGCGGCGTGCCCGCGTGCAGCAGTTCCGCAAGCTGCTGCGGGCCGATCGCTGTCGGAAGCTTGACGCCCGGCGCGGTACCGCCCGGCGCGGTGTCGGCCGGCGCAGTCGCTGCCGGTGCGGGGTTCGGCGTTGGGCTCACACCGCAGAATTGCTCGTAGTCGATCAGTGTCGTGACGGGCGCGGCATCCGGAATCGCCTGATACGCAATCTCGCGGTAGCGGCCGGTCAGCGCGTCGAAGGTGGTGACTCGCCCGATCAGCGGCTCGCCGGTGCCGGTGATCACCTTGACGACCTCGGTGGCGAGGATCGCGCCGATCGCCGCGCAGACGCCGGGCAACACTCCGCCGAACTCGCAGGAGAGAACTTCATCGGCCGCGGGCGGTGTCGGGAACAGATCGCGGTAGGTGGGTCCGTGGTCGGCCCATGCGACGCTCGCCTGGCCGCTGTAGCGCAGGATTGCGCCCCACACGAGTGGCTTGCCGGCAAGCGTCGCCGCGTCGTTCGTGAGGTAGCGCGTCGGGAAGTTGTCGCTGCCGTCCACGATCAGGTCGTAGTCGGCGAGGATGCCCAGGATGTTAGCGGAGTTCAACCGAATCGGATGCCGCGTGACCGCGATCTCCGGATCGATCGCGGCGATCGTATCCGCCAGCGAGTCGACCTTGCGCCGGCCGATGTCGGACATCGCGTGTGCGGTCTGACGGTGCAGATTGGACAGTTCCACGACATCCGGATCGGCGATGCCGATGGTGCCGACTCCTGCGCCGGCCAGGTACGGCACGGCGGCGCTGCCGAGTCCGCCGGCGCCGACGACGAGCACGCGGGCGGCCTGCAGTCTGCGTTGCGCGACCTCTCCGAAGCCCGGAAGAAGCAGTTGCCTGCTGAAACGCGCCATCCGGGCTGCCGTCAGCGCTGGGCCCGGCTCGACCAGCGGCGGCACGCCTCCCGGTGCGACAGGGCTCGGCTGTGGCGAACTCTCGGTCGACGTAGCGGCGCTCACTGGTGTCTCCCTCGGGGTTCGGGCACAGAACTCTGGGTGCGTATTCGGGTGGTTCCCCTGCGAGTCTACGTGGCAGACGATACCGGTTCCTTGTCTTTGGAGGTCATTGCTGATACTCCTGAAGTATGGGCAGGGTTACGGCGCGACGCCGGGTCACCCGAATGACAGTGGGCGCACCATCGGTAAAGCGAGAAGACATCTTGGCGGCGGAAGAGCCGCTGGAAATCAGGGTCGGTGGACGATCTCTGGCGATCACCATGCGAACGCCGGGCAACGACCTCGACTTGGCGGCCGGATTCCTCGTCTCAGAAGGCGTCATACAACGTGGCGACCAGTTCGCATCCGCCCGATTCTGTGCGGGCGAATATGGTTCGGCCGAGAACACCTACAACGTGCTGGACGTCACACTGGCGCCCGGCGTGGCCCCGCCGGATCCGACGCTGGCGCGCGCCTTCTACACGACGAGTTCGTGCGGGCTGTGCGGTAAGGCGAGCATCGATGCTGTGCGCACGAAGTCGACCTATCAGGTGCGTGAGGACCCTCTGGTGGTCGGCGCGAAACTGCTCACCACATTCCCGGACACATTGCGCGCGGCGCAGGATGTCTTCGACAAGACGGGCGGGCTGCACGCGGCCGGGCTGTTCGACGGGCGGACCGGCGAGATGCTCGTGCTTCGTGAGGATGTCGGGCGGCACAACGCCGTCGACAAGGTGGTCGGCTGGGCGGCGAAGGCCGGCCTGCTTCCGTTGCGCTCCACCGTGCTGATGGTGTCCGGCCGGGCAAGTTTCGAACTGGTGCAGAAGGCGGTCATGGCGGGCATCCCGATGCTGGCTGCCGTTTCAGCGCCATCGTCGCTGGCGGCGGAGTTGGCAACAGAATCAGGGATGACCCTGGTCGGCTTCCTCCGCGGCGACTCAATGGTGATCTACGCGGGGGCCGAACGGGTCGTACCCGAAGAACAGCACCGGTCGCGCCTGGACGCGACCATCACAGAAGGCACGCGCATCGAAGACGACGCGCGCATCACAGAAGGAAGTGCCGCATGACCATCGACGAGCGCAAGCTGGACGTCATCGAAGCCGAGCAGCTCGAGGTGACCAAACCGAAGACGTGGGCCGCGGGCATCCCCGGGATCATGCATTCGGTCGGTCCCGCGGTGAAAGACATGGGCGTCGCACGCAGCGCAAAGCTGCTCACCTCGATGAACCACAAGGACGGCTTCGATTGCATGAGTTGCGCGTGGCCGGATCCATCGCACCGCAAGATCGCCGAGTTCTGTGAGAACGGCGCGAAAGCGGTCACCTGGGAGGCGACACCCGTGACGGTGCCGACGAGCTTCTGGGCGGAGCATCCCATCGAAGACCTGCTGACGAGGTCGGACTACTGGCTCGGCATGCAGGGGCGGCTGATGGAGCCGGTCTACAAGCGCGCGGACAGCGACCGCTACGAACCGATCAGCTGGGAGGACGCGTTCCGCGTCATCGCGGACAAACTCAACGGACTCGCCTCGCCGGACGAGGCAGCCTTCTACACGAGCGGGCGCACGTCGAACGAAGCGGCATTCGAGTACCAGACTTTCGTGCGGGCGTTCGGCACGAACAACCTGCCGGACTGCTCGAACATGTGTCACGAATCGACCGGTGCCGCGCTCGGCGAGGTGATCGGTGTCGGCAAGTGCACGGTCAGCTACGACGACTTCGCGAAAGCCGATCTGATCATCATCATGGGCCAGAACCCCGGCACGAACCATCCCCGGATGTTGACGGCACTGGAGGAGGCGAAGCGCGCCGGCGCCAGCATCGTCGCCGTGAACCCGTTGCCGGAGGCCGGGCTGATGCGCTACAAGAACCCGCAGCGGGTCAGCGGATGGATCGGCAAAGGCACGGGCCTGGCCGATCAATTCCTGCAGATCCGCCTGGGCGGGGACATGGCACTGATGCAGGCGGTGAGCAAACGGGTGCTGGACGCGGAGGCCGCGCACCCCGGCACCGTGCTGGACCAGGACTTCATCGACCGGTATTGCCAGGGCTTCGACGAGTTGAAGGAGCACCTGTTGCACCTCGACGAGCAGGCCGTGCTCGACGCGACCGGGCTCACCCGGCGTGAGATCGACGACCTGGCGGGCCGCTACATGAAGGCGGACAAGGTCATCATCACCTGGGCGATGGGGCTGACACAGCACAAGAAGGCCGTGCCGACGATCAAAGAGATCATGAACCTGTTGTTGTTGCGCGGCAACATTGGCAAACCGGGCGCAGGGGCATCGCCGATCCGCGGTCACAGCAATGTGCAGGGAGACCGCACGATGGGCATCTGGGAGAAGATGCCGCCGGCATTCCTTGACGCGATGGAAAAGGAGTTCGGCTTCGCCGTGCCGCGCGAGAACGGTGTTGACAGCGTCGACGGCATCCGCGCGATGGCCGAGGGAAAGATCAAGGTGTGGATCGCGCTCGGCGGCAACCTCGTCGCGGCCATCTCAGACACGAAGGCGGCGGAGGCCGCGATGCAGGGCACCGAGCTGACCGTGCAGGTCTCGACCAAGCTCAACCGGTCGCATGCTGTGATCGGCACGGAGGCTCTTATTCTGCCGACGATGGGTCGCACGGAGATCGACCGGCAGGCATCGGGGGAGCAGTTCGTCTCCGTGGAAGACACCGTGTGTGCGGTGCATCCGTCGTGGGGCAAGGTCGAGCCGGTGTCGCCGCATCTGCTGAGCGAGGTCGCGATCGTCTCGCGGCTCGCCCGCGCGGTCCTCGGCGACAAAGTTCCCGTTGACTGGGCCGGGTTCGAGCGCAACTACGACAGGATCAGGGAGCACATCGGCCACGTCGCATCCGGCTGCTCGGACTACAACGAGAAGATCCGCCAGGATGGCGGCTTCGTCCTCCCGCACGGGCCGCGTGACTCGCGCACCTTCCCGACCGCGACCGGCAAGGCCATGCTGACGGTCAACGAGCTCGAAGCGATCGAATGCCCTCCAGGGCGGCTGCTGTTGCAGACGATGCGCGCGCACGATCAGTTCAACACGACGATCTACAGTCTCAACGATCGCTATCGCGGCGTGAAGAAGGGACGCGAGGTCATCTTCATCAACCCCAAGGATCTCGCGGAACTCGGCCTGGTCGACGGGCAGATGGTCGATGTCTACAGCGAGTTCCACGACGACGTGGAGCGTGTCTGCCGCAACTTCCGGGTGATCGCCTACCCATCGGCTCGCGGCTGTGCGGCCGCATACTTCCCGGAGGCGAACCCGCTGGTGCCGTTGGACAGCACGGCAGAGATCAGCAACACCCCGGCATCGAAGTCTGTGGTCATTCGGATCGAGCCAACAGCCGCACTGGTCGCCTAGCGGGCGGCAGCGCTGTGACGTGAACGAAGAGACGTGAACGAAGAGGCCCCGGAGGCCAAGGGCGCACGAGTCAAGGTTGGGGTTGAGTGCCGTTTATCGGGCTCTCACGGCACGTACGCCCAGGCGTCCGGGGACTACCTTGACGCTAGTCGCCCGGCAGGCGCTGCGCCAGCCATGTGGAGTAGAACCGTTAGTTCTTGACGGCTCCGGTTGGACGGGATCGGTAGTGCGCCGTCGCCGAGGACAGGCCGGCTCCGGCGGCCGCGCTGATCCGTCGCAACTCGCGGCGTGAGGGGATGCCGAGCTTGCCGAGGATGTTGCGCACGTGAAAGTTGACCGTCGTCACGGACACATACAACAGGTCGGCCACCTCCCGATTGGTCAAACCCGTCGCAATGGCGTGCGCGACCTGCCGTTCACGGGTGGTCAGTTCGGCGAACGGGTCGACACCCTGCCGCTCGCTCTCGGCCTCCGCGCCGGGATGGGCGGAGTTCTTGACACGGAGCCGTTGCAACTCGGCGTCGCAGCGTGCGAGATAGGGGGCGGCGCCCAGCCGGCGGAAGGTCGCCGCAGCGGCGGTCAGTGCGGCGACGGCTTCTGCACCGCGACCGCTCGCCGCCAGAAGTCTGGCGTGATCGAATTGGGCTATCGCAAGCGGGAACGGATGCTGCGCGGCGGCCGGCTCAGCGCACGCGCGCCCGTACCAGAGGGCGGCCTGTGCCGGGTCGCCCTCCGCTTCGGCGACCCGGCCCTGCAGCCAGGCGAGCGATCCGTAGGACGGCAACCAAAGCGAACCCGGTTCGGTGCACTCGGCAAGGAGCTCGCGCGCCTCTGCTGCTCGTCCGAGTCGTGCGAGCGCGTCGATCCGATAGGTCAGCGGCCCGCGCGTCCACCCGGATGCCGGCGTGCGCGCTTCCGCCGCCGCAAGCTGGTCGGTTGCGGAGCCGAGCGCACGCGCGAGCTCCGCATTCACGATGG
Source organism: Microbacteriaceae bacterium (assembly GCA_004297935.1). Taxonomy (GTDB): domain Bacteria; phylum Actinomycetota; class Actinomycetes; order Actinomycetales; family Microbacteriaceae; genus Rathayibacter_A. The sequence continues at coordinate 34,205 of SCRE01000023.1, read as the reverse complement.
TCTCGAGGTCGGGGTCGTACGGGCTTGCCGGCCCACGGTGCGGGGCCTCGGCGGCGGACCGTAGGTACTCGGTCACAGCATCCCGTTCACCGCGTGCGGCACGGACCAAGCTCGCAACCCGTACCGCAACAGGCCAACTTGCCAGGTCGGTCTCGTCGAGCGCGAACGCGACCGCGGTGTCGGCGACCATGACAGACTCATCCCATTCACCGAGCAGGAAGAGCACGTGGCCGTAGATCGCGCGGGCCAGGCCGGCGGTCCAGCTGTTCGGGAAGCGCCGGATCAGCTGGTTCGCTCGTGCCAATCCGTTCCGCGCAGTGTCGAAATCGCCGGCCGCCACCAAGGCAGCGGCCTGGCTCACCAGCGCGTCGATGACGGCAGGGGAATCGGCTGCGGAGCGCAAAAGAGAGTCAAGCTCTGCCATGGTTTCACGCAACAGCTGCGGATCTCCGCTGTACCGTGCGGCGCTGAGTTGCCAGCCGAGCAGTCGCAACAGATTCTGTTCCGGGTTGACCATCCAGCGCAGCGACGGATTGCTGACTTCCGTGCCGCTGCGGGGGGCCGCATCCAGCAGTCGGCGGGCCGCGCGCACCTGGTCGACGACCGGCTGGAAGTCGCGCGCGGCGAGCAAGATCATCGGGATGTCGCCTGCGGCGTGCGCTCTCACCGCGCGCGCGTCAGGGTCGGCGCCGGGGCTGTCGACCGCGGCGCGGGCACGTTCAAGGCCTTCCGCGATATTCCCGGTGAGGGTGAGCAGTTCGGCAAGGACCACGTCGCGGACGGCACTCTGTGGGAGCCGTTGGAGCTCCGGCATCAGGTCGAAAATGCGCTCCTGCTGTCGCGTGCGCATTGCGAGGATCCCGACCGAGAGCAAGCAGCGTTCCCGATCGGGCCCGGCGACGGTGAGTTGCACGGCGGAACGCGCGTAGCTCATGGCTTGGTCGGCGTGCCCGAGCTCCGCGGCATCGTGGCTGGCAGCCATCAGCTCGTCGATCAGGTCCGGGTCTGCACGTTCGGATGCCTCGATACGATGGCGTAGAGCGCGATGTCCGGTCAGCACGGCGGCCGCGGTGCGATGAATCGCCCGGCGCCGTCGAAGCGTGAGCTGCGCGCCGATCGCATCCGCCATCATGGCGTGTGCCGGCTCGACCATCGTGAGGCCGCCGCGCTGTGCGGTGTCGATCAGGCCGAGGGCGCGCGCGGTGTCGACGTCGGTCGTCTCGCCGAGGGTTTCCGCGATCGTGGCGAAGACCGCGATCGGCGTGGGATCGCGTAGCACGGCGATGATTTCCGCAGCGGACCTGGCCGAAGCATCCGCCCCGGCCAACGCGGCTGCAGCACTCGATGCCAGCGGGTAGGCGACCGGGAGCGTCACCTCGACATCTGCCGGATGAAGTGCCTGTCTGATACTGGAACCCGCGTGCCGCAGCACCATCGTCAGCAGCAGCGGGGACCCGTCTGTCATCGTCACCAGGCGCTCAGCGGTGCGCCGTGAGACGTTGCGGCCGAGGCGGGCCAGGGCCAGCGACTGCGCCTGCTCGATCGTGAACGGAGCAAGCTCGCAGCGTAGGCTTCGAGTCGGAGCGGACGTGGCCAGGGCGGTCAAGGCATCCGCGAGATCGCCGACGCCGGGGCGTCCGGCCGCGATCAGGAGCACCGGTTGGCGATGCAATCGGCGGATGACGAAGCGCAGCGCCCGGGCGGAGGCGGTGTCGACCCACTGCACATCGTCGATGACGATGCAGAGCGGGGTTGCGGGGCCGTCGAGCGTGTCGAGCAACCGGCGGCCGACGGCAATCGCATTTGCGCCGGGATCCCTCGGCTTCGGCCGCATACCCGGAACTCCGCTCAAACCGGACATCAGCGCATCAACCGTCGAGTAGCTCAGGTCGGACTCGAACGAGTCCGCGTGCGTGCGCACTATGGTCCAACCGTGCAGACGGCTGCACACCAGTCCGATCAGGGTGGTCTTCCCCAATCCGGGAGCGCCGGCGACGAACACGGTTCCGCCCTCCGTGCGAGCGTTCTCGGCAATCCGAAGGATGGCGTCGAGCTCGCGTTCTCGTGCGACGACGTGCGCATCGGCAGGTCGATCGGCATCAGGCATCGCGCCTTCCCTTCCCCCAAAGGTCGCGAACGCACTGTCGGGGTGCGGAGATTCGAACGACCTCATATCTAGACTTCCACACCGAGGGTCCAGGATGGCGATCCGGGATCGACTGGCGTGTCCACCGAACGTCCGATTCGCAGCCGGATTCCGGCCCGTGATCCTCCTCCTCGGCGGCGGTCGTAGGCTTGAGCGTTGTGGCCCACCTTCTCGGAGCGGAATCGCTCCGCCTCGAATATCCGACACGCGTCATCTTCGACAGCGTCACCGTCGGGTTGAACGAGGGTGATCGGGTCGGCGTCGTCGGTCGCAACGGCGACGGCAAATCGACACTGCTGTCGCTGCTCGCCGGTCGGATCCAACCGGATTCGGGGCGGGTCACGCGACGTGGTGGCGTCACACTCGGCATGCTGGACCAGGCCGACGAATTGGATCCGGACCTCTCTGTCGGCCCTGCGATTGTCGGAGACCGTCTGGAGTACGTCTGGGCGGGCGATGCCCGGGTTCGCGATGTGCTCGCCGGGCTGGTCGGAGGAATCCCGTGGGACGCGCGCCTGGGCGATCTGTCGGGCGGACAGCGACGACGGGTCGCGCTGGCGGCTTTGCTCGTCGGCGATCACGACGTGCTCTTTCTCGACGAGCCGACGAACCACCTCGACATGGAGGGCGTGGCCTGGTTGGCCGGGCATCTGAAGGCGCGCTGGTCGGCGAACTCGGGCGGATTGGTGGTCGTCACCCACGATCGGTGGTTCCTCGATGAGGTGTCCACGGCGACATGGGAGGTGCACGACCGGATCATCGAGCCGTTCGAAGGCGGCTACGCCGCGTATGTTCTGCAGCGCGTCGAGCGTGACCGGATGGCTGCGGCATCCGAATCGAAGCGACAGAATCTGATGCGCAAGGAACTCGCCTGGTTGCGTCGCGGTGCTCCGGCGCGCAGCACGAAGCCCAAGTTCCGCATGGATGCCGCATACGAACTCATCGAGAACGAGCCACCGCCGCGCGACTCCGTGGCGCTGTCGCAACTGGCGGTCTCGCGGCTCGGCAAGGACGTCGTCGACCTGATCGGCGCCGGAGTGGAGTTCGCCGTCGACGGCCAGCAGCCGAAGACGGTGCTGCGCGACGTCGAATGGCGGATCGCGCCGGGGGAGCGCACCGGCATCCTCGGGGTGAACGGCGCGGGCAAGTCCACACTGCTCGGCTTGGTCGCCGGCACCGTGCAGCCGACGAGCGGACGGGTCAAGCGCGGCAAGACCGTGAAGGTCGCCGCGTTGAGCCAGGAGCTGGGCGAGCTCGAAGACATTCTCGACGAGCGGCTGAGCACCGTCGTCGGCATGCAGAAGCGGTCGTACGTTGCCGGTGGAAAGGAACTCACGCCCGGCCAGCTTCTGGAGCGGCTCGGCTTCTCGACCGCGCAGCTGTCGACACCGGTGAAGGACCTGTCCGGAGGGCAGAAGCGTCGACTGCAGCTCTTGCTGATCCTGCTCGACGAGCCGAACGTGCTGATCCTCGACGAACCGACCAACGACATGGACACCGACATGCTCGCGGCCATCGAAGACCTGCTCGACTCATGGCCCGGCACGCTGCTGGTCGTCTCGCACGACCGCTACCTGATCGAACGGGTCACCGACAATCAGTACGCGGTCATGGACGGCGCTTTCCGCCACCTGCCCGGCGGTGTCGATCAGTACCTGAAGCTGCGAGGGGTGGCCGTTGCCGCGGGAGTGGCTGCTGAGGCGGCGGCCGGTGCGGCCTCGTCGACGACTGCGGCAGCGGCATCCGCCGGTTCGCGCAGCACGTCGCTGGGCGGCGCGTCGCTGGTCGGTGCCCAACGGCGCAGCGCTGAGAAGGAACTGGCGTCGATCGACCGCAAACTGTCGAAGCTCGCAACGCAGATCACGACAGCGCACGAACGGTTGGCCGAGCACAATCAGAGCGACTACGAGGGCCTCGGCGCGCTCACGGATGCCCTGCGGGACCTCGAGCGCGCGGTCGCCGACCTGGAGACCCGCTGGCTTGAACTCTCCGAGGCCCTCGAGGACTGACGAACCCGCGCCGGTGGTCGAGTAGTGAGCGCCAGCGAACGCCGGTGGTCGAGTAGTGAGCGCCAGCGAGCGTATCGAGGCCAGAGACCTCGCTACGGGTCTCGATACGCTCGTACCTCGCTACTCGACATTGAGAATAGGGGTGGTGGTTCCGAGTGGGTCTGACCTGCTACTCGACAGACTCGATTCTGATGTCCTGTGTTGGATTTGTCGGCTCGTTCGGAAGCACCGATTCACCCTTGTTCGGAAGGCCGGACCGGGCGTGGGATGTGACCTAATAGGACCCTGTCCACAGACTCGTCAATGTCTTGTCCGCCCGGCCCGGTGCAGTCATCCAATCGTTTCATCCGATAGGAGACACCATCATGGTAACGACACAGACAGCACCCCCGCAGGCGCGGATCGTCGTCGCCGGCGTCGATACCCACAAAAGCACCCACCACGCGGCCGTTCTGGACCTGACCGGTAGTGTGCTGGGCGATGCCCAGTTCCTGACCACACCGGCCGGCTATCAGGCGCTCCTGGACTGGACCGGCTCGTACGGGGTCATCGACCGGATCGGCGTCGAGCTGACCGGCTCCTACGGCGCCGGATTAACCCGGCACCTGAACGCGGCCGGCGTTCAGGTCCTCGAGGTCAACACCACTGACAAAGCCACCCGGGCCAGGCGCGGCAAGGACGACCGCATCGACGCGATCGCGGCCGGCCAGAAGGTCCTTGCCGGGATGGCGACGGCGATCCCGAAAGACACCACCGGGATCATCGAGTCGATCCGGATGCTGTCGATGGTCAGGGATTTAGCCGTGCGTAACCGCACCCAGGCGCTCAACCAGATCAAGGACCTCCGTGTCACCGCCCCCGTGACACTGCGTGAGGCACTCGCCGGGCGCAGCCTGAAAGCCCTCGCGAAAGAAGCCACCCGATTCCGCCCCGACCCGACCCGCCTGGCCGAGCCCGAACAGGCCGCCAAGCTCGTCCTGAAACGACTCGGGGACCGTGTCCTCGCGCTCACCGCCGAGATCAACGCGGCCGAGAAAGAGTTGAGCGTGCTCGTTACCGCGACCGCGCCGACCCTGATCAGCCGCCCCCAGATCGGCATCCACACTGCCGCACAATTCCTGATCTCAGCCGCTGCGAACATTGACCGGTTCACCAGCGATGCCGCGTTCGCCAGGCTCTGCGGCGCAGCCCCCGTCCCGGTGTCCTCCGGTAAAACCCACCGCACGCGCCTGCACCGCGGCGGCGACCGACAAGCCAACAAAGCCCTCCACATGATCATCGTCGGCCGCATGAAAAACCACCCGGAAACCCTCACCTACCTCCAGCGCAGACTCGCCGAAGGCCTCTCCAAAAACGACATCAAACGCGCCCTGAAACGCTTCCTCGCCCGCCAAGTATTCAACGACCTCAAAACCGACCTCAGCCAGACTTGACCTCCATAGGACCATCCAACGAATGTGTGCGAAGCGCCGACTTTGAAAAGCTCCGCCGGAAAGTCGGAACTCTTGTCATCCACCCAGAAGTTGTCCACACAGAAGTCATCTACGCAGCAGTCGTCTACCCAGAATCTGCGGGTCACGCGCATCGAAACGCTGCCGTTGCCACGCGAGCTGGCGGCGGAACTGCCGCTCACCGACCGCCGCGCTGCACTGGTCGAGCGTAGCCGCGGTGAGATTGATGCCATCCTGCGCGGTGACGACGACCGGTTGCTCGTGATCGTCGGCCCGTGCTCTGTGCACGACCCCATCGCAGCGCTCGAGTATACCCACCGACTTGCGGCGCTCGCCGATGCGCATCGCGACGAACTGCTGATCGTCATGCGCGTGTACTTCGAGAAGCCGCGCTCGATGGGTGCACGGTGGCCGGGCAGAGTCAGGTCTTCTTCGGGGTCGACGACGACGGCGCGGCAGCAGTCGTGTCGACGACGGGCAATGAGGCGACACACATCATCCTGCGCGGCGGGCGGGCCGCGCCCAACCACGGCTCTGCAGATGTTGCTGCTGCGGTCGCCGCGCTGCGTCTCGCCGGTCAGCCCGACCGTGTCGTCGTTGACGCCAGCCACGCCAACAGCGACAAGGATCACCTGAGGCAGGCGCAGGTCGCACTCGAGCTGGCCGATCAGATCGCCGTAGGGGAAGCCATCGCGGGCGCGAGCATCCGCGCGGCGTCAGGCGAGTGTGCGCGAGTCGAGGGGTGCGTCAGTCGAAGCCGCGTCAGTCGAAGTCGAGGCTGAGCGTGCGCAGCAGCGAGGCGAGTCGGTGCTGATCGGTCGGGGAGAGTGTTGAGAGCAGCTCCGTTTCCGCATCGAGCAGACGGGTTATCGCTGCATCCACGCGAGTGAGCCCTTCCTGGGTCATCTGCACGAGGATGCCGCGGCCGTCATGCGGGTCGGTTTGTCGTTCGACGAGCCCACGCTCGACAAGGCGGTCGATGCGGTTCGTCATGGTGCCGCTGGAGACCAGGGTTTGCGGAAGAAGCGCTTTGGGGCTCAGCTGGTAGGGGGCACCCGCGCGCCGAAGCGCCGACAGCACATCGAACTCCCACGATTCCAGCTCGGAGCGGTCGAAAGCGCCGCGGCGGGCTCGATCGAGGTGTTTGGCAAGGCGGCCGACGCGTGAGAGCACCTGCAAGGGGGAGAAATCCAGATCGGGCCGCTCACGCAGCCAGGCGTCGACGATCCGGTCCACTTCGTCGCTTCCGCTTGCCATCCCCCCATTATCGTGCGTGCTGCGCGGCATTATCGTGCGTGCGCCACGGCATCATCGTGTGTGCGACGCGGCGCCGCAGATCTGGCAAACTTGATGACGCGTGGATTGACAGTCGGCGCGATCCGCCTTGGTGTAATGGCAGCACGACAGCCTTTGGAGCTGTTAGGTCTAGGTTCGAGTCCTGGAGGCGGAGCCACCGCAATCGATTCGGAGAAGGTACCCCATGACAGACAGCTCGCTCGCCATCATCATCCTGGCGGCAGGCCAGGGCACCCGGATGAAGTCGACGACACCGAAACTGCTGCATCCGCTCGCCGGGATTCCGATCGTCAGTCATGTGCTCGCCAGTGCCCGCCAGCTGGATGCGGCGCACGTCGTGACCGTCGTGCGGTTCGAGCGTGACCGCCTCGCGGAGGTCGTGGCCTCCGACCTGCCCGAGAGCATCATCGTCGACCAAGACGCGACGCCGGGAACAGGCCGGGCGGTCGAGCAGGCGCTCGCAGCGCTTCCCGCTGATTTCGACGGCGACGTGCTCGTCGTCAACGGCGACGTTCCGCTGCTGGATGCCGCGACGCTGACCGAACTCATCGCGGCACACCGTGCGAGCGCGGCATCCGCCACCATCCTGTCGGCATTTCCCGCTGATCCCACCGGCTACGGACGGGTTCTGCGCTCCGCCACCGGCGCACTGGACGGAGTCGTTGAGCACGAGGATGCGACGGATGTGCAGCGCGAGATCGGCGAGATCAACGCGGGCATCTACATCTTCGGCCTTTCAGCGCTGCGCGACCAGTTGGCATCGCTGCGCACCGACAATACACAGGGCGAGAAATACCTGACCGATGTCATCCGCCTGTTGCGCGATGCTGGTGCGTCGGTCGCCGCGATGCCGGTCGCCGACTCGTGGAAGGTCGAGGGCATCAATGACCGCGCACAGCTCAGCGATGCCGCCGCGAAGCTCAACGCGTTGATCGTGCGCGGTTGGCAACTGGCCGGCGTGACCGTGCAGGATCCGGCGACCACCTGGATCGACCTCAAGGCGACGCTCGCTCCAGACGTCACGGTGAAACCGGGAACGCAACTGCTCGGTGCAACCGTGATCGAGCGCGGCGCGACCATCGGCCCCGACACCACGCTGGTGGACTGCGAGGTCGGCGAGAACGCGACGGTGAAGCGTACCGACGGAACGCTTGCGGTGATCGGCGCCGGCGCATCCGTCGGTCCGTTCTCCTACCTTCGGCCGGGCACCGTTCTCGGCGCAGACGGCAAGATCGGCACATTCGTCGAGACGAAGAACTCGACGATCGGCGTCGGCGCCAAGGTGCCGCACCTCAGCTACGTCGGCGACACCGTCATCGGCGAGCGCACCAATCTCGGGGCGGGCGCGATCACCGCGAACTACGACGATCTCACGAAACATCGCACCGAGATCGGCTCGCATGTGCACACCGGGTCGCACAACGTGTTCGTCGCCCCCGTTAGGATTGGTGACGGAGCGAAGACGGGGGCAGGCACGATCGTCCGCAAGGATGTGCCGGCCGGCGCACTCGCGATCACTGTTGCTTCGCAGCGCAACATGACCGGATGGGTCGCGGCCCACCGGCCCGGTACGGCTGCGGCGGACGCGGCAGCGACGGCAGAAAACGAGGCGTAGGCTCCGGCAGCGCGAGCATCCGGAGAGAAACGGGGAATCTCAGTGTCCGGAATCAAAGCCATGGGCCAGAAGCGCCTCGTCCTCATTTCGGGGCGCGCCTACCCCGAGCTCGCACAGGCGATCGCCGATGAGCTCGGCAGCGAGCTCGTGCCGACGGATTCCCGCACTTTCGCGAACGGTGAGATCTACGCGCGCTTCGATGAAAGCGTGCGCGGCAGCGACGCGTTCGTCATTCAGTCGCACACCTCCCCAATCAACGAGTGGCTGATGGAGCACCTGATCATGGTGGATGCGCTCAAGCGCGCGTCTGCAAAACGCATCACGGTCGTAGCCCCGTTCTACCCGTATGCGCGGCAAGACAAGAAGGGCCGTGGCCGCGAGCCAATCTCGGCCCGCCTGGTCGCGGACCTGTTCAAGGTGGCGGGTGCCGACCGCATCATGTCCGTCGACCTGCACGCCGCACAGATCCAGGGGTTCTTCGACGGCCCCGTCGACCATCTTTTCGCGATGCCGGTGCTGCTCGAACACTTCCGTGCGAAGCTCGACTCGGCGAACCTGACGGTGGTCTCGCCCGACATGGGTCGGGTGCGCGTTGCCGACAACTGGAGCGACAAGCTGGGCGCGCCGTTGGCGATCATCCATAAGCGCCGCGACCCGCTGGTGCCGAATCAGGTGTCTGTGCACGAGATCGTCGGAAACGTCGAGGGGCGTGTCTGCCTGCTCGTCGACGACCTGATCGACACCGGCCGCACCATCGTGCACGCGGCTCGCGCGCTCAAGGATGCCGGTGCGACGGCGTGCGTCGTTGCGGCCACGCATGCCGTCTTCAGCGGCCCGGCCATCGACATCCTGCAGTCGGACGTGATCGACTCGGTGGTCGTCACGGACACGTTGCCGGTGCCGGAAGGCAAGCGCTTCCCCACGCTCACGGTCCTCTCGATTGCTCCGCTGCTCGCACGCGCGATCGAACAGGTCTTCACCGACGGCTCCGTCACGTCGATGTTCGATGGCGCCGCCTAGTCGTTCCGGTCGATGAGCGTGCCGAAGAGTGCTCCGTCTCGAAACCCCGCGTCTCGAAACCCCGTCAGTGCGCGACCAGAACGGATGCCACACCGGCGGCGCAGGCGAGCAACGCCGCCACGGTCGCCAGCACGACCGCTCCCGCCGGGGCGGCCGTCGGGGTGTGCGCGGTATGCCCGGATAGCGCCCGCCCACGCACGTTGCCATAGACGACGGCCGTACCCGCGCTGAGCAGAAGGATGGCACCGACGACGGTCAGGATCGGCTGCCCGCTCGTCCAGCCGCTGTGCAAGGCCAGAAGTGCGTTGACTGCGAGCGACAGCGCCGTGCGTGACCAGGACAGGGTGGTGCGTTCACCCTGCAGTCCGGGGTCCCGCGACGGCGCGGGCGCGGCATCCGTCATTTCCGGTTCGTCACTTCCAGTTCGTCACTTCCACTGCACGACGAGCAGCACCGCGATCACCGCCGCCACCAGCAGCACCACCGCGGCGATCAGCGGCACCGCGATCGTGAGCGGCAGGCGTCTGCTGTGGCGCATGGCGATCTCGTTCGCCCGCCAGCGGAGATACGCGATGGCCGACAGCACCGCGGAGAGCACCCCGAGCACGACGGCGAGTATCACGATGACGACGTGCGGCCCGATCTTCGTGGAGAACTGCTCGAGCAGAACCCCGCCGGCAAGCAGTGCGAGGGCCGTGCGGATCCAGGCGAGAAAGGTGCGCTCGTTCGCCAGTGAGAACCGGTAGTCGGGATCCTGCCCTTCCGCCCGCCACTTCGGTTCGCGCATCTGCCCTCGTCTCGCCCGCAGCCGATCCAGACGTCGGCACCCTCGTAGCCTATTGCGGCGTGGGCAACCCGCGATGCTGCGCCGCACGTTCGACGGATGTCTGCGGTGCCGGATACGCTACTTCAGTGACCGCATCGACAACCACGCCGCCGATTGATCTCGACACCACGACGCGCAACTCGCGTGTGATCTGGCTACTGTTGATAGCCACGTTCGTGGTCATCCTCAACGAGACGATCATGAACGTCGCCCTGCGTGACATCATGCTCGACCTGCACGTGGACGCACGCACCGGTCAATGGTTGACGACGGCGTTCATGCTGACCACCGCCGTCGTCATCCCGATCACCGGATTCCTGCTGCAACGGTTCAAGACCCGACCGATCTACATCGCGGCGATGACCTCGTTCTCGCTGGGCACGCTCATTGCAGCGCTCGCGCCGAACTTCGAGGTTCTGCTCGCGGCGCGCGTCGTTCAGGCGTGTGGCACGGCCATCATGCTGCCGCTGTTGATGACCACGCTGATGACCCTGGTGCCTGCCGCGCATCGCGGTAAGACGATGGGCAACGTGTCGATCGTCATCTCGGTGGCCCCGGCGATCGGACCGACGCTCTCCGGCATGATTCTCAGCACCCTGTCCTGGCGATGGATGTTCTGGTTTGTCCTGCCGATCGCCGTGGCGATGCTGCTCTTCGGCATCTGGCAGATGAAGAACGTCTCCGAACCGAAGCGCGTGCCGCTCGACGTGCTGTCGGTCATCCTGTCCGCGTTCGGATTCGGCGGGCTGATCTATGGCCTGAGCCTGATCGGAGCCGGCAATGAAGCGGATGCGGCGGCTGCAGCCGCGAATTCGAACCTCTTGATGGCGATCGCGCTGGTCGTGGGCGCGGTCTCGCTGATCGCGTTCGTCGCGCGCCAGCTGATGCTGCAGCGCCGCGATCGCGCGTTGTTGGACCTGCGCACGTTCCACGCGCCGATCTTCTCGGTCGCGCTCACCATGATGGCGCTGGCGACGGCCACGCTGTTCGGTGTGATCATCCTGGTGCCTATTTACCTGCAGCAGGTGCTGGGTGTCGCGCCGCTTCAGACCGGACTGCTGTTGTTGCCCGGCGGGCTGATCATGGGGCTGCTCGCGCCGTTCGTCGGCCGACTCTATGACCGGTTCGGACCGATGCGCTTGACCGTTCCCGGTGCCATGATCGTCAGCGCCGGCATGTGGGCCCTCACCACGGTCAGCGCCACGACCTCGCCGTACTTCGTGCTAGGGGCGCATATCACGTTGAGCATCGGCCTGGCACTGCTCTTCACGCCGCTTTTCACCGCCGGCCTCGGCGCGGTGAAACCATCGCTCTACTCACACGGCAGCGCGATCGTCGGCACCGTGCAACAGGTGGCCGGCGCGGCCGGAACCGCGCTTTTCGTCACAGTGATGTCGGTACAGGCCGCCACACTGGCCGGCACGTCGACGGCTCGGGAGGCCGCGGCGGGCGGCATGAAGACAGCGTTCTTCGTCGGTGCGATCCTGTCGCTGCTCGTGATTGTCGCCGCCTTCTTCATCCGCAAGCCGGCCGATGACGTGGCTGAGGATAGCGCTGTCGGTCCCTGAGTGGAGCTGAAGTGCCCGCCCTACCCGTGCTTCGGCTGCGCTCAGCGACCGTGCTTGCTTTGGGGAGGCGGCTAGTGCGTCGACGACTCCGTGGCGATCTCGGTGCAGTTGCCGGCCCAGAGGATGTGGAGAGAGTCAGTTCTTGTCGAGAACGGAGTGATTGCCGATGTAGATAAAGCGAATGAGCGGTTTGTCCAGTGCCCAGACGATCCGGCCGTCAGAGGAGAATGTGGCTTCCATACGCCGAGGCCGCTGTCTCTTGAACCGCTGAATCACCTTGATGCGCAACTCGCGGGCGGTCTTCTTTGCGGCCTCGGAGTTCGGGTCATCCAGGTTAACCAGTTCCACCACGGCACGCATCTCATCGTCTGCAAGCTTCTTATTCGACTCACTGAGTTTGCTGTACTGGCGTTTGAACGCGGAGGCATAATCCGGGCGAAACCGGTCAGCCACGGCGTAGGGATGCGATCATCTCGTCGGTGCTGTCGAAGCCTTCGCCAGGCTCCTCAGCGGCCGCCGCCTCGATCTCAGCGATGACTTCTTCTGTAAGCCAGTTGTCATCGTCACGACGTGGCGAATACGCCTTGATCACAATCGAGCCTTTCTGGACATCGAACTCCAGCGCTTCGCCGATATGGAAACCTGCGCGTGCGACAGCGTCCTAAGGCAGGGTTACCTGGTTTTTCGCCCGAAGTGTCGGAATATACATGGCTGACTCTCCTACTCGCTTACCGTATGACTCTCTCACAGTAGGAGACGTCAGAGCCCGATCCCCGTCGAAGAGTAGCGCACTAGTGCGTCGACGGCTCCGTGGCGATCTCGGTGCGGTTGCCGGCCCAGAGGGTGTGGAACACGCCGGGTTTGTCGACGCGTTTGTAGGTGTGTGCGCCGAAGAAGTCGCGTTGGCCCTGTACAAGAGCCGCAGGCAGGCGTTTGGCGGCGAGTGAGTCGTAGTAGCTCAGTGCGGAGGCGAAGCCGGGAACCGGGATGCCGGATAGCGCCGCGGTGGAGACGATCCGGCGCCAGGCGTCCTGACCGTCTGCGACGGCCTGGGCGAAGTAGGGGTCCTCGAGCAGCGAGGCGATGTTCGGGTTCGCAGCGTAGGCATCCACGATGCGGTTGAGGAACTGCGCCCGGATGATGCAGCCGCCGCGCCAGATCTTCGCGATATTGCCCTTGTTGATGTCCCAGCCGTATTCCTTGGCTCCGGCGATGATCGCGTCGAACCCTTGCGCGTATGCGACGACCTTGGACGCGTAGAGCGCCGCGCGCACGTCGTCGGCGAAGCCGTCGCCGACCGCGACCGGCGTCGGGCGATGCGTGATCGTGGCTTGCACCGCCTCGCGCTGCTCCGGGTGGCTGGAGACGGCCCGGGCGAACACGGCCTCGGCGATGCCGCCGACCGGAACGCCGAGCGCGAGGGCGTTCTGCACGGTCCACACCCCGGTGCCCTTCGATCCGGCCTGGTCGAGCACGATGTCGACGAACGGTTTGCCGGTGGCGGCGTCGACCTGACGCAGCACCTCGGCGGTGATCTCGATCAGATACGACTCCAGCGGGCCGGCATTCCACCGGGTGAAGACATCCGCGATCTGGGCGGGTGTCAGCCCGGCGACATTGCGCAGCAGGTCGTAGCCTTCCGCGATCAACTGCATGTCGGCATACTCGATGCCGTTGTGGATCATCTTGACGAAATGGCCGGCGCCGTCCGTGCCGACGTGCGTCACACACGGCTCGCCCTCGGCGACCGCGGCGATCGAGGCGAGGATCGGCCCGAGGGTCTTGTATGACTCGACCGAGCCGCCCGGCATGATCGACGGACCCTTCAGCGCACCCTCCTCACCGCCGGAGATGCCGGCACCGACGAAGTGGATGCCGCCGGCGCTGATCGCCTTCTCGCGACGGATCGTGTCGGTGAACAGCGCGTTGCCGCCGTCCACGATGATGTCACCGGCCTCGAACCGCTCGGCCAGCTGATCGATCACGGCGTCGGTACCGCGACCGGCCTGCACCATGATGATCGCCGTGCGCGGCCTCGCCAGCGACGCCACGAAATCATCGATGCTCTCGGATGCGACGAAACCGGCATCCGGATACTCGGCAAGCAACTCCTGCGTGCGCGCGTACGTGCGGTTGTACACAGCAACCGTGTTCCCCTCCCGGCTGGCCAGGTTGCGGGCCAGATTCGAACCCATCACCGCAAGACCGACCACACCGATATTCGCTGTTGCTTGTTCTGACGCTATTTTTTCTGACACTGTTTTTTCTGGCACGGAACGCTCCTTCGGAGGGTTGGCGGCACGAAACGATCGTTCGCCGAGGCGGGGGAGAAAGAATTGAGTCCAGCGTAGCGTTCGCCGAGGATCGCCCAGCGGCGCGGCATCCGCTGGGCCGTTGTGCGGTGGCGGGATCGCTGCGCGGGATGCCAGCATGGCGTATCATCGAAACAAGGCGTGGCAACCGCTTGCCAACAAGCCTACACACCTACTCGGTATCCACAGGAGGAACCAGATGGCCACAATCGGCGTTCAGGCGATGATGCTCAAGGACAATTTTGCAGAGGTGGGTCCGTTCGAAACACTGCGGCAGGTGAGTGAGATCGGCTATCACGCCGTGGAGATCTCGCAGATTCCGATGACGGCCGAAAACGTCGCAGAACTCGGTCGCGCACGCACCGAGCTGGGGATGGACATCGCCTCGCTCTCGGCATCGCTCACGACTGCGGCAGGCATGCCGGGCGAGTCGCTCACGGCGGACTTCGACAAGATCGTCGCCGACGCCAAGACGCTCGACTCCTCGATGATCCGCATGGGTATGCTGCCGTTCGACGCGATGGCAGGCCTCGACAAGGTGCTCGACTTCTGTGACCGCAGCAATGAGATGGCCGCCAGGCTCGCCGAGCAGGGCATCGGCCTCTATTACCACAATCACCACATCGAGTTCGCGAAGTACGACGGAAAGTACCTGCTCGACATCATCGCCGACCGCGCACCGCTGATGGGCCTCGAGGTGGACGTGCACTGGGTGCAGCGTGGTGGGCTCGACCCGGTCACCACCCTGTGCAAGTACCGCGAGCGCGTTGCCATGGTGCACCTCAAGGACTACCGCATCGGTCGGATTCCGTCCGGGGCTTTCGATCTGCTGGGGACGGGCGACTTCAGGGGATTCATGAACGAGTTCACCGGTGTCGTGCAGTTCGCCGAGGTGGGCGAAGGCAATCTTGACTTCGCGTCGATCATCCCGGTGAGTCAGGAGATCGGGGCGAAGTACCTGCTCGTCGAGCAGGACGACCAGTACGGCCGCACCCCGCTCGAATGCCTGCAGACCTCGTACGACAACCTCGTCGCGCTCGGCTTCAAGGGCCTCTTCTAAGCCTCCGCACCATCCGCGCCGAGCCCGTGGTGCACCGTCCGCCCTGTGCGCCACTTCGCGCGCGCTGCGCCAGGCGTAGTGGGGCGGATTCAGCCTTGATCCATTCAGACGGTGGATCAAGGCTGAATAGCCGGCCTCATCGCGAATCTGCCGGATGACGGCAGCGGTAGATGGGCGGTTCTCAGAAATGGGGCAACTGAACTCATCAAACGCTCGATCGCGTGGATGATCCGCGACGCCCGGGGGGTCCCATACCGGGGTGTGGTCAAGAACAACGCGTGGTAGCTGAACCGGGCGGCCTGAATCAACCTCAAACGGCTCCTGAACCTCAGTCTGACCAGCCAGAACGGGAATTGGGTTTAGCCGGGATGAGGTCGATCGCGTTCTCTACGCGCCCCGTAGCAATCCGTACTACCATCCGCGGGCAGTTGACACCCTGACTTTACGTCTGGTTGGGATACACCCCAAAGCGAGACAGCACGCCCGCGCGGCACGGAAAGCCGACACCCTTAAGGTCGTGACCCCGTAGACGTCACAATCGTTGCCAACCAGGGTTAATCAGCAAGGATTTCCTGTGCTGTGGTTGCATCCGTGATGAGAACATCAACGTATTTTCCGTTGAGGGCACCTCTGATGGCTGCGGATTTCTCAGTGCCGTAGGCGACCGCAACGACGCGCGGTATGTCGCGCAGGCGTTCGATGGGGACGGACATGACGCGTTGGCAGAGGTCGTTGACGATGTGATTCCCGTCGGGGTCGTAGTGGTGCCCGCATAGATGTCCCACCGCGTGCTTGTCTCTAAGGCTGGCGGTTATGGCCGGGGTCATCCACCCGTCGAATATCGGGCCGGACCCATTCGGGCCGGTGGCGCCGATCCCCAAGAGTGCGACGTCGGCCCGGCTACCCATGGCGAGTGTGGTGGAAATGGTGTCTTCTCGGTAGAGAGCGGAAGCGAGCCTCTTGGTCCCGACAACGAGCGGGGCAGGCAGGACCATGTATCTGCCGCCAAAGGCTTGCGCCATTCGGCGGCAGATGTCCGGGCTGTCGGTGAGCGGGTTCTCGCGACCGAGGGTACCGATCATCTGCACGATCCAGCTGTCGGGCCGATGGAGTTGTTGGAATGCGTCGACCACCGTCGAGATTGTGCTGCCGTTGGACACGGCGATGACGCTGGTGTCGGAGGTGATCTCACTGACATATCTCGCTGCGCATTCTGCGAGTTTTGACGTGGGGTTGTTGGCTCCCTCTGGAGATGGGGTGACCACTCGAGCGTCGGCAAGGCCGAACTTGTGCGCGAGATCCTGTTCTAAGCGGAGCATTCGCTCCAGCGGGTGGCTGACCTCGATGTGAACGATCCCCCACTGCCGTGCTTCGTCGAGCATCCTGGAGACGGTGGGGCGGGAGTAGCCGATCTCGTCGGCGATATCCTGTTGGCTTGCCCCGCCGAGGTAGTAGCGGCGCGCGACTTTCAGGAGCAGCAATGTACGGTTCCGATCGTCGGTGTCACGTGCATCAATGAACATGTGTGCATCTTAGCCTAACAGGATCAGGTATTGCGGTACGAATGAGCCGTAATTGGGTAATCCACATGCACGTATGTTCACATACAACATTGTTTTCCCTTGTGCTACTGCTTACGCTTGCATTCGTAGCGGTCCAGCCAGGAGGCTGGCTAATCTTCGGGAGAATCAATGTCGTTTGTTCGCACGATCCTCGGTGATGTGGATCCGGAGAGCCTGGGGGTCGTTGACTCGCACGACCATCTGATCAGAATGGGTGGGGGAGAGGTCTATATCGATCCCGACCACCTGTTGGACGACGTGGACAAGGCCGTCGAGGAGGCCGGCTACTTCGTTTCGGCGGCCAAGAACTGGGCGGCGGGTGGCACGATCATCGACATGTGTCCGGCAGACTGCGGCCGTGATGTCACCAAGCTCGCCGAGGTGAACTCCCGCGTCGAGGGACTTCAGATCGTTGTTGCGACGGGCTTCCATCAGGAGAAGGTGTACCTGGAGACGCGCTGCCACTGGGTGTGGCAGCAGCCGGTTTCCAAGGTGGCCGAGCTGCTGATCGCCGATATTGAGGAAGGCGTGGACCGCTTCGACTATTCGGGTCCAGTGGTGGATCGCACGGAGCACCGCGCTGGCGTGATCAAGTTCGCCTCGAGTTACGGGAAGATCACGCCGTGGGAGGAGAAGACGATGGCGGCGGTCGCGATCGCCGCCAAAGAAACAGGATGCCCGATCAACACCCATACGTCCGCGGGGACCGCAGCACTGGAGCAGGCGCAGCGGTTTGTGGCGCTGGGCGTGAACCCCGAGAAGGTGTCGATCGGGCACACACAGCGCAACGCCGACGTGTGGTATCTGTCTCAGATCACGAGGCTGGGATGCTACCTCGAGTTCGACGGAACCAACCGGATCAAGTACCGCGCCGACAGCGACCGCGTCATGCTCGTCCGCGAACTCGAGCGACTCGGGTACGGCAAGCAGATCCTCCTGGGCACTGACTCTGGCAAGCGCTCCTATCAGAAGGCATACGGGTCGGTCACGGGCATCGACTTCGACCCCGCCGTGTTCGCGCCCCGCCTGATCGACGAAGGCTTCCAGCGGACATACGTGGACGACCTGCTGGCGAACAACGCCCAGCGATTTTTCGCCTTCGACGAGTCTGTGCGATGACTACGGTGATCGCGCCCGCGGGCCGGAAGCTGCAGATCGCGCTTGACGTGATCACGATCCCGGAGGCACTGGCCGCACTCAACGCGACAGCCTCGCACGTGGACGTCGTCGAGGTCGGCACCATCCTGTGCCTGTCTGCCGGCATGGAGGCGGTCCGTTGCCTGCGCGCCGCTTACCCTGAGCACACCGTGCTCGCCGACGTGCGCATCGCGGAGGCCGGATCACTGATCGCGAACCTTGCTTACGACGCCGGCGCCGATTGGGTCTCGGTCGTCAGCGGGGCGGCCTACTCAACGGTGGAAGCTGTCGTCCATGTGGCGAAGGAACGCGGCAAGGACGTTCAGGTTGAGTTGTCCGAGGGCTGGGACTGGGGCTACGTCGACCACGCTGTCTCCTGCGGGGTGTCGCAGTTCATCATCCACCGTGGCCGGGATGCCGAGGCTACCGGGAGCCTCGGATGGTCGGACGGCGACCTCGAGGCGATCGCGGAACTCTATCGTCGCGGTGGCCGCGTGTCCGTTACCGGCGGGCTCAAGCCGGCAGACATTGAGGCTTTCACCGCCAGCCCCGCTGAGATCTTCATCGCCGGTCGCGGCATCTACGGCTCTGAACACCCAATCGACGCGGTACAGCGCTACCGGGCTGCCGTGGACTCGCTCCCCGACCTGCCGGAACGGGAATGATCGTGTGCGACACCGCCGTGATCGGCATCTACGAGAAAGCATTGCGACCCGCACCCTGGCGGGACATGCTCGATGCGGCCCGCACCGCGGGGTTCGACTTCATGGAGCTCTCGGTAGACGAGACGCCGGCCCGCCTGGCGCGACTGGACTGGGACACCGAACAGCGCTCCGGCCTCCGTTCCGCCATACGTGACACAGGCATCCGGGTGCCGACCCTGTGTCTGAGTGGGCACCGCCGCTACGGCATGGGCAGCGCGGATTCCGCGGTGCGGCACACTGCCGCCGAGATGCTCGATAAGGCCATCCGGCTCGCCGACGACGTGGGGATCCGGGTCATCCAGATCGCCGGCTACTTCGCCTACTACGAACAGCCCGACCCCCTGGCCAGAACCAGGTTCGTCGAGGGGCTGGCGCGGGGTGCCCGCTGTGCGGCGCGATACGGTGTGATGCTCGCGGTGGAGAACATCGACACCGACGATGTCGGCTCAATCCAGGCGGCGCGCCAACTGACCGACGAGATCGACTCTCCCTGGGTCACGATCTACCCCGACGTGGGTAACACCGCCGTGAACGGGCTCGACGTACTTGCGGATCTGCAGAACATTGACGGGGCCGCCGTGGGAATCCACCTGAAGGATACTCGGCTGGGCGAGCCGCGGCGAGTCGCGTTCGGGCAGGGTGTGGTTCCGTTCCACGCTGTGTTCACTGAACTGCAAAGTCTCAGCTACTCGGGTCCGTTCATGATCGAAATGTGGAATGATGACCCCTCCAGTGCCAACCAGGCCGCCGCCGCCGCACTCGGCTGGATCAAACGGGCGATGGCCGCAGCCTGACACTGCACCCGAACACCGAAGCCACAGAGGGGAGGAAGGAACACCGTGGACATGCTTGACGTCACAACGATCGGCGAGGGCCAACTACGCCTGACAAGCGGGATCGGCCAGCCCCTGAGCCAGGCGGCAACTCTTGAGGTGTACGTTGCTGGCACCGAGGCCAACGTCGCAGGACTTCTGTCCCGGCTGGGGCGCAAGGTTGGTCTGGTGACAGCCCTCCCGGACAACCCCCTCGGCCGCCGCATCGTCGAGGAGTTCCGTGCCGCGGGGATCCGTGTGGACCACGTCGTGCTGCAGTCCTCCGGGCGGGTAGCACTGTACTTCGTGGAAGAGAACCCGCCGCCCCTCCCCAGTCGGGTCCTCTACGACCGCGCCGGCTCGGTCTTCTCTCAAGTCCTCCCCGATCAGATCGACTTCGACTATCTCGCCTCCTCCCGGCTGCTGCACCTGACCGGCATCACTGCCGCTCTCACCGACACCACCCGCGGCCTGCTATCCACGGCGCTATTGCGGGCGGCTACCGAAGGCCAGAAGGTCAGCTTTGACATCAACTTCCGTCACAACCTGTGGTCCCCGGCAGCGGCCCGAGACTGGCTGGAGGCGAACATCACCTCCAAGATCGCAGTCCTCAGTTGTGCTCGCCGCGACGCCGAAGCGCTCTACGGCGTAGGCGGTGACGCACGCGACGTCCCCGCCCGGCTGGCCGACCGCTTCGGTGCGCCCACCGTGCTGGTCTCCGACGGGGCCGGGCCGGTCCACTGCTACCACGATGGCGCCACCTACACGCAAGCTCCGCACCCGACCGCTGTCATTGACCGAGTCGGAGCCGGCGATGCCCTCCTCGGAGGGTTCCTTCACGGCTACCTCGATGGCGACCTCGAGCGCGGGCTGCGGCTCGGCGTCGCGGCCGCTGCCCTCACGCTCGCCCGCCGCGGCGAGCAACTGCGCACCACCGAGGCCGAGCTAGAAGCGTTCTGTGGCGGAGACATCCAACGATGAAGGCCCGGGATACCATGACGAACACCACGAGGCAGGCCCTCGGCGACTACCCGGCCGGCGTGCAGACTGCGGTCCAGGAGACGAGGGAGCGCGTCGCCGCACTCCACTCCGAACTCACCAGATGGCAGCTGGTCGTATGGACCGCGGGCAACGTGTCCGAAAGAGTCCCGGGAACTGACCTCTTCGTGATCAAGCCCTCCGGCGTGCCATACGGTGAGTTGCGGGCCGACAACATGATCGTGTGCACCCTCGGCAGCGCCCAGGTCGACGATGCCACCACGCGGACTCTCTCGCCCTCCTCCGACACCGATGCGCATGCCTATGTGTACCGCCACCGGGACGACATCGGGGGAGTCGTGCACACCCACTCCACCTTCGCCACCGCGTGGGCGGCCAGAGGAGAACCCATTCCCTGCGTGCTGACCATGATGGCCGACGAATTCGGCGGCGAGATTCCCGTTGGCCCCTTCGCACTGATCGGGGACGATTCCATAGGCCGTGGCATCGTCGCTACCCTCCGCGGCAGCCGCTCACCGGCCGTGCTCATGCGCAACCACGGCCCGTTCACTGTCGGCCGCACCGCGCGGGACGCGGTCAAAGCTGCCGTCATGTGCGAAGAGGTCGCTCGCACGATCCACATCTCACGCCAACTCGGTCAGCCTGCCTCGATCGATCCCGCGGACATCGATTCACTGTTCGACCGATACCAGAACGGCTACGGCCAAAAGCTGACCGCCGACTAGGCGGAGACCAGCGTCACCCCGAGAACCAGAAAGGCAAAGGTGCCAAAATGACCGGTCATCCCCCGCGAGCCCATTCCGAACATCTGCCTCACCGCAGACCCGAAGATCCAACTCAGTGCGTATCTGCGCGATATGTAAGCCGCAGACATGGGAACATCAGGATCATTCTCGGCGCAAGAACGGCACACGGCTCGGTGGTGGCGTCCTCGTGGAGCCGGGTCCCAACTGGACTCGGTCAGCGACAGCGTCGAGAAAGACGCGACACCCATCACGGGCACGAAGACACCGCGATTATCCACAAGTGCCCGACCAACGCCCGCTGCACCGGCGAATTGACAGCGGTCGAACTGCGGCGACCGCACACCGCTACCGGAGTATGGTGCCCGTCGCGATCATCGCAAAGATCCCGTTGTGTATCGACGAAGCCCGCGCATTTCAACTTTCTGAGCAACTAGGAGGAACAAAACATGACTAGATTACGATCCGTGCGGTTGTCCGGCCGCAGACCATTGATGGGTCTGGGGCTGATTGCGGTCCTTGCTCTCACGGCCTGTACCGGTACAGGAGAGACCAACAGCCACAGCAATAGCTCCCAAGCCAGCAATCAATCCGTTGTTTATTCCCACTCAGGGGCTCTCGCCTCGCTCGACCCCGTCCACGCGGACTTCTCCGAAACTGCGAGTGTCGATCAGGCTCTGTATGACACTCTGATCTCCTACGATCAAAAGAACGAGATCGTCCCCGAGCTCGCGAGATCATACAAAGTTGCGGCAGACGTGTTGAGCATAAGCGTCACTCTTCGCAGCGGTGTCATTTTCCATGATGGATCAAGGGTCACAGCGAAAGATGTCGCCTATACCCTCAATCGAGATGTCAAGCTAGCTGTCGGGGTTGCCAGCACGCTTTCGGACTACGCATCTACACATGTTGTCGATCCGACGCATCTCGTCATACATCTGAAGCGGCCGAGTACCTTATTCCTGGGCGCGCTCAGCAACATCTACATCGTCGAGTCGCGGTTGGTGTCTGCCCACCAGGGAACAGATGACGGCCAGGCATGGCTCAATAAGAACGACGCCGGATCCGGCCCATACACCCTGTCGAGCGTGTCGACGACTCAGGTGATCACGAAGCGGTATCCGAAGTATTGGGCGTTCAATTCTCATCGTCCGGCAAAATTCATGTTCCTGGAAAGCGATCAAGCGAGCACCACTGCGGCTAGCATCAAAGCCGGAAATGTGAGCATCGGCAAGATCGACACCACGTCCGCCGCCACGCTCAAAGGGCAGCGCGGGATCACATTGAAGAAACTGCGCGACGGCGCTCAGGTCTACATCTACTTCAACACGTCGCAGGGACCAACGTCGAACATCGCCGTCCGCAAGGCCGTCCGCCTCGCGTACGACTACAATGCTGGGCTCGAGAAAATTCGACAGGGCTTGGGCATCATCGCGACGGGTCCGCTGCCATCATCGGTGTCATGTAGGCCGCCGGAGCCGCCGTCGAAGCAGAACCTTGCGGAGGCCAAGAAGGTTCTCAAGGATGCGGGGATCTCCAATCTCACTCTGACCTTGGGGTACCAGCCGAATTCTGCGAAGAATGCTCAAGAAGCGACCCTTCTGCAGTCCGACCTCAAAGGAATCGGAGTCGACCTGAAGCTGACGCCGATGCAGTTCCCGGCATATCTGCAATCTCTCTCGAGCTTCTCAACCATTCCCGAGATGTTCCTCGCTGCGGACGCCCCGCCCTACCCCGGTGCGGGCACCATGTTGAGCACGCTTTACCTCTCGACCGCGGTGGGCAGCAACAGAACCGGTTTCTCAGACCCGACATTCGACTCCCTGGTCAATCGTGCTCTGAAGACCTCGGATGAGAAGACCCAATGCCAGCTGTACGAGCAGGCACAGCTCATTCTGGCCAAGGAGATGCCCGCTGCAGATCTCTACGAATCGGCTGACATATGGGCATATGACTCAAATCTGGGCAATTCAGTTCAAGTGAATCCCGTACATGGCACGCTCGACGTCAAAGCAGTCGAGTTCGCGAAAAAGTAGTGCGAGTTGATCAGATGTTCCAGTTGAGGAGAGTGCTGACCTATGGGTTAGAAAAGCTTGCCAGCGCGGTGCTCACGATATTCGTGATCGTGACCGTGGTCTTCATACTCTCGAAGTTGGTTCCCGGCGACGAGGCACGCGTCGTCGCCGGGCCCACGGCCTCTCTCACGCAGGTGGAGGAGGTGCGTCGCAGGCTGGGACTGACCGGCTCGGTCTTTCAACAATATCTGAACTACATCGGTCGCCTTGCTCACGGTGACTTGGGTGCCTCAGAGATGAATCACGCTCCCGTGCTGAGTTCGGTCATGGCCGTGATCCCGTCGACGGCAGAACTGGTGATCACCGCCACATTGATCGTCATCTTGATAGCCTTCCCGCTCGCCGCATGGTCGACACTCAGGCACTCACGTTCAGGAGAGACCATACGACGAGTGCTCGTCATCGTCGCGGCCGGGATACCCTCTTTCTGGCTCGCGTTGGTGCTTCAACAAGTGCTGGCCTCGGAGTTGGGTATATTCCCGATCTCCGGCAACGTCTCACTCGGGGTGAGCGTCCCCGAGATCACGGGGGCCAGCACTCTCGACGCCTTGCTGTCGGGCAATGTCATCGCGGTGGGAAATAGCGTGTGGCACTTGATTCTTCCCGCGTTTGCGCTCGCGCTTCCTTACAGCGGCCAGCTGTTCCGGGTGCTCCGCGCGGAGATGCTCAGCGTCGACACTCGTCTCCATATCACCGTCGCGCGGGCTGTCGGTGTGCAAAAGGGGCGGCTCGTGACGCATCACGTCCTGCCGCAAGTTCTCACGCCAGCCATAAGCATAATCGGAGTGGAGTTTGGTGCCTTGTTCGCTGGTGCAGTGTTGGTCGAGTCGATCTTCAATCGGCCGGGAATAGGTTCATACTTATTGACCGCCGTTGCGAACAAGGACATTCCCTCGCTGCTCGGAGGGGTTCTCGTGATCGGTCTGATCGTCGTGCTGGCCAACTATGTCGTGGACATTGCGCAGGTGGTCAGGGATCCTCGCCTACGATCTGTGGAGTTTGGCAGTTGACTGTGACTAGATTATCGCCCGGAGTCGTTCCTTCGATCTCGATCGGACTCCGAAAGGCTACTAAGTGGTTCAGGCCCTCGTCTGAGTCGCCGCTGTTGGATGTCGTGACGATCATGGCGATCGCGGCAATTCTTCTGATGGTCGTTGTAGGTCCGATGTTCGCGCCCAATGTCTACATCAGTCATATACAGGACTCGCTCGAGGCACCCAGCCCCACGCATTGGTTCGGAACCGACGAACAAGGGCGTGATGTCTTATGGCGCCTCATAGCAGGTTCCCGCACGACCATTCCTGCCGCACTCGTCGTCGTGGCCGG
Organism: Microbacteriaceae bacterium; assembly: GCA_004297935.1. Taxonomy (GTDB): domain Bacteria; phylum Actinomycetota; class Actinomycetes; order Actinomycetales; family Microbacteriaceae; genus Rathayibacter_A. The sequence continues at coordinate 9,544 of SCRE01000023.1, read as the reverse complement.
CTATGCCGCCATAGGCGTTGCGTTCGGAATAATGTCGACCACGGGACCGCGATGGATCAGGGAACCGTTTCTACGATTCATCGATGTCGGCTTATCAGTCCCAGGACTCGTCATCGCGCTCGGAATCGCGGCGTCGCTTGGCGCCAGCATCGAGACGGCGGTCATCGCGCTGATCGTGACGGGTTGGCCGATGACTGCACGGATCCTCTCCGGGATCATCGCCGAGACGAAGACTCTGGGATTCGTGGATGGTGCGACAGTCCTCGGCGCATCGAGGCTCCGTGTCATATTTGGGCACGTCCTTCCCAATGCCCTGCCTGTTCTCTGGGTGAAATGGGCAGGCGATCTGGGGACGACGATCGTGGCAATCGGCGGGCTCTCGTTCATCGGTGCAGGGGCTCAGCCGCCCTCGGCCGAGTGGGGCGCGATGGTGAGCAGTGGAGCTGGCCTTTTCGCGACGGCGTGGTGGGTGGTGTTCTTCCCCGGGCTCGCCATTGCGCTGACGTCGGCAGCATTCGCATTCTTTGGAGATTTCCTGCACCTCAGGATCAACCCCGAGTTCGCCGATCATATCTGGAGGACAAAGTGAATTCTCCGCTTCTCGTTGTTGACCGGCTGCGTGCGGAGGTTATGGGCTCGGAAGGGCGCAGGATCGAGATCCTCACCGACGTGAGCTTTAGTCTGAATCGCGGCGAACGGGTCGCCCTGGTGGGCGAATCGGGCTCTGGCAAGTCCGTTACCGGTCGCGCCATCATGAGGCTGGATAACACGATTCGGCTGCAGGGCAGCATCTATTTTGACGGTAGGGACATTCTGTCGCTACCGGAAGAGAAGATGGCCGGGCTGCGTGGCGATCAGATCAGCATGGTGTTTCAAGATCCTCTGACGGCGCTTGATCCGCTGAAAACGATCGGTTACCAGGTGGCGGAGCCGCTCCGAATTCGCGGCGTAGGGCGTCGGGAGGCGAGGGCTCGCGTGCTGGAGATCCTCGAAGAATTGCAGATCCCGAATGCGCGGAGCCGAATGCGGGCGTACCCGCATGAGTTCTCCGGGGGAATGCGGCAGCGAGTTGTGCTGGCCATGGCGCTGATCAATAATCCGTCTCTTCTGATCGCCGACGAGCCGACGACAGCACTGGACGTTCGGGTCCAAGCGCAGGTCCTCCGGATCCTCGAAGAGGTCACCAGGGAGCGTGGCCTTGCGACACTCTTCATCACTCATGATCTCGGGGTAGTGTCATCGTTCGCCGATCGGGCCCTGGTCATGTACTCGGGGACCGTCGTGGAGTCGGCGTCTACGCAGGAGATGCTCGGTTCACCGTGCCACCCATACACGGTGGGCCTTATCGGGGCGAGCCCTCGGATGAACGGCCCGATTGAGCCGTTGGTTGCGCTTCCGGGCACGCCTCCGCATCCGAGCGAACGCCCTACTGGCTGTCCATTCTTCCCGAGATGTCCTCTCGCGGTAGAGAAATGCAAGGTACTGCCTCCGGAATTGCTGCCTGTTGGACCAGGTCACACCGTGGCTTGCCACGTCGTACACGATCGGATAACGAGTGGAGAGCGCCATGCTGACAGTTGACGGGGTCTCGCGTCAATTTCGAAAGCTCGGTGGGGCGACCCACAAGGCGCTCGACGAGGTCAGCCTTGAAGTGAACGACGGTGAGGCGGTCGGGCTTGTCGGAGAATCCGGCTCGGGAAAGACGACCTTGTTGCGGTGCGTGATGCGCCTCGACAAGCCCGACTCTGGATGTGTTCGGCTTGACGGAAGAGACATCCGTGACATGAGGCGAAAAGATCTTGCCGTCTATCGACAACGCGTACAGATGATTTTCCAGGACCCTAGGGGAAGCTTGAACCCGCGCCAGACGGTCGAAGACCTCATCGGGGAAGGGCTGGCCATCCATCATCTGGTCAAGACAGCGTCGGAGCGGAGGTGGCGTGTCGTTGAGCTCATGGAACTCGTCGGACTCGACTCCCGTGACTTGAAGCGCCACATAGGCTCGTTCTCGGGGGGCCAGCAACAGAGGGTGGCGATCGCGCGAGCCTTGGCGGTCAAGTCGGACATTCTGGTCTGCGATGAGCCGACCTCCGCGCTCGACGTATCCGTTCAGGCACAGATCCTCAATCTCCTCAAGACATTGCAGGATCGCCTCGGACTTTCAATTCTCTTTGTGAGTCATGATCTCGCCGTTGTCCGGTATCTGTGCAAGCGCGTCTATGTGCTTCACAACGGCCGTGTCGTAGAGACGGGATCGACCGATCAGATCTTCTCCGCGCCGAAAGATGAATATACGCAAGAACTGCTCGAAGCGTTACCGGGCGGATAGGCGGCTGGTTCTTGGTCGTGTCGAGAAATAGTTCTGTCCAATATGTAGAAGGGAGTGACAAATTACAGACATCGAAGATGATGATGGCTCGAGTCGGAGACCGAGATCGCTACGCGCTTGCTACGCGTTGGTACGGACATGCTGACCACCGGCGAGGAGTCGAAGAGTCATCTATCGGGCGCGCGAGTCGCGCTCGTCAATATGGCCTCGCCGGCCCTCAATCTCGTGGTGGGACGGAATAGCTGGTACCTGCTTCGCCTCGGTGCCATCGGGCGGCCTTCCCCTTACGAGGGCGCACGTCCTCCGCCGGCGATATTGAACCCTAACTAGTCAGGAATACAAGTAACACTGAGCAGCGCGAAAGACAAGCAGAATGATGCGGTTCGTTGTTGTTCGGATCTATCGCAGATAAGGAATACCAATGGTAAACACAGTACCTACACCACCTCTGACCGGACTACACAATATTCGTATCCCCGTCAACGATCTCGATCGCAGTATCGAATGGTACACACGAGTGTTCGGTTTCGATGAACTTATGGAATTCACCGATCATGGCACACGTACTGGAATGGTCCTGATCCATTCATCAGGAGCGCGACTAATTCTCATGATTGATCCAAAGGCGGCCGCTGCGATGAGAGAGCCGAGTCCAGGACTGGGACCTGTCGCGCTCGGTGTCGCTGATCGAGCACAATTGGCTGAATGGGTAGATCGCCTGAATGCGCTCGGCATTGAGAACGAGGGCAGTTATCAAGGCCATCTGGGATGGACTATTCCCCACATTAAGGATCCTGATGGGTTGGAAATTCGCATTTACACGGAAGAAGTCCCGGACACGCTCCCTGACTATCACTGATCGGGTCGGCGGCGTCTAGGGTGCAGGGTCGTGCGCTGTCCGGACTGGTAGAGCATGTGCCGGGCAGTGCAGGGCGTAATAGGTAATCCAATAGTGGCATGCCGGTACCGCGATGGTCCTGGCCTATGGCGGCTCAGACCGTGTTGGCGTATCGGACTCCTAGTGTGGTGTGGGCCAATCATTAGAGAACTTTGGGCTGTCCATATAGCCGGAACCAGACTCATCCCACCACAGTATGTGGCTGACGAGGCAGACGGACAACCACAAGAAGTCGTGCCTACTCCGCTTAAGTGGAGAGCCCAGAGAGAACTATTGCAGGGTATATATAGCTGCGCGGATGTCGGGCAGATCACCGTGGGTTACGTCAACCCTTTATATGACTTTCACCGTGTTGTCCTATTCAGCGGTGGCCGTGTTGCGCGAATAGTTCCCGGTCAGGATAGGGGCTGCCTCGTTTGCTGCTGCTGCAGGCTGGCTCGGACGTTTTCAGACCCTCGATTAAGGAGTGACGATCAAATGATTTCGCTTAGCGACTGGAACCAGATGCGGGAACAAGAGGCGCTTGAGGTGCTGTATAAGTGCAGCCCTTCCCTCAATTGGGCAAGTGGAGTCGTCGCTTTGAGGCCCTATCGCGGGTTACCCGAACTGCTTGCATCGGTTCGTGACCAATGGAAGCGGTTCGAATCAGACGATTGGCTCCAACTCATTGCGGCTCACGACAGACTGGCTGATGCTAATAGAGAAGCACTGTCTGCAGAATCCAAGGGAGAGCAGGCGACGATTTATGAGAGTGATCCGTATGAGCTGGAAGAACTTGTATCAGCTGCGGGGATGTATGAGCAACAATTCGGCTTCATCTTCATAACAGCTGTGCGAGGTCGTACGATTAGCGATATTTTACGCGAGATCAGGGAACGAAGCCGCAACAGCGAAATAGTGGAGCTAAGGGTTGCTTCAGGCAACCTAAAGAGTATTGCCGAGGGGCGGCTTCGGCGAACGTTTTCAGAAGACGAGTAGGAGTGGTGGGACGAGGCCGGGTCCCTGGTGATGTCCCGTTGTTTGTGCACCACGGAGGTTTCAGTGACCAAGAGGTACTCAACGGTCTCTGAGCCGGTCCAGCGAGGACATATTGAGCCACGCCGGATCTGGCCGCGGCCGGCTGGAAGGTGAGCGTGAACACGGTTGCGGCACTGATGCGGGAACAGCTTTTGGTCGCTCGTGCGGGGCATCGGCGTCGTTGCACGACCCGACAAGGCAAGCGGCGGTGGCGGGCGCCGGACCTGATCGGCCGGCACTTCGATGCCGACCGGGTGAATGAGAAATGGTATGGGGGAGGAGAATCACCGAATGAGCCCGTGGGACAGGATCACTATCGCCGCGATCGCCGGCAGCGACGATCTGCACATTGCGCCGTTCCGCGCCGATGGTAGCACGTACGCACACCCACTTGGATCTGATCCGTCGTCGACGGGCGCCTGTTTGTTCGCGCCTACAACGGCACAAGCTCCCGCTGGTACCAGTCCGCGATGGAGCAGAAAGCTGGACGGATCGCCGCGGCCGGCGCAACGCATGAGGTCGGCTTCGCGCCAGCAGACGAGGAGCTGAACGACCGGATCGATGACGCCTACTGACGCAAATACGCCGGCAGTGACTACCTCTCGCCGATGGTCACGGCCCGTACTCGCGCCTCGAGCGTCGAAATCACCCCACGAAACGAACCCTGAGCACCGGCGGGAACATCACATGGATCCGCTCGGTATCACCCACTCTCAAGGAGCCCCAGATGCACACACGCACACTTGGACAAGGGCTGCAGGTTTCAGCGGTCGGCCTCGGCTGTATGGGCATCTCCCAAAGCTACAGACCGAACCCTGGCGATCGGCAGGCGATGATCGGTGTGCTCCGTGACGCTGTCGAGATCGGCATCACCTTCTTCGACACTGCGGAGAGTTACGGCCCGTTCGTCAACGAGGAACTCGTCGGCGAGGCGCTCGCCCCCATGCGGGACGAGATCGTGATCGCGACCAAGTTCGGCTGGAACATCCAGGATGACAAATCAGTCGGACTGAACAGCTCACCTGCCCGGGTCAGACGTGCCGCCGACGAGTCACTGCGCCGGTTGCGCACCGACCACATCGACTTGTTCTACCAGCACCGTGTCGACCCGAATGTTCCGATCGAGGATGTCGCCGGCGCCGTCGGTGAGCTGGTTCAGGCAGGAAAGGTGCGGCATTTCGGCCTATCGGAGGCAGCGGCAGGCACCATTCGCAGGGCGCACGCCGTGTTCCCCGTGACGGCGGTGCAGAGCGAATACTCGCTGTGGACGCGCGATCCGGAGCCGGAGGTGCTGCCGACCCTGGCCGAACTGGGTATCGGGTTCGTGCCGTTCAGCCCGCTCGGCAAGGGATTCCTCACCGGAACCATCGACACCGCAACCGCCTTCGCCGACGGAGATGTGAGAGGCACGATCCCGCGGTTCACTGAGGAAAACCGTGCAGTGAACCAAGCGTTGGTCGATCACTTCGCGGGACTCGCCTCCGCAAAAGGCGCGACACCGGGGCAAGTGGCGCTGGCATGGCTGCTCGCACAGCAGCCATGGATTGTTCCGATCCCCGGCACTCGACGCCGCACCTGGCTTGAGGAAAACGCGGGCGCGACGACGGTTTCGCTTTCCGCCGACGACGTCGCGGACCTGAATGCGTTGGCATCCAAGATCGGCGTCGTCGGCAACCGATACAACGACCTCCACATGGGCTACCTCCAGCGATAACACGCACACCACCAGGCAGCTTGACTACATATTGCGCTGGGTGGGAGCCAGTGTTCGGTTGTCGGGTGAGCCACTGTTCCGATTGGGAGTGACGGACCGTGGCAGCCTACCGAGACAGTATCCGGTTGCTGATCGGGTTCGTCTGTTCCCGAACCGGGAACAACCCGGCCAGCTCGACTTCACCGATCTGGATGGGCCCATCATCGGATCGTTCCTGACGCACCTGGAGCGGGAACGCGGCAACACGGCACGCACCCGTAACGCGCGTCTGGCGGCGATCCATTCCCTGTTCCGTTACGCCGCTGCGCCACCGGCAGCACGCGGCATCGATACAGCACGTCCTGGCCATACCGTCTCTCGATGATCGCGTGCTGCCGGTGGACGCGGTCGGCTTCGACCGTGTCCAGGGTGCTGTTGGTGATGAACACGTGGTACCGGTAGGTGTCGAACAGGGTGTCCTGCCCGGTCCTGGTGCTTTCGTTCAGGCGTTTGACCCGGCGCACCACGAGCCGGCAGGTGACCTGCTCGTCCTTGGGGTGAGAGGTGAACGCGGTGAACTCGATCTCGGCGACCTCGGCGTCGGATATCAACGCACCCGTATCGGGGTCTTTGATCGCGTTCGGGTAGCGGATCGGCTCCCACGCGTCGTCGGGGATCTGACCGATCGCGCGGGTCACGGTCGGCCAGGCCGGGATCGTGAACGAGAGCCACGTCCCCGCCTTCCGTGCCGCGGCGACGTTGGCGTGGGTGCAGAACGCGCCGTCGCCACGGGCCAGCGCTTGCCGTCCCGTCGTGAGCGTGCCGGTGGTGGTCAGTGCCCGGGTCGGCCACCAGCCAGCGTTGTCGTTGTCGCCGGAACGCACGTTCCCGCGGCGCAGGGAGAACTCCCCGATCACCGGCAGCGATGTCGGGGTGCTAATCGTGATGATCAGCGCGTTCAGGCCCTACACTTTCGAGTACCCGAACGCGGCGGCCTGTTTCTCGTAGCCGTGGACTTCCCGGATCGTGTCGTCCATGTCGACCAGCACCAGCCCGTCGGAGCCGACCAGTCCGGGGCTGCTTTCGGTGAGCCCGGCCAGCAGACGACGGTTCACCGCGGCAAGCTGTAGGACGTGCCCGTGGGTGAACTTCCGCAGGAACGTGCCCATCGTCGACGGGGCACGCACCTCACCCAGCACCCGGGACGTCGATCCCGCCCGCAGCCGGTCCAGGTCATCGATTGAGTCCGCCCCGGCAAGCATCCCGCCGATGATCGTGCGGGTCTTCACCTCCCGGTACGGCGCGAACGGTGCCAGATGCTCGGTGACGAGGTCGCTGAGCCCGGCCTTCTCGGCCAGCGCCAGCACCGGTGACAGGCCCGCGTTCGACACGAGGTTCGGGTCATCGAAGACGGGCAGGATTCCATGAGATGCTTTCACCTGAGAGATGCTCTTCCGATCGCGGTGATAGAGGCTTTAGAAACCCACTATTTTCCACGTCAGAAGTGCATTTCCATGTAACGGCACCCACACCAACCCCCACCCAGACGGTGGATCAAGGCTGAGACAGAACCCGGGTTTGTGTGAACACGTTACGACCTGGATGGATGAGGGGTGGAGTCCGAAGCTGATTGCGGACATGCTCGCCCGAGAGCACCCGGCAGACCAGACTGGTCGGGTGAGTCACGAGACGATCTGCAGGCGTTGTATGTGCGGGCTCGCGGCGGTTTACGGCAAGACCTGGCCCGGAGATTATCGACGAAACGCACCGCACGGAAGCCGCGCACGAGCGTCGATCGGCGAGGGCGGGCGATCTATCACGACGCATTCACGATCAGTGACCGGCCCGCCGACGCAGCCGATCGTGCCGTGCCCGGCGACCTGATCACGGGAACGGCGAACAAGTCAGCGATCGGGACCCTGGTGGAACGCTCCAGCCGATTCGTGATTCTGTTGCACCTGCCAGGCCGGCATACCGCCGATGAAGTCGCCACGGCGATGATTTCTCAAATGCGGAACCTGCCCGATCATCTACGCCGGTCGATCACCTGGGACCGTGGGGTTGAGCTGGCCGAGTATCAACGTATTCAGCTCGCGTTGGATACCAAGCTGTTCTTCTGCGACCCGCACTCGCCCTGGCAGCGCGGCAGTAACGAGAATCTCAACCGGCTGCTCCGATTCTGGTTCGCCAAGAGCACCGACCTGTCCGTCCATTCGGCCAGGGACCTGCGTCGGGTGCAGGACACCCTCAACCGCCGGCCACGACCGACCCTCGACTACCAAACCCCAGCACAACGACTCGCCCAGTACCTCCACGTTGCAACAACCACTTGACAACGCCTGGTGCAAGCTACGCGAAGTGGCGCACTGTGGAACGGCGTCGCATCACCCCACCGGGCGCCACCGATCAGTGCCAGGTCGGGAGCGAGGCTTCGTTGTAGCGGGCACCGAACCCACCGGTCGGGAGGATCTCGTGGATGCGGGCGAGGTCCGCGTCGCTCAGGCTGAGGTCGGCTGCGGCCGCGTTCTCCTCGACACGCTTGGCGCTGCGGGTGCCGGGAATTACGACGATGTCATCACCTTGCGCAAGCAGCCAGGCCAGGGCGAGTTGGGCGACGGTTGCATCCTTCGACACAGCCAGCTCGGTCAGTTGGCGGGTGGCCTGGAGGTTCTTCTCGAAGTTGCCGGGCTGCCAGCGGGCATCACGCCTACGCATGTCGTTCGCTTCGTAGTGGTCGGCGGGCTTCGCGGTCCCGGTCAGGAATCCGCGGCCCAGGGGCGAGTAGGCAACGAACCCGATGCCGAGTTCGCGCAGTGTCGGGAACAGCTGCTCGACATCACGCTCGAACAGCGAGTACTCGGTCTGGAGCACCGAGACCGGCTGCACGGCGTGAGCAGCGCGAATGGTCTTATCCCCGGCTTCGCTGAGGCCGAAGTACTTCACCTTGCCGGCGTCGATGAGTTCCTTCACGGTGCCTGCGACGTCCTCGATCGGCACGCTCGGGTCGACGCGGTGTTGGTAGAGCACGTCGATGTAGTCGGTCTTGAGGTAGCGCAGGCTGTTCTCAACGACCTCGCGGATGTGGTCCGGGCGGCTGTCCAAGCCGCGGCTCGGCTGCGTGAAGCCGAACTTGGTGGCGAGCACGATCTCGTCGCGAAAACCCTTCACAGCATCGCCGACGATCTTTTCGTTCTCGCCCCAGCCATACATCTCCGCGGTGTCGAACAGGGTGACGCCGAGTTCGTGGGCTCGCTGGATTGCGGCGGTGCCGCCGGCGGTGTCTGCCGCACCGTAGGCGATGGAGATGCCCATCGCGCCGTAGCCGATGGGTGCGGCGGACAGCCCCTGGCTGCCGAGAATGCGTTGCTGCACTGTGGTCCCTTTCTCGAAGATCTTCAACAGCATACGTCGATGACGTCGACGCAGCCGTTCCGCTCGGTGACGCACGGGATACCGCCTTCACTGCCATCGATCGCATGGGCGCCCGCTAGGGCGTGTCTCCTATATGCGGAGCCAGGTGAGGATTGCGCTGATTGTCACGGCGGCGCGGTAGGTGATGGCGAGTTTGTCGTATCGGGTTGCCAGGCCTCGCCATTGCTTGGCCAGG
>SCRE01000022.1 GCA_004297935.1 Microbacteriaceae bacterium | reverse complement strand
CCCGCTTCGCACAGACCGATGAAGCGGACCTTGCCGGCGCGCACGAGCTGGGCCATCGCGCCGACCGTCTCTTCGACGGGCGTGTTGGGATCGACGCGGTGGCAGTAGTAGAGGTCGATCACGTCCGTGCCCAAGCGCTCGAGGCTGGCGTCGCACGCTCGGCGCACGTAGTTGGGCGACCCGTCGACTCCCGAAAAGTTGCCGTCCGCGTTGCGCATGAGTCCGAACTTTGTGGCTATGACGACGCGCTCGCGCGCGTGGTGCAGGGCCTTGCCGACCAGCTCCTCGTTGGCACCGGCGCCGTACATGTCGGCCGTGTCGAAGAACGTAACGCCGAGCTCGAGGGCGCGATGAATCGTGGCCTCCGACTCGGCATCGTCGCGGTGGCCGTAGTAGTCGGACATGCCAAGGCAACCCAGGCCCAATGCCGAGACAACCAACCCGCTCCGTCCGAGAACTCGCTGCCGCATGGCCGGTAGTTCTCATTCACCGACACACCGCCCTTGGCGCGGCCGGGCCGCCCATGGCCGAGCTGGCGCGCGATGTATTCGATGAGCGCGCTGTCGCTTATGGGGTGAGGAGCCCTAGCAATTCGTCGGCGGAGAGGCCTGGGAAGCCGGTACGCCAGTCGAGCCCGCGGAGGGCCTTTTGCAGCACTTCAGGATCGTACGCGACGCCATGCAGGGCCCGCTCGATATGCCGCGCGCCATCCGCGTCGAGATAGTCACCCAAGAGGCGGACCTGCTCGATGTGTCCCTTGCGTACTTCGAGCCGCGCGTCGATCTCGCCGAAGGCGAAACGTTTGGCGCGCTGGCGGTCGAAACGCGGCTTGGCGCCGAAGTTCCAATCCGCGCGTCCGTAGCGCTGCTCTACGATCTTGCGCACGCCCGACCAGTCTTGTGCGCCCAGCCGATACCGGCGGATGCCGGTTTCGGCGAAGATGCCCTCCAGGAGCTTCTTGCGAAGCGTGGGCACGTCCATCTCCCGCTCGGCGTACTCCGCGATGTTTGCCACCCGGTCGCGGACGCTTTGGTGGCCCTTTGACTGAATCTTGTCTTGCTTGATCTTGAGGGCATGCACGAACTCTTCGAGGTCGCTATTGAAGAGCAGCGTGCCGTGACTGAACATGCGCCGACCCGTGGCGAATTGGGCATTGCCCGAGATCTTGCGGCCGTTGACCACCAGATCGTTGCGTCCTTGAAGCTGGGCAGCCACCCCCATCGACTGCAACACCCGCACCACCGGTTCGGTGAAGAACCGGAAGTTGTTCAAGCGATCGGGGCCAGAGTCGGTGATGAAGCTGAAGTTCAGGTTGCCGGCGTCGTGGTACACGGTGCCGCCGCCGGAGAGCCGGCGGACGACGTGGATGCGCCGGTCCAGAACGTAGGGCAGGTTGATGACGTCGACGGTGTCTTGGTTGCGGCCGATGATCAGCGAGGGTTCGTTGACGTAGAACAGCACGTACGTGTAGCGCCGATCGAAATAGCGCAGCACGTATTCTTCGATCGCGAGGTTCACCCGTGGATCGGTGATGTTTTCGTTGTCGACGTAGACGAGC
>SCRE01000027.1 GCA_004297935.1 Microbacteriaceae bacterium | reverse complement strand
ACCAGCCGCAGCCTCGTTCCAAGGGCAAGGACACCGGTCGGCCCGCCGGCACGAGCCGCAAGGCCAACCGCCCTCGCGCAGCCGACTTCGATAGCGGCGCAGGAGCCGGCGGCGACAACAGCGGCGACCCGTCGGACGGCGGCGGCGATTCGTCGGACGAGGACGAAGACTACGGCCAGCGTCGCCCAGCGGACAGCGACGAGGACGAGCCGGACCTCAAAGTCGACAAGGGCATCTCGAACGACGTCCTCGCCCAAGCCGCTGCCAATCTCAGCACGAGCAACGCCGTCCAGCTTGACCGCGTACCCGACGTCGCTCTCAAGACGTACGAGCTCGCCCAAGCCTACCGCGATTCGAAGTTCAAGAGCGTCGTCAAGACTCGCGCGCAGAATGAGGCTGCCGCAATGCCTGTCGCCGCTGCAGAAGCCATCATCAAGGGCTTGCCGGTCGATTACGGGCAGATCTACGCGCACAAGCCCGGCCATCGCTCGGTTGCTCACGTCGGCGGCGACCTCTTCGTCGACAAACCACCTCCCTCGACCAAGATCCCGGACATCCTCTCGTGGCTATTCGTCTTCGACAAAGTCACGAGGCTCACAGTCGAGATGTACCGGCACCGGCGCAAGGAGCTCGAACGGTACCGAGAATGGTTCATGGGCAGTTGCTACGCTCGCCCCGACCTCTTCGCCCAGTACCGCGACTACGACGACGACTACCGTCGCAACTTCGGCACGTTCGGCTACGGATGGACGCTCGACGATGCTCGAGTCGACAGCGCCGCTCAGATGCGGTTCATCAACTTCTCCCCGACGCACGCCTCGTCGTCCGGAGGAAGCGGCTCCCGTCGGCGCCAGCGCGACAGCGATTCCGAGTCGCCGCGCTCCGCGCCGCGCAGACGCTCTTACGGGTACGACTACCCAAACGACATTTGCGCGCGGTTCAACGAAGGCGAAGACCACGACCGCGTCGACTGCAACCGGCGCAAGCCGCGCCGTCGTCATATCTGTGCTGCTTGCGGCAGCGCTGGCCATGGGCGGCTCGACCCGGCCTGCCCTAAGCGCTCAGGAGGCGCCGGAGGAGGAAACCCTAATCCAGTCGCTCCTTTCTCGGTCAGGAAGTGAGGAGGAGGATACGATTCGCGAGGGCTACCGACTCGCCGGTACGAGCTCCACCCCTCGCCTTCGACGCGGCCTCTTCTTCGCTTCCTCCTCTCCGTCGACGCCGGCCGTCGACCGCACCGCCGACCCAACTCTCGAGCCTCCGCTACCATCCATCCCTGCTTCCGTCCTCTCCGACCCCGTCACCTCAAGCACGTTGGCGCAGGCGCCGCATCTCTTCAACGTCTCTTCACCCATCGACCAGGACAGGCTTCGGATGTGGCTGGCACCGCATCCGAACCGCCCGCTCGTCGAGTCGATCCTCCTCGGGTTCGAGCAGGGCTTCTGGCCCGGCCACTCGGGCGAATTCGACCTCTCCGACTCGCCGCCTCACGATATCGAGGACGACGACCACGACCTGCTCAACACGCAGCTCGCAAAGGACTACGACAAGGGTTACCTCTCCGAGTCCTTCACTACCCTCCTTCCCGGCATGGTCGTCTCGCCTATGTTTGTCGTCAGGCTCGACAAGCGCAAGCCTCGCGCCGTCGTCGACATGTCAGCTTCCGGTCTGAACAACGGCGTCTCGCGGGAGGTCGCCAGAACGTACTACGACACGATCAGCGAACTCGGGCGCCTCATGCGGCATCGACGTCTCCGCGGCGAGGACTCGCGAGGCGTGCTGTGGAAGAGCGACGTGTCGGGCGCTTTCCGTACGATCCCTGTCGCACCGCAATGGCAACTCAAGCAGGTTCACCGTTCTCGAGTCTGGGACGCTCGCAAGAATCGGTACCGCTTCGTCTACTACGTCGACCACAGGCTCGTCTTCGGCGGTCGCTTTTCGCCCAAGCTCTGGTGCACGGTTATCAACACAATCCACTGGTGCATCCGGCATCGCCTAGGGCTCGAGTTTCCCCTCCTGTTCGTTGACGACACCTTCGGCTACGACGTCTCTGGCAAGACCGTCACTGTCCAACATCCGGAGACCGGCGAATCCCGCGCCGTCCCGCTCGAGCAAGGAACGGTGCTCGTCGCGTGGAAGACACTGGGTGTTCC
>SCRE01000037.1 GCA_004297935.1 Microbacteriaceae bacterium | reverse complement strand
CGACGCCATCACACTGTTCCCTCCTCCCGCAGGCGGCTGTCCCGGCACAGGTGCTTCGGCACCTTGCTGCCTGGCCGCCGATGCCGCTGCGAGGTTGGCGGCGCTCCACGACAGGATGGCATGCAGGAGAAAGGTGTGGCGATGCGCGAGAGGGACGAGCGAGAGGTAGAGGTTGGCGGACGCGCGAGCAGATTTCGCTGTTGCGGCGGTACGCTCTCGCTCGCGGCTTGTGCGGGAGCGTGACTGCGAACGTTCGGAAGACGAGGAGGGACGAGACGACGAAGATTCGGAGGAGGGCGCGGAGGCGAGGGAAACGAGACGAGCGAGCGAAGTGGTGTCTGCACGAGGAGCTGTCAGCGATTGAAGCGGAAGAGGGGACGAGGGCGCGCACAGTGCGACAGCAGGTACGACTGCGTGAACGCAAAGTCGGCAGAAGCGAGGAAGCTTGCTGCCTGGTTGACGGCGACAGGAAGAGGCTGATCGGGATGAGGCGTGACTTGCGCCTGCGCGATCGCGTCGCTGAAAGCAGCGAGAGCGAGGCGGTCCGCATCAACCGCCTTCGTCGCGACCATCTGGAGATCGAGCGAAGACGATGCTTCGGTTGATCCTGCCAAGGCGAGGTTGTCGAGAATGGGCTGATTTAGTGCGGCTGAGAAGGGGTGCGCGCCAGGCGATGGCGAACGCAGGAGGGCGAAGAGGTCGAAAGGCGGGCTCGAGCCGGTACTTATGTTGTCGATGTCGAGTTGCTCGCTCTGCTGTTGGTCGTCAGCTGGGCCGGAGCCTGCCGCGTCTGTCGGCGGAAGTATCGCAGGCGCTGGACCGGCTTGAGGCGAGAAGGCTCCGACATGCGGCGGCAGAGGGGCGGGCCACCCCATCGGCTCGTTCGCCGCAACAGGCTCGTACGGCGTAGGCGCAAAAGAGCCGAGGAAAGGCATCCATGCAGTCGAAACGGGAGGAGCAGAAGGCGAGGCGGAGAAGGCGGGCGGTTGTGGCACGATTGACGGGGTTGCGGGATTGTAGGCTGCACCTTTCACCGTGAGCAGGCTGGTAAAGCGGCAGAACGAAGGCGGTACGCACGAGGGATGCCGAAGTCGCCTCCAGCAGACGGCCACGATGGGATCATCGTCGGTGGCCATCCCATCCCTCCTCCGTACGGCCATGCCGCCACGCCCATCATCGGGTCTGACACGCCGGCCGAACCCGCATTCGCCTGCACGTCGCGCGACTTCTCCTCCTCCTCCTGCTTGATCCGCTCCTTCTGCTGCAAGCGCTCGATACGCTTCCTCCGCCGCTCGAGCGCGGCCTGCATCTTATCCTCCCATTCGCAAGTGAGCAACAGACGTGTACAGGCGCCGCACGAGGGCTTCTGCTCGTCGCACAGCTGCGTCCCGGGAGGAGACAGTCAACTCGTGAACGATCGGACGGGCTTGGACAGCGTTTGCGGGCGCACCTTCTTGCGCTTGCGACAGACC
>SCRE01000005.1 GCA_004297935.1 Microbacteriaceae bacterium | reverse complement strand
CTGAAAACAAATCACCTGCGCCCCATCAGCAGCCGCCTCCCGCGCGAACCGCTCATGCCGATCCAGCATCGACCCCTTATCACCCGTCCACGCCGTCTGCGTAATCGCCACACGAACAACAGTCATGGCACTTACCTCACCTTCTCCGTGGATCGGCGCACCGAGCCACAGAACGAAACCGATCAAGATGACCGAAAGCATTTGCATTCGATCTGCCGAGCCGGGCTGCACTGCCCGTCTTTGCGCTTGGATTCACTTTACCCTAACGTTTGTGTAGCGCACACGCCGGGGGTGGTTCCAAGCGAACTCACGGCTGGGAGGAAAGCCCCACGTCCCGGACGACGACGGCCAGGCGGGTGGGATGACAATGGCAGACCCGTTCTAGCCACACCCGGCTGTCCGCACGCTCAGGCATTGGATACGGATCACAACCGAGACAGACCACTAACTCAGGTTGAGCGCCCACGCGACGAGACCATCTGCTCGCCGGGTGCGCGTCACTTTTCGGTACTGCTCCAGCACCTCGAGATGGCCAAGCACGGCGTAACTGAGGTAGTCATACGCCGGGGCCTCCCACGACCCAAGCCGCGCGTGTGAGCGCTCGATGATCTCACGCAGGGAAAGCACTGACGGCGACTCGCTCAGAGTATCCAGCGTCACTGACTCGACAAGGTCCGTGAACCCCAGCGACAGGTCCAGGAAATCGACCCCATCCTGACCGAAATACGGTGGATAGTGTGCCGGCAGGAGCCCGGCCGGCTGCCTGCCCTTCAGCATGCGGATCGTCGCCCGATACGCTTCGACGAAACGGTAAGTCGGAGGGAAGGCAGGGGTGCCGTCGTCGAGCGGAACGGTGTCCCCGAGCACGGCGTCGCCGATCACGATCAAGTTGCTCGGCTCATCCCGAACGGCGACGTGACCCCACGAGTGGCCCGGTGTGTGGAGAACTTCGATGTACCGGTCACCGAGGTCGATGCGTTCGCCGCCGACCAGGCCGAGGTCGACGGGTGTCTCTTTCGCGACCGACCGGATGAAGGCCTTCGCGTCAGCGCTTTCATCGAAATGATGATCCTCCGCGAATTCGCCGTAGCGATCGTCAATCATCCTCTGAAGGTTTTCGATCATCGGCCGGTCTCGTTCTCCGGCGCACGTCAACGCATTCGGGAAGCAGGAGCGCATCGCCGAAGCACCGCCGGAATGGTCGTAGTCGGAGTGGGTCAGGATGACGAATCGCACGCCAAGCGGATCCAGGTCGTGCGCCGTGAAATAGGGCATCACGGTTTCAAAGACCGATTCTTCGTAGCCGGAGTCGATCACAGCCATATATCGGGTCCCGACGATCGCGTGGACCGCCATGTACCGGCCGCCGATCGGGCACTCGATTCGGTGAATTCCAGGCGCGATCTCCATTTGTTACGTCCCTTCGAAGCGAGGTCGGCGTTTTTCCGCGAACGCGGATCGACCTTCGGCGGCATCGCTCGTCCCGAGCAGATACGTGAAGGTATCGTTCTCGTACGCGAGTCCCACGTCAAGCGAGGTCGACATGGCGACGCGTACCAAGTGCTTCGACATTTGGACCGCAAGCGGCGCACTCGCGCAAACCCGGGTGGCGAGTTCTTCCACAGCGGCATCGAGGTCATCATCGGCGAACACGCGGTCGGCCAGCCCGATGGCTAGGGCCTCGTCGCTCGCGACCATATCGCCGGTGAACAGAATCTCGGCTGCGCGTCCGAGCGGCACGATCCGCGGCAGCAATTGAGTATTCCCCGCTCCACCGTGCCAGCCGAGCTTGATCTCGCCCGCACCGAACAGCGCGGTCGTCGAGGCGTATCGGATGTCGCTCATCAGCGCCATTTCGAGCCCTCCCCCTATGCAGTATCCGCGGATCTTCGCAATGACCGGCTTCCGAATCGCCCAGATCGCACGTGCGTAGTCGACCCGATTGCGCAGCTGCCAACTGGTGCCGTATTCGTCAAGCACCTTGATGTCGCTTCCCGCTGAGAACGCCTTCGGGCCGACACCGGCGAAGATCACGACACGAACGGCATCGTCGGCATTGATCTCGTCGACGATGCGGAGAAGTGATTTGCCCATTGCCGGTGTCATCGTGTTGAGCTTGGCTGGCCGGTTCAGCTCGAGATGGGCGATGTGACCCTCGACTCGATAGCGGAGTTCCTCGGGTACATCGTCGGTCGCTGACGCATTCATTGCAATATTCCTTCTCATTCGATGAGGCCTGGCATGTTCAAAGCAGGTGGGCAGCCTCGCACAAAGCGAGCGCGACGGGCGCCTGGCCCCAGGTGACGAAGAATCCGCGCGGAGTGTGCACATAGTGCGACGGTCGCGTCGACGCGAAGACGGCCGCGGTCACGTTCTTCAAGTGGCCTTGTTCGTCCAGGTCGTCGATCGTGGCGGCGAGTGCTTTCGTCGCCGGTTCTAGGAGCTCCTCACGGGTGAAGATGCCGTGCCGGATCGCGCGGAGGAATCCGGTCGCCATGAATGGTGCGGTCGAGCCCTCTTCCCCGGACTCCGGGTTGTCAAGCACGCACCACCAGCGTCCGTCGGGCCGTTGCAACCTGAGCATGCCCCGCACGTGCCTGCGGATGCTGTCGGCGATCACGCTTCGCGCCGAATGTTCGACTGGAAGGCGTTCGTGCACATCCAGCAGCCCGAGAAGGGCCCAACCTTGGCCGCGGCCCCAGGCAGGTCCGAACGTTCCCGGCACATCGCGCATGAAGAAATGGTCGAAGATCCCGCTCGGCTGTTGCAGCGCATCCACGTAGGCGAGTGCTTGTTCAGCACCCGCTTGAACAAGCTCCGCCGAGCCGACTGCCGCTCCGAGGGCGACGAAGAATGGGGGGTCGAAATGGAGGCAGTCCACGCATGTTCCAGTGGGCGGATCTGCGAGCCACGCAGCTTCCTGGGCGGAGAGTCTCTCCCCGCCGTATGGTGGGATCAAGCACATGCGATCCCACGTGTCGAGCACGCCGCGGTCGGTGGGCCGGCTTCGGAGGTATTCAGCGAGCTCGATCAGCGCGACCAAGAGCACGTCGTCATGGGTGCGTGTGGCGATTTCAACCATGGCGAGGCCTGGGGCGGTGCAATCAAGGCGCCGGAACGGTAGCCGAGTGGAAGCCCACGACCGGGACCATCCGTGCGCGTAGGCAAGGAGCGTCGGCTCCTCAAGCGCACGTGCAGACTCGATGAGCGCCTCGAAGCCCACGGAGTCGCCGAAGTTCCAGGTCTCGTATCGCATGCTCGCAACTGTGTCGGCGATCCGACGGAGCAGATCCAAGCGTTCGTCGGCGGACGGAAGCGTTGGCGCGTGATCAAGCATTCGGTTTCCTTAGATGATGCCGCGCGTGCGGAGATCGTCGATCTCTGTACGGTCGATCCCGTGCGCCTCGAGCAGTTCGGTGGTGTGCTCACCGAGCAGGGGTGGGGGCAGCCGGATGTCTGCGACGCTCCGAGAGAACCGGATCGGCACGGCTGGCAGGCGTAGCTCGCCGGCGGTCGGGTGGGTGACGGTCGAGATCATGCCATGCGCCGCCACGTGCGGGTCTGCGGCAACATCAGCGTATGTGAGTACCGGCCCGGCCCAGAGTTTGTGCACGTAGAAGATCTCGAGCCATTCGCTGGTTGCTTTGGCTGGGAGGATCTCTTCGAGAATGCGGCGGATCTCGTCACGGCGCACTTCCGCATCAGCCCATGACGTGATCGCCCGCAAACGGTCATCGTCAACGGCCTCGCCGAGAAGGTCGATCGGCATCTGCGAAAGCAGGATGTAACCGTCTTTGGATCTGTATGCGCCATAGGGCGGGTTGCACCACGCGTGGGCGAAAGGCTCATTCGTGCGTTCGGGCTGGATGCCGCAATTCAGATAGGTGGTGAACTCCTGCGTCTGACTGTCCATCGCCACCGACCACATGTCCACAGACACCTTCTGGCCGCGACTGGATTGCTCACGCTCGCGCAGTGCGGCGAGAATGCCGATTACCGCCTGATATCCCGTCATCGCGTCCACCGCCCAGAGCGCCCCCGGGGCCGGTGGGTCGGCTTTCGAACCGACGGACCACATGGATCCGGACATGCCCTGGAGCAACAGGTCCTGGCCGGGCCGGTCCCGATATGGTCCATCCTCCCCATAGCCGGTGATCTGGCAGTAGACGAGGCGCGGATTGATTTCAGCGAGCTGCTCGTACCCGATGCCGATCCGTTCAGCCGTTCCGACGCGAAAGTTCTGAAGGAACACGTCGCAACCCTCGACCAGCGAGTGCACCAGTTCCAACCCGCGCGGGTCTTTGAGGTTCACGGTGAGGCTTTGTTTGTTACGGTTCAGACCGAGTACCGCAGTCGATTCCCCCCCGACCTGCGCGTTGGCGAACGGGTGGGTGCGGGTCCATTCGCCGGTGGTCGGCGGTTCCAGCTTGATCACCTCCGCTCCGAGGTCGCCCAGACGCATCCCGCAAATCGGACCCGCCAGCATCTGCGATGCGTCGAGGACTTTCAAACCGGCGAGGGGCCGGCCCGCTGCTTCTCCGGGATCGGACGTGGACATTCAAACTCCTTAAATGAGGCCGCACTGGGTGCTATTGATGATGACCGAGGGTCTGGTCGATCTCGACCAGCGCGCCGGTCGAAGCGGATCGATGGATCGCCTCGAGCAACTCGACGCCGCGGGCGGCGACCTCTCCCGGACTGTTGTTGGTCGCTGCCCGGTTGCCGGCCAGTTCGACGAATCGTTGCACCGGTCCCTCGCACGAATACGCACCGTCTCCGTCCGCGACATCGACATGTCGGTGGCGTCCGTCGTGGCGGCGGAGTTCAACCCGTTCTCGTTCCACATCGACGATGAGCACGCCCTCCGTGCCGTAAATCTCGATGCCGAGTTGGAACTTGTCGTCGTCTGGAAGAGTCGCAGCGCCGGTCACAGCGCCGTGGGAGCCGCCGACGAAGTCAATCAACGCGGCGTCATAGAGGTCGACGTTCGCCCCGGGGCTGGACGCTCGCGCGGTCACAGCGCTTGCCCGCAACGGCGTGAGCCAGAACAGCAGACCGACCGCGTGGCTGAGCTGCCCATGGATGTACCCGCCGCCGTGCCGAGGATCCTGCCACGTCATCGGGTCGGGACCGGTCAAAGCGGCGGCGAAGTCGCTGGGAACGGTCGGCGTCGCATGTGAGAAGAATGCCTTCGTGGGACTCGCCATGCGGACTGTGACGAATTGAATCGTGCCGACTCCAGAGCTCCGCATGAGTCGTTCAGCCCGAACCAAGAACGGTTTGTAGTTCCACCCGAGCGAGACGATCAACGCAGCGTTGTCTCGAGTGCTTCGATCGACGAGATCCCACGCGTCCCGGGCGGTCAATGCCATCGGCTTTTCGCACAGCACGACGAGGCCTCGATCGAGCCCGGCAGCCGCGTGCTCGTGGTGCAAATGGTGCGGGCTTGCCACAACGAGCGCATCGAGATCCCAATCGAGCAACTCACGGTAGTCCTCGGTGATACGGCTGAATCCAAACGCGCGCTGCACCGTCGTCAGGTGCTCCAGCCCGAGGCTGCTCACGCCCGCGAGCTCCACGCGATCATCTGCAGCCAGCAGCGGAAAATGATTGGTCGTCGCCCACCAACCAGCCCCGATCGCGCCGACCCGGATCCGGCGCCTCGTCATCTCGATCGATCCATGCTAATTCTGCGAATCAATTCCATATGTAGGAGTTAACCGCAACGCACGTAGAAGTGCAACCAATAGTTTGGCCAGACAATAGGGATACTCTGTCTCTAATATCAGAGTTAATAACCATGTCTTCGGAAAGGCCAACCGTGCTAACCACGACGAACCCCCGCACAGGACGCGTCAGCCCGCTGGACCTGGAACCCACTAGCCCGGAATTCGTCGCGGCGGCCACGAAGCGCTCTGAGCAGGCCTCCGCCGCATTAGCACAGCGCACTCGGCAATGGCGCGCCGGCATGCTCCGGGCCCTCGCCGCATCTCTCGAGAGCCGACGCGAGCTCCTGGTCAGTACCGCCGACGAGGAGACGGCGTTGGGAACCGCCCGGCTCGACAGCGAACTGTCCCGTTCGGTCTTCCAATTGCGACTGTTCGCCGAGGCGATCGAAGAGGGCGGCTACCTCGAGGCCGCTATCGACACCGCCGCGGAGACCGAACTCGGCCCCGCTCCCGACGTCAGACGCATGCTCGTGCCACTCGGCCCCGTCGCCGTCTTCGGCTCAAGCAATTTTCCCTTCGCATTCTCGGTACCCGGCGGCGACACTGCATCCGCATTGGCAGCGGGATGCCCGGTCGTGCTCAAAGCGCACAGCTCGCACCTGCACACCTCCGTACTGTCGTATTCGACGCTTCGCGACGCAGCGCGCGCATATGGTGCGCCCGAGGGGTCGCTCGAACTCGTGCTCGGTCAGGACGCCGGTTCCAAGCTCGTCGCCGACCCCCGAATCTGCGCTGTCAGCTTCACCGGATCTCTCAGCGGGGGACGCGCACTCCAGTCGATCATCGACGCGCGACCCCGTCCGGTCCCGTTCTACGGCGAGCTTTCAAGCGTGAACCCTCTGATCGTGACGCTCGGCGCAGCCAGCCGGCGCGGCGCGGAGACCGCATCTGGCCTGTTCGCCTCATTCACTGGCTCAGGCGGTCAGTTCTGCACGAAACCGGGCATCGTGTTCGTGCCGTGCGGTGCTGATGGGGATCGGCTCGTAGCGGACTTGCGCGCGCTTGTAGATTCAGCACCCTCGTTCGTGCTTCTCAACAGACGCATCCATGACTCGTTCAAGTCGATCAGCAGTGGTCTCGTCAACCAGCCAGGTGTCCATCTTGAAGCAACCGGCAAGGCGGAAACACACGCCGACCCGGACGGGTTCGCGGTTCCTGCCATGATCATCAGCATCAATGCGCATGAGCTCACCGCCGAAATCACGGAAGAGACATTCGGCCCCTTCATCGTCGTCGCGCGATATCACGCGCTCGACGAGATTACGAGGGCTTTCGAAGTCATCCCGGACTCGCTGACGGCGACAATCCACTCGGAGCCCAGTGAAATCGACGCGATCGCATCCCTGCTCCCGGTGCTCGCGCGACACGTCGGGCGGATCGTATTCGACGGCTACCCAACCGGGGTCCGCGTGTCGTGGGCTCAGCATCATGGCGGTCCATGGCCCTCCACGAACAGCCAGCACTCATCGGTGGGAGTCACTGCGATTCGTCGTTTCATGCGACCGATTGCGTGGCAATCGGCGCCCACGGAACTCCTCCCGTTGGAATTGCGCGACGGCTATGCAGCGATCCCCCGCCGAATCGACGGTCGACTCGCTCCTGCTCACGGCCTGACGTGACCCTTTGGGGCATCCGTCCGGTCCCGGAACGCGGCGACTTCCGCGTCGAGGGGTCGCGACCGCGCGCTGACCGCCCTCCGGACCCTAGGAGGTGGGAAGGTAGGCGAGCGGCCCGTCCGAGCTCCAGACAAGGACGTCGGTGCTCCCGCTGCCTCGGGAAACGGTGGCCGGCGTACCGGTCATCGTCCCGTAGGTCGGGCCACCGGACCCGACGGTTGTCCAGCCCGACCAACCGGCCGTCGAAGTCCACGTGTCTCGCAGGAGCGCACCGCTTTGACCACGACCGAAGAGGCTTTCCTCGGTGCTGCTCTCCGCCGAGATATTCGGGCTGCTCGAAAGGTTCCCACCGATGCTCGACCATGCGCTCCAGCCGCCGACGGTTGTCCAGTACGTCTCCCAGACGCTGTTGTCGGCGTGTTTTGCGTAAACCGTAACGACTCCGTTGCTTCGCGAAACCGCTGTGGGATCGCCGATCACCGTGCCGCCTAGGCTCGTCCAGGATGACCAGCTCGTGCCGTTGTACTGGGTCGTCGAGACACCGCCACTGGAATTGCGGGCGAACGCCTCGAGGTCCGAGCCATTCTGAGAGGCGAGAGCGGGGCTGCTTGCAAGCGTGCCGCCCAGGCTTGCCCAGCCACCCCAGGTCCCGGCACTCGAGAGGGTGTCGATCCACAGCGCATTGTCGGTTCCACGGACCGTCACAGTGACATTGCCGCCCCACGCCACGGCAGCAGGAGCACCGACGAACGTCCCGCCCGATGGGCCACCGATGTCGCCGGCCCCGGTCGTGTTATTCCAGGCCGATCCGCTCCATGCGGCCCAGCTCGAGCCGTTGTAGCGGGACGCGTAGAGCGCGCCGTCGCTTCCGCGGACGAACGCAAATAGATTGCTGGATCCTGTGGATGCGATGGCCGGGCTGTCCGACAGCGTACCGCCCAAGTTCGCCCAACTCGAATCCGTCACGTCCGAACTCGTAGCCATGATGGTCAGGCGGGCTGCCGAGTATCTCGCAAGCGAGATCGGGACGGTGGCGCTGCCACTCGAAATGGTGTAAGTCGTGTCACTGGCGACCGGTTGTGAAGCTGCGCCCGTACCCGGGGCGAGGGTTTGCACTGCGACTCGGACGCTGGCCGCTCCCCCGATGAAGGGCAGGCTGCCGAGCCCGTTCAGCACGACATTGACGGTCCCGCCCGCATAGTTGTCGTTCGCGCCGAGCAGCACCGTCGCTTTGTTCGTTGCCGGATCCGCGGTGGCCAGGCCATCAATGTGCGTGATGTCACTGGTGCTCGTCGCGACTGCATTTCCGGCCATTGCGGCGTAGTCCGCGTACGCATACCATTCAGCCCGTCGCGTCTGCGTCAGATTGAGGATTCCATCGAGCATGGGCTCCTCGCACGTGTTCCCGTTGGGAAGCCCGGACTCGCCCCAACATGCATGCCCGACCGTGACGCTGCCTTCCACGGCCGCAGCGAAGTAGTCCACCGTCTGCCCGGGGTGCCCGACTGAACCGCTTGTCAGGGCCTCCTGCAACACGAGCGGGATCTGCGCGATGCTGTGTGCCGTCATCCAGGTCCGCAAAGCGGAGGCATCCGATGCCAGGGTCTGCGGAGCGTCGAAATGCCACGTCAATACGTTGGGGAGTTTTCCTTTCGCGCTCTGATCGCTCAGGAACGTTTCGAGGTCGGCGACGGAGCTGTAGCTGATGCTCGGTCCGGCGATTTGCGCGGACGGGTCCGCAGAGCGCACACCCGCGTAGCAGTCGTCCCAGCTGGTGCTGCCCGTCGACAGCCATGTCGACGTGGCGCCGTCGACACCCTGGTCGGGCTCGTTGATGAGATCGAATGTCGGGGACTGCCCAGCGGCGACCACGCCGGCGGCCACGTTGTAGCACAGCGTGTTCCAGTTCGTGGCCGATGGATTGGCGTACTGGGGGTTGTAGGTCGGATCGGCGATGAAGTCTGAGGTGATCACCTCGGTCTGCGCAGGGTTGTAGTGAGCGGTCGTCCCATAGACATGGAAATAGTCGTACGGGGGCGTTGTTGTCGCACCGTTGTAGCCCGGATCGCCAAGTCGCCACTCAGTTGGGTTGAGCGGCGCGACATTCGCGGCATCGGGAAAGTCCGCGTTGATGCCATGCAACAACCCCCGGCCATACCCGCCGAGTGGAGATCCCGTCGACGAACTGAAATCAACGGTCAGGAAGGGCGTCGCCGCCTGGGCCTCCTGGCCCGGTGTCAGCATCCACACGGTGAGGACGGCCGTCGTGACCGCCGCCCCGACGAGTTTCTTGCGCGAGTGTGTGGGCATTACCGTTCGCTCCTTTGCGAAAGATCAAACCGGAATTGCAATAAGTGCGAGTAATACAACTTGAGGATACTGTATCCCCACACTTAATCAATGTCGGTAGAAACTTTATTGCCCTTATTTGTGAGGACAACTAAGATGCACTCGCCAATCATGTTCTTGTCTTGTAGGAGTTGATACCGAACAGGAAATCTTGCGTTGTGAAACGAATCACGACCAGCGGAGCGCCAGGATGTCAAAGCGTCGCGCGAGATCAAGCAACTCGCGTCGCGTGGGTCCTGAAAGCTCACTGAGCGGGGCGCGAACTCGATCGCTTGCGATCACTCCTCCCTCTTTCAGAACAAGCTTTGCTGCGGCGAGTCCGCATTGGCGGTTCTCGTAATGGATGAGGGGCAGTAGCGCTTCCCATTGCCGGGTGGCTTTCTCGCGACTTCCTGAGTGGTAGGCGCGCACGATCGCCCCGAGTTCGTCCGGCACGAGACAGCTGCTCATGGTGCCCTTGACGCCGGCATCAAGATCGTGAATCAACGTCACTGCTTCTTCGCCGTCGTACACGCCGGGGAGATTGTCACTCACCGCTTCATGGAGAGCGCGCACCTTTGCCGCTGTTCGAGGCATTTCTATCTTCGCGTAGCGCACCTGGGGCACGGCCTCCGCGATGCGCGCGATCACATCCACGGAGAGCAAGGTCGTGCTCAGGGGTGAATCCTGGATCATGATGTCGATGTCAAGGCCGTCCGCGACCCGTTTGAAGAATTCGATGACGCCCGCGTCGTCGACTCTCATGCTTGTCCCCAAGAACGGCGGCATCAGCATCACCATGCTGGCGCCTCGCTCTTGAGCGTCCTTCGA
Source organism: Microbacteriaceae bacterium (assembly GCA_004297935.1). Classification (GTDB taxonomy): domain Bacteria; phylum Actinomycetota; class Actinomycetes; order Actinomycetales; family Microbacteriaceae; genus Rathayibacter_A. The sequence goes on along the minus strand of SCRE01000005.1, from coordinate 189,340 downwards.
GCGGATGGCGGCCACTCGGGCGCTGTAGTGACTGGTGGTCACGACCACGGGGATACGGCCGTCCGTCTGGTCGAGGGTGGCATCGATCACCTTGCCGCGTTCAACGTCGTCGAGCGAGAATTGTTCGGAGTAGTTCGCCAGCACGCACACCGCGTCCGACTCCCCGTCGATCAGATAATCGACGATGCGTCGCTGTCCGTGGAGGTCGAGCTCCTCGTTCTCGAGGAACACGGTGGGGGCGACGGGGATCACCCCGCGGATGATGCCGTGCAATGTCTGGCCTTTCATTTGACTGCTCCACTCGTGATGCCGGAGACGATTCGCCTCTGCGCGACGATGAAGACGAGCAACAGGGGGATTGTCATGAGGATGACGTACGCAAAGATGAGGTTCCAGTTCTGCAGGTAGAGCCCAGAGCTCGCAACCTGGTAGAGGTCCAGCGGCAGGGTGTTCATGTGACCGCCGACGACAAATAGGGCGTAGAACACGTCGTTCCAGATGAACAGGCTGACGAGAATTGTCGCCGTGGACAGTACCGGCCCGAGCAAGGGCAGCAGAATCCGGAAAAACACGGCGAGGGGGTCAGCGCCATCGACCCGGGCCGCTTCTTCGAGTTCGACCGGGATGGTGCGGACGAACCCGGTGACGAAGAATATGACGGTCGACAAGTACATGCCGATGTACACCCCGATCATCCCGACCGCGGTCCCGCTGAGCCCGATTTGTCGAAGGAGCAGCACGATCATCACGACAGCAGGGGGGACGATGATGCCGCTGATGCCGATCGCGTATGCGATAGCGACCCCGCGCCCTTTTCGCCGGGCGAGCACCCAGGACGCCATCGCGCCCAGCAGCAACACACCGAACACGGAGGGCACCAAGAGGACCAGGCTGCCGGCGAAGGCGGCAAACATGTTGCCTTGGTCTAACGCGGTCAGGATGTTCTGCCCAATTTCCCAATGAGTCGGCAGGGTGAGATCCGGGTTTCGCGCCTCTGAGACGGACTTCCCAGCCGTGACCACGATCACCCAAAACGGAGCCCCGAGCACGAGGATCAAGATCGCGATAACACCGGCTGGCTGCAGAAGCCGGCGGCGCACCCTCTCGTGGCGATGCGCTCGCCCGATCCGTCCCGTCGCTGGCGTGTGGAGTGTCTTCACAGCACTTGCTCTCTTCTTCGCAGGGCCCATATCAACGGGAAGGCGAGGATCACGACCGCGAGCAGCAGGATCAGGCTCATGGCGGTCGCCTGCGCGAAGAGTCCCTCTCCGAAATTGCGGAAGATATAGGTGTTGAGGATTTCGGTGGATCCCCCGGGGCCGCCCTGGGTAGTCGCCTGAACAATGTCGAAACTGTTCATGGACCCCAGCAAAGCGGTCGCAACGTTGAAGGTGACCGACGGCGCCAGGAGCGGGAAGCGAATTCTCCACAACGTTTGAGACCACGACGCACCATCGATTCGCGCAGCGTCCAGCACGTCCCCATCGATGGTCTTCAGCCCCGCCAGATATACGAGCATCGAGAGCCCCATCCATTTCCAGCCATGGATGAGGGCAACGACCACGATGGCCCAGGTCGTGCTGCCGAGCCATGCGACGGACACAGTATGACCGCTGAGGAAGCCGAGTATGGAGTTGAGCGCGCCGTCTGGTTGCAGGATGGCCTGGAAAACGTAACCGACCGCGAGAGCAGACATGATGACGGGCACGAAGAACGCCGCTCGAGCGAAGCGATTCAAGCGGGAGTCACGCTCGAGCAGCAAGGCGAGCACAAACCCGAACACGTTCTGAAACACCGCGACCAGTACGGCGTAGACCAATGTGATTCGAAGGTCGGCAACCAGGTTGCCGCTCGAGAACAGGGTCGTGAAGTTCTCAAATCCGACGAAGCTGATCGCGTCTTTGAAACTCGACCAGTTCGTGAATGCATACACGAAGTTCAGGACCGTCGGCGCAAGGAAGAAGATCGCCATGATGGCGAAGGCGGGCAGCAAGAACCAGATCGGGTGCGTGGCAGCCGGCCGCGGGTCTCGCTGCTTGACCCGCGGGTCATCGCGGCCGACTCGCGAACCCGTATCTACCTCGACGTCTGCGGTCACGTCGTGCCCTACCGTTTCATCGTTGAATGGAATGGGATGTGGCGGGCTCCGAAGATCCGATCATCCGGAGTCCGCCACGCGAGCTCGCGCTATCCGCTGTCGCTGGAGGCGAACTCACTCAGGTGAATGTTAGAAACCTTTCGCCCCCTCAGCCTTGGCAAGCTGTACGAACTGGGTTTGCATCGCTTGTCCGACCTGTGCCACGGTCATCGTTCCGTTGATCATATTGCTCAGGTAGATGTGGATGTCCGGAGTCGCGAGCACCGATGGCTGCATGCCGGGCACCGAGTTCTTGAATCCGGCGGCGACGTCCTTGAACAGCGTGGGAACGCTCGATGATGTCGCAACCGAGGGCTCAATCGAAACGTAGCTCTGGCTGTCAATGAAGGATTTGTACCCGGCGCCCATCCAGTAGGACAGGAACTGACGAGCAGCGGCCTCTTTCTTCGCATCCCCCGTCTTGAAAGCGACGAGGCCGTTCGTCTGATCCGGAATCGCCAGCGACAAATTACCTGTTGGAGAGATGCCGAAGTACCCGATCTTGGAGTCGAGTGAGCTGGCCGAGCCGGCCTGGCTCAGGAGCTCACCGGAATAGGCGGTGATCTGATCGACCATGGCTGTGTCGCCGCTGAGCAGCGTTTTGCCCTGGTCCACAAACGTGCCGCTCTTGATGTCCGCGTTGAAAAGGCCGGCGTCGATCCATGATTTGTACTCGCTGACCGCGTCTGTGAAGGTTGGGTCGGTGAATTTGGCCTTTTGCGTGTTGACGTCCTTGTAGTACCCGGCCTTCGACGCGTTGGCAAGCAAACTCTGAGTGAACCACTGGGTCGGCCATTGGTCCTTGGCCGCGTCATAGAACGGCGTGATGCCCGCAGCCTTCAGTTTCTTGGCATCCGTGATCATTTCGGGAATGCTTGACGGTGTGGTGGTGATGCCGGCCTTCGCGAAATCTGCCTTGTTGTAATACATCCCGACTACGGCCGGTGTGGAGATCAGGGCCGCGTACCGCGTGCCGTCAACGATTCCTGCAGCATCGCGAAGCGCCGGATCCACCTTCTTCAGCCACGGTGCACCATCGAGCGGCTGCAGATTGGCCTTCGCGTTGATGACCGTCAACTCGGAGTTGCTCGGCTGCCAGAACGCGACATCAGGCTTGTCCCCGGTCGCGATCTTCGTCAGAACCGACTGCTCGTACGGGTCCGGAATCGTGACGAGGTTCACCTTCGCACCCGTCAATTTCTCAAAGCCGGCGACGACTTTGCCGGGGATCGTCGCGGATGCCGCTGCGTTCCACATCGTCAGCGTCACCCCCTTGAGGCTCGTCGACTGGTCGGGCCAGGCTGTGGATCCACCACCCGGGGCGCTTGCGCTGCTGCTGCACGACGCTAATGCGAGTGTGGTCGCCGCCGCAACGGCGAGGACACTTAAGGCTTTCTTCATTGAAATGCTCCTAGTTTCGTGATTGCCGATGGAGACTCGTCAGATGCCCGCTCGTTGTCACGTCCCAGACGAGCACCAACGAATGTGAACACGATAGCGAGGCTCACATGTTGTTGTCAATATGTACGAGTAATTAGCTTTCAGTGATTCAATTGGCCTCGGAACTGACTGGTGGAATCACGATTGGGCACTTACACTGTTGAAGGTAATGTCGGAGATTATCGAATGAGTCGGACCGACCATCGAATCCGCGCGCCGCGCGCGAACGAACTAATTAAGAGGGACCTGATGACGGATCAGCCAGAAAAGTCATTCGACACTGCACGAACGAAGCGGAACCACGCGGCCGTCGTCGCAGAGATCGGTAGGGACATCGTTCGGGGCAGGTACCAGGTCGGCGACATACTCCCCCGCGAGGAAGAGTTCGTCCAAAAGCTCGACGTCGGTCGCGGTGTCGTGCGGGAAGCACTGAGGGTGCTTGCGTCGAAAGGCCTCGTCGAAGCTCGCCCAAAACGGGGAACCCAGGTTCTGTCCGCAACGAACTGGCAGAATCTCGATCCTGACATCCTCTCGTGGCGCGAGGGAAGCACGATCGACAGGGGATTTCTGCGCGACCTGACGGATCTCCGGGCGATGATCGAACCGGCCGCCTGCGTCTATGCGGCCGAGCGTGCCACCGACACCGAATTGCAGCTCATCGGCTCACTCGCGCGTGAACTCACGCATGCAAGCGACAACGAGCCGGCCTTCATCGAAGCCGACATGCAGTTCCATCGCGCACTGCTGCAGGCGACACACAATGACCTGCTCATCCAAGTCAGCGCTGCCATCGAATCGGGTCTCCGACTGAGCCGCGAGGTCACCGTCTCGATGGGACATGGAAGACGAATCGAGGAGCACATGCGCGTCGCTGACGCAGTTGGAGCACGCTCTGCAAACAAAGCCAGGCGAGCCATGAGCGCCCTGATAGAACTCAGCGTCGCGGACATAGCAGCCGTCCTCGGCGAGGCATAGGACGATTCAGCCGACCCCGCCTCACCTCTCAGATCGCAATACCCCGCCCGATCGCACGTCTACCCGAAACCTCCACAATGGCGTTAAGGATACGGAAAAAAATGAGATTCGAATTGACCGCAAAGCAAGGCGCGTCGTCGCAGACCTGGGCACTACGCGCCGGCGACGACCGATTCGAGATGACGGATGGCGGTGGCGCGACGTCCATCGCCACGTCGGTGAATGAAACCCGCGCCACGATCGTCACGACCAGCGACGGGAACTGGGTCCACGACTTGCAATTGTCAGCGCTCGTTCACCTCGACGCCCTCTCGCGCTCGGCGATCGCGAGCTGGCCACTCTACCAGGGCGTCTTCGAGCAACGGCGCACGCCGTCTCCCGCCAGCTATGAATTCCGCGGTCCGGGCTGGAACTCCACGAACCGAGACGATCGACGGCTGGGCATCCCGGCAGTCATCGTTCAAGACGGCGACGGTTTCCTGGTCGTCGGAACCGATCCCGGCTACAGCGCCCACCTCTCGATCGACAGTGTTGCCGGAACCGCGCTGATCGTGTGGACGTACCGTCGGGAGGCGGGAGCGCATGACGGCCTCGCCCGCCAGGTCTTTCTTGCTCGCGCAGACTCGATCGAGGCAGCGCTGGACACCTGGTTCAAGACCGCGACACCGGACGTACCGGCCGGTCCGGAATGGCTGCACGAAATCGGTTGGCAGCATTATGACTACATGTCGAAGAACGGCGACGGCTGGTTCGCCGATATTGACGCCGTGTGCGAGATCGTTGAGCCGGTCGACCGGCACCGCGTGGCGTTCACACTTCACGCGTGGTACGACACCTGCGGACGATACTGCTACGACGCGAACACCGGTCGCATGGACCAGGAGTGGACTGTTTTCGCCCACATCGGTGATCCCCAGCTGCTCGCCCGCCAAGGCTTGCGTGAGCCTGGAACGCAACCCGATGGGTACACGTTTCGCAACTTGGAGAACTACCGGCCGATCCAGATGAGCTGGCCGGACGTGCGTCACCGCATCCGATACGCAAAGGACCGCGGCTTCCGGGTCCCGTTCTACCTGATCACCGGCATGATGGACATCGGTTCCGCCAGCGAGCACGCCCTCGCCGGCGACGGTCTCGACCTCGAGCAGGTGCCGCTGTGGATCGGGCCAGATGCCATCGGCGGCTCCTACCTTGCCAATCCGCTCCACCCGGACGTGCGGGAACGCTTCCTGGGCCTGACGCGAGGGGTCCTTGCGGAGGTCGGTGACCTGATCGACGCGCTGGTCATCGATGAGGCCTATTACATCGGATACGGGCAGCTGGGGCCGGCCTCCGCGCCGGGCTACGCAGACCGAGCGCAGGCGACCCTGATCCGGGAGATCGCGGAACTGTGCCACATGCACCGGCCGGACATCGCGCTGTTGACCGCTGACCACGTGGGAACCCAGTATCTGCAAGAGCAGTCGTACCCCTATTCACTGTTCGCCGACGGCATCTACCACGACGCGTGGAATCATTCGCAGGCCTACGAGGCGGCACGCTTTCCCGCATGGCGGAACACCGTATGGAGCTGTAGCTGGGCGCCGGTGAGTGCGGTGCGGAACACGAAATGGGCGGTCCTCGCGTACGACGCTCCGATCAGCACGAGCAACGGCTGTTTCGGGGACGACATCGGTCCGGCTGAATACGGGGACGCCGACCTCGAGGATCTGCGCGCGATGTGGCGAACGAAGATCTCCCGCATCCGCCGCATCCGTCCGATCTTCGCCGAAGTTCTCTGACTCAAAACTCTCCGCATCCAGGGCAGGACAGGTCGCATAGCGTCACGCCGTCCTGCCGAACTGCTCCGGCCGAGCATGAGCTGAAACATCGCCTCGTCCGAGGCGGCCTCCCGAGCGGAGACTTCTCGCTCCTGTCAGAGCGTGGCGCGCTTGAGGAACTGCCCCCGCCCGGACTTGCCGACATACTTCCCATACTCCGCGATCAGGTCCCCCCGCGAGTAGACGGCGGCGATCGCGCCGGGCAGGTCCCATCCTTCGTACGGCGTGTAGTCCATTCGTTGGTTCTGGGTTTCGGCGCTGATCGTGGTCCGCCCCTTCGGATCGAAGACGACGATGTCGGCGTCCGAGCCGGGCGCTATCGCACCCTTCTGAGGGAACAACCCGAATTGTCGTGCGGGAGCCGTGGACGTGAGCTCGACGAACTTCTCGAGGGTGATCCGATTCTGGCCGACACCCTCGCCGTAGACCACCGACAGGCGGTGCTCGACGCCCGGGCCGCCGTTGGGGATCAGCCGGAAGTCGGACTCGCCCAGGCGCTTCTTCTCAGCGAGACAGAAGGGGCAGTGGTCGGAGCTGACCACGCTCAACGTTCCGGTACGCAGCCCACGCCACAGTGCGGCCCTGTGCTCTTCCGACCGCAGCGGTGGTGTCAGCACAACCTTTGCGGCTTCGAATCCCGGCTGGTCGTACAGCGACCGATCCAGTGTCAGATAGTGTGTGCACGTTTCTCCGGCGACCGCCCACTCCGCCGACTGCGCGGCCGCCACGGCTTCGACGGCGCCTTCCGTGGACAGGTGTACGAAATAGATGGGGGCATCCGCCATTCGCGAGATCTTGATCGCCCGCTCGACCGCTTCGACTTCGGTCGACGGCGGCCGCGAGATCTCGTGGGATCCAGGGCCTGTCTTCCCGGCCGCGACAAGATCCGCCGCGAGCCGATCGATGACGTCTCCGTTCTCCGCGTGGATGCACACCTGCCCGCCGACACGGCTGGACTGCCGGAGCACGTCGAAGAGCTCCCCATCGTGCAGCATGAGGGTGCCTCGATACGCCATGAAGACCTTGAAGCTGGTGACACCCGACTTCATGATGTCGGCGAACTCATCGGTGGCGCCGTCATAGAGGTTGGTGATGCACATGTGAAAGCCGTAATCGATGACGGCCTTGCCGTCGGCCTTCTTGTGGTGGTTCTCCAGAGAGCCGAGCAGCGTGTCGCCCGGGGTCTGCATTGCGAAATCGACCACGGTCGTGGTGCCACCGCAGGCTGCAGCCCGGGTTCCGCTCGCGAAATCGTCCGCGGTCGTCGTACCCATCATCGGCGAATCGATGTGGGTGTGAACATCGACACCGCCGGGCAGCAACAGGCGGCCGCCGCAATCGACGCGATCTGCGCCGTCGACGACGAGGCCCGTGAAATCGCCGATCGCCTCGATCTTCCCGTCTTTGATCAGCACATCGGCGTCGACTTGACCGCCACTGTTGACGACACGCCCCCCTGTCAGCATCACGTAAGTCAATTCTCGATTCCCTTTGGTTCGATGTTGCGCTCGCGGATGCTGCCACGCTGCCGCATCCGTCGGTCCCGACAAACGATTGTCTCGATGCTCTCACGTCTGCACCGGCCGGTCAATGGAATCGGGCGGTTCGATACGTGACGTCAGGCGCGACCTCCGCAGTGTTGCTCCGACGGGCCGTCCACGCCGGCGCGTTGCCGGCTATCAGGGCGTGGTGACCCCGGTCGAATCACGCACGACCAGTTCGGGCTTCAACGTCTCGGATGCGACCTGCTCGCCTCGCAGACGCATCAGGAGGAGTTCGAACGCGCGTCGTCCCATCTCATGCATCGGCGAACGCACCGTGGTCAGCGAAACGGACAATTCGGCAGCGAGCGGCGTGTCATTGAATCCCACCAGCGCGACGTCGGTCGGAACCGCGAGCCGGTGGTCCCGGAGCACACCGAGCGCACCGATCGCCGAGTAGTCGTTGGTCGCGAAGATCGCGTCAGGCACGCCGCCCGCGGCCAAAGTCGCCTCGGTGCCCTGACGGCCGCCGACCGCGTTGATGTCCCCGTACACGATGCGATGCTCCGGAATGACGATCCCCGCTTCGCGAAAGACGTCGATCGCGCCCTTCGTCCGGTTCTGGAAGGTGACGGCGAACGGGGGGCCGCCGAGGATCGCAATATCTCTACGGCCCATCGCGAGCAGGTGCTCACCGACGAGACGTCCGCCGAGATAGTCGTCACAGGTGACCGAGGTGTGCTTCGGGTCGCCGCGACTGACCAGCACGAACGGGACTTCTTCCTCGGCCAGCTCGTCCAGAAAGGTCTCACCGAGATGAGCGTCGCCGAAGATCATCCCGTCGACGCGTCGCGCCAGCATCATCCGAGTGCGAACGCGTTGATTCTCCGGCGAGTCGAGAGAGTTGGTGACGAAGGTCGAGAACCCGTTCTCGATGGCGGCTTCCTCGATGCCCTCGTAGATCGTTGCCAGCACGAAGTCTTGCAGCCGCGGCACGATGACGCCGACCAGCGACGATCGCGCGGTGCGCAGGCTGGCCGCGTGCGGGTTCGGATGGTAGTTCAGCTCACGGGCCAGGTTCTGCACGCGTTCGACCGTCTCGGGCGCCGCCCAACGTTCGACATCGGGCCCGGGAGTGTTCAGCACGCGGGACACCGTCGAAACGTGCAGGCCGAGGATCTCCGCCATCATCCGCAACGTGACCGGGCGGCTCTTCGCAGGACTCACGGCAACCTCACTCATCGAGACAAAGCACCGTATCCGCGAGGCGGACAAGCACTGTCTCCGATGCCCGAACGGAGACGCGGTAATCATATCCGGGCGGGACACCCGCTTGCACTCCCCACGCCGTATTATAGGCAAACGATTGGGTTACTGATAGCGTGGGGCGAACGGACGGTACGAGGGTGTGCTCGAGGTCGCGGCAGCGATCTGACATCCAGCGGAGGTCAGCACAGATTTCGGAGGTTTGGGCAGATTTCGAAAATACTTGTACTTTCCACCGGCGGCACGATTTCGTCGCGTCGAGGCGAACAGGGTGGCCTGGTAGCGACGGATGGCGCCGAGGAGCTCTTGTCGCGCGTTTCCGCGGTGCGCCCGCGCTCGTCGCACGACGCGATCCACGCCCAGCCAGTCGACGTCGACGTGCAGGACGTCCTCAAAGTTCTCAGCTTTCTGCTCCACCCCAGGGACATGCTGGAGATCGCCCACCGAATTCGCGCGGGCCTGGCCGACGATGCCGTCGCCGGCGTGGTCGTGACCCATGGAACCGACACGATGGAGGAGACGGCGTTCCTCGCCGACCTCGTCCACACCGACCCGCGTCCGGTGGTCTTCACCGGCGCCCAACGATCTGCGGACGCCGCCGATTCGGATGGCCCGCGCAACCTTGCCGACGCGATCGCCGTGGCAGCGTGCGAGGACGCACGCGGGCTGGGTGCGGTGATCGTCTTCGACGGGCTCATCTTTGCCGCCTCCGGCACCCGCAAGACCCACACCATCGCGCCGGGGGCTTTCGCATCGACTTCAGCCGGACCGATCGGCCGGGTGCGCGACGGCTCCGTCATCGTCGATGCCGTACCGAGACGAGCGGCACCGATCGCACTCGACACCATCGATCTGACCGGCGTGGCCGTCGACATCGTCCCGGTCTATCCCGGTGCCGGCACAGAGGCGCTGCATGCGGTTGTCGCCAGCGGCGCCACCGGCATCGTGCTGGAGGCGACCGGTGCCGGCAACGCGAACCCGGACTTCTGTCGCGAGGTCGCGCAACTGACCACACGAGGCGTCGTCGTCGTGCTGTCCACACGGGTCGCCTCCGGCCCGGTGGCACCGCTATACGGATCGGGCGGAGGTGTCGACCTGGTCGCCGCCGGCGCCATCCCGATCGGCACGTTGCGATCCTCGCAGGCGCGGATGCTGTTGCTCGCCCTCCTGGGGAGCCTCGGCGACCCGGCACTGGTCCGATCGGAGTTGCGCCGGCGGTACGGCGGGCGCTAGCGACGCGCAAGAGCGGCCGGCGTTCCGCACGATCCGCGGACTGGTCGAATTCTTCGTATCCGAAAGAGTGAAAGGAAAGATCGGAAATGGCAAAGAATATTCGTGTCGCCTTCGGCGTCGACGTGGACGCCGTCGCGGGCTGGCTGGGCTCGTACGGCGGCGAGAAATCGCCCGATGACATCTCCCGCGGCATGTTCGCCGGAGAAGTCGGGACGCCGCGCCTCCTCAAACTGTTCGAGCGCTACAACCTGCGCACGACCTGGTTCCTGCCCGGCCACTCGATCGAGACGTTCCCCGACCAGACGCGCATGATCGTCGATGCAGGGCACGAAATCGGAGTGCACGGCTACTCGCACGAGAACCCGATCGCGATGACGCGGGAGCAGGAGAGCGCTGTGCTGGATCGCTCGATCGAACTGATCGAGCAGACGACGGGCTCGCGGCCGACCGGCTGCGTCGCCCCATGGTGGGAATTCTCCCCTGTCACCTCAGAGTTGCTGATCGAGCGCGGAATCAAGTACGACCACTCGCTCATGCACAACGACTTCACTCCGTATTACACGCGCGTCGGCGACAGCTGGACGAACATCGACTACTCGCAGCCGGCCGAAACCTGGATGAGGCCTCTGGTTCGCGGCGAGGAGACCAGCCTCGTCGAGATTCCCGCGAACTGGTATCTGGACGACCTTCCGCCGATGATGTTCATCAAGGCCAGCCCGAACAGTCACGGCTTCGTCAGTCCGCGCGAGCTCGAGCAGACCTGGCGAGACCAGTTCGACTGGGTCTATCGCGAGATGGACGACGCGATCTTCCCGATGACCATCCACCCGGATGTGTCGGGGCGACCGCAGGTGCTGCTCATGCTGGAACGGTTGATCGAGCACATCAACGGGCATGACGGCATCCGCTGGTCGACGTTCGACGAGATCGCCGACGACTTCATCGCGCGCAATCCGCGGCCATGACGGTGCGCCGCGCCGGGTCGCGGCGCGAGGCGACTCCCGCGCGGTCACTGCCGCTCACGCCAAACCGGAGTTCTCGCGACAGCCTGGACTGGCAACCGGCTGCCGCTCCGGCCTTGCGTGTAAAGTCCGGCCCAGCGCGCGGCGGTCCCTCGCCCTCGAGCCCTGCGGCTGGAGCGATCGCGCGATCGACGGGAACCTTCGGCTTGCCGAGGTCGAACGTTGGCGTGGACCCTCCGCCTACTCCTTCGCCACGAGGGTGAGCACGTCGTAGGTCGCGACGGTCTCGTCGTTCTGGTTGGTCAGCACCGCATCCCAGCGAACCTCACCATAGTCATCCGTCTCGCGCGGCGTGATCTGCTTCGCGGTCAACGCCACCCGGATGCTGTCCCCCGGCGACACCGGCGTCACGAACCGCAGATTCTCCAGCCCGTAATTCGCCAGCACCGGCCCCGGTGCGGGGTCGACGAACAGTCCGGCCGCGAACGAGACGAGCAGGTAGCCGTGCGCGACCCGGCCGGGGAAGAACGGATTCGCCGCCGCGGCCTCCTCGTCCATGTGCGCATAGAACCTGTCACCGGTGAACTGCGCGAAGTGCTCGATGTCCGCCAGGCTCACGGTGCGCGGCTCGGAGACGACCTGGTCGCCGAGCCGCAGGTCACCGAGCGATTTGCGGAACGGATGCGGACCATCCGCCCGCACGCTCGCCCCCGCATGCCACACCCCGGTGATCGCCGTGAGCAACTCGGGTGTGCCCTGGATCGCCGTGCGCTGCATGTAATGCAACACCGCGCGGATGCCGCCGAGCTCCTCCCCGCCACCGGCCCGCCCCGGGCCACCGTGCACGAGATGCGGCACCGGTGAGCCATGCCCGGTCGACGTGCCGGCGTCATCCCGGTCGAGCATCAGCACACGCCCGTTGTACGCGGCGATGCCGCTCATCAGCTCGGTCGCGATCCGCGGATCGCGTGTGGCGATGCTCGTCACCAGCGAGCCGCCGCCGCGGGCGACGAGGTCGACGGCCTCCGCGGTCGAGTCGTACGCGATCACACTGGAGACCGGTCCGAACGCTTCGATTTGGTGCACGGCGGGGGCAGTGCCGTCCGCGAAGTAGAGCAGGAGCGGGTCGACGAAGGCACCTACGCTCACTGTTTCGTCGGGAAGAGTGCCCTCGCTCATAGGCTCGCTCGGCGCTGGGGTCGCGGGATCGCTGCGCGATCCTCCAAGCTCCACCGCGCCAACGACCACCTGGCCGCCGCCCGCGATCAGTTCCCCGACCCGGCGCCGCACCTCCTCGCGCTGCGCGAGCGACACCAGCGGCCCCATGGTCACGCCCTCCTCGCGCGGGTCGCCGACGACGACGCGGTCGGCGATCCGCAATGCGACGGCGTCGATGACCGGCTTGACGGATGCCCGCGGCACGATGGCCCGCCGGATCGCCGTGCACTTCTGGCCGGCCTTCACCGTCATCTCGGTGACGAGTTGTCTCACGAACGCGTCGAATTCGGGCGTGCCCTCCACGGCATCCACCCCGAGCACCGACGCGTTGATCGAGTCGGTCTCGCTGGTGAACCGCACGCCGCCGGTCTGGATCGCGTCGTGGGCGCGCAGCCGTTCGGCGGTGGATGCGGACCCGGTGAATGAGATGAGGTCGCCCAGCCGCAGCTCGTCGAACAGGGTCGGCACGGCACCGGAGACCAACTGGAGTGCGCCGTCGGGCAGCAGCGCGGAGTCGACGAGGATGCGTACGAACGCTTCGGCGAGGTAACCGCTCGGCGTCGCGGGCTTGATCAGAGACGGCACGCCGGCGAGGAAGGCCGGTGCGAATTTCTCGAGCGCGCCCCAGACCGGAAAATTGAACGCATTGATCTGCACGGCGACTCCGGACAGCCTGGTGTAGATATGCCGGCCGAGGAATGAGCCGTCTTTCGACAGCGACTCGACCGGGCCGTCGAGGTAGACCTGAGCGTTCGGCAGTTCCCGGCGGCCCTTCGACGAGTAGGTGAACAGCACGCCGATGCCGCCGTCGATGTCGACCCAGGAGTCCGACTTCGTGGCACCCGTACGAATGGAGAGTGCGTACAGGTCGGCCTTGTGCTCGGTCAGCACCTGTGCCATTTGCTTGAGCAGCACGGCGCGCTGATGGAACGTCAGGGCGCCGAGCGAGGCCTGACCGACCGTGCGCGCGTAGTCGAGCGCCGCACCGAGGTCAAGGCCGCGCGTGCTGACCCGCGTCACAGCCTCACCCGTGGATGCGTCGAGCACGTCGGTCGCGCCGGCCGTGGTGGCCGTTGTCGACCAGGCGCCCCCCACATAGCTGGGCAGGATGTCGATCACGGTTGCACCTTTCGTTCGTTGCAAACTCCGGTGGTCGAGTGGCCTGCGAGCGAAGCGAGCCGGCGTATCGAGACCTCATGAGTCGACCTATTGGGGGTCTCGATTCGGGTCTCGATACGCTCGCTGGCGCTCGCTACTCGACCAGCGAAACGGGTCACGGCGCATCCCAGCGGTAGAAGCCCTCACCGGTCTTGCGTCCGAGCTTGCCGTTCGCGACAAGCGCGCGGAGCAACGCGGGGGGCTCGAACCGATCGCCGAGCTCGCCGTGCAGATACTCGGCGATGCCGAGTCGGACGTCCAGCCCGACGATGTCGGTCAGCCGCAGTGGCCCGATCGGATGCTTGTAGCCGAGCACCATGGCCGCATCGATGTCCTCTGCCGATGCCACACCGTCCTCGAGCATGCGGATCGCCTCCAAGCCGAGCGCGAGCCCCAAGCGCGACGAGGCGAATCCGGGCGAGTCCCGTACGGTGACAGGCGTCTTCCCGAGCGCCGTCACCCAGTCCTGCGCATCCGACACGAGCGCGGGCGTGGTTGCCGACCCGGCGACGATCTCGACCAGGCTGGACGCCGGAACCGGATTGAAGAAATGCAACCCGACGAACCGTTGCGGAAGCTCGAGTGACGCCGCCAGCGTGTCGATCGAGATCGACGACGTGTTCGTCGCGAGCGCGGCATCCGCCATCAGGGCGGCCTCGACGCGACGCAGGGCGTCGGCCTTCAGTGCGCGATCCTCCGGCACGGCCTCGATGACGAGTCGCCGGTCCGCGAACCGCTCGACGGCGGTGCCGACGTCAAGCTGCGCCAGCAGCGCGCCGCGGCCCAGGCTCGTGCCGCCACGCTCGGCGGTCGCATCGCGCTCGATGCTCACGTCGACAGCGTGCTCGATGCGGCCGCGCGCGGCATCCGCTTCGACGGCGTTGCGCTCGACGACCACGACGGATGCGCCGGCCAGCAGAAACGCGTGCGCTATGCCCGCGCCCATGCGCCCGCCGCCGAGCACGCCGACCGGGAACCCACTGAGGACGGACTCCGTCGCGGGGTGCGAACCGTCGGCATGCGCAGCGCCGCTCATCGCTGATCCTCCTGATCGTCGCTGCGCGCAGCGCGCGTGCGCCTGCGTTCCAAGAACTCGGTCATCCGCCGCACCTTCTCCTCGGATTCGAACAGCACGGCCTGCGCCTGCGCGTCGATCAGCGGATGCTGCGAGCGCGCGGCTCGGAACACCTCTTTCGTGTAGCGGGTCGCGAGCGCGTCATTGGCGTCGATTCGCTCGGCAAGCGCGAGCGCGGCGTCCAGCAGCGCGTTCGACGGATGCAACGCGCTGACCAGGCGGGCGGTGAGCGCTTCATGTGCGTCAAGGATCCGGCCCGTGAGCAGCATTTCCAGCGCGAGGGGCTCCCCGACCAGTTCCTTCAACCGCCAGGTCGCTCCGGCCGCCGCAATGATGCCGAGCCCGGTCTCCGGGTTCCCGATCTTCATGGTCGGTGATCCGATGCGCAGATCGGCCGCATACGCCAGCTCTGCCCCGCCGCCGAGCGCGTAGCCGTCGATCGCGGCGATCACCGGAAGCGGCAACGCAGCGACCCGCTCGAAGACGGTCGCATTGATTGCGGCATGCGCATCCGCTGCCCGGCGTTCACACAGTTCGGCGATGTCGGCCCCGGAGGCGAACACACCGTGAGACCCGGTGATGATCAGAATGCGCGGGGCCGCCTCGAGCTCGGCGCACAGCACGTGCAGCGCATCGACGAGCTCCTGGTTGATCGCGTTGCGCACCTCGGGCCGGTTGAGTCGCGCGATCACCGCGCGCTCACCACGCTCGACCTCGAGCACGCTCACGAGACCCGCTCCACGATCAGCGCCGCGCCCTGCCCGACGCCGACGCACATCGTCGCGAGCCCATAGCGGGTGGCCTCGCGGTCCATCCGGTTCAGCAGGGTGACGACCAAGCGGGAGCCGCTGGAGCCGAGCGGATGCCCGAGCGCGATCGCCCCGCCGTCGATGTTGACGAGCGAGTCATCCAATCCGAGCCGGCGGATGCACGCGATCGACTGGGTCGCGAACGCCTCGTTGAGTTCGATCGACCCGATTTCGTCCAGACGGATGCCGCTGCGCTTCAGCGCCTTGCGCGTCGCGGGAACGGGACCGAGCCCCATGATCTCAGGCGCGATGCCGGCGCTCGCGCCGACGACGATGCGGGCACGCGGGGTGAGTCCGAAGCGGTCGAGTGCCGCAGCGCTCGCCACGACGATCGCGGATGCGCCGTCGTTCAATGGGCTCGCATTGCCGGCCGTGACCACGGTGCCGTCCGCCACGACGGGTCGCAGCGCCGCGAGCTTCGCCAGCGAGGTGTCCCTGCGCGGGCCCTCGTCGATGAGCACATCGCCGGCCGCGGTGGGCACGCTGACGGTCTCGGCGGCGAAGCGGCCGGCATCGGTGGCGGCGACGGCGCGCTGATGGCTGCGCAGGGCGAAGGCATCCGCTTCGTAGCGGGCGATGCCGTCGATGCGGGCGACCTCCTCGGCCGTCTCGGACATCGAGAAAGTGGCCTTGTCGCGGGCGAGCAGAACGCGGTTGGGGAAGCGCCAACCGATCGACGTGTCATACTGCGCGCCCGGTTTTGCGAACGCCTTCTCCGGTTTCGCCTGCACCCACGGCGCACGCGTCATCGACTCGACTCCGCCGGCGACGATGAGGTCGGCGTCGCCGGCACGCACCGCCTGCGCGGCCAGCGTGATCGCCGACATGCCGGATGCGCACAACCGGTTCACCGTGACTCCCGGCACCTCGTCGGGCAGGCCCGCCAACAGCGCGGCCATCCGGGCGACGTTGCGGTTGTCCTCGCCGGCCTGGTTGGCGGCGCCGAAGATGACGTCGTCGAGGACATCCGGTTCGAGGGTGAGCGGGTCGAGGCCGGCGCGGCGCAGCGATTCGCCGATGACCAGGGCGGCCAGGTCATCGGGTCGCACGCTGGAAAGCACTCCGCCGTAACGTCCCACCGGCGTACGAACGCCGCCCACCAGATAGGCCTCCGCCATGCTCGCTCCCGACCGCATCGTCCGTCAAACGCCCCGAATTGATCGCGGACTCGGCTGCCGCGGTATTTACCGACCGTTCGGATAGTAATTCTTGCAGATCGAAGAGGCCGCGGCAACCGGGCGCGTGGTCAGCGCGTTGCGGACGTTCCACATCCGGGCCGCTGTGTTCGCACAGACGGAAGCCGACCACGACCTCGAGGCGATCCGCCGTCGTGGAGGCGTTTGGCACGGAACAGACAGCAACGATCGAACGAGACGCAATACCCGATGGGGGTATATGCTATACCTATCGAGGGTATCCATGAGGGAGTTGCCGTGATTGGTTATGTTGCACACAAGGACGATCTGTTGAAACGCCTGCGGCGGGCAGAGGGTCAGGTTCGCGGCATCGCCCGCATGATCGAGGAAGACACGTATTGCATCGACGTCCTCACCCAGGTCTCGGCCGCGACCAGCGCCCTGCAGAGCGTTGCGCTGTCGCTGCTGGAGGATCACCTCAGTCACTGCGTCGCCGAAGCGAGCGCGCAGGGGGGTGCGGTCGCGGAGGAAAAGGTGCGCGAAGCATCCGCGGCGATCGCCCGGCTGGTGCGCTCGTGAGTGCGGTCGCTCACGACTATTTCGTCGACGGCATGACCTGCGCGCACTGTGTGGCGAGCGTGACCGAGGAGCTGTCCGCGCTGGACGGCGTCACATCCGTCTCGGTCGACCTCAAGCCCGGCAACAGCTCGCGCGTCTCGGTCAGCAGCGCCGCACCGCTCGATGACGATGCCGTTCGCGCCGCGGTCGAGGAAGCCGGCTACGAATTGGCGGCCGCTGAACGATGAGCACGCCGAGTTCATCACATGCACCGGGCAGTTCGCGCGTGGCCGGCACGTCCGGCGCCGCACTCGCCACCGAACTCGAACTCGACATCGGCGGAATGACCTGCGCGTCGTGCGCGAACCGGATCGAGCGCAAACTCAACAAGGTCTCCGGGGTCGAGGCCACCGTGAACTATGCCACGGAGAAGGCTCGCATCCACGCGAGCACGCCACTCGCGGCCGCCGATCTCATCGCAGTCATCGAAGCCACCGGCTACACCGCATCCGCTCCTCCTCCACCGCAGCCGGATGCCGCTGCAAACGAGATCGGCACCGCCGGTAGCGGCGCCGATCCGGCAGACGCCGCGGCAGCGAGCCTGCTGCGTCGTCTGATCATCTCCGCAGCCCTCGCGCTGCCGGTCGTCGTGCTGTCGATGGTGCCTGCGATCCAGTTCACGAACTGGCAATGGCTCGCGTTGACGCTCGCCGCTCCCGTCGCGGTCTGGGGCGCCTGGCCGTTCCACCGTGCCGCGTTCATCAATGCCCGCCACGGCGCCGCGACGATGGACACGCTGATCAGCGTCGGCGTGATCGCCGCGTTCGCCTGGTCACTGTACGCACTGTTCTTCGGCAGCGCGGGGCTCCCCGACATGCATATGACGTTCACGTTCTTCGCCGATCCCCACGCCGGTGCCCAGGACGTCTACCTCGAGGTCGCCGTTGCAGTGACCGTGTTCATCCTGGCCGGCCGCTATGCGGAGGCGCGCGCGAAGCGCGAGTCCGGCGCGGCATTGCGCGCGCTGCTCGAACTCGGTGCGAAGGATGCCGTGCTGTTGCGCGACGGGCGCGAGGTGCGCGTTCCGGTCGGCACCCTCGTTCCCGGCAACGTGTTCGTGGTGCGGCCGGGCGAGAAGATCGCGACGGACGGGATGGTCATGGAGGGCACATCCGCCGTGGACCGCAGCATCCTGACCGGTGAATCCGTGCCGGTCGAGGTCGGCTCCGGTGACCGCGTGATCGGGGCAACCGTCAACGTCGGCGGCCGGCTCGTCGTCGAGGTGACGCGCGTGGGCGCCGACACCGAGCTGGCCCGAATGGGCCGGCTCGTCGAAGAAGCCCAAAATGGCAAAGCAGAGGTGCAGCGTCTCGCCGATCGGGTCTCCGGCGTTTTCGTCCCTGTCGTGATCGGGTTGGCGATCCTGACGTTCATCGGATGGCTGGTGTTCGGCGGCGCGGCGCAACTCGCGTTCACCGCGGCCGTCGCAACGCTCATCATCGCCTGCCCGTGTGCGCTCGGGTTGGCGACCCCGACCGCGTTGCTCGTCGGCACGGGACGCGGCTCGCAGCTTGGAATTCTGATCCGAGGGCCCCAGGTGCTGGAGCAGACGCGCCGCATCGACACCGTGCTGCTGGACAAGACCGGGACGGTCACGACAGGGCGCATGGTGCTGACGGGGATCGCCGTGGTAGGCGCGAACACCGTTGCGCATGACGAAGCCCACGTCGCGGTCGCCCACGACGCGGCAGGCGGCGCAGCGCACGACGAAGCCGAGTTGTTGCGGCTGGCAGCCGCGGTCGAGAGCGGCTCCGAGCATCCGGTCGGGCGGGCGATCGTGGCTGCAGCTGCCACGCGCGGCCTGGCCCTGGATGGCGCCGAGTCGTTCGCCGCCCACCAGGGGCGGGGCGTGCAGGCGGTCATCGACGGGCAGCTCGTGCTGGCCGGACGCGCGAGCTGGCTGCAGGCCGAGTGGGGCATTCGCCTTTCGGAGCAGTTGGAGGCGGCGCTCGAATCAGCTGAAGAGCAGGGCAACACGGCGATCGCCATCGCGTGGGACGGTGCCGCGCGAGGCATGCTCGCCGTCGGCGATACGGTCAAGCCGACCAGCGCGGATGCGATCGCACAGTTCCACACACTCGGTCTCACCCCGCTGCTGCTGACCGGCGACAACGCCGGAGCTGCGCAGACGGTCGCTGCGCAGGTCGGCATCGAACACGCGCGCGCAGGAGTGACGCCGCAGGGCAAACTGGATGCGATTTGCGAATTGCAGGCCGCGGGGCATGTCGTCGCGATGATCGGAGACGGGGTCAACGATGCCGCTGCACTGGCGGCCGCGGACCTCGGCATCGCCATGGGAGCCGGAACGGATGCCGCGATCGCGGCAGCGGACATCACCATCATGAGCGGCGATCTGATTGCGGCGGTCGACGCTGTGCGACTCTCCCGCCGCACGCTCGGCATCATCAAGGGCAACCTGTTCTGGGCATTCGCCTACAACGTTGCGGCTATCCCGATCGCGATGCTCGGTCTGCTGAGCCCGGTGCTGGCTGGGGCTGCGATGGCACTGTCGTCGGTGTTCGTGGTCACGAACAGTCTGCGGTTGCGCAGTTTTCGGGCGACGGCGCGGCGCGGCGCGATTGAGGGCTGAATCGGCCCTGGCGCCCGGAGGGCGTTGCCACGCTGTGGCAGCGTGCTCAGCGATAGACGCGCACCCAGGCGATCTGCAACTGGGCGGCGTGCGTCGGCATCCCATTCGGGAACCAGTCGAGTTGAATGGTCTGGCGCAGCGGCACGGTGGGCTGATCTGCCGGATTCGAATCCGTGAACCAGACGGCACCGTCCAGGTACCCGACCACACCGGCAGCGGTCCATTGGACGGCGTAGTTGTGCCACACCGTCGTGTCGATCACCCGCCGCGCACTCAGCTGTACGTCATGCCCAGCACAGCCGAAGTGCAAAAAGAACCTCATCACCCTCGTATCGGAGTCACCCTCCGCGTAGTCGATCTCGGCACAGTTCGGCGACACATTGCCTTTCGGCCACAGGATCAGCACCGGGTGATATTGGGAAACGCGTCGGCTCGTGCGCATTCGCACTTCCCACCTGCCGTAGCGCTGCTGTGCGAACAATGCGGACATGCCGCCGGTGACTCCGTTCGCATCGCCGCGCAATGTCGCCATGCCCTCGGCTACCGACCATGCCCTCGGATTGCGTACGCCATTGCCGTCATGGCCCCGGCTGTCATAGAGACTCCACTTCGCCGGGTCGGGTGCCCCCGTGTACGAAAACTCATCACCGGCGATCACACGACCCCAACCGTGTACGACCGCAGCCTGGATGCCGTCGTTCGCGGAAACTGCGTGAGCCGGCTCCTCGATTTCTCCGCCGACTCTGGCGCAGCCGACCAGAAGCAGTACGCAGGTCGCGACCGAGGCTGCCGCGCGGCGCAATCGATTCGCATGCCAGCGACCGCCCAACCGGGCCGGGCCGCTCACAGGCCCTTGCCCGGGCGACCGGACACCGTGCGCTGCATGAACCTCCGCCGTGCCCGAACCACCGACTCTCGCGTCATCGACCACCAGCTGAGCAGCAGCTCCGGCCAGCGCAGTCGTCGGGCCGGAACAGCGAGGAGGCCCAGAGTCACCGCCGACACGAGGCAGACGGCGATCGACGGATACCAGAGGTGGGCATAGATCATCACCGTGGCCAGGAGCCCGCTGACCGCGAGACTGGAACCGATGGCCAGCGTGATGCCGAACGGCAGCCAGCGCGGCGGCCGTCGCGGCCCGTTCGCCTTCGCCGTCCACAAGAGCAGCGCCAATGCCGCACCGGGGCCCGCCAGTAAGAACGGACCGATCACCGCGAGCCTCAACCAGCCCGGGCCGACGAACGACAATGGAACGGCCGCAATCGCGCACACCGCGACAGCAGCTGCGGTGATTCCCGCAGGCCCGACCGCGGCGCTCGCGATCGGATCATCCTTGCGCATGAGGCACCCCCTGAATGTGAAAAACGATCCCATCGCTGTTTTGTGCGACCACCGACCACCCGGGCGCGGCCCCGCACGTCGCCACAAAGTCCTCGACAGCGTTCGCGGGACCGATCCCGAGCAACCGCGCCGCCGTCTCCTGACTTTTCGTCACAATGAGGTAGCCGCCCGCGTTCGCCGCTATCGAGTCGACGTGACCGCAGTTGAGCGGAGCGGCATCGGCTCGCGGGCGCGCAGCCAGGATCGTCTTGTACTGATATCCGGCATACTGCGTGAAGCGCCACGGTGTATCGTGCACGGCTTCGATCAGCACGGCACCCCGCGGCGCCGTCGCATACAGCGTGTCGACGAGTGCGAGCTCATTCGGCGTGAAGTTCTCCATGCTGTCGTTGCCGTACCGCGTGACGAGCGTCGACGTGGCGAGCACCGAGCCCAGAAGCAGCAGTGCGGCACACGACTTCCATCCGAGTCGCCCCGGTCGTCTGGGCAGGAACGGCAGCACGGCCAGACACGCCGCGAATGGCAGACCGAACAGGTACACGCGCAACAACATCTCCCCGCCGTAAGGCTGCGCCGGCAGCAGGGCGAATGGCGCCACGACCCCGACACCCGCGGCAAGCCACGTCACGCGGCGCACTCGTGCGACGACGGCTCCGACGACTGCCAACGCCCAGACGCCGCCGGTCTCGGCAAGCCTGAGAAAGACGACGAACCGGTGTGCGTCGCTGCCTGCTATGCGATCCGCGACCGAAGCGGAGGTCGCCGCCCCGACATTCCCGACCGACCCGAACACGGTGCCGAAGTGCCCCGACAGGTACGGTTCTGCACCGAGAAAGAGCCAGCAGATGGGCAGAACAGCCGCCACGATGACGAGTGCCGGCATCCGGTTGCGTCCGATCAGCAAGAGCCCGAACAGAAACAGGACCACGGCGAACGGCGTGAGTTGGTGGGCAACGGTCATGGCGAGCAACAGCAGCATGCAGACCGCGGCGACAGCGACGTTTTCCACACGACTCGGATGGGTGTTGCGCCAAGGCGGTTTCGGATCCAGCCGAGTCGCGCTCGTTCGAACGATCGCGAGCACCTCGTTGAGAACGTGTCGACCGCGGGCGGCGCCGCTCGTCACGGCGCGCACCGCCCACGCCCATCCGTCCAACACGGTCAGAACGCAGGCAAGCACGGTGAACAGCAACAACAGCGCATACGCCTGGGGCGACAAATAGTCCTGTCCCACCCAGCTTGCGAGGAAGAACACCCAGACTCCGGCCCACACCTGGCGCCGGTTTCGAGTCAGTCGACGTGCGGTGGCGAGCAACATCGGCAGCAACAACAGATTCACCCCCAACGGCGCCCAGGCGGCCAGGCCGCTCAGGTCGCGCACACCGGTCGCGTCAGCCAGCATTCCGAGGGCACCGAAGAAGCCGGGCCAGTCGAAATACGCGTCGAGCTTCGGGTCGACCTGACCGTATTGTGCGATGTACTCGGCGATACCGAGGTGCCGATAGCTCGCCTCCAACCGCGGCAGCCCGTGAACGATCGGATCGATGCCATCGAGGATGACGATCAGCACGATCAACTGCTCCGTCAGCAGGAGCGGATGCGGTCGGCTCGGACGAAGACACAGTACGAATCCGATCAGCGTCAGACCGAGCGCCGTGTAGTACGCGGGCGGCAGTACGCCCACGACGCCGATGTCACCGATCTCACCCGCTGTCACCTGTGTCAGCGCCCACACGCCGATCACCGCAGGCACCGCTCCGAGCGTCAACCGTGCGAACAGCCACCGGCCCCGATGCGCCGGCCCGTCTTCGACGTCGTTGAGCGAAGTCGCGGCACTGCTTCGCACGGGCGCACTCGTCACCGTCATCGCGCTCGCCCGATTTCGCTGCTACCCACCGCAGCAACCGTGTGGTGCCGGTCGAACCGTGCGCGCGTGAGCAGCCAGAGTCTGACGCCCGCGACCGCTGCGGCGACCGACTGCGCAATCAGCCACAGCACGCAGACGCCGATCAGCCCGTCCCCGGCCGTCAGCACGAGCGCCGCCGGCGCGACCGCGATGAGGCCGCCCAGCACCGCAACGCCGGTGGCCTCGGCCAGACGGCCGCGCGCACGGCACACCCCGTAGTACACCTGTGTTATCGAGCAGGCGATCAGCGCGGGGGTGAGCAGCGGCAGCAACAGCCATGCGTTCGCGTACGCAGGGCCGAGCAGCCGTAACAGGAGCGGTCCGGCGAGCACGAGCACCACTCCTGCAATCGCCGTCAAGACCAAGCTCACCCGCAACGCTCTTCTCAGCAGATCCCGAGCAGCATCCGCTTCCGCACCCGGTTTCACCGTCTGCGCCGCCCCGGGCTGCGCCGGCGCCGACAGGCCTGCCGCGAGCGCCGCCTGCAGGGAGTACCCCGCAGATTGCGGCACGAAGAAGACAGCGGCGGCAAGCATCCAGACGATGTACCAGGATGCCGCGGCGGCCGGCGACAACACAGCGGCGACGACAATGGGCAACAGGTAGCCGGGCGCGCGGTCTGCGAGAACGAGCGCGTGATTCGGTAGGCCGATACGCAACAGTCGTGCAGCCTCTCCGAGCCGTGCACCGCGGCGCCAGTCTGGTCGGATGCCGAGCCGCCACAGCTGATACCCGCCGAGCACGACGCTGGCTGCGGCGCCCACAGCCACCGCAGCGATGATCGCGGTCAGGCTGCGATTCCCCATGACCACCCACCCGACGAGGGCGCCGAGCTGCACGACGCCCTGGGCGATGCTGCGCACGAGTGCGCGATCCGCTCGCGCCTGCGCGACAGCGATGTGATCGAGCTGGTAGGCATCCGCCGAGAGCACCGCTGCCGCAACGAAGGTCACCATCACGGTCGGATCGCTCCAGGCGGTGCCGACCCCCTGCCCCATCACGCGCGTGACCACGATGAGACCGCCCGCGACCGCCGCTGCGGCAACGGAAACGGTGAGCAGCCCGGTCGCAATCAGTCTCCGGTTGTCGCCCGGACGGGCCGGAAGCACGGTCAACGTCGCAGGGCCGACCCCCAGTTGCCCCAATTGAACAGTGAGCAACGACGAGGAGACGACCGCGGACCCGAGCCCCAATTGTGCCGGTGCCAGCATGAGGGCCGCGAGCGCCCAGAAGATGAACCCGGTGAGCATCGGTGCAACGCGAGCCGCGGCCAGCCAGGCGGCGTTGCCGGTAAGAGACAAGCCTCCCGAGCGAAAGCTCAGGAGACGGCCGGGGCGCACGCGCGACAGGAGCCCGGTCATGGCTTTGCGAGATCGGAGCGGATCAATTGGCCGATCATCGCGCGGTAGTTGTAGAGCAGGAATCCCAGCCAGTACGGCAGATACTGCGGCGCGCGCACGAGGGCGAGGCCGATACCGCGCCCGGTCGCGAGCAGTGGCAGGAGCACAAGCCACACTGCTCGATACGGATGCTCATGAGCGGTCCGGGCGAGCCCCGCACCGTCTTGCAGCCACTGATCGCGCGCAGAGTCGAAGCTGTCGGTGAATCGATGCCGGACGACAGTGTCGGTGGAGACGCCGAGATGACAGCCCGCGGCCTCCAGCCGCAGTCGCAATTCAATGTCCTCTCCGGAACGGAATCGGTCGTCGAAGCCGATCCGCAATAGCACCTCGCGCCGAATCAGGGTGGCGGACACGCCGAACCAGGATCGCACCCGGCTGTGATTGTGATGCCAGGCGAGGGCGCCACCCCAGTACCCCGGCCCGTCCGACTCGCTGACCAGCCCGAACTGAAGGCCGTCGTACTCGCCGCCGACGAACTCCGCAAGCAGGCGCGCGAGCGCGCCGGGTGGCAGAACGACGTCCGCATCGATCAGAGCGACGATCGGGAAACGCGCGGCCCGCACCCCCAGCATCCGCGCGGCAGGCAATCCGGCGCCCTCGTCCGAGAACACTCGTGCGCCGAGAGAGAGCGCGATCTCGGCCGTGGCGTCGGTGGAGCATCCGTCCACCACGATCACTTCGGCGACATTCTGGGCGGCGACCGATCGAAGACACTCGCCGAGCCACTGTGCGGCGTTGCGAGCGGGAATGATCACGGAGATCTCAATCGGGCGCATCGGAAACGACCCCCTCATCCCCCGTTCGCTCAAGGCCGCCGACCAGGGTCGAGACGACTCCGGCGATGTGGTCGGATGCCCGGTCGGCTGACCACGCGACCGGAAGACGCAGCACCATGCATGGCACATCGTGCAACGCCCGCGCGACGTTTGCCGTCTTCTCGCCGAAGTGCCGGTCGAGCGGCACGAGCCCGGTAGAACCGAGTGCTTCAATGAGGCGGCGCGAAACCAGCGGCAACTCGGTGTGGAAGTTCCCGACCATTCGGGATGCCATCCACTCGTGCGGGCAGGTGTGCAGCGAGGCGTCATCCGCGTCGAACCGCTCCAAGAACACCGCAAGTCTGACGGGCACGCTCGCCCCGATGTTCTCACGCCCGAACACCTCCGCAGGCGCCACCATGCGGTGCTCCGGCGACCAGCGTCGTGTGAACGCCGCCGCCCGCGGATATCGCACAATGACCGGATGCACCGCTGTTGCGAGTCTGGACAGCGGCGCAATCAACCTTCCCGGCGCCAGCGGCTTGCGCAACCCTACGAACAATTGCGGATAGATCTCACGGTGATGCGGTTTGATGAATAACGGCTTGGCATAGCCGAGCAGCGTCCCATCACCGCGCAGGAACCCCCAGTCGTCGGCCAAAAAGCGAACCCCCGGGAGTGCGACGAGTTTGGCGATCGTGCTGGTCTTTCCGACACCACCCCACGCCGGCATCAGCACTCCGGCACCGCGGTAGTCGACGATGGCGGCGTGCACCATCGCCGCCCCCTGCATCACGCACAACCGATCGAGCACCGGGATGACGGCGGTCAGCAGCTCGCCTGCGCCCTCGACTCGGAATCCGTCGATGCTGCGGACGATCGTCACGCGATCGCGCGGAAGGGTGAGCGAGTCCATGGTGAACCGGTACACGTCTTCCGCCGTCGACTGCTCCGGAGGCGGCGGCTGTGGCCCGCGCACCCGGATCTGAAGCGCAGCCTGCGATTCGCCGAGAAACGGACCCAGCATGTCGCGCAGCTGCGCCGCGCCGGGGGTTCCCTCCTCGACACGCACGGCGACCATGCCGTGGATGTCGAAGACAGTGCCGCCGTGCGCCAACTCGCGATCGGATGCCGCGACCGCCGCGACGCTCACGGCAGCACGCTCCTGACGATCAGATCGTCGATGTAGCTGTCGCCCATTTGACGGTAGTGCTCCGCACCGAGCTGCACCCTGTCGATCGCGGTCGCGATCGTGTTCACCTGCGTATTCGAGTACGCCAGCGTGCCGTCGTACCAGACCTGCACCGTGCTGCTGGCACCGTTCGGCAACACATACATGGCCAGGTGGTGCCAAGTGCCCAGAGGAATGGTCTGCCAGCGAAGCCGTGTGTAGCTGTTGCCGGTCGGAGTCAGCACCCGGAGCCACAGCTGGCCGTTGTTGTTGTACCGGTAGATGTCGACGTAACGGGTGCTGCCTTGAAAGAACCGGAAGTACGGGACGTCGTTGCCGATTTCACCCGAGACGGTGATGTCGAACCACGCGTCCGCGTAGACCGCGGTAGCCCCGGAAGCCAATGGGACGGAGAAGTCCGCCAGCGAGTTCGAGTCCGCGGTCACATGCAGGTACGCGGCGCAGCTGCCGGAGTACGCGGTGGCAGAGGAGACGTACGCCGTTCCCGTGCCGGCCGTCAGCACCGTGTATGCGGACGACAGGCTGCCCGATTCGAAGTTGTCCGCAACCGTCACCGTGCCGGGAAATGTGTCCGTCGGTGTCGGGGTGGCCGGCTGGCAGACGGGCACATCGGCTAACGCCGCGCCGGACCATGACAGGCTCGCGATCACCGTCAGCACGGCGATCGCGCATCCGATCACTGCATTACGTCGCATGATCAAACTCACCCCCAGCGTTTGCGCCCGGTAGGGCTCTGGATGGCTTGGCGAGCGACGGGACGGTGAATGACAGCCGCCCTCGCGCGTATCCGGCGGTCGTCGTCGTCAACACCGCGAGCACCATCGCGCTGCGCCGCAACCCGGAGCCGTCACGACGGCGCCAGTCCCGTAGGCCGGCGACGAACGCCCGGGGTAAGACGACCCGGGCGTAGTGACGCTCGGAATGCAGTGCCCGTCGACGTCCGACGAGGCGCGCGACTCGCGCCTTCGAGATGCCCTCCGACCAGGCGCGTGCGAGCATGTAATGTACGGAGCCGCGCGCGGCCGGAACATGATGGCTGACGACGGCGGCCGGCTCGTACACGATCCGACTCGACGGGAGTTGGATGCTCGCGCGGATGCACAGCTCGGTCTCCTCGCAGCCGACCGGCAGGGTGCCCACTCGGCCCATGGCGGTGTCGAACCCGCCGACGCGCTCGAGCACAGCTCGGCGAAACGCCATGTTGGCCCCGATCACGTTGCGCACCTCGGCAGCCACTTTCGGCATGCCACGGTAGGTGCACCCGACGATCCAATCCAGCTCCTCGGCGAAGTGGGCGGGGCGTGACTTCTCCCACAACGGTTCGATCCGCCCGCCGACGGCGATCACGTCGGGATCGTCGAATACCCCGTTCAGCTGTTCCAGCCAATCCGGGGCTGCAGCCGCGTCATCGTCGAGAAAGGCCACGACGTCGCCGGTGGCGGCCCGCACGCCCGTGTTGCGTGCTCCCGACAGTCCGCGTCGGTCGGCATTCTCCAGAACGGTGACATCCGGCAGCGCATCCGCCAGGCGCACTTTGAGTGCAGGGTTGTGATCGACGACCACGATGACATCGTGGGCGGGCCGCGTTTGACTGTATATCGAATCGACGGCTGCGAGCATCTCGGCCCAACGAGAATCGCTGTAGGCGCAGATCACCACGCTCAGCGCACACCCGGTGTTCGGCGCGAACATTCAAACCACCCGCGGATGCAGGAGCGTGTCCGGCTCGGTCGGAACGTGCGGGTATCGCGGCTGCGGGTAGCGGTACGGCACCCTGCGCACGGCCTCGGGGCGCGCACCGCCACTGGGTGCCGCCCAACTGGCCCACGCTCGCCCGAGCATGCGCACCACCCGCAGGCCGTCACGCACCGCGTGCAAGTTCGACAGGCCGGAGATCCTGCACAGTTCGGTGCTCGGAACTTCCGCGATCCGCAGCCCGGCGAGCACGGCGTGCACCACCAGTTCCGTCTCGATCTCGAAGCCGTCGGATCTGAGGTCGAGAACGTCGACGCACTCACGCCGCAGGGCGATATAGCCATAGCAGAGGTCAGAGAAGTTGCTGTGGAAAACGGTGTTGGTCAGAGCGGTCAGCGCCCTATTGCCGACGTCACGCATGCGAGTGAGGTCTTCTGAACCGCCACCCGTGACATAGCGGGAACCTTTGACGAAGTCGAAGTCATACTGCAACGGCGACACGAACCAGCCGATTTCCTGCGGGTCCATGCTGCCGTCTGCATCCAACATCACGAGGATCTCGCCGCTCGCCTCAGAGAATCCCGCGCGAATCGCCGCGCCCTTGCCCGGGTGCAACTCGGTGACCACCACGACATCCGGCCGCAGCGCGCGTGCGACGTCAGCCGTGTGATCGCTCGAGCGGCCATCGACGAGAACGACCTCATCGACGTAATCGGGGATGCGCCGGATCACCCACGGCAGGTTCCTCGCTTCGTTGAGTGTTGGTATCACCACGCTCACGGACGGCCCAGCCGCCGTATCGACGGAACCCAGGTTCGGAATGGACATCGACAGCGACCCCCTTCTTGCCAGCCGGCATGCGGTGTCTTCGGCAGTACCTGAACCGCATCGCACCGGCGGGAGCAACGCCCGATCGCCGGCACGATCCACGTGTTCGAAAGCTCAGTCAACATCCCAACGCGTTGCGACTCCGTTAGCTCCGCGTGAGAGCACCGTGATCACGGCGTCGCCGCGGTGCGATCGCCGCATCACGCCTTCGTCACCGCGGCATCACGACCGCGTCGTTGCCGCGTCATTGCCGCGTTGGACGGCCGTGATCCGTGTATTACCGCGACAATATCCACGCGTCGGATGCCCTTGAGATCCCTTGTGGTTGGCCATACGCTCAGCCATGCTGATGCCGAGAATTCGACTGCGAAGGTGATGCGGACATGAGCATGCCAAAGTCGGCCTCGGCCGCAACGAAGTCGATACAAGCGGGAACGATGGTCATCCGGCTGATCGCCCCGGCGTCCGATTGCGGCAAGTTGCGCGCTCGCTTGACCTTCGAGTCGGCCGTCACCGGGGAACCGATCGTGCAGTATGCCACCAGTCTGGAGCAGTTGCTTGCTGTCGTGCGCGACTGGGCCGTTGCAGGGACCCGGGCAACCTGAAGCGCGAGCCGGACAGCGGAATCGGACGGCGAAAACCGGACAACAAAACCGAACAGTTCTCATTTCACTGTTGACAGGCCGTCAGAACGGGACGATAACTTAACCCAAACGGTGCTCGCGTCGCAGTATCGGCCGTCATCCCGACCCCCCAAATGCCTGTTGCGTGGCGAGCGCTAGGGCGGTGGCCAGTCATGTCCGGTGAGGAGTTGGAGCAGGGCCAGTGGTTCCTGACCTTGCTGGGTGCCTGGATGTTGTGCTGGAACGGCCTTCCGCGCACGGTCAGCGCACGTCAGCAGAATCTGCTCAGCATCCTTGCGTTGCATGGCGGGCGCTCACGGGCGTACCTTGCGGGACTCCTGTGGCCGGACAGCCAACAGGACCAAGCCGCCGGCAGCCTGCGCTCCTGCATCTGGCAGCTGGTTCACCAGTTCCCGGGACTGCTGTCCGAGACACATGATCCCGTTTCGCTCGATCCGCGCGTGAATGTCGACCTTGCCGCGGTGCGCGACTGTCTCACAGCGATCGAGGAGGATGTGCCGGAGGCGTACTCTCTGGCATCGTTGCGGCTGCTGGATGATGCCGAGCTCCTCCCGGGGATCTACACCGACTGGATCGTGTTCTGGCAGGAACGCTTGCGCTTGCGGCGGTTGAACGCAGCGGAGGCATTGGCGGAGAACTTCCTCGATCGTGGGCTCTACAATGCCGCGACGGAGGCCGCGACTCTCGCACTCTCGATCGAACCGCTGCGCGAGAGTGCCGAACGGCTGTTGATCCGGAGTTATCTGGCCGCGGGCAATCAGGCGGAGGCGATGAATACGTACAGCGCGTTCCGCTCCCGCGTGCGTCAGCAGATCGGGTCCGAGCCGTCTGTCGACATGAGGCGACTGATCTGGCCGGATCGCGACGCAGGCCAGAATCTCGTTCTGCCGCAACCCACCGCCAGGGCAGCCAGCGATCCGCGCACCTCCGTTTCGGTGACCGCGCTCCAGCGATTCGAGCGACCATCCTCGGATATTCGAACATGAATTCCTGGCTCCGGCAACGCAGAATCGGGTCTTTCGCACCGCTCGGTCGATCGTGGGGCACGCGGGCATGCGCCGCCTGAGCGTCCGCATCGCGGCATCGGTCTCGCTCGTTGTCGCGCTGCTGTTGACCGGCTGCACCTCATCGGATGCCCCGGGCGCACCGACTCTGCCGCCCGCTCCCACCCACACACAGACTGTCGTCGCCACTCCGGTGCCGCAGTCTCAGTCGGCCATCCACCACGTTTTCCTGATCGTGCTGGAGAATTCGCCTTATGCGCTTTCCTACGGAGCCGGTTCGAACTACGCGTATCTCTCGCAGACTCTGCGCAAACAAGGCACGCTGCTCAGTCAGTACTATGCGACGGCACATTACAGTCTGGGTAACTACCTGGCAATGATCGGCGGCGTCGCACCGAACAAAGACATCCAGCTCGACTGCAGCCACTACCGCAACATGATCAACCCACGACGCACCGCCGCCGGCCAGGTGAAGGCGTCCGCAGGGTGTGTCTACCCGGCCTGGACGCCGACCCTTGTCGGCCAGCTCAGCGACGCACACCTGACCTGGCGAGGCTACCTGGAAGACATGGGCAATCTCAGCGGACGAGAGCAAGCGACCTGCGGCAAACCGTCGCTCGGGTCTTTTTCGGCAGACGGCACACAGAAAGCCGCGGCTGGGGATGCCTACACCGCGCGGCACAATCCGTTTCTGTACTTCGCATCCGTGGTCGATACGCCGGCCTGTGCGAAGAATGTCGTTCCGCTTCCGCAGCTGACCGGCGACCTGGCCTCGGCAGCGACGACGGCGAACTTCTCGTTCATCGCACCCAGCCTGTGCAACGACGGTCATGATGCGACGTGTGTCGGCCAACCAGGAGGGCCGGCCGCAGAGGACGCCTGGCTGAGCACCTGGGTTCCGCGAATCACGGCCTCGGCGGCATTCCGTGCGGATGGTGCGCTCATCATCGTCAACGACGAGGCCGACGGCGATTCCAGTGCGTGCTGTCGTGAACCGTCCGGGCCGAACGTGGCATACCCGGGTGGTCCGGTCGCTGCTCTGAAGCATGCCACGGGCGGCGGCAAGGGCGGCGGCAGAATCGGGGCGCTCATCCTGTCGCCGTTCGTGCGTGCGGATGCGACCAGCAGCGTGCCGTACAACCACTATTCGCTGCTGCGCAGTATCGAAGATATTTTCGGCCTCGGGCACCTCGGCTATGCCGGCCAGGCGGGTTTGCGCCCGTTCGGTTCGGATGTCTGGCTTCCAGCCGCGCGCACGGGCTAGTGCGGGGCGCGCCGCATCCCGGGGTCACAGATACGCTCGCACAGTTCCGACACGTGTTGGCTCAGGTATTGGCCTGTACTTTAGCGTTGATGTTACAATACTGTGCGTGATACAGTACTCTACATGACACCGAACACCCGTGACGGGACGCCGACCGCGGCGGCAGCGACACGATCCGAGCCGTTCGCGTCCGACCTGCTCCGCGGGCACACCGACACGATCGTGCTCGGCGTCCTGCGCGCTTGTGACCAGTACGGCTACGAGATCTACAAAACGATCCGGGATGCCACCGGCGGCGACTATGAAATCAAGGAAGCCACGCTCTACGCGACATTCCGCCGGCTCGCCAAAGACGGGCTCGTCGAGGCCTACTGGGGCGACGAGACCCAGGGCGGCCGCCGCAAGTACTACCGCATCACGGATGCCGGTCGCGCCGTCTATGCGCAGAACGTGCGGGACTGGACCGCCACCCAGCGCATCATCAACTCCCTTCTGAATCTGAAAGGCAACCTCGGATGAGCACCGCCGACAACATGAACATCCACCGGTACCTCGACGAGGCCTTCGGCGCGATCACGATGACTCTGGAACTCCAAGACCTCAAGGAAGAGCTCCGCAGCAACCTGTCCGCCCGTGTGAGCGAACTGATCGCAAGCGGAACGGATGCGCCGGCTGCGGCGACGCGCGCGATCGACGAGCTCGGCGACATCCGCGAGTTGATCGCCGAGGTCGATGACACAGCGCGCCGGGATGCCGGTCAGCATATCGGCGAGCGTGCCGTCAGTGCTGCGCGAACATCGTCAGATACGCACGCTTCGGCGCGCATGCAAGAGGCCTATCGGGTTTACCGAGTGCGACCCAAGCCGGCATTCGTCGTCGGCATCGTCATCGCGGCCATCGCGACGGCGGTCGGTCTGCTGCTTGCAACTCTCGGTGCAATCGGCCTGCTCGCCTTGCCCGCGGGGGTTATCATCCTGATGGCCGGGATCGCCGCAACCGGGGTCGCCTGGATGGTCGGGCTCTCGCTGACGCAGGAAACGACGACCAACCATCCGGTTCCCGGCAACAGGGCAGGCGGATACTTCTGGGCGACGCTCCTTGCGATCTTCGGCCTGGAGCTCGGCGCGCTCATCGCACTCGGCGTGATCGCCGTGTGGGCGGTCGTGTTCGCGGCGCTCGGAGTCGTTGCGGCGATCGTACTGTTCGCCTTCCTCGGCGCCACCCAGACGAACCGCAAGAAGCCCTGGGCGCGCGAGCTGGCACGCCAAGCTCAGGCCGATGACCGATTCTCGCAAGACCCCGTTGCGGCTGCGCGATTCGGCATCTACACGGTCGTCATCTGGATGCTCGCGTTCGCCGCGTTCATCGTGCTGAGCATCGTGGTCGGGTTCGTCTGGTCGTGGCTCGCGCTGCTGGCCGGCCTCGTCGTCTTCTTCCTCGTACTCGCGCGGATGCTGTTTCCCACTGACAAAAGCAGGACCGACAAAAGCGGGACCGACAAAAACGGGGCTGACAAGGCGGGCACCGCGCCGCAACATCCCGACACCCTAAAACCCAAAACGGCAACCGAATCGGCTCCCGAACCCGTACACGGCGACGAGAAGGGCGACCGCCCATGACCTCGTGAGATGACCGCCTGAGCCCTCTGCAAAATACCGCCACAACCATCATTGCAACACTCAAAACACGCGGCAGCCCGGATGCTGGAACATCCGGGCCACCGAAACCCTGAAGCCTCCCGCATGCGGGAACTGCGTCAACAGCTGATTCAAGGCCCATCGTCAGTTTATCGTTGCGCATGTTTTCACCGAACGGAGGCTCCTGACAACAGAAGGAGCCAGTCATGGCACGCACAACATCCGGGTCGGCGCTCATCGCCGACTCGCTCATCAAAACCTACCCGGGCGGCCGAGGCAAACAACGCGTCAAAGCGCTCGACGGCCTCAGCTTCGAGGCAGAGCCAGGCACGATCTTCGGTCTGCTCGGCCCGAACGGTGCCGGCAAGTCGACGACCGTGAAGATCCTCTCAACGCTGTCGCGTGCCGACTCGGGTAGCGCTACCGTCGCCGGGATCGACGTGGCGCGGCATCCGGATCGGGTGCGCCGCACGATCGGATTCGTCGCCCAGAAGCCGGTCTCCGACCCGATGTCCTCCGGCGCGGAGAACCTGGTTCTCGCCGGGCGCCTTCAGGGCATGCCTGCGCGCGCGGCGCGAGCGCGGGCATCCGAATTGCTCGACAGATTCTCGCTGACGGATGCGGCGGCCCGCCTCGTCAAGACCTACTCCGGTGGCATGGCGCGCAAGCTCGATGTCGCGATCGGTCTGATGCACCGGCCGCAGGTGCTGTTCCTCGACGAGCCGACCACCGGGCTCGACCCGGAGGCGCGCACGGAGATGTGGATCGAGCTCGAGGCGATGGCACGGATCGAGCAGATGACCGTTCTGCTCACCACCCACTACCTGGATGAGGCCGACCGTCTCGCCGACACGCTCGCGATCGTCGATCACGGGTGTGTCGTCGCGCACGGCACCCCGAACGAGTTGAAGAACGCGCTGCGCGGCGACACCGTGATCGTCGAACTCGCGCCGGATGCCGACCCGGCCGCTGCGCTCCGCGTGCTGTCCGAAATCGGGATCTTGCGCGACGGCACCACGAACGGAAGCACCGTTCGAGCCCGTGCCGACGTCGGCGCGAGGGCTCTGCCCCGCGTGCTCGCCGCTCTCGAGGACGCCGCGCTTTCCGTCGCATCCGCCACCGTCGCCAGGCCCAGCCTCGACGACGTCTATCTGAAGCACACCGGGCACGCGTTCACGGACGCGCACTCATTTGCGACCGCACGGTCGCGCGATTCCGAGGAGGATGCAGCATGAGCACCATCACCGCACCCAAGCAGAGCTGGCCACCGGCATCCGCTCGCACGGCACGCGAGCCGCGAGCCGGCGCGCTCTTCACCCACACGATCATTCTGACAGGGCGCCAACTTCGCGAGTTCATGCGGATGCCGGTCTTCCTGGTCATGAACCTGATCCAGCCGATCATCTGGCTGCTCTTGTTCGGCCAACTTTTCAGGTCTGTGATCGACATCCCGGGGTTCGGCGCCGGCGGCAGCTATCTGGAGTTCCTGACCCCCGGCATCGTCATGATGATGGCGATGTTCGGCTCCGCCTGGGCGGGCACGAGCTTCATCAACGACATGGATCGTGGCGTGATGGATCGGTTCCTCACCTCGCCGGTCCGACGCGTCTCCCTGGTGATCGCGACGATGCTGCATCAGGCCGTGCTAACGATTCTGCAGACGCTGATCGTGCTCGGCGTGGCCTGGCTGGCCGGTGCCCGCTCCACCGGCGGACTCGGCGGCATCCTCATTGTGCTGATTGCCGCCGTGCTGCTGACCTTCGTATTCGCCGCGTTCTCGAATGCGATCGCCCTGCTCGCGCGACAGCAGACAGCCCTGATCGGAGTCTCGCAGCTGATCTCGCTGCCGCTGATGTTCCTGTCGTCGGCGATCATGAACACGAAACTCTCGCCCGCGTGGGTGGCGAATGTGGCTCGGTTCAACCCGTTCCAGTGGGCGGTGGCGGCGGGCCGCCAGGCCATGCAGAGCACGCCGGATTGGGGCGCAGTCTTGGCCAACCTCGGGCTGCTCGCCGCCCTCGTCGTTGTGATGACGTGGCTTGCAACGCTGGCGTTCCGCAGCTTCCAGCGCTCCGCGTAGGGCATGCGAGCCCCCACCGTTCCGTTGAGGTACGGACTTGTGTCGCTTTGTCCCGAGGGTGAGCGGGACAAGTCCGCACCTCACGGAGGACAGTGCTGCGGGTGAGTGGCCGCGCGCGAGCATGCTCACTAACGGAGCAGGCCGAGGCTCCCCAACGCGGCGGGAACGTCGACGGTAACGGTGCGCCAGAATATCTCGTCGTCCATGGACGCGTACCCGACGTGGCTGATGATGTTCCGGGTGGTGATGATGCCGCGTCGCGCCTCGTCGTCGAGCGCGGCGAAGCGGTTCGTGAACGGGCTGGAGTCCTCGAGCATCGCGGCCAAACGCATCACGGCGAGGCTGGCGTGATCGTATGTTTCGGAGCCGTCGTAAAACGCTGAACGATCGGAGTCGATGACTCCGCGGAGACGGCCAAGGATTTTGCCCAGCTCGGTGGAGAACAGTTCTTCGTCGGATGCGTGCGCCTGTGCGCCTCCAGACGGTTTGCGGCGGTCCCGCTTGCGCCATTCGGTCACAGCGGCACCGCCTCGGCACGGATGCGGTCGGCGAACCCGCCCGCCCGATCGACGACCACGTCCACGGGGAACCCGAGCAGGTCCTGAACGTGGCTGACGAAGGTGGCCAACGCGAACGGCGCGGCGCCCGGCGGGACATCCACCAGAAGGTCCAGGTCGCTGTCGAATCGGTCTGTGCCGTGCAGTGCGGAGCCGAATACGCGGACGTTGCCGATGCCGCGTTCGGCAGCGATGTTTCGGATGCGCCGGGCCTCGCGTTCCAGCGGGACCGAGGGCCGGTAGTCCGCGGCACGCAGCAACCGGACAAGCAGTTCCGGGGAAACCGTCCGGGTGCCAGACTCGATGGCGGCGATGTGGCTCTGCTGCACCCCGGAACGCCGAGCGAGTTCACGTTGGGTCAGCTGCGCGTCCTCGCGTGCTGCGCGCAGCAGTTGCGGGGCCGTGCCCGGGTCGGGTCTCAACATACCTCAATGATACCGTGCACGGTATCAGGCGCGGACCCGCACTTCCTCGCTGAGGTGCGGACTTCGGTCGCTTGCCCTTCACGCAAGACCGGACGAAAATCACGCGAACGTCCGGTCTTCGCTTGCGTGAAACTTCCGGTCCAGCGCGAAAGCATCACGGGGCGATGGCCTGTCAATGCGGATCACCGGGTGTCGTGGTCCTCGAAGATGAGTGCGGTCTTGGTGTCGCGAATCGCAGGGATCGACTGCAACTCCTCCAGAACAACACGGCGCAGGTCTTCGTTGTCACGCGCTCGCACGAGCAGCAGCACGTCGAAGTCGCCTCCGACCAACGCCACGTGTTCGACCTCCGGGATCGCGATCAGCTGATCGCGCAACTCATGCCAGTTCGCCTGGTCTACCCGCATCGTCACGTATGCGGAGGATCCCTTACCGATCCGCACCGGGTCAACTTTCGCGGTGAATCCGGTGATAACACCGGCATCCACCAGTTTCGCCACCCGCGCGTAGGCATTCGCACGCGAAATATGCGCGGCCTGCGCCACCGCGCTGATGGATGCCCGCCCGTCGCGTCGCAACTGCGTCACGATGCGCAGATCCACCTCGTCCAACGGCTCTGGCACTGCGTCCAAACCCTCCCGCACGAAATCAGCACTCAATGGACATTCTGCCACTTGAACTCATGCAGGGGCCGTAATGTCTAGCAATATCGAGTGAGCTGGCGACATCAACCATGGGAAGTCATCCTTGAAGGGAGAGACGTCTTTCGAAGGAGAACGGATGCCTGACTCGGTTCCGACACAATCGGACAGTCCTCGCACCGATGTTGCACTGCTTCCCCACCTGGAACCAGTGCAGTTGATCGACCAGCACGGCAGAGCCCGCGTCAACCGGCCGCGTGCAGACGCGCCCCGTATCGATGCGCCGCATACCGATGCGCCCAGCACCGACGCGCCCAGTACCGACGCGTCACGTATCGACGGGTCACGTATCGACGTGCCCCCGACGGGCGCACCGTATGCGATGCCCGACACCGAGCGCCTGGTCGAGGGCTACCGGCAACTCGTGATCGGCCGCCGTGTCAACGACCAGGCCAGCGCGCTGGTGCGCCAGGGGCGGCTCGCGGTGTACCCGTCGTCGCACGGCCAAGAGGCCTGCGAGGTCGCCGCAGCGCTCTCGCTGGCCGACACAGACTGGCTGTTTCCGACCTATCGTGACACCGTGGCCGTGCTGGCGCGCGGCGTCGACCCTGTCGAGGCGTTCGTGCTGCTGCGCGGTGACTGGCACGGCGGTTACGACCCCCACCGGCACAACGTCGCGACACAGTCGACGCCGCTGGCGACCCAGTTGTTGCACGCCGTCGGCTTCGCGCACGCTGCAAAACTGCGCGGAGAGGACACCGTCGTTCTGGCGATGTGCGGTGACGGCGCCACCAGCGAGGGCGACTTTCACGAGGCGCTCAACTTCGCCGCGGTCTTCCACCTGCCGGTCGTGTTCCTCGTGCAGAACAACGGCTACGCCATCTCGGTGCCGCTCTCCCGGCAGACCGCGGCCCCCTCGCTCGCCCACAAGGCCATCGGCTACGGCATGCCCGGCCGGCGCGTGGACGGCAACGATCTCGCCGCGATGCTCGCCGTGCTGACGGACGCCGTCGCCTCCGCCCGCACAGACGGCGGCCCGACGCTGATCGAGGCCGTCACGTATCGCATCGAGTCCCACACCAACGCCGATGACGCCACCCGCTATCGCAGCGACGACGAGGTCGCACCCTGGCGCGAACGCGACCCGCTCATCCGGATGCGCAGCTACCTCGGCAGTATCGGCGCGCTGAGCGACGGCGACGACGCCGCAATGCACGCCCAGGCCGAACGAGTGGCCACGATCCTGCGCGACGCGATGAACGCCGAGAGCGAGCCGCGCGTCTCCGACCTGTTCGATTTCGTCTACGCGAGCCGCACGCCGCAACTGAACGAACAGGCGGCGATGCTCGCCGACGAACTGGAGCGCGACGCGCTCGCCGAAGACGAACAGCACGGAGACGAACCGCAACGAGACGAACCTGCACACGACCGGCGTGAACAACACAGGGCCCCGATTGGAGGCGATCCGGCATGACACTGCTTCATGACACCGACCGCACAGCGGAGACGACGCGGCTGCCCACGATGACGATGGCGCAGGCGCTGAACCGAGCGTTGGCGGACGCGTTGGAGACGGACGCCTCCGTGCTGGTCTTCGGCGAGGACGTCGGCACGCTCGGCGGCGTGTTCCGCATCACCGACGGGCTGACCGCCCGGTTCGGCGAGACGCGTTGCTTCGACACGCCGCTGGCGGAGGCCGGCATCGTCGGCACGGCAGTCGGCATGGCGATGAACGGGCTGCGCCCTGTTGTCGAGATGCAATTCGACGCCTTTGCGTATCCGGCGTTCGAGCAGATCGTCGATCATGTCGCGAAGATGGGCAACCGCACACGCGGGGCCGTGCGGCTGCCGATGGTCATCCGCATTCCGTATGGCGGCGGAATCGGCGGGGTCGAGCACCACTCGGACTCGTCCGAAGCGTACTACGCGCACACGCCGGGGCTCACCGTCGTGTCGCCGTCGAACCCGCAGGATGCCTATGGCCTGCTCCGCGCCGCGATCGCCTCGCCCGATCCGGTCGTCTTTCTCGAGCCGAAGAAGCTGTATTGGACAAGCGGCGAGGTCGACGTCGCGGCCCCGCTGCCGTCGATCGGACGCGCCCGCATCGCGCGGG
This sequence comes from Microbacteriaceae bacterium, assembly GCA_004297935.1. Lineage (GTDB taxonomy): Bacteria > Actinomycetota > Actinomycetes > Actinomycetales > Microbacteriaceae > Rathayibacter_A. The sequence goes on along the minus strand of SCRE01000005.1, from coordinate 149,937 downwards.
AGGGGACGGATGCGACGCTGATCGCATATGGACCGTCCGTTCCTGTCGCACTGGCCGCGGCCGAGGCCGCCGCTGCCGAAGGGTGCAGCCTGCAGGTGATCGACATCCGCACGATCACGCCGTTCGACGACGAGCTGGTCTGCGCGGCGGTGCGCTCGACAGGGCGCGCGGTCGTGGTCGCCGAGGCGCCCGGGTTCGCGAGCGTCGCATCCGAGATCGTTGCACGGGTGACAGAGCGCTGCTTCCATTACCTCTCGGCACCCGTGCGCCGGGTGACCGGGTTCGACATCCCGTTTCCGCCGCCGAAGCTGGAGAAGTTCTACCTGCCGGGCGTCGACCGTGTGCTCGACACGGTCGACGAGTTGCAGTGGTTTGACAGGCGCGGTGGCGACGAGCGCGGGGATGACGCACGATGACCACACGCGTCTTCACACTGCCGGACCTCGGCGAGGGACTGTCCGAGGCCGAGTTGGTGCGCTGGCTCGTCGCTGTCGGCGACACGATTGCGGTCGATCAGCCGATCGCCGAGGTGGAGACGGCCAAGTCCGTCGTCGAAGTGCCGAGCCCGTTCGCAGGCGTCGTCGAGACGCTGCACGGCACGGAGGGCGAAGCGCTCACCGTCGGTGAGCCGCTTGTTTCAGTTGCGGAAGAGCCGGTTGCCGAAGCGGCGGAGGTGCCGGTCGCTGCCGTCGGTGTCGACGCAGACGCGCATGACGGCGATTTCGAGACGGCCGCGGGCGGCCTCCCCAATCAACAAGCGGAGGGCTCGGGCAACGTGCTCGTCGGCTACGGCACGACCGAGACCGCGCACAGCGCGCGCCGTCGCCGTCGCGTGGCGAACGCCGGCGGGCCGCGGTGGTCGAGTAGCGAAGCGTATCGAGACCAAGAGATCCGAGACCAAGAGATCTCAGGCACGGGTCTCGATACGCTCGTGCCTCGCTACTCGACCAACGATGGCAATACGCTCGTGCCTCGCGATCCTTCCAGACGGCCTCAGGCGGCCTCCTCAGGTCGCGGCTCGACCACCGGTGACGACACCGACGCGCGACGCACCGGACCCATCGCGGTCAGTTCCCCGGTCGTGCGCCAACTCGCCCGAGTGCGAGGCGTCGATCTCGCGACTGTGCACCCCTCCGGCCCCGCCGGCGTCATCACGCGGCACGACGTCGAGGCTGCACCGGTCGAGCAGGCGTCGGCGGGCACGCTCACCGGCACCACAGCACCCGTCCCGGACACCCCCGCCGACGTCGACTCACGCACCGGCCTCACGATCCGGACCACAACTCAACTCAGCCTGTTCCGCCGCACGGTTGCGGCGAACATGACGCGCAGCCGCAGCGAAATCCCCGAGGCGACTGTCTGGGTCGACGTCGACGCGACCGAACTGCGGGAGTTGCGGCGGCGCATCCGGATCGGGGAGAGGCATCCGTCGATCGTGGCGTTGATCGCCCGGTTCACACTGACGGCGCTCGCCCGCTACCCGATGCTCGCCGCCCGTTTGTCGCCGGATGCCGCGAGCCTGATCGAGTTCGACGGCGTCAACCTCGGCGTCGCAGCCGACACCCCGCGCGGGCTCGTCGTGCCGGTCATCCGCGCAGCGAATACACTCAGCCTGCGCGAACTCGACGCCGAACTCGCGCGGCTCACGAGCGCGGCACGCTACGGAACCGCGAGCGCGGCGGAGCTCACGGGCTCGACGTTCACGATCAACAACTACGGCACCCTCGGCGTCGACGGCAGTGCCGCGATCATCAACCATCCGGAGGTCGCGATCCTCGGCATCGGGCGGATGCTCGAGCGCCCGTGGATCATCGACGGCCAGATCCTGCCGCGCACGATCGTGCAGCTTTCGCTCGTGTTCGACCACCGGGTGTGCGACGGCGGAACGGCCGCCGGCTTCCTACGGATGATTGCGGATGCCGTCGAGCATCCGTATGACGCGTTCGCGGACCTGTAAGCGCGGCATCCGTCCGTCATCCCGGACACATGCCGCCATAGGCACCTATTCCATCCGGTACCGCCGAGAGAGAATGCCCGCATGCATGCCGTTTCCTCGACGTCTGATCACCCACGAGCCCGGGCCGCGATCCAAGCACTACAGCCGTACAGCCGTGCGTTCGCAGGTGAAGTAGCACCTGATTACCGCTCGTCGTCGAACGAAGCCCCGTGGCCGCCGCCGGAATCGGTCGTCGACGCAGCTGTTACCGCTGTGAAGAACGGCAATCGCTACCCGACGCTGCACGCCGACGACCTCATCGACGCGGTCGCCGACGCCAATGATGTAACGCCGGGCTGGGTCGCGGTCGGTGACGGCTCACTATCCCTGCTCACCTACCTGCTGCTGGCATACATCAACCGAGGTGATGAGGTGGTGCACGCCTGGCGCAGCTACGAGGCGTATCCGATTACGATCGTCGCAGCCGGAGGCGCAGCGGTACCGGTTGCGAACAGCTCCGACGGCACGCACGACCTGCCTGCTATGGCTGCAGCAGTCACAGACCATACGGTAGCGATAATCGTCTGCGCCCCGAACAACCCCACGGGCGCGACGGTGGGACATGCTGAACTGGTCGAATTCCTCGGCTCGGTACCGCCGAGGGTGATTGTAATCCTCGATCAGGCCTACGCGGATTTCGCCGACACGCAGATCGACAACGACCCGGTCCGGGCACAAGAACTGCTTGAGCAGCACGCGAATCTGGTGATTCTGCGAACCTTCTCCAAGTCGTACGGCCTTGCCGGCCTCCGGGTTGGCTATCTGCTCGCGAATCCCGCGATAGCGAAGCAGGTGAAGGCTATTCAGCCCCCGTTTCCCGTGAGTGCGCCGGCCATCGCCGCAGCGATCGTCTCCTTGGCGGAGTCGGATGCCCGCCGCCGCACGATCGACGCCGTGATCCACCAACGCACGGCGCTCACGGCTTTGCTGCGTCATGCGAATCTGCCGGTGATCGACTCCGCTGCCAATTTCCTGTGGTTGCCATTAGCAGAGCGCGCCGAAGAGTTCGCGTCGGCCTGCTCGCGAGCGCGGATCGCGGTTCGCTGTTTCACCAACGAAGGCGTGCGGATCAGCTTGGGCGAGCCAGGGCTCGTCGAAGCAGTCCGACAGGTAATCGAATCGCAAGCATCGCCGCCCACGTCGGGGCGGGTCGCAGGTGACGCAGCGATTGGAGCCGACCAGTGACAGCGACCGACCTCTTCTCCCGTCTGGCAACACGTACGCAAGCATGGAATTTCTTCCACTGGTATTGGGGAGACGCGATCGCTGTCGATGGCCTCCTTCTCGCCGGAGAACACGATCAGAGTGGGGCGTATGACCGAGCCGTTCGGCTGGTGCGGCATTGGGCAACGGCAGCGCCGGACAGCGACGACGACGTCCTTGCTCCCGGACGCGCGATCGTCGAACTGGTTTCCCGTGGCGAGGTCGAACGTCAGGCCGTCGACCGATTCATGATGGCCGTCGACCGGCTGCCGGTCCTTACATCCGGGATGCCTCTGTTAGAGCCCCATCGCCCGCTCTTCCGGTTCGGTGTCTGCATCGATGCGCTTTACCACCTGCCCGTGGCCATTGCGGCATACGGCCGACTCGTCGAAGACGAGCGCCGGCTGACCGCAGCCGTGCAGATGTCGATCTCGACGATGGATCTTCTGCGCTGTGATGGCGGGTGGGCACATTGGTATGACGCCGCACGCGATGAGAACAACGCAATACCGTGGAGTCGCGGGGCAGGCTGGGCACTCTTAGGATTGCTCGACCTCCTCGACGTCATCGACGGCATCGACGGCGCTGAGAAGATTGCAGGGCTGGCCGTGGAAGTCCTGGATACGCTGGCGCAGACGCAGGCCGATGATGGCGACTGGCCCGGGATACTCGGCGACGACCATGCTCTGACGGAGACGTCGACGGCCGCCTTCTTCGTCGCCGGCGCACTTCATCCACGTGCACGCGAGCATTGGCAGGCGCCCGACTCGGTGCTTGATCGTGCCATGGCAGCGGTCGAACGGTCGGTAGACGAGTCAGGAATCGCGCACGGCGTCAGCGCCGACATGCTACCCGAATGGGCGCGCCTGCCTTACCAGGTGTTTCGCTGTGAGCCATCGCCGTGGGGTCAGGGTGCCGCGCTCAGGGCCGCGGCCGCCATCAGGGATCGCGTCGCGTGACAGGGCGTCTCGTGGCGCTCACCTCTGAGCTAAGACTTTTCCGGGATTCAAGAGGTTTTTCGGGTCAAGCGCTCCCTTGATCACACGCATGACCGGTACGCCGCTCGGATGCTCCAGAAGCAGATCATTAACTTTTCCGAGGCCCACCCCGTGTTCGCCCGTACAGGTTCCGCCCATGGCCAATGCCCGGTCGATCAGCCGCCGATCGACCACGCGGGCTCGGGCCACATCGTCTGGCGCATCGGGGTTCAGCACGAAGGCAAGATGAAAGTTGCCGTCGCCGACGTGTCCAACGATCGGCGCCAGGATTGCCAATTCACGGAGGTCCGCCTGGGTTTGACCGATGCAATCCGCAAGACGGGAAATCGGAACGCAGACATCGGTTGACCAGGTGCGTGATCCAGGTAGCATTGCCTGCGCCGCTGGCAACGCGCTGTGCCTCGCCTGCCAGATGCGCTCTCGATTATCGCCGCCGTCGACCATGGTGAACGCTTCAGCCCCAAGCTGGTTCGCGATCTCGCGCATCTGCCCGAGCTGCTCCGACACGGCAGACTTTCCTCCGATGAACTCGACGATGAGCGTCGGAGACGGCGTGAGAGAAAGCCCGGAGTAGCTGTTGATCGAGTCAACCGTGACCTCGTCGAGCAACTCCACGCGCGCTAGAGGGAGACCCGCGGTGAGCGCACGCTGCACGGCCTTCGCAGCAGTGACAAGGTCGTTGAAGACGCACAGCGCCATTGCGGCCGCCGGCGGGATTCCATACACCTTGAGTGTCACCTCGGTGATGATGCCGAGCGTTCCCTCGGAGCCGATGAACAGGTGGGTGAGGTCATAGCCTGCCGAAGACTTCCGTGCCCGACCGCCGGTGTGAATCACCGATCCGTCCGCCAGCACAACGGTCAATCCGAGAACACTGCCGCGCATGGTTCCGTAGAAAACCGCGTTGGTTCCACTCGCTCCCGTGGCAGCCATCCCGCCGATACTCGCATCGACGCCTGGACCCACCGGAAAGTGCAGTCCATGAGGGGCGAGAACAGGGTTCAACTGGCTCCGCTTGACACCCGCCTCCACGGTCACGTCTAAAGAATCCGGATCGAATCGGATGATTCTCTGCATCCCCGACACGTCGATGCACACTCCCGATCGGACCGAGTTCGCGCCGCCCTCAAGACCGGTCCCAGTGCCGAACGGCACGACGGGTGTGCTCGATTCAGAGCAGATCAGCATGGCACGGGATACATCCTCCGTCGACGTGCAGCGCACAACGACATCGGCCGCTGTCCAGTCGTGATGGGATCTATCGTGGGAATACCGCTCCGTCTGCGCCGGATCGAGAAGGAGTTTCGCGCCGAATGCTTCAGTGAGACGTGTGATCGTCTCCTCAGTGAGGGTCTCCACACTCCCCATTAGAGCAGCGTGGTCGTCTGATCGCACGGCGCGCCGAGAAGTGCTGTCCGGAATACGGGATCGCCGACCGCGAACCGTCCGCTTGGCGGAAGTGAAACAAAGTCTTCCGTCGCAGGCAACTGAGGTCTACGATCTTTCCCATCAGGTGGCATTGTAATTTCGCCTACTGGCACGACGAACAGCTATGTTGACAGTTTCCTACACCTGCGGCACCGAGGGAGGTACCGGATGGCTGAGCGCACACGAACGGTTGATCGCGCTATCGACCTACTGGTCGCGATCTGTGACCGCGGAGCCCTGTCGCTTGCGGACGCCGCCCGAGAAACCGAACTGTCGACGAGCACGGCGCTCCGCCTGATGAGAACACTCGAGATCAACAGCCTGGTCCGCCGTGACGAGAACGGGCTTTTTCACCCCGGCAGCCGAATGATGCAGTTGGGAGCCCTGGCGCTCAGCCATGAAGCGATCGTCTCACTCGCGACTCCACATCTCGAATGTCTGGTGGAGGCCACGGGGGAGTCCGCATACTTGAGCACGTTCGGACACAACGACACGGCGGTATATCTGTCGCTGGCCGAAGGGACACACTCGATCCGACACACCAGTTGGGTTGGGCGGACGCTGCCGCTCCGGGGGAGCGCCACCGGCGCGGCACTGCGTGGCGAAACAGGTCAAGCAGGTTACGCAATCGTCAGTTCCGGGGTCGAATCCGACGTCACTTCGATCGCAGCTCCGGTGCGCAGCGGAGGCGGTATCGTCGCAGCGCTCAGCATCGTTCTCCCGGCGTACCGTCTCCCGGCCGACGGTGCCGATTCCATCGGCCTGCTGGTGGCCAGCGAAGCAGCTCAGTTGTCTGCCGACCTCGGTGCCCCCGAGAACCGACCCCCCTCCGATAAACCAACATCACCGATCTAAAGAAAGCCGGTCCTCGAATGAGTCAGCAACAAACGGTTTCAAAATCAGGCGTTGAAGTCCACAGCATCGAGCACGTGCCCGAATCGGATAGGCATGGTCGCCCCATCAGCCTGTTCGCGGTGTGGTTCGGTGCGAACATGCAGATCACGGCGATCGTAACCGGCGCACTCGGTGTCGTGCTGGGTTTGCCTCTTCCTTGGGCGATTCTCGCCCTGGTCATCGGCAATGTCTTCGGCGGCGTTTTCATGGCGCTGCACTCGGCGCAAGGCCCGGTGCTGGGAATCCCCCAGATGATCCAGAGTCGCGCACAATTCGGGCACTACGGCGCAATCGTGCCGTTGATTCTCGTGCTCTTGATGTACATCGGCTTCTTCGCGAGCAGCGCGGTGCTCGGCGGCCAAGCGTTAGCATCCTGGTGGCACATACCGTTCGTGCTCGGCGCGATCATCCTGTCACTGGCGATCACGGTCCTCGCCATATACGGCTATCGCATGATTCACCGATTCGAGCGCGTGGTCAGTGTTCTTGCCGCGATCGCGTTCATCTACATAACGGCGCAGGTGTTCATTCAGCATGACGTCGCTGCACAATGGAACGTCGGCGGTAAATTCACCGCAGGCACGTTCTTCCTCGTCCTCTCCATCGCAGCTACGTGGCAGATCACCTACGCGCCATATGTGGCCGACTATTCTCGCTACCTTCCATCCAAGACCTCGATCCAGTCTTCGTTCTGGTGGACGTACGCGGGTTCCGTCGGGGCATCCGTGTGGATGATGGCGCTCGGCTCAGTCGCCGTGGCCGTCGCTGCGGGGTCCTTCAACAAAGGCTCATCCGACTTCCTCGTCGGCCTGGCCCCAGGGGGATGGGGTTGGACGATCTCGCTGATCCTGATTCTCGGCGTCGCTGCCGCCAACGTCTTGAACCTCTATGGCATGTTCATGTCATCGACCACGACCATCGATGCGATCAAACCACTTCGGATGCACATCTCGACCCGCGTATGGTTCATCATTGTCGCCGCCGTCATCGGCACGGCCGTCGGGATAATCGGAGAGAACAACTTCCTTGACAACTTTTCGAACTTCATCCTGTTCCTGGCTTACTTCCTCATCCCCTGGACGGCGATCAACCTGACGGACTTCTACCTTGTCCGGCGTGGCAAATACGATCTGGCGTCGATTTTCAATTCCCGCGGGATCTACGGCCGCTTCAACTGGCGCACCATGGCCGCCTATGTCATCGGGATCCTTATCGAGATACCGTTCGTCAACTCCACTTTCTACGTCGGCCCCCTCGTGAAGCCCCTCGGCGGCGCCGACATCTCGTGGATCATCGGCGTGATCGTGGCGTCCGTCCTGTACTACGTGCTGATGCGCCCCGTGGTCGCGCACGAACGGCAACAGCAGCAGGAACAGAAAGTCGAGACCACAGGCTGAGCTTGGATGCCGCGCGGTCCCGGCGGTCCCGCTCCGGGTTTGCCAGCTGACCGAATTGCTAGCGGACCAGCGGGACCCCGAACGCGCGAGCGAGCTTCTCGATCTTCTGCGCTCGCGCCAGGCGCGGCAGATCGCTGCCGTCTCGGACCACGCTGCCGCGACTCTCAAAGTCGTCCAGGAACTCCAGCGCCCACGCGACATCCGTCGGCGTCGGGCTGATCACCTCATTGATCGCGTGCGTCTGCTCGGGTGTCAGCGCGAGTTTGCCGGTCATGCCCATCGCGACGGTGATCGCCGAGTGCTCGCGCAGGTGCGGCAGGCTCGATCCGACGGTCGGACCATCGATCGGCCCGGGCAGTCGGCCGACGCGGCTGGCCACGACAAGGCGAGCCCGCGGATACGCCATCGCCTCCGGTTCGGCGCTCATGCCTGTGTCACGCCGGAAGTCCCCGCTGCCGAACGCCAGCCGAAACGCCCCGGCGGCCTTCGCGATCGAAGCCGCTTCCTCGATGCCGATGGCCGATTCGACCAGCGGGATGACCGGCGTGTCACCGCCGAGCGTCGCGGACGTCTCGACGACCTCCTCCGCGCTCTCCGTCTTGGCCAGCACGATCCCGAGAAGATTCTCCAACCCTCGCAGCTCGGCGAGATCGTCGGCCCAGAAGGAAGTCGTCCTGTCATTGATCCGCACCCAGGCGCGACCGCCCGAGCGCAGCCAGTCCACGACGTCGTGCCGCGCCTGCGGCTTGAGCAGCGGGTCAACGGCATCCTCAATATCGAGGATGACCGCGTCGGCACGCGAGGCAACGGCCGAGTCGAAGGCTTCCGGTTTTGTCGCAGGCACCAGCAGCCAGGACCGCGCGATATCCGGTGCGACGCGCGCTCGCTGAACGGCATGACGCGTCGCGCCCTCGACTTCTTCTCTGGACGTCTCAGTCAATTTCATACTATGGAATAGTACTATCGCTGCACGAAACCAAGATCATTGTTCAGGGCCTGTGCACAGTCGTCCGGTCGCACCATTGCGGTGGTCGAGTAGCGAGGAACGAGCGTGTCGAGACCGGCCTACCCGGTCTCGACACACTCGCCAACGCTCGTTACTCGACCAACCGGCGGCGCATCTGCCGACAGTGCAAAAGCCCTGATCATTGTTTCCCGGCCGACTTTCAGCGCGGCATCGTCGACGCCGTCGGCCTCGTCGCCCGACTGCATCACCCGACCCGGCCACGGATACGACGGCCGAGTTCGGCGGCGGTGCGGTCGAGTTCGACCGCGAGTTCCGGCCAGCGCTCGCGTGGGATGCTCTCCTGCGGGAACGTGACGGCGATACCCGCCGCCGGCCAGCCGACGTGGTCGAGTACGGCAACTCCGACGGATGCGATCCCCTCCGTGACCTCGCCGTCCTCGCTCGCAAAACCGTCCTGTCTCGTCTTCTGCAGGATGCCGCGCAACTCGCGGTAGGACCTCGGCGAGCGTCCCGTGCGGTCGGCGAACGCACCCGCATTGGGGTAGAGCGCCCGCACCTGCGCGGCGGGCAACGCGGCGAGCAGCGCCCGCCCGCTCGCCGTCAGGTGACTGGGGAGCCGGACGCCGACACCGGTGACCAACGCCGGTCGATGCGCCGCACGCTCTTCGACCGCGTAGACGACGTCTCTGCCATGCAGCACCGCCAGGTGGGCGCTTTCGCCGACTCGGTCGACCAGCGCGGCGATGAGCATTCGACCCAGGTGGGCGAGCGGTTCCTGCCGGGCGTACCCGCCGCCGAGCTCAAGCGAGCGAACGCCGAGTCCATAGCGGTGTTCTTCGGGCAGGTGCACGACGAAGCCGCGGTCCTGCAAGACGGCGAGCAGTTGGTAGACCGTCGACCGTGGCAGCCGGAGCGCCGTCCCGATCGTCGAGGCCGGCACCGGGCCACGCTGGCCGGCGAGATGTGAGAGGATGCGCAGCGTCGCATCCGCCGCGGGCACCTTCGATGCGACCGACATTGCCATCGTCGCCTCCTTGCTGTTGCACGGACCGTTGTGCTCTGTCCGGGATCCCAGACAGCGCCCAGTCTAGACGCGTTGCTCTCCGCGCTGTCGTGTAGTGCAATCGGATGATGAGCACCTCGTCGCACAGCACGTCTTCGCACAGCACGTCTTCGCACAGCACGTCTTCGCACAGCATGCCGACGCCCGACACCGTTCTCGTGGGCACCGGCCCCGTCTCGTTCGACGATGTCGTCGCGGTTGCACGTCACGACGCGCGCATCGAACTGGTGCCCGTCGCGCTCGACGGCGTTGCCACCTCCCGGGCACGGATCGAAGCCCTCGCGAACGACGTCGAACCGCACTACGGCATCTCGACCGGATTCGGCGCCCTCGCCACCACTTTCATCACAGCCGACCGGCGGGCGCAGCTGCAGACGAGCCTGATCCGCTCGCACGCCGCGGGCTCCGGCCCCGAGGTCGAGCGCGAAGTCGTGCGTGCCCTCATGCTGCTGCGGCTCTCGACGCTGATGACCGGTCGCACCGGCGTTCGCGTGCAGACGGTGCAGGCCTACGCCGACATGCTCAACGCCGGCATCACCCCAGTGATTCGCGAGTACGGCTCACTCGGCTGCTCGGGCGACCTGGCCCCGCTCGCGCACTGCGCGCTGGCGCTGACCGGCGAAGGCGAGGTGCGAGTGCGAGGTCGGCAGAGCTCAGCGGAGGAAACGGGCTCGACCGTCGACTCTGAGCCGACGAATGCAGCATCCGCCCTCGCCGTCGCCGGCATCGAACCGATCCGGCTCGCCGAGAAGGAGGGCCTCGCGCTCATCAACGGCACCGACGGCATGCTCGGCATGCTCGTTCTTGCGCTGCACGACCTGCGTCGCCTGCTGACGACCGCCGACATCGCCGCGGCGATGAGCATCGAGGGTCTGCTCGGCACCGACGCGGTCTTCGCAGCGGACCTGCAGGCGCTGCGGCCACAGCTGGGCCAGGCCGAATCCGCGGCGAATCTGCGGCGGCTGCTCGCCGGGTCGCCGATCGTGGCCAGTCACGCGGGCCCGGAGGATCCCACCGTTCAGGATGCCTATTCAATGCGCTGCGCACCGCAGGTGCACGGTGCTGCGCGCGACACCGCCGACCACGCTGCGCGCGTCGCCGAGCGGGAACTGGCCAGCGCGATCGACAACCCGGTGGTCACGATCGACGGGCGCGTTCAGTCGAACGGAAACTTCCACGGTGCGCCCGTTGCGTACGTGCTCGACTTCCTCGCGATCGCGGCAGCGGATGTCGCGAGCATGTCCGAACGTCGCACCGACCGGTTCCTCGACGTCTCCCGCAACAAGGGGCTGCCACCGTTCCTCGCCCACGAAGTCGGAGTCGACTCAGGACTCATGATCGCCCAGTACACCGCGGCCGGGATCGTCAGTGAGCTGAAGCGGCTGGCGGTGCCGGCATCCGTCGATTCGATCCCGTCCTCTGCGATGCAGGAGGATCACGTGTCGATGGGCTGGGCGGCCGCCCGCAAGCTGCGTCGTTCGATCGACGGCCTCGGCCGGGTGCTCGCCATCGAGATCATGACCTCGGCACGGGCTCTCGACCTGCGCGCACCGCTCGTGCCGGGCGCTGCAACGGGTGCTGTGCGCGACCTCGTGCGCACCGAGGTACGTGGGCCCGGCCACGACCGCTTCCTCTCGCCCGAGATCGAAGCCATCGCCGCGATGGTGTCGAGCGGGCGCGTGGTCGAGGCGACGACATCCGTGATCGGGGAACTGGGGTGATGTGCGGCGCTAAGCCGGCCGACGCGAGTCGCCCGAGCATGCTGAGCAGACGATGACGAACACACGGAGCAGACGATGACGGGCGCCCTTGGCCTGCTCGCTGAGATCGCCGACGTCGGCCGCGACGCACGCCGGGGCGGCTACTCGCGGCATGTCTTCGACCCGGCCGAGCGCGAGTTGCGCGATTGGTTCGTCGAACGCGCGACGTCACTCGGGCTCGGCGTCGAGACCGACCGCAACGGCAACGTCTGGGCCTGGTGGGGGCAACCCGGCGCGAACGCCGTCATCACCGGCAGCCATCTCGACTCCGTGCCCGGCGGCGGCGCGTTCGACGGTCCGCTCGGCGTAGTCAGCGCCCTGGACGCTGTCGCACAACTGCAGCTCGACGGCTTCACGCCGACCAGGCCGTTCGCGGTCATGGTCTTCGCCGAGGAGGAGGGCTCCCGCTTCGGGGTCGCCTGCCTCGGGTCCCGGCTGCTGAGCGGCGCCATCGACCCGGCACGCGCGCTCGCCCTGACGGATGACGCCGGTCTCTCCTTCGCGGATGCCGCACGCGACTTCGGCCTCGCGCCCGAGCACCTCGGCGTCGATCAGGATGCGCTGGGAAGGATCGGCGTCTTCGTCGAACTCCACGTCGAGCAGGGCCGCGGCCTGATCGAGTTGAACCGGCCGGTCGGGGTCGCATCGAGCATCCTGGCGCATGGGCGCTGGATGTTGCGCTTCGCCGGCCAAGGCAATCACGCCGGCACGACGGCTATGGGCGACCGGCACGATCCGATGCTCGCCGCCGCAGGCTCGGTCATGGCGACCCGCGCGATCGCGACGGCGCACGCCGGCTCACGTGCGACGGTCGGCCGGCTCGAGCCTTTGCCCGGTGGCACGAACGTGATCGCGTCGCAGGTCGGCGTCTGGCTCGACGTGCGTGCGGATCGGGACGCCGACGTCCGCGAGGTGGTCGATGCGATCGCTGCGGCCGCATTCGATGTGGCAGCGGCGGAGGGCTGCACGGTCGACGTTTCCGAGGAGTCGTACAGCTCAGAGGTGCACTTCGACCCACGGTTGCGCGATCGGATCGCGCACGCGCTCGGCGATGCGCCGAAGCTGCCGACCGGTGCCGGGCACGACGCCGGCGTGCTGGCAGCGCACGTGCCGACGGCAATGCTCTTCGTGCGCAACCCGAGCGGCATCTCGCACGCACCGCAGGAGTTCGCTCGTGACGAGGACGTCGCCGCCGGCACTGTCGCGCTCGTCGCCGTCTTGCGCGAGTTGCTGGGTTGAGGGGGTTGCTGGGTTGAGGGGGTTGCTGGGTTGAAGAAGTCGCGGGTTGAGGGAGTCGCCGTGATCGTCCGTGCCGCCCGCGCCTGGCTGGGTGAACGCTTCGTCGACGACGTTCTGATCGAGGCGGATGCCGCAGGCCGCATCACCCGCATTGAGACGGGTGCCGACCCTGGCCCCACTCGGTGGTCTAGTAGCGAGGAACGAGCGTATCGAGACCCGTATCGAAACCCGCATGGAAACCCCCAACACGACGCGCGTCTCGATACGGCCGCGGGCGGCCCACTCGACCAACAGGCGACGCTCACCCTCGGGCTCGTCGCGCCCGGCTTCGGCAACGCGCACTCGCACGCCTTCCACCGCATGCTGCGCGGCCGCACTCACGACGGCGGCGGCGACTTCTGGCAGTGGCGCAAGTCGATGTATGCTGCTGCGGACATACTGGATCCCGGCCGCTATCGAGAGGTCGCGACCGGTGTCTTCTCGGAAATGGTCGCCTGCGGTTACACGGCTGTCGGCGAGTTCCACTACGTGCATCACCGGCCCGACGGAACGCCATACGATCCGGCCCACGGCATGGAGTTGGCACTGGCTGACGCGGCCGAGGCCGCGGGCATTCGGCTGGTGCTGCTCGACACGTGCTATCTGGCCGGAGGGATCGGTCGCGCGCCCGAGCCGAGCCAGCGTCGATTCTCGGATGGCTCGGCGTCCGCCTGGCTGACGCGGTGGACGCACCTGCGTGAGGCGCTCGCCGGCCGTCCGCTGGTCACGCTGGGTGCCGCGATTCACTCCGTGCGCGCGGTTCCGCGCGAGGCGATGGCCGAGATCGCACGCGAGCTGCCCTCAGACGTGCCACTGCACATCCACCTGTCCGAGCAGCCGCGAGAGAACCTCGACTGCCTGGCCGCTTACGGGCGCACCCCCACCGCGCTGCTCGCGGAGCTGGGGCTGCTCACCCCGCGGCTGAACGCCGTGCACGCCACGCATCTGACCGACGAGGACATTCGTATGCTCGGCGAGGCATCCGTCGGGGTTGTGATGTGTCCGACGACCGAGGCCGACCTCGGTGACGGCATCGGTCCGGCCCGACGGCTGGCGGATGCCGGCGCGCACCTTGCGATCGGATCCGACCAGAACGCCTTCATCGATCCCCTGCTCGAGCTGCGCGGGCTCGAATACGGCGAGCGGCTGGCATCGGGTCAGCGGGGTCGGTTCAGTCCCGCGCAGCTGTGGCACCTGGGCGGCGCCGGCGGCTATCGCGCACTCGGCTTGGGCGCCGGTGCCGACGGCGCGGGTGCAGGGATCGCGGTCGGCGAATATTGCGATCTGGTCGAATTGGACCCGAGCTCGCTGCGCACCAGCGGCGCCGAGCCGGCTCAGTTGCCGATGGTCGCGACCGCATCCGACGTGACGCGTGTGATCGTCGGCGGTCGAGCCGCTGCAACACCGGTGGTCGAGTAGCGAGCGTATCGAGACTGCAACACCGGTGGTCGAGTAGCGAGCGCCAGCGAGCGTATCGAGACCCCCAGCCGATCTACAGGGGTCTCGATACGCGTACTCGCTGCGCTCGTGCGCTACTCGACCAACGTGGTTCACTCGACCAGCGGGCGCTCGCGGGTCGACAGTTCGATGACCGCGCAGACGGCTGTCCTCGAATCGGATGCGCGCAAGGTCAACCCCGTATAGCCCGCACGGAGGCAATCACCCGAGTCCAGCGAGACCGCATCCGTGTCCATCTCGACTCGCACGGCGGCATTCGCCGCGTTGTAGACGAGCAGCGTGTCGGCAGCACTTTTGAGCGGCAAGGTGCCGCGAAGGGTGGTCCAGCGCATCCGCCCGGCAACGCGGTCGGCGGCGAAGATGAGGTTGAAGTCGCGAATCGGCCCACCGAGCAACTCGCACGTCGTGGCCGCGCCGCCGTCGAACGCAAACGTGTCATGCCGCCGCAGCGGCCGGGAGCGCTCGCCGTCGACGGTGAGCTGCATTCCCTCACCCTCGAGCACCGAGATGATCCGTCGGTAGCCGTCGAATGCCGAGAACGGACCATCGCTCGGAACGTCAGCGATCGACACGCGCCAGAGCATCCTCCCCGTGGCGGGATCGTCCGCCCGGGCGACCTCGAGAGTCGTTCCAGCGCCGTTCCTCCACGGCATCCGCACCTGATCGGCCGCTCGATACACGCTCACTGCACTCACGACTGCGATTCTCCCGCACGCGTTCCGGTCCGCGCATCGCCGCGCGCCAAGCATCAGTGCTCAGGTGCTCAGGTGTTCGGGTGCTCAGGCGTCGCCGAACGCCGCGACGACCGCTTCGCTGCCGGCCCGCGACTGCGCCGCGAAGCCGTACGTCCCGTCCGCCAGAAACTCGCGGGCGGCTTCCGCAGCCGCACCGAAAGCGGCGAACGCGAATGCCCCGCCGACCGAGATCCGGGCAACCCCGAGTGCGCCGAGTTCGGCGACCGTCAGCGCCGTCGGCCGCGCGAGCACGTTGACCGGGCGATCCACCGACGTCACGATCGAGCGGATGTCTTCAGCCCGCGTCACCCCCGGCGCATACAACACGTCGGCACCGGCCTCCTGATACGCCTGCAACCGGCGGATCGTGTCGGCAAGGTCAGGGCGCTCGTGGAAATAGTTCTCGGCACGCCCGGTGAGTACGAACTGCGGGTCGACACCGTGAGCCGCCTCGGCGGCTGCGCGCACCCGGTCCGCTGCCGCCCCGATGTCGAGCACCGGGGCATCCGGATCATCTGCCGAATCTTCAATTGATCCGCCGGCCAACCCGCTTTGCGCCGCGAGCGTGTAGCTGTCCGCGACAGCAGCGAGGTCGGCGCCGAACCCGTTCTCCAGATCGGCGCTGACCGGCAATGTCGTCGCACGCACGATTTCAGCGGCGTGCGCCAGCGCCTCGTCACGCGTCACCTGACCGTCCAGACGCCCAACGGATGCCGCGAACCCACTGCTGGTCGTCGCCAGCGCGTGAAAGCCCATCGCGGCGAACAGACGGGCGGACCCGACATCCCACGGGTTGGGCAGTAGCAGCGGTGTAGCCCCGTGGTGCAGTGCGAGGAATCGTTCGGACAGCGAGGTGGCGGAAGCGGGAGACGGCATAGCGCCACACTATCCCCCGCTGGTGGCACACTCCGCTGCGCCCCGGTCGCCATGCGCCGGCCGCGTGCGCTGCCCGCGCCGGCCGCGCGCTGCTGCAGCATCTACGCGCCCAGCAGCAACCGGATGCCGAGGGCGATCATGGTGACCGCGATCGCCGCATCCAGTACCCGCCACGCGATCGGGCGCGCGAAGAGCGGGCCGAGAAAGCGTGCGCCGAAGCCGAGTAGCGCGAACCAGACCACGCTTGCGATGGCGGCTCCGAGGCCGAATGCCCAGCGGCCGGGGTCCCCATGAGTGTTCGCGACGGAGCCGAGCAGCAGCACCGTGTCGAGATACACGTGCGGGTTCAGCCAGGTCAGGGCCAGCACCGTCAGCATGGCCGTGCGCAGCGACGGTCGCGGGGCGGACGCATCTGTCTGCAATACCTGACGCATGAACGCACGCCGCCCGGCGAGTAGCCCGTAGCCGAAGAGGAAGGCAACTCCAGCGAACCGGATCACCGTGAGTGCCGCTGGGAACTGCTTGATCACAAACCCGATCCCGGAAATGCCGAGCAGAATCAGCACGAGATCCGACAGGGCGCAGATCGCGACGATCACCGCGATGTGCTCCCGGCGGATGCCCTGCCGCAGCACATACGCGTTCTGCGCGCCGATCGCCACGATCAGCGACAGCCCGAGCCCCAGCCCGGCCGCCGATATCGCGATCAGCGTGGGCAGGCTCTCCATGACCTCGACTCTAGAGAGCAATGTGTATTCATACTAGCTAATGTTTCTACGGATGCATTAGTATTGCTAATGATGGAACTGCAACTGGACCAGCTCCGCGCCTTCGTAGCCGTCGTCGACGGCGGCACGTTCGACGCAGCCGCACAGCAGCTTCGCGTCACGCCGTCGGCCATCAGCCAGCGCATCAAAGCGCTCGAGGGCGCCGTCGGGCGGGTGCTGTTGCAGCGCGTCAAACCCGTGCGCGTCACTGAATCGGGCGAGGCTGTTCTGCGACTTGCCCGCCAGGTGACGCTGCTCGAAGACGAGACGGCGCGCGCGCTCGGCGTCGACGCGAGCACCGCGAGCACTGCGGTGTCGGATGCAGCGGGCCCAGCGAATGCCAACCTCGGCAATGCGGATGCTGCCGGCCCCTTCACCTCGATCCCTCTCGTCATCAACTCCGACTCACTCGCCACCTGGGCGCTGCCCGCGCTGGCGCGAGTCGCATCGACCCAGCGCGTGGTCTTCGACGTCTTCCGGGAGGATCAGGACCATTCGACCGCCCGGCTGCGCGATGGCAGTGTCATGGCAGCGATCACCTCGGTCTCCGAGCCGGTGCAAGGATGCATTGTGCGCCCGCTCGGGCGGATGCGGTACCGCCCGATGGCCAGCCCCGAGTTCGCGACACGATGGTTTGCGAACGGGGTGACGGCATCCGCCCTGCGCGTTGCGCCGGTCGTCATTTACGACCGCAGCGACGACCTCCAGGACCGCTACCTGCGGCGACATGCCGCGACGGGCGGGCAGGGCAGCGAGCCGGCCGAGCGCGGCGACGGGTTGAGTGAGCGCAGCGGTGAGACAGGCGAACGCGGCGGCGGGCCGCCCGCACCGCCGCGCCACTTCATCCCGGCCTCGAGCGAGTTCTTCAGCGCAGTGCGGCTCGGCTTCGGCTGGGGCATGCTCCCTGCTGCGCAGATCGGAGAGTTGGAAGCGGCCGGTGAGTTGGTCGCGATCGGCGAGGACGACATCCGGGTGCCGCTGTACTGGCAACAATGGCGGCTGCATTCTCAGTTGCTCGCAGCGGTCGCCGACGAAATCGCTGCGGTCGCCGCCGGAAGCCTGCGCTGAGTATCGACGGCCCCCAAACGTGCCACGTTGCTCACGCTGAACCGGAGATTGCGCGCCAACTCGGGCCGGCAACCGGCTGCCAATCCGGGACATCGTCAAACTCCGGTTCAGCGTGACGGTTGCGTGAAGGCGGCGCGGACCCGGCGTGCGTGAAGGCGGTGTGAGTCCAGCGCGAAGACCGCGGACACGCTGCTCGTCCGAGATACCGGACAGAAGGCGCGCGGGTGCGGTTGCCGCGGCATCCGCTCTCGTGTGTGCTGTTGGTATGGCTACATCACGCGCCGTACGCGCACCACGAGGCACCACTCTGACGGCCAAAACCTGGCAGACCGAGGCTCCCATGCGGATGCTGATGAACAACCTCGACCCGGAGGTCGCCGAGCGCCCCGACGACCTCGTCGTCTACGGCGGCACCGGCCGCGCCGCCCGCAGCTGGGACGCCTACGACGCGATCATCCGCACGCTCACCACACTCGAATCGGATGAGACGCTGCTCGTGCAGTCCGGCAAGCCGGTCGGCGTGTTCCGCACGCACGAATGGGCGCCGCGCGTGCTCATCGCCAACTCGAACCTCGTGCCGGACTGGGCCACCTGGCCCGAATTCCGCCGACTCGAAGAACTCGGCCTCACGATGTACGGCCAGATGACCGCGGGCAGCTGGATCTACATCGGCACCCAGGGCATACTGCAGGGCACCTATGAGACGTTCGCTGCGATCGCGGACAAAAGGTTCGACGGCAGCCTCGCCGGCACGCTCACTTTGACCGGCGGATGCGGCGGCATGGGCGGCGCTCAACCCTTGGCTGTGACGATGAACGAGGGCGTCGTTCTCATCGTGGACGTCGACCGCGACCGCCTCCAGCGTCGCGTCGACCACGGCTACCTCGACGAGCTCACCGACGACCTGGACGACGCGATCGCACGTGTTACCGCTGCGAAGGGTGAGCGGCGGGCGCTGTCCGTCGGGCTCGTCGGCAATGCGGCGACGGTGTTCCCCGAGCTGCTGAGACGCGGCACGCCGATCGACATCGTCACCGACCAGACGAGCGCGCATGACCCGCTCAGCTACCTGCCCATCGGCATCTCCGTCGAAGAATGGCACGAGGCTGCCGCCGCAGACCCTGAAGGCTTCACCGCCAAAGCCCGCGCATCGATGGCCGCCCAGGTCGCCGCGATGGTCGCGTTCCAGGATGCCGGCGCCGAGGTCTTCGATTACGGCAACTCGATCCGCGCTGAGGCGAAGCTCGGTGGCTTCGAGCGCGCATTCGAGTTCCCGGGGTTCGTGCCCGCATACATCCGCCCGCTGTTCGAAGAGGGCAAGGGCCCGTTCCGCTGGGCTGCCCTCTCCGGTGACCCGGCCGACATTGCGGCGACCGACCGCGCGATTCTCGAGCTGTTTCCCGAGGACGAGCATCTGCGCCGCTGGATCACCCAGGCGCAGGAGAAGGTGCACTTCGAAGGACTGCCGGCGCGCATCTGCTGGCTCGGCTACCAGGAGCGCCATCTCGCCGGTCTGAAGTTCAACGAGCTGGTCGCGTCTGGAGAGATCTCCGCACCGATCGTGATCGGCCGCGACCACCTCGACTCCGGCTCCGTCGCCTCCCCGTATCGCGAGACCGAGGGCATGAAGGACGGCTCGGATGCGATCGCCGACTGGCCGCTGCTGAACGCGCTGCTGAACACGGCATCCGGTGCAACCTGGGTATCGATCCATCACGGCGGCGGCGTCGGCATCGGCCGCTCCATCCACGCCGGCCAGGTCACGGTTGCGGATGGCACTCCGCTCGCCGCCGAGAAGCTCGCGCGGGTGCTCGTCAACGATCCCGGCACCGGGGTCATGCGCCATGTCGACGCCGGCTATGAGCACGCGACCGAGATCGCCCGCGAACGCGGCCTGCGTGTGCCCATGCTCGAGATTCCGCCGGTCGACTAGCCCCCGTACCGGTGGTCGAGTAACGAGCGCCAGCGAGTGTATCGAGACCCATACCCATACCGATCCCGTAGTCCTGCGAAGTCTCGATACGCTCGCACGCTCGCTACTCGACCACCGGCGCCCGCAGGAGGAGGATGACCACATGCCCACCGAACTCATCACCGACATCGGCCAACTCGTCACCAACGACCCGAACAGCCCCGGCGACGGCTCAGCACTGGGCATCGTGACGGATGCCGCGGTGCTCATCGACGACGGGCGGGTCACCTGGGTCGGCTCGCGCGCCGATGCAGAAGCATCCGCACCCGTCGCCGACACCGTCACGAGCCTGCACGGCGCGGCCATGATCCCGGGCTTCGTCGACAGTCACAGCCACATCGTGTTCGCCGGGGATCGCTCGGCCGAATTCGAAGCGCGCATGGACGGTTCGCCATATACCGCTGGCGGCATACGCAGTACGGTGCGGGCCACGCGGGCGGCATCCGATGACGAGCTGCTCGCCCGGCTGACCGTGCTGATCGCGGAAATGCGCGCTCAAGGCACGACCACGGTCGAAATCAAGAGCGGTTACGGGCTGACCGTCGCCGACGAGCGTCGTCTGCTCGAACTCGCCGCCACGGTGACCGAGGAGGTCACCTTCCTCGGCGCGCACGTCGTGCCGCCGGAGTTCGCGGATGATCCAGACGGCTACGTCGATCTCGTCGTCGGCGACATGCTCGACGCGTGTGCACCGTCGGCGCGCTGGATCGATGTGTTCTGCGAATCCGGGGCGTTCACGCCGGAGCAGAGCAGACGTATCCTGACGGCCGGCGCCGAGCGCGGGCTCGGTATCCGGATGCATGCGAGCCAGCTCGGTGCCGGTCCCGGAGTTCAGCTCGCAGTCGAGCTGAACGCGGCCAGCGTCGACCACTGCACCTATCTGACCGACGGTGATGTCGCTGCCTTGGCCGGTTCGAACACGGTCGCCACCCTGCTGGCCGGCGTCGAATTCTCGACACGGCATCCCTATCCGGATGCTCGCCGCCTGATCGACGCCGGTGTCACCGTGGCACTGGCCAGCGATTGCAATCCGGGGTCGTCGTTCACGTCGTCGATGCCGTTCTGCATCGCTATCGCGGTGCGCGACATGCGCATGACGTCGGCCGAGGCGCTCTGGGCCGCGACCGCCGGCGGCGCCGCGGCGCTTCGCCGCACCGACATCGGCCGCATCGAGCCCGGTACCCGCGCCGACCTGGTGGAACTGGCGGCACCGAGCTATCTGCACCTCGCCTACCGGCCGGGTGTGCCGCTGGTCAGGCGCGTGTGGAAGGACGGCGTGCTCACAGGGTGACCGGTGCTGTCGCGACACGACGGCCGGCCGCGCCGTAACTGCGGTCTGACGGGTGACTACGGGTCGTGCCGCGGCTCATGACTGACGAGGCCGACCGTGTTGCCCTCGCTATCACGGATGAACGCCATCCACTCATCGGTTCCGGCCGGGCCGAGGCTGTCGTCGGTGTGGGTGAAGATCACGCGCGGTTCGTCGACGATCTCGACACCGAGCACGTGCAGCTCATCGACGCGAGCGACGACGTCGTCGACTTCCAGGTAGACCAGAGCGGATGCCGCCTCACGCTCGAGCAGCAATCGCGAGCGCCCCACGTTGAAGAACAACAGGCCCGGTGGATCGAATCGCGCTGCGGGCTTGCTGCCCAGCAAGAGTTCGTAGAACGCGGCGGCCCGATCGAGATCATCGGCATGCTGAGCAACCTGCAGAATCTCCATAGCGACGATCATGCACGCAGCGGCTGCGCCCGTCCAGCCCGACTTCGCCGAATCCCTCAGCGCGTGCGGCGCGTTCCTGCTGCGAGTTCGACCAACGCGGGCGCCGCTTCAGCCTCCTTCGCCGATTTCGCCGCACGCCGCGCGAGCCGCCGCTCACGGGCGCCCTCCACCAGGTTGTACAACGTCGGCAGCACCACCAGCGTCATCAGCGTTGACGAGACGAGCCCGCCGATCACCACGATCGCAAGCGGCTGCGAGATGAAGCCGCCATGCCCGGTGAGCCCCACCGCCATCGGCAGCAGCGCGAAGATCGTGGCGAGCGCCGTCATCAGAATCGGCCGCAACCGGCGCGACGAGCCGTGCGCGACGGCATCCGGAACCGTCATGCCGCGCCGTCGATACTGGTTCACCAGGTCGACGAGCACGATCGCGTTGGTGACGACGATGCCGATCAGCATCAGCACGCCGATCAGCGATGCGACGCCGAGCGGGATCCCGGAGATCACCTGCAGGGCGATCGCCCCCGTTGCGGCGAACGGAATCGAGATCAGCAACAGCAGCGGCTGGCGCAGCGAACGGAAGGTCGCCACCATCACCACGTACACGATCAAGATGGCGGCGAGCAAAGCGACGCCCAGTTGCGAGAAGGCGCTCGACTGGCTGGCCGTCACGCCGCCGATGGTCGCCGTGGCGCCTGCTGGCAGTTTCGTCGAGTCGAGGGCCTTCTGCACGTCGGCATTCGACACGGCCAGATTGTCGGTCGCCGGAGTCGCGGAAACCGCTGCCGTGCGCAACCCCTTCTGCGTCGTGACCGTGGCCGGACCGGTGGTCCGAGTGACGTCGGCCAGAGTGTGCAGCGCGACCGGACCGCGCGCGGTCGGAATCTGCAGCGCCGCCAAAGCTGCCGTCGTGGTCGGGTCCGCCGCATCCTGTAGGTAGATCGACAGCGTCGTGTTGTCGATGGCGATGGTGCCGATCGCCGTCGGCTGCATGGCCTGTGAGACGATGCTGCCGACGGCCACCTCGCTGAGGCCGGCCTCCGCTGCCTTCTGACGATCGATGACGACGGCGATGTACGGCAGTGACGCGCTGAGGTTGCTCGTGGTCTGCTTGATCGAATCGAGCTTCTTCACCGCGTCGACGATGCGGTTCGTCGCCGTGGCGAGCTCGGCACTCGTCGATGCGGAGACGTCGACCTCGATATCGCTGGATCCCGCGAACCCGCTGGACGCCGCGACGGTGATGGTTCCGGCATCCGGAATCGCGTTCAGCTCCTTTTCGACCGTCGACTGCAGCGCCGCCTGGTCCGCGCTC
Organism: Microbacteriaceae bacterium; assembly: GCA_004297935.1. Classification (GTDB taxonomy): domain Bacteria; phylum Actinomycetota; class Actinomycetes; order Actinomycetales; family Microbacteriaceae; genus Rathayibacter_A. Next base: position 127,039 of record SCRE01000005.1, on the reverse strand, counting down.
TCGGCCGTGGTGATCGAATACTGGATGCCGCCACCACCGCCGGTGAACGCGTCACGCAGCGCGCTGCCACTGGATCCGATCGAAAGCTGAACGGTCTTGACGCCGGGAGTGGCCATCAGCTTCTTCTCGACCACCCTCGCCGCGTCATCCTGGGCTTGCAGGCTTGTTCCCGGCGCGAGCTTCTGGGTGATGCTCAGCGTGTTCTGCCCGGTCTCGCCGAGGAAGTTCGTCTTCATCAGCGGCACGAGCGCAATCGTTCCGCCGAGAACGAGCACCGCGATGATGATGGTCGAGACCGAGTGCCCCAGCGTCCAGCGGATGATCGGCAGATAGCCGCGCTGCAGCCGAGACGGGTGTTCGAGCTCATCGACGTGCCCGGCCGCTGCGGGCAGATACGTCGGATCATCCTCCGGCACCGACTCGTGTCGCTTCAGCGGATGAGGGCGCACGAACCAGTACGCGAGCACCGGAACGATCGTCAGAGCGACCAGCAGCGAGGACAATAGCGCGATCGTCACCGTGAGTGCGAACGGTCGGAACAGCTCTCCCGTGACATCGCCGACGAACGCTATCGGCAGGAAGACCGCGACCGTGGTGATGGTCGATGCGGTGATCGCGCCGGCGACCTCACGCACCGCGTGGATGATCGTCACAACGCGATCGGCGCCGGGCACCAGGTGTCGCTTGATGTTCTCGATCACGACGATCGAGTCGTCGACGACCCGCCCGATGGCGATCGTCAGGCCGCCGAGCGTGATGATGTTGAGCGTGTATCCGGTGGCTTGCATCACGATGAACGTGATCAGCACGCTGGTCGGAATCGAGATCGCCGTCACCAGGGTCGCCCGCACCGACAACAGGAACACCAGGATCACGATCACCGCGAAGGCGAGACCGAGCAGGCCCTCCTCCGCGAGGGAACTGATCGACTGCTGGATGAACGGCGCCTGATCGAACACGACGGTGATCTTCGCGCCGTGCCCGAGCTTCGACTCGAGACTTGACTCGATGGCCCGAACTCCCTTGGACACGTCGACGGTGTTCGCGCTCGGCAGCTTCGTGACCGCGATCGTCAGCGCGGGCCTGCCGTTCACCCGCGAGATCGTGGTGGTCGGGTCATCCGTTTCAGCGACGGATGCGACGTCGCCGATCGTCCTCGGCGCCGCCGACCCGGCGCCCATCCCGGCGCCCGCGGCCGTGCTCCCAGCCGTTGCCCTCGCCGGCGCGAGCCCGATCAGCGGAAGTGCCGCGATGTCGGCGACCGTGCTGAGCTTCTCGCCGGCCTGCACCGTGTAGGTCTTTCCGCCTTCGGTGATCGAACCGGCGGGCAGCAGCACGCCGTTCTGTGCGAGGGCGGTCTTGATCGACGCGGTGGTGAGGCCGGCGGCGGCCAGTTTGGCGGCATCCGGAGTGATCGTCACACGCTGGCCGATCGCTCCGATCAACTGCGCTCCGTTCACACCCTCCACCTTTTGGATGTCCGGAAGCGCCAACCTGGTGATGTCGGCGCCGAGCGTCTTCGTGTCTTCGTTGCTGGTGACCGCGAGCTGAATGACCGGCAGGTCGTCTATGCTCCCGCTGAATACCTGCGGCGTCACCCCGCTCGGCAGGGTCGACTGGATGCGATTGATCGCCTGGTCGAGCTTCTGCTCGGCGGTCGCCAGGTCGGTGCCATAGCTGAACTTCGCCGTGATCAGCGATTGGTTCGTGCTGCTCACCGCGGAGCTGCTGTCGAGATCGGGCACACCCTGGATCGCCTTCTCGACCGGTGTGCTGACATCGTTGTTGACGACCTCGGGCGACGCACCGGGGTAGCTTGTGACGATCGCCAACTGCGGGAACTGAATCGATGGCGCCAGCTCCTGCTTGAGCCCGGTGAGCGCGAACCCGCCGAAGACGGCCGCGACGATCGTCACGAGGGCGATCAGCGCGCGGTTCTTCATGCTCAGAACGGCAAGTAAGTGCACAGAGGTCTCCTCGGAAGCGACGCATGCCTCGGGCTGCGGATGCCACGGGCAGCGAATCCGTGCGCAACGGACCCACGGATGGCGTCGGCTGCGCCGTCAGTTGTTGCGAGCCTAACATTGCAGTGCCTGCACCGACGCCGCAGCACTTATGCCACAGCACTTATGCCGCAGCACTTATGCCACAGCGACACTGCCGTGCTCACACCACGGCTGCCAAGTACTCCGGATCGGGCAACGGATGCTGCGCAAGCCCTGGCCAGGCCCGTGTCAGCGCGGCGACCGCCCGCTGCACCTCATCGACGCTCCCGGTGATCGGCATCCGGAGGAAGCGCTCAAACGCCCCGTCGATGCCGAAGCGCGGACCGGCTGTGATCAGCAGACCGTGATTGCGCGCAGCCAACGCGAGGGCAGAACTCATCGGCACATCGATGTTGATCCAGGCCGCCAGACCGCCATGCACGCGCGGCACGTGCCAGTCGGGAAACGCGCGCGCCAGCCTGCTCTCGACCGCGTCGCGCCCCGCCGCGAGCTGCACCGCCCGTTCCGCACGGATCTGCTCGGCGTCCGGCAGCAGTCGCGCGACGATCAGTTGTTCAAGGATCGGAGTGCCGAGGTCGGTTCCGCTGCGCACGGCGGCGAGCCGCCGGATCATTGGTGCTTCGGCGCGAATCCAGCCGATCCGCAGCCCGCCCCACAGGCTCTTGCTGGCCGAGCCGATCAACACGACACTGCTGTGGTTTCCGGTCGCGTATGCGGCCAGGGGCAGAAAGCGACCGGCCCGATCGATGTCGAGCTCTGCCGTCGTCTCGTCGGCGACGACGACCGTACCCTGGCCGGCGGCGACGTCGAGCAATCGGACGCGCAGTTCCTCGGACATGCTGCGGCCGGTTGGGTTCTGGAAGTCGGGCATCACGTAGGCAAGCACGGGGCTCGTGCGACGGATCGACGCCTCCAAAGCGGCCATATCCCAGCCGTCGAGCGTGGTTCCGGCACCCGGCGTCGCCGGGCCGAAGTCGGCCAGGACGGGCACTCCGACGAGTCGGCCGCCGGCATCCCGCAACGCCTCGTACGCGTGCGGATACGTCGGCGTCTCGATCAGCGCTCGATCGCCACGATTGAGCAGCGTGCGCGCGACAAGCGCGATGGCCTGCTGCGCGCCGACCGTGACGAGAATCTGCCCCGCCGCCGTGGGCAGACCGCGTTGCGCATACCGCCGCGCGATGGCCTCGCGCAGCACGGGCAATCCGACCGGGTCATAGCCGGAGTCGCCCAAGAAGGCGGGCAGGTCTTCCGTCGCTGCGCGCGCAGCAGCGGCAAGCGCGCGTGCGGCCGGTGGAGCGGCCTTGCGGAAGTCGAGCAGCGCATCGTCAAAGCCGGCCAGTTGCAACGGGGCACTCGACGGAAGTCTGGTGAGCGTGCCCGAGCCGCGCAGACTGCTGGCGAACCCGCGTTCGCGCAGGCGACGATACGCTGCAGCGACCGTGGTACGGCTGAGCACTATCCGCTCGGCCAGATCGCGCTCGGCGGGCAGCCGCACCCCGATCGCGACCCGCCCGTCGAGCACGAGCAAACGGATGCGATCGGCCAGCGCCTCATAAGCAGGCCCCGGGCCGCGCCACTCGCCCAGGAGAGCCTCGAGTGCGCGCGCAGTGAGTTGATCGACAGACATAAGTCCACTCTAGGTGAATTGGCATCTTGATCAAGATCCACTTTTCGTATTGGATTGCATGGTGACAGAAGTGGTCAGGCCGGGAGCGCGACAGGCAGGCGTGCAGAAGACAAGCGTTCAGAAGACAGGAGCGCAGAAGACCGCGATCCTGCGACCGGGCGCGCGCGCGGCGCGACCGCGCAAGACGGCGACGCCGCAAAACGGGACGCTGCAGAACGCGACGCTGCAGAACGTTTGGGGCAGCGGCATCCGTCATCGCTTCGGGCGCCGCCTGACGCAATTGCTGATCGGGCTCTTCCTGTATGGCATCGCGATCAGCGCGATGGTGCAGGCAGGCGTCGGCCTGGACCCATGGGACGTGCTGACACAGGGTCTGTCGATCCGCTCGGGCATTCCGTTCGGACTCTTGACCAACATCATCGGTCTCGCCGTTCTGCTGCTCTGGATTCCGTTGCGGCAGGTGCCCGGGCTCGGCACGATCCTCAATGCGCTCCTGATCGGTCCGAGCGCACAATTAGGGCTCGCGATCATTCCCGCCCCGGATCAGCTGTGGCTGCGGATTCTGCTGTTCGCCGGAGGCCTCGCGCTGCTCGCGCTGGCCACGGGGCTCTACATCGGCGCTCAGCTGGGACCAGGCCCGCGCGACGGGCTGATGACGGGGTTGCACGCCCGAACGGGCAGACCGATCTGGCTGGTGCGCACGGCGATCGAGGTCACCGTGCTGGTCATCGGCTGGATCCTCGGCGGCAACGTCGGCTTCGGCACGCTCGCCTTCGCACTCCTGATCGGCACGCTGATCCACTGGGCGATGCCGCCATTCGCCATTCGGCTCCCGGATGCCGCCGTGCCGGCGGATCGCCCACCCACCGCGACGACACACGAGCGCCGCGACCCCTCACGCTCGACCGGACTTTGAGCGGTGGATCGGACGCTTTCCCAGACTCTTCCGGTTTTGCGAGCAAAGCCCTGCCGGTCGAGTAGCCCGTGAGCGCAGCGAGCGGGCATATCGAGCGGGCGTATCGAGACTCCCGATAGCGACCTGCGCGGGTCTCGATACGGTCGCAGAGCGACCTACTCGACCAACGCCGCCGCGTAGACCGCGATAGCGGCCCGCACGTACTCCGCACCCTCGATGCCGCCATAGTTCGCCGCGAAGCGCGGGTCGCTGACGTACATGTCGCCGTAGCCGAGCAACCGCTGGCGGGTGATCGGGCCACCGGTAACGGGCGCCGACAGGTTCAACCAGTCGACGTGTCGCCGCACGATGGCCTGCACCTCCTCACTCGCGACGTCCCTTCCCGCCGCCCGCGCGGTTGCGTAGTCGCGGGCGATGTCGACGTGTGCCTGCTGGAATCGCTTCTTCTCGGCATCCGTCTTCGAACGCCACCAGGCGTCGCTCTTCGCGTAGGCGTCGGCGCCCCAGCGCTGCTCGACCTCGTCCCTGTATTGCGTGTGATCGAACCCGTCGAGCATGTCGTGTGCCATCGGTCGTTCGCCTCCTTTCCCATCGTGTTTCCCATCGTGTCTCCCATCGGGCGGACCCTCCAGGTCCGCGATCGTCACCTCGACGGATGCGATCTGTCGCGCCAGCCGTCCCTGCTCCGCGCGTAACCATTCCAAGTGGCCGCGCAGTGCGTGCGGCGTGTCCGTCTCGTTCGCGAGAACGCCGGCGACCGCCGGTAGGCCGAGACCGAGATCCCGCAGCAGCAGGATGCGCTGCAGGCGCACGAGGGCACTGCGGTCGTAATAGCGGTAGCCATTGCTGCCGATGCGACTCGGCGAGAGCAGCCCGACGTCGCCGTAGTGACGCAGGGTTCTGCTGGTCGTTCCGGCCAGACGCGCGATCTCCTGGATAGACCAGTCCGGCGCGCCATCGGTGCCCATGCCCGCCTCCATTCTCGTGGTGCTCTGGTGGTGTTCTCGTGGTGCTATTCACAATACAAGTTGACGCAGCGTCAATGTCAAGCAATCTTGCGAGACGGACTACCGACTGCGCCTCGCGCGGGGCCCAGGGCCCAGGCATCCCCGACGCGGAACATCGAAAAAGCGAATCGAGAATTGTCTTGCAGATCTCAGACTCGAGATATATCGTGTTTTCAATACAACGAGCCATATCTCGAACAAACGCTTCGCATCCGTTCGCCGACTGACTGGATGCCCACCCAAGGAGAAACTGATGACACTGGAAAAATGGCTGGTGAACCCCGGCCAGACGAAGACGATCGACATCGAGCGCGTGCGCAAGATGAAGGTCGGCCTGATCGGCGGCCAGATCGACATCATCGGCCACGATGAGCCCGGAGCACGCGTTGAGGTGCACTCCGTGAGCGGCAAGGAACTGAAGATCTCGATCGACGGCGACGTGCTCGAGATCGATCACCCGCAACTGCGCTGGGACAACTTCCTCGACGTCTTCCGCGCCTGGAGCGGCAAGGCGAGCGCCGATGTCAGCGTGCTGGTTCCCCGAGATGTCGCGGTCAAGCTCGGCGTCGTCTCCGCGGATGCGCTGATCTCCGGTTTGACGACGGACGCCAAACTCAGCACGGTGTCCGGCGAGATCACGGTCGACGGCCTCTCCGGCGATTTGGACCTCAACGCCGTCGGCGGCGAGCTGTCCGTGCGCGACCACGTCGGCACGATCACCGCTCACACCGTCTCCGGCGACCTCACCGCATCCGGCCGGCTTCACGCGTTCAACGCGGATAGCGTGAGCGCCAACATCTACCTCGATGTCAGCGGCACTCCCGACCGGATCTCGACCAACACCGTTTCGGGGGACGTCACGATCCGTCTCGACGAGGGCGTCAGCGCGCGCTACCGTGTGAACGCGATCACGGGGCGACTACGCGTCGACGACACCGTCGTGCGGCGCGCACCGGACAAGAGCTTCACGCAGCAGACCGGCTCGCTCGAGGGGCAGTGGGTCGACGTGTCCGGTAACACGGTGTCCGGCGACATCTCGGTTGTGCGACGCCCCTCGGCAGGCGCACGACCCGACAAGAACGAGGCCTCGGCATGACTCCCGCCGTCTTCTCCCACGGCAGCCTGCGACTGTACCTGCTGAGCCTGATCGCCGAGTCACCGAAGCACGGCTACGACCTCATCCAGGCGCTGAGCGACCGATTCGGCGGCACCTATTCGCCGAGCGCGGGCACGATTTACCCACGCTTGGCGAAACTCGAGGATGATGGCCTCGTGACCAAGACGACGGATGGCCGCAAGACCGTGTACCAGATCACGGATGCCGGTCACGCCGAACTCACTGCCCGCGCGGGCGAGCTCTCCGCAATCGAGAACGAGGTCACCGATTCGGTGCGACGCCTCGCCGACGAGGTTCGCGCCGGTGTCAACCGGGCGATGAAGAGCCTCCGCGCCGACCTCGCATCCGCAGCCCGAGAAACGAAACGGGAGGCGAAGCGCACCGCGTCCGCGACCTTTGCCTCGTCAGACCCAGGCAGTGAGTCACGCGGTGCGGCGCGCGAAGCGGAACTCATCATCAACGAGTTCCGCCAGCAACTGCGCGTCGACCTTCGAAAGCGGGCGGCGCACGGTGCGATCTCGCCGCAAGCCGTCGCGCAGTTGCGCGTTCGGCTTGCTGAGGCGCGAACGGACATCCTCGCGTTGCTGGCCGCCGGCTAGCCGGCCTGCCGACCCACGGCACGTGCTGTGAGTTGCCCCACGAAGGGTCATGCGGGGCAACTCGGCGGACTGTCGACCCAGCGGGACTGTCGACCCAGCGGACTGTTGACGGGCGGATGCGCAGCAATACCCTCCTGCACCCCCGTCCTTCGTTGGCCTCCGGGAGCGTCTTGTCGGACTGTGTCAGGCCGCGAGGCGCTCAGGCCGCACGGCCGGACTCTGCCACATCGGTCACACCGGGATCCGGGCAGTGAAGGAACGTGTGCGCCCCTTCGTGTTCGGCCGTGTGCCGCGACATCGACTTGCCGCAGAGCGGGCACGAGGCCTGCACGGATGGCGTTGCGACGTCATCGTCGTATGGGCCGAGCGGCGGCGGTCCGAGTACTCGGAACAGCTTGCCGTCCAGCCATTCGGCGGCGTGCTCTGCCAGCTGGTGTGGATCGATATGGCTCCTTGCGTGTGCCATGTATCCACGGTACGCCGGTGTGAGCTGCCCGGCCGAAAAAAGATCACGAAGCCGGCCTGCCGAAGGGCCCGTGGGTCGGTCGGCGGAGGCGCGATCGCCCTCCAAATTCAGCACACTCACAGTGCGCATACAGACACGGGGACACGCCAACTTGACAGCGGATTAGCAGAGTGTAGTGTCGTGCCTCGTGACAAATGAGGGGAAGTCCCCCACCATCGATGGGCGATCGGCCAAACGCTGGTTGATCGGAGACCCGCTTCCCAGCGAGAAGCTCGAGGGCCAATTGCTGCCCAAACGGCTTGCGCTACCCATTTTCGCCAGCGACGCGCTGTCATCTGTGGCCTACGGCCCGCAAGAGATGATGATGATCCTGCTGGTCGGCGGGCTGGCGTTCCTCAGTTTGGCGCCGTGGGTCGCCGTGGCGGTCATCGTGCTGCTCATGACCGTGGTGGCGTCATACCGGCAGTTGGTCAAGGCCTACCCGTCGGGCGGCGGCGACTACGAGGTCGCGCACAAGAATCTCGGCGAGAAGGCCGGCCTGGTCGTCGCATCCGCCCTGCTGGTGGACTACGTGATGACCGTCGCGGTGTCCGTCGCCAGCGGTGTCGACAACATCATCTCGGCGTTGCCGGTGCTCAGCCCGTGGCGCACCGAACTGGCCGTGGCTTTCGTCGTGCTCATTGCCGCAGTCAATCTGCGCGGTATCCGCGAGTCGAGCAAGACGTTCGCGATTCCGACCTATGTCTTCATCGGCAGCATCGCGCTGATGATCGTGACGGGACTGATCGAAACGATGCTGGGTCATCCGCCGGTTGCGGAATCCGCGGGCTACGCGATGCGAGCACAGAGCCTCACGCAGGCCGCGATGGTGCTGTTGCTGCTGCGCTCGTTCTCAAGCGGATGCAGCGCCCTGACCGGCGTCGAGGCGGTCGCCAACGGGGTGCCCGCGTTCCGACTTCCGAAGATCAAGAACGCCCGCACCACACTGCTGATGCTGGGCGGGGTTGCCGTCACGCTCTTCGCCGGGTTGACCGCGATGGCGCTGGTCACCGGCGTGCACTACGCCGAGAACCCGTGCGACCTGATCGGCTGGAGTCAGTGCGCGACCTCGCCGCAGCGCAGTCTGATCGCACAGATCGCCTCCGCGACGTTCGGCGACAACACCGTGCTGTTCTTCCTCGTTCAGGCGGCGACGGCGGTCGTGCTGCTCCTGGCCGCGAACACGGCGTTCAACGGATTCCCGCTGCTCGGTTCGGTGCTGGCGAAGGACTCGTATGCGCCCAAGGCGTTGTCCACCCGCGGGGACCGCCTGGTCTACTCGAACGGAATGATCCTGCTGGGCCTGGCAGCGATCATCCTGCTGGTGGTGTACCAGGCCAACCTCACCCAGCTGATCCAGCTGTATATCATCGGCGTGTTCGTCTCGTTCACGCTGGGCCAGAGCGGCATGGTCAAACACTGGGTATCGCTGCTGAAGGCCGGCGCGCGAAACCGCGGCAGCATCATCCGCAGCCTCTGCATCAACGCGTTCGGAGCCATTCTGACGTTCAGCGTGCTGGTGGTCGTCACGATCACGAAGTTCACCCACGGCGCGTATCTGGTGTTCATCTTCATGCCGATCCTGTTCATGCTCATGCTGGGGGTGAATCGCTACTACCGCGACGTCGAGAAAGAGGTCGAGGTGGACTCGACAACGACGTTCGGCAGTACTGGCGACCACGCCATCGTGCTGGTCGGCAAGATGCAGAAGCCGGCTTTGAAGGCCCTCGACTACGCGATCGCCGCCCGGCACGAGAGCATCGAGGCGATCACCGTGTCGATCGACGAAGAGGCGACCGACAAGCTGCGGGAGCAGTGGCGCACCATGAACATCCATGTTCCGCTCACCGTCATCGCGTCGCCCTATCGAGATTTCGGTTATCCGCTGGTCAAATACCTCAAGAAGCGGCGCGAGGAACACGGTTCAGAGGTCGTCACGGTCTATCTGCCGCAGTACATCGTCGGGCACTGGTGGGAGAGCCTACTGCACAATCACCGCGCAAGACGGATCAGCAAGCAGTTGATGATGTGCCATGGCGTGACGATCGCGCTCGTGCCGTGGCTGCTGGACTCGTCGGAGTTGATCTATGGTCGCCGATCCCGCCCACTGCCCGGACAGGATCGCCGTGGCGAGCCGATCAGGCCTCCGGTGCGCCGACCGTTGGCGCCCGCTTCGACGGTCGCGGCCAAAACCACGACGCTGAACCCCGAGGCGCCCGAGCCCGGCAAGTCGGCGACAACGCGGCACGCTCGCAAGCGGGCCTCGCGCTCGCGGAACTGACACCGGAGGACGTCCACGGAGACTCCACGTGAACGTGGACTACAGCTGGCCCATGATCTGCCGCGCGATCACGCGGCCGGCACGGTTGGCGCCGATCGTGGATGCCGTTGGGCCGTAGCCGGCAAGGAAGATCCGCGGATCCAGCCAGGCCGCCCCCTGCTCGACGGTGAGCCCACCGGCCTTTTCGCGGAGTTTCAGGGCCGCGAGGTGTCGCAATTCAGGGCGGAATCCGGTGGCCCAGATGATCGCATCCGCCGCGGTGAACGAGCCGTCCGACCAGCGCACCCCGCCCGGTTCGATCGCAGTGAACATGGGTCGCTCCACCAGCAGCCCGCGATCGATCGCCGCGACGATGCGCCGCGTGCGCGGAACGCCCGTGCCGCTCACGATGCTGGGCAGCGCCTCGCCGGCACGAGCAGCGGCATCCTGCATGGACACGGCGGCGACACCGCCCTCGATGGTGAGCTCTGACTCGTTGCGGAAGTCGACCGGGCGGCGGGTGGCCCAGGTCACAGCGGACGCGACTCCCTCCAGCTCCAAGAGGAAGCCGACGGCGCTCGTCCCCCCACCGACCACGACGACGCGCTCCCCGGCGAACTCTTCCGCGGAACGATAGCCGCTGGTGTGCACATGCCGGCCGGAGAATGTATTGCTCCCGGGCAGATAGGGCACGAACGGGGCGCCCCAGGTTCCGGTCGCGTTCACCAGCATGCGCGTCACGGTCTCGCCGCGATCGTGACCGACCACCAGGTCGGCGCCGCGATTGAAGACGGTGTGCACCGTGACCGGTCGTTGCACGTTCAGGCCGAAATGCTCCTCGTACCGGCGGTAGTAGCCGGCGACGACGTCCTTCGCCGGGAGCGTGCGATCGGCCCGCTCGAAGCTGATGCCGAGTTCGGCCATACCAGGGAGATCGCTGACGTGATGCGCACTCCCGAGCCGCAGCGCATCCCAACGCAATTGCCACGCGCCACCCGTGCCCGGGCCGCGGTCATAGACGATGAAATCGACCCCGGACTCCAACTCGAATCGCCGCAAATAGTAGGCGACGGCCAACCCCGCTTGGCCGGCCCCCACGATTACCACCTGGGTCGAGGTTTCGGTTGGAGACACGCCCCGTTCCCTCACAATCGGCTGCACGGGCTTCGCAGGCTGTTACGGGCCCTCATGCTAAACTAGCCGTTAGTTTTCTTATCTTGCTGTTCGTCAATCCCGTGCGACTCATTGCTCGCCCGGCCTGTCATCGTAAGGGGGTCTCGCATGGGGCGCGGCCGTCAAAAAGCTAAGCACACCAAGATCGCGCGTGAACTGAAGGCTTACAGCCCGAACGTCAATTACGACGAGCTCGAGCGCGAGTTGACCGGGCACTCCCACAACGATGCCGACTACTCGAAGTGGGCTGACTACGAGCCCGACAGCGACGCGAACGACGAATACGAGACGCACGACCAGTCCAAGCGCGCGTAACGCGCTGGATGCGACAGGCCCGTGGACGAGGTCCCGGTGCACTGTTCTCCGGCGGAACCATTATTCCATGATCGCACCATGGCTCCGATCACAGCAGCCGGATCATTCCGCTCGCGGTGACGAGCAGGCGCTATCCGGCGACGCCGTCGAAACGCACCATTCGGGACACCAACTCGGCATCCCGAATGCTACGGTGCTGACATGCCCGAAACACCGATCGAGACGCCGGCCGGCCCGACACCCCCAGCCGCCACGACAGTTGCGACAGGACCGATCTCGCAGACAGCGTCGATCTATGCACGCCTGCGCACGGCGGTCCTCGAACTCGACCTGACGCCGGGGGAACGGCTCACCGAGCGCGGCCTCGAGAGCGAGTTCTCGGCATCTCGCACGCCGGTGCGCGCCGCACTGCTGCGCCTCGACACCGAGGGTCTGGTGCGTCGCGACGGTCGCGGCTGGATCGTCGCGCCGATCGATCTCGACGAGGTGCGCGCGGCATCCGAATATCGTGAAGCGGTCGAGGCGGCGGCCGTGCGGCTCGCGTGTCGGCGGGCATCCGATGCGGATCTCGCTGCTGTGCTCGAGTTGCTCCGTTCGCTGTCGGTCGACGATGATGTCGAGCATGGGGCGAAGGGTCCGAATGTCCATGTCGAGCTGGCGCGACTCTCCGGCAATCCGTTCTTGGTCGCCGGTGTTCAAGACGTCGTCACCCGGCTCGCACGCACGCGCTGGCTGGACCTGCGCACGGCGCAGTCGCGTGCGCAGGTTCGCGGTGAGCATCAGCAGATCCTGGCCGCGCTTGAGGCCCGCGACGCGGATGCCGGTACTCGCGCGGTCGTCGCACACATCCGGAACACGACGGAGCGCCTCGTCGCGTCGCTGAATGCCGACCGCACCCGTTTCAAGGCGCGCGGGCTGACGATCGTCGGCGAGCACTAGCCAAGCGGTCGAATCTGGCTCAAGCGGACGAGCGTCGACGGAGCGTTGGCGCTGCGCCGGGCATGTGGCGCAAGACCGGTCTGGCAGCCGGTTGCCGGTCTGGGTTCACGTGCAAAATCCGGTCTAGCGTCGACGCCCTGCGAACGCCACGGGCCGACTGGGTGGACTGGGCGTGACAAATGTCACGGCAACTCCCTGACAGGCGGCCCGGGACGAGGCACACCCGAAGCGGCACCCTGAAAAGGTGAATCGAACACCAGCAATACAACTCACCGGCCTACGCAAACGCTTCGGCTCGCTCACCGCGGTCGACGGCATCGACGTCACCATCGGCACCGGTGAGGTCGTCGCCCTGCTCGGACCGAACGGTGCCGGCAAATCCACCACCATCGACCTTGCGCTCGGACTCGCGGCGCCGACCGCAGGGGCGGCAACCCTCTTCGGCGCCGATCCGCGCGAGGCCGTCACAGCCGGCCGCGTCGGCGCCATGCTGCAGGGCGGTGCACTGCTGCCGGAGCTGACCGTCTCGCGAGCGGTCGCGCTCGTCGCGAGTGTGCACAGGCATCCGCTCACCGTCGCGGAGGCGCTCGAACGCGCGCGCTGCACCGAGATCGCCAAGCAGAAGGTCAGCAAGCTCTCCGGTGGGCAGATGCAACGGGCGCGCTTCGCGGTCGCCGTGGTCTCCAACCCCGACCTGCTGATCCTCGACGAGCCGACCGCCGCAATGGATGTCGAAGCACGGCGCGTGTTCTGGCAGTCCATGCGGGAGTTCACCGACGAGGGCCGCACGGTCGTGTTCGCGACGCACTACCTCGACGAGGCAGACACCTACGCCGACCGAATCATCATGCTCAGCGCCGGGCAGATCGTCGCAGACGGCACGCCTGCCGAGGTGAAGTCGGTCGTGTCGGGGCGTCGCATCCGAGCTTGTTTCGACTTCGAATGGACGGCGGATGTCGCCGCCGAGCTGCAGCGTCTGCCCGGCGTGACCAGCGTCGAGCACCGTGGCGGGCAGTTCACCATCGTCAGCAACAATCCGGATGCCGCGTTGCGGGCGCTGTTGTCGGAGCACGCAGACGTACACGATATCGAGGTCACCGCTCACAACATGGACGATGCCTTCCTCGCCCTCACCGAAACCGCAGGTATTGGAGCAAGAGCATGATCTCGACCAGTGCAGCCTCGAACGGTGAAACCTCGCACACACAGCTTCCTCGGCGCCGACGTCGCGGGATCCCCGGCGCGCTCCTTTCGACCCCGGTGCGCTACCTCGGGCTGGAGTCGGCCCGGCAACTGCGCAACCTGCGCGGACTGATCTTCACCTTCGCCGTTCCACTGCTCATGCTGCTGGTGTTCGGAAGCGCCTACGGATCGGGCGGCGTCATCGACAGGGTGACCGGGCTGCCGTGGGTCGTCGTGACGACGATCCAGATGGCCGGTTATGGCGGCATGATGGCCGCGCTCGGGCAGGCGTTCAACATCGTCACGGAGCGTTCGCTCGGTTGGAATCGCCAGTTGCGACTCACCCCGCTGACCGGCGCCGGCTACCTGCTTTCGAAGGTGGTGTCCGCCCTGGCGGTCGCACTCGTCTCGATCGTGCTGCTGATCGTCGTGGCGGTGGTCGTGCTGGGCGCGAAGCTCTCGTTCCTGGGCTGGACCATGGCTACGCTCGGGCTTTGGATCGGGGTCGTCCCGTTCGCCCTGATCGCGGTGCTGATCGGCCAGTTCGCCAAGCCGTCGTATGCGCAGCCGCTGTTCCTGATCGTGTTCTTCGGCTTGGCGATCCTCGGCGGCCTGTGGATTCCGCTGCAGATCATGCCGAGCTGGGTCTCGAACGTGGCTCAAGCCGTTCCGTCATACTGGCTCAATCGCCTCGGTCAGATGGGGGCAAGCGTCAGCGGCAACGCACTCGAACCGGTGCTGATCCTGCTCGGCTGGACCATCGCGCTGGCGGTGCTCATCTCCTGGCGCTACAAGCGCGACGCCGCCCGCAGTTGACGCCCGCACCGTCGGCCCGAATGATCCGAATTAATGGTGCGCAAAGTGCTCTGCCGATCACGCGGTAAAGACACTTTGCGAACCATTAATGATCGAATCAGTGCCGAGGATTGCCTGGGCAACCGGCACCTGACGCAACCGGACAAGCGAAAGAGGACAAAGCTACAGTGACTGACATGGATGTGACTGACGCGGATGTGACTGACACGGATGTGGCGGTGCAACCCACGACACCAGGCTCGCCGTTCCGAGCCTGGTGGACGCGCGCGACGGCGAACATCCGCAACCGCAACGCTCGCGGCTGGTATCGGGGTGCGGGGTTCGGCCTGATCTATCAGGTGATCATGATCATCTCGATCTGGAGCAGCCCAAACGCCTACGGGTTGACGCAGCAGATCATCGCCACGGCGCTGCTGATCCCCTTCTACATCGGATTCATCTTCCTGCCCCCCATGGGCTGGTCGGAGGGCCGCAGAATCCGGGTGGGCATCCTCGGCATGTACTGGACCTACACCGGCCTGTTCTTGCCGTTGATCGGTGCGGACGCGCTGTGGCTGTGGATTCTGGTCGGCGCGGTCGCCGCGACGCTGTGCGAAGAATTGATCCTCTTCATCCCGATCGTCACGGTGTTGGTGGCCGTGCCGCTGATCTATGGATTCGTGACCGGCTTCGCCGATTCCACAGTGATCGCCGCCCCGATCATCTTCTCGGTTGCCGTGATGATGTTCGGCATCAATCAGCAGATCAAGGCCATGCGCGAGCTGAGGCAGGCGCAGGGCGAGGTAGCGCGGCTGGCCGTGGTCGAGGAGCGTGCCCGGTTCTCCCGCGACATGCATGATGTGCTCGGCCATTCGCTGACCGTCGTCACGGTGAAGTCGGAGCTGGCCCGACGACTGGTTCCGATCGATCCCGTGCGCGCCGAAGCGGAGATCGCCGACATCGAACGGCTCTCCCGCGCGGCGCTGGCCGATCTGCGCGCAGCCGTGGCCGGCTATCGCGAGATGACGCTGTCGACCGAGCTCGGAGCCGCGCAAGCGGCGCTTGCGGCAGCGGACATCGAGCCGCACCTGCCGCCAAACGCAGACTTTGCTGCCGCCGATCCTGCCGCCGATCTGCTCGAGCTTTTCGGATGGGTGCTCCGTGAGGCGGTCACCAACGTGGTCCGGCATTCCGGTGCGCACAATTGCTGGGTGCATGTGACGCGTACGGAACTCACCGTTGAAGACGACGGATGCGGCCTGGCGGACGCGGCGGCGGACGCGGCGGGCGGCCCGATCCCGCAGGCCGGCGTGGGCCTGCTCGGGTTGCGCGAGCGAGCGGGCAAAGCCGGCGCCGAGCTGACCGTGACCCGTAGCGAACGCGGTGGGGTGCGGGTCGCTGTCAGGGGGGCGGCGTGAGCACATCGATTCGGATCCTGCTCGCCGACGATCAAGCGCTGGTGCGCGGCGCGCTCGCAGCGCTGCTCGAACTCGAGCCGGACCTGCACGTCGTCGCGCAGGTCGGTCGCGGCGACGAGGTTCTCGAGGCCGCACGTGCGCACGACGCGCAGGTCGCACTGCTCGATGTCGAGATGCCGGGGCTGGACGGGCTGGCGGTGGCGCGGCAGCTGCGGCAGCAGCATCCGCAGTGCCGATCGTTGATCGTCACCACGTTCGGCCGACCGGGCTACCTGCGCCGGGCGATGGAGGCCGGGGCGAGCGGGTTCATCGTCAAGGACACACCGGCCGGCCAACTGGCCGACGCGGTACGTCGGGTCGCGCAGGGTTTGCGGGTCGTCGATCCCGCCCTGGCCGCCGAGTCGCTCGCGTCGGGAACGTCACCGCTGACCGAGCGCGAGACCGATGTCCTGCGGGCGGCGCAGCGTGGCGGTTCGGTCGCCGACATCGCCCAAGAGCTGCACCTGACGGCCGGCACCGTGCGCAATCACCTGTCCAGCGCGATCGGCAAGACAGGCACCCGCAACCGATCGGATGCCGCCACGACCGCCGCCGAACACGGTTGGCTCCTGTGACGACCGACGGCGCACGCGTGGTCCTCGGCCGCAGCGGCCGGCCTTGTCACGGTTGTGCGAGCAGTGCGTCGTGCACCTGTTGCAAATGGGCGGGTTGGGCGGCCAACGCCGGCGGCGTCGCCGGGGCGGTCGGCGCCAGCACGCCGGAGAGCGGGTCATCCGTGCGTGAGGTGGCGAGGGTCAACGCCCCGCCGACATCCGGTGCCGCAGCATCGCGACGGGTCAGTGCCGGCAGACCCCAACGACGTTCAATCGTGGCCAGCACACTGGTGTGATCCAGCGGAACGGTTCCAGCCGGCCGGAAGACGGTGCCGACCGGGATGAGGGGGCTGATCAGCACCGTCGGCACTCGCGGCCCGAATCGGGTGAAGTCGAAGCCGAATTCGCCGGGTGCGGCGTCGGGCGGGGTCGCGCCCCATGGTGGGGCGACGTGGTCGTAGCATCCGCCGTGCTCGTCGTAGGTGACGATCAGCAGGGTGGAGTCCCAGTCCACCCCGTTCCGAAGCGCGCGGTAGATGCCCAGGAGAAACTGCTCGCCGAGGGCGACGTTGTAGTTGGGATGCTCACTGTTGCCGGCCGCCGACCACGACGGCTCGAGGAACGCGTACGCGGGAAGTCGGCCTGCCGCAGCATCCGCCTCGAAGTCGGCGAACCGGCCGAAATGCGCCGCCGGGGCGGATCGGGTGTCGTCGAAGTCCAGCTTGGTGAGCGGTGACGCCGTGTCGCCGTAGATCTTCCAGCTGATGTTGTTCCTGGTCAGCCTTCCGAAAATACTGGGCGCGGTGAACCGTTTGGCTTTGTCGTCCATGCGACCCTGGCTGGTGCCGGCGGCGAGGAACGCCCGGTTGGGTATCGTCTGTGTCGGCACGGAACCGAACCACCGGTCGCAGACCGCGAAACCCTTCGCCATCGCCGAGAGCACGGGCAACGTCTCCGGGGTGTGACAGCCCATGATCAGCTGCTCTGTCGTACCCGGCACGACGTACCAGCCGTCCGCACGGTCCTGCGCGATGGCGGAGGCGAAATTGGTCACGAAACCGGTCATCGGCGGGATCGCACCCGTGGTCGGTGCGCTCGGGCTTCCGTAGAGTTGGTCGTTCGTCGCCCGGTACCCCTCGCCGGGATCGGCTCCGGGCATGAAGTAGAGGTTCGGCGTCGACTCGTTCAGCGGGTAGACGGTGACCAGGCTTCCGTCGGTCCCCGGGCAGGACTCGGTGCCGGTCAGCCCGTCGAAGACATCCCCCGAGGCAGACACGTTGCCGGAGTCGGCGTACAGGTATCCGAGCATGTGGTCGAGCGAACGATTCTCCAGCATCACGACGACCAGATGCTCCACAGCGGACAGGCCGGTTGCCGGCATGATGACCACCCCTCTCGGAACACGCTCACGGTCTCACTGCTCCAGTTTCCCATCACGGCGCCGGTTTCAACGGAATCCGCGGTGAACCTGCTACTGGCGCGAACCGTGTCAAAGAGGCACCGATGCGTGGCCGTCCCGGCCGCGGCGGCGCTCAGCGACGGGCCGTGGCGGCCGGCGAACCTCGGACGGGTGGCAGCCACCGGCAATCAGGCCGCACGCGAAGACCTCTCAGTCGCGATAGCCGCCGATCAGCCGGACGGCGCCGCCGTCGACACCTTTCGCGCCCTGCTCGAAGCCGGTGAGATCCCGCCTCGACATCGACACGGTGCCGACCTGCCAGGTCGGGATGCCGTCGGCGGCGAGCGCCGCGGCGATGGCGCCGGCGGCATTCGCTGCGACGACAGCGAAGAAGCCGATGCCGAGGTTCCAGGTGCCCTCGGCACTCTCGAGTGCCGTGCCGGCCAGGTCGCTCAGCACCCGGAAAACCGGTGGCGGCGACCAGGTCGAGCGGTCGACCTCGACCCACGAGCCGATCGGCAGCACGCGGGCCAGGTTCGCCGCTATCCCGCCGCCGGTCACGTGCGACAGCGAATGAACGGATGCGCCGAGCGGCGCGTCGCCCAGCACCCGCAACAGCGAGGAGGTGTAGAGCCGCGTCGGCGTCAGCAGCACCTCCCCGACGGTGCCACTGCTGGTATCGCCGCCGAACTCGGCGAGCCGGTCGGTGAAGCCGACGCCGCAGGCGGCCAGTATGTGCCGCACGAGCGAGAATCCGTTCGAGTGGATGCCCGACGATTCGAGGGCGAGCACGATGTCACCGTCACGCACGCGACCGGCACCGAGCACGGCATCCGCTTCGACGGCACCGACGGCCGCACCGGCCACGTCGTAGTCGTCGGGGCCGAGAAGCCCGGGGTGCTCGGCCGTTTCGCCGCCGACCAGCGCGGTGCCGGTCGCCGAGCAGGCGTCTGCGATGCCCGCGACGATCGACGCGATCCGCGCGGGCACGACCGTGCCGCAGGCGATGTAGTCGGTCATGAACAGCGGCCTCGCTCCGACCACGACGATGTCGTCGACGACCATTCCGACGAGGTCTTGGCCGATCGTGTCGTGCTTGTCGAGCGCCTGTGCGATCGCGACCTTGGTGCCGACACCGTCTGTGGAGGTCGCCAGCAGCGGCCTGTCGTACGCCTTCAACGCGGATGCGTCGAACAGCCCGGCGAATCCACCGATGCCGCCGAGCACCTCGGGGCCGTGTGTTGCGGAAACAGCGTCCTTCATCAGTTCGACGGCGAGGTCACCGGCTGCGGTGTCGACACCGGCGTCGCGGTACGAGGCCGATTGACGAGGCGCAGAAGAGTTTTCGGTCACGCCTCAAGGGTAGCGGCGCCCCGAAGCGGTTCGTATCAGGGCTTTTTCGAAGTCGGCGATGTTCAACTCGGTGGTCGAGTAGCGAGGTACGAGCGTATCGAGACCCGTGTCGAGACCCATATCGAGACCTCATTGCGGGGTCTCGATACGCCTGCTCGCTGCGCTCGCGGGCTACTCGACCAACGGCGGGCATGACGTGTGCGAAACTAGAAGCGCTCGGTTCCGGGCGTTCCCCTCACCCACTGGAGTCCGCTAACGCATGTGCGGCATCGTCGGCATCGTCTCTCCCGAGCCGGTCAACCAACAGCTCTACGACAGCCTCCTCCTGCTGCAGCATCGCGGGCAGGATTCCACCGGAATCGCCACGGCCGAGGGCAACACGTTCCACCTGCACAAGGCCAAGGGGCAGGTGCGTGAGGCGTTCCGCACCCGTGACATGCGTTCGCTCCTGGGAACGATGGGCCTCGGCCATGTGCGCTATGTCACGAACGGCGACGCCGCCAACGAGCAGGAGGCGCAGCCGTTCTATGTGAACGCGCCGTACGGCATCATCCTGGTGCACAACGGCAACCTGACCAACACGCGTGAACTGGCCGACGACCTGTTCCACATCGATCGCAGGCATGTCAACTCAACCAGCGACACCGAGATGCTGCTGAATGTGCTGGCCACGGAGCTGCAGTCGCAGGTTTCGGGGCTCGGTCTCGACCCCGATCAGGTGTTCAACGCGATCGCCCAGGTGCACGCACGCGTCGAGGGTTCCTATGCCGCGATCGCGATGATCGCCGGGCATGGGATGCTCGCATTCCGCGACCCGTTCGGCATCCGCCCGCTGATTCTTGGCCGCCGCGCGGCCGGGCTGCTCGGAGACGAGTGGATCGTCGCATCCGAATCGCTCGTGCTGGAGGCGCTCGGCTACGAGGTGATGCGGGATGTCGCCCCGGGCGAGGCGATCTTCATCACCACAAGTGGCGAACTGTACTCGAAGCAGTGCGCGGCCAATCCGCGACTGATCCCGTGCTCGTTCGAGTACGTGTATCTGGCCAGGCCCGACTCGGTGATGAACGGCATCTCGGTGTACGAGGCCAGACTGCGGCTCGGCAATCGCCTGGCCGACACGATCGCACAGTACACGCCGCTCGGCGACGTCGATGTGGTCATGCCGATTCCGGACTCGTCGCGCCCGGCCGCATCCCAGGTCGCGCAGAAGCTCGGGATCGAATACCGCGAGGGCTTCTACAAGAACCGTTACGTCGGGCGCACGTTCATCATGCCGGGGCAGGCGCAGCGCAAGAAGAGCGTGCGGCAGAAGCTCAACGCGATGGGTTCCGAGTTCAAGGGCAAGAACATCCTGATCGTCGACGATTCGATCGTGCGCGGCACGACGTCGCAGCAGATCGTCGAGATGGCCCGCGCCGCGGGAGCGAACAAGGTGACGTTCACCTCGGCAGCGCCGCCGGTGCGCTACCCGCACGTGTACGGCATCAACATGCCCTCGCGCTCCGAGCTGATCGCGGCTGGCCGCAAGATCCCGGAGATCGCACGCGAGCTCGGTGCGGACAACCTGATCTACCAGGAGGTCGCCGACATGCAGGCCGCCATCATCGAAGGCTCAGAGGTGACCGACCTCGAGATGTGCTGCTTTACCGGCGACTACGTCACGGGAACGGTCACCCCCGAATACCTCGAGTGGGTGGAGCGCACGCAGCTCAGCTGAGCGCAGTTGCCGTCACGCGTCGGTGCGTGGGGCGGGCGGTTCTGTTCCTGCGCCTGCATCGCCACCCGCACGTTCGGTCACGTCGATGCGATCGGCGACAACGGTGGCCACACGACGCCCACTGATCCGGTCGGCTACAAGCGCGACGACTGCGCCGAGCACGATGCCGGCGGCGATTGCCACAAGCAACATGTAGCCGAAGACCGATGCGCGATCATAGCCCTGCCCCTGCGGGAACGAGTAGGTCAGGATGAATGCGGCCGCAGCGCACACGATCACCGCGACCAGGATGAACCGACCGTAGCGCGGCGTGCGCTTGACGCGCACCGTCTCAGCAGTCACCGTCTCGTCCCGCACGACATCGCCACGCCCAGTCGCGTCGAGCCCGGTCGCGTCGTTCACGGATGCGTCGATGTTCACGGATGCGTCGATGTCTGTTGGGCGTCCGCTGTCGGTGTCCGTCATGCTGCTATTGTCCCTCACTTCGGCTGAGCGAGCACCGGCAGCCGACCGGTCAGGTCGGCACGCTGACCGGACGCGTGCACACGTCCGGAGGCGAGCCCATCCGCCCAGCTGACGCTTCCGGTGGCCAGGGCGAGCCAAGTTACGGCATCCGTCTCAATGACATTGGGCGGGGTGCCACGGGTGTGCCGCGGACCCTCGATGCACTGCACCGCGCCGAACGGCGGCACACGCAGCTCGACCGTGTTGCCGGGTGCCTTTTCTGCGAGCAGTTGCAGCAAGTAGCGCACGGCCGTCGCCAGCGTGTCGCGCGACACGCCCGCGTTCGAGCCGGCGTCGACCGCCAGGTCGGTCACCTCACCGGCTCCTGCGCGACCGGCCCAGGCAGCGGATGCTCGCACCGCCGCCATCACCGCACCCTCGCCGATGTCATCCAAGATCCGCGCCCGTGCCACGTCCCTATCCTCCCAGAATCCACATCCTCCCGGAATCCCCGGACACCGGCAGGGTCTTTTCACAGTCATCGAGTTGCATCACCCCGTTGGTCGAGTAGCCCGCGAGCGCAGCGAGCAGGCATATCGAGACCCCGCAATGAGATCTCGATACGGGTCTCGATACGCTCGTACCTCGCTACTCGACCACCAAGTTGACCATCGCCGACCGTGAAAAAGCCCTGCGACACCGGTTCCCCCGACACCAATCGCCCAACGCCGCGCTTGCAACTACCATTGATCCGTGAAGATTCTCGTTCTCGGCTCCGGCGCCCGCGAGCACGCCATCGTCAAGGCACTGCTGTCGGAGAATGCCGGTCACGAGATCACCGCGGCGCCCGGAAACGCAGGGCTAGCGGCGGAAGTGCACACCGTGGCACTCGACGCGAACAACCCCGGTGCCGTCACAAACTACGCAAACGAGCACAGCATCGAACTCGTCGTGATCGGTCCAGAGGCCCCGCTGGTCGCCGGTGTCGCCGACGCACTGCGCATCCACGGGATCCCGGTGTTCGGCCCGGGCAAGGCGGCAGCGCAATTGGAGGGTTCGAAGTCGTTCGCCAAGCACATCATGGATGACGCGGGCGTGCCGACCGGCCGCGCGGTGCGGGTTGCGACGCTGGCGGAAGTAGGCGGTGCTCTCGACAGCTTCGGAGCGCCGTACGTCGTCAAGGCCGACGGCCTCGCAGCGGGCAAGGGCGTGCTCGTCACCGATGACCGCGCTGCCGCATTCGCCCACGCGGAATTCTGGTTGGAACATGGCAGCGTGCTGATCGAAGAGTTCCTCGACGGCGAAGAGGTGTCCCTCTTCCTGCTCAGCGACGGTCACGCGGTGCTGCCGCTCGCCCCAGCCCAGGACTACAAGCGGCTCGGCAACGGTGACACCGGACCGAACACCGGCGGCATGGGCGCATACTCTCCGCTGCCGTGGCTACCCGAAACGTTCGTCGACGAGGTCATCCAATCCGTCGCGCTGCCGACGATCCGTCAGCTCGCCGAGGAGCAGACACCGTTCGTCGGGCTGCTCTACTGCGGATTGATCCTGACGCCGAACGGCATCCGCGTGATCGAATTCAACGCGCGCTTCGGCGACCCGGAAACCCAGGTGGTGCTGCCTCGGCTGGTCACGCCACTCTCCAGGCTGCTCTTCGCCGCTGCAACCGGTGAACTGGCCGGGATGCCACGGCCCGAGTTCGCCATGGATGCAGCCGTCACCGTCGTGCTGGCCAGTGAGGGCTATCCGACGGCCCCGGTGACCGGGCGCGTGATCGAGGGGGCGGATGCCGCGGCGGCCGTCCCCGAGGTGCAGCTGCTCCACGCGGCGACCGCGATCGCCGACGACGGCGCGCTGATCGCCACCGGCGGCCGCGTGCTGAACGTTGTCGCGCTCGGAACGACGTTCGCCGAGGCCCGCGAGCGCGCGTACGAGGCGATCGGCCGCATCCGCCTGACCGGCGGGCAATTCCGCACCGACATCGCGTCGCGGGTCCTCGACAGCCGGCCGCCCGCGTTCGATTGAGCCTGGGCGCCTTCAAGGGCGTCGGGTTCGAGGATGGGGCATTGCAAACTCCTATCGTGTGCGAATCTGGTCAGTTTCAGTTGCGGACGTAGACCGGAGCACCGCCGATCCAGGTCGAGACGACGACGCTCTTGTAGATGTCTTCAGCGGGCACGGTGAACGGGTCGGGTTCGATCACCACGAAATCGGCACGATAGCCGGGTGTGAGGTAGCCCGTGTCGGTCTCGCGGTGATTCACATACGCCGAGCCGGAGGTGTACGCGGCGAATGCCGTCTCGATGTCGAGCCGCTGGCCCGCACCGCCGAGGGGCGCGTCATCCCCACCGGGGCTCACGCGATTGACCGCGATGTGGATAGCCGCGATCGGGTCGGCGCTGGAGACCGGCCAGTCGCTTCCGGCCGCGAATCGTGCGCCAGCGCGCTGCAGATCGCCGAACGGGTACTGTCGCGCCTCGAGCTCGGGCTGCAGGAAGGGCAGGGTGAGCTCGTCGAGCTGCGCCTCGTGGCAGGCCCAGAGGGTCTGCAGATTGGCGACGGCACCCAGCGGCGCGAACCGTGCCGCGTCGTCCTCGGCGACCACCTGCAGATGTGCGAGGTGGTGACGACCGTCGGATGCGCCGTTCGCCTCGCGTGCCGCCTCGACCGCATCCAGCGCCTCCTGCACTGCGCGGTCGCCGAGCGCGTGGAAGTGCACCTGGAATCCTTCACGATCCAATTCGGTCACGTACTCCCTCAGGCGCTGCGGGTCGATGAACGACAGCCCGGAGTTCTCCGTCTCGTGGCCGTGTGCGTCAAGATACGGGGTCTTCATCGCCGCGGTGAAGTTCTCGGCGACGCCGTCGACCATGATCTTCACGGTGCCGAGCCGCAAGCGGTCGTCGTCGATCGCGGCGAACTCGGCGCGGCGTTCGATCATGCCGGCGATCTGCTCCGCACCGGCGTCTCGAACCCACCATTGCGCGCCGACGACGTGTGCGACCAGCGTGTTCTCCGCGAGGGCACGGCGGTAGGCAGGCAGGTTGCCGGGCATTCCGGCGAAGCCCTCCCCGACCATTGCGTCCTGCCAACCCGTGATGCCGAGTTTCAGCAACCCCTCTTGGGCGCGAAGCAATCCTGCGTAGGCGAGGTCGTCGTCGATCGCTGGTCTCGCGTCAGCGAACAGCTCGGCTGCGCCCTCGTGGAAGGTGCCGGCCGGGAACCCGTCCGCTTCGCGCTCGATGCAGCCGTCGACCGGATCCGGCGTCGACGCATCGATGCCGGCGGCCCGAATCGCCGCACTGCTGGCCCAGACGCTGTGGTGGTCTCGGCTGCTCAGCAGAACCGGACGATCGCGGACGATTTCATCGAGCAGTCGACGGCTCGGGGCGCCGCCGGGAAAGTGGTCCATCGACCATCCGCCGCCGAGGATCCACCCCTCCGGGTTCTCGGTCGCGTACGCACCGATCCGGTTCAGCGTGTCGGCCGCGTCTTCCGCCTCGGCGAGGGAGCACTGCATGAGCTCGACGCCGCCGCCGACCGGATGGATGTGCGCGTCCTGGAACCCCGGGGCGACGAGGCGCCCCGCGACGTCGACGACTCGCGTCGACGGTCCGCGATAGTCACTGACCGCGTCCTCCGCGACGACATCGACGATCCGGCCATCGGAGATCACCACCGCGTGCCCGCTCAATGGGCGTCCGGTGCCTGTGAACACACGGCCTCCGGTCACGATCACATCTGCTGCTGCCACGGTGCGGCTCCCCTCATCGCCGAACGGTTGTTGGTGATGCTAAGCGATTTCCAACACCATTGTCAACGCCGATGACATCGCTGTTTTCGATTCGGTATGGTGAGGGTGTGAACGGACGAACATCACCGCGGGAACTGAACTCGAAGCGCTTGGACCGCGCCACGATCGTGGCCGCGGGCCTCGAGATCGCGTCGCGGCCCGGAATCGCTGCCATCTCAGTGCGCGCACTCGGCACAGAGCTCGGGGTCGACCCGACCGCCGTCTACCGGCACTTTCAGAGCAAGGACGACCTGATGCGGGCACTGCTCGACGAGTTGCAGGCATCCTCGCTGAGTCGGCTCCCAGAAGGCGCGCCGTGGCGCGAACGCCTGCGCAGCCTCGCGCACGCCACGCTCGCGACCTTCGTGGCGCATCCCGCGATCGCCGTCGAAGCGACCGTGCTTGCCACGAACGGTCCGGCAGAAACCGCGACGATCGAGTTCATTCTCGCCGCGTTCGCCGAGGCCGGTCTCGAGGGTGGTGACCTGGCGAGCCATTATGCACTCTTCGCGTCGTACGTGCTCTCGGAGGCGGCCGGCATCTCGCGCGGGCGGGCCAGCTCGCCTGATTCGACGGAGGACTCCTGGTTGGAGGGCCCGCTGCTGGTCGACCCGCTGAAGCATGCACATATCGCCTCTGTCGCGGCAGAGCTTCGCGACCTTCGCGATGAGGACATCTTCCGGATGGGCATCGAGCTGATCCTCGACTCCGCGACCCGAAGCGTCGCGGCCCGAAGCGCCGCAGCACGGATCGGCACCGCCGGGGGAGCCGAGCGCGACGAAGAATAGGACCATCCCACGCTGAGCTCCTGACTACTCGCTCACGTAGCGCAGGCTGTGCCCGAACGCGAACAGCGGCGACGCGGTGTCGAACGGGACGTCTGGGCGAGAGCCGAGCACGGCATCCATCGACGAGGGCAGTTCGATCGGCAGCAAGCCGAGCGGGTGGGCGATGCCGAACAGCACGTTGAGCATGGCGCGGCGGTGCGCTTCATCACGACCGGCGACCCCGGCTGGCCCGCGTATGCCGCACCCGGCCGGAAGGTGGGCAATACGTTCTGAATCTGACGGCGATCCACTGCAACGCCGTTCGTGCGCCCGCCCACGAGCGAATTCCCGCGGAAGCACCCGGAAAATTCGGCGTAGCGGTACGTGAATTCTGGTATTAGATTTCTGCACAACGCTTTCTGCACAACGCTTTCTGCACAACGGCTGGAGACGCCATGAGTGCGACAAGTACGCCACTGGGCAATATCGGGACGACGGCGAGCACGCTGTCCGAGGCCGCGAGCGCGGCCGCGAGCGCGCACGCGAGTGCGGTCAAGGTCGTCGATTCGCCAGCAGACTGGGTGTCACGGATTCGCCCGAGTTCGATGTTGATCTTCCTGCTCGGCGAGTTCACGGTACTCGGGTTGCTCTGTGCCGCGTATCTGGCGGACTGGTGGGGCATACGCGGCACAATCTCGAGTCCGATTGCGGGGGTGCTGCCGATCAGCGTGCCGTGGGGCGGTGCGCTCGGCGGCGTGTGCGTCGCCATCGCCGGCGTCACGGATCACTGGCATAACTTCGGCGCGCATCCGGCATCGGCGGCATCCCGCCGGTGGAACGCGTGGTATCTCGCTCGTCTGCCGATGGGCGCTGCGTTCGGCACCGTGGGTGCCCTCATCGTCGTCTTCTTTTTGGGGACAGTCGGCGGGGGCAAGACCGGCACGATCGACGTGTCGATCTCGGGCAGCGCGATCCTGTTCGTGGTCGCCTTCATCGTCGGGTACAAGCAGGACATCTTCCGGCAGTTGGTCTCCCGAGTGACCGAGGTGATTCTCGGCCCCGGCGACACGCAACCGGCAGGCGGGGCGCAGGCGACGGGGAACGCGGCGACCGCAGGCAACACGCCGCCGGCCGGCACGGCGGCGGTGACCGATCGCGCGGTCATGACAGGCAGCGGGGCGGCGAACGGCCCGGACTAAGCGAACACGTGCCGCTCGAGGAACGCGTTGCGAAAAACGCCGCGTGGATCGTGCCGCTCGGCGAGTCGCCGGAAGTCCGCGATCCGCGGATACAACGAACGCACCACGCCGCTCGGATCGAGGAACACCTTGCCCCAGTGCGGGCGCGCCGCGAACGGCGCCAGCGCGGCTTCGATGGCCGGGAGAGCCGCTTCGACGCCGGCTTGATCGCGAACCCAGGTGAAGTGGAATGCGACCGTGTCGACGCCGAAAGCCGGGCTGAGCCACAGGTCATCCGCCGCCATCGTGCGGATCTCGGTGATCTGCAGCACCGGCGCAATCAGCTCGCCGAGCGGTCGCAACGCCTCGATCGCTGCTGTGGCATGGCGACGGTCCAGCAGATACTCGCTCTGGATCTCTTCGCCGTTGCTCGGCGTGAACGCCAGCCGGAAATGCGGCAACCGCTCATGCCACGGCCCCGGAACACCCAGCTGCTGCGTGCAGTTCTCCGGCGACATACCGGGCAGCATGTGCACCGGCTCCGTCGCAGCCCGCGCCCCGAAGACATACCCGTCATCTTCGGATGCGGATGCCGCTCGTGAGCCCGCCGCGGAGGCCGATGCAGAACCGGACCCGGCGGCAGCGTGCGCTCCGATCACGCTCTTGCACCACAGTTGCGAGACCGTCTCGCCCCGCCAGGTCGTGAACAGGCTCACACTGTATGCACTATCGGTGATCGCCTCGAAGTCGCTGAGCACGCGATCCCACGGCAACTCGGTGTACACCCGCTGGCTGACCTTGAACGTCGGCCGAATGTCCAGGGTCACCTCCGTTGTGACGCCGAGCGCGCCGACGCCGACGACCGCTCCGGCAAAGTCCGGGTCGCCGCGCCGCAGCATCACGAGCTCGCCGGAACCGTTGACGAACGCGATGCCTGCCACCGCAGAGGAAAGGTTGCCGTTGCGATCACCGGACCCGTGCGTGCCGGTCGCAATCGCTCCGGCAACGGAGATGTGCGGGAGTGATGCCAGATTGCCGAGCGCCCAACCCTGCTCATGCAACTGGATGCCGAGGTCGCCGTAGCGCATGGCTGCCGGAACGGTAGCGATGCGACTCTCAGCGTCGATCGTGACCGTCTGCGGCAACCGGTCGACGCTGACGAGGGTTCCGGTGGTGTCCGGAAGGCCATTGAACGAGTGCCGCGTGCCCAGCGCGCGGAGGTGATCGGCGCGGGAAATCGCATCCTGAAGTTCGGCGACGCTCGCCGGATGCAGAATCCGCTCGGCCTGATACCGGTAGTTCCCGGCCCAGTTGGTCTCATCGCACACGTGTCCGCCCGTTCGTTCGTGTCGCTGCTCGCAGCTGTCACCGTCCAGGACCGTCGCTGTCCGCGATAGGTCGCTGTTCGCGTGATGGCTCCGTGATTCGATGACTCCGACAACAATTGTGCAGCACGCGCCCGGTGTTCACGCCCCGTTAGCATTGCCTTGTGACCTTCCCCATTCTCGATGGCTGGACCCATGCCTACTCCGGCAAGGTGCGCGACCTGTATGTCCCCGATCGACACAGCCCGGCAGCATCCACGGTCGAGAGCGCACCTGCACTGCTCGTGGTCGCCAGCGATCGTGTGAGCGCGTTCGATTTCGTGCTCGAGCCCGGCATCACCGGTAAGGGCGAATTGCTCACCACGCTCTCGCTGTGGTG
This sequence comes from Microbacteriaceae bacterium, assembly GCA_004297935.1. Classification (GTDB taxonomy): domain Bacteria; phylum Actinomycetota; class Actinomycetes; order Actinomycetales; family Microbacteriaceae; genus Rathayibacter_A. Next base: position 98,226 of record SCRE01000005.1, on the reverse strand, counting down.
GTTCGATCGACTGACCGGCATTCCGAATCATCTGATCCCCGACCACACCCTGCGTGACGGGCACATCGTCGAGGAGATCCCGGCTGCCGTGGCGGGGCGGGCGATGCTCGTCAAATCGCTCGAAATGTATCCGATCGAGTGCGTTGTGCGCGGCTATCTCGCCGGCAGCGGCTGGGCCGAGTACCGGCAGACGCAGAGCGTGTGCGGTGTGCCGTTGCCCTCCGGCCTGTGCAACGGCGATCGCCTGCCCACGCCGATCTACACCCCGGCGTGGAAAGCGCCGATGGGCCGGCACGACGAGAACATCTCGTTCGAGCGCACGGTCGAACTCGTCGGAGCGGATGCTGCGGGGCAGCTCCGCGACCGCTCGCTCGAGATCTACAGCAGGGCGGCAGCGATCGCGCAAGCGCGCGGTGTCATCCTCGCCGACACGAAGTTCGAGTTCGGCGCCGACCCCGCCACCGGCGAACTGACCCTGGCGGATGAGGTGCTCACGAGCGACTCGAGCCGCTACTGGGATGCTCGCACCTACGCATCCGGGGCAACCCCCGAAGAGCGCATGGCCAGCTTCGACAAGCAGATCGTGCGCGATTGGTTGGCGGCACACTGGGATCGGTCCGGCACGCCGCCGGCGCTGCCTGCGACGATCGTCGAACAGACCGCCGCGCGATATCGCGAGCTGCTGGAGCGGCTGACCGCGGACTGAATCACGCGGCCGCCGCACAGGGCGAGCTCAGCGCGACGCCGGCTGGGCCCGACGCCGGCTCGGCGCGAGTCGAATGCGGAGCCAGAGCCGGTGCGGAGCCAAGCCGGTGCGAAACCAGAGCCGGTGCGAAACCAGAGCCGGTGCGAAACCAGAGCCGGTGCGGAAATAGATACGTGCGCATGAACGTTGCATCCGGCATGACCGAACAGCCGACCAGTAACCTCCTGAAGGACGACCGCCTCGCGGCAGACACCGCGATGGGCGCGGTGCTGCTCAAGGTCGGCGATCTCGATCGGATGATCGGGTATTACCGCGACGCCGTCACTCTGCAACTTCTCAGCCAGGATGCCGACACCGCGGTTCTCGGCCGCGGAACGACACCCGTCGTCTTCCTGCAGTACGCACCGGAGCTGCACGCAGCGGCGCCCCGAAGTGCAGGGCTCTTCCACACGGCGATCCTGTTCGAGACCGAGACCGCACTGGCCGCTGCCGTCTACTCGGTTGCGACGAAAGAGCCGGGAACGTTCACCGGCAGCGCCGACCACCTCGTAAGCGAGGCGTTCTACTTCACCGATCCGGAGAACAACGGCGTGGAACTGTATTGGGACCGCACCCGCACGCAGTGGAGTTGGGCTCACGGCCAGATCGAGATGAGCACGCTCTACCTCGACCCGAACGGGTTCCTGAACGAACATCTGACCGAGGAGGCCGTCGCGGATCCGGTGATCGGCGGCGCAGTCGTCGGCCACGTGCATCTGTCGGTCGGTGACACGGCATCTGCGAAGGCGTTCTACGTCGACCAGCTCGGCTTCGACGCCACGGCATCGATGGGTGGCTCCGCGCTGTTCGTCAGCGCGGGCGGCTATCACCATCACATGGCGATGAACACCTGGAACAGCGCCGGCGCGGGTCGTCGTGCTCCCGCGCTCGGGCTCGGCCGCATCGACATCGTCGTGCCGTCGTCGGATGACCTCGGCGCCCTCGGCGAGCGGATGGCACACTACCGTGTACAGACCCGTGACGATGGCGCATCACTCAGTTTCGACGACCCCTGGGCGAACCTGATCCGCGTACGCGTCGCCCGGTAGCGGCAGTGCGGGGCGCGGGGTCGGTCGCGCGAGCGCCAGGCGACGTCGTCTGATGGTCCGGCCGACCGGTGGCGCGGCGCGTGTTGCCGGGCGACACGGTGTGACGTCGGGGACGCGGGCCGGCCTGCGACGCTGGGGCGACCGTGGACGCGGGGAACTCCGGCCGTGTGGATAACTTCTGAGGCCCGGCAGCGGCAGCGGGTAACCTCGACCATCATGATGCATCCGTTCGAACTGCTCGCCGAGCCGCTCCGGCGCCGTCTCGTCGAGGTGCTCGCGCTCGGCGAGCACACTGCCGGTGAACTGATTTCCGTCGGATGCGGCGAGTTCAGCGTCACTCGTGCCGCCGTCTCGCACCATCTGCGCATCCTCAGACGCGAAGACGCTGTACTCGTAGAAGTCGACGAATCCAGTCGCGTCTACCGACTGAATCCCGAGTTACTCGAGAGTCTCGATGCGACGGTCGAAGATCTGAAAACTCTCTGGGAACAGCGCTACGGCTCCCGGTATGGGCGCGGCCCACGCATCCTGCCGCTGCCTGACCCGGGTTGGGCAGCGTCGGGCAGCATCGGCCTGCGCGGTGCCGATCCGTACAGCGCACTCCTTGCAAGCGCAGGCTCCGATAGTGCGAACGCTGACAGTACGGACGCTTACGGTACGGGCCACGATGATGCCGGGTCGGGTGTCCGACCCCACCGAGTGGCAGCGCGACGATCGCGCGGCAAGCGCGCTCGCCATGATCCGTGGACACCGCGCTGAGACCACACCGCTGCGCCGAACGGGCTCCGCGCAGAAAGTGGATCCTCGTTTCTCTCATGCCAGTTTTGCCTCAGCGTTGAGGGAAAACTGGCATTGCAATAATCGGTCTTCTTTATCTGGGAGCCATCCCCGAGCGACGCCCACCCAGGAGCAGTAGTCCCGAATGCCCTCAAATACCCCGGCCGACCCCCGCCAACGGAGACGTCAATCGACGTCCGTCGGGGCCGCGTGCGAGCCGTGGGTTCCATGCGTCACGGCAGCCGGCACGGCGTCGACGGTAACCGGCGCGGCATGCGAACCGTGCCCGTCTCGAGCAGTTGCCCTGCCAACCGGAACGTCGACGCTCTCCGCGCCCGCACCAGCCGCGTCCGCATCCGCCGCCTCCACACCAGCCGCGCCCGCACCAGCTGCGCTCTCAGCCTTCGCGGCCGCCTCCGCCGCAGAGGCAGCAGCGGCCGTCCGCACACCCTGCGTGGTGAGCGCGTGCGCCCAGGCTTCATTCTTCTTCGGCTTTGCGAAGAAGATCACGATCACCGCTCCGACGAGCGCGAGCGCTGCGGGAAGCAGCAAGGATTGGGCCATCGCCGCGGTGAACCCGGCCTGCAACTGCGCTGGCAGCGACCCGCCCAGTTCGCCGCCCGTCGCGGAGGCTTTCAGCCCATTGGCGCCGAGGCGCGCGACGATCAGCGTGGCGATCGACGCGCTGCCGAGCACGGCCCCGACCTGACGGGTGGCGTTGTAGACACCCGATCCCGCACCGGCGTCGGCCTGTGGCAGGTTGTAGGTCACGACGGTCGAGATGGGAGACCAGACGAATGCGTTGGCCACGCCCATCACCGCACTGGGCAGCAGCAGTCGCCACCACAGGTTGACATCCGTGTCGAGCCAGGCCGAGTACCAGAACAGTGCAATGGAAAGAAGCAGCAACCCGGTCAAGGCGAGATAGCGCGGGTTGACCCGGTCCACCAACTTGCCGACGGGCGCCGCGAGCGCACCCGAGATCAGCGCCATCGGCACCAGCATCAGGGCCGACTGCGTCGGCGAGAACCCGAGAACCAGCTGGAAGAAGAACACGAGCGGCAACGACATGCTGGTGATCGTGAAACCGACGGTGGCGATTGCGGCATTCGCCAAGGAGAAGTTACGGTCACGGAACAGTTTCAGCGGCAACAGCGGCTCGCCCTTGGTGTAATGCTGCCAGACGACGAACGCGGCCATGCAGGCGATCCCGGCGATGATGAGCGACCACACCGAGACCGGGCCGACGATCGTGCCCCAGTTGTACGTTTGGCCTTCCTGGATGCCGAACACGAGCAGGAACATGCCGAGTCCGCTCAGGACCACGCCGAGGACGTCGAACCTGTGCGGACGCTTTGCCAGGCTCGGCACGAGCCGCCACGCCATCACAAAGGCGACGATCCCCACCGGCACGTTGATGAAGAAGATCCATTCCCAGCCGAATCCATCGACGAGAACCCCGCCGAGGATCGGGCCGACCAGAGTCGCCACTCCGGCCACCGCACCCCACAGGCCCATGGCCTGACCGCGACGCTCCGGTGGGAAGATGCGGGTGATCACAGCCATCGTCTGTGGCGTCATCAGCGAAGCACCGAGCCCTTGGAACACCCGAGCGACGATGAGCATCTCGACCGTTCCGCCGGGCAGTCCCATCATTCCGCACCACGCGGAAGACAGGGTGAACACCACCAATCCGATCACATAGAGGTTCTTCGGTCCGAAACGGTCGCCCAACCGCCCGGTGATCAACAGCGGCACCGCGTAGGCGAGCAGGTAGGCGCTGGTGACCCAGATCACCGTGTTGATGTCGGTGTTCAGCCCCTCCATGATCTTCGGGTTGGCGACCGAGACGATGGTCGAGTCGACCAGGATCATGAAGAACCCGACGCACAGCGCCCAGAGCGCCGGCCACGGCCGAGTGACTTTGTCCATTGTGTAAATCCTTGAGTTCGTGACGAATGGTGGACGACGGTGCCGCGGTGCGCGGTTACCAGTCGATGTCGCCGGCTTTGAGTTCGACGACCAAGCCTTCTATCCAGGCGAGTTCTGCCTGAAGAATGGCGTCTTGATAGGTGATGTCGAGCCAGTATTTGCGAGGGAGATCCTTGTGCGTGACTGCGTGCACGCCCGCAGCGAGAACCTCGGCATCCGCCCGCAAATGCACCAGGCGCCGCACCAGCAGGTCGATGACTGTCTCCCGCGGCAGATTGTGTGCCTCACCGATTGCGAGCGGGAACTCGGGGTAGTGATTCACCGGGGTGGCAAGCATCTCTGCAACGCGCTCGGTGAGCCTCAGCTGACCGGATTCTGTGATCTCATACGTCGTCCGTTCCGGGCGGTTGCCCTCGCGTTCGGTTCCGGTCGCCCGCACCAGCCCGTGCGCCACAAGTCGATCCACGGTGTGGTAGAGCGAACCCGGGCGCACCTTCACAACGCGATCCTCTGCGCGTTTGATCAGCGTCTGATACATCTCGTAGGGATGCATCGGGCGCTCTGCGAGGAGCGCAAGCGACGCGATGCCCAACGGGGTGATCGCTGTGACCATGCGCGCCTCCTCCCACAGTTGCCTATTCGACACAGATTATTCCTTATGGAATATACCTCTCGGGCGTGAGCTCGTCAACCGAACACAGCGGGTCGATTCTCATGGACATCACCGACACCGCCCCTCGCACAACTACGGTGGAGATCACGACACGAGCGCAAGGAGGCATTTCGTGGCAGCAGGAGACAACATCCGCGATTTCGACGACACCCTGGTCACCGACTTCCGCGAGCGGATGAGTTACGGTTCCTATCTGGATCTGACGACTCTGCTCAGCGCACAGAATCCGGTGAGCGAGCCTGAGCACCACGACGAGTTGCTGTTCATCGTGCAGCACCAGACCACGGAACTGTGGCTCAAGCTCGTGCTGCACGAGCTTGCATCCGCCCGCGACCTGTTCCGGGCAGACGACCTCAAGGTCGCACTCAAACGGGTCGCCCGCGTCAAGCACATTCAGAAGATCCTGACCGACCAGTGGTCCGTTCTCGCGACGCTCACGCCCACTGAATACGCGGAGTTCCGCGGATTCCTGGGCAACTCATCCGGATTCCAGTCCTGGCAGTACCGTGCCGTCGAGTTCGTGCTCGGCAACAAGGATGCCCGGATGCTGCGCGTGTTCGAGAGCAATCCGCCGGCACACGCCCTGCTCTCCAGCCTGCTCGAGCAGCCCAGTCTGTACGACGAGTTCCTGCGCTACCTGCACCGTGCCGGTTACGCGATCCCCGCCGAGGTGCTCGATCGCGACGTGACTCAGGCCTATCGGAACAACGCAGAGCTCGTCGAGACGTTCCGCGTGATCTACGAGAACTCGCACGACAACTGGGCCGCCTACGAGGCGTGTGAGGAGTTCGTCGACCTCGAAGACAACTTCCAGCTCTGGCGCTTCCGCCATGTGAAGACCGTGCAGCGCACCATCGGTATGAAGACCGGAACAGGCGGGTCGAGCGGTGTCACCTTCCTGCAGAAGGCGCTCGAACTCACATTCTTTCCTGAGCTGTTCGCCGTCCGCACCGAGATCGGCGCGCCGTCATGACCGATGGGCTGCTCATCGCAGTCGACGAGTTCTGGTCGAACGGATGGCGCGGGCCCACGCTCTTTCGCGCCTCGGGCGGGCGGCTCACTCCGGTTGGCGCGCCGTCCCCGCCCAGCGAGGCAGACGCCTACATCCACGGCACTCTCTTTGCGCACCTCACCGACCACCACGTGCACCTCGGCTTGATCGACAGGTCCGCTCTGCTGCCCGGCGGGCTGACCGACGTCACGGATCTGGGCTGGGAGCCGCAGACGGCGGGCGGATGGTTGCGCACGCTTGGCGACGCGCACCCGGCCCTGCGCATCGCCGGCGGCTTCCTGACCTGCCTCGGCGGCTACCCGTCCGGCGCGACCTGGGCGGTACCCGGCGCCGCAATCGAGCTCGCGGAGCCGACCGATGCCGCCGGTGCGGTTTCCGCACAGGCGGCACTCGGTGCATCCGTCATCAAGGTCACCCTCAATTCGGTCGCCGGGCCGGTGCCGAGCGACGCTCTGCTCGCCGCGATTGTTGCCGCCGCGCGCGTGCACGAGCTGCCCGTCGTCGCGCACGCCGAGGGTCCCGACCAGGCCGCCCGAGCGTTCGCGGCGGGCGTCGACGTCTTTGCGCACACTCCGTTCAGCGAGTGGCTCGATGACACGCTGATCGAGCGGATGGCGCGGCGCATGCGTTGGATCTCGACCCTCGACATCCACGGCTGGGGCACGAACACGCGCGAGTCCGAGACGGCCAGTGGCAACCTGCACCGCTTCGCAGCCGCGGGTGGACCGGTGTTGTACGGCACCGATCTCGGCAATGGGCCTCTCCCGGTCGGGGTGAACGAGCGCGAGCTGATCGCAATGGCCGGCGCGGGGCTCGACAGCGACACGCTCGTGCGGTCGATCGCCGGCCCGGACGAACCGGCCGTGTTCGGACCCCGATTCGCGTGGGCGCCCGGACTCCCGCCGCGCTCGGCCGAAGACTCTGCCCGCTGGCTTGCCGCAGCGCGCGGTTGCACCATTGACGATCTAAGGGAGACGCTCGCATGACGAACAGCACACCGACGGATGCCGGCGGCGGCCTCGACCCGCACCTCGCGTTCGCGCGCCGCGCGGACCGTAGCGACGGCCTCGCGCACTTCCGCAGGCAGTTCTACGGCACCGATGACCCGTTGGTGTATTTCGACGGCAATTCACTCGGGCGGCCGACAATCGCGAGCATCGAACGCATCCAGAAGTTCCTGACGGAGGGCTGGGGCGATCGGCTCATCCGCGGTTGGGACGAAGAATGGATGCAGCTGCCTCTCACGATCGGCGACATGCTCGGGCGGGTCGTGCTCGGCGCGGCTGCCGGGCAGACCTTCGTCGGCGATTCGACGACGGTGTTGCTCTACAAACTCGCCCGCGCGGCCGTCGCGAGATCCCAACCCCACAGGGCGTCCCCAGACGAATACACGCGACCCGAGCCCGGCCCCGGTCGCCCCGAGATCCTGCTCGACACCGACAACTTTCCGACCGACCGCTACGTGCTGGCCGGGATCGCCGCCGAAACCAGCATGACTCTGCGCTGGATCGAATCCGACCGGGCCGCCGGCGTGACACCGGAGCAGGTTGCAGCCGCCGTCGGTCCGCAGACCGCGCTCGTCGTGCTCAGTCACGTCGCTTACCGGTCCGGATTCCTGGCGGATGCTGCGGAGATCACGCGGATCACTCACGACGCCGGCGCACTCGTGCTCTGGGATCTGTGCCACTCCGTCGGGTCCGTTCCGGTCGAACTCGACGCGTGGGGCGCCGACCTCGCCGTCGGCTGCACCTACAAGTATCTGAACGGCGGGCCGGGCTCGCCGGCGTTCGGCTACGTGCGCGCCGACCTGCAGGAGACGCTCACCCAGCCCATCCAGGGTTGGCTCGGCAGCGAAGACGCGTTCGCGATGGGGCCGGAATATCTTCCGGCCGCGGGCATCCGCCGGTTCATCAGCGGCACACCGTCCCTGATCGGGATGCTCGCGATGCAGGACACGCTCACGATGATCGCCGACCGCGGCATCGACGCGGTGCGGGCGAAGTCGGTGGCGCTGACCGAGTACGCGATCACGCTCGCCGAGGAATGGCTCGCGCCGCTCGGTGCGACGATCGCCAGCCCGCGCGATGCCGCACGACGCGGCGGACACGTGACGATCAACCATCCTGCCATGCGCGAGGTCAACGTACTGCTCTGGCAACAGGATGTGCTGCCCGACTACCGTGATCCGGGCGGCCTGCGCATCGGTCTGTCGCCATTGAGCACGAGCTTCGAGGAGACCTACCGCGGCATGGCCGCCGTGCGCGACACACTGCGCGGTGTGCTGCTCAAGCAGTCCGGGCTGGCGTGAGCTGACTCTTGCGGGGGCGGCGCGCCGGTAGAATCGAGGCAACCCGCCGCTTTCCACGTAAGGGAGCCTCACGTGCCCACCATCGTTGTCGAAGTCATGCCGAAGGCCGACCTGCTCGACCCGCAGGGCAAGGCGGTCGCGGGTGCGCTCGCGCGCACAGGCAGGGGGCACTTCGACGTGCGCGTCGGCAAGCGCTTCGAGCTGACGACGGATGCCGTGATCGATGACGCTCTGCTGGCATCCGTCCGTCAGATCGCCGAGGACGTGCTCTCCAACGGCGTGATCGAGGATGTGGTGTCGATCCGAGCTGTCGACGAGGCGGCCGCTCGATGAAGATCGGTGTCGTCACCTTTCCCGGTTCGCTCGATGACCGGGACGCGCTGCGCGCCATTGGCGCCGCCGGCGCGGAACCCGTCGCACTCTGGCACGGCGAGCACGACCTGCAGGGCGTGGACGCGCTCGTGCTGCCGGGCGGCTTCAGCTACGGCGACTACCTGCGCTGCGGCGCGATCGCAAGCCTGTCGCCGATCATGACCGAGGTCGTGGACGCGGCGAACAAGGGCATGCCTGTGCTCGGCATCTGCAACGGTTTCCAGATGCTCACCGAGGCGCATCTGTTGCCCGGCGGATTGATCCGAAACGATCACGGCACCTTCATCCGCCGCGATCAGAAGCTGCGCGTCGAGAACACGTCCACCGCCTGGACGAACGGGTTCGATGCGGGCGACGAGATCGTCATCCCGCTGAAGAACGGCGAGGGCGGCTTCGTCGCATCCGCTGAGGAGTTGGAGCGCCTCGAGGGCGAGGGCCGGGTGGCCTTCCGTTACCTCAGCGTCAACCCGAATGGCTCGCTGAACGACATCGCCGGCGTGGCCAACGGCCGCGGTAACGTGCTCGGGCTGATGCCGCACCCCGAGCACGCCACCGAGCCCGGGTTCGGACCCGACACGGATGCCGCCATGCGCTCCGGCGTCGACGGCCTGACCCTCTTCACCTCCGCGATCGCGGCCCTCGCCGCCGCGTGACCGTTCCTGCTCCCACCCGTGCCGCAGGGCGGTAACCGGTGCGACAGCGGACCCAGACGGCGGACCCCCGACGGCGAACCTTTGACGGTAGACCTTTGACGGTAGACCGGACTTTTTGCGGCAACCCGGACGCACTCGTGGTTTTATCCGGCTTTCCGTGCAAAGTCCGGTCCAGCGCAAGCATCGGCTCTTCGGCTCCGCGCAGCGACCACACAGCGCCCTACGAACGCGTGAGCCCGAACGACGCGAGCACAGCGTGCGCATGAGCGCGCGCGGCATCCGCCGTCACGGCCGGCAGCAGGCCGAGCAGGCGCTTACGATGGTCCTCACCGACGAGCAGCGTGAACAGGTCGGATGCGCGATAGCCGGCATCCGCTCCATACTCGCGGCGGATCTGTTCGCGGAGCCGTGCGATGTGCTGGACCTCGCCGTTGTCGTGCAGGGCCACGGCGAGCTCCGGGAATCGGCTGGATTCCGCGATGACCAGCCGATGCAGGCCGATCAGTTCGGCCGAATCCAATCGAAAGACGATGCGGGCGGCCAGAGACTCGAGCGACTCGTTGTCCGGCGCGTGGTCACTGACGGTCGTCGCCAGGCTGCGCACCATCTCCGTGAACACACCGTCCTTGTCACCGAAATAGCTGTAGATCGTGCGCTTCGTGACGTGCGCGGCGGCGGCGAGTCGATCGACGGTGGTGTTGCCGAATCCGCTCTCCAGAAAGACGGGCAACGCCATGTCGAGAATCTGCGCCCGCCGCTGCACTCGCTCGTCCGCCGTCGGACGGCCGCGCTTGCGTTGCGCACTGACGTCGGCAAATGTAGGCATTGCGGGCCCTCCTCGTCGGACAAGACCGGGCAAACAAGACTGAGCTAACAAGCCTGGGCGACCAACACTGCGCAACCAACACTGGGCATACTGGAGGGCAGTGCAGGGTTACCACCCCTGCGATACAATGATACTCGCTAGTGTCATTAATGACGATACGCACAAGACGTCCGACCCCACGAAGGTCGACGAAGGGAGCACCGATGACCGCTCAAACGCGGACGCGGAAGACAACGGCCCGCGCGGCCGCACCGTCCCGCCCGAAGGCGCAAGCGCGGTCGGCTCAAGACCACGACCGTCTGATCGGCTTCTATCGACAGATGGTCCTCATCCGTCGCTTCGAGGAACGCGCGGCCCGCGCATACACGCAGGCACTGATCGGCGGCTACTGCCACCTCAACCTCGGCGAAGAAGCTGCGGTCGTCGGGCTGTTGTCGGCGCTGCGCCCCAGCGACTACCTGTTCACCAACTATCGCGAACACGGCTATGCGATCAGCAAGGGAATCGAGCCGAAGCGCGTGATGGCCGAACTGTTCGGCCGCATCGACGGCGTCTCCAAGGGCTGGGGCGGATCGATGCACATGTTCGACATCACCCAGCGTCTGCTCGGCGGCTACGGCATCGTCGGCGGCCAGCTGCCGCTTGCCACCGGTGCGGCCCTGGCGATCGACTACCGCGACGGCGACGACGTGGTGCTGTGCACCATGGGTGACGGCACCACCAACATCGGCGCGTTCCACGAGTCGCTCAACCTTGCTGCGATCTGGAACCTGCCGATCGTCTACGTGATCATCAACAACGGACTCGGCATGGGCACCACCGTCGACGCGGCCTCGGGCGAGCCGGAACTGTACAAGCGAGCAGCGTCGTATCGAATGGCATCCGAACGCGTCGACGGGCTCGACCCCGAGTCGGTTTACGAAGCTGCGCTGCGCGCGGTCGCGACGGCGCGCAGCGGCAAGCCGTTCCTGCTCGAGGTGATGACGGAACGCCTCAAGGGCCACTCGGTCGTCGACCCCGCAAAATACCGCTCGACCGAAGAAGTCGAGGCCCTGAAGGAACACGACCCGGTGCACACCTTCGCCGCAAAACTCGTCGCGAGCGGCGTGCTCGACGAAGCCTCAGTGAAGCAGATCGACGCGGAAGAGACGGCGATCGTCGTCGAGGCCGCGGCGTTCGCCGAGGCGAGCCCCTTCCCGGATGTCTCCACCCTGTTCGACTACACGTATGCGACCCCGGTTCCCAACGACTCCCGCAGGCTGCCTGGACAGGCGCTGTTCGACCCTGCACCGACACCGGCTGCGGCGGCCGTATCGGCCGCGGCTTCCGCGCCCGCACAAACACCCGCGCAAGGAGCCGCCCGATGAGCATCAAGACCTACCGTCAGGCACTGCACGACACGCTGCGCTCCGAGATGCTGCGCGATCAGGATGTCTTCCTGATCGGCGAGGAGATCGGCATCTTCGAGGGCTCGTACAAGATCACCGCCGGTCTGCTCGCAGAATTCGGCGAGAAGCGCGTACGCGACACCCCGATCGCCGAGGAAGGCTTCACCGGTGCCGCCATCGGCGCGGCGATGCTGGGCTTGCGCCCGGTCGTCGAGATCATGACGATCAACTTCTCACTGATCGCCATCGACCAGATCGTGAACCACGCTGCCAAAATCTATGGAATGTTCGGCGGCCAGGCCAAGGTGCCCATGGTCATCCGCACCCCCGGCGGCGGCGGGCAGCAGCTCGGCGCCACGCACTCGCAGAACATCGAACTGTACTACGCGTTCGTGCCCGGCATGAAGGTCGTCGCACCCAGCACCCCGGCCGATGCGAAGGCGCTGATGCTCGCGGCAATCCGCGACGACGACCCGGTGCTGTTCCTGGAGAACCTGGCCCTGTACAACACCAAGGGCGAGGTTCCCGACGAGGACATCCCGGCCGAGATCGGCAAGGCAGCCGTCACCCGCACCGGCAAGGACCTGACCCTGATCGGGTATTCCCGGATGGCGCACGTCGCCGACCAGGTCGCCCAGCAGCTCGCCGAGTCGGACGGCCTGGACATCGAGGTCATCGACCTGCGCAGTCTGCGCCCGCTCGACCGTGAGACGATCATCGAGTCCGTCAAGAAGACGCACTCCGCCGTGATCCTCGAAGACGACTGGCTCACCTACGGAATCGGCGCCGAGATCGCCGCGACGATCTCGGATGGCGCGTTCGACTATCTGGATGCGCCGGTTCGGCGCGTTGCCATGGCCGAGGTGCCGATGCCGTATTCGAAACCGCTGGAGACGGCCGCGCTGCCTTCCGCGGATGACGTGATCGGCGCCATCCGCCAGACTCTCGACGCGGTCGGGTACCGCAGCCGCCGCTAGATCACAGACGGGCGAACAATCATGATCGAAATCACCATGCCACGGCTCTCCGACACCATGGAGGAGGGCGCGATCGCCACCTGGCACAAGCAGCCGGGCGACAGGGTCGAGGTCGGCGACATCCTTGTCGAGATCGAGACCGACAAGGCCACTATGGAGTACGAGGCGTACGAAGCCGGCACCATGTCGAAGATCCTCGTCGCCGAGGGCGAGAACGTGTCGATCGGCACGCCGATCGCGCTGATCGACGACGGTACGGATGCCGCTGCCCCTGCGACCCCGGTTGCCGCGACGCCGACCGCCGACGCCACTCGGCGGTCGAATAGCGAAGCGTATCGAGACCAAGAGACCACAGAGCCAGGTCTCGATACACGTGCTCCTTCGTCGCTCGTTACTCGACCAACGGAAGACGGTCGACCAGTGGAGGACGTTGCCGACGGCGAGCGTCGGTTCGCCTCGCCCTACGTGCGCAAGCTCGCGCGAGACAACAACCTCGACCTGTCGAAGGTGCGCGGAACCGGCCCAGGCGGTCGGATCATCCGCACGGACCTCGATGGGCTGCTGGCCCCTGGAGCCGAGGCCGCGCAGGCTGCTGCGCAGGCCGCCTCCGCTGCCGGGGCACCCGCCGCGCCGGCAGCGCCCCCGGCCCCTGCGGCCGCGACACGTTCTTCGGCCGGCGCCGCGCAGGCAGGCGGCGCGCCCGCCGCCATGCCCGCGCCCACGAGCGCCGACGAGAAGCGCGCATCCGAGTCCGTCGCGATGACGAAGACGCGCCGCGTGATCGCGCGCCGTCTCGGCGAGAGCGCACGCACCATCCCGCACTTCTTCGTGACGGCCGTGGCAGACGCGGAGGCGCTCATGCAGCTGCGCGCCGACCTGAACACGCAGCTGACGGCATCCGGCCGGCCGAAGGTCAGTGTCAACGACCTGCTGATCCGGGCGAGCGCGCTTGCGTTGCGTGAGCATCCGCTGGTCAATGCGTCGTATATCGACGACACCAGTGACACCATGCAGGTACACCACCGGGTCAACATCGGTGTCGCGGTCGCATCCGAGAACGGCCTGGTCGTTCCGGTGATCACGGATGCCGACACCAAGACCGTCACGCAGCTCGGCGCCGAGACCAAGCAGCTCGTTGCGCTCGCGAACGACAAGAAGCTGTCGCTCGAGCAGATCTCCGGCGGCACCTTCACCATCTCCAACCTCGGCATGTTCGGCGTGGAGCAGTTCACGGCGATCATCAACCCGCCGGAGGGCGCGATCCTCGCGGTCGGCGGCACCAAGCGGGAGCCGACGGTCGTCGGCGACGAGATCCTGCCGCGCTACCGGATGCGCTACACGCTGTCCGCCGATCACCGCATCGTCGACGGGGCGCTTGCCGCGCAATTCCTGCAGACGCTCACCCGCCTGATCGAGAATCCCTGGGCGATCATCGCCTGAGTCATGCTCGGGCATGGCCCGGCTGGATGCGTGCGCACGCGACCGGCGCACACGCATCCGGATTCAAACTTTCGGTCGATGTGCTTCGCCGCCGCAGCGCGCAGGCTTGAAGCATGACCACTCCCCTGACCACACCCGACACTGCCACGGTGGCGGCCGCCGCTGTGCCTTCCGCTTCCGGCCTCATCTCTTCCGGCCACGCATCTTCCGACATCACACCGCACCGGTTCTTCCGTGTGGTCGCGATCGCCGAAGCGATCACCTGGACACTGCTGATCGCCGGCATGCTGCTCAAGTACGTCGGCGGGCTCGGCGCCCTGCCGGTGCTGATCGGTGGTTCGATTCACGGTTTCGTCTTCATCACCTACGCGCTTACTGCCGTGCTGGTCGGCGTCAACCAGCGCTGGAGCGTGAAGCTGATCGTCGGAGCCGTGCTGACCGCGATCCTGCCGTACGCGACGATCCCGTTCGACGTGTGGCTCGACAGGCGCGACAAGCTTGCCGGCGATTGGCACCGCGAGGCGACCGACGACCCGCGCGACCACACCCGGGTTCGCGCCCTGCTGCGCTGGTTCCTGCGTCACCCCGGCGTTCTGGTCACACTGTTCGTCATCAGCATCATCGTGATCATGACCGCATTCCTGCTGGTCGGCCCTCCCGGCGGGTGGAGCGCGCAGTCCTGAACCCGAGCGGAATGCCCGCGCGACCCGGGGCCCGCGCAATCTACGCCGCCATCCTGCCGTCGGATGACACTACGATCAGGAACATGAGCGTTCCAGAGATTTCCGGCATCCACCACGTGACCCTGACCGTGAGCGACGCGCCCACCGCCGCCACGTGGTACCGCGATGTGCTCGGATTCGAGATCCAACGACAGCTTCAGGTGAATGAGATCACCCGGGTGATGATGACCCGCGCCGGCTTTGAGCTCGTGCTCGACAGTCACGGTGACCAGGCCGTCCCCGGGGCGTTCTCAGAGCGTCGAGCAGGGTTGGATCACCTGAGCTTCGCTGTCGTAGACCGCACCGCCCTCGACCAGTGGGCCGAACACCTGGATGCTGTCGGCGTGAAGCGTTCCCCCGTGAAACAGGGTTCGACCGGGTCGCTCTTGGCCTTCCGCGATCCCGACAACATCGCGCTCGAGCTCTACACCCTCGGCTGAAGCGCTCGCGCCGACCCGTGGACGGCCCGTGCACCCGCATGTTCGATCGCTCGTGTCAGAATACGCGACAGCGCCGCCGACCGGTCAGTAGTTGGACGTCGCCGGCAGCGTCGCGGCCACACCGAGGATCCCGGCGATTGCGATGATCCAGACGACGACCAGTGCCGCCCAGAGCAACAGGCACAAGCCGCCGAGCACGATCCCGGTGATCGACATGCCACGTCCAGCCGGCTCCTTCTTGAGTCCGATCGCACCGAAGACGACGGCGCCGATCGGCGCAAGCAGGGTGAAGCCGAAGACGATCGAGACGAGCCCGAGCACCATCGACGTGACACTCAGTCCCTTCGGCTGCGGCGGGGCGTATGCCACGACTGGCACGGCGTATTGCGGCACCGCGTAGTACGCCTGCGGAACAACAGGCTGCACTTGCGGCTGGTACTGCTGCGGTCGCGCGTACTGCGGCTGCTGTTGCGGCGCGGGAAGTTGCTGGGCGGGAACCGGCGGCGCGGGAGCTTGCTGCGCTACCGACGGCGGTTCTGTCGGATGCGGTTGCTGCGGCAGTTCTGATGAATCGGTCATCGGCTTCCCTTTGTGGATGTGCGTGTCTCGACACTATCGGTAGGGAACCGCCAGGTCAGGGCCGCGACCGTCACATGAACCGCCAAGAACGAACAGACGACAAGCGGGTTCGGTGTTTGCGCTTCTCCATTGCGGATGCTCCTCGCAGCTCGATTTTCGGCTCCCCTATTCTCTCAGTTTCGTTCACCCGAATGCAGGATGAACAGCCGGAACCAGCGCCGGTGACGACCCCGATGACGGCTTAGACCTTCGGTTCGTCGTGAATACGGTGAGCCGGCTGGCTGGGCGAGCCTCGGTAGACTTGAAGGGTCCGGCGCATCTGGCCGCGCGCCCACGATTCGAGGAGTCCCGCCGCGTGAGTGAAGTCGCAGCATCCGCCCCCACTTCCGATGAGAACGTGCCGGACAGCGTCGCGAACGCGATCGCCACGCCCGACATTCAGCAGCCGTACGCCGCACTCGGCCTGAAGCCGGACGAGTACGCGCAGATCAAGGCGATCCTCGGTCGCCGCCCGACCAGCGGCGAACTCGCCATGTACTCGGTGATGTGGAGCGAGCACTGCTCGTACAAGAGTTCCAAGAAGTACCTGCGCCAGTTCGGGCAGAAGCTCACCGAGAACATGAAGAAGAACCTCATGGTCGGCATGGGCGAGAACGCGGGCGTCGTGGACATCGGTGAAGGCTGGGCCGTCACGTTCAAAGTCGAGAGCCACAACCACCCGAGCTACATCGAGCCGTTTCAGGGCGCGGCGACCGGGGTCGGCGGCATCGTGCGCGACATCATCTCGATGGGAGCACGCCCTGTCGCCGTCATGGACCAGTTGCGCTTCGGCAAGATCGACGACCCCGACACGGCCCGCGTCGTTCATGGGGTCGTCGGCGGCATCTCGTTCTACAGCAACTGCCTTGGCCTGCCGAACATCGGCGGCGAGACCTACTTCGACCCGGTGTATCAGGGCAATCCGCTCGTCAACGCGCTCAGTGTCGGTGTGCTGCGGCACGACGACCTGCACCGGGCGAACGCATCCGGCGTCGGCAACAAGATCGTGCTGTTCGGAGCCCGCACCGGCGGAGATGGCATCGGCGGGGCATCCATTCTCGCATCCGACACGTTCGCCGACGGCGGTCCGACCAAGCGTCCGGCGGTGCAGGTCGGCGACCCGTTCGCGGAGAAGGTGCTCATCGAGTGCTGCCTCGAGCTGTTCCGCGACAAGGTCGTCGAAGGCATCCAGGACCTCGGCGCCGCCGGCATCAGCTGTGCCACCAGCGAGCTCGCCGCCAACGGCGACGGCGGCATGTTCATCGAACTCGACTCCGTGCTGCTGCGCGACCCGACCTTGACAGCCGAGGAGATCCTCATGTCGGAGTCGCAGGAGCGCATGATGGCCGTCGTCACGCCGGAGAAGCTCGACGCGTTTCTCACGATCACCGCCAAATGGGATGTCGAAACCAGCGTTCTCGGCGAGGTCACCGACACGGGGCGGCTCGTCATCAACTGGCGCGGTGTCGAGATCGTGAACGTCGACCCGCGGACGGTGGCGGTCGACGGCCCGGTGTACGACAGGCCCGTCGCCTACCCGAGCTGGATCGACGCGCTGCAGGCAGACTCCGCATCCGCCTTGGAACGGCCAGCGGACGACGACCGGGATGCACTGCGCGAACAGTTCCTCGCGCTGCTCGGCAGCCCGAACCTGGCGGACAAGAGTTGGGTGACCAACCAGTACGACTACTACGTCGGCGGCAACACGGCGCT
Organism: Microbacteriaceae bacterium; assembly: GCA_004297935.1. GTDB lineage: Bacteria > Actinomycetota > Actinomycetes > Actinomycetales > Microbacteriaceae > Rathayibacter_A. The sequence continues at coordinate 80,581 of SCRE01000005.1, read as the reverse complement.
CGCGTTCCCCGACGACGGTGGGATGATCCGCGTGGACGAGGCATCCGGTCTCGGCTTCGCGATCGCGACGGATGCCAACGGCCGCTACTGCCAGCTCGACCCGAAACAGGGCGCCCGGCTGGCGCTCGCCGAGGCGTACCGCAACGTCGCAGTCACCGGCGCGGTGCCCGTCGCCGTCACCGATTGCCTCAACTTCGGCAGCCCCGAGAACCCCGAGGTGATGTGGCAGTTCGGCCAGGCCGTCGAGGGTCTGTCAGACGGATGCCTGGAGCTGGAGATCCCGGTCACCGGCGGCAACGTGTCGTTCTACAACCAGACCGGCGACACGCCGATCTTCCCGACACCGGTCGTCGGCGTGCTCGGCGTGATCGACCACGTCGACCGCCGCATCCCGAGCGGCTGGCAGGACGCCGGCGACAACATCTACCTGCTCGGCATCACCCGGGAGGAGCTGGACGGATCCGCGTGGGCCGGCACGGTCCACGGTCACTTGGGCGGGCATCCGCCGGTGGTGGACCTGGCCGAGGAGAAGAAACTCGCCGGGTTGCTGCATGCCGGCGCGATGGAGGCATTGATCGTCTCCGCACACGACCTGGCGGATGGCGGGCTCGCACAGGCCGTCGCGGAGTCCGTGCTGCGCTTCGGCGTCGGCGCCCGCATCTGGCTCGGCGAGATCATGGAGCGCGACGGCGTCGATGCCGCGACCGCCCTGTTCTCGGAGTCGACCGGACGGGTGATCGTGTCTGTGCCGCGGGAGGACGACGTGAAGTTCCGCGGGCTGTGCGAGGGTCGCGACTGCCCGGTGCTGCGCATCGGCGTCACGGATGTCGAGATCGGCACGCAGCCGGTGCTCGAGATCCAGGACGCCTTCACCGTCGGCATCGAGGAACTCCGCGCCACCCACCGCGCGACGCTCGCCGAGCACTTCGGCCCGGTCGTCGGGCACTGACAACATCGGCGCGACACCATCGGCGCTGACACCATCGGGCGCTAGGCGACGCCCAAGCGCCGGCCACGATCATGGCCGTGCCGGCGGCCCCGACGGAGCTGCCGGGTTCCACCGACGACTCACGCCTGGCTACCACCCACCGTGCGCTCCGCCGCCTCGACGTGGTGGTGGATCACCTCGGCGACCACGAAATTGAACCACTTCTCGGCGAACTCCGGGTCAAGGTGGCTGGCCTCGGCGAGCTGGCGAAGGCGATGGATCTGCTCGCGCTCACGCTCCGGGTCCGCCGGCGGCAGACCGTGCTCGGCCTTCAGTGTTCCGACGAATTGGGTGAACTTGAACCGCTCGGCCAGCATGTGCACCAGCGCCGCATCGATGTTGTCGATGCTCTCACGGATGCTGCGCAACTGAGCAAGCGCCGCCTCGGTGTCGTTCGCCCCGGAGTGATTCCGCTCAGGCCGGGGCGTGGGGTTGTCGTGCAAAGCCATAGTGAGACACTACTCGTCAGAGCGTTTGCGACGCGGCGATCGTGCTGCTCAGAGCCGGTCGCGCTGGTCGAAACCGGTCGCGCTGGTCACACACGATGCGCGGTCATGACGATTGCACCGATGTTGTCGCGGTAGCGGCGGAACACGTTCCACATCTCGGTGATTCGCGGCAGCACAGACGGATGCGCGAGGCAACGCGCCGTGAACACCGTCGAGCCCCACAGACCCTCGTCGGAGAGGAAGGTGGAGATGTCCAGCAGCAGCATCTCGCCGGTCTCTTCGAAATCGACCTCGAAACCGCCGCCTTCCAACTGCCCTCGCCATTCGTCGGTCGTCAGAGGCCGTGCCAGCACGTGCAGCACCTTGGTCAGCGTCGTCTCGATCTCGTCCTTCGCCGCCTCGGCCAGCGTCTTCGGCGTGAGCAGCAGCTCGTGGATGCCGTACCGCCCGCCCGGACGCAGCAGGCGCGCGGCCTCGGCAACGGTCGCCAGCTTGCGCTTGGCCGGCTCCAGCGTGAGCATGGCCTCGCCGTAGACGACGCTCGCTGCGCCATCGGCCAGGCTCGTCTTGTGCGTGGGCTCGACCAGGCAACGCCGATCCGCACCGGTCTCGTGGGCGTGTGCAAGCATCCGTTGAACGCGCGCAGCCTCGGCAACGCCGCGTTCGATCGCCGTATAGCTGTGCGGATGCGCCGCGAGGGTGCGCTGGGTTGTCACACCCAGTCCGGGCCACATGTCGACAACGTCGTCCTCCGGACCGATCTGCAGCGCGTCGAGCATGTGCAGTGACGGCGTCAGCCCACCGGGTCGCATGACCTTCTTGCCGAGCCGACCGAGCATCCAGTGGGCGGGCATCCGTGCGAGCGGAACGCCCTCCCCGAGCCGGGGTGCCTTGCCTCGCGCCGCGGTGACAGCGGTCTGCCGAGTGTTATGCGAAGCCGGAGCGCTCATAGAACTTAGTTTAGGCATACCTAATCTGCTACGCCAAGGCACTGTCCCGTGTGTGCCGCCCGCGCAGGCCGCCCGCGTGCGGTACCCGCGTGAGTCGTCCGCGCGGGCAGCCGACATCTGTCGTCCGCGACGCTCGCAGAGCGTCGACGCCGGACCGGCTTTTGCACGGAAGACCGGACTGACAACCGACTGCCATTCCGGTCTTACGCCAAATGTGCGGTTCAGCGCCGACACTCCGTCGCCGACCGCCGCCCGATCACGTCAACGGTGCGGCGCCATCAGCGCCGCTCGATCAGGCAGGTGGGGGAGCCGGTCGGCCGGGTCTGGAGCAGCACGGAGGGCACGCCCGCGGCATCCAGTCGGAAGGTCGTGATCGTGTCGGAGAGCTGGTTCGCGACGTGCAGCAGCGATCCGCGCTGCAGATGGTGGCGTGGCCAATTGCCGCCGCAGTCGACCTCGGCGAGCGGTCCGAGTCGTGCTCCACCGTCGCGCACAGCCAGCACGGCAACACGGTTGGCAGCGCGCACGGTCACGTGTACGTGTTCGCCCGACTCGTCGATCGAGATGTGCGCGCCGGTGATCGGCACGCCCGCCGGCGTCGACGCGGGGCCGCCGGAGATCACCGGCGTGACCTGAACGACCGAGTAGCGGCCGGCGGCATCCGGTTGCAACACCACGGCCTCAACCGAATACTCCGTGACGATGTAGACATGCCCGCTCGGATGCAACGCCGGATGCCGCGGCCCGCTGCCGCGCGGAAGCGTCACGTCGTGATCGGCGACAAGACCGCGCCCGGGCACATAGCGCCAGACGCGTACCAGGTCGTAGCCGAGGTTGGTGGTGAGCACCCGACCGTCCGGCAGCACGACGGATGCGTGCGCCCGGCTGTGCCGCTCGCCGCCCGGCCGTGTTGCCTCGCCGTTCGGCCAGGTCGGCTCGCCGCCCGGCTGTATCGGGTCGGCGTATGGATCGACTGCCGGGTCGGTTTCGTGGCGCGCGGTGATGCGACCGGATCCGTCCAGCTCGTAGGCGAGCACCTTGCCGTCGCCCCAGCAGGCGGCGATCGCGTACTGACCAGTCGGGTCGATCGTCACATGGCAGACCGCCGCGCCTGCGAGCCATGGCTCTCCGAGCGGCACGAGCACGACATCAGATCGGACCACGGCTTCCGCGACCGCAAACGCCTGAATCGTCTGGGCGACTTCGCTGACCGCGTAGACGACGGGAAGACTCGGGTGCCGTGCGATGAACGAGGGCGAGTCGGTCACGACGGCGGACCGCACCGGGCCGAGTGTTCCGTCGTCCGCCGTGTGCACAAGACCGATGCCGGTGCCGTGCCCGTTCGAGTCCGCGGTGTAGGAACCGCTCCACAGCTCGGCCAGCGCGACGCCGGCAGCATTCGTCATGCCCCCAGTCTGTCAGCCCTCGCGTGCGGCTGCCCTTCGAGCCGGCCGCGGGCAGCCTCCTCAGGAACCGGAGCGCGGTCGAGCTCGCGGGATAGCGCAGCGATCCGCCACCCAGTCAGCGCCGACCGAGCCTGCGAGCGAGGGTTGAATTGAAGCCCGCGACCGTCTCGAAGAGACGACGCACGGCTCGCTCCCCTCGCGGTGCTCCTCAACAAAGATCGGTGGTTGAGGAGCGCATGAGCGCAGCGAATACGCGTCTCGAGACCACGACCCTGCACCGCCCGGTGTGCAGGTTTCGAGACAGCTCCGCTCGCTTCGCTCGCGATGCTCCTCAATCAGCGCTACCGGCGGCCCGGAGCAGCCGACGCGGGAGGCCCGCTCAACCGGGCCGCCGGAATACCTCTGTGCCGGCCGCCCGTGCCGTGCGAGCATGGTGTCGTGAGCACGATCGAACTCTACGGTGGCACGGCGAAGGCGTTCGCCGACGTCGTGGCGCGCATCCGTGACGAGCAATGGGAACTGCCCGGTCTCGGCGTCTGGACGGTGCGCTCACTCGTCGGCCACACCTCGCGCGCGGTGCAGACCGTGATCGACTACCTTGCGCTCGATGAGCCGGCCACCATCAGTATCGCGACTGCTGAACAGTACTACGCACATGTGACTCCGGATGCTGCGGCCTCCGCGGCCGTGGCCCGGCGCGGCATCGAGAGCGGGATTGCGCTCGGCGCCGACCCTGTGCCGGCGATCGCGGCGGCTAACAAACGCGTGCTCGTGCGACTCGGCGAGCAGCGACTGGATCGCCGGATCGCTGTGCGCGGCGGTAATATGCTGCTACAGGAATACCTGCGCACGCGACTGTTCGAACTGGTGGTGCACACGATGGATATCGAGCGGGCGACCGGCATTCGCGCGACGTTCCCGGAGGGTGCGGTGCGAGAGTGTGCCAGGCTGGCGGCCGGCATCGCGGCCGACGCGGGGCGCGGCGAGGAACTCCTGCTCGCGATGACCGGGCGCGCCGATCTGCCCGAACGTTTCAGTATCGTCTGACCACCGCGGTTTCGAGACGGCCGCGGGCCTAAACTCTCGCGCGCAAGCCCGCTCGGTGCTAGGGTCGCGGATCGCTGCGCGATCCCCGAGCCCGACCGCGCTCCGGTTCCTGCAGCAGGCCGCCCGCGGCCGTCTCGAAAGGCAACCACCGAGCTGAACGGCTATCCGATCAGGTCGTGCCGCACCACGATCGCCTCTCGCCCAGGGCCGACGCCGATCGCAGAAATGCGGGATCCGCTCAGTTCCTCAAGGGCGACGACGTAGTCCTGGGCATTCTGAGGGAGGTCTTCGAACCGGCGCGCGCCGGTGATGTCTTCCTCCCAGCCGGGGAATTCCTGGTAGATCGGAACCGCGTGGTGGAAGTCACTCTGCGAGGAGGGCATCTCGTCATAACGTATGCCTTCAACGTCATATGCGACGCATACCGGGATCCGCTCCAGCCCGGTGAGCGTGTCGAGTTTGGTGAGCACGAAGTCGGTGACGCCGTTGATGCGCGTCGCGTAGCGGGCGATGAGCGCGTCATACCAGCCCGTGCGGCGCGGGCGGCCGGTGACCGTTCCGAACTCGGCGCCGACCTGGCGCAACCACTCGCCCTGCTCGTCGAACAATTCCGTCGGGAACGGGCCGGAACCGACGCGGGTGGTGTAAGCCTTGACGATGCCGATCACGCGACTGATGCGCGCCGGTCCGATGCCGGCGCCGATTGCCGCGCCGCCGGCCGTCGACGACGAGGAGGTGACGAACGGGTAGGTGCCGTGGTCGACATCCAGCATCGTGGCTTGACCGGCCTCGAACAGCACATTCTTGTCGGCGTCCAGTGCGTGGTTGATCAGCAGGCTGGTGTCTGCGACCATCGGGCGCAGCCGTTCCGCTGAGCAGAGCAGGTCATCGACGATCTCGTCGACCGTGAACGCGCGCCGGTTATACAGCTTGACGAGCAAGTGGTTCTTCTGGTCGAGTGCGCCCTCCACCTTCTGCCGCAGGATGTTCTCGTCGAACAGGTCCTGGATGCGGATGCCGACGCGATTGATCTTGTCGGCGTAGGCCGGCCCGATGCCGCGGCCGGTCGTTCCAATCTGGCGTTTGCCGAGGAATCGCTCGGTGACCTTGTCGAGGGTGCGGTGATATTGCGTGATCACGTGCGCGTTGGAGGAGACCTTGAGACGGGAGACGTCCACGCCGCGTGCGATGAGCGCATCCAGTTCTTTGAAGAGCACTTCGATGTCGACGACGACGCCGTTGGCGATCACCGGGGTGACGCCGGGGGTCAGGATGCCGGAGGGTAGCAGGTTCAGCGCATACTTTTCGGCGCCGATCACGACCGTGTGGCCGGCATTGTTGCCACCGTTGAACTTGACGACGTAATCGATGCGACTGCCCAGAAGGTCGGTCGCTTTGCCTTTGCCCTCGTCGCCCCACTGGGCGCCGATGATGACGATTGCCGGCATGATGCTCCTCACGGTCAGGTACCTGGCCGGACCGGGCCGCTGCCGATGCACGACGTGACGACGGGTCCGCCCCATTGTATCGGGCGGCTCCGCTGCGGGCGGCGGGCTACATCTCCGGGGTGGTCCGGTGGGAGGAGCCGAAGTCCCGGTTGGGGTCGAAGGCGACAGTTCTCGGCGGTGCTGCGCCCAAGGTAATGACAGGCGCCGAACTGTCGGATACCGGCCCCCGAGGCGGTACTACCCGCGCGGCGGTGTGGCGGCGTGAGCTGCACACGCACGGATTCAGATTGAAGCGTCAGGAGAGCGCGTCGCGACACCGGGAATCTACCAGACCCTTTGCCCTGTGCGATGAGCGGGATGCCGAGCGCCATTGCATGCCCGGCTATGAGCGCTTCCTTCACGGTTATTCAGACGAGTGATACTGCCAGCACGATCTTCTGTCCGACCGGTTACGAGAATCCTCATAGGGATGCCGCGCATCCTATTCTGCGGGTTCCACGCGCCGAATCACGGCTACCGAAGGTGAGAGTTCACAGACAATCGACGTCGTACTCGCGGATCCGGAGGTCGGCCGTGGCGAACGGCATCCGCTCTGCCATCGACTGAGCAACGAGCATCCGACCGAAGGCGTCGCGATGATGCCACGGAAGATCCCGCAGCACCTCGGCATGCGCCGCAGTGAACGGCAACGAGGCGAACCCCTCGGATGCCGCGGTTTGGACGATGTCATGGGGCACGGTCAGCTTACCGAGCGATGCCTTGATCGAGATCTCCGCGATCGTGACGGATGAGACGAACAACTCGTTGTCCGAATTCGAGATCAGCTCTCGATATGACGAATCAAGTCGGGCGTCGTCGCCGAGCCACCAGAGCAGAATGTGCGTGTCGACCAGGGCTCTCACTCGCCGTGCCAATCGCGTGCGTCGTCAGAGGTGAACTCGTCGAAGTCGTGCGAGATCTCGATTCTGCCTTTCCATGCTCCCGGACTACGAGGCGGCCGCGCCGGGCGATACGTTCCGGAGATCGTCTTCGAGCACGAGCACCAGCTCTCCGGCGAGCATCGAGGACTGCTGCCAGTCGGTCGCTTTGCCTTTGCCCTCGTCGCCCCACTGGGTGCCGAGGATGACGGTTGCCGGCACGATGCCCCTCACGGTCAGGTACCGGGCCGGGCTGCTGTCGATACACGACGTGACGACGGGTCCGCCCCGTTGTATCGGGCGGCTCCGCTGCGGCTGACTGGGCCGCGCTGTGCACTCTGCGGCTGAGAACACGGATGCGCCGTCGAGTCGAGGGGAAAGCGCTACCGTCCGGCGCCGTGGGCGTGGCTACAAGTTGAGGTCGCGCAGTTCGGGGTGGTCCTTCGGACGGGGGCCAGAGACATCCCAATGGAATTTGCGCTCGGATTCCGCGATCCGCACGTCGTTGATGCTCGCGTGACGGACCTGCATCCGGCCGTCGGGATTGAATTCCCAGTACTCGTTGCCGAACGATCGGAACCATTGCCCGGAGTCGTCGTGCGACTCGTATGCGAACCGCACGGCAATACGATTGCCGCCGAACAGCCACATCTCCTTGATCAGTCGATAGTCGAGTTCACGCTCCCACTTGCTGCGCAGGAACTCGATGATCGCGGGCCGGCCCACGACGAACTGATCGCGATTGCGCCACCGGCTGTCGATTGAATAGCCACCGGCGACGCGTTCCGGATCGCGCGTGTTCCAGGCGTTCTCCGCGAGACGGACCTTCTCGATCGCGCTCTCACGCGTGAAGGGCGGTAGTGGCGGACGTGACTCTTCCATGTTTAAATCCAATCCTTTGTCAGTTCCATTTCCCGGTTTACACCTTGAGGGGCGCGGAGCCGAAGGCAGGTGACCGCAGCGGGTGCGCGCAGCCAGACGCGGGTGCGCACGCAGTACGCTGCTGAAATGCCGTTCACTCGCGGGCAACTCGATCAGTTCCGAGGCAAATCCCTGCCTGATTTCGTCGGACCCGATATGCGCCTGCTGTTCGTTGGAATCAATCCGGGGCTGCGGAGCGTGGCGGTGCAGGCCGACTTCGGGCGGCGCGGAAATCGCTTCTACCCAGCACTGTATCAGGCGGGGATCACGGATCGCGTCGTGGACGCATCCGATGGTTTCCGGCCGGATGACGTGACCCATCTGCACGCACGGGGCGTCGGGATGACAACCCTGGTCGCATTTGCGACGGCGCGTGCCGATGAGCTCAGCATCGCGCAGTTACGCGAGGGCGCGATGGCGCTGGCCGAGAAAGTTCGACGGATCCGACCGCGTGTGGTCGCGATGCTGGGGATCACGGCGTTCCGCACCGCGTTCGAACAGCCGCGGGCGGCCGTCGGCAGACAGCCCGACGATCTGGCCGGCGCCGAATTGTGGGTCGTGCCCAATCCGAGTGGACTGAATGCGCATGAGAGCGTGACATCGCTGGCAGCCGCCTACCGCAAGGCCGCGCGTGCTGCGGGCATCTCTCTCTTTACACCATGCACCTCCGCTTGAGGAGACCACGAGGCACGAGCAGCGGCCTCGAAATCCGCACGCACTCATCTCAAGCCACTCGCTCCTCCAACAGATCGGCAGATGGCCCCGCCCTTGTGCTGTGCGCTAAAGTAAAGCCATTCCGGACCACAGTTTGGAAAAACTCCAGGTCAAGAAGGGTGCTCCCCGCGCAGGCGGGGATGATCCATGCTGTGCCAGTTCAGCGCGCGGCTGAGGTTCGTGCTCCCCGCGCAGGCGGGGATGATCCCTGTTATCGGCGTTACCGCGACGCAAGCAACAATGTGCTCCCCGCGCAGGCGGGGATGATCCCGTTTCGGTTTCGAGTATGGTCATGCCGTACCGGTGCTCCCCGCGCAGGCGGGGATGATCCCGCCGAGTGTGAACGCTGCGGAACCGTTCGAGCGTGCTCCCCGCGCAGGCGGGGATGATCCCCCTCATACAGGCCGTGGATGATGACCCCGTTGGTGCTCCCCGCGCAGGCGGGGATGATCCCATCATCTACGGCGGATCGTACGACTTCAACTGGTGCTCCCCGCGCAGGCGGGGATGATCCCACGCCTCTCGCATCAAACGCCCCGACTGTGTCGTGCTCCCCGCGCAGGCGGGGATGATCCCAAAAAGTCGTGAAGATCGCGCAAACCGCCCAAGTGCTCCCCGCGCAGGCGGGGATGATCCCGAGACCCGATCATCTCAGGCCTACAATTCGCGGTGCTCCCCGCGCAGGCGGGGATGATCCCGATATCGGCGTTGTTCTCGAACAAGACGATTTGTGCTCCCCGCGCAGGCGGGGATGATCCCGTGCCGCGTCAGGGGCGTGAACATGTCATCGAGTGCTCCCCGCGCAGGCGGGGATGATCCCACGACGCAAGTCGAGTTCACCGGATACAACTAGTGCTCCCCGCGCAGGCGGGGATGATCCCATCTCCTGCCGGTTCCGCAGTTTGGGGCGGGGAGTGCTCCCCGCGCAGGCGGGGATGATCCCATACGTCTGACGCCGCCTGACGGCCACCGAACGTGCTCCCCGCGCAGGCGGGGATGATCCCAGGAACGACTTACTTCCTCAATGAGTTAGGCCGTGCTCCCCGCGCAGGCGGGGATGATCCCGCTATGCGCATCGCCCAATCCGAGACGGTGCAGTGCTCCCCGCGCAGGCGGGGATGATCCCATCAAAGACCATATGTCACACCGCATCCCCAAGTGCTCCCCGCGCAGGCGGGGATGATCCACACCGACCACGGCGGCCGCGCCGGCAACACCGAGTGCTCCCCGCGCAGGCGGGGATGATCCCCATGTCGACGGTTTCAGGTTCACCGGTGATGTGTGCTCCCCGCGCAGGCGGGGATGATCCCGACCGGCCCAGTGCACGGAACCTCTGGTATGCGTGCTCCCCGCGCAGGCGGGGATGATCCCCAGACACCTGAGTCGCAGACGGAGACCGGAGCGTGCTCCCCGCGCAGGCGGGGATGATCCCGAGTGCCGGGTCGATCTTCGCCGCCATCTCCTGTGCTCCCCGCGCAGGCGGGGATGATCCCGATGCCAACCCGATCCTCGTACAGCCTGGGGAGTGCTCCCCGCGCAGGCGGGGATGATCCCGATCGACTGAACGGGTTATCGACGGACAGCAGGTGCTCCCCGCGCAGGCGGGGATGATCCCGACCGGCCCCGGCATTGGTCGGTGCGGGCGGGGTGCTCCCCGCGCAGGCGGGGATGATCCCGGTCGACACCGCCGATCAAATCACCGACCGGTGTGCTCCCCGCGCAGGCGGGGATGATCCCGTACGAGCTGTACCGGTCGAGTCAGAAGGAGAGTGCTCCCCGCGCAGGCGGGGATGATCCCTGATCAGCGAAGGATGGAAGCACGGCTTCCCGGTGCTCCCCGCGCAGGCGGGGATGATCCCATCGACGGGTTCGCATAATCCGACGACCGATAGTGCTCCCCGCGCAGGCGGGGATGATCCCCGAATCAGATTCTCAACGCCCAGGTCATCACCGTGCTCCCCGCGCAGGCGGGGATGATCCCAGCCACCCCCTTCCCCATCGCACCGAATACGAGTGCTCCCCGCGCAGGCGGGGATGATCCTGTCTCGACTTGATCTTGCGGGTAGGTGCCGAGGTGCTCCCCGCGCAGGCGGGGATGATCCCTCATGTCCAATATCACTGATTCACACGCCGAAGTGCTCCCCGCGCAGGCGGGGATGATCCCGCATGGCGATAGATACCAACGAGGACGTTGCGGTGCTCCCCGCGCAGGCGGGGATGATCCCGACAGGTTCAGTTGCTCCCGGTGCGGGCGCCGGTGCTCCCCGCGCAGGCGGGGATGATCCCTCACCGACACCGACCTGGCCGATGGTGAGGAGGTGCTCCCCGCGCAGGCGGGGATGATCCCGCATTCGCGTTGCGGGCGGGTTCGCTGCGGGGGTGCTCCCCGCGCAGGCGGGGATGATCCCGACCCTCAGGTGGTCGCTGCGTACGGGGCGGAGTGCTCCCCGCGCAGGCGGGAATGATCCCCCAGAAGTAGCCTGACGCCGGCTGCGGGCACAGTGCTCCCCGCGCAGGCGGGGATGATCCCAGAAGCAACCCGAGAGATTGCCGATCAGACGAGTGCTCCCCGCGCAGGCGGGGATGATCCCACAATCCATATCGCGCCGGGGGGCAGACCGAAGTGCTCCCCGCGCAGGCGGGGATGATCCCAACCTTGGCACGCAGGTCACGATCGACTGCCTGTGCTCCCCGCGCAGGCGGGGATGATCCCACCGGTCATGTGGGATGACGTCCTAAAAGCTGGTGCTCCCCGCGCAGGCGGGGATGATCCCGAGGAGCCTGAGGTTCGGTCCCTTTGAACGCGGTGCTCCCCGCGCAGGCGGGGATGATCCCCAGTGCACTCGAGTTGCTGCGCAAATGGATCAGTGCTCCCCGCGCAGGCGGGGATGATCCCCATTTATGCGGCAGATAATTGATCGAATACCGGTGCTCCCCGCGCAGGCGGGGATGATCCGTCGGCATCCGCTACCCCGATTATACCGGTATCGTGCTCCCCGCGCAGGCGGGGATGATCCCAGATGTATAGCGGCTATGCGCCTATTCGAGCGGTGCTCCCCGCGCAGGCGGGGATGATCCTAAAGGTGCGATTCATATCATCTATGGCGGTGGGTGCTCCCCGCGCAGGCGGGGATGATCCCGCGAATTTTACCGGCAGCCCGAGGTCGAGTTGGTGCTCCCCGCGCAGGCGGGGATGATCCCGCATGGCGATAGATACCAACGAGGACGTTGCGGTGCTCCCCGCGCAGGCGGGGATGATCCCGGGCACTCAACGAGTGGCGCACTTGGCAAGAGGTGCTCCCCGCGCAGGCGGGGATGATCCCAACATCCGTGTTAGCGGTCGCGATCGACTGGGGTGCTCCCCGCGCAGGCGGGGATGATCCCGCAGATCGTCGTCCGCGATATCTAAATAGATCGTGCTCCCCGCGCAGGCGGGGATGATCCCTCGCACGGGTGCTGTCGCTGACATCGCGGCGTGTGCTCCCCGCGCAGGCGGGGATGATCCCGGGTGAGTCCATGACGTGCTTCGCAATCGCGTGTGCTCCCCGCGCAGGCGGGGATGATCCCGAATCGGGGCCTGTCCGGTTGCGGATTGACGGGTGCTCCCCGCGCAGGCGGGGATGATCCCAGTCAAAACGCTTCTCGAAGTGATTGCCGGAAGTGCTCCCCGCGCAGGCGGGGATGATCCCCCGAACACCCGCGCCGCGCCCTGCCCAACGAGGTGCTCCCCGCGCAGGCGGGGATGATCCCGATCCCGCCTTTGCCCCGTTGAAGTATCCGGAGTGCTCCCCGCGCAGGCGGGGATGATCCCGAACTCACGGTGATCCGGCATGCAACCGTGTGGTGCTCCCCGCGCAGGCGGGGATGATCCCATCAATCCCGTACGCGGACCCGATCACGCCCGGTGCTCCCCGCGCAGGCGGGGATGATCCCGGTGCCGGGGTGGTCAGCCGTCCGCGAATATCGGTGCTCCCCGCGCAGGCGGGGATGATCCCGCATGGCGATAGATACCAACGAAGACGTTGCGGTGCTCCCCGCGCAGGCGGGGATGATCCCGCGCGCGTGCCCGCATCGGTGGAACCTGTCTGGTGCTCCCCGCGCAGGCGGGGATGATCCCGCTCTCGCGCTGTGTGGGTGGGGTAATCACACGTGCTCCCCGCGCAGGCGGGGATGATCCCACACCCAACGGTCGCGTCGTCGTGGACGCGAAGTGCTCCCCGCGCAGGCGGGGATGATCCCTCGCCAAATAGGTCAGCTCATGGCATTCTGGTGTGCTCCCCGCGCAGGCGGGGATGATCCCACGAAACTGACCGAACTCCCCGCGGCAGGTCTGTGCTCCCCGCGCAGGCGGGGATGATCCCGCGGGTTCGAGCAGCACCCACCGGTTCAATACGTGCTCCCCGCGCAGGCGGGGATGATCCCCGACAGTGGGGGATGTCATCATCGTCACCTATGTGCTCCCCGCGCAGGCGGGGATGATCCCGCACTCGACAACGGCGTATTCGTCATCACCGAGTGCTCCCCGCGCAGGCGGGGATGATCCCATTCCTGTGCTGATTCGCGACTACGGCCTGTCGTGCTCCCCGCGCAGGCGGGGATGATCCCTCCACACAGGCTTTGATGGTGAGCCGGATTGAGTGCTCCCCGCGCAGGCGGGGATGATCCCGTCGCGCCAGCGGACAAGCGAACCGACTTCGGGTGCTCCCCGCGCAGGCGGGGATGATCCCATTGGCAAGTGTGTTGAGGTTGGCCATGAGGGGTGCTCCCCGCGCAGGCGGGGATGATCCTATGCTTGATACCGGGGAAGATACCGGATACGAGTGCTCCCCGCGCAGGCGGGGATGATCCCGGACGTCTGCCGCAACGCACGCCCCGTATAGGGTGCTCCCCGCGCAGGCGGGGATGATCCCAGGGTCATCTCCGACGTGCCCCGACGACGCCAGTGCTCCCCGCGCAGGCGGGGATGATCCCACACATGCCCAACATAGAAGATTCACACGCTGGTGCTCCCCGCGCAGGCGGGGATGATCCCGTCGACGGCACGGTTGACGGAGTTGCTGGATGGTGCTCCCCGCGCAGGCGGGGATGATCCCGACGTTCGCGAACCGCTTGTGCTGCCGATCGGGTGCTCCCCGCGCAGGCGGGGATGATCCCATAGATGGGGCACCGAAACTCGGCATCGATCTGTGCTCCCCGCGCAGGCGGGGATGATCCCGCGCGATCCGCCAACGACTTCTGGGAGCACGCGTGCTCCCCGCGCAGGCGGGGATGATCCCCCGCCGCTGATCGATGATTCACCGAAGTTCGAGTGCTCCCCGCGCAGGCGGGGATGATCCCACCTAGCACCTAGCACCTTACAACCACACCTGGTGCTCCCCGCGCAGGCGGGGATGATCCCGGTACCCGTTTGCATTCCACTTGGGTGACGCTGTGCTCCCCGCGCAGGCGGGGATGATCCCGCACCATTGTGCGGGACCGGGACCAAGCTGAAGTGCTCCCCGCGCAGGCGGGGATGATCCCCCAGCCGATCTCCGACGCCATCCGCTTCGGTGGTGCTCCCCGCGCAGGCGGGGATGATCCCTTTTGCGTCGCGCGAATGTCATGGCCTGTGCCGTGCTCCCCGCGCAGGCGGGGATGATCCCACGATGACAGCAAGCCAGACCATCACCGCCAAGTGCTCCCCGCGCAGGCGGGGATGATCCCTCGACCATCTATGTCGCAACAGATTGTGCGTGGTGCTCCCCGCGCAGGCGGGGATGATCCCCGGAGTCTGTTATCGCGGTCGAGACCGACTCGGTGCTCCCCGCGCAGGCGGGGATGATCCCTATAATTCACGCCGGGCACATCATGCTCTGACGTGCTCCCCGCGCAGGCGGGGATGATCCCGTCGGCATCCGCTACCCCGATTATGCGGGCGTGTGCTCCCCGCGCAGGCGGGGATGATCCCGACGTGCGCCGATTCGAGGATGCCGAGGCGATGTGCTCCCCGCGCAGGCGGGGATGATCCCCTAGGAGAATTCCACACACACCCGCCACGTCAGTGCTCCCCGCGCAGGCGGGGATGATCCCGCGGCCGCGGTCGCTTTCCAGCCCGACGCACCGTGCTCCCCGCGCAGGCGGGGATGATCCCGTATGCCGCGCCGGTCGCGTCTTCCGCGCTGTGTGCTCCCCGCGCAGGCGGGGATGATCCCCGTATTAGCGGGGTGCTTTCCCTAATTCGTACGTGCTCCCCGCGCAGGCGGGGATGATCCCAAACCCGTGGCATCCGTGTTGGATGGGTACTTGTGCTCCCCGCGCAGGCGGGGATGATCCCTCGTCCACCATCGTCTTGAACGATGCGAACAAGTGCTCCCCGCGCAGGCGGGGATGATCCCTCATGCCGACCGCCTCTCCTCATCCGCAACCCGTGCTCCCCGCGCAGGCGGGGATGATCCCAGTTTCATCCTGACCGGTTCCAACGGTGGTATGTGCTCCCCGCGCAGGCGGGGATGATCCCACGGTCAGCATCGGCAACCGTGGCCCACTCACGTGCTCCCCGCGCAGGCGGGGATGATCCCTGATAAACGCACGGGTACAGATTACGGAAATGGTGCTCCCCGCGCAGGCGGGGATGATCCCAGAGAATGAGGGGCATTACTTATGTGGTCAACGTGCTCCCCGCGCAGGCGGGGATGATCCTAGGCGCATTGAGGGTATACATTGCCTCGGTGAGTGCTCCCCGCGCAGGCGGGGATGATCCCCGATGAAATCTCGCTGACCCGGCTCGGGGATAGTGCTCCCCGCGCAGGCGGGGATGATCCCCAGCTGCACAAGGCGGCAAAAGCGCTTAAGGTGTGCTCCCCGCGCAGGCGGGGATGATCCCGGTCATGCCTTCCGGATTCCCGCTCCAGATCAAGTGCTCCCCGCGCAGGCGGGGATGATCCTACACGTAGTCTCTTGTCCTGTCTGCCGAGTTCGGTGCTCCCCGCGCAGGCGGGGATGATCCCGGCGGCTATGCCTCATTCATCGGTTTGAATATGTGCTCCCCGCGCAGGCGGGGATGATGCACTGCCGGTATACATTGTTTCGGTAATGCCGATGTGCTCCCCGCGCAGGCGGGGATGATCCCTCTCTCAACCCCGCACACGTTACCCTGGGTTGGTGCTCCCCGCGCAGGCGGGGATGATCCTTAGCGAGTATTGCGGGCAAGAGTTATCATCACGTGCTCCCCGCGCAGGCGGGGATGATCCTGCCGACCGCTGGACGTGCAGTGTTTGCGGGAAGTGCTCCCCGCGCAGGCGGGGATGATCCCCTGCGCCGGCGCGCACCCCGAACCTTCATCTTGTGCTCCCCGCGCAGGCGGGGATGATCCCAGTGGGAGGAACCTTGAGCAGCAAGCCGAGGAGTGCTCCCCGCGCAGGCGGGGATGATCCCGGTGAGACGGTCGCGGTCACGTTCGCTGCGGTGTGCTCCCCGCGCAGGCGGGGATGATCCCGCTTGGTCGATCTTCTTAGCTTCGGTAAAGAAGTGCTCCCCGCGCAGGCGGGGATGATCCCTGGTACAGGTGCGTCGGATCGTTCGACGTGACGTGCTCCCCGCGCAGGCGGGGATGATCCCGTTCAGCATGGTGTCGTGGTGAAGAAGCTGCGGTGCTCCCCGCGCAGGCGGGGATGATCCCGTTTGTCGGTCATGCGACACCCCAGATGATCGGTGCTCCCCGCGCAGGCGGGGATGATCCCATGAAGCAGCCCAGCACGACGCCGGCACGTCAGGTGCTCCCCGCGCAGGCGGGGATGATCCTGCTTCGATCGCCTCGGCGACGGCGCGGACATCGTGCTCCCCGCGCAGGCGGGGATGATCCCTGTCCGCTCCAAGCGCGTGTACGACGAGAGCGGTGCTCCCCGCGCAGGCGGGGATGATCCCGTCTGTTCGAGAGCCGTCTTCGAATCCAGGTAGTGCTCCCCGCGCAGGCGGGGATGATCCCGCGTTGAAGAAGACTGCTCAGCTGAAGGCGCAGTGCTCCCCGCGCAGGCGGGGATGATCCACCGACGCTGAGTGCTTGCGCGTGAACCGCGTAAGTGCTCCCCGCGCAGGCGGGGATGATCCCTAGGGTCAGCCGGAGTGGTCTTGTACTGGTCGGTGCTCCCCGCGCAGGCGGGGATGATCCCATTGGGGCCACACCGAATAGGAGCTGTCATAGGTGCTCCCCGCGCAGGCGGGGATGATCCCATCGCACACCAGCATGGATTGTCACGAGATTGGTGCTCCCCGCGCAGGCGGGGATGATCCCAAAAGGAGAATTCTCAAAGCACGTGACGACGGGTGCTCCCCGCGCAGGCGGGGATGATCCCTTGCTTCAGGATCGGCTGTATCTTCGATAGAAGTGCTCCCCGCGCAGGCGGGGATGATCCCCACAGGCTATTCTTGCGCACTATTTCAGCGGCGTGCTCCCCGCGCAGGCGGGGATGATCCCGTCGTGGGGGGACCGGATCAATGGCGGCGACCGTGCTCCCCGCGCAGGCGGGGATGATCCCGTCGCCGTGGTCGTATCGTAGGCGCCCAACGTGTGCTCCCCGCGCAGGCGGGGATGATCCCACTGTTGGCGGAGGCCAACTCTCCTCGTCCCTGTGCTCCCCGCGCAGGCGGGGATGATCCCACCTGCACTGGTGTGCCGTCCGCGGTCATCGTGTGCTCCCCGCGCAGGCGGGGATGATCCCATAACTGGGATAGTGTACGTGATGAAAAAGGGGTGCTCCCCGCGCAGGCGGGGATGATCCCAGTCACGGCATCCGGCGACATAAGCGCGGTGAGTGCTCCCCGCGCAGGCGGGGATGATCCCGTGATCCGTTCCGGGTTGTGTTGCCGTTCCGAGTGCTCCCCGCGCAGGCGGGGATGATCCCGCCAACGTGAGCCGGCCCAGAAGGGGCAACTTGTGCTCCCCGCGCAGGCGGGGATGATCCCCAGTAAAGGGCCACTCCGACTCCCAGTCACCGGTGCTCCCCGCGCAGGCGGGGATGATCCCGCCGGACTCCCTGCCGACTCGGTGGTGTACGCGTGCTCCCCGCGCAGGCGGGGATGATCCCGAATAGCCGCCCCACATGCCTGATTGGCGTGGGTGCTCCCCGCGCAGGCGGGGATGATCCCAATCCATCAAAAAAGCGTTGTCACTGTGGGGTGTGCTCCCCGCGCAGGCGGGGATGATCCCGTGACTATCGTGCGGAATATGAACGTCGCACGGTGCTCCCCGCGCAGGCGGGGATGATCCCACCCGCTATATCGCTTTGCGTCAGGGCATGTTGTGCTCCCCGCGCAGGCGGGGATGATCCCAGATCGAGCTAGGGGATATCTGTGACTGGGCCGTGCTCCCCGCGCAGGCGGGGATGATCCCGCGACCCATCCGGCGAGCATCGTCAACGGAAGGTGCTCCCCGCGCAGGCGGGGATGATCCCAGATAACCCGGCCTTCGTCTTCGATGGGCAGGGTGCTCCCCGCGCAGGCGGGGATGATCCACGCGAACGCTTGAGTGCGCTGCTGGTGGAGTACGTGCTCCCCGCGCAGGCGGGGATGATCCCTAAATCTATGACCGGAACCGTCATCGTGATTGGTGCTCCCCGCGCAGGCGGGGATGATCCCAGAGCGTCAACCCCGTCCGGACCGTACGCGGTGTGCTCCCCGCGCAGGCGGGGATGATCCCGAGCGCCGCTACTCGACGGCGGACGCCCTTTAGTGCTCCCCGCGCAGGCGGGGATGATCCCACCCCGCTGATCGGCAAGGAATCAGCGGGGTGGTGCTCCCCGCGCAGGCGGGGATGATCCTGATTCATTCAATACTGTGAGAACGACGCTCGGGTGCTCCCCGCGCAGGCGGGGATGATCCCGCGGAACGGACCGCGCCGACCGTCTTCCCGCCGTGCTCCCCGCGCAGGCGGGGATGATCCCGCTCACGATTTCAGTATCATCCTCTTTGGATGGTGCTCCCCGCGCAGGCGGGGATGATCCCCGGCCGGACTTGGTTTCACCATGAAGACCGAGTGCTCCCCGCGCAGGCGGGGATGATCCCAACGATGCGAGCCTCAAGAGCTTGAGCATATGGTGCTCCCCGCGCAGGCGGGGATGATCCCGAAGGAGCAAGAGTCATGAAAGTCAACGCACGGTGCTCCCCGCGCAGGCGGGGATGATCCCAGCTTGATCGTCGTCTCGGCATCCATCGCGGCGTGCTCCCCGCGCAGGCGGGGATGATCCCACCGGAGCATGCGCCCTGGTTGACACGAGCACGTGCTCCCCGCGCAGGCGGGGATGATCCCGTCGGATTCGGATTCGGTGTCGGCGCGGCAGTGCTCCCCGCGCAGGCGAGGATGATCCCGGATGAGCGGCGAGCACGCGGCGGCCGCGCTGGTGCTCCCCGCGCAGGCGGGGATGATCCCGATTCTATGCTGAATTGAACCGTGCGCATCCCGTGCTCCCCGCGCAGGCGGGGATGATCCCTATCGCGTGATAATACGAGACGACATAGCCAAGTGCTCCCAGCGCAGGCGGGGATGATCCCGGTTGTGTCACGTGTCAGCATGTGAGGTCGGTGTGCTCCCCGCGCAGGCGGGGATGATCCTTTTTGCCGCAAAGTACAAGAATCGGTCACGCCGTGCTCCCCGCGCAGGCGGGGATGATCCTGGACGACCGGTCAGACCGGAACCGATGCCGACGTGCTCCCGACGCAGGCGGGGGTGATCCCCGGCTGCCGAAGACGATCTCGGTCGTCACCGGGTGCTCCCCGCGCAGGCGGGGATGATACTGTTTGCGAGGATGCGACGGCCGCGGTCGCGGGGTGCTCCCCGCGCAGGCGGGGATGATCCCGATTGGCTGCATCCGTACCACCAGGTCACGAGTGCTCCCCGTGCCGGCGGGGATCGCCCTGGCCGTTTCGGTGTGCTCCCCGCACGAGCATTGGCCCGACGTCTAGTGCGAACCGCGACGAGCGGCGCGCTTGTACATACTCGCGTTGCTCCACCCGGCACGCAACTGCGGAGTCCGGGAGTCCGCCGCCTCAGGTCCTGGCCTCAACATCAAATGGATGCCATCAACATCCACGGGCTTCCAATCATGTCGATGGACCTTGAAAGCAAGCCCTTGCTCCCCGCGCACCGAGTAGATCATGATAGCGCGGCCATCCTTCGCCAGCTCGACCACGCGCTCCCAGAGCGAATCGCGCACGCGACTCGACACACGTCCGACAAAGACACCGGAACTCACTTCAAGCAGCCAGCGGGTCAGATGCCCCCGAAGGCCGACCGGGCACGCCGTGAGTATGAGAACTACCAATCGGCATCCCCATATGAAGTCCCGGCTGCGACCTGCCTCGAGCCGCCGTCCCACAGCTCGACGACGTCCGCGTACGTCCCGAGCACCGCGTCATCATCATCGGTTTCATCCGGAAGCAACAACTGACGGATGTCCCGCGAACATCGCGTGAGAATGGCCCCGTCGATGACCGCATCGCGTACCGCGTGCCGGGTCTCCGCTTCCACATCACTCGGCCCCAAAGCCGCGATATCAAAAGCAATCGGAATTGTGATCTCCGCCTTGTAGAGATCAGCAATATCGTAGACGAACGACCGGACATGACCCGTGTGCACGAACCCGAGTCCAGGCGCACATCCCAGTGCGACGATAACGGCGTGGACAATCCCATAGAGACACTGATGAGCCGATGTCAGCGCGGTATTGATAGTGTCACCGCCCTCGAAGTCATTCGGGTCGTAGTCACGACGCTTCCAGGCCACACCGGTCCGTTTGGACTCGTCCCTGTAGATACGACGCACTCGCGCACCCTCCCGGCCGCGAAGTTGTTGCATGGTGAAGGCGCTGACATCCTCACCTGTGAACCGCATGCCGTACATGACACGCGCCACCGCAAGTCGCGACGATTGATTGGAGACCAGTCGCGCCTGCGCCTGAAGCAGCCGACTGGATCTCGCCAAACTACGACCGTGCGCGTAGTAGCGCACCCCCCGTTCGCCGACCCACACGGCAGTTGATCCGCTCTCCGCCAGCAACATCATAGCCTGATGCGTCACCCGCGTCCCTGGCCCAAGCAACAGAGCGCCCAGCGATGCCGCCGGGATATGAACCGTCCCGCGTTCGTCGGTGGCCGTGATCGCATTCTGATCACGGTGGATGACAGCACGCTCGATGTAGATGAACGAGATCCGATCCTGCGCTCTGACCAGCTCGGTCAAATCGGGCGACGGAGCACCGGGCCGCTTAGCCATCGGACCGTACCGGCACGAGTGTGAGCAGTCCGCAGCCGTACCCCTTCGCCCTGCCGATGCCGTGCGTGAGCGCATGTCTCAATTCGGATGCATCGCGCACTTCCAACCGGCCGTCAAAACGAGCAGTCGACAGCGTCACCTGCGCGCTCTCCCGCCGGAACGACCGTTTCTCGCGTTCGCTGACAACGAGATCGTCGGCACCGGCTTCCGTCTGCGTGAGTGCAAAACCGCTGTTCTCACCACGCTGCCTGAGCCACTGTGCCTGCTGCACAGCGGTGATATGCCCGAGTCGCTTCGACTCACCGCTCTCCAGATTCACTGAATGCACCGGATTGCCGACCAACCGGAACGCCCACTGCTGCCCGGTCCGGATGCGCCCCAGAAACGGCAGGTAGTCTCGCGTCTCCCATGCGGCCTGCGTCGGCCAACCGGCTTGCTCGATGAGATGCGTCATGTCCGGCTGCCCCGGGCTGACGACGTAAAGCCACGTCGCGCGCGAAGGCTCCTTATCAATGCGCCACAACACTCTTCCTGCATCGCCTTCTGTTAGCGTCCCCGGCGGAAACGATGCGAGCACCGCCGCATGCATCGCCTGCGGCGAGCCGAGGAGAAATCTCGACTGTCGGCGAGCACCGTTGATGGCCATCCTGCTGATGAACATCAAGCACCTCCGACTGCGGCCATCGCGTCGTGCTCTTCCGACCGCCCCGGACCACCACGAACTCCTCGATACTCGGGGTTGTCGACATGGACGAGTTCATCCCGCACAACAGTCCGCCAGCCGTAGTCGCGCTTCTCCTGACTGAAGCTGATCGGTTCGTCTCGCACGATCTCCCCGACCTCGTCGGGGCTCAGAGCATCTCGCAAGAATTCCAATCCGGCGCTTGCCGCGCGAACGGTTCGCTGATGCCACCGGGCGGCCTGCCAGGCCTCGGCCCGCATCACATCCCGCAGGTCCCCGTCCCGGATTCCGATCGCGACCCGTCCGGTGGGAGGGCAGGAGCGGCGGCCCAAGTAAAGCGGGAACGCAGGGCTCTCAATCGCCTCCTGGATGCCTTCGAGTAATGCATGATCAGCCTGCACACCTGCCAAGAACACAGCGTCACCCAGGTAATACCGGTATGACAGCGGGAGTGGCTTTGACGATTCCGGATGCCGCGCCGTCTGAAAATCACGAATCAACCGTCCCGGCTGATCGACTCTGACCCCGAAGGTCATCTGCACCAAATCTTCGACCGGATCCGTGCGCCGCCGCCCCTGGGCAGCCGCGATCAGCCCGAGCACCCCGCTCTTCGTCGGCTCCGGCCGCGTCGCTCGGTGGACAAAGCGACTGGACGCCCCCCACGACTGCAACGGAGCGGCAAGCCGTAACAGCAGGACGCTCATTCCGAGGCGCCGATCCGATCGCCGACTACAGCCGCCAGCTTCCCGTTCAGTGTGTCGAGCGTGACCTCCTCGCCCAGGGCATCGAGCGGCTCCGTCGACGAGCCGATGCGCAACACGTACCCGGCAATCGGCTGCCTCGCATAAGCGCGATCGAGCTCCGTGGCATAGTCGGCAAGCCGGGCGCTCGCCTCACGGAGCCGGCCGCTACTGGCATCCGCAACAACTGCCTCTTCAAACGCGCCGACCAAGTTAACCGACTGATTGTCGCGCACAGTGACAACAACAGCTTCCGGCAACGTCCGGTTCGCGAACGTGTTCTGCTTGCCCGTCGGCATGCTGGTGACGAATGCCCTGACAAACGCGCCGACGGCGGCTATCGTCGCATCTGCTGACCCGAGCGCGGCCTGAAGGCCGTCAACATTGACTGTCGCGTAGCGATAGAGCGTAGATGAGTTGAACTCGACGGTGCCGATCATGCCCGCGCCCGCGTTGTCCTCCGGCGCCTTATCGTCGACCGCGGTGAAATAGTCGTACTCGTTGTCCACCGCATGCACGCTGATCGCATGCGCAACCTGCGCCGTCGCATCCACGTTCAGGTCGGGAGCATCCGCGACCATCCGTCCGAACAGTGCGAGATCGACGCTGTGCCCGGTATCCGCCGCTGCCTTCGCAGCGCTCTTCTCGATGTCGGTGCCGGCTTTGTCAGCATCAACGGCGATGCGCGCAAGGTTCGCGACCTGCTGACGGCTGAGGAACAGGAGATATCCGGTCTCGGCCGGCTCGACCGAGCCGTCTTTCGCCGGCTTGGGTTTCGTCACCTTAATTCCAGCCTTTTCCAAGGCCGCGGATGCGAGCTCTTCCGACTTCTCAGCGTCATACGTTGCGTCGAGCTCACGAATCTCCGCGGCGATCAGACTGGGCACCCGCTTGGTCCGGATTCCGAGATCAACTTCCGCGATCAGCTCGCCAAACGCGGCGCGCGTGGCACGCTTCCAGGCCTGGCTTGAGACACGTGCACGCCGCGTTCCGCCGTAGACCGCCGTCTTCGGGCTGCCGGTGTCGTCACGGTTGAGATTCGATGGCGGAACGGTCTGCAAAATGTGCAGATCGATAATAGTGCGGGTCATTGCTCTTCTCCATTCGATTCGGCATCGCCACTCGACTGAGCGGCATCCGTGCCGACCGTTTCTGTTTTCGGTGCGAAGTAGTACGTGCGTCCCCAGTCCAGTCGCACACGGTCGGCGCTTCTGGGGTCTTGCAGCTTGGCGAGATCGACGGCGAACCTGCCGTAGTCCAGCGAAATCTTCTGCGAGCGAAATTGCGAGATCAGCCCGCGGGCGTGCGTGAGTGTCTCCTCGAACGACGTCGCGGTGGCAAGCGCTTGGAATCGTCGAAGCACGGGAGGTTCGCCGATGGCCCTGCCCAGCTGCGATGCTGCGTGCCCGAAGACCTGACCGCGCTTGTGTGCGCGGAACGTCGACTGCGACTGCTGATGCATCGCGAACAGCGTTATCGCCGCGTGCACGGCGTGCTCCTCACGTGAGGGTTCGTCATCGCGCCCGACGAACTGCACCGGAAGTCCCTCCATCGTCTCTTGCCAGACGAGCGGGTCGCTCCCCGGCGCGCTTGAGATCGCGCGGCGCAGGCGAGCAAGTGGCGCCGCCGAGCCACACGCATCCGCCGTGTATTTAGCCTGTAGTACCTCCACTTTCTTCCAGACGTATTCCTGAAGCGGCGTATATCGACTTCTCTGCCGATTTGCCTCGTCCTCACGAACGCTGTGCACCTGTTCTGCCATCCTCATGCACTCCTTTCCTCACTCTCGGCCCGACCTCGCTGCGGCTCAGGAAGCGCGTTGTACAGCGCACCGAGGAACCATTCGTAGGCCTTGGGGGTGTTGACCACTCCGCCGATCTTGGCCTCGCGCCCAATCCACGCCGCTGGGCCGGATGCGTCCACAATCTCCTCCGCTTGCCTCCGGATGATTGTGCGAGCCGTTTCGCGCCAGTCCACGAGCACATTGTCCACGTCAACACCGATATCCAAAGCCGCCAGCCAACGACGGAATTGAGGGTCGATCGCAAAGTAGGCTCGCTCACGAGCCCGGTCACGCGGGCCGGCATTGTCTCCTCCGGCCGCGATCGCTAGGTTTCCTGCGAGATGCCCCAATGCGTCCACTGCTTGCTCGGTCGCAGCGATGACGTCGACTACCCGTGCCGTGAGTTCTCGCCCGGTGTCGGAGATCAAAGCGGAGTGCACCATGAATGCATCGTCGATGATCTCGTCGACGGTCGAACTCTGAGTACCGTAGCTAATACCGTAAGCATGCGTGCGAACAGAAATGTCGTGCAGCCCGTCCTCCTTCGCCAGAATCGTGCTAATCCACTGCAGATTGCCGGGGCGCATCGCTGCGGCATATCCTTCGGCGGGTATCTCGGGGAACAATGCCGAGAGTCCCCGCCAGAATGATCGCTCTGGGTTGTGTGTGCGCGGCATGTACACCGGCTCGATGCGCAGCTTGGTCTCCTGCGGCTTGCTGCGACGCCATGCCGTCATTGTTTCTTGGCGGAAGAGATTCTGCGGCCGGAGAGCGTCCCCGTTCGCGATGAGCACCCCCGTCACCGCGGCTCCGTCATGAACAAGCCTCACTCGACGGCTCTGCCATGTGAACAGCTCGATTTGTCCAGTCGGCTCATGCTTGCCGTTGAACTCGACGGCGCCGGTTTGTGGTTCCCGTTCCCAGGACGGGAGGTCTCCAGCTGCAAACGGGGTGTCTGCGTCATCTCCAAGTACGAGGTTCAGAAGCAGCGTCTCCTTCAGGTTCCGCCCTTCGAGCAAGACGCCGCCAAGCTCACCGGCCCATCCAGTGCCGATCGGATAACCCTTGCCGCCTTTCACGCGATCGTCGCCATCGGCACCGGATTTGATCCCCGACACGTCGAAGGCATGCACGTGAACGAGCCACCGAGCCGCCTCAGCGACCGAAATCGAGCCGACGCCGCGGTCGCGCCTCGTGGTGAAGAATGGCTCGCCATTCGGGACGTCCGCGATGAGTTTCTCCAGTCCCGAGACCTCGCCCTTCTTCGTATGCAACTGCGCAACTTGGTAGAAGGGCGTTTCGGGATGGAGCAGGTCGAACCGCTCACTCCACTGGCAGAGGTAGTCATCGATGAGCTCGGTCAGGAGTTTCGGCTCGTTCCAGAGTTCGATCCAGTCATCGACCGGACGATTGATTTCCGGCAACGATCGGTGAAGGATCGCCAGTAACAGCCGCGTGATCGCAAACACCTGTGTCGGCACTTCGCCGACGAGATCTTGAATGTCGTGGGCCTGTGCAAAGGTGTCCCGCAACGAAAGCTCCAGCACCGCTCCATCAGGAAGCCGTGCTGGAATCCACGGCTCAGTCGTGAGGTTGAACGAGATCTCCGTAGTCATAATTCTCCGCTATTTGCTCCAAGTCGTCTACTATTCTCAATTATATGTAAAACGCTAACTGAAAAGCTGTAATCCGTCACCCCCCATTGTGAGGGTCACAATATCCCCGGACAACCGAGGAGCACACCAAGCCGAGTCGACTACTTGGATCATCCCGCAGAAGCGGGAATATCGATTAAGTCTCGCGCACACACTACGACTACCGCGTACTTCCGCGGCCGGTCATCATTTAGTCAGCTAAATTCAATGGTTTAGGAGCTAAACTCTGAAGGCACGAGAAGTCAACCGGATGATTGAACGCGCCGGCGGTGTGCTTCTCCGGCAAAGAGGATCACATCGGTTCTACTCCGTGACGCGTGAAGGCCAGACAGCGCGAACAACGGTCCCGCAACACCGTGGCGACATCCCTCTCGGATTGTTACTGAAGATCCAGCGGGACCTTGAACCGGTTCTGGGGAGGGGATGGCTGAGGTGAACTACGACGTTGTTGTGACGCGTGAAGGCGACACCTGGATCGGCGATGTGACAAACCTGCCAGGCGCACACACGTTCGCACGACGCCTCACGGCGCTCGACAAATCCATCCGAGAGGTCATCGAGCTTGTTGCCGACCTGCCTACCGGCGCTGCAGCCGACTACACGCTCACCTATCGATATGTCGACGTGCCTTCTGAAGTCGCGTCTGCCGCGGCAATCGGCAATCAGCGGCGCGCCCAGCAGGATGACGAACGTCGCTTGGTCGAGGCAACGGCCGTTGCCATCACACAGTTACGCAGCGCCGGCTATTCCGGGCGCGACATCAGTTATCTCCTCGGTATCTCACCAGGCCGCACATCGCAACTGAGCGGCGCCCGCCGGTAGCGCGTGGCATCCGGAGTCCTGCTCGCAGGTCAGGAGTCCACGAGTTGGTGCGCCCGCTGGTAGGACACATCCATAACGATGCCTATGTCTCTCAGCGTCAGCGAAAGATCATCATGAAGCGCCTTGGCCGCCGCACGCACTTCCTCAGCGGATCGAGTGTTTGCCGACTGCGCTTCCAAGCGGAGTCGCGCCGCTTTCGCAAGATGCACGAACGTCATCCGGCAAGACAGGCACAACGTCAATCTCAATATCGGACTCTAGTGTTCCGGTCACGAACGCGATCGCCGCCTTGATCTGGTCTGCTTGCTCGAGGCGGGTAGAAGCTCTAGTCAGCGGCGACGTCCAGCAACCCGAAAAACTGGTCGTAACGAACGCGATATCCGCCGCCAAGATCCGCACATAGCTCCTCGTCGAGCACTAGAACGAGCTGGCCCTTGAGCAACGGGGACTTCTGCCAGCCGGGGAACGCATTCTTCTCAAGCACGCCGATCGTCCGATCGATGCTCCACGGCTTGCAATACATCGGTGGCAGTTGGATGCTTGAAGCCGCAATCGTGTATGCGAGCCCGGGGCTATCGGGCGGCCAATCCGTTGGCACAACCTCGCCGCCGTGTCTCTTCAGCCACGGCAGGGCGCGTATCTCACCGTCCACGCGCTGCACGACCAATACCTCGATGCTGTCCTCAGAGTCACGCACCTGCTGCTGCCCCTCTGAGCTCTCCTCGTCGATGTTGCCCGCGCCAGCTTTGAGCCAATCAACGAGTGATCCACCTGGCGCGTCCGGAGAACCGAGCAAGAATGTCTGTGCTCGGGCCTCGCGCTCTCGGATGCCAGCGCGCCATTCAGTCTCAGCCTCGGCAAGGGCATCGGCCCACAGGGTGTCGACGACAGAATCGCTGCTGTGCGCGGCGCGAACGAGTGGGGCGATATCGCTCGGCAACTCCACCGACGAAAGAAGCTCTGACCCTGCACCCAGCACGTGAAGCGTTCGCAGAAGCGGATACCGGCCGTAGATTACCTGTGAGCCCTTCACCGATTCCGGCAGCTCGGCATCCCAATCCTCGACTCCGACCATCACGAATCGTGCGTTCTTCACACCGGGCAGCCGATCGCTGCGATCATGGCGATGCAAGCGCCCCATCCGCTGCAGCATGAGATCCATCGGCGCGAGGTCCGACACCATGAGGTCGACATCGATGTCGAGACTCTGCTCCAGCACCTGCGTTCCGACGACGATCAGCGGCTGACCCGAGAAGCGTCCTCGTTGCGACGATGCCGCGCCCGGCCCGAGACGTCCGCGCAGTTCCGTCTCCATTCGCATCCGGTCGCTCGCGATGAACCGCGAGTGCACGAGTGCGACAGAGTCGGGAAACACTTCGCGCAGGATCTCAGCCGTGTGCTGAGCGCGCCGCACCGTGTTGCGGATCACGGCCGCCGACCCGCCTTCCGCCAGCCGCTCCCGGAGTAGTGCGACCAGGCTGTCATCATCGTCACCGAGCCGCTCAAGCTGGATCCGCACACTTCTCGTCGACGCGGGCAATGTCTGCACGTTTGCCTCGCCGGATACGGCCACCGTGCTGATGATCGGATACCCCTCTGCCGCGAGCACAGCAGGAAACCGCGCTGTCGCCGGTTCTCGCTGTGGCGGCGTTGCCCGCCGACGACGATCTTTGAGCGGCACAGGCGTGACGGATGCTTGCGGCCCTGGATCGGTATACGCCGCCGCGAGAGCGTGCCGAGCCTCCGGGGTCAGGGTTGCGGAGAGCAGGATCACGGGAACTCGATACGCGCCGAACCAGCGAAGGATTCGACGCAGATAGACCGCCATGTACTCGTCGCTGGCGTGCACTTCGTCGATGATCACGACCTTGTTGGCGAACGCGAGATGTCTCAGCGCCACGTGTTTCGTCTTGAGCGCGCCGAACAGAATCTGGTCGATGGTGCCGACGACGAAATTGGCGAGCAGTCCCTTCTTGCGGCCGCTCAGCCACTCGTGCGCAACGACAGCAGCGTCACTCACGTCGATCATCACCTGATCGGCGTCGCCCATCGAACCGAGCCGCCCGACATGAGCTAGTTCGTGGAACGCCTCGTTCAGCCGGGCCTTCCCATGTGCAAGGAATGCGGTCTGCACCGCACCGACGCCACGCGCATCCGGGAGCCGCCCTACCCAGTCGTACGCCCGAGCGAACATCGCATCGCTGGTCGCCATCGTCGGCAGAGCGACGACACATCCGCCGAGGCCGAAGCGGGCGGCGAGGACCTCAGCCGCCATGAAAGCCGCCTCAGTCTTGCCCTCGCCCATGGGCGCCTCGATGATGAGCATGCCCGGCTCCGACAGCGCGTGCGCAGCGTCGAACGCGGCGCGCTGCACCGGGCGCGCTTGCGCGGCATCCGAAAAATCGAACCGCCCCTGGAACAGTTCATCGACGCCAGCTGTAGCATCCACCGGATGCCACGTGCTCGGCAGCTGCAGCTTTCGCCACGCATCGCTGGCACGTTCGGCACTCGGCCGATGGTCGGTGTGTGCGAACAGCTCGGTCGAACTCGCAATCCAGTCCGACATGATGACGATTGCCGTCACAAGCGCCTGGATCGTTCGCGGAAGGGGTCGGGATGCCCATCCGACCAGATATGCGTCCGCACCGCCGATGATAGCCGTATAGTCCGCAAGTTCGCGCTGCGTCTTCAGCCACGCCGAGCCCTCGCCAAGCAGGTGTGGTCGCGCCTGCGCATCACGGAGCATATCCGTGTCCGGTGGTGCACCGTGATGTCCACCCGATATCACCGCGTACGAGCGCGCAACGCTGACCGACCAACCGCGTTCCTCCCTGAGCCACCGCTCGAGGATGAGCTGACCGGCCACCGAATGTGGAACGCGCTCACGTCCCTCCGGCGTCAGCGGAAAGACGAGCCCGCAATCGATCATCCCGTCGACAAGCCAGGGCGCACCGGCCAGGCGCGCTTGGATCGCAAATGCCGGACTGGCCTTGCCCAGGTCATGACTCGCCGCCATCCAGGTCACGAGAGTTCTCGCTTGGTGCAGATCGCCGTCGAAGGTGCCGGCAATCAGCGACTTCACTGACGGCGGTAACCAGTCGTCCCACAACATGCCGGCAACCGCTGCACTGTCCCCCAGATGCACGACCAATGGAAGGGATGTCGACTGCTCACGATCGATCTTGGCCCAGACCGAATGGGCGGTGACGCTCACCTCACAGCCTCGTGCCGCGCGCTCACCCGCAGGCGCTCGTTCCATGTCGCCCACCCTACGACCCCTATCGCGCTACGAACACTGCTTGACCCGTTCTGGGGGAGCGAAACGACAGCTTCGGAGGCTGATGCACGGGCTGTGTCAGTGACCAAGCTCGATCGCACGCGCCATCTCGGCCGCGGTGTCCCTGACACGCTGGGCGATCACCTCGCGCTTTCCATCGTCAGTACGATAAACCGGGGCGACGACGGAGATCACGCCTACCATTTCGCCTCCGAATTGCACGGGAGCCGCGCACGCCCACACTCCATTGTCGACTTCGCCGTGACTCTCGGCAAAGCCGGCAGAGCGGATACCTTCAAGCTCCCTCGTCAGCCTTTCCCGTGCCCTCTTGGTAAGAGGTGGAATACACCGATCGAGGTACTGCTCGCGTTTCGCCGCCGCGTAGTCGGAGAGCAGCATCTTGGCGCCCGCACCCGCATGCAGTGCCATGACATGGCCCGGGCGGAATGAAATGCTGATCGCGTGATCGGTCTCCGAGATCGCTTGGCAAACTGCAGCATTGTTGATTCGGCGCAGATAGAGCGACGTCTCGCCGGTTTGATCGGTGAGACGGTTCAGAAGCGGCTGCACTTGAGCACGGTAGTCGAGCGTAAGTTCCGCCGCCCTGGCGAGCTTCAGAATTTGTGGCGACAAAACAAACGTGCCTTTGCTCCGCTCCTCGATGAGCTGCATCTCCCTCAACAAGGAAAGATAACGATAGACGCTGGGTAGCGAAATATCGTGGAGCTCAAGCAGTTCGTCGACGCTCAGCTCTGGTTTGCTCTCGCTGAACTGCAGAAGGATCTGCAGCGCACGACGAGCACTATCAACACCTTTCGTGCGCTGCGCGGCCACTGCTCATCCCTTCCTCGTGGGTGCTCGCCAGCCTGTTGCGGTCACGGCACACCTCATTTCTGCGAACTCAGAACCTCAAGGGCCGCCGCGACACCGGCACCGATATCGACAGGCTGTTTGAAGTCTGCGAGTCCACGACCGAGTGCGGATAGTCCGACGATAGGGTACATCCCCTGAGCGGTGGGACCCATGTGCGCGATTCTCATCAAGTTACCGGCTCCTTGGCCGCTCGAGAGCATTACGCCATACCGGGAGCGGATATGCGTGCGCAATTCCAGATGATCCACTTCCTCCGGCAACCGCACCGAGGTGACACAATTCGCTGCGATCGATTCGGAGACCGGCCACAGCTGGAGCCCCATTGCAAGGACTCCGGCCCGCGTCACCCGTGCCGAGGCGTCGTGCCGCGCTATGGAGTTCTCAAGCCCCTCTTCCAGGAGCTGGTCGCACACCGACTCGAGGCCGTGCATGTCCGAAACGGAGGGCGTGTACGGGAAGGCACCGCCCTCCAGCCACTTCTCCTTCCAGTCGATGAGCGAGAGGTACGAGGCGCGCGGAGCGGCCGGGTTGCTGAGGATAGACTCCCAAGCGGCCGTGCTCACACTCACTAGGGCGACTCCGGGAGGCCCTCCCAAGCACTTCTGGGCTCCAGCCACACACACGTCGAGATCCCAGGAGTCCGTCTCAAATTCCATACCGCCCACCCCGGACACGGTGTCCACCAGGGTGAGCACGCCGTGACGCTTCGCGATCGGCCCGATCGCGGACATATCCGAAATCGTCCCCGAGGGAGTCTCGGAAGCAACGACGGTGAGCAATTCGATCTCCGGATGCTCCGTCAAGTAGGCATCTACCGACTCAGGCGAGACCGCGTCGTCGTAGCCCACCTCGATCTCGTGCAGGATAGCGCCGTACTCCTTCAGCCAATAGCCCATGCCCTTGCCGAA
The DNA here is from genome assembly GCA_004297935.1 of Microbacteriaceae bacterium. Classification (GTDB taxonomy): domain Bacteria; phylum Actinomycetota; class Actinomycetes; order Actinomycetales; family Microbacteriaceae; genus Rathayibacter_A. The sequence goes on along the minus strand of SCRE01000005.1, from coordinate 48,757 downwards.
TACACCCTGTACGAGGTTGAGCACTGGCATACCCGGGCGCGTGAGCGAACGCGCGGCGCCCTCCAGCGCAACGATGGCCTCGCCCTGCATGAGCACGATGTCATTCGCAGTGCGGAAGATCTGCGCTACCTTCTCCTGCGTACGACGGAATGCCGCCAGGAAGTCGGGATCGTAGTGGTAGGTGATGGGACTGCCGAGCGCAGCCAGCGTTCGTGACGTCGCCATCGTCGGCCCCGCGGAGAGCGTGAAGTCGGGCTGAGTCATTGGATGTTCCCTTCTGTCGGGTTGCGGTGCGCGCTGCCTAGCGCGCGCCTCTCGTGTAGGGCGCGGCCAGCGCCGGCGAGATGTAAACGCTCCGGGCGAAGATCATCAGGACGACCATCACCACGACATAGGGCAGCATCCCGATGATGTCCGTGGGGATGTTGAGACTGGTCAACTGCAGAACCGTCCCCACAGATACAGAGAGGCCGAAGAGGAGCGACATCGCCGCTACCCAGATGATCCTCCCGTTCGTCACCATCGTCACGATGATCGCGACGAACCCGATGCCGTTCGTGATCACCGGGGTGAACGCTCCTGTCGCGATCAGCGAAAGGTAGGCGCCACCCAATCCCGCAAAGGTTCCACCGATCAATACGGCCTGTGACCGAGTACGCATCACGCTGCCACCCGCCGCGTCAAGCGATGACGGCATCTGTCCGGCGGCCCGGATGCTGAGACTCCAATTGGTCTTCTTCAACGCCCATGCGACGATGACGACAAGCACGATGCAGACCCAGAAGATAGGTGACTGGCTGAAGATCGAGGGTCCGACGACGGGAATCTTCGACAGACCTGGAATCTGCCAATCGAAGGCATCTGCTACTCGCGGCGTCTTGGTGCCGTACAGCTCGTAGTAGAGAACGCTCGTGATCCCGGTGCCGGCGAGCGTGATAGCAATGCCGAGAACGATCTGGTTGAGCCCCAACCAGACGTTGAGTACCAGCATCACGAGGGAGAAGACGGCGCCGGCGATGGCACCACCCAACATGCCCGCCCAGAGCGAATGCGTACCGAGCGCGACGACATATCCGACGTAGGCGCCGACCAGCATCATGCCCTCGATACCGAGGTTCAGCACCCCGGCCGCCTCCCCGATGGTCTCACCGACGGCCGCGATCATCAGCGGCATCGCCCCCATGATGCAGCCGATGACGAACGTGGCGAGGAACGCCGGGGTCAGCAGATCACTCACGACGCGCCCCTTTCTGCGAATGAGGCGAACGGTTTCCGAATGGCGTCCTTCAACTCGTCCGGCAGATAGCTCTGGCCGAGGTCACGCTTGGTTCCTACGTACTCGGTGATCGTCATGAAGACCAGGACAAGCGCGACGATGACCATCAGGAAGTCCACCGACAGGCCGGCTTGCTGTGATGCAATCGTCGCGCCGGTGGCGAACACGGAGTAGAAAGCGATGAACGGAATCGAGGCTAGCGGGCTGAGCCGAGCCAAGAAGACGAACGGCAGGATCTCGTTGCCGTAGGAAGGGTTCCAGTTGGCGCGAAGATAGCCCCACTGCCCGAGCATGTCCATCGAGGCCGCCAGGCCGATCAGTCCGCCGCTGATGAGGAAGAGCACGACGACCATCCATCGTGAATTGATTCCGACGTGCCGCGCCGCCTTGGGGTTCGAACCGAAGACATCCAGACGCAGGCCGAACGAAGTGCGGGTCAGGATCACATGGAACGCCAGCGCGACGACGATGGCGACGATGAACCCGATGTTCACCTGCGTTCCCGGGATGAACGGCAGCATGGAGTCGACCGGGACCGCCGCCGTCTGTGGCGTCACCACCTTGGGGTCCTGGAACATCCCCTTGATGAGCATGTTCGCGATGCCGATGCCGATCGTCGACATCACCAGGGTCGTGATGATCTCGTTCGTTCCGTAACGCGCCTTCAGCCAGGCGGGAATGAGCGTCCAGATCGCACCGACGGCGATCGCACCCACGCTGAGCACGATGTAGGCGAGGAAGAGCGGCAGCTGCTGGGTCAGGGCCGGCCCGAATCCAGCAGCGAAAACCGCGCCGAGAAGATATTGGCCGTCGTATCCCAGGTTCCAGAGCTGGCCCCGGAACACGACGATGAGCGCGATGCCGATGATCAAGAGCGGCGACATGAGCACCATGCTGCTCTGCCAGTTGCCGTCGGCGAGCCCGTTCTCCACGATGTCGCCGTAGAAAGTCAACGGATTCTTGCCCAGCGCCCAGAGGATGATCGCCCCGACGATGAGCGCGAAAACGACTGGCAGCACCGAACGAACGACGATGCCGGTGCCGCGTTGCAGCCGCGATCGGTCATTCGCCGCCACGGTCACCACCACCGATCATCAATTGCCCGACTTTCGCCGCCGTATCTGCGTCCCTGTTCTCCACGGTCCCCAGGATGCGACCGTGGGAGATGACGCCGATGCGATGCGCCAGCACGATCAGCTCGTCGAGCTCGTTCGATAGAAGCAGCACGGAGCCTCCCCGCTCAGCGAAATCGGTCACAAGCTCGTGCACCAACTGGACGGTCTTGAGGTCCAAGCCGTAGGTGGGTTTGTTGACCACGAGGACACGTGCATCCCCCTTGAGCTCGCGGGCGAGAACGACCTTCTGGATGTTGCCACCTGACAGCGCACCGACGCGCGTGGTCAGGCTTGGTGTTCGCACCTCGTATTCGTCGACAAGCTGCCGAGCCTCAGCGTCGATGGCAACCCTGTTCGTGTACCCCCAGCGCCAGAATGGCGCCTCACCGATGCGTTTGAGCATGAGGTTCACGGCCACACTGAGTCCTGCCACCGTGCCCTCGTGAAGGCGATCGTCGGAGGCATACCGCAAGCCGAGAGCCTGCCTGTCCCGGACGCCCTTTTTGGTCACGTCAGCACCGTCGAGCAACACGCTGCCCGCACTGGCCGGCCGCTGACCCGCGACGACCTCGGCGAGCCCGGTCTGCCCGTGACCATCGATGCCGGCTATGCCGAGAATCTCTCCCTCGTGGATCGAGAGCGTCACGTCTGTCACGACGACATCCATCGTCTTGCCCACGGTCGAGATCCCGTCCAACTGCAGCCTGATAGGCATGCTCCGGTTGTCGACGGCCACGCTTTCGCGGGTGCGCTCGTTCGCACCAGCCAGGTCGGATGCGGCTCCTTTGCCTCCCGCTGCGGCGAGGTCCCCCCCGAACATCGCCCTCAACACCGTGTCTTGGACTTGACTCTCCGATTGTCCGGCCATGTCCTCCGGAGAGAGGTGAAGCACGTTCTTCCCGGAGCGCAGGACGGTGATGCAGTCACCCATCGCGTAGGCCTCGCGGAGCTTATGGGTGATGAACACCACAGCCAGCCCGCGGTCCTTCAACCGCGCGACGTTCTCAGCCAGAGCCTCGATGGCCCGCGGTGTCAGCATCGAGGTCGGTTCATCGAGGATGAGGAGCCGAGAACCAGTCCACATCGCCTTCGCGATCTCCACCTGCTGTTGCTGGCCGAGACCGAGCTCACTGGTGCGGGAATAAGGCTCGATCGAGGCTCCGAGCAAGTCCGAGAGCTCCTCGAGGCGGGCGATCGCGCGTTTCTCGTTGAGCAGGAACCCGGATTCCCCCAACATCAGGTTCTCGATGATTGACAAAGTCGGAACGAGAGTCGAATGCTGGTAGACCACGCCGATACCCTGGCTTTTCGCAGCCTTCGGGGAGCCAAGATGCAGAGGGTTTCCGTCGATCTCGATCGTGCCGGAGTCTGGCTGTTGCATGCCGGCGAGGATGCTGATGAGCGTCGACTTGCCAGCGCCGTTCTCACCAAGGAGGCAGTGCACCTGCCCGCTGATGATGTCGAGCGACACATCATCGTTCGCGACGACCCCGGGAAATGTCTTCGTGATGTGCTTGAGCGAGATCACGCCCGCATCGACGGCGCTAGTCACCGAACTTCTCCGTTCTGATCGATCGCAGGGTCAACAGTGCCGCGTTCGGTGGACCGGGCCACCCATTCCTCGGCGGCCCGGTCCACCGGGCACCCTCCGGCCCTTCGACCGGGGATCCCGTGCCTTCTATTGGTTGAGCAGCGCGGTGACGGCCGCCTTGGTCGTCGACGGCTTCACCGTGATCGATCCGTCGATTATGCCTTTCTTAGCCTTGTCCACTGCCGTCTTGATTTCAGGCGTGAGGTTCGGCGTGTCCTGGAGCGAGAGGCCGCCGTTGGCGAGGGTGAGGGTGAACGGCTTCTTGCCGAACGAGCCATCCTCAACCGCCTTGACCGCCGCGGTGAAGGATCCCTCCATGTTCCAGCGCACCGAGGTGAGCATGGTGTTCGGGTCTTTCAAGAGGTCGGTGACGTCGCCGATGTCCGCGATGTACTTCACCGGATTCGGTGCACTCTCGACCGCAGCAATGTACCCGACGGTCGAGCCGTCGCCCATCCCGAATACGACGTCGGCACCGGCCGCAATGACCTGGTTGGCCACCTTCTTGCCGCCCGCCGAGTCGTCGTAGGAGGCGGCTCCGATGTAGGCCATCACGATCTTGATGCTCGGGTCGATGCTGCGGACACCCTGGATGAAGCCACCCGACATGTTGAACCAGTTGATATCGTCTGCCGAGACCACGACACCCACGATCTTCGACTTCGTGGTCATGGCGGCCGCAATACCGGCCAGGTAGGCGCCCTGCTGTGCCTCGAAGGTCACGACGCCGACCTTGCCGGGGATCGCCGCGCTCGGGTTGTCGACCACGAGGATCGGGACACCGGTTGCGGTCGCGGCCCTCGCCGCGGCCGTAGTGAAGCCGCTTGCCCAGGCGATCACCAACTGGTTGCCCTTCTTGGCCACTTGGGTCAGGATCGTCTGCGTGTTGTCGTAGCCGACGTTCGTGTCGGTCATCAACTTCAGGCCGAGATTCTTGGCCGTGCCTTCAGCAGCGGCTAGGCCCTGCTGGTTCCAGCCATGATCGGCCTCCGTTGCCGGGGTGACGACGGCGATGTGAGCCACTTTTTTTCCGGCGGTGGAGCCTGTGGAGCCGGAATCACCGGTACGCGACGAGCAAGCCGCCATCCCGGTCACGAGCACCGCCATGCAGGCGAATGCGGCAATGCGCTTAAGTAGGCGACTCCCTTGATGCAAGGACGTGGTGTCGCTCATAACGGATACTCCCCTTCTGGATTGACCTCTCGGGACTACGCTGTCCCGCCGTATCGAACGGCGGAGCACTCCAAGTTGTTCTCACAGTATGCGAGACTTGTTTGATATTATGAGATTGTTACTACGGTGTCAACGCTTCTGCGTCTCAGCTTTGGAATGATACGATCCCGTGATCCGAGCGATGCTCGTCGGTACTCACGGAGGAGGAACGACCATCAGCAGATCCACAAAGAGTCCGTTGGTGCTGTTGGCAGCAATTGCCGTGATCCTCTCTGGCTGCGCCTCCGGCGGAACGGGTGAGCCCGGGCATCCCGCGAGTATTTCCTCGGCGACACCGACTGCTGCGGCACCGATGTCTCTGCGCGATACCGAGGCCGGCAAACAGTTGAGTCGTGCCGCCGCGGGCAGCGCGGAGATCGACGGCACTGTGACCGGCGTCGACTGCTGGACGCCGTCGCAGCACCTTCTTGGTGGCTCGGCGCCGGTCGGAGTCTTCAGTGTCCTCTGCCGTGTGCACTACAAGGAGGGAAGGACGGCGCGCTACAAGGACATGACCTGCATCGGCGACTTCTACAAGAGCCCGATGCTCACCGGGTGTTACCGCTGGGCGTACTACTCCGCAGAGCCGCGGTTCGAAGACGGGCCGAGACTCGCCTCACCACCGCCCACGCCGTTTCCGACTCCGGCTCCTTGAGTACCGTCGTTCGGTTCCGAGATTCCGGTCGCGTCACTCGCATCGGACTCTTGACACTGCTCATTTGCTCTCATAATGTGACAATCAATTAACGACATATAAAACAATGACGCCGGGAGGCAACGTGGCTGACCCCAAGGTTTATCTACTCGACGGCGGGACCCTCGTCATCGACAAGTCAGATGTGTTCTGGCACATCGACCCGGGGACCCCGGTGCGGTTCCCCGTCTACAGCGTGCTGGTGGAGCATCCGAACGCGCTGATCCTCTTCGACACCGGCTTCGACCTGGAGCACACCAACCGGGTGCTGCCGTTCGAGCTGCCGGAGCAGACGCCCGAACAGACCATCCCCGGCCAGCTCGCGCTCTGCGGCTACGAGCCGGAGGACGTGGACATCGTCGTCAACTCGCACTTCCACTTCGACCACGTGGGTGGCAACAAGTATCTGACGAACGCGGTCACCCTCGTGCACAAGGAGGAGCTGCGACACGCCAAAGTGCCGGAGTCCTTCGAGCGCCTCGGCTACTCGGACCTCTCCTTCGATCACGAGGGCGTTAAATACCAGCCGATCTCCGGAGACTACGAGATAGCCCCCGGCGTGCACCTCTTCGAGACCCCCGGCCACACGGTGGGGCACTACTCGATGCTCGTGGAGTTCGAGAAGGAGCCCTCGATGCTCTTCGCCGGCGATGCCGCCTACACAGAGCGGACCCTCAGCGACGAGATCGTGGGCGGCTTCCACAACGACCCCACCGACTCGCTGGAGTCGATCCGGCGCCTCAAGTACCTTGCGCGCACCCGCGGCGCCGACGTATACCCCTCGCACGAGATGGAGCCGTTTCTCAGCTGGAAACTGGCCCCCGCGTACTACGGCGGCAGCTAAGCACGGCGCCGACCCGGTCAACGACGAAAGAACGGAGCAGACCACATGACGGATTCAGCACAGCGGGTGGCGATCGTCACCGGAGCCGCGCAGGGCATCGGCGCGGCCATCGCCCGGGAACTCGCGAAACACGGCCACCGGGTCGTCGTCGCAGACCTCAACCTGGAAGGTGCGCAGAAAGTCGCCACGGAAATCGACGGGCATGCGATCCGCGTGGATGTGAGCGACCCGGAACAGGTCACGGCGCTCACCGCGGAAGCCATGCAGAGGTTCGGGCGGATCGACATCCTGGTCAACAACGCAGCCATCGTCCCGTTCGTGGCGTGGGAGGACATCAGCTTCGAGGAGTGGCGTCGCGTGATGGCGGTGAACCTCGACGGCCTCTTCCTCATGATCCGCGCGGTCGGCGACGAGATGGCGAAGGCCGGCTACGGCCGTATCGTCAACATCGCCTCCAATACCTTCGTGGCAGGCACCCCGAACTGTGCCCACTACGTGGCGACGAAGGGCGCCTCCATCGGACTCGTACGCGCGCTCGCCGGCGAGGTGGGCAAGAACGGGATCACCGTGAACGCAGTCGCGCCGGGCCTCACCGCGAGCGAAGGCGTGATGTCCGGGCCACACGCGGGCGGCTTCGACTACGTGGTGCCTGCGCAGGCGTTCGACCGCCGAGGACTGCCGCAGGACATCGCCCCTGCCGTCGCCTTCCTCGCCTCGGAGGAGGCAGGCTGGATCACCGGTCAGACCCTGGTGGTCGATGGCGGCCATACGCGCAACTGAGCGCGGAGGGTTTGTGACACTGTCGGGTGCGGACGTCCTCATCGTCGGGGGCGGTTCGTCGGGCGCGGTCCTGGCGAACCGCCTCAGCGCTGATCCCGGCAGGCGCGTCACACTAGCGGAGGCGGGGACTCGGATCACGGATCCGGAGGTCGCCCGACCGGAGCGCTGGCCATTCATTCAGGGCCGTGACTACGACTGGGCGTACACGACCACGCCACAGCCGGGCCTGGACGGACGCCGGATGCCATGGCCGCGCGGTCGCGGGCTCGGCGGGTCCAGCAACCTGCACGCCATGGCGCACATGCGCGGTGACGCCTCCGACTTCGCCGCCTGGGTGGAGGTCACGGGCGACGAACGCTGGTCGTGGCATGCTCTGCTGCCGCACTTCCGTGCACTCGAGCGCTTCTCCGGCGCCGCGGACGAGTTCCACGGCGGCGACGGTCCGCTACCGGTACTGCTGCCCGATGAGGGGCTCTCGAGCCCGCTGGTCGGAAGCTATCTGGCGGCGTGGGAGTCGCTGGGCGTCCCCCGCATCCACGACCACAATCACGGCAGCATGATCGGCGCGACACCCAACTCGCTGACCATCGAGAATGGCAGGCGCGTGACCGCCGCCGACGCCTACCTCTCTGCTCCCGTGCTCGCGCGACCCAATCTCGACGTGCGGGACCACACGCTCGTGCACCGCCTGGTTGTGAGGGATGGCGCGGTGCGCGGCGTCGAGCTGAGCCGGGCCGGGCACCTGGAGACCCTCGAGGCGGATGAGGTCATCCTCGCGGCGGGCGCGATCAGCGATCCGCTGCTCCTCATGCGCTCCGGAATCGGCGACCCGGAAGTTCTGGCCGCCGCCGGCGTCCCGGTCGTGCTGGAGTGCCGGGAGGTGGGCCGCAATCTGCATGACCACCTGCTCGGTGCAGGCAACCTCTACCGCTCGCGGCGGCGGGTGCCGCCGACGCGACTGCAGCTCTCCGAGTCGATGACGTATCTCGCGGAAGACGGGCCCGGGGCGTCGGGGATACCGGAGGTGGTGGTCGGCTGCGTGGTCGCACCGAGCGTCTCGGAACGGTACGCCTCAGCGGCTGCAGACCTGGGTGAGGACGGCGGTTACACCCTGCTGTTCGGCGTCACTCACCCGACGAGCCGCGGCGCCCTGCGCATCACCGGCCCGGATGTCGACGATGCCCCCATCATCGACCCCGCATATCTGTTGACCGAGCACGACCGCACCCTTTTCCGACGCGCTCTCGAGTTCGCCCGCCTCGTCGGCCACTCCGAGGCGATGGCCGAGTGGCGCGCAGAGGAGCTGCTCCCCGGCCCGTCGATCTCCGGCACAGCAGCTTCCGATCCGGCGGCCCTCGACGCCTTCATCGCCCGCGCCGCGATCACCCACCACCATCCGGTCGGCACCTGCCGGATGGGCGCCGATGATGACTCCGTGGTCGACCCGTCGCTACGCTTCCGCGGCCTCGACAACCTCTCCGTGGTCGACGCCTCCGTCTTCCCGTCGATCACGACGGGGCCGGTACACGCCGCAGTCCTGGCCGTGGCGGAATCCTTCGCCGCGCAGCACTAGACAGTTCTTGGGAGAACACGGGTCTTGGGCGAACTCGGGTCTTGGGAGAACTCAGGTTCGGCGATTTGAGGAAAGTTCCGCGTGCTGCGCCTCGCCATCCCGTTCTCGCACCCCGCCGGGGTTTGTCAGCCGAGCGCGCTACCGGCGTCGTGGGCACGGACGGTCGGCTCGACTCCGGTGGCACCCACCACGTCCTTCCAGACCTCGAAGCCGTGCTGGAAGGCGACGACGCCGGCCTCCGGAAGCGCAATCTCGATCGCCTCCAGGATCTCCTGAGCGCTCACGCCCATGTCCAAGGCGACGCGGATGTGACTCTCCAGCTGGCCGCGCGGCGCGCGCAGCACAGTCAGGCTCAGGACGAACAGCAACTCCTTCGTACGGCGGTCCAGTGACCGCTCATTCAAATATGCCGCCGACACGAGGCCGTTGGCTGCCTTCAGCACCTCGAAGTCATGCCGCGCCATCACTTTGTGGTAATCGAGCACGTAGCCGCGCGCCCGCGCCATGTCGTCGACGTAGGCCTGCGCCTCCGGGTCGACCTCGTCGTTCTCAGCCACGGCCGGCTCAGCGCTCGAAAGTGCCGACGAGGCGCGCCTGCTCGATCACCGCATCCGCGTAGTCGCGCAGGAACTCCTCACGCGTCGGCTCGCCGTCTACGTGGCGGTTCAGCGCATACAGCCAGAAATAATAGTGGTGCGGCCCGTGTCCGACTGGCGGCTGTGGCCCCGTCCAACCGTGACCGCCGATGCCGCTCGGGCCCTCGCGCACGCCCTCGGCTGACAGCTCGACGCCGGAGGCGCCAGCTGGGATGCCGTATACGGTCCAGTGCGTGAAGCCGCTCGGAAGCGGCGCGTCCGGGTCGTGGCAGATCAGCGCGAACTCCACAGTACCCTGCGGCGCGCCCGAGAAGGTGATCGCCGGGGCGACGTTGCCGCCGTCGGCCGAGTGGTTCTCCGGGATCGGCGCCAGGGCGGCGATGGTCGGGCTCGCAACCGCGAGCGAACCGTTGAAGAGGGGCATGGTGTGTTCCTTATCCTTAGCTAGTCGATGCCGTCGAGTATCCGGAGGATCTCCCCCACGACGGCGTCCGGATGCTCCTCCGGCACGTAATGGTCGGCGTCGTCGATCACGACCCAGCGTGCATCGGGTCGGTCCTGCTGAGCCCGTGCCCAAGCCGCCGGGCTGACGATCGCACTGTCGACGCCGCGCATGCACGTCATCGGCGTGCGCACCGTGCGGAACTCCTCGTCCCAGGGGGTGCGCAGCCCCTCGACCACCTGCTCCAGTGCGGCCGGCGTCGCCAGCGGCACCCAGCCGCCCTCATCACGCAGCCGGTAACCCCAGCGCGCACGGCGCGCGACCGCATTCGCGGGCATCCGCGGGTAGCGCCTCTGCAGGTAGTCCTCGATCTCGGGGACGTCGGCGAACACGCGGTTCCCCGAGGCGACCCGCGTCTGCAGGGTGTCCAGCACCCTCGCCTCAACGTACGGCACGTAGTCGACGGCGACGACTGCGGCCACCCGCTGCGGATGCCGTGCCGCTGTCACCCAGGCGTTACGCGCTCCGAGCGAGTGGCCGGCGATGACCGCGCGCTGCAGGTTCAGCGCATCCAGCACCGTGACCACGTCGTCCGCGAAGGCGGCGCCATCGTAGCCCGCATCGGGCTTGTCGCTGCGGCCGTGGCCGCGTTGGTCGAGCGTGACCACCGTCGCCCGGGGGGCGAGCGCAGTCGCGACCGGCTCCCACACCGCGAAGTTCGCGGAGGTGCCGTGCAGCAGGACGACCGGGATGCCCTCCCCGCAGACCCGGAACGCCAGCTCCACGCCGGCACGCCGAGTGCGACGGAGATTCTCGCCGTCCCGCTCCACTGTATTCATCAGAGCGCATTCATCAGAGCGTGACCATCAGAGCGTGACCATCAGACGGACGGGATCGTCTCGAGCGCCTTGCGCGCCGTGATCAGGCCCTGCACGATCGCGACGCGGGTGGCGTCCACGTCGCCGGGACCGTAGGAGTACATCCCGCCCTCGGTCTTGAAGCCGAGCTTGCCGTCGGCGATGAGGTCCTTGACGATCTGTGGGGTATCCGTGCTCGCGTCCAGCTCCTTGTTGAGGTAGCTGGAGACGCTCTGGTAGATGTCCAGACCGGCCATGTCGAGCAGTCGCATCGGCCCCACGACGGAGAGCTTGTAGCCGATACCCCACTTGACGCAGGTGTCGACGTCCTCCTGCGTGGCGATGCCCGCCTGCACGAGCGCGACGCATTCGCGCATGATCGCGTAGAGCACACGGTTCTCGATGAAGCCGGCGATCTCTTTCTCCAGCACGGGGTGGTACCCGAATGCGCGCACCACCTCGCGGACGCGCTCGACGACCTTCTCATCGGTCTGCTCGCCGGGGATCACTTCGATCATGGGGATCAGGTGCGGCGGGTTAGACCAGTGCATGCCGACGAAGCGGCCCGGATTCTTCAGTGACGTGGCCATGGTGGTGATCGGGATACCGGAGGTGTTAGTGGCGATGATCACCTCCGTGCCGACGCGCTCCTCGATCTGCCTGTGGACGCTCTCCTTGAGCTCCAACTTCTCCGGCACGGCTTCGATGACGAAATCGGTGCCGTCGAGTGCCGGGTCGAGCTGGTCGAGGAAGGCGACGGAGCCGCCCTCCGCGGCCACGCCACCCAGGCCTTCGAGCACCTTCTCGGCCATCGCGAACGTCTTCTCGGCGCGCGCGAGCGCTTCGATGCTGATGTCATACACGCGCACCTGCACGCCGGCCCGCTTCAGGGTGGCGGCGATGCCGGGGCCCATCGTGCCGGATCCGACGACAGTGGCAACTGTGGGAAGACTCATGATTTCTACTCCTTTGTAATGTGGTGAGTTGGCTGGGAGTGGCGGGTCACAGCGCGGCGGGTCACATCGAGGCGATGCCGACGCCCTGCACCGCCTCCACCCGGTCCAGCTTGCGGTTGAAGTACATCCAGTAGTTGCGCTGGGCTTTCGGCGGGTAGATGCGACGCAGCTTCTCTACACTCTCCGCCGGATCCGGCAGACTGAACTTCGCACCGCTCGCGACCAGGTCCAGCTGGAACTTGGCCGCCCACTCCAGGAAGATGCCGGCGAGGGTCGCCTGCGTCACGTCGCCACCGACGAAGGCGATGCCGTGGTGTTCCAGCAGGATCGCCTCCGCGGCACCCAACTGCTTCGCCACCTCCACACCCAGCTCGACGGTGGTGACGATGTGGCTCGTGTCGGTGAAGCGCGGCACGCCCTCCTTCGCAAACCAGACGCCGTGGTTGTTGTAGGGGCCGAGCTCCAGGTCTGTGGCGCCGAAGACGGTCGAGTAGTGGGCGTGCGAGTGGCCGACCACGTTCACGTCCGGCCGGGCGCGCATGATCTCGGCGTGGAGTGGCCACTCCAGGTGGCGCAGGCCCTGACCCTCCAGTACGTTGCCGTCGAAGTCGATCAGGATGAAGTCGTCACCCACCACTTCGGAGAGCGCCAGGTTGCCGCGCTTCAGCCACAGGCCGCGGCCGAATGGGTCGCGCAGGGAGAGGTGGCCCATCGACATGTCGCCGTGACCCTCCAGCTCCAGGATCCGGTGGGCGCGGGCGACGTCCTCAAGCAAGTTCGCGATCGACTGGTCCTGATGGTATTGACCGTGGGTATAACTCATGACTTCCTCTCCATTGGGGACTTCTCAACTCGCGCCTACACTCGGCGTGCGAGCGCCTCTTCACGACTCAGGCCGCCTACTCGGTTGTGGATGCGTCCGCCGGACGCGACGGCGACGACGATCATCAGTTCGTCCGGCCGGGGCCCATCCGGTACCGCGACCGTCACCGCGTCGTAATGCGAGCGTACGTAGATCTCGTCCTTGAAGGCGAGCGGAATGTCAAGCGGGGTCCCCGCCGAGGCGGTCTTGGTGGCGGAGGATATCCAAGCCGCCCCACCGCCCACGGCGTCACGGAAGGCATCGCCGAAGACAGTGGTCACGCAGGCAACCACGTGCTCTTGCTCCCCGGACAGGCCCGCGATCCCGCCCTTGCCGTAGCCCTCCACCGGCCTGCTGCCGAGGAGTGCTGCGGCCCGGCGGCCGAGGGCCGTCCCGATACTCGCGCTCGGTGCAGTCAGCGGTGAGAGGTCCTCCACATAGCGGCCCGCAAAGGGATTCGCGATGACCACGCCGGCCGCCGCCTTTACGAGCGGCTCGTCAGCGGGGGTACCGCCCTCGTGGCGGACCTCCTGCACAAAGCCGAACCACTCGCGGACCTCATAGTAGGGGTCGATCTCGTTGTGTGACATCTTCGTCTTCCTCGATTCTCGGAGCACTCTAGTGCGCGTGCACTGCGTCGTGGCGGTTCGGGTCGGTCGGGTCATACAGGGTCGTCTCGTTGACGTTGCCCACGAACTGACCCCCTTTGGACATGTTCCGCGTGTCGGCGTACTCCTGTGACCGTGTCTGCGCACGATCGGTGTAGGGGCGCTCCACACGTTCCCACTCGGTGAGCACATCGGGCAGTTCGCCGAGCGGGCCGTCGGAAACGGCCTGTGCGAGCGTATACGCGTTCACCATCGCACACCCCGCCCCCTGTGCGAGCGCCGGGCACATGGCATGCGCGGAGTCGCCGACGAGCGCGACGCGGCCGCGGGTCCACTCCGCCAGGCGGGTGGTCTGGTAGCCGTAATGCTTGCCTTTCTTCTGCGCGACCTCCTTGAGCGCCGGTGCAAGCTGCGGGTGGATGGACGTCCACAGGTCCAGGTCGATCGGCACCCGGGTACCGTCCTCGTCCGCGGCGGGCGCCATCAGCGCCAAGTAGAGCTCTCTGTCGTTCGCAGGCGTATAAAGCACACGAAGCACCCGCGGATCGAAATTCCAGAAATCAATGACGTTGTCCCACTCGGTCTCTGGCTCAATGGCCTGAAGCTCGGCTTTGTGCCGGCCCACGAGGAACCGGCTGATACCGTCGCCGGAGCGCTGACGCTCATACTCGATGCCGAGCGAGTCGCGCACGTTCGAGCCGACACCGTCTGCACCGACCACCAGACTCGCCTCGATCTTCGAGCCATCCGCCAGCGTGACGACACCCTCCTCTGTGGCCGAGCGGACTTCAGAACCGGCGATGATCTCCGCCCCGGCCTTGCGCGCCGCGTTCAGCAGGCAGCTGTGCAGATGGGGCCGGGTCATGGTACGCCAGCGAATGCCGTCGAGGCTCTCGTCGGACACGATCACGTTCTGCATCCGGGTTTCATAGTAGGGCGGCCGCATGGAGTTCGTCATAAGCTCCTCCGTGATACCGAGCGCGTCAAGCACGGTCAGGCTGTTCTGCCAGAGGACGATGCCGGCACCCTCCTCGCGCAGCTTCTTGCCGCGCTCGTGCACCCGCACCGACCAGCCGCGCTGGGCGAGCGCGACGGCGGCGGTGAGGCCTGCGAATCCTGCTCCCGAAATCTCGGCATGCCGTTCAGTGGAAGTAGTCATCCCGTGGTGCCCTCCTACTTTGAACTCATTGTTGAAGTTCACATTGTTGTCACATGTTACAAACGGATTCTTACATAACGCAATAGTCAGGACACGGACGACGCGACAGTTCGAAGTAAAATCAGCGGACTACTGCGAATCTTCCACCGATCGCGCGTTTCTGAAACACGGCCGCTTGACCGAAGTCAAAGCGGCAGCGTTGGCGAATAGTGCTGCAATGATCCTTATGGAGTCTTATCACATATGGAGACTAAATTATCAGAATATGATTCTGTTTGACCCCACTAACCCGGCGAAAGGTGCGGTATTGCGTCAGTCGGAATCGCGTGATCGGGCCGGTGCTTCAACGCCCTGCTCTCCTGCCGTGGGAGACGGCCCGCTGAGCGGTAACCCGTAGTTGATGCAAAACGACCTCGCCTGTGTGATGTGGCGCATTGATTGGGCCGCGACGATGTTGATGACGTACCCAGACCGGTTCGATTAGTCTCGGCGTAGGCTGAAATCATGTTCGTCGTCGAACTGTCCGCCCGAAATTCCGGCACCCGCCCAAGCGAGGTCAGTATCTGTCCGCGCAAGGCCGGCACAGCCGGAGCGCCGCGAGCAGGTCTGCCACTATGACTGACACCGGCCTGACGGCCCTGTACCAGCAGGTCATCCTGGACCACGCCCGCGAGCGCCACGGCGCCGGACTGCAAGACGAAGCCGCGGCAACGGCTCACCAGATCAACCCGACCTGTGGCGACGAGGTCACCGTGCAGGTGCACCTGAATGCGAAAGACGGCAGCATCGAATCGCTCAGCTGGGATGGTATGGGCTGCTCGATCTCGCAGGCATCCGTCTCCATGCTCCACGACCTCGTGCCCGGCATGACCACCGACGAGGCGGCCACACGCATCGCGGCGTTCCGCGTGATGATCCGCTCGCAGGGAACCGACGAGGGCGATCCTGAGCTGCTCGGTGACGCCGTCGCGCTCAGCGGCGTCTCACGCTACCTCGCCCGGGTCAAGTGCGCGATGCTCGGCTGGGTCGCACTCGAAGAAGCATTGAGCCGGCTCAGCACATGACCGGCTCGACGCATGACCGGACACGACGATACGACGGACACAATGCCATGACGGATGCGATCGGGCTGCTGCTGGCTGCGGGCGCCGGTCGGCGGATGGGCCTGCCCAAAGCGCTGGTCCAGGGCGCGGACGGCCTGCCATGGGCGGTCAGCGCTGCCCGAACGCTTGCAACCGGCGGATGCGCCGAGGTGGTCGTCGTGATCGGCGCAGCGGCGCCAATCGTGCGCGCATCGCTGGCCGACGAGCCGGTCACGGTCGTCGAAGCAACCGATTGGAACGAGGGGATGGGCGCATCGTTGCGCGCCGGACTGCGGGCGATCGCCGCACGTGATGCCGCCGCCGCTCTCGTTCACCTGGTCGATCTGCCGGATGTCGGGCCGGAGGTCGTGCGCCGCGTCCTCGCCCACGCGGCGCCGAGCATCCTGGCCCGCGCCTGCTACAGCAGCCGATCCGACATCGCCGGTCGGACACCGGGGCATCCGGTGCTGCTGGGCAAGGACCACTGGGCCGCGATCGCCGCCGAGGGATCCGGCGACAAGGGGGCACGCGCCTACCTGGCACGCCACGACATGCTCGAGCTCGACTGCTCGGACCTCGCAACCGGCGCCGACATCGACACCCGCACCGGCATCAGCTCTGTCACGGACACCGACACCCGCATCGACGTCGGCGCAGTCCCCAACACGCACGCCGACACTGGCACGCACGCCGTCACGCCATGTGCGATCCTTCCTAAGCTGGGGCAATGAGCACGGTGACCTCAGCGCACGACGTCAGCACGCGCCTGCGATCCGTCGGTTACCTCGCCGACGAAGGACTGGCCACGGTCACCTACCTAGCGCTAGCCATGCAGCGTCCGCTGCTGCTGGAGGGTGAGCCGGGCACCGGCAAGACCGCGCTGGCCGAGGCACTGTCGCAGTCGTTGCACATCCCGCTGATCCGGCTGCAGTGCTACGAGGGCATCGACTCGACGCAGGCCCTCTACGACTGGGACTTCACCCGCCAGATCCTGCATCTGCGCACCGTTGAGGCGGCCAGTGCCGCACACGACGCCCAGGCGCCCGGCACCACAACGCTCGACCCCGAAGCGCTCGAACAGTCGCTGTTCGACGAACGCTTTCTCTTGGCCCGCCCGATCCTGCGGGCACTGCGGGAGAGTCCCGTCGTGCTCCTCGTCGACGAGATCGACCGCGCCGACGACGAGTTCGAAGCCTTCCTGCTCGAGGTGCTCTCGACGAACCAGGTGACGATCCCCGAGCTCGGCACGATCACGGCCAGCGTGCCGCCCATCGTGGTGCTGACCTCCAACCGCACACGCGAATTGCACGACGCGCTCAAACGGCGCTGCCTGTATCACTGGATCGAGCATCCGGGTCTCGCCCGCGAGGTCGAGATCCTCCGCTCGCGGCTCCCCGAGGTCGATCAGAAGCTGGCGGAACAGGTCGCCGCCATCGTGCAGGAGCTGCGGCTGCGCGGTGAGATGTTGAAGCCGCCTGGCGTCGCCGAAACGCTCGACTGGGCGCGCGCCCTGCACCAATTGGGCGCAACTGAACTCGACCTGGAGTCGGCGGCAGCCACGATCGGTGCCGTCTGCAAGTACCGCGAAGACACCGAGCGTGTGCGGTCCGCGCTCGACAGCATGTTGACTGTCTGAGACACGAGGCATGTGATGGACGATCTGCCAACGAACGCGACGGATGTTGCGACGCCGGACCCGCACGCCGCCGCAGCTCGGGCCGCCGCCAGGCACGACATCTCGGCGATGTTCATCGGATTCACGCATGCTCTGCGCGCTGCGGGCCTGGCCATCGGACCCGACCGCACCCAGGCTTTTCTCGACGCGTCCACCCGGCTGGATGCGGGGTCCCGCAGCCACGTCTACTGGGCGGGCCGGGCGACCCTGTGCGCCGGGCCCGATGACACCGTCGTCTACGACAAGACGTTCGACCACTGGTTCTCCGAGCATTCGAACCACACCGGAACGACCCGGCCGGCACCTCGAACCGTGACCCAGGCCGACCTCGGCAACGGCGACACGAGCGGCGAGGACGACGAGACAGGGGAGGACCATCTGGTCGCGGTGCTCGCCAGCGCGGAAGAGTCCCTACGGCATCGCGACATCGCGAGCCTGACGGCATCCGAACGTCAGCGGCTCGCCCGGTTGTTCGCCTCGCTTCCGGTGCGACTGCCGCGGCGCCGCGGTGTGAGACGGCGGCCGGCCCGCTGGGGTGACATCGACGCGGCGAAGACCGTGCGCGATCAGCTGCGCCACGCCGGCGAGCCCGGCCGGCTCCACTACCGCCGTCCCACGACGCGGCCTCGCCGTGTCGTCTTCCTGCTCG
Source organism: Microbacteriaceae bacterium (assembly GCA_004297935.1). Lineage (GTDB taxonomy): Bacteria > Actinomycetota > Actinomycetes > Actinomycetales > Microbacteriaceae > Rathayibacter_A. Next base: position 30,786 of record SCRE01000005.1, on the reverse strand, counting down.
ACATCTCCGGCTCCATGGAGCCGTACGCCGACAGCCTGCTCCGGCTCGCCCATCGCGTGGTCAGCGCGGCACCGCGTACGACCGAGGTGTTCACGCTGGGCACCAAGCTGACCAGGGTCACCGTGCCGCTGCGACTGCACGATGTCGAGAAGGCGCTGCTGCTGGCCGGCGAGACCATCCCGGACTGGTCGGGTGGCACCCGGCTCGGCCTGGGGCTGCGCGAATTCCTGAATCAGTGGGGACAACGCGGCCTCGCCCGCGCGGCTGTCGTGGTGATCGCCAGCGACGGCTGGGAGCTGGGCGATCCGGCGCTGCTGGCCGAGCAGATGCAACGGCTGCACCGGCTGGCCCGGCTCGTGCTGTGGTCCAACCCGCACAGCGGCAAAGCGGGATATGCTCCGGTTCAGGGCGGGATCGTCGCGGCGCTTCCCTGGCTCGACGGGCTCGTGGCCGGACACTCCGTGGCCGCGTTCACCGAACTGTTGGAGTTGATAGCCAATGCGTGAGGTATTGGGAGAACTGCTCGCGTCGTGGGATGCGGGGGAGACCATCGGTATCGGCACGGTTGTGCACACGATCCGGTCGGCGCCTCGCCCGCCGGGCGCTTCGATGCTCGTCACCGCGGATGGCACCGTCTCCGGCTCGGTGTCGGGCGGATGCGTCGAGGGCGCGCTCTACGAGCTCTGCAGCCAGGTCGCGGCATCCGGTCGACCCGTGCTGCAGCGCTACGGTTTCAGCGATGACGACGCGTTCGCCGTCGGACTCACCTGCGGCGGGATCATCGACGTCTTCGTCGAACCGTTCTCGCGGCAGACCTTTCCGGACCTGGACGAGGTCGCGGCCGACATCACCGCCGGAAGGCCGGTGGCGATCGCCACGATCATCGAGCATCCGGATGTGACGCTGCTCGGCAAGCGCATCATCGTGCGACCCGAGACGGCCAGCGGCTCACTCGGGCTCGCCCGGATCGACGAGGCCGTCATCGACGATGCGCGCGGACTGCTCGCCGCCGGCTCGACGACCGTGCTGACCTATGGTGCTCAGGGCGAGCGCATGGACACCGGCATGCGCGTCTTCGTCGCATCCTTCCAACCGAAACCGCGGATGATCGTGTTCGGCGCGATCGACTTCGCCGCCGCGGTCGCCCGGCAGGGCGCATTCCTCGGCTTCCACGTCACAGTGTGCGACGCGCGACCGGTTTTCGCCACGAAGGCCCGGTTTCCGAATGCGGACGAGGTCGTCGTCTCCTGGCCGCACCAGTATCTGAAGACGCAGATCGACGCCGGCGCCATCGACTCCCGCACGGTGATCTGCGTGCTGACGCACGACCCGAAGTTCGACGTGCCGGTGCTGGACCTCGCACTGCGGCTCGAAGGCACGCAGGCCCCGGCCTACATCGGGGCCATGGGCTCTCGAAAGACCCATGAGGATCGCCTGGTACGCCTCAGGGAAGCTGGGCTCGGGCCGGAGGAACTCGCCCGGCTGACCAGTCCGATCGGCCTCGACCTCGGCGGCCGCACCCCGGAGGAGACCGCCGTCTCGGTTGCCGCGCAGATCATCGGTCTGCGCTGGGGCGGAACGAACGTTCCGTTGAGTCAGACCGACCGCAGGGTGCATCAGGGCACGGACGGCTAGCGCGGCGCCCGCCGCAGGACGCGCCGGGGTCGGTTGTCGTTACCAGACGTCGGTGTTATACAGGGAAGACACGAGGAAGTGTAAGCGGACGGAGAAATACCATGACGCGCAGGACCATCACCGTGAATGTCGATGGGATGTCATACACCGACGATGTCGAGCCGCGAATGTTGCTGGTGCAATATCTTCGCGAAGTCGTCGGCAAGACCGGAACGCTGATCGGGTGTGATACCAGCAACTGCGGAGCATGCACCGTGCATCTCGACGGCTTCAGCGTCAAGTCGTGCACGATGCTCGCGGTTCAGGCCGACGGTCACGAGATCACGACGATCGAGGGCATCGCGCATGACGGCGAACTCCACCCCGTGCAGGCGGCGTTCCATGAGAACCACGCCCTGCAGTGCGGCTTCTGCACCCCCGGCATGATCATGGAGTCGATCGATCTGCTGAACGAGCATCCAAACCCGGACGAGCATACGATCCGGGAAGGCCTGGAAGGCAACCTGTGCCGGTGCACCGGCTACCACAACATCGTCAAAGCCGTGCAGGCGGCTGCACAGGCCGAACAGGATGCCACCGTTCCGGTGGGTGAGCCCGCATGACCATCACCGAGATCGGCGCACCTCGCACCCGCAAAGAAGACCAGCGCCTGATCACCGGGCGCTCACGCTACACCGACAACATGGTGCTGCCCGGCATGCTGCACCTGGCGCTGCTGCGCAGCCCGTTCGCTCACGCGAACATCACGTCTCTCGACGTCGAGGCGGCCAGGAAGGCGCCCGGTGTTGTCGCGGTGCTCACCGGCAAGGATGTCGCCGACGAACAGGGCAGCATCCCGTCGGCCTGGCCGGTGACACCAGATCAGAAGGCCGTTCCCTACCTGCCGATCGCGATCGAGCGCGTTGCGTTCGCCGGCGAGATCGTGGCGTGTGTGATCGCGCGGACCGCCGCGCAAGCCCGCGATGCCCTCGATGCGATCGACGTGGACTACGACGAACTCCCCGTCGTGCTCGATCTCGAAGAGGCGTTCACCGACCAGGTGCTCGCCCAACCCGAGCTCGGCACCAACCTCTCCGCCAAGTGGGTCTTCGATTCGGCTGCCGCCGGCACCGGGGGCGACGTTGCGGCGGCCTTGGCCGACAGTGATGTCGTTCTCGAGCGCAGCTATTATCAGCAGCGATTGATTCCCGCATTCATGGAGCCACGCTCGACCGTGGTCGATCCGACCGGCGAGCAGCTCACGATGTGGTCGGCGACGCAGGTGCCGCACATCCTGAAGCTGATGATCTCGCTTGCGCTGGGCATCCCCGAGTCGAAGGTGCGTGTCGTCGCACCGGATGTCGGCGGCGGCTTCGGCGGTAAGCTCGCGGTCACGACGGAAGAATTCATCACCCTGCTGGCCGCGCGGCACACCGGAAAGCCGTGCAAGTACACGGAAACCAGAACAGAGTCGCTGATGGGCGCCCACCACGGCCGCGCCCAGGTGCAACGGGTCAAGATCGCGGCGACGAAGGAGGGCGTCGTCACCGGGCTGAGCGTGAACCTGCTCGCCGACATGGGCGCGTACATCAGCCTGATCGGCGCGGGCATTCCGATCCTGGGTGCCTTCATGTACAACTCGATCTACAAGTTCCCTGCCTACCGCTTCGAGTGCAACAACCTCTTCACCAACAAGGTGGTCACCGGCGCCTACCGCGGCGCGGGGCGGCCGGAGGCGACGTTCGCGATCGAGCGGATCATGGACGACCTCGCCGTCGAATTGAAGATGGATCCGCTCGAACTGCGCCGGAAGAACTGGATCACGCACGAAGAGTTCCCGTTCACGACCGTCGCGGGGCTCGAGTACGACTCCGGCAACTACGAGGCCGCGACGGACAAGGCCCTCGAGCTGTTCGGCTATGACGCGTTGCGCGCGGAACAGCGAGCCCGCCGTGAAACCGGTGACCGGGTGCAGCTCGGCATCGGCGTCTCCACCTACACCGAGATGTGCGGGCTCGCCCCCTCGCGAGTGCTCGGCTCTCTCGACTATGCGGCCGGCGGGTGGGAACACGCGCAGATCCGCGTGCTGGCGACCGGCGCGGTCGAGGTGGTCACCGGGATCAGCCCGCACGGGCAAGGCCACGAGACCTCGTACAGCCAGATCGTCGCGGATCGCCTCGGTGTTCCTTTCGACAGCGTCGAGATCCTGCACGGCGACACCCAGGTGGCGCAAAAAGGCATGGACACGTACGGCTCGCGCTCACTGGTCGTCGGCGGCATGGCGGTGGTCGCCGCCGCAGACAAGGTGATCGAGAAGGCGAAGACTGTCGCGGCGCACCTGCTGGAGGCGAACCGCGACGATATCGAGTTCAACGCGGGCCGGTTCGGCGTCAAAGGCACGGAGGCGGGGATGACACTGGGCGAGATCGCGTTCGCCGTCTTCTCGGCCCACAACCTGCCGGACGGATTCGAAGCCAGCCTCGACTCGGATGCGACCTTCGATCCGGTGAACTTCAACTTCCCGCACGGCACCCATCTGGCCGCCATGGAAGTCGACACCGAAACGGGGGAGGTGAAACTGCGCAGCTATGTCTGCGTCGACGACATCGGCAACGTCATCAATCCGCTGCTGGTCGATGGCCAGGTGCACGGCGGTCTCGCGCAGGGCATCTCGCAGGCGTTGTTCGAGGAGGCCGTGTACGACGACTCGGGCACACTGGTCTCCGGCTCGTTCGTCGACTACCTTCTGCCGAGTGCCGCGGACCTGCCGTCGTTCACAACCGATCGCACCGTCACGCCCGCGTTGACGAACGCTCTCGGAGTCAAGGGCGTCGGCGAGGCGGGCACGATCGCCTCGACGCCGGCGATCGTCAACGGCATTCTCGACGCCGTGCGGCAGTTCGGCGTAGAGGACATCCACATGCCGTGCACGCCCAGCCGGGTGTGGCACGCCATACAAGACGCTCGCGCCCGGCAAACGGAGACCAACGCAGCTCATACCAACACAGCTCATACCAGCACAGCGGCAGGAGGCAGCTCATGATCCCGGTGGCGTTCGACTATTCGGCACCGGCCACGGTCGAGGAAGCACTGACCGTGCTCGCCGATGCCGGCGACGACGGCAAGATCCTGGCCGGCGGGCAGAGCCTGATTCCCGTGCTCAAACTGCGAATGGCAGCACCGAGCATGGTCATCGATCTCGGCAAGATCGACGCGTTACGTGGAGTCAGCGAAGACGGCGACGCGCTGGTGATCGGAGCCATGACCGCACACCACGAAGTCGCACATGACCCGCTCGTTGCACGGTACGCCGGGCTCATCGCGAAAGCGACGCAGACCGTGGCCGATCCGCAGATCCGCCACCGCGGCACATTCGGCGGCGCGCTCGTGCACGCCGATCCGGCCGGAGATCTGCCCGCGCCGGCTTTGGCGATGGATGCGGAGTTCGTCATCGCCGGCCCAGGCGGAACACGCACGGTTGCCGCGGCGGACTTCTTCGAAGACCTGTTCACCACAGCGGTCGGCGAGGACGAGATCCTCACCCAGGTGCGCATTCCGAAGAGGGACGGCTGGCTCAGCCACTACGAGAAGTTCACCCGGGTGGCGCAGCAGTGGTCCATCGTCGGCGTCGCCGTCACGTTGAGGCTCGATGGCGACACCATTGCGGAAGCGCGGGTCGCCCTCACCAACATGGGTTCGGTGCCGTTGCGAGTACCAGCCGTCGAACAAGCCCTCGTCGGCTGCTCGGTTGCCGGCAGCGCGCTCGACGATCGCGCGATCGCGGATGCCACGGCGGGCGTCGCGGAGGGCACGAACCCGCCCAGCGACCTCAACGGCGATGCGGACTACCGCCGGCATCTGGCTGCTGTGTTGACGCGCAAGGCGGTCGTCGCCGCCGCACTGTCGGCGGGAGCATCATGAAACTCGAGCACCGGTTCGTCGTGCCCGCCCCGATCGATGTGGTCTGGGCTGCGTTCAACGACCTCGAAAGGCTTGTGCCGTGCGTACCCGGCGGCACACTGATCTCCGCGGAGGGCGACACCTTCGAGGGAACGGTGAAGGTCAAGCTGGGTCCGATCTCGATGCTCTACGGGGGCACCGGTACCTTTCTCGAACGCGATCAGGCCGCCGGCCGCATGGTCGTCGAAGCCAAGGGCAAGGACAAACGCGGTAACGGCACGGCGGGCGCCACCGTGGTGGCACAACTCACGGCAGGCGGCGCCGGCACGGTCGTCGAGGTTTCGACCGACCTGTCGGTGACGGGAAAACCTGCGCAGTTCGGGCGCGGCGTCATCCAGGATGTCAGTGACAAGCTCCTCGGCCAGTTCGTCGACTGCATCTCGGCAAAACTGGGACCGGATGCGGCCTCAGCGGTCGCAGCCGAGAAAGCAGCGCCCGGCAACCCGGCCCCCGCGACGGAAGCTCCTGCAAAGGCAGCGCCTGCGAAGGCAGCGCCCGCGAAACCCGCAGCAGCGACGCCTCCTGTTGCCCAGTCGACATCCACTGAACCGGTGCCCGCACCGTCCGCACCCACACAGCCCGCGCCCGCGCGTGACTGGGCGCCGCCGTCGTCAGAACCGGCGGAACTCAATCTGCTTTCGACCGTGCTGCCGGTGATGATCCGCCGCTATGCCGTGCCGGGTCTTCTCGCACTGGTCGGCGTGGGATTCTTCATCTGGATGCTGCGCCGGCGACGCTGACGGACCAGTTGCGCCGCGTTCAGTGCACGGCGATCACTGCACGGCGATCACTGCGTCGCATACTCGTCGTGTCGTCGCCACCACATTCCGTCCTCGTTGCGGCCGAGTGGCGCACGGTCGAGCCAGGGATACATACCCCAGAGGGCATCCAGCCCGCGTTCGTAGGTCGAGTAGGTGTGGTAGACAACGCCATCCTCCAGGGCGAACGCGCTCATACCGGGGCCTTCCTGCCGAAACGTGGGCCAGTCGGTTCCCACGCTCGCGGCCAGCGCCGTGAGCTTCGAACTCTCCTCACCGGACTCCGGGGGTCGCACGTCCATCGAGCGGTAGTTGTAGTCGACGGCTCCAGACTCCCAGTCCGCCTTGGCGTGCGTGACCCCGTAGTCGTAGTTGAAGTCGCTGCCGAACGATGACGCCCACGGAAAGCGCCAGCCCATGCGCTTCTCGTATTCCTGCAGCTGCGGCAGTGGGGCTCGCGACACGGCGAAGAACGACACGTCGTGGTTCGTGAGGTGCACGACGGAGCCGTCGAAGCCATCCGCGATTGCGGAGCACGAGGGGCATCCGGCGGTGTAGTCGGGTCCGAACATGAAGTGGTAGACGAGCAGTTGGGAACGTCCGCCGAACAGATCGGCGAGGGATGCCTCGCCGTCGGCGGTCGCGAAGCGATACTCCTTGTCAACGCGCACCCAGGGCAACGCCCGGCGCTGTCGTGCGACTTCGTCGCCCTTGTGGGTCAAGGCCTTCTCCGCCTCGAGCAGTTCGAGCCGGGCAGCGAGCCATTCTTCGCGGGTGCCGGTGGTGTGATCGGTCATGGTTTTCTCCTCGGTGTTTCCTTCACACGATTGGCATGAGACCCGGCGACGAATTGCTCGAGCAATGCCAGGCCGTCGGTCCAGAACGTGCGGTAGTGGTCCATCCAGGCGGCCGCGTCTGCCAGCGGGGCGGCATGCAGCGACAGCATGTGCGTGCGTCCACGCACCGTTCGCCTCACGAGACCTGGGGCCCCGACCCCCACAGCTGTTTTTTCGTCGACGCTCTTCATGGCCGAAATCCGACAGTCGGAATCGTGCGCCGCGGGCGCCGCGGACGCTCGTTGTGCGGAAACACCTCGTCGAGAAAGCCGAAGGTCTCGTCGAACTCGTGCTCGCCGCGCCGGGTGTTCTCCCGATACCAGTCCTGCAACTCCTCCGGCGACGGCGCTGAGAACGAGCCGCCGATCCGTTCGACCGACAGGCCGGCGCCGACACAGCCCAGCGCCAGTGCCTGCCGTAGCGGACGGTCCATCAGAAGGCCGCAGATCAACCCGGCGACGAAGATGTCGCCGGCTCCTGTGGGGTCGACGGCCGTCACAGGCATCCCCGGCAGTCCGACGAGTTCGTCCGACACACGATCGAACGCCAGGACACCCTCTCGTCCGCGTGTGACAACTGCGAGGGGAACGTGCTCGGCCAGCGCGCGAACCGCGGTGACGGCATCCGTCGTGTGGGTCCAGGCCATGGCTTCGGCCTGATTCGCAACGAAGACGTCCGCGAGTGGCAGGCCGGCCAGGCCGGCAAGATCCCAGTTCCCGGATGCGTCCCAGCCACTGTTGAGCACGATCCGCGCCCCGTTGTCGCGTGCCTTCTTCAACCACGGCACGCTGCGCCCCGCCTCGACCGTGGCGAACGCCGCTCGTGCGCGCGGCACATCAGTGCCCGCGCTCGGATGCTCGTTCGGGTGCCCGTGCGACACCAGCGTGCGGTCGCCGTCATACGCCAACGACACCGTGACCGGCGTGTGCTTGCCGACCATGCGCACCGATCGGCTGATGTCGATGCCCTCGGACAACTCGAGGCTCTCGCGGCAGAAGTCCCCATAGGCATCGTCGCCGAATGCTGTTGCCAGCGCGATCGAGAGGCCGAGCCGGCTCAACGCCACGGCCATGTTGGCAATGCCTCCCGGGCAGGTGCCCATCGATTCGGCCCAGCTCTCCGTGCCGAGAACGGGCGCATGCTCCATGCCTGCGAGCACGATGTCCATGAACACGGGACCGGCGAGGAACACGTCGAACTCGGCCGGCTGGTCGGCGGGTTCGGCGGCAGGCTGGGCGACCCAGCGGTCGGCGGGGTGGTCGCTCATGATCCCCGCGCCCGTTGTCGTTCCCACACCGTCCGACATGCAGCGAGTCTCGCACAGTCCCGTGACAAGCGGGAGTCGGAAATCGTACGAAATGTCGCGCAATCTCCGGCGGCGTAGCGCTCTAATCCTCCCCGCGGATGACGATCGCTTCCGTCGGCGGAGCTGGACTGTGCTGAACCGGAATCCGGACGGTCTGCGTCGCCTCGATCGCACCGACGGCATCCGGGTCGGCACCGGCGAGGAACTCGTCGAGCCGAACGACCTCGGCCAGCTCACCGATCGCCGCAGCTGCGCGTCGTAGCGCATACAACGACCGCAACACACCGCGATTCGGTTCGTGCGCCCACGGGACCGGCCCCTGGCCACGCCAACCGGCCTTGCGGAGTGCATCGAGGCCGCGGTGGTATCCGACGCGCGCGTACGCATACGACTCGAGCGGAGCATCCGGATCGAACGTCGCGTCGGCGAGCGTGGCCCACCCCAACGACGATGACGGATGCGCCGCGACCGCCGCGCGCAGCATCCCCACGTCATCGGATGCTCCGGCGAGCGCAGCAACCACCTCGGGCTCGGCGGACAGTCGCGTTTCGGGCACGGGCAGCAGGTTCTCTCCGGTCATCTCCACATGCTAACGCCGGCATTTGCGAGCCGGCTGCTCACCCTTCCCTTCCGCCGGCGTGCAGATGGCGGACGGGCGGGTGGCGGGCGGACGAAAACGCGCTCAGTCGAGCAGCAGCACGCCGCCGAGCGCGGTGCAGGCCACGACCACGGTCGATGCGGCCGCGAGCGCGAACGGCCTGAAGCCGACCGACTTGAACGTCGAGAAGCGCACGCCGGTGCCGAGCGCGAACATGGCCGCCGCCAACAGCGCCGTCTGCAGGAACTTGGCCACGTCCAGCGCCGGCATGGGAACGAAGCCGCTGGATCGGATCAGCACCATCACGATGAATCCGGCGACGAACAGCGGGATGACCGGGGGCCGTCTGACCGTCGCGGGCTGCCCCCTCAGAGCGCGCCGACGAGCGACGCTGATGGTCGTCAACACCGGTGCCAGCATCAGCACCCGGGCGAGTTTGACCATCACGGCCAACCCGAGTGCCGCCCCGCCGATCACACCGCCTGTTGCAACGACGCCGGCGACCTCGTGCACGGCCCCGCCCGCCCACATTCCGGCATCGCGGGTGCTCAGCCCGAGCAGATGCGCGCTGAGCGGCAGCAACGGAATCATGAGCGTGCCGAAGATCGTCGCAAGCGCAACGGCGGTCACGACCTCCTCGTCTTTCTCCACCTCGATCACTCCGTCGACCGCGGCCACTGCCGACGCACCGCAGATCGAGAATCCGCAGGCGATCAGCAGTCGCTGAGTGGGGCTGACCCCCATCCACTTGCCGATCAGGAGGGTCGCGAGGATGCCGATGACCACGATTGCCACGACGACCACGATCATTCCGAGACCGAGCCCCAGGATGTCGCCGAGCACCAATTGCAGGCCGAGCAACACGATGCCGACGCGCAGCAACCTCTTCGCGGCGAACGTGAGTCCGCTCTCGAACCGCGCGGGCAGGCGGACAGTATTGCGCACGAGCACACCGAGCACGATGGCGCTCAGCAAGGCGCTCGCCTCCGGCACGAATCCGGCGATCACCATGGCGATCGCGACGGCGACCGCGCTGAGCCCCAGGCCGGGCAGCAGGCCGATCGATGCGGCACGCCGGGCGGCACCAGCGGTGACCACTGCGGGTGCGGGTGCGGATGTCACACGTGCGGACGTATCGGATGCGTTCGTATCTGATGCGTCCGTATCCGATACGTCCGCTGCACGCGCTGCTGCCGCGAGCCTCGAGGTGGCGTCCGCAGTTCCGGCTCCAATCGATCCGGTGGGAAGTGCGTCTGGTGCAGGCCGTGCTTGTGGTGACATGACCCCAACACTTTCATCGCCGCATCGCGTACGGTAGCCGGCGATTTCGCAATGCCGCATATCATTGTGATATGCCTGATCGCTGGCCGGACCTCGCCGTGCTCGAACTGCTCATCGCGGTTTCCGAGCACGGCAGCCTCGGTGCCGCCGCCCGCAGCGTCGGCATGGCGCAGCCGAACGCGACGCGCGCGATCGCGCGGCTCGAGGTCTCGCTGGGCATCCGCCTGCTGGATCGGCATCCGCGCGGCTCGACGCTGACGGCGGATGCCGCAGTGGTCGCCGACTGGGCACGCACCGTTCTCGACAGCGCGAACGAGTTGCGCATCGCCACGGATGCCCTGCGCGCAGAGCACCACTCGCACCTCACCGTGGCGGCCAGCATGACCGTTGCGGAATGCCTCATGCCGGCGTGGTTGGCCGAGTTGCGCCGCACGCATCCGGGGTTGGACATCAAGTTGCGCGTGCACAACTCACGCGAGGTGTTCGAACTCGTGAAGGATGCCGCGTGCGATGTCGGCTTCGTCGAGTCGCCCCGGCGGGCCGACGACCCGCGCAGCACGCCCGTTGCCCGTGACCAGTTGGTCGTGATCGTGGACCCATCGCATCCGTGGGCCCGGCGCCGCCGGCCGGTCACGGCGGAGGAACTCGCCCAGACGCAGTTGGTCGTACGCGAGCGAGGTTCCGGAACCCGCACCACCCTCGACGAAGCATTGGGCAACCACGAGCTCGTCGCGCCGGCGCTGGAACTGGGCAGCAACGCAGCGGTGCGCGCCGCCGTCGCGGCCGGCGCCGGACCTGCCGTGATCAGCGAGCTCGCCGTCGCCCCGTTGCTGAAAAGCGGCGAATTGATCGCCGTCGCCACAGCAGGCATCTCCCTGAGCCGCACCATGCGCGCGGTCTGGAACGACTCCGGCCCTGGCTACGGCGCCGCCGGAGACCTCGTCATGATCGCGCGCCGCTCCCTCGTTCCTCGCCGGATGACTGAGTCGTGACTCGTACAACGGGAGTGTCCGTTGCGTACGAGGGCACGGACGAATGCTGACGACGCATGAACAATCGTTTCATGTAAAAGATTTTTCTGAACATTTCGACCATTTGCGGTTAGGCTACATGTGTGACCGTCGCCGATGCCGCCCGACCCGTGCTTGTTCTCGATTTCGATGGAACCGTCTGCATCGGGGATGCGCCGGTCTGGGCCTATGCGGAGGCGGTCATCGCCGGCCTGCTCGACGACGCAAGTATCGCCGATCGCGGCGGCGACGCATCCGGTGCACTCGACGCGGACATCCGCGCCCGACTCGGCGCGTTCCTCGACGGGGAACCCGGCTCGCCCACATACATCGACGGGTATGCCGCGGTTGCAGCCCTGGCCGCCGACCGGTTGACCGCCGATCAGCTCCAGCGCGCCTATCTGACCAGCCGTCGCGCCCTCGCGGACGGCAGCATCCCGGTCTCGACACCGGCAGGACTGCACGGGCTGCTGAGCGAACTCGGTGGCCGCGTCGAACGCGTGCTGCTCACCAACGCACCGGACGACGGCGTTCGCGAGACGCTGACCACCCTCAGCCTCGACGAGGTCATCGATCGGGTCGTGACGGATGCCGGCAAACCCGGCGGCTGGAGCACGCTGCTGCCCGAACTGATCGGCGACCGTTCGCCGTCGACCGTGTTGACCATCGGTGACATCTGGGGCAACGACCTGGCCGCACCGCTTCGCGCCGGTTGCGCGACCGCACTCATCGACCGCTTCGCGCATCGGGCAGGCCCGGCACACGCGATCGCGCGCACGTTCGAGGCACTGTATCCGGATGTCCGCGCCTGGGCCGCCGATCCGAAAGGCTTCGTCGATGCGCGTCCGATCGATCTCGACGCGACGGCCGGCCTCGGCACCGCGATCGGCATCGGCACACTGTCCCCAGCCGCACCATCCACATCATCCACATCATGACCACACCGCACCACCATCACAGAAAAGGAACGCTATGAAACGGAAAAAGTTCGCCATTGCGACGGCGCTTGGCCTCGCACTGGTCACCACACTCACGCTCAGCGGATGCGGTGTGAAACAGCAGGACACCAGCGGACCCGCCTCGTCGAATGGGGCGGCGGCGGGCCCGTGCACCGGCAAGTCGAACGACAAAGCGCCCGCGCCGACCCAGCTCACGCTTGCGCTGGTGCCGTCCGGCGACGCGAGCAAACTCGTCGAATCGGTCAAGCCGTTGGAGGACGCGCTGACCAAGCGTCTCGGCATCCCGGTGAAGGGCGTCATCACGCAGGACTACCAGGCCGCCGTCGAGGCGATCGGCAGCGACCAGGCACAGATCGGCATGCTGCCGAGTCTGCAGATGAGTCAGGCCTGCGACAAGTACGGCGCGGTGCCTGCCCTGCAGACGCAACGCAACGGCAAGTCCAGCTATGCGGCTCAGTTCTTCACCAACGACCCGGCGAAGTACTGCTCCGACACGCCCGTGAAGGGCGCGAACGGCATGCTGTACTGCAATGGCACGCAGTCGGGTCAAGGCCCTGCCGGCTTGGACAGCATCTCCAAGATCAAGGGGGCGACGGTTTCGCTGTTACAGGCGGCCTCTCCCGCCGGCTACATCTTCCCGGTCGCCGCGATGAAGAAGGTCGGCATCAACGTGGACAAGGACATCAAGGTGGTGCAAGTCACCGCCAATGACGCGAGCGTCCTCGCCGTCTACAACGGCGACGCCTCCGTCGGCACCAGCTATTGGGACGCTCGCGAGGTCGTCGCGGCGGACACGCCGGATGTCGGCAGCAAGGTCGTCGTGTTCGCACTGACCAACGAGATCCCGAACGACGGCGTCTCGCTCAGCGCGAACCTGAGCAAGAAGTGGCAGACCAAGATCGCCGATGCGATGAAGGACTACGCTTCGACCGATGAGGGCGTCAAGACACTCACGGCGATCTACCAGATCACCGGTCTGGTCAATGCGAATCCGGCAAGCCTGCAGAAGACTCAGGCGGCGGCCGCATCGATCGGCCTGGGCTGACCCGATCCGATCACACCCGGGCCGATCGCACCCGAGCCAGTCGCACCCGAGCCAGTCGCACCGACGCTCCCGACGAAAAAGACGGAGAAATTCGCCGCCACGCCGATTGCGGTGACACCCCCACCGGCGTGGCGGCGGAAACGTCCGTCGTTTTGCACAAGCCGAGCGAGACCAATCGAGGAACAGATGAGCGGGAAGAACAGCGGGGCGGGCATCCGCTTCGAGAATGTCGGCGTGACGTATCCGAACGGATTCACCGGGCTGAGCGACATCAGCCTGAACATCGAACCGGGCGAGATGGTGGCCGTCGTCGGCCTCTCCGGCGCCGGCAAGTCCACCCTCGTGCGCACGATCAACGGGCTCGTGCCCATCACCTCCGGCGAGATCACGGTCGGCGATCACCGGCTCTCGCGCATCCGGGGCCGGGAGCTGCGGCGGCTGCGCAGCGAGGTCGGCATGATCTTTCAGAGCTTCAACCTGGCCAAGCGCACGACGGTCATCAACAACGTGCTGATGGGCCGGCTCTACGACACGCCGACCTGGCGCACGCTGATCGGCGCATGGAAGAAAGATGACATCGAGCTGGCCATGCAGGCGCTCGAGCGCGTCGAGATCGTGTCAAAGGCATACACGGGCGCATCCGAATTGTCCGGCGGGCAGCAGCAGCGCGTCGCCATCGCCCGCACGCTCGCGCAGAAGCCGAAGGTGATCTTGGCCGACGAGCCGACGGCCTCACTGGACCCGCCGACCTCGCATGTGGTGATGCGCGACCTGCAGCGCATCAACGCCGACCTCGGCATCACCGTAGTCGTCAACCTGCACTTCCTCGACCTGGCACGCCGCTACGGTCAGCGCCTGATCGGGCTGCGGGCCAGTGAGGTTGTCTACGACGGCCCCGGTGCGGATGCCGATGAGCACGTTTTCGAGGCGATCTACGGTCGTTCGCTGACCGCCGAGGACGTGCTGGACTCACCAGCGGTGACGCCGTGACGACCGCGTCGAGCAACCGGTGGTCGAGCGGTGTGCGAGGCGGTGAATCGAGCGGCAAGCTTGCGCGCGTATCGAGATCAACGAGCACACATATCGAGACCGGCACGCCGAATGGCGGGGTCTCGATACGGCCGCGGGCGGCCTACTCGACCACCGGAGGGGACCGCCCGACGAAGCCGCGCACGTGGCCGAAGCTCCTCGTGGCGATCACGGTTCTCGCCGGCATCACCGTGTGGGCCTCGACCGCCATCGGAGTCGACTTCGGCGCACTCGTGCGCAACGCACAGAACGCCGGCAACACGCTGATCCAGCTGGTGCAACCGGACTATTCGTTCTTCCCCCAGACCGTGCCCGCGCTGCTCGAGACGGTGCAGATGGCGGTCATCGGAACGGCGGTCAGCATCGTCATCGCCCTGCCGATCTCGTTCTGGGCGTCACGGGCGACCAACCCGAACAGCGCATTACTCGGTGTGGTGCGCTTCATCATGAACGTCGTGCGCAGTGTGCCGGACCTGCTCTACGCCGCCATCTTCGTCACCGTCATCGGAACGGGTGCGCTCTCCGGCGTCATGGCGCTCGTGTTGTTCAATCTCGGCATCATGGTCAAACTGATCTCCGAGGCGCTGGATGGGCTTGACCGTGGCGGCCAGGAGGCGGCCCTGGCGTCGGGCGCGACCTGGACGAAGGCGAACCGTACGGCAATGCTG
The DNA here is from genome assembly GCA_004297935.1 of Microbacteriaceae bacterium. Taxonomy (GTDB): domain Bacteria; phylum Actinomycetota; class Actinomycetes; order Actinomycetales; family Microbacteriaceae; genus Rathayibacter_A. Next base: position 15,722 of record SCRE01000005.1, on the reverse strand, counting down.
CCGGAGGTCGCTCCGAGCTATATCTCGCAGGCCATCTATGTGCTGGAGTTGAACATCCGCGCGTCGACCGTGATCGGCCTCGTCGGCGCCGGCGGGCTCGGCATGCTCATCGACAAGGTGCGGACCTTCTACCAGTACCACTACCTGAGCACGATCATCCTCGAGATCCTGGTGCTGATCATCCTGCTCGAACTGCTCAGTTCGTATGCGCGAAAGAGGCTGACGCGATGAGCGCGGTGGAGCTTGGGGGATCGCGCAGCGATCCCGCGACCCTTGCCGCCAGCGAGCCTGCGAGCGGGGGGCCCGGAGCCGCCCCTCAATTCGACCACCCGACCAAACCGCACATGATCCTGCGCAAGGCGATCTGGCTGCTCGCCACCCTGATCGTGCTGGCGGCGTTCTGGAGTGTGGACATCTCGTGGGATGCGCTGCTAACCTTCCCCGAGAAACTCGTGCACTATGTCGGGCTGATGTTCCTGCCGCCCGCCTGGGCGAAGTTCCCTGACGCACTCGGTGCAACCATGCTCTCGGTCGCCATGGCCTGGTTCGGCACCATGCTGGGCATACTGATCTCATTCCCGCTGAGCCTGTGTGCGGCCCGCGGACTCATGCCCGCCATCGTGCGATTGCCGATACGCGTTGTCTTCGCGATCTTCCGTGCCGTGCCCGAGGTCGTGATCGCCGTACTCATGCTCTCGGTCACCGGGTTGACCGCGTTCACCGGCGCGCTCGCGATCGCGCTCGGCTCGATCGGCACGCTCGGCAAATGGGGGTACGAGAGTTTCGAGTCCGTCGACCGCGGTGCGATCGAGGCCGCGACGGCATGCGGTGCCTCCCGGGCGCAGATCATGCGCTGGGGCGTGTGGCCGAGCGCGCAGCCGAACGTGTTGGCGTTCTGGCTGTACCGGTTCGAGATCAGCGTGCGCGCATCCGCGATTCTCGGATTGATCGGTGCGGGCGGCATCGGCAAGATGCTGATGGACAACATCCAGTTCAGAATCTGGGACGTCGTCGGCATCCTGATGATCGTTGTCGTCGTCGTCACCATGCTGATCGACCAGCTCTCCGGCACGGTGCGCAATCGCATCATCTCCGGCCGTTGGGAACTGCCGATCGTGTCAGCGCTGAAGCGTCGTTCCGCCCGTCGAGCGCGCGCCGAATCGTCGCCAACCGTCCGCGAACACGAGGGCGAGCTGTGAGCACCATGCACCCCGATCAACCGCACCGCGCGGACCGGTAAGGTGAGCGCGTGACGACATCCGACACGCCCCCGCTGCGCATTCTGCATCTCTCGGACACCCACCTGTCCGGCGACGGCTCATTGCACTACGGCGTCGTCGACACCCGAGCAGCACTGCAACGCGTGCTCGACCGTGCGGCCGGACTCGGCGCGATCGACGTCGTCGTCGCATCCGGCGACCTGTCCGACGACGGCAGCACGGCCTCGTACCAGGCACTGCGCGCGGCGATTGAGCCATGGGCGGCGAGACGCGGCGCCGCGGTGGTCTATGCGATGGGCAACCACGACCTGCCCGCCGCTTTCGAAGCGGTGCTCGGCGACCGTGAGGGCGTCAGGACCGTTCGCGGCTTCCGCATCGTGCACCTGGACAGCTCGGTTCCGGGCTACGGCTATGGTGACGTGACCGCCGTGCAACTCGACCGCCTGCGCAAACTACTTGCCGAACCGGCCGAGAACGGCACGATTCTGGTGGTGCATCACCCGCCCGTACCGGCCAGCACCCCGCTGCTGGTCGCGCTCGAGCTTCAGCATCCGAACGTGCTGCTCGCTGTGTGTACCGGCGCGGCCGGCAGCGTCGGCGACCGTGTCGTCAACGGCAACCATGTCGTCAACAACAACGGCAGCGACGTGCGGTTGATCCTTTCTGGCCACTACCACCACAGCGTCGCCACTGCGGCTGCGGGCATCCCCGTCGTGGTCGCTCCGGGCATCACGAACACGACGGATGCGCTCGCTCCCGCCGGGACGGAGCGAGCGACGGTCGGCGCCGGGTTCGCGCTGATCGAGGTGCCCATCGCGGGCGCTCCGCGCGCGACCTTCGTATCGGCGCCCGGACCCGACGACGGCAGGGAGCTGTTCAACCTGGATGCCGCGGCGATCCAACGGATCGCCCGAGAAGCCGGACCTCAGCGATGACGCCGACCAAGCCTGGAGAGGTGATAGCGACCATCCGATCGCTGCTGCCGTCATTGCTGCCGACGGAGCAGGCCGTGGCCGTCGTGCTGCTGGAGCACTCGGGTGAAATCGTTGAACTCAGCTCTGGGCAAGTGGCCGAACTGGCCGGCGCGTCACGCGCGACCGTGGTGCGCACCTGTCAGAGTCTCGGTTTCTCCGGCTACCAACAGCTGCGCGTGCTGCTGGCCAGAGATGCCGGGTATCAAGCGTCGCCCGCGCCGGCGGCATCCGGGGCGGCCGGCATCGTCGGCGATGCATTCCGGCATGTCGCGGCAGGCGTGACATCGATGCTTGCGCTGCTGGACGAGACCGAAGTCGAACGGGCGGTCGAGACACTGGCATCCGCCGGCCGCGTCATCGTCGTCGGCAACGGACTCTCGGCTCCGCTCGCCCTGGATGCGGCCGCCCGATTCACCAGCATGGGGCGGGCCGCCGAGGCGCCGATGGACGTGTTCGGCCAGCAGATCGCCGCCCGGCTGCTCACGCCCGCCGACGCAGCACTCGTGATCAGCGGCAGCGGCGCGAGCACCTCGACACTACGGGTCGCTGAGGCTGCGGCGCAGGCCGGTGCCACCGTGATCGCGGTGACGGCGTTCGCACGCAGCCCGCTGACCCAAGCCGCTGCGATCAGTCTGGTCGTCACCATGCCGGATCTGACCTTCCGCGACGAGATCACGCTCGCCTCGCGCCTGCCGCAGGCGATACTCGTCGAGGGGCTGGTCGCCGCACTGACCGATCGGCGTGGCGCCGATGCCGTGCGAGCCAAGGCGCTCGCTCTCGACGTGATCAGCGACAACCTGACGGAATAACGTGGAGGCGGTGACGCGCTGCACCGCTTCGCAATCTTTCAGCGCAGCCCGGAATGCTGCATGATCCAGACGTGCATCGCGACGGCTGCCGCGGCGGACGCGTTGATCGAGCGCGTCGAGCCGAACTGGCTGATCTCGACCACGGCATCCGCGGCCTGCAACAGCCCGGCCGAGAGTCCGGGGCCCTCCTGCCCGAAGACCAGCACGCACGCCTTCGGGAATTCGAACGTCTCGATGATCACACTGCCCGGAACGTTGTCGATGGCAATGATCGGCAGGTTTTCGTGACGTGCCCAGGCGACGAGATCGGCGACATCCGCGTGGTGCATGACATGCTGATAGCGGTCGGTCACCATGGCACCGCGCTTGTTCCAGCGTCGACGGCCGACGATGTGAACGGTGTCCGCGCCGAACGCATTCGCGCTGCGCACGATCGAGCCGATGTTCATGTCGTGCTGCCAGTTCTCGATGGCGACGTGGAACGGATGCCGCGTCGTGTCGAGATCGGCGACGATCGCCTCCATGCTCCAATACCGGTAGCGATCGATGACGTTACGGGTGTCACCGTGCTGCAGCAGCTCGAGGTCGTAGTGCGGATCGGCCGGCCACGCGTCCCGGCCACCCGGCCAGGGACCGACACCGTGCGTCGTCCACTCCGCCGTCGGGTGCTCTGGCGGCGTCGGGTCGGTCACCCTTCTAGATTATCGGTCGTGGCCGAACACCTTCGCCGTGATGGCCTGCACATCCTTGTCAAGCCCGTCCATGCGTGCCTCGAACCGATCCATCCGTGCCTCAAACCGGTCCATCCGGGTCTCGAACCGGTCCATCCGCTTATCGAGCCCGTCCATCCGGCGTTCGATTCCTTCGAACCGCACACCCACTTCGGCACGGAAACCGCTCAGTTCCGTTCTGATGCCTCGCAACTCAGCGCTCAGCGTGCGATTGAGCAGGGTGACGATCACCGACATGAACCCGACGAAACCGGCCGCGAGCACGCCGATCACCGTCCAGGTCTGCGCGTCGTTCAACTCCACCACGTCCTCAGTGTCTCATCGCCTCGCGTGAAAGCCTAGGACGCGCGCAACGCAACGCCCGCGCGGTAGAGGCCTGGCTGCAGAACTCTGCGAATACCCTGCCTGTGAAGGAGTAGTCGAGACCATCGAACGGCCCCTGGTGACCCGGAAAACACCCCATGCGGCGAGCTGCGGCTACGCTGAACGCAGCACCAAGGGGAGGTACGCGTGCGCAATCGCGACGAGATCGAATGCTGGCTGACCGACATGGACGGCGTGCTCGTCCACGAGAACGACGCGCTGCCCGGGGCGGCCGAGCTGATTCAGCAATGGCGCGACGCCGAGACCCCATTCCTCGTGCTGACCAACAACTCGATCTTCACACCGCGCGACCTCGCGGCGCGACTGCGCGCATCCGGTCTCGAGGTTCCAGAGGAATCGATCTGGACCTCCGCCCTGGCCACCGCGGCGTTCTGCAGGTCGCAGCTGCCGGGCGGCAGCGCATTCGTCATCGGTGAGGCCGGCATCACCACAGCGTTGCACGAAGCCGGCTTCATCATGACCGAGACCGACCCCGACTATGTCGTGGTGGGCGAAACGCGCAACTACTCGTTCGAGGCGATCACCAAGGCCATCCGGTTGATCGTGAGCGGCGCCCGCTTCATCGTCACCAACCCGGATGCGACGGGGCCCAGCGCCGACGGACCTCTACCGGCAACCGGCGCGATCGCCGCACTCATCACGAAGGCCACCGGCCGAGAGCCGTACGTCGTCGGCAAACCCAACCCGATGATGTTCCGCTCCGCGATGAACAAGATCGGCGCCCACTCGGAGAACACCGGCATGATCGGCGACCGGATGGACACCGACATCGTCGCGGGCATCGAGGCCGGACTGCATACGATCCTCGTGCTCACCGGCATCAGCGATGCGGCGGAAATCAAGCGCTACCCGTTTCGGCCGGACGAGGTCATCTCCGGCGTGCATGAACTGGTCTCGCCCGAACCGGTGCAGAGCGACGCGATCTGAGCGGCGTCGCTCGAGCCGTGCGGCTGGCACCCGGCGAGTCGCCTGTGCAGGCCGCAGGCCCGGATGCCCTACGTTTGATCCATGGATTTCACGACGGCGCCCACTCTCAACGGCAGACTCGCGACTCTCGAGCAGCTCAGCGCCGACCACATCGACGACCTGATCGCCGTTGTCAGCGACGGCGAACTGTGGAAGGCCTGGTACACGCACGTCCCCGAACCGTCCCAGGTCGCCGCCGAGGTCGAGCGGAGGCTGGCGGCGCAGACATCCGGGCAGATCGCCGCCTGGTCGATCCGTCGCAATGACACCGGCGCGGTGTGCGGCCTGACGACGTATCTCAACATCGCCGTGGAACACCGCCGGCTGGAAATCGGCTCGACGTGGCTGGCGCCGAGTGCTCAGGGCACCGGAATCAATGCCGACGCCAAGCTGCAATTGCTCACGCGCGCATTCGAGACCCTCGGATGCAATGTGGTCGAGTTCCGCACGCACTGGCACAACCAGCAGTCGCGGGCCGCGATCGCACGGCTCGGCGCGAAGCAGGACGGCGTGCTGCGCAACAACCAGATCTGGAAGGACGGCTCCCTGCGCGACACGGTCGTGTTCTCGATCATCGCGGCCGAATGGCCGGCGGCGCGCAGCAGCCTGACGGCGCGCGTGGCGCGTCACGCGGCGTGACCCGCCGGTTCACCGACGACCGCGCGCAGGCTCAGGGCACGATCGCAGAGCGCAGCAGCAGCCAGGAACCCATTGCCGACAGCGCAACGATCACGACGGCCGCGATCGCCAGCCACCACAGCTGGAATGCCGCAACGATCTCCGCCATCGACGGAATAACGATGATCAGCCCGACGAGAATGACGAGCACCACTGCCACGGCAAGCGTGACGGGGCCGCGCGATCCGAACCGCACCCACGCCGCGGCGAAGACCCCACCGAGCGTGAGTATCGTCAGCGTACCGAGGAAGACGATCGGGATCAGCCGGGTCAGGTCCCCGGCGCCCAGAACGTTCACGTCAAAGATGTAGAAGTTCGAGAACCAGTGTCCCGTCGCCTTCTCGATCATGGTCAGCACCCCGAACACGATCGTGAGATATCCCGACATGATGGCGGCCCACAGCAGGGTGCCGCTGGCAAGTGCTCGTCGCGTCGCCCCCAGGGTGAGCGCGAACGGGAAGGTGGTTCCGACCGACTGTACGCCGAGGTAACCGAGAAAACCGACGAGAGCGTAAACCAGGCCGGGATTGTACCGAGACGACTCGACCCACACCGCGCTGCCCGGAACACTGCCCGAACGCAAGAACATCAGCGAGATGAGCACAGAGACCAGGGCAACCAGCGCCGTGATGTACAGCGGCACGAGCAGTGTGCTCTCGCGCTTGTTCAGATGCAGCTTGACCGATGACACGACGGTGTTCATGAGCGCACTCCCTTCTTCGTCGCGGTCGATTCGTCCGCCGCCACCAATCCAGCGGATGCGTCCGCACCGGCAGGCGCGTTCCCGGGTGCGGGTGCGCCCACCCCCGTCGGTCCCGGCAGACCGGGCTCCTCGCCCGACTCCGGGTCGTATTCCCCGAAGGCCGCGACCAGCTCCGGCAGTGTGGCTGCAGACACCTGCACGCCGGTTGCCCGGGCATCCGCCCGCACGACGTCGTCCAGGGCACCGCGCACGGTCACCGACCGCAATCCACCGATCGCGTGCGAGCGCAGCACGGGTCTTCCGGCAGCGAGCCGGCCGACGGCATCCGCCGTGCCGCTGACGGTGAACGCGAGGGTCGCCAGCTCAGCGGCGACATCCGCGTTCCAGTTCGGCGCGAAGTCCGGCGCGATGCGCAACACGTGGTGCAGTTTGTAGTCGTCCGGGTAGCGCTGGTTGTCGCGCACGTAGGAGATCTGCGAGAGCACGGACGCGTTCTCGAACGGTGTTTCGCCGAGCACCTCGACTCGACCGGAGCTCGGCCGGTCCTGGCCGGCGATGATCGACATGATCGTCGTCTTGCCGGCGCCGTTGCGGCCCAGCAGTCCGAGGATCGAACCTTCGGCGACCGTGAAACTCAGCCGGTCGATGGCCTTCGTGCGTCCGAACGTGCGCGTCGCGGACTGCACAGAGATGACGTTCGTCATGCGTGGTCCTTCACTTTCTCGGAGATCATCTGCCGCAGAGTGTCGGAGTCGATGCCGATCACCCGGGCTTCGGTCAGCAGCGGTTCGAGGTATTTGTCCTGAAACTCGTCCAAGCGGCGCCTGCGCAGGGTGTCCCGGGCGCCCGGTGCGACGAACATGCCGATTCCTCGTTTCTTGTACAGCACGCCGAGATCGACGAGCAGGTTGACGCCCTTGCTCACGGTCGCCGGGTTCATGTGGAAGAACACGGCGAAGTCGGTAGCGGACGGGACCGCGGTCTCTTCCGGATACGTTCCGGCAGCGATGTCGTCAGCAATCCGATCGGCGAGTTGCTGAAAGAGCGGGCTGTCTTCGGTGAACACAGCACAACTCTAGTCCATTAGTCGACTAATGGACTAATCGACTCGAGTTTTCTTGGCAGCAGGCAGCCATTGCCGCTACCGGTAATCGCCGCGCCCCACTTCGTGCACGACGGGAGCGGCGGCCGTTCCACTCAGGACGGACCCGGCCCGGCGATGCTCCCGGTCAACGGCTCGCCGCCGGAGCGATTGACGAAGCAGAAGTAGGAGCGTTGACCATTCCGCCACTGCGCCTGCGTGGCTGGATACGCCGCCTGGAGTTGCGCATCGGTGAACGCCGCCGCGGCCGCCAGATTCAGGATGCCGGGCCGGCTGCACAACACGTTGAGTTGCGAGGCAAGCTGATCGGCGCCCGGGTACGCGGCGGCGGGATCCGTGGAGAAGACGCCCGCGTACACGAGTTGTGCGGCATGCGGAGTCGCACAGTCGACGACGGTGAATGTCAGCGACCACGGTGTGCTGAACGGCTGCAGGCACTCGCCGCCGCGCAGGATGTCCCAGGGATGTGTTCCTGGGCTCTGCGGGCCGGTCGCCACCACCGTCGGAGTCGGCGTGGGGGTCGCAGTCGCCGTCTTCGTCGGACTCTGAGTCGGCATCGGTGCGCTCTGCAGCATCATGGGCAGCCGGGTGCCGAGCACGAACAGTCCGATCAGCACCAGCACGAGCACCAGTGCGCCGGCCACCCAGACCAGCACACGCGTCGACCGATGAGCGGATGCGTCGCGCCGCCCGCGCGGACTCCGCGGACGATCCGCAGGCGCGGACCTACTCGTCGCCGCGGATTGCTCTGCGGCCGCCGGCATGGCACTGACCGGCGCGGCGACAGGCGGGATGGCACTGACCGGCGGCGCGACAGGCAGGATGGCACTGACCGGCGCGGCGACAGCAGGAGAGGGCACGAAGGGCTGTTCGGCCGGCATGGCGGCGTCCGCACGGCGTCGTGCCGCGCGGGTGGCCGGAGGGTCGGTGGGCAATGGCGCTGTTTCCGACAGTGCAGCGGTTTCCGGCTGTGCCGCGGCTTTGGATTGCGAAGACGTCTGCGCCTGAGGATGGACCAATGGATCGACCTCGTCGTTCGGAGTCAGATCCCACACGAAACCCGCGGGCTCGTCACCCGGAGTACTCGCAACAGGCATGGCCGGCGAGACGGCCTCGGCCTGAGGCGGTAGATCGATCGCGAAGCCCGGTGGTTCGACGGGAGCCGCAGGCTCGGCAACGGCCTCTAGTTCGGGCGATACGACTGGTTCGGGCGATACGACTGGTTCGGGTGATGCAACAGGCTCGACAGGTGGGACAGGCTCGACAGGTGGGATGGGCTCGACCGACTCCGTCGCCCAGGACCACCGCAGCTTCGGCGGCGCATCCGCGGGTCGCGTAGGCGCGGTCGCGGGCGGTCCAAGCAGAGCGGGCGGCTCAAGCGCGGCAGGCGGTCCAGGCGCGGCAGGCGACTCAGGCGCGGCAGGCGACTCAGGCACGACCGCAGACTCCGTGGTGCGCGGCTCCGTCATACGGCCACCCCTCAGTTGACCGAGGAGCCAATCTGTGCCGCCGAGCACATCCGCGGAGCCGTCATCGATTGCATCCGCAACGCCGTCATCCGCGTGATCTTTGGAGCCCGTCTGATCTGCCGGGTCCCCGCCGTCGTGGTTGGCCACGGTCTAGGCGAGCCCCAGATCGGCGAGCCCGATCGCGGCGTAGTAGGGGTAGCCGGCGGCCTCGATCACCTCTTTCGCACCGGTCGCACGATCGACGACGACAGCCACACCGGCGATGACGGCGTCGACCTTCTTGAGTGCTTCGATGGCTTGCAGCGGCGAGCCTCCCGTCGTCGACGTGTCTTCCAGCACGATCACACGCTTGCCCTCGAGGTCGGGGCCTTCGACCTGCCGACCGCGGCCGTGGTCCTTCGGCTCCTTGCGCACGACGAACGCGTTGTATGCGAGTCCACGGGCTGCACCTTGGTGCAGCACGGCGGAAGCGATCGGATCGGCCCCCATCGTCATGCCACCGACCGCGAAGACATCCGGAACATCGGAAATCAGGTCGATCATGACCTGCCCGATCAGCGGAGCCACTCGGTGGTCGAGGCTGACCTTGCGCAGGTCGACGTAGTAGCTCGCCTTGGCACCGCTGGTGAGGGTGAAGTCTCCGTGGAACACCGCCTCCGCCGAGATGTAGTCGATGAGCTGCTGTCGCGAGTCCGTCACGGAAACCACCTTACTGTCCGCCGGCCGGCAGACTCCTGCTTCGGCCCGCTCACGCTCGGCCGTCGCGCGGATCAGGTGTTCTGCGGGAAGCCGAGGTTGATGCCACCGTGGCTCGGGTCGAGCCAGCGACTGGTGACGGCCTTCGCGCGGGTGAAGAAGCGAACACCATCCGCACCGTACGCGGTGATGTCGCCGAACATCGAGTCGTTCCAGCCGCCGAACGAGTAATAGGCCACCGGCACAGGAATAGGCACGTTGATGCCGATCATGCCCACCTGCACCTCGCGTTGGAACCGCCGCGCGGCCCCTCCATCGTTCGTGAAGATCGCCGTCCCGTTGCCGTAGCGCACGTTGTTGATGATGTTCAGGCCCTCTTCGTACCCGGAGACCCGCACGATCGAGAGCACCGGGCCGAAGATCTCGTCCGTGTACACCCTCGAGCTGACCGGCACCCGGTCGATCAGCGTCGGACCCAGCCAGAAACCGTCCGCGTCGCCGTCCGCTTCGACGTCGCGGCCGTCCACCACCACGGATGCGCCGTCCTCGGTCGCGAGGTCGATGTACGAGGCGACCTTGTCGCGATGCGCTCCGGTGATCAACGGTCCCATGTCGCAGCCGCGGCGACCGTCGCCGGTCTTCAGCCCCGCCATCCGTCCGGTGATCTTCGCGATCAGCTCATCGGCGACCGAGTCGACGACCAGCAGCACGCTGATGGCCATGCAGCGCTCGCCCGCGGAGCCGAAGCCCGCGTTGACGGCAGCGTCGGCCGTGACGTCGAGGTCGGCATCCGGCAGCACCAGCATGTGGTTCTTCGCACCTCCGAGCGCCTGCACGCGCTTGCCGTTCTTCGATGCCGTCTCGTAGATGTATTTCGCGATCGGGGTCGAGCCGACGAACGAGATGGAAGCCACATCCGGATGCGAAAGCAAAGCGTCGACGGACTCCTTGTCTCCGTGCACCACGTTCAAGACACCGTCCGGCAGCCCCGCCTCTTGCATGAGACGGGCCAGCCACACCGATGACGACGGATCCTTCTCGCTCGGCTTCAACACGACGGTGTTGCCCGCGGCGATCGCTACGGGGAAGAACCACATCGGCACCATCGCCGGAAAGTTGAACGGAGTGATGATCCCGACCACGCCGAGCGGCTGCCGTGTCGAGTAGACGTCGACACCGGTCGACGCGTTCTCGGTGTAGTCGCCCTTGGCCAGATGCGGAAGGCCGAGCGCGAACTCGACGACCTCGAGCCCACGGGTGATCTCGCCGAACGCGTCGGAGAGCACCTTGCCGTGCTCGGAGGTGAGGATCTCCGCGAGCTCCTGACGTCGCGCGTTCAGCAGTTCGCGAAAATTGAACATCACCTGCAGGCGTTTCGCCCAGGAGGTGTCGCTCCACGCCGGAAAAGCCGCGCGCGCGGCGGCGACCGCGGTGTCGACATCCGCCGCACTGCCCAGGCGCACCTGCTTGGCGGCGACGCCCTTCGCCGGGTCGTAGACGGGTGCGGTGCGGGTCGATTCGCCCTCAACGGCCGTACCGTCGATCCAGTGGTTGATGAAGTCGGTCATGAGAGGCTCCTTCGTTAGATGTTCGATTCGCGCGACGTGCGATTCGCGTGGCCGCGATTCGCCTGTTCAGGATTCGATCGACGTCAGGGCGTCGTCGTAGATCGCCATCGCCTCCGCGACCTCGTCGTCGGTGACGATGCACGGCGGCACGACATGCACGCGGTTGTCCTGCACGAACGGCAGCAGTCCGCGCTCGAGCAGCCCTGCCTTCAGTGCGCCCATTGTCGTGGCGGGCAGCGGCTCACGCGTGTCACGATCGGCCACCAGTTCGACCGCCCAGAACACACCCTCGCCGCGCACCTCGCCGATCGACGGATGCTTCGCGGCCAGTTCGGCGAGTCCGGGCCCGATCGCCTCGGTGCCGACGCGGGCCGCGTTCTCGACGATGCCCTCCGCCTTCATGGCGTCCAAGGTCGCCATGATCGATCCCATCGCCAGTGGATGCCCACTGTAGGTGAGCCCGCCCGGGAAGACGGCCGCGTCGAAGTCGTGAGCGATCGCATCCGAGACGATGACGCCGCCGACCGGGACATAGCCCGAGTTCACCCCCTTGGCGAAGGTGATCAGGTCGGGGGTGACGTCGTAGCCCTGGAAGCTGAACCAGCGGCCGGATCGGCCGAAGCCGGCCATCACCTCGTCGAGGATCAACACGAGGTCGTACCGGTCGGCCAACGCGCGCACGCCGGCCAGGTAACCGACCGGCGGCACGAGGATGCCCGCCGTGCCCGGGATCGACTCGAGCAGGATGCCGGCGATCGACGACGGTCCCTCGGACTGGATCACGCGCTCCAGGTGGTGCAGCGCCCGCTCGCACTCCTGCTCGGGCGTGGTCGCCCAGAACTCGCTGCGGTACAGGTACGGCCCGAAGAAGTGCGCGTGCCCGCGCGCATACTGGTTCTGCACGCGGCGCCAATCTCCCGTCGCGACGATCGCCGCACCGGTGTTGCCGTGATACGACCGGTAGCTGGACAAGATGGTGTCGCGCCCGGTGTGCAGGCGCGCCATCCTGATCGCGTTCTCGTTGGCATCCGCACCGCCGTTGGTGAAGAAGACCTTGTTGAACCCGTCCGGCGCGTGCTCGACGATGCGCGCCGCTGCCTCGCCGCGCGACAGGTTCGCGGTGGCCGGGGCGATCGTGGCCAGTTGCTCGGCCTGGCGCTTGATGCCTTCGATGACCGCCGGATGCTGGTGCCCGATATTCAGGTTCACCAGCTGACTCGAGAAGTCGAGGTACTGCCTTCCATCGAAGTCCCACGCCCGGCATCCGCGGCCGCCCGCGATCACCAGCGGGTTACGGTCCGCCTGAGCCGACCAGGAGTGGAAGACGTGGGCGATGTCCAGATCGTGGGCACGTATGCCGTCTGCCGGATCGAGGTCGTTCATGACTGCTCCCTTGCGTCGTCGTGGGTGGTGCCGCGGATGTCGCCGTCGATCATGACTTTGCCACGAGATGCTCGGAGAGCGCCGGGATGACGGTCTCGCCGTAGACCCGTAGCGTCTCTTCCTTGTTGTCGTGCTGAAGGTAACCGGCGAACTGATGCACGCCGAGTTCTTTCAACCGCGTCAGTTTCTCGATGTGGTCATCCGCGGTGCCGAGCACGCAGAAGCGATCGACGATCTCATCCGGCACGAACTGGGTGTGCGTGTTGCCCGCACGACCGTGCTCGTTGTAGTCGTAGCCCTCACGGCCGGCGATGTAGTCGGTCAGCGCTTGCGGAACCGCGCCGCCCGTTCCGTACTTCGCCACGATGTCGGCGACGTGGTTGCCGACCATGCCGCCGAACCAGCGGCACTCGTCGCGCATGTGCGCCCGGGATTCTTCCCTGGCGTCACCGATGTACATCGGTGCGGCGACGCAGAACTTCACCGACAGCGGGTCGCGACCGGCATTGGACGCGGCATCCCGCACGGTCTGGATCATCCACGCGGCGATGTCGACATCCGCCAACTGCAGGATGAAGCCGTCGCCGACCTCACCGGCCAGCTTGAGCGCCAGCGGCCCGTAGGCCGCAACCCACATTTCCAGCGACGAGCCGCGACTCCACGGAAACTGCAGGGTCGCGCCGTTGTATTCGACCGAACGGGAGTTCGCCAGTTCGCGGATCACGTGGATCGACTCACGCAGTGTCTTCAGCGTCGTCGGTGCGCCGTTGGTGACACGCACGGCCGAGTCGCCACGGCCGATTCCGCAGACCGTGCGATTGCCGTACATCTCGTTCAGCGTCGCATAGGTGGATGCCGTGACCGTCCAGTCGCGCGTCGCCGGGTTGGTGACCATGGGTCCGACGATGATCCGGTCGGTCTCTGCGAGAATCCGGCTGTAGATCACGTACGGCTCCTGCCAGAGCAGATGGGAGTCGAACGTCCACGCGTTCGTGAACCCGTATTGCTCGGCGAGCTTCGCGAGATACACCGTGCGCGCGGCCGGCGGGTTGGTCTGAAGTACGACTCCGAAATCCATCTTTCACTTCCTCTTGTTGGTCGAGTAACGCGAGTAACGAGCGCCGGCGAGCGTATCCTCTCGTTGGTCGAGTAGCGAGCGCCAGCGAGCGTATCGAGACCTGGCGGGCCTCGGTCCCTGAGCTTGTCGAAGGGCGGGTATCCCGATACGCGTGCTCCTTCGTTGTTCTGCTTGAATCTCGCTGCGCTCGATCCCTCCTCTGCAACGGGCTGGCGACCGCTGCTACTCGATCAGCGGGGTCTAGGTCAGGTATTGGGTCAGGCCGCGCTTGATGAAGGCGCCGTCGCCCGCGTGGCCGAGATACTGGTTGTCGTCGACGATGACGCGGCCGCGCGAGAGCACCGTGTCGACGTGACCGTCGATCTCGAAGCCCTCCCACGCGCTGTAGTCCATGTTCATGTGATGGGTACGGCCTGTCGGCTCGCCGTTGCCGTCGACGGCGAGTCCGATCGACGTATGGCCATTAGGGTTGTAAATCACGACGTCGCCGTCTGCCCCGGGCTGGATCACACCCTTCTTGCCGTACATGCCGAACATGCGTGCCGGCGTCGTCGAGGTGACCTCGACCCAGCGCGGCAGCGAGATGTTGCCCTCGACGACGCCCTGATAGAGCAGATCCATGCGGTGTTCGACCGAGCCGATGCCGTTCGGAATCTTCGAGAAGTCGCCGAGGCCCATGTCCTTCTGCCCCTTCATGCAGAACGGGCAGTGATCGGTGGACACCATCTGCAGGTCGTTGCTGCGCAGAGCATGCCACATGTGATGCTGGTGGCCCTCCTCACGGGAGCGCAACGGGGTCGAGCACACCCATTTGGCGCCCTCGAAGCTCCCCCATTCCTGACTCGATGCGCCCAGCTGCTCCTCGAGCGACAGGTACAGGTATTGCGGGCAGGTCTCGCCGAACACGTTCATGCCGCGGTCCCGGGCGGCGGCGATCTGCTCGACAGCCTGCTTCGCGGACACGTGCACGACGTATAGCGGCGCGCCGGTGATGTCGGCGATCATGATCGCGCGGTGCGTGGCCTCTTCTTCGGCCTGCCACGGCCGCGTGGTCCCGTGGAAATACGGCGAGGTATTGCCCGCTTCGAGCGCCTGCTTGACGAGCACGTCGATGATTGCGCCGTTCTCGGCGTGCATCATCATCATCGCGCCGTTGTCGGCGCCCTTCTGGAATGCGCGCAGGATCTGCCCGTCGTCGGACAGGAACACGCCCTTGTATGCCATGAACAGCTTGAAGCTGGTGACGCCTTCTGCGACGAGCTCGTCCATCGCGGTGAGCGAGGAGTCCTGCACGTCGGAGAGGATCTGGTGAAAGCCGTAGTCGATCGCGCAGTTGCCTGCGGCCTTCTCGTGCCACAGGTGATACTGATCGACCACGTTCTGGTCGGGATACTGCACGATGAAGTCGACGATGCTGGTCGTTCCACCCCAGGCCGCGGCACGCGTGCCGGTCTCGAACGTGTCTGAGGCCTGCGTGCCGCCGAACGGCATCTCCATGTGCGTGTGCGCATCGATCCCGCCCGGGATCACGTATTTGCCGGCCGCATCGATCACCGTGTCCACGTTGTGCTCGATGTCGAAGCCGAGCAGTGTCGACCCCGGCGCCAGCACTGCGGCGATCGTGTCGCCGTCGATCAACACATCCGCGGATGCCGTTCCGGTCGCGTTCACGACCGTCCCGTTCTTGATCAGTGTCTTCATGTCATCCCCTAGTGTGTCCTTGCCCGGTGGTCATTGTCCCTGCCCGGTCCCTGCCCGGTCCCTGCCCGGTCCCTGCCCGGTGGTCGGGTAGCGTGCGAGGTACGAGCACGCGTATCGAGACCCCGATGTGCGTGCTCGTGATCTTCTGATCTCGATACGCTCGTTCCTCGCTACTCGATCACCGTCTGTTACGGCTTCGGAATCGACGTGTACGAGTCCGGCCGGCGGTCCCGGTAGAACTGCCAATCGTTACGCACCCG
>SCRE01000024.1 GCA_004297935.1 Microbacteriaceae bacterium | reverse complement strand
TCCTCCTTCCGCTCCTACGCTTGCCCTCTCCACGACAGCCAAGTAATGTCTGCCACCCGCGCCTTGCAGTCCTTCGTTGATGATGACCTTGTCGATACGTTCGAGCGGGACCAGACGTGTATGGCGAGAGGAGCGGAAAGCGGGAGGACTTGCGGAAGTGAAGGGGAAGGTGAAGTGGTAGACCGTGCGCGAGGCGAGCTGGAGCCCAAGGGAGGGGAAGAGCTCGAGCGTCTCTGCGTGGGGCAGGGTGTCAGTGAGTAACTTCGCGTTAGGATAAGTGCGAGGTGGCAGACAAGGCGATCGGGCAGTCGAGCGGATTCAAGCAAGTCAGAGCCGAGGGGGATCAAGCTTGGAGGCCAAAGCGCGAACGGAAGTGCAAGAGTACAGGGCGAAGGTGAAAGATGCTCACCCTCACGAGCTGAGCGAACGCAGAAAGCGAGAGAGACCAGGACTAGGAGAGCGGCTGTCGTCCCTCGCCGCTGGAAGGGGTGCCGGTGTCAGCAAAACAACTCGTACAAGTTCAGCGAGCGTCCGCACGAAGCAGCGTACGCACAGTCTCAACAGCGACCATTGTCAGCGCGAGCGAGCCGAGGAGGAGAAGGACAGACCACAGCGGAGTGGGAGCGGTGGCGGCCGTGTAGCACGTGTGCAGAGCGTCGGTGTGGGTGTGTCTGAGTGTGTAGCTCGTCATCAGAGCGCAGGACGACGAGTGACACTGGACCAACCCATTCCGCTCACTCTCGCTCGACCACAACGGCGACAATGCGCATTCTCGCTCTCCTTGCCGCGCTGTGTGCTCTGCTGTGCACACTTGCACTCGCTGAACCCGCTCCGGCTCTCAAAGACTCGCCCGCACTCGCTCAAGCTCCGCGTCGAGCAGTCGCTTTCGGCAGACCCGCCGACGAGCGCAGGGACGCAGGCGGCGCGAAGAAGGCGGACGGAGCGGATGGCAACACGGTCAACTACGTGCGTGTCGCTCTCTCGGGCTTGCTCGTCGTGTTGCAGCTGCTGTCGAGGCGTTCGAGGTCGCGGGAATGTGGAGCCGGGGGTGTTGCGCGGTCTCGAGACTGCTTGGAGAGCTTGGGCTCCGGCACAGGCGTCGACAGGCTGCTGCGTGCATCGCTTGGCGCGCAGCGGGGCCATCGCAGGCGGAGGACACCGCATCGGGTCATGGGAACCGCTCTCGTCTCCCTCGCGCGGAGCCTGCACTTCCCGTGTTTCGATGTTGCGAGGCAGGCCTGTGGGACAAGGATGAGCTGGACGCAAGGGGAGCGGCTGGATCCGGGCGGCTTGACACCTCAGCGGTCTTCAACTCGCCTCGAACGCTGGCTGACTTTGCCTCATCTTGTACAGCTCGTCACGCTCGACCGATCAATCACCAACGTCGCCAAGGACAAGATTCTCGATGCGTTGCTGCGGATGGGGGCGGTTGTGAAGCAGGAGTACAACTACCGCGTGCGCTCCGCTCCTTCCGCTTTTTCCTCCTCCCGTCGCGAGCCTCACTCTCGCGGTTGCGCGTGCGCGGCGTGCGTTGACAGGAGATCGAGGGATGCGGGAGTAGCTGACCTGTTCCTGTGCGCCGCAGGTCTACAAAGGCGTCCTCTTCTCGATCCCCTCGTCGCACGACAAAGGCCTCACAGCGTGGGAGACGGCCTTGACGAAGCAGGAGGGCGTCAAGTATGTCGAGAAGGACCAGGAGGTGCGACGAGGG
>SCRE01000021.1 GCA_004297935.1 Microbacteriaceae bacterium | reverse complement strand
GCGCGCGGCCATCGGAATCTTGCCTTCCACATCAGGCAAGCCTCCCCGAAACCCGGGGCTACGCGCTCAAACTATCTGAGGCACCACTACAACCCACACGCTCAAACCATCTGAGGCACGTCGGATGCTTGACATATTGACGGAGGGTTCAGGATAATGAAGCTATGATGACAACACTTGTGAAGGACAGACTCGCGGTGCTGGGGGGGATGATCCCACTCGATGAACGGGTGAGCTGGGTCCCATCAACAGCAAAGGGATGGCAGCCCTCAAACTGTTATCTGCTCACGGAGCCGTCAGGTGCACTGCTTGTCGATTCAGGGCTGGCAATTCATCGCGACCTCGTACTTGACGGTCTGACCGATGCGCTGGGCGAGAACGGCTCTCTCTCCATCTTCTTCACGCGAGGAGAGATGGACTGCGTCTCGAATCTCGAACCGATCTCGGAGGAGTTCGATATCTCGCAGCTCTTCACCGGTGGAGTCGTAAACCCATTTGACGCTTTCGACGAGGTGAATCGTCTGCGGCACAAAGGTCGGCGCCAACAGATCGATGTGCGGTCCGAAGGCGGGGATGCGATGCCGAGGACACCAACGATTCAAGTCGGTCCAGCTCGAACATTTGAAATCGAGTCACCGCTGTTTCGGCTTTTGCCGACATTTTGGGGTTGGGACGCTACAACTGGTGCAGTCTTCACTTCCGACGTCTTCACCCACGGCGTGCTCTCGGACGCTACGAGCTCTCGCGTGATCGATTCGACTACAGAAGATCGCACAACTGTCGATGATGTGGTCGGTCACCTGTTGGCGAAGTACGAGTGGCTTCGTAAGGCGAGCACCAATCCGCTTCGGGAATGGTTGGCTGATCGATTTGCAGCACTCCAACCAGAGATCATCGCACCCACCAGAGGATGCGTATTGCAGGGACGAACAGTGGTCAAGCGACATCTGCAGCTGATGCTCGATGCCCTGGGGAAGGTGAACAAATAATGGCTGATCAAATGCCATCTGGCAAGAACAAAGGGCAATCGATCGCGAATGTCGACGTCGAGGCGATGTCGCGTCAACTGAGTCGAGACCTGCCCCGGGTAGTAGGCGACGGCGTCACGTGGATCGGCGCATGCCTACCTTTCGAAATTGATGGTCGTCTCATCCACGGGCACAACTCCGCATATCTTGTTCAAGGCACCGAGGCAAGTTTGCTTGTCGATACCGGTGCACCGTCCAGTTGGGACGCCATTGAGCAGGTACTCGACAAAGTTCTTGACGGCCAGCCGTTGACGTACCTTTTTGCGACGCATCCCGAACTCCCGCACACCGGAAACCTGCCGCGTCTTGTCGCCAAATACCCACAGTTGAAGGTGATCGGTGACATACGTGATTACCACCTCTTCTACCCGGAGGTCATTGACAGCCTCGATGGGACCAAGGAAGGCGACCGCATCGACCTCGGAGGCGGATACGAATTCGTAGTCCTGGAGGCCATGATCCGTGACTTGCCGAATACGCAGTGGGGATACGCCCCGAAGGCGCGTGCACTCTTCACCGCTGATGGATTCTGCTATATGCACAGGCCGGAACTTGATGATGAGGACCCCTTCCACCTGCCAGGTGAATGTGCCCTCACGACCGACGAGCTTCGTCAACCCATTGCGGTTGAGAATGCGGCGTTCTTCACCGGCAGCGCACTGTATTTCTCGAGATTTGTCGACGATGCGGAAGAGCTCTATGCGCGCGTCGCTGAGGTGGCCGAAAGGCTTGAGGTGAAGATAGTCTGCCCAACTCACGGGAACGTCATCACCAATTTGAGCGAAGTGCTTCCCATCGTTCGTGCCGGCCACAAGCACGCATTCCGAGGCTGACGGATTCCAATTCCAGCCGGACTCTGTCACAGATCAACGCGCTGGAATCCTTGTGTGGACTACTCAGAGGGACGAAATGATCGAAATATGCGGTAAACCCGTTCGTGACACGTTGGAAGAGTTGCTCGATCCGGCAACGACTGCACTCGTCGTCATTGACATGCAACAGGGAGCAGTCTCAAGGGGCGGCACCATTGGCGAAGGGCACGATCTTTCGATGATGCCCCAAGTCGTGAGCAGTTGTGAACGAGCAATCAACGCGGCAAGGGAGAGCGGAGTGACGATCTTCCACGTGCGGGTTGAAAACCTTCCAGATGCGCAGAGCTCTCCCCCCGCATGGCTTCGTGCGTTGTATCGGATCGGCAATGGGCGTGATATTGATTTGGGTCGACTAAGCCTTGCTGGCGACCCTGCAACCGATTTTTGCGTCGAGTGCACTCCCAACGTTGGTGAACGGATTATCACCAAACGTCGACCCAGCGCTTTTGTCGGAACCGATCTAGCGCTCCTCCTGCGAAGCCAGGGAATCGAGTCGGTGGCAATCGTTGGCATTTCGACAGGTGGTTGCGTGGAAGCGACTCTACGTGACGCCACGCACAATGATTTCTACGCGGTGCTCATTGAGGACGCAGTCGGGGCATACGACGTTGCAATACATGACGCGGCCATGACTGTCATGCGCGCCCGACACGACATGTGCAAGCTCGACGAAGCGGTCGCGGTTTGGGAACAAGCAGCAGCGCAGGGGGTGCTACCCCATCATGGCTGAGCGGGATCTAATCGGCTACGGGGAGACACCACCGGTCGTTCAGTGGCCGGGGGGTGCGAAGGTTGCGGTGTCGATTGCCCTGAATTACGAAGAAGGCGCCGAGAGCTCGATAGCGTTGGGGGACGATTCCGACGAGGACATCGCCGTCTTCGGCGGCTGGTCCAGCCCACCCGAGCGCCGTAGCATGATGAAGGAGTCCTTCTTCGAGTACGGCAGCCGGGCCGGTGTCTGGCGACTGCTCAATATTCTCAGAGAGTTTGACATACGATCGACCGTTTTCGGATGTGGCCTAGCACTCGAACGCAATCCGGAAGCTGCGAAGGCGATGACGAGAGATGGGCACGAAGTCGCGTGCCACGGATATCGATGGCGTGGCACAATCGGGATGGACTTCGATGAAGAGCTCGCGGATATCCGCAGGTGCATTGCATCGATTGAGAACACCACCGGTGTTCGCCCAGTCGGTTTCTACCTGCGCGATGGCATCACCGAACGCACTCGTGAGATCCTCGTCAATGAAGGCTTTCTGTACGACTCCAACTCCTACAGCGACGACCTGCCTTATTTTGTTCCGGCCGGCGGGAAACGGCATCTGATTGTTCCGTATGCGGGAGACACCAACGATGGGCGGTTCTGGGGATCCGGGAGTTTGGCTACGGCAGAGGACTTTCTGACCGTTCTCAAGGACAGCCTGGACATGCTCATGATTGAAGGCGAGACGGTTCCAAAGATGATGTCCGTGGGCATCCACACGCGCATTGGCGGCCGCCCTGGCGTTGCCATAGCGCTTCGACGTTTCATCGAGTACGCGCTCGCCCAGGAGGGTGTCTGGTTCGCTACGCGTGCCCAGATCGCTCAACGGTGGATTGATCATGCTCCGCGACAGCAAGACATGTACGAGACAGTCACGAGCGTGGGATAGTGCAACGAATGCCTAACGACCACAACTCGGATACCGAGAAGCTCGTGCACAATGTTGCAGAGGTGGGATTCTCCGAGCTGGACAAAGTTGGCCAGCGTGGGCAACGCGATGAAGGGCTTGTGTGCCCTTTGATTACGCCAGACTTGTGCGGCTCCGACGACCTCAACGTCAGCTGGGGACGTATTTTGCCGGGTCAACATCATATCCGGCATCACCACCCCGATGTCTCAGAGTTCTACGTGGTCATCTCGGGACAACCACTGATCCACCTGGGTGATCGTAGCTTCCGAGCCAAGCCACAGGACGCAATATATATTCCTCGCTACGTAAGGCATGGAATCACCAACGACACGGACCTGCCAGTCGATCTCGTCGTGGGGATGAGTGCGGCAAGCGGGTGGTCATTCATCCCTGATGAATGACCCCCGAAAACCAGAGAATGACGAAATTCATGACAGCCCATCTTGCCGATGTGAAGGACTGTCCTCGCTGCGAGGAGTGCAGCTGGACCTTCCCGCGCGGGATGGTGGTGAGGTGGTCGCGGCTGTGGTTACAACATTAGGTGCCGTGCCGGAGGGTTTTGCCGGAGGGAGGGTGCATAGGCTCGGCGGCACGATCGCACTCGATGGCAATGTCAGTTGGGCACCAAGCTCCGTACGAGGCAGTCAACCGCTGAACTGCTATCTGATCAAGAACGAACATGGCTCAGTTCTCATCGATGCGGGTGTTCGCCTCCACCTGCCGAGAATCCTTGATCAGCTTGAGCCGTTGCTGGATCGCGACCTGCCGTTCTTCATCGTGCTCACGCGCACCGAGATGGATTGCTGCCTCAACATACCGGCCATAGAGGCAAGGTTCCCTGTCGAAGCTATCTACTTCACCGGGGGGATCACGGTCCCGCGGGCGGCGGCTCAAGTCCGTCGCATTTCGGTGAAAGAACGAAGTCCGCTCGCTCTTGAACCCGTCGCCGGCATCGCTCTCGAACTGTTCGCGCCTCGGCTGCGCCTGCTGCCTACGTTATGGCCCTACGACCCCGTGTCGCAGGTGTTGTTCACGTCGGACTCGTTTGCCCACGCTCGTAGCGTTCCTGACCGGGATGAATACTTTGTTACGGATGAGGACGATTCCGTCGACCCACGTTGCGTTCTCGACCAGGTTCTGGCGAAATTCTCCTGGCTGACACTCACCGATGCTTCCCGGGTCGTCCAGGATCTGATCGAGATCTTTGGCGAGCGGCGAATCCGATCGCTCGCACCCACCCATGGCAGGGTTTTCACAGGCAAGAAGGTGGTCGCTTTGCAGCACCGGTTGATGATGGACGCGCTGGAACGGTTTCCCCAATGACCACTACCACTCTTGAGGGAATGGAAGCCCGGGAAGTCACCGATGGCGTCTACTGGCTGGGCGGCTGCATGGAGATACTCGGGCCAAGCACGCCCACTCCGATTCACTACCATGTCTCCACGTACCTTGTCATGGGTTCTGAACGCACGATCCTTGTCGACACCGGCGATCCTCGGCACTGGCCGATGATCAGTGTCGAGTTACGGGGCCTGCTGGGTGATCGAAAACTCGACTATGTCTTTCCTACCCACCCCGAGTTACCGCATGCCGGCAACCTTCTCTCACTGCTTGAGATGTATCCCGGAGCGGTGGTGGTCGGCGATACACGCGACTATGGCGTGCACTTTCCCGAGATTTCGGACCGCCTTCAGCCCATGGTGGCCGGGGATGTCCTGGATCTGGGCGACCACCAGCTGTGCGCGGTGCCGGCATATATACGCGATCTACCCAATACGCTCTGGGCGTACGATCGACGGGCGCAGGCCCTGTTCGTTTCAGACGGCTTCTCGTATATCCACGACGCAATCGACGACCCACCGTTCGAGATTGACGAGCCAGCTCACCGCCCGGGCCAATGCAGGCTTCTGTCGAACGAGATGTCGGTTCCTCCGACCGTCGAGCAAGCGGCATATGGCACCGGACGAGCACTGTACTGGACCCGTTTCGTCGATGTGACATCCACGTTTTCCGACATTGAACAGTTTCTTTCCGAACACCCGACACAATTCGTCGCACCTGCCCATGGCAACGTCATAAACGATGTTGATTCGATGCTCAGGGTGTCACTCGCAGCGCATCGGCAAGTGTACGAGACACAACTGAGCCAGCCTGAATAGACGACGTAACGCCATAATACCGTCGTGGAATTCTCCTGGAGAACGCTCGGGCTGCGCGGCTGGAGCGGGTCCTACAGGTTCTCCGATTGGGCGGGCAGAGTTCGTACCGGCACGTAGCTGTGCCAAAGTGTCGCGTCTTCGTAGGATCTTGCAAGCTCCAACAGCATGGCGTCGCTGAACAGAGGCCCCATCACATGCAGGCCAACCGGCTGGCCCGATGCGAAACCACAGGGCACACTGAGAGCCGGCATTCCGGTCATATTGGCAGGCGACAAAATGCGAACGGCGCTCGACAGCGACTGATCCCCCGTGCTCGCTGTCAACTCATGCGTCATCTCGTCGACGAGGGGTGCGATAGCTGGAAGTGTCGGGGACACCACTGCGGTAAGCCCCGACTCTTCCATTGCCCTGTGCAGTGACGACCGAAGCGATGCTCGCACTTCGTGAGCGAAGGTGACATCTGCCGCGCTCACCAACGCGCCGGTCTCAAGCATTACCCGCGTCTCGGCGAGGTAGTCTGGAGCGTGGTGCCTCAAGCGGTGGCGGTGGTATTCAGTGGCCTCGGACAACGCGATTGCCAAACTTGCCGGCAGGGCCATCGACATGTTCGGGAATGACATCTCAACAATCTCGATGCCCAAATCGCCGAGCGTCGAGATCGCGTCGTCGACGGCCTCTTGCACGCCGACGGTCACGCCCCATTCCGCCCACGAGGACCGATCCACCGCAACGCGCGGAGAACGGCTTTCCTTGCCTGAAAGGTTTCGATGGGCTCCTTCTCGGACATCCTTCGCATGGCACTGCGCGACCATTCCTTGAAATAGCAGCGAACAATCCTCAACATTCCGGGCAATCGCACCCACCTGATCGAGGGTGCGACTCACGTTCAGCACGCCGGAACCGTCGATGAGGCCCGCGCTCGGTTTCAAGCCGACGAGCCCATTGACCGACGCTGGATTCCGTACCGACCCACCGGTGTCGGTCCCGATTGTCCCCAATGCGCTGCCGACAGCCACCGCGACTCCGGACCCGACACTGGATCCACCCGCGTAACGGGATGGATCCCAGGGATTACGCGACGGCGGCGTTCCCTGACCAAACGCAAACTCATGAGTGACGGTCTTGCCCAACATCACTGCTCCGCACGAGCGCAGTGCACGGACAACGCCAGCATCCGCCAGGGCATTCGGCCGGCCGCGTAGCGATGCCGAGCCTCCACCGGTTGGCATGCCTGCTACGTCGATCACGTCTTTGATGCCTATCGGTATTCCGTGCAGCACGCCCAACGGCGACCCCGCTGCCGCGATCTTGTCGGCCGCCCTGGCTTGCGAGCGAGCGCCCTCCGCATCAATGAATGCCCAGGCCCGAGCAAAGTCCTCGGACATGTCCAGACGATCAAGCAGCGAATTGACGACTTCGAGCGCACTGAGAGATCGAGCGCGTAATTCGCGGGCAACGTCGGAGATCCCCAACTCCCAGATCTCACTCATCGCGCGAACTCCGATCCCTTGCGGTCGAGCTGGCTTGTAAGGCGCCAAAACTCGCCCTGAGATCCAACATCCCCCTGCGGAAGTCGCACACCGAATTTTCAAGCGCAGCCAGGTCCAGCTGGAGGATGTCCTGGCCAACCAACTCCGCCACCACGGCACGCTCTTCGGGCGTCAACTCTGAAGTCATCGATGTGCACCCTCCGTGATATCTCCGTTGCGAACGACACAGATCCCGTCAATGTAGACGAACTTCACATCGCGCAAGTCATCGGCGTCGGTGACGACGATGTCGGCGATACGGCCTCTCTCCAACCGGCCCCGATTTGGCGCAAGCCCCGGGATCGCCTCTGCAGCCGCCGATGTTGCCATGCCGACTGCGTCTGGCAAGGTGCGGAAACCGTGACTGACGACATCTTGTATGGCGCCGATCAGCTCGTCGTGACGACCTTCTGATCCGTAGTCGGTCGCCATGGTGTCAACCAGTCCGGGTTCGGTCAGCAACCTGTCCCAATGGTCGCGCGTCTTGACCGCTTGGCGTCGGTAGAGGAGGTCGAAAGTGGATACCTCGTTCAGCCAGCCGGCCTCTCGACCGCGCTGCGCCATCTCGAGAGCTTCGTCCGGCGTGTAGGAAGCATGGTTGGCGTGACCGGCGATCACCCTCACGTTTCGGTTCCGAGTCTCTTTCATCAGGTCCAGCAGTATTTGCCGTGTCGCGGCAGCGCTGTGCACTATTGCCGGAACTCCGAGTCTCTCGGCTTCGAGAACGCCTTCGCGGATACCATTTCGTGCCGGTTCTACCGAAGGCATGACAGTAGTGACCACCAGCTCCCGAAGATCAGCCAGTTTGATCCGACCGCTGAGACCTGCCTCCTGTGCCGCGAAGGCAAAAGCGCCGGTCTCGAACAAGTCTGGATCGATGAAGCGACCGAGCGCGGCTTCCTTGAGTTCTCGTGCGTGCACCGGTGAAACTCTTATTCCCGTGGAGCGTTCGATCGCATCCGGTAGGTAAACAAGATCCTGGCCGCCCCCGCCCAGTGTTTGCCCGCCACCGAGCTCGCCAATCGCAACGGCCCCGGCCTCCACCATCGACTCCGCAGACCAACCGCAATCGGACAACGTCGATGGCAAGCCGCCGCCATCTGACAAGCGTGCCGCGCGGAACGATTCGGGAAAATGGGTTGTAGCACCGCGAACATTGACTGCATGCCGGCGGTCGGCCTCAGCGACGGACTCCATCCCGGAAAAGCCGCACAGGTTGAGCACCGTAGTGGTGCCGGCAAGAAGGTGCCGATCCAGGTTGCCCATCCACACTTGTTCCTCGAGGGGTGATGCGCCGCTGGGCATGAAGGGGCCTCCGGTTACCCCGTGGGCGTGACTGTTGACAAGCCCCGGCATGACGAGACAACCAGAGGCGCTAACCGTCTCTCCGTCGAACGTGTGCTGCGGATCCCACCGATCAAGAACATCAGTGATCACACCACCGTCCAGCACGAGCGCGCCCATAGCTGTCGTCGAGTCGCCGCGAACGAGGGTGCCGCCGTGAATGAGCGTGCGCATCCGTTTCCCATCCGAATTCATTGCGCTGTGTTCAAGCCCTCAACAACTGTTGTCAACGACTCTTCTCCTCACCGGGCCAAGGCCCGCTCGTGGATGGGAAACGGATGATCTGACTCCTGCGGGATCTCAGTCCATTCGGCGGTGTCGCGCTTCTCCGAAAACGGCCATCATGGAAGCCAACTCACGTTCCCAGTAAACTGCCGATCGATCGGCACCGCTTTCGAATACCTCGAAAGCGCGAGCAATTGATGGTGCTGGCACTCCAATACTTTTCTCAGAGGTTGCGACCGCATCGACGACTGCTTTGGTGGCGCTGCGTACCGCCTCAGCACCCCCTCTACCATGGGCGCTCAGGTCAGCTGCCAGGTCAGACGGGCCCACCCAGCCGCCATCGAAGTGTTCAGAGGCCAAGAATTCGTCAACACGATCAACAGCATCGACGGTCTCGAACAGCACTGTGATCCTCGGCAGGTGAGAAAACTCTTGACCGAAAGCTGTCGCGAAGGACGCCTGCCGGGGACGAGTGCCCGATGGAGGGAATCGCGTCACTCGTACGGCGTGCTCCAGCTGTGAGAGACGTCTCACTTGAGGCAGCACGATTTCGTCGACGCCCGTATTGGCGAACGATACGAGTGTCAACTCGTCAAGATCCGGCACTCGAACCGCGACCGTCACGTCGGTGGCCCGCAGATTTTGAGCGACGCGAGCGCATTGCTCCAGGGTCAATGAAGTCTGTTCAGCATCGAGAACCACAAAATCTATGCTCTGGTAGGCCAGGAGATTGAGAAGTGTTGGTGTGGGATCTGCCGTGATGAGCCCCACCTGGCGATCTTTGATGCCATCAGTTGTTTCCAGCCGCTTGCTCATGGCCGGCGGACCGTCTTCTTCCGAATCCACTGCATGGGATGTGCCGCTCCAGTTCTCGTTCGACGCCCTTTGGCGTAGGAGTTCAGAATAAGAAACTCTATCATCATTTTATTGAACATCCGAGGAACTGTCGAGGATTCCGTGCGGGTTACCCATCCTCCGGGCCGCGGGCTGGTCGAACCTTCAGAACCGACGACCTCACCCGCAAGACCTGAGTCTCTCGCGGTGATCGCACGTGGTGATCGCAGTGGCCCCCAGGACGAGCATTGACATCCACGACGATATTCTTCATTATTATGAGAGTATCGATGTTGCGATGAAGATTCTTGTCCCTACGTCCTTGAGAATCCATTCCTCTTTTAATGCAGCAGGCGATGATTTCAAGCAGATGGGATGACCACACGTGTCACAAACGCACACCGAGAACAAGTCCGGAGTCCGGTACCTCCTCCGAGATGGTGAATTGATCGAATACGACGACGCACGACTCCATGTCTTGGCAACCACACTCAAGTATGGGGTTGGCGTATTCGAAGGGTTCCGGGCATATTGGAGCGGCGAAGACAACGAGCTGTATGCGTTCCGAGTCAAGGATCACATGCGTCGTCTGGTCGACTCGATGCGTGTCGTGGAGATAGACGGCCCGGATGACGTCGACGAGCTTTCGGATCAGCTTTTGAGTCTTGTGCGTGCCAATGAATTGCGTTCCAACCTGCACATGCGCACTCAGGTGTTCGTCGACTCCAGTGACGGCAAGCCCGACGACCGAGGCCCGGCCATTGTGTTCATGGCGGCAATTCCGATGGGGAATTACTTCGGCGCCACCGGCCTCGACGTCCAGATCAGTAGTTGGGCACGCTTGTCCGACCGTTCCATGCCACCACGAATCAAATCGATCGCTAACTACCAGAATGGTCGGCTCGCACTTCTTGAGTCACGACGCAACGGATACGACGCCGCACTGCTTCTCACGGAAGACGGTCACGTCGCCGAAGGCGCGGGTTACAACGTATTCATCGTGCGAAATGGGAGGTTGTGCACACCGCCTTCGACCGAGAGCATCCTCGAAGGAATTACCCGCGACAGTATTTTGCACCTCGCCCGCACCGAACTGAATCTCGATGTCGATCTACGCCCGATCGACAGGACGGAGTTGTACTCAGCCGACGAGATCTTCGTGTGCGGGAGTGCCGCCGAAGTGAATCATGTCGTGTCAGTCGACCGCAACGTCATCGGTGATGGATCAGCAGGTGAGATCACTCAGAGGCTGCAGAACCTCTATCGGCAAGCTGTTGTTGGCAGAGTGGCCGCAGATCAGAACTGGGCTTTGCCCGTCTACGAGTGACGTTTGACCGACATGAGCAGCAGACAGACTGACTCGCTTCCTCGCGGGGGCCGAGGGCACACGTCCGCAGTCTTCACCGCAAGCGCGGCACCCATTTTGACTGTGGAACAGGACGAGCATTTCATTCTGGAAACCCGCAGCCTGCTCACCGACGGGGGCTTCGAGGAAACGACTGAGTATGAGAGGTTCTCGATACCCGTCACTGGCCCGGTGGCGATTTCGGGCGTTCGCGCCGGCGATGCGCTGCGCATCGACGTTCATGCCATCGATATCGCGGACCGCGGTGCCATGGTGACTTTGCCCGGCCGGGGTGGATTCACGGGTGGGCTCGATCGATTTGGTTGCGTCGTGAGCATCAGCGACGGACAGGTGTGGTTCGACGATGACATCTCCATCCCGACGCGACCCATGATCGGCAAATTGGGGGTCGCACCTGCAAAGGGAGCCCCCAGCTCGAGCACGGTCGGCACGTTCGGCGGCAACATGGACTGCAAGGACATAGTCGCCGGCTCTTCCGTCATCTTGCCGGTTCAGGTCGACCAGGCACTTGTCTTCGCTGGAGATCTCCACGCTGTGCAAGGCGACGGTGAATGCTCGCTCACGGGAGTCGAGGTGGAAGGATCTGTTGAGTTGTCGTGCACGCGTCTGCCCGGGTGGGCGCTCCCACGCCCCGTCGTTCTTTCTCACCACTGCGTCGTCACGGTGGGTGACGGTGAAAGCTTGAACGGCGCGGCCAAGCTCGCCCTTGATGACATGCTCGCCTTGGTCTGTGCTGACCGTGGTTGGTCGAGAGAAAAGGCAGCGATGTTGATGAGCGCCACGGCGGACGTGGCCGTTTCTCAACTCGTCAACTCCCGGGTCTCAGTCAAAGTCACTCTGCCTGATCGGTACTTTGACTCCATTCCCTTTCACAGTCAAAAGGTTCAAATCTAGGAAAGGTTGAAGTCGCAAATGTTAGACCTTCTGCTTGCCAACGGCCTTGTCGTAACCCCGTCGGGGGCGACAAAGCTCGACATCGGGATTATCGGTGGGACCATCATCTCCTTGAGCCAACCAGGCAGTCGTACGCCCGACTCCGCCAGAAGGGTTATTGACCTCAGGGGTCAAACCGTCGTCCCGGGCGGGATCGACCCTCATGTTCACACCAACTCCGTGCTGCCCACCGCCGCGGAGAGTGGTATCAAATGCTTCGGCCCTGACCGAGTAAGCGAGGGCGCGATCTATGGTGGGACCACCACTCTCGTCGACTTCGCTCACTGGCAGCCCGGAGACGACCTGTCGGACTCCTTCGCGCGCAAATCAGCAGAATGGCAGGGTGAGACGTTCACGGACTACGCCCTTCATGGCACATTCAAGGAGCCGGAGATCCCTTTTGAGGTTCTGGATCAGATCCCGGACGCCGTTGCCAACGGTCACGGCAGCTACAAGGTGTGGATGACCAACACAACTCCGACGCGACCAAAACAAAAAACAGACCTTGGCAACATTTGGGGCCTTATGCAACAAACTGCGTCCGCGGGTGCGATGCTGGCAGTACACGCGGAAGATGACGATATCGTCATGTACGCCTACAAAAGGCTCCAGAGCGAAGGCAAGACTGCGTTGCCGTACATGCCGGATGCGCACAACAAACTCTCAGAGCAGCTTTCGTTCCAAAGGGTCATCACACTTGCGGCGCATGTCGGCGCGCCCATCTACCTTATGCATGTCAGCGCCCGTGAAGGGGTCAACGCCATCCGCGAAGCCCGAGGGAAAGGGCAACCCGTTTATGGTGAAGTTCTTCCTCATTACGCTTATTTCACCCAGGAGAGCTACAAACGTGACGATGGTGCGATCTACCACACGTATCCATCATTGAAGTCTGCTGACGATCGTGACTCGATGTGGGAGTCGTTGCTCCAAGGCACGTTGAGCACACTCGCCACCGACGGGGTCTGCACCGACTTCGATGTCAAGACGCGTGGCAAGACCATCCTCGACGCCACCGGCGGCCACGCGGGTGTTGAAATGCGTATGGCCGTCGCCTATACAGAAGGTGTCGCCAAACGCGGCCTCGACCTCACCCGGTTCGTCGATCTGACATCAGCCAATGCCGCGAAGATCCTTGGAATTTATCCTCAGAAGGGCGTCATCGCGATTGGCAGCGATGCCGACCTCGCGGTACTGGACACCAACGTCGACCGCGCGATAACTTCCGCCGATTTGCACGAGGCAGACTACACGCCCTGGGAGGGTTACCGGGTTGCGGCATGGCCGACCATGACGATCCTGCGCGGGCAAGTCATCGTAGAGGACCGGAAACTCAAGACAGGCCCACAGGGAGAGCTGCTCAAGCAGCACGTCTCAAGCGATGTTCGCAGTCGGCCGGCCTGCTGAGGGCCAGTTATTCGAAAGAGTACCTGTATACCCAGGTATCTATACCAATCGGTCCTAGAGCGCTGCTGGGGTAGCGGCGCATCCTGAAATTCCTCAGTTCTGCTCAGAAACTTCTTCACCCGGATCGCCTCCGTCCTTAGGCGGGGGCCTTCCTCGGTGTTGATAGTCCTCGACCACGCACCAACTCGAGCAAGCCCTGATCTTATGCTTTGGGCTTGCCCTCGGTTAGTCGACCTGGGGTTATGCGACTTTATGAATCTCCGCGGCCTTGCTGGAGTAAGGCAGTTCGAAGTCGACCGAGCGTGCGACGGCTCCGATTGTAGCGGTCCTCGATTCAGGCGCGGTCTCAATCATGACTTGTTTCCTGGCCGGGCATCCCCGGCGGTAATAGCACTCGTGTCGGTTACGCCGGGGTCGTCCGCAAGCGCACCTATCGGCTCTACAAGATGGATTCGACCGGGCCCCCTACCTGCCGTTCCCGCACAGCATAAGAAGGCTCATGTGCAGCAAACCGTTCACCTGCACGTTCAGAACAACGAGTCCGGTGAAGACCAAGACTCGCCCAAAGGCCGGTATGACGAGTCATACTAGCCGGATGAAGACGGCGATCTCGGTTCCCGACCGTGACTTCGAACGCTTCGAACGCGTCGCGGACAAACACGGTATGAACCGGTCGGAGTTCTATCGGGCCGCCGCGCAGCGGTTCGCCGACGAACTCGAAGGCGCGTCTGAGTTGACAGCCATCGCGAATGCGGTGCTGGAGCGCAGTGGACAGCCGTCTGGCGATGGGACGTTCCTCCGCGAATCAGAGCGTGTTGTCGGTGAGGGCACCGAGTGGTGATCGCACGCGGGGACGTGGTGTGGGTCGACGTGGTGTGGGTCGACTTCGGCTCGCTGCGCGGCTCGGAGCCAGCGAAGGTTCGCCCAGCGCTGGTCGTGCAGGAGAACTGGTTGCTCTCGACGGCCATCGCAACTGTGCAGGTTGTCCCGTTGACGTCGAACACGGCATTGGAGGCATTTCCCGGCAACGTCCTGATACCTGCGGAGGCATCCGGGCTGGATAAGGACTCCGTCGCCGTCGTCTCGCAGGTCGGCCCCGTCAGCCGTGAGTTCCTTGATTCTTATCCGATCGGTCAGGTTCCTGCTTACCTGCTCACCGAGATCGGTGTAGGCATCCGCCTCGTGCTCGGTGTGTAACATGCCGAGTGAAGGCGAATCCGGCGATTCGCGGGTCTCAGAACCCGCCTGCCAGAGCCACTCAGTGGCTCGGCACGCTTCAGCCGGCGGGAATCGGGTTTCCGTACGACGTGCGGATCGATCGGATACCCGAGTACGTCGACGAGCCTGGCTTCGACCTGGCCGCTCATGAGGTGTTCCAGCGACCGGCCTCGTGGTGCAGGTGCTCCCGGTCGAGGCCGATCTGAAAACGGATGCGGCGGCCAAGTGCCCGCGCGGCGCCTGATCGATAATTGAGCTGACGGCGCGCATCGACCACGAGGGGAGACTTCCGATGAGCATGACCCTGCCCGCCACGGAGACGGTGCGCTGGGGGATCGTCGGCCCGGGTTCGATCGCGCACCGATTCGCCGATCAACTGCTGCACAGCCGGACCGGTCGACTCACGGCCGTGGCCAGCAGAAGCGCCGAACGAGCTCGCGCATTCGCCGGCGAATATGCGGATGCCGCGATCGCGAACGCAACCATCGCGGATGCCGCGACCGCAGGCATCCGCACGTACGGATCGTATGCCGAGCTCTTCGCCGACCCGGAGGTCGACGCGGTCTACATCGCCACGGTGCACACCGAACACGTGCGCAACGCCATTGATGCCGCACACGCGGGCAAGCACATCGTGTGCGAGAAACCGCTCGCGGTCAATCAGGCCGGCGTCTACGCCGTCATCGACGCTGCCCGCGCAGCCGGGGTCTATCTGGCCGAGGGCTACATGTACCGATTCCACCCGCAGACCGCGACACTGGTCGGCCTGGTGCGCGACGGCGCCATCGGCGAACTTCAGCACGTGGATGCATCGTTCACGTACGCGGCACAGCTGCCGGCCGAACATCGCCTGATGAATCCGGCGCTCGCCGGTGGCGGCATCCTCGACGTCGGAGGCTACCCGGTTTCAGCGGCACGACTGCTCGCCGGCGCAGCCGTTGGCGAGCCGTTCGCCGACCCCGTGTCCTTCGCCGGACGCGGCACGGTCGGGGCGACCGGTGTGGACGAGTGGGCCAGCGCGTCGCTCGCATTCCGCTCCGGCATCACTGTACACGTCACGTGTGGCACCACTGTCGACATCGGCAGCCGTATCGTGCTGTACGGGTCCGCGGGCCGGATCACGGTTGCTGACCCATGGTTGCCCAGCCCGACGGATGGCTCCCGCATCGGAATAGCCCGCGTCGGCGGGGCCGACACCTCGATCGAAGTGGCGGCCGCATACCAATACGCGCTGCAAGCCGATGCGCTTGCCGAGAACATGGCGGCAGGCCAGAGCCCGCGGATGT
Source organism: Microbacteriaceae bacterium (assembly GCA_004297935.1). Lineage (GTDB taxonomy): Bacteria > Actinomycetota > Actinomycetes > Actinomycetales > Microbacteriaceae > Rathayibacter_A. The sequence goes on along the minus strand of SCRE01000021.1, from coordinate 279,976 downwards.
CGTGGGCGGACAGCGTCGGCAACGCGCGCGTGCTCGATCAGTGGCGGCGGGCCATCGGTCTACACTACCCGTCCGAATAGCCGGATCCGACCTGTCCGAATGGCCAGATCCGATCTGGCTGGATCCGATCCCCCGCCCGAATGCCTCAGTCAGCCGGCACGCTCGATGACGCAGTCGGACCCCGGATAGAGCAGTGTCTCGTGCCCGTCGTCGAAGCGAACGAGATAGGGCGGAGAACCTTCCTTTCCGCGCACTTCAAGAATTTCACCGTGTCGATCCGGGTCGTCCACCGTCTTGCCCCGAATGAGAATCCGCTCGCCTGCCGCTGCTTGCATGACCCATCATCTCCCCTGCTAGAGCAAGGCTACGCCGTCGAGCGGACGGTCGATAGAGGGTGAGCAGTTACCGGACCCGCCCTGCCGTACGCCCGCGCGGCGCCGGTATCCTCAGAGCGGCCAGACGCCGGAGGAACCGCGTCGGTGGCTGCCGATCAGGTGCGTGTCGATCATGCCGATCGACTCCATCAGCGCGAACATCGTCGTCGGTCCGACGAACGCGAAACCGCGTCTGCGCAGCGCTTTCGACAGCGCGACCGACTCGGGCGACTGTGTCGGGATGTCCTCATACCTGGACGGCGTGGGCGTCGCATCCGGCCGGAACGACCAGACGAAATCGGCCAGGCCGCCATCTTCGCGCAGGGCGATGGTCGCGCGCGCGTTCGTGATCGCCGCTTGGATCTTGAGTCGGTTGCGCACGATGCCGGGGTCGGCGAGCAAGCGCTCGATGTCGATGTCGGTGAAGGCGGCGACGGCATCCGGATCGAAATCCGCGAACGCGGCGCGAAACGCCGGCCGCTTGCGCAGAATCGTCGCCCAGGACAGCCCGGCCTGGAAAGCCTCGAGGCTGATCCGCTCGTACATGCCGTGCTCGTCGCGCACCGGCATGCCCCACTCGGTGTCGTAATACTGGCGCATCAGCGGGTCGACGGATGCCCAGATCGGGCGGGCCAGCCCGTCAGCACCGACCACAAGATCGCCGGTCACAAGAGGGTTGCTCATGCTGCCATTCTGGCGGATGCCGCCGACAGCGCGGATGCTGTCGTCGCTCCGTAACTGCTCGCGTGACGCCGGTCGCGCAATGCTGCTCGCGTGACGTTGGTCGCGCCGCGCGGGTCGCGTCACGCGGGTCAGGCAGCGCTCGCTCCGGCACGCTCGAGCGCGAGCAGCGTGCGTTTGGCTTCGAGGCCGCCGATGTAGCCGCCGAGCGAGCCGTCCGATCGGATCACGCGATGGCACGGCACGATGACCGGCAGCGGGTTGGTGGCGCAGGCCGATCCGACCGCGCGGACCGCCCGCGGGTTGCCCGCGGCCTCCGCGACCTGGGCGTAACTTTCTGTGCTGCCGTAGGCGATCTCCGGCAGATGCCCGAGCACGATACGGCGGAAGCCGCGTGACAGGCCGAAATCCAACGGCAGGTCGAAGTGGCTGCGGCGCCCGGTGAAGTACTCGTCCAACTCGCGGGCGACACCGTCCAACCAGCGTGGTGCCTGCAGGATGCGCGGGCTCAGCTCGCGCGCGAGTCTCTCGAGCACCCGCTCGTGGTCTTCGCTCTCGTACGCCACGCGAACCAGGCCGTGCGGGGTTGCCGCAACGAGCAAGGGCCCGACGGGGGAGTCGACGATCCGGTAGGCGACATCGAGCACTGCGTCGTCGTCGGCGCGTTGCTCGAGCATCGCATGCAGGCGGGCGAGGTCGTGCGGATCGACCGGGGGCAGGACATCCGGCAGCGGCTCTCCCGCATTGTCGGTTGCTATGGTGTTCATGGTGTGTCTCCTCGTGATTGCTGACCGACGGATGCGCGCAGCGCCTTGACCCCGTCGGCGGCGGCGCGGCGCGCGGCATCCGGGGTTCCGCCGAGAATCGCGGCGACCTCCGTGTATGGAAGACCGCCGAAATAGTGGGAGGCGACAGCGTGTCGTTGCTTGGTCGGCAGCGCGTCGACTGCGCTCCACAGATCGAGGTCGCGAGCATCCGGAATGCCGATCGTCGAGGCACGCTCAGGCACGCGCTCGACGGGAATGGCGTGACGGGCACGCGCCCTGGTGATGTCGATGGACTTGCGGTGCGCGATCGTGACCAGCCAGGCCTGCACATTCGCGTCCTCCGGCAGGGAAGGATACGTGGTGAGTGCGGCAAGGAACGTCTCCGACCACGCATCGTCAGCATCGACCGGGCCGACGACCGCACGACAGACACGCAACACGGTGGCGCCGTGCTCCGTGATGAGCTGCTCGAACGGTTTCTTCATGTCCATCACACACCGTAGACGTTCCGGCGACCCGAAACGTGAGATCGGCGGTCGGCTCGCGCGCGGCGCCGATCTCACGTCGTGTTGCCGTGGCCTGAATTCAGAACCGTGCGATCGTGCGCGGGGCACGAATCGCCGCGGCGACTTCCGCGAGGGCTGAATAGCTGTGCCCGCTGACGAACGCGTCGCAATAGGGCAGCGCTGCAGCCATTCCACCCGCCAACGGCCGGTAATCAGGAGCCGCCTTGCGAGGATTGACCCAGACGATGCGATACGCGAGCCGCCTGAGCCGCGCCATCTGGACGGCGACGTGTTCGGGCTCGTCGTGCGCCCAGCCATCCGAGAGGATGACGACCACGGCGCCTCGGGCGAGCCCGCGGCGGCCGTGTTCGTCGACGAACCGGCGGATGCTTTCCGCCAGCCGCGTGCCGCCGGCCCAGTCCGAAGTGCTCGCTGCCGCGCGCTCCAGGGCCTGAGTGGGATCCCGTAGACCGAGTTGGCGAGTCAATCGGGTCAGCCGGGTGGAGAAGATGAACGCTTCGGCCTGAGCGCCGGTGACCGCGCCCTGCAGCAGGGACAGGAAGATTCTGGTGAACGGCTCCATGGAGCCGGACACATCGCACAGGAGGACGAGACGCCGCTGCTGCTGCCGGCGCCGCGCGTAGACGAGTCGCAGTGGGTCGCCGGCCGTGCGCTGCGCCGCGCGAACCGTGCGCCGCAGATCCAGCGGCGCGTTGCTGCACTCCGAACGTCTGGTTCGGCGACTGAGACGCTGCGGCGTCGACAGGGCGAGCTGCCGCACCAACTGGCGCATATCAGTGATCTCGTCGGTGGTGAGTTCGGCGAATGAGACGTCGTGCAGCCGTTCCTCTGTGGCTGCCGCGGCCAGGATCGCCTCGCGCTCGCGCACGGCAGAATCGTCCGAGTCGCCCGCACCGGCAGATGCGGCGGCCGGCGGTCGAGGTCTCTGCCCGTCGTGCAATTCGTCGGTGGGACGGCGGTCGGGTGCCGCGGCCCTGCTCCGCTCCTCTGCGCCGACGGCCGGCGGTGCGTTGGTGTCTCCTCTGCTGTCCGCCGGATCGAGCATTCCGTCGAACACCGTAGCGAAGACGGCGTCGAACGCCGGGAGTTGCGCCTGGGAGCAGACCAGCACGATCCGGCAGGTCCAGTACAACGCCGTGCGCGAAACGGGTGGAACCAGGCTCAGTGCTTCGGCCAGGCGGGCGGCTCGATCGGGCGAGAGCGGAAGCCCTGCTCGACGAAGCACCGTGAGGAACGCGGCCGTGAACGCCGCCGAGTCGACGCCGGCGCCAGGCCGGAGCGGGGATCGATCAGCCACGTTTGCCGACCAACCAGGCCGAGCCGCGGGCAGCAGCCAGTTCGAGGTCGTCGCGATTCTTCAGCACGGAACCCCAGGTCTGATCCACGGTTTCCTCGTCGAGGCGCTCGACTCCCAGCACGGTCAGGGCAGACACCCAATCGATGGCCTCAGCGATCCCCGGTGGTTTCGCCAGGTCGAGCGAGCGCAGTCTCGTCACGGCGGAGGCCGCATCCAGCGCGATCCTGCCCGCGCTCTGCGGCACGCGCCGCCGCACGATCTCGGCGATCCGCTCCGCACCCGGATAGTCGATCCAGTGGTACAGGCAGCGCCGGGTCAGGGCGTCGTGCAGCTCCCTGGTGCGATTGGAGGTCAGGATGACGATCGGCGGATGCGCGGCCTGCACGGTTCCCAGCTCCGGAATCGTGACCGACGCCTCGCCGAGCAGTTCGAACGTGAACGCCTCGAACTCGGAGTCGGCCCGATCGATCTCGTCGAGCAGGAGAACGGCGGGGCGCGGTCCCGGATGTTCGATGGCCTTCAGCAGCGGGCGCCGCAACAGATATTCCTCGCCGAAGAGCTCCTGCTCGGCGAGATCGACGTTCCGGGACTCCGCCAGGCGGATGCCCAGCAGCTGGCGAGGGTAGTTCCATTCGTAGAGGGCCTCGCCGGCGTCGATGCCCTCGTAACACTGCAGTCGATAGAGCGGGGTGTCGAGCACCTGCGCGAGTGCCTTCGCCGCTTCGGTCTTTCCTACTCCGGGCTCGCCTTCCAACAGGATGGGCTGCGGCAGCCGGACGGCGAGGAACAACGCGGTCGCCAGCCCCACGTCGGCGAGGTAGTCCGCGGCGTTCAGCGCGCCGATCAGGACGTCGACGTCGGGAATCCGGCGCAGCACCTCCTGCTCGGCACCCACGCGGGCCGGCTCGATCACGATGCCGACTCGTTCACGCGACACCCTCGGTGCAGGCGAGCACTGGGGAGAGTTCAGGGAGCGATCGCATAGCGCTCCGTGTCGGCGAGAAATGCGGCGCGGCATCCGGTTGAGCAGAAGTAGACGGTCGCACCGTCATACTCGACGTGCAGGGAGGACTCCGCAGCGACCACGGACATGCCACAGACGGGATCGATCGCCGTGGCGACTGAACCCGTGGCAGCCGGTTCTCCGTCGGCGTCGGCGGTCCTGTTCGTCCTGGCCACAGCCCGTTCCCCGATCAGCTGGGCGAGGATCGACAGGGCGATCTCGGCGGCGGTGTGCGCACCCAGGTCGAGTCCCGCGGGGCTGTGCACGCGGGCGCGTTGCTCGTCATCCACGTCGAGGGATGCCAGAACCTCCGCACCGCGCGCACGGCTGGCGACCAGGGCGATGTACGGCACTTGTGCCCGCAGGGCGGATTCCAGTGCCGGTTCCTCCTCCCAGCCGTGCGATGCGACGATCAGCGCCGCGTCGTCCGCACCCGGGGCGACCGTCGCATCCGTGATCTGCTCCATCGTCATGCCGAGATCCGCACCGAGCACGACCAGAGACTGCGCGATCGGGGTATTGCCGACGATCAGCACCCGTGGTGCCGGCACGCGCGGCTCGAGGAAGATCTCGATCGAGCCGCCGCTGACGCACGGATTCGAGACGTTGACCGCGCCCTCCTCCCGCACGTGTGACGGCTCGCCGGGGGCGACCCGCAACAGTACAGGCTCGGTCGACGATAGTGCCTTGAGCGCATACTCGCGCACGGATGCCGCCACACAGTTGCCGCCGACGAATCCCTCGATCGTGCCGTCGGCGAGCACCAGCGCGGTGTCGCCGGCATGTGCACTCGTCGGTCGCTCGGCCCGCACCACCGTGGCGCGAACATACCGCTCACGCCGATCGGCCAGTTCCCGAGCACGCTTCGCCAGGTCGATGCCCGGCGGTGACAAGCGCTGTGGCGACGATTGCGGCGGCAACATGGCGATGCGCCGAATCAATACGGCGGGGTGGCCCGGCCCTGCATGGCCGCCCAGACCCGGGCCGGGGTGCACGGCATATCCAGGTGCGTGACCCCGAACGGTGCCAGCGCGTCCACGATCGAGTTGACGATCGCGGGCGGCGAGCCGACGGTGGCGGACTCGCCGATGCCTTTCGCGCCGATCGGGTGGTGCGGCGATGGCGTCACGGTGTAATCCGTTTCCCAGTTCGGCACCTCGAGTGCGGTGGGGATCAGGTAGTCCATGAAGGAGCCGGCCAGGCAGTTGCCGTCTTCGTCGAAGTCGATCATCTGCATGAGCGCCATGCCGACACCGTCGGTGAGGCCTCCGTGCACCTGGCCTTCGATGATCATCGGGTTGATGCGAGTGCCGCAATCGTCGACTGCGATGAAGCGGCGGACCGTGACATGCCCGGTGCCGGGGTCGACATCGGTGACGCAGATATATGCGCCGAACGGGAACGTCAGGTTCGGCGGGTCGTAGGTGACTTCTGCATCCAGGTTGCCGTCGATCCCGTCAGGCAGGGCGACCGTGCCGTGGGCGCCCATCGCGATCTCGGAGATCGTCTTGCCGACGCTGGGATCGCCCTTGACGAACCAGCGGCCCTTCTCCCACTCGAGATCTTCCGGCCTGGTCTCGAGCATCGCGGCCGCAATGAACTTGGCCTTCTCCCGCACCTTGCGGGCGACGAGCGCGACAGCGCCGCCGCTGACTGGTGTCGACCGGCTGCCGTACGTGCCCAGACCGAACGGTGTCTGATCGGTGTCACCGTGCACGACGTCGATGTCCTCGGGCGGAATGCCGAGCTCTTCGGCGACGATCTGCGCGAACGTCGTCTCATGACCTTGTCCCTGCGACTGCACGGAGATGCGCACGACGGCCTTGCCGGTCGGATGCACGCGCAGTTCCGCACCATCGGCCATGCCCAGTCCGACGATGTCCATGTGCTTGCGCGGCCCGGCACCGACGGTCTCGGTGAAGAACGAGATGCCGATGCCCATCACCTCGCCCCGGGCGCGCTTCTCCTGCTGCTCAGCCCTGAGTTCGTCGTAGCCGGCGATCGTCATGGACTTGCGCATTGCCCGTTCGTACTCGCCGGAGTCGTACTCCCAGCCGGTCTTGTTCTTGTAAGGGAACTGCTCCGGCTTGATGAAGTTCTTCAACCGCAACTCAGCCGGATCCAGCTCCAGCTTGCGGGCGAGGACGTCGACCATCCGCTCGACCAGATACACCGCTTCGGTCACCCGGAAGGAGCAGGCGTAGGCGACGCCGCCGGGCGCCTTGTTGGTATAGACACCGGTCACCGTGCAGTGCGCGGCCTGCAGATCGTAGCTGCCGGTGAAGATGTGGTAGAAGCCGGCGGGGTACTTCGACGGCTGCGCCGTCGCGTTGAAAGCGCCGTGGTCGGCGAGCACGTTCGCGCGCAGCGCGAGGATCTTTCCATCCTTCGTCGCGGCGATCTCGCCGTGCATGATGTAGTCGCGGGCGAACGAGGTGGACATCAGGTTCTCCGACCGATCTTCGACCCACTTCACCGGCTTGCCTGTCACGATCGAGCCGACGACGGCGAGCACGTAGCCCGGGTAGATGCCGACCTTGTTGCCGAAGCCGCCGCCGATGTCCGGCGAGATGATGTGGATCTTGTGCTCGGGGATTCCGGCGACCATCGCGAACAGCGTGCGGTGGGCGTGCGGAGCCTGCGAGGTTTCGTACAGCGTCAGCCTGCCGCTAACCGGCTCGAAGTCGGCGACCGCCCCGCACGTCTCCATCGGAGCCGGGTGAACCCGCGGATAGACCATGTCCTGGGCCACGACGACGTCGGCCGAGGCGAACACCGCGTCGGTTTCCGCCTTGTCACCGGCCTCCCAGTCGAAGATGTGGTTGTCGGTCTTACCCTCGAGGTCGTCCCGGATCACGGGAGTGCCCGGGTCCATCGCCTTGCGGGCATTGATGACCGGCGGAAGGATGTCGTATTCGACATCGATGTGCTGAAGTGCGTCGCGCGCGGCGTAGCGGTCCTCCGCGATGACGAAGGCGACCTCCTGGCCCTGGAAGCGCACCTTGTCGGTGACCAGCACGGCTTGTACGTCGGCCGAGAGCGTCGGCGCCCAGGCGAGCCCGAGCGCCTCGAGGTCTTTGCCGGTGATGACCGCCTTGACACCGGGTTGAGCCAGCGCCTCGGTCGTGTCGATCGAGACCAGGCGTGCGTGCGCGACGGGCGCACGCAGGATCGCACCGTGCAGCATGCCGGGCAGCACGATGTCGTCGACGTAGTGGCCCATGCCGCGAACGAATCGCGGATCTTCCTTGCGCTGGAGCCGGCCGAAGCCGATCGGGCGATCCGCAGCATCCGCCGCCGGGTTCGCCGGCCGCTCCTGAATGATGGTCATGCGCTCACGTCTTCCTCTACCGTTGCGGCGTCTTCGGCCGCGATGTCTGCGAATGCGGCGTCCCCATCCGGGTGATGCGCCGCCCATTGCACCGACCGGACGATGGTGGCGTAGCCGGTGCAGCGGCACATCTGGCCGGAGATCGCCTCGCGGATCTCGTCGTCGGTCGGGTTCGGGTTCTTGTCGAGCAATGCCCGGGAGGTGAGCATCATGCCGGGGGTGCAGAACCCGCACTGAAGCCCGTGTTCCTCCATGAAGCCGTGCTGGATCGGATCCAGTGTTGCACCGGACGCGAGGCCCTCGACCGTGCGGATCTCGTGCCCGTCAGCCATCGCGGCGAGCACCGTGCACGACTTCACCGGCTGTCCGTCCATCAACACGACGCAGGTGCCGCAATTGGAGGTGTCGCAGCCCCAGTGGGTGCCGGTCAGCCCGAGGTTTTCGCGGATGAAATGTACGAGGAGCACTCGGGGTTCGATCTCGCGTGTGATCTGATCGCCGTTGACGGTCATCGTTACTTGCATCGAATTCAGCCTTCCTGCGATTACTGCTTGCTGTGCGTGCTATGTCTGTGCTTGCTATGTCCGGGTCTGCTAGTTCTGTGCTTCGAGCGCGCGGGTGACGGCGCGGCGCAGAACCCGGCGGGTGAGCTCGTCGGCGAGATGCCTCTTGTAGTCGACCGGCCCGCGCTGATCGGCGGTTGGCCTGCACGCGATCGAGGCGAGCCGGCCCGCTTCGACGAAGAGGTCCTCGCTCGGCTGTTTGCCTGCGAGCAGGGTCTCGATCCCGGCGACCGTGCCGTCCAGGTTCACCGCCGTCAAGCCGACCGCAGAAGCGTCGATCGTGCCGTCGGCCGCTAGAGTGACTGAGGCCCCCGCTGCCGTGACGGCCCAGTCGCCTGCTCGACGCTCCACCTTTTCGTACGCACTGCCGGAGTTCGCTCGGATCGGGATGCGCACCTCGCAGAGCAATTCACTCGGCTTGAGCGCCGTCTCATACGGGCCGCGGTGGAACCCGCTGATCGGCAGGACCCGCTCGCCTCCGGGCCCCCTGATCGCCAGCTCGGCGCGCAGCACATCGCAGACGGTGGTCAAGTCTTCTGCAGGGTCGCCCTGGCACAGCGAACCGCCGATGGTGCCCCGATTCCGCACGACCGGATCGGCGATCACCCGTTCGGCATCCGTGATGATCGGGAACAGTTCGCCGATCACGGCGGACTCAAGGAGCGACGTGTGGCGCGTCATCGCACCGATGAGCAGAAGCTGGCCTTCTCGTCGGATGTAGTCGAGTTCGGTGAGCTCATTGATGTCGACGAGCAACTCCGGCTGCGCGAGTCGGAGCTTCATCATCGGCAACAGGCTGTGCCCGCCGGCGACAATCAGTGCTTCCGGCCCGTGGCGTTCCAATAGTGCGATCGCGTCGTCGACGTTGCTCGCTCGGGCGTAGTCGAATGCTGCAGGAATTTGCACGACAGCCTCCTCATCGAGGCACTCGAACAACCCACGAGAATGCGGGTTTTCTTCAGTCTCGCCCCCTGTCTCGGGGAAGTCAATGAGTCACACCCGAGTGCGGTGTGCGGGCGCGGAGGCGAATTGGAGCGGACTGCCGGGAATACGCGCGGTAGCATACTCGTTGACGCTTAGGTACATGCAAACGCATGGAGATGACAGACAATCAGGAGCAGCAGGGCGATGCAATTCGGAATCTTCACGGTCGGAGATGTGACGACCGACCCACTGACGGGACGCACCATCAGCGAGCACGATCGAATCAAGAACACCGTCGCGATCGCTCGGAAGGCCGAAGAGGTCGGCCTCGACGTCTTCGCCACCGGCGAGCACCACAACCCGCCGTTCGTGCCGAGCTCGCCGACCACGACACTCGGCTTCATCGCGGCGCAGACCGAGCGGATCATCCTCTCCACCTCGACGACCCTGATCACCACGAACGATCCGGTGAAGATCGCCGAGGACTTCTCCACGCTGCAGCACCTGGCCGACGGCCGGGTCGACCTCATGCTGGGTCGTGGCAACACCGGGCCGGTCTATCCGTGGTTCGGCGAGGACATCCGCCAGGGCATCCCGCTTGCGCTCGAGAAGTACGCGCTGTTGCGCCGGCTCTGGGACGAAGAGGTCGTCGACTGGAGCGGCAAGTTCCGCACGCCGCTGCAGGGTTTCACCGCCACTCCGCGCCCACTCGACGGCGTGCCGCCGTTCGTCTGGCACGGTTCGATCCGCAGCCCTGAAATTGCGGAGCAGGCCGCGTTCTACGGAGACGGATTCTTCTCCAACCACATCTTCTGGCCGGCCGAGCACACCGCCAAGATGGTGGCGTTCTACCGTCAGCGCTTCGAGCACTACGGCCACGGTGACGCGTCCACGGCGATCGTCGGCCTGGGCGGCCAGGTGTTCATGCGCAAGAACTCGCAGGATGCCGTGAACGAGTTCCGCCCATACTTCGACAACGCGCCGGTATACGGGCATGGCCCGTCACTGGAAGACTTCACCGCGCAGACGCCGCTCACCGTCGGCAGTCCGCAAGAGGTGATCGACCGCACGCTCGGCTTCCGCGACTACGTCGGCGACTACTCGCGCCAGCTGTTCCTCGTCGACCACGCGGGCCTCCCGCTGAAGGTCGTTCTCGAACAGCTCGATCTGCTCGGCGAAGAGGTCATCCCGGTGCTGCGCAGCGAATTCGCCAAGAACCGTCCCGCGGACGTTCCGGATGCGCCGACGCACGCCGCTCTCGTGAGCGTCCGTCAATCTGCGGCGCGCGACGCGGTCGCCGGTGCGGAAGCTGTCGAAGCGGATGCCGATGCTCGCGTCGTGGTCGCAACACCCGCCGCGGTAGCATCCGGAAAGTAAGGAGTTTCAGAGATGGCAACAAAGAATCTCGTCGCGATCTCGGCCGGCCTGAGCCAGCCGTCATCGACCCGGATGCTGGCCGATCGGCTCGTGGCGGCGACGGTGTCGCGCCTTCAGGAGCAGAACGTTGAGGTCAACGTGCAGACCTTCGAACTGCGCGACCTCGCGCACGACATCATCAACAACATGCTCACGGGGTTCCCCAGCCCGAAGCTCGACGCCGTGATCGAAGCCGCGACCACGGCCGATGGACTGATCGCCGTGACACCGATCTTCACGACGAGCTACAGCGGACTGTTCAAATCGTTCTTCGACGTGATCGACAACCAGGCGCTCGCCGGGCTGCCGGTCGTGATCGCGGCGACGGCCGGCACACCGAGGCATTCGCTCGCGCTGGACTATGCCATTCGGCCGATGTTCACCTACCTGCACGCTGTGGTCGTGCCGACGGCGGTGTTCGCCGCCTCGGAGGACTGGGGCAGCGGAGCTGACACAGTCAAGACGCTGCCCGACCGTATCGAACGAGCCGCAGGCGAGCTCGCACCGCTGGTGGCGGCATCCGAACGCTCGAGCCAGGTGCGCGACCCGTTCGTCGTCGCGAGCGACCTGAGCCCGGTCGGCGGCTTCCAGCCCGAGTAGCGCCGCGTCCCAGGCGCGCAAGTCGGGTGGGAACGGCGCGAATTCAGGGCTGAATGTCAGTGGTCCGGGGTATTCTGGTCGCAGAGGCAAAAAAAGTTCAAAACACTACATGTAGTGGAATGACAACCGTGTGATTCACGTTATATAGTGGGTAACCACCGCACGAACACTTCGGATGGGGTTCGTGAACACAGGGTTTGCGAGCAACTGCGGTAGAGCCGGTGGCGCGGCTTGAAAGCTACTTCTGGGGAGGCCAATATGGACTACGAAAACGACACAGTCGGCGGCTACGCAGTGCCCGTCGACCCCATGGATCTTCTGCAGTGCGACAGCTGCCAGTAGGCGTCTGAACTTTTAAGGAACGGCGCTTTCGCAGAACGGAGCATACGCAGAACGCAAGACTGCGCAGAACCCCGGTCGCACCACGACGGTGCGGCCGGGGTTTTCTTTGGTCGCATCCGTAGAATGGGCGGATGCCAGTGAACCCCGAAATCCAGGGCAGGGTCTACCCGCCGACCGAGCCGTATCTCGTCGGCCGCGAGAAGATCCGCGAGTTCTCTCGTGCGGTCTTCGCGAGCAACCCGATCAACACCGATCCGGATGCCGCGCGCGCGGCCGGTCACGTCGACGTCGTCGCACCGCCCACCTTCCCCGTCGTCGTGCAAGAGAAGACGCTCGCGCAACTGCTGGCCGACCCGGATGCCGGCATCGACTTCAGTCGCGTCGTGCACGGTGACCAGCGGTTCAGTTACACCCGTCCCGTCGTCGCCGGAGACGAGCTGACCGCACGATTGACGGTCACCAGCGTGAAGACCCTGGGCGGCAACGCGATGGTCACGGCGGAGTCCGCCATCACGGACGCCGCCGGCGCCCATGTCGTCACCGCCACATCGACTCTCGTCGTGCGGGGTGCCGACCAGTGAGCGCAGCAGAAGCGACGCCGAATCAGACCATGCCGGGCACTGCGACGCCGGACTTCGATACGCTGGCCGTGGGCGACGTGGTCGCAGAAGCCGAGTACGCGCTGACGCGGGATGCGCTGGTGCGGTATGCCGGCGCATCCGGTGACTTCAATCCGATCCACTATCGCGACGACATTGCGACATCCGTCGGCCTGCCCGGCGTGCTCGCGCACGGCATGCTCACGATGGGGCTGGCCGTGCAACCGGTCGTCGACTGGGCAGGCGACCCCGCCCGCGTGATCGACTACCAGGTGCGGTTCACGCGCCCCGTGCTCGTCGATCCGACCCACGGCGCGACGGTCGCGGTGTCCGCGAAGATCGGCCAACTGGATGCCGATGCCCGCGCCGTGCGCGTCGACCTCACGGTGAGCGCAGCCGGCCAGACCGTGCTCGGCAAGGCGCAGGTCCGGGTCACGTTCGCGTGACGGGACAGCAGCACATGAGGACACCAGCCACGCCGACACCAGCCACACCAACACCGCCGCCACCGGCGACGCCGCCGACACCGGTCGAGCCGACCGCCACCGTCCTTTCCGAACTCACGACCATCCGAGTCGGCGGCGCGCCCGCTCGCATGGTCGAACCGACGACCGAGGCGGAGTTGATCGAAACCGCGCGTGCCGTCTGGCAAGATCGCGGCCACTGGCTGCTGCTCGGCGGCGGGTCGAACACGGTCGCATCCGACGACGGTTTCGACGGCACGGTGATCCGTGTCATCACCGGCGGCATCGAACGGCTCGACGACGGGTCGAGCGACCGCGTGCGGTTGCGTGTGCAGGCCGGCGAGCCATGGGACAGGCTGGTCGCAACCACCGTGCGCAACGGCTGGAGCGGCATCGAAGCGCTTTCCGGCATCCCGGGGTCGACCGGAGCCGCACCGGTGCAGAACATCGGCGCATACGGGCAGGAACTCGCCGGGAGCCTGGTCGCCGTCGACTTTCTCGACGAGGCGTCCGGTCGATTACGGCGGATGCCTGCGGCCGAGCTCGAGCTCGGCTACCGCACGTCGGTGCTCAAGCGCGGACTCGCCGGCGTTGTGACCGCCGTCGAACTGGAGCTGACCGCGGACACCACCGGCATCGGGGCACCCCTGGCAGCCCCGGTCGCCTACGCGGGGCTCGCCGACGCGCTCGGGGTGCCGCTCGGCACGCGGGTCCCGGTGGCCGAGTTGCGGCGCACCGTGCTCGAGCTGCGTGCCTCGAAGGGCATGGTCCTCGACCCGGACGATCCGGATTCGGTGAGCGCCGGCTCCTTCTTCACCAACCCGATCGTCAGCGCCGAGTTCGCGGCGACCCTGCCCGCGGATGCGCCGCGCTGGCCTCTCGACGCGGACGAACCGGATCTGGTCGCACCACTGGACGCAGCGGATGCCGATCACAGCGTCTCGATCTTCGCCGTCGCTGAGGCTGCCGGGCAGCGCGCCCTGCGCCAGGCCACGGGTCCGCGCCTCGTGAAGCTGAGTGCGGCGTGGTTGATCGAGCAGGCGGGCATCCGCCGATCGTTCGCGCTGCCGGGCTCGCGCGCTGCGATCTCGAGCAAGCACACGCTGGCGATCACGAACCGGGGCGGTGCCGGCGCCGAGGAGATCGCGCAGCTCGCTCGTTACGTGCAGGGTCGCGTGCAGTCCGAGTTCGGTGTCGTGCTGCAGCCCGAGCCCGTCTTGGTGGGCCTGTACCTGTAGTTCGTGCGCCCCAGGTGTATTCAGCCGCATTCGGCCGGTGGGTCGCGGATTGACGCTAAGGGTTGCGGGAGGCGCGCTTGCGCTGCTCGCGCCGCACGACCGACAGCAGCGCCATCAGCAAGATGAACGCGCCGAGCGAGATCACGGCAATGAGCACGATGCCGCCGATGCTCAGCGAGCCGGCCCAGGCGTCGAACGCCGCACTATTCGTCGGCGAGCCGATTGCCCACAACACCAGCACCGCCGTCGCACTGACGAGGAATCCCCACACGATCGCACCCGAACGGATGCGCGGGCGCGGCCCAGCCGGTGACGTCGCGCTCGGCGTGGCAGCGGCGTCGGCGCTGTCGTCAGCGCTGGTGGTGTCGGCGCTGTCTTCGTCGGTGGGAAAGAGATTGTCGGTCACGTCGGACTCCTCGGGATCGGGACGGTCGGTGGGTTCAGGGTCGCGGGAACCATCGGCTGTCATGGCGTTGGCACCGCGGATGAGGGGGCGGTGGGCGTGAGCGACGGCGTCGGCGTCGCAGGCGCACCGGGGATGCCGTCGGTGCGCGCCGCGTCGTAGACGACGTCGATGGAACCGACCCACTGGGTTACGCGCACGATGACATCCGGTGTGGCCGCATCACCGTAGCTGATCGAGGACTGCATCGACCCATCGGCCAGGTGGGTGACCGTCGGGTCCTGCACGCTGGTGTTGTTCTGGTCGATTGTGCGTGCGGTAAAGGTGGGCCCGCCCGTCTGCTGCGTCGCCTCCACGTGCACGGTCAGCCCGCGCACGATGTAGACCTGTGTCTGACCGATGCCCTGCTGTACGTCGATCACCCGGGTTGCTCCCGGCGACGCCGTACCGCTGTTCGCATCAAGATAGAGGGAGTAGGTGCCGAGCGGCACGAAGACCCGCGTACTGGCCACACCCTGATCATGTGCGGAACCGATCACCAGGTCCCGTCCACGTGGCGGCAACGCCGTGAACACCGTGGCGAGCACCAGAAGGATCGACACGAAGGTCAGGAATCCGCTTCTGCGCCGCAACACTCCGGCCAGCATGATGGCCAGACCGAAAACGAGGGTTGCGCTCGCCAGGCCGACGGGGAGGGCGTAGGCAGCGACATCCGTGGCGGCGGATGCGACGGCCGTCGCGATCGCGCCGGCCAGGATCGCGACACCGAATGTGATTCCGATGTACGGGCCGCTTGTGCGCGGATTGGCGAGGCGACGACGGCGCCGCGCCTCGTTGGCTGCTGCTGCCATCGCCTGCGACTGAGCCCGGATCTCGGCAGAGCGTTGTTGGCGCACAGCGCGCTGCTCGGCGTCTTGGGTACTGCGCCAGGCGTCGTACTGTATTTTCCAGTCGGCTTGGGAGGCCTTCCATGCCTCGAGATCTTCTTGCGTTGCCGACGGGTCCGGTGCCGCAGGCGGCGCCGGTTCGCGGGATGCCGCGGTGCCCGCGGTGGAGGCGGCGGCCGAGGCGGTGAACGTTGCCGTGCCCGTAGCGCCGGTGCCCGGCGTAGTGGTGCCCGCAGCACCGGTGCGAGCAGCGTTCGTCGTCGCAGCATCCGTCGCACCAGCATCCGTCGTACCGGAGAAAGCGGCTCCCGGGGCGGGTGGCGTCGCGGAAGCCGTTCGCGTGCCCGCTCCTCCGCCCCGAGAAGTCCAGCGGCTTGAGCGTGCCGCCCACAGGATGACGGCGACGAT
This sequence comes from Microbacteriaceae bacterium, assembly GCA_004297935.1. GTDB lineage: Bacteria > Actinomycetota > Actinomycetes > Actinomycetales > Microbacteriaceae > Rathayibacter_A. The sequence continues at coordinate 264,152 of SCRE01000021.1, read as the reverse complement.
GAGCCCGACCACGACCAAACTCCACAGCGTGCGGCCGATCGCGGCGGGCCAGAACGGCTCGCTCCAGAATTGGGCGCCGGCCCACCAGATGCCCTGTGTCACCGGAAGAAAGCTGAGCAGGGCGATGACGGCGATCGCGACGACGGGAGGATCCAGACGCCCGGAGATCAGTCGCTCCAAATGGATCTCGTTCTGCGCGTCGGGCAACAAAAGCCAGGCGGCCGCGTAGAACAGGAAGGCCGGGCCACCGAGCACCGCGATGACGACGAGGATGCCGCGCACGATCAGCGGATCGATGCCGAGCCGTGCGGCGATCCCGCCGCAGACGCCGCCGATCCAGCCGTTGCCGCGCACGATGCCGAGACCGCGCATCCAGGTGAAGAAACGGTTGGGGGGAAAGTCGCTGGGTGGATTGTCGCTGCGTTCTGCCATGCCTCCATGGTGGCCGCGGTTCTCGGGCGGTCGCTATGGGGGACTTCCCTGAGTGCACCCTGAATCTGGGGCGTCACCTCCCGCGGCGTGGCGGACTCTGCTTGGATGCTTACGTGACCCCCGCAGCACCTCTTGCGCCCGCGCGCCCTGGGCGCGCGCCGCTCGAGCGCCCCCGGGACTGCGTGCTCGGCGGAGTCTGCGCCGGCCTCGCGCGGCACCTCGGGGTGTCGACGCTGAGCATGCGCTGGCTGGCAGTCGGGCTTACCTTCTGCGGTGGTGCCGGCGTGCTTCTGTATTTGTGGCTGTGGGCACTGGTGCCGCTCGAACCACGGGATGCTTTGCGCGACTCCGCGACGGATGCTGCGCGCGGCCAAGCGACCGATGCAACAACGGTGGGCGCAGCGGCGACGCGCGCAACGAGCGTGCGTGGCGCGTTCGGATCGGACGCCGTGCAGCGTCGCGTGCCGGTCGCCTGGCTACTGTTTATCGGAGCCGTGATCGGCGCTGGGTTCGTGCTGGTGCTCACCCGCTGGGATGCGAACAATGCCGCGCCGCTGGCCGCCGCCACGTTCTTGATGATCGCGTTGGCCGCCGGTGCGGTCGCGTGGGAGCAGTTCGTCGACGTGCGAGGCGCTGCCCGGCCGAGGTCGGCATCCGTTATTCGGATCGGCGCGGGTGTGCTGCTGATCGGCGTGGCGCTGCTGCAGCTGATTGCGAGCAGATCGCACCCGGTGCTCGAGTTGCTGCTCGTCGTGATCACACTGCTGGCCGGCCTCGTTGTGCTGCTCGGGCCGTGGGGGCTGCGCCTCTGGCAGGAGGTGATCGCCGAGCGCACCAAGCGCGTGCGCGAGGAGCAGCGCGCCGAGATCGCCGCGCACTTGCACGATTCGGTGCTGCAGACGCTCGCGTTGATTCAGAATCGGGCCGGGGCATCCAGCGAGGTCGCTCGCATCGCCCGGGCGCAGGAGCGGGAGTTGCGCGAATGGCTGTATGCGGGTGGCGGCCCGGTGGAAGGCGACCTGGGCGGCGAGCTGCGCGATTTCGCTGCCGCGCTCGAACTCGATTACCCGGTGCACATCGAGGTGATCACGGTGGGAGAGAGTGTCGAGTCGCCGAACGGCGAGGTCGCGGCGGCCGCGCGCGAGGCCATGTTGAATGCGGCGCGACATGCGGGCGGTGACGTGTCCGTATATCTTGAGTCGGCGCGGCTGGAGGGATCGGCATCCGCTCTCGACGTGTTCATCCGCGATCGCGGGCCTGGGTTCGACCTCGGTTCCGTGCCGGTCGACCGACTCGGCGTGAGGGAGTCGATCGTCGGGCGGATGCGCCGCGCAGGCGGGCGTGCAACCGTCGCCCCCGGCGTTGGCGGGGTGGGCACGGAGGTGCACCTGCACATCGAACACGCAAAGAGCGGACGCGAGATGACCGGGCACGAGACGACCGGGCATGAGACGACCGGGCATGAAATGGGCGGGCGCGAGACGACTGGGCGCGAGACGACCGAGCATGGTGAGACCGAGCATGAAATGGGCGGGCGTGAGACGGAGGAAAACGGGTGAGCGAGACGCCGAATGGTGTGCGGGACGGGCAAATCACAGTGGTCATCGTGGATGATCACTCCATCTTCCGTTCCGGGTTGCGCGCTGACCTGGACGCGTCGATCGAGGTGCTCGCCGAGGCAGGCGATGTGAACTCGGCGGTCGAGGAGATCATCCGGCATCAGCCGCGGGTCGTGTTGCTCGATGTGCATCTGCCGGGCGGAGCGGGTGGGCCGGGCGGAGCGGGTGCGTCGGGCGGGCCGGTCTTGACAAGTGGTGCCGGCGGCATCGCCGGTGTGGGCGGTGTCGGCGGTACCGCAGGCGCAAGTGGTGGCGCCGAGGTGCTGCGCCGGTGCGCGGGGCAGTGCCCGAACACTCGATTTCTCGCGCTGAGCGTCTCGGACTCGGCAGAGGATGTCGTCGGCGTGATTCGCGCGGGTGCCCGCGGCTACATCACGAAGGGCAGCTCGGGCGAACAGGTGTCGCAGGCCGTTCGCGCCGTCGCCGGTGGGGACGCGGTTTTCTCACCGCGCCTGGCCGGCTTCGTTCTGGACGCGTTCGGTGCGGCATCCGGGGAGCAAGCGGAGGCGAGCGACGAGCTCGACCGTCTTTCCGCTCGGGAACGTGAGGTGATGCGGCTGATCGCCCGCGGCTACTCCTATAAAGAGGTGGCGGCGGAGCTGTTCATCTCGATCAAGACGGTGGAGACGCACGTCTCGGCCGTGCTGCGCAAGCTGCAACTCTCGTCGAGGCACGAGTTGACGGCGTGGGCGCTGGAGCGGCGGCTGCTGTGACGATGCTCAGTTGTCAATATGTCCTAACAAATAGGGTTGGAATCGTGTATCGTGAGGAGTCACCGCTCCACTGAAGAGAAAGCCGCTCGCGCAGGATGACCGAACAGAGCACGACAGATCCGGCATCGTCGGACACCTTTGACGTCATCACCATCGGCAGAGTCGGTGTCGACATCTACCCGCTCCAGCACGGTGTCGGGCTCGAGGAGGTCGAGACATTCGCCAAGTTCCTCGGCGGCAGCGCGACCAACGTGTCGATTGCCGCAGCGAGGCACGGCTTGCGTTCTGCCGTCATCACCCGGGTCGGCAATGACCCGTTCGGTCGATTCGTGCACCGCGAACTGCGGCGTCTCGGCGTCGACGACCGGTTCGTCAGCGGTGTCGCCGGGCTGAATACCCCCGTGACGTTCTGCGAGATCTTTCCGCCGGACGACTTCCCGCTCTACTTCTACCGGTCTCCGATCGCGCCCGACCTGGTGATCAACGACGAGGAACTCGACCTGTCGGCGATCGCGGATGCGAAGATCTTCTGGGCGACCGTCACAGGACTTTCGCAGGAGCCGAGCCGCTCCGCTCATCACGCCGCATGGGCGGCGCGAGGTCGGTCACCGCTGACCGTTCTGGACCTCGACTACCGGCCCATGTTCTGGGAGTCGCAGGAGAGCGCGCGGCGCGAGGTGTCCCGCGCCTTGGAGCAGGTGACGATCGCCGTCGGCAACAAAGAAGAATGCGAGATCGCCGTCGGCGAGACCGAGCCGCATCGTGCGGCGGATGCCCTGCTCGACCGGGGTCTGCAACTCGCGATCGTCAAGCGCGGCCCGCGCGGCGTGCTGGCGAAGACGCGCGACGAAACGGTCGAGGTCGATGCGTTCCCAGTCGACGTCGTCAACGGACTCGGCGCCGGTGACGGCTTCGGTGGCGCACTCTGCTACGGGCTGCTGAACGGCTGGCCGCTGCGGCGCGTCATCGAGTTCGCAAACGTTGCCGGCGCGATCGTTGCGTCCCGGTTGGAGTGCTCGACCGCTATGCCCTCCAGCGATGAAGTCGAACGTGCCTTACGGATCGGTTCACTCGGCGAGGATTCGAGCGGCAACGACCCCGCCGCTGACCACTCGGCCGACAACGATGCAGCCGGCGATGACACGGCTGGCGGCGGTGCAGCGCTGCCAGAGGCGGAAAGAGGCGCGCATGCCACCGCGTGAGTTCCCGGTTGAAACGATCGACGGGCCGCTGACGGCAGGCGATTTCGCGCACATCCGCAGCATCAGACTCACCCAACCGGATTCAATCGCCGCGGCACTGAACACGCGTCGTCGCAGGCCACTGGCAATTGGCGATAATCGGCTATTCATCATTGCGGCAGACCACCCGGCCCGTGGCGCGCTCGGCGTGCGCGACGATGCGATGGCGATGGCCAGTCGCTACGATCTACTGCAACGACTGGCGCTCGCATTGAGCCGACCAGGAGTCGACGGCGTGCTCGGAACGCCGGATATCATCGAGGACCTCGCGATTCTCGGAGTGCTCGACGACAAGATCGCCGTCGGCTCGATGAACCGCGGCGGGCTGCGCGGTGCCGTCTTCGAAATGGACGACCGCTTCACCGGATACGACGTCGACTCGATCGCCGACTCGGGCCTGGATTTCGCGAAGCTGCTGCTGCGAATCAACCTTGCAGACGCGAATACGGCGAGCACGCTCGAGCGCACGGCGAACGCTGTCACGTGCGCAGCGAAGCACAAGCTGCCGATCATGATCGAACCGTTCATGAGCGAATGGATCGATGGAAGCATCCGCAACGACCTGAGCACAGAAGCGGTGATCATCTCGATGGCCGTCGCGGCCGGCCTCGGCTCGAGTTCGGCATACACCTGGCTCAAGCTGCCCGTCGTGCCGCAGATGGAGCGGGTCATGGAGGCCTCGACGCTGCCTACACTGTTACTCGGGGGCGACCCGAACGGCAGTCCGGACGAGACGTATCACTCATGGGAGCGCGCGCTTGCGCTCCCCGGCGTGCACGGGCTGGTTGTCGGGCGCACCATTCTCTATCCCTCGGACGGCAACGTCGCCGGCGTTGTCGACACCGCTGCCCGGCTGGTGCACGCGTGAAGGAGGAATCACGGATGGCGCGAACGAATGAGTGGTTCTTTCCCGCAGGTACGACTGCCCGCGACGGATGGTCGAGCGTCATCGACGCGCAGCTCGACGGATGGCGTCACACTGGAATCCGGGTCGGTGAATTGGCAGACGGTGGCGGACTTTCGCTCGCTGCCGGGGACGTCGAGCGCATCGTGGTCCCGCTCGCCGGATCGTTCCTGGTGCACACGAGCGGCGACGGCATCGTGCCGAGCGACTACGCACTACTCGGCCGCGCGAGCGTGTTCGATGGACCCACCGACGTGCTGTACGTCGGTGTGGGAGCGTCGCTGACGATCACGGGAAGCGGCAGAGTCGCGGTTGCGGAAGTGCCGACATCCATTCGCAAACCGACGCGCTACATCGCACGACAGGACGTACCCGTCGAGCTGCGCGGCGCCGGCCGCTCGAGCAGACAGGTGCACAACTTCGGCACACCTGCCGCCCTCGATGCCGCCAAATTGATCGTCTGCGAAGTAATCACACCGGCGGAGAACTGGTCGTCGTATCCGGCACACAAACACGATGAATCGGTGCCGGGCGTCGAGTCGCGGCTCGAGGAGATCTACTACTTCGAGACGGCGATCACGCGCGGTGCATCCGCCTCTCCGGTCGCCGATCCGTTCGGAATGTTCAGCACATACTCGTCGCCGGCCGGCGAGATCGACACCGGCGCGCTCGTGCGCACGGGGGACATCGCGCTCGTGCCGTTCGGCTATCACGGGCCTGCGGCCGCGGCCCCCGGCTACGACCTGTACTACCTCAACGTCATGGCAGGGCCCGATGAAGAGCGCGTCTGGCACATCACGGACGACCCGGCCCACGCGTGGGTGCGCGAAACGTGGGATGGCCAGCAGATCGACCCGCGACTGCCGTACGCACCGACTTCATAACGGCTTGTAACAATGTCTTGACAAAGCTTGACGACGATGCATCGACAGACTACCGTCAAGGTCAGATAGTAAGTCAAGACATCCGTACAAACTCCCCATACAAACTCGATGAAGAGGACAGAACGTGCGCATTGCGATTCTCGGTGCCGGTCGAATCGGGCTCGCCCATCTGGCAACGCTACGGCGTCAACAGAGCGTCACCGAACTGTTGATCGCGGACCTGGACCCGGCGCGTGCCGCGCAGGCCGCTGCGGGTGTGGACATCGCGACATCGGGCAGCATCGACGACGCGTTCGCGTCACGTCCTGATGCGATCGTCATCGCGGCCCCGACTTCGGTGCATGCCGCGCTCATTCTGCGAGCGGTGCAAGCGGGGATCCCGGTGTTCTGTGAGAAGCCGCTGGCAGAGTCACTTGAGTCGACGCTCGCTGTCGTGGCCGAAGTCGAGCAGTACGACGTGCCGGTGCAGATCGGGTTTCAGCGGCGATTCGACACAGGGTACCGTGCCGCAAAGAAGGCCCTTGAGGGCGGCGAAATTGGCGAGCTCCGTCGGTTGCACCTTCTGACTTGCGATCCGACGCCGCCGCCCGAGGACTTCATCCCGACCAGCGGCGGGATCTACCGTGACTGCCACATCCACGACTTCGACATCTTGCGCTGGGTCACCTCTCGCGAGGTCGAATCCGTCTTCGCGGCCGGCTCGAACCGCGGCGCGCCGGTGTTCGGCGAGTCGCACGACGTCGACGAATCGGTCGCCATTCTCACGCTGGACGACGGTTCACTCGCGACGCTTCACGGGTCTCGGTATAACGGCGCTGGATACGACGTGCGCATGGAAGTCGCCGGCACGCGGAGCACCCGCGTCGTCGGCCTCGACGAGCGCGTCCCGCTGACCAGTGCAGAACCCGGCGTCAACTTTCCATCGGGCACACCATGGCCGAACTTCCAGGAGCGCTTCGCGGCCGCGTATGCAGCTGAACTCGAGGTGTTCTTAAGCGTGGCGCGCGGCGAAGTCGCCAGCCCGTGCACGCCGCGCGACGCCAGCGAAGCGCTCTTCATCGCCGAAGCGGCGGATCTTTCGCGTCGCGAAGGCCGCGCGGTGCGGCTGGATGAGGTCCGGCCGTGACCACCACGCCCGCAACTGCAACCACAGCAGAGTCGACGCGCGCCCTCGCCGAACGCATCGCTGTTGCACCGATCTCATGGGGCGTTTGCGAGGTGCCCGACTGGGGCGTCCAACTGCCCGTCGAACGCGTGCTCACCGAAATGGCGCAACTCGGTGTCGCCGCGACGGAGTTCGGCCCGGATGACTTCCTGCCGGCTGATCCGACGGAACGCGCTGAGACGCTGGCGCGCCACGGTATGCACGCGGTCGGCGGATTCGTACCGGTTGTACTGCACGACGACAGGTACGACCCCACCGCGGCCATCGCGGTCGCGCTCACGGCTTTTCAGCGCGCCGGGGCGCGCCGACTCGTGTTGGCGGCCGACACCGGGTCCGCAGGCTATGAGGGCCGCCCCGAATTGTCCGATGCGCAGTGGGCGAGGTTGCTTGGCAACCTCGAAGTGATCGCTGTGCAGGCGCAGGAACGCGGCATCGTCGCATCCATTCATCCGCATGTCGGAACGATGATCGAGTCGGCGGATGATGTCGCGCGCGTTCTCGCAGGATCGACAGTGGGTCTGTGCCTGGACACCGGGCACCTTCTGATCGGGGGGTCAGATCCGGTGGCGCTCGCAGTGGAACACCCGGATCGGGTGACCCACGTGCACTTGAAGGATGTGCGCCTCACTATCGCGGCAGAGTTTCGGCGCGGAGAACTCACCTACCTCGATGCTGTGCGGCAGGGAATGTACGCGCCCCTCGGCGGTGGGGACGTCGACGTTGCCCGCATCGTGGCGGCGTTGGAGAACGCCGGTTACAACGGTTACTACGTACTCGAACAGGACACGATCCTCGAGCGCGAACCGCCGGCGAACACGGGGCCGATCGACGACGTGCGTCGCAGCCTCGATTTCATCACCCGCGTGGCGCAGCCCTAAGGTCTGCACTGCACGGCAAGACCACACCCAAACAACAAGTCGGTGTCCGAAGGAGGGCCCTGAAATGAAGCTCAGAAAAAGCTGGTTGGCCGTATTGATCATTGTTCCGCTGGCGTTGGCCGGTTGCACGGGAACCGGTCAGAAAACGGCGAACACGTCCACGCCCGCTGCAGGCGGAAACGCCAGCAAGATCACGATCGATATTGTCAGCCACGGCTCCCCGGGTGATAGCTTTTGGGATGTCGTCAAAAGTGGGGCGGAGAAGGCCGGTTCAGACCTCGGGGTGACGGTCACCTACCAGAGCGATCCGGATCCCGTGAAGCAGAGTCAGCTCATCGACGCCGCGGTCGCGACGCATCCCGATGGACTGGTCGTCTCCATGGCGAACCCGGACGGTGTCAAGGCATCCGTCGAGAAGGCGGTCGCGGCAGGCATCCCCGTGATCACGATCAACTCGGGACTCGATCAGTCGAAGGCGTTCGGCGCCGAAACGCACGTTGGGCAGAGCGAACTGATTGCCGGAGAAGGAGCGGGCGAACAGTTGGCCAAGGCCGGCGTGAAGAACTTGATCTGCGTCATCCACGAAGCGGGCAACACCGGGCTTGAGCAGCGCTGCAAAGGCGCGGCGGACAAGCTCGGTGGCAAGGTGCAAAATATACAGGTCGATGTTGCCAACCTGGCAGACGCGAAGAACACCATCAAGAGCAAGCTCCTGGCCGACCCGTCGATCGACGGAGTGCTCACACTCAATAATGGCGTCGCGGTCGCTGCCAGCCAGGCCATCACTGACGCCGGCAGCAAGGCGAAGCTTGCCACCTTCGACGTCTCCTCGGATGTCACGAAATTGATCGAGGAGGGCAAGATCCTGTTCGCTGTTGACCAGCAGCCGTACCTCCAGGGCTACCTTCCGGTCATGTTCCTCACCCTTCAGAAGCGCAACGGCGATGTCGTCGGCGGTGGCCAGCCGGTGTACTCCGGCCCCGGTTACGTGACCAAGGACAATGCGGCGCAGGTCGCGGAATTTGCGAAGAACGGCACGCGATGACCGCGCCCACTGCACCTGCAGTGATCGATGAACGAATTAGGAAAAGCGGATTCGTCTCGAAGCTGCTGCGCCGACCGGAGGTCGGCGCAGCAGTCGCTGCACTCCTGATCCTGATCTATTTCTCCACGTCGACGCAAGCGTTCCTGACCCCAGCAGGTATTTCGACGTGGCTGTACTCGGCGTCGTTGTATGGCATCATGGCGGTCGCGGTCGCGCTTCTTATGATCGGCGGCGAGTTCGACCTCTCCGCGGGTGTGATGACCGGCACGACGGGACTGATTGTCGGCGTGGTGACCACACAATGGGGGCTCAATGTGTGGCTTGCGTTGGTGCTCTCACTGGGAATCGCGCTGGCGCTCGGTGCAGGCAACGGCTACATCACCATGAAGACTGGATTGCCGAGCTTCATCGTGACACTGGCCACGTTCTTCATTCTCCAGGGCATCAACCTGGCCGTGACCAAGCTGATCACCGGCACCGTCGCGATCCAGGGCATGGACTCCGTGCCCGGATTCGCCCAAGTGCAACTGATCTTCGGATCATCGTTCCCCTTCCTCGGCATGAACGTGAAGATTTCGATCGTGTGGTGGATCGTTCTGACAGCGCTCGCAACCTGGGTCTTGTTGCGCACTCGTGTCGGAAACTGGATCTTCGCAGTCGGAGGCCAGGCCGGTAGCGCCCGTCAGGTCGGAGTGCCGGTGTCCAAGGTGAAAATCGGTCTGTTCATGACGACGGCCGGGGCGGGTTGGCTGGTCGGAATGTTGCAGCTGTTCGACGTGTCGACGGTGCAGGCGACGACAGGTATCGGCCAGGAGTTCATCTACATCATCTGTGCGGTTGTCGGCGGCTGCCTACTGATGGGTGGTTACGGCTCCGCGATCGGCGCCGCGATCGGTGCCCTAATCTACGGCATGACGCTGCAGGGAATCGTCTTCGCCCAGTGGGACAACAACTGGCTCAAGGCCTTCCTCGGTGGAATGCTGCTGCTGGCGGTGCTGGTCAATCTGTGGGTTCGCAGGCAGGCAGGAGCGCGAGAATGACAGACACACGAACGTCCGTTGCACCGCCGATTCTCGAGGTCACGAACATCGGCAAGACCTATGGGTCGATCATCGCGCTCCGAGACGTGAGCGCATCCGTCGGGGTCGGCGAAGTACTGTGCGTGCTCGGCGATAACGGGGCAGGCAAGTCAACCTTCATCAAGATCCTCGCGGGAGCGCACGCGCACTCGCACGGTTCGCTCAAGGTCTACGGCGAGGAGCGTGCGTTCTCCAGCCCGCGTGAAGCGCTCAACGTCGGCATTGCGACGGTGTACCAGGATCTCGCGGTCGTACCGCTGATGCCGGTGTGGCGCAATTTCTTTCTCGGCTCGGAGCTGACGAAAGGGCGCGGCCCGTTTCGTCGGCTTGATGTCAAGCAGATGAAGCAGACCACCAAGAAACAGCTCGCCGACATGGGCATCGATCTGCGCGACGTCGACCAGTCCATCGGCACGCTTTCCGGTGGTGAGCGGCAGTCTGTCGCCATCGCACGAGCGGTGTACTTCGGTGCAAAGGTCGTCATCCTCGACGAGCCGACGTCCGCGCTCGGGGTCAAACAGGCGGCGATTGTATTGAAGTACATCGCCAGGGCACGCGACCAGGGTCTTGGCGTCGTCTTCATCACGCACAACCCGCAACATGCCTATCCGGTTGGTGATCGCTTCTTGCTGCTCAAGCGCGGCACCAGTTTGGGGTTGTTCGAGAAGTCCGAGATCACGATCGAGGAGATGACCAACCTCATGGCGGGCGGAGAGGAACTCCAGCAGCTGGCAAGTGATCTGGAGCGGTCAGGCGATCCTGAACTCGACAAGATCGCGGCAGAGCTGCAGCGGGAAGCTTCGAGTTGAGGCACCCGCGAAGATGGTGCGAACAGCGCACGCGCTGAGAGAAATGGGGAACAGGCGATGACCGGTACGACCAGGCTCACGGTGGGGCAGGCGATCGTGCGGTTTCTCGGGCGGCAGTACACGTTGCGCGACGGAGTCGAGCACCGCGCCGTTGAGGGCTTCATGGGCATCTTCGGCCATGGCAATGTGGCGGGAATCGGCCAGGCGTTGCTCGAGAGCGAGATGCGAGACCGTGGACGGATGTCATACTGGCTCGCCCGCAACGAACAGGGCGCCGTGCACGCCGCAAGTGCGTTTGCGAAGCATCGCAACAGGATGTCCACCCTTGCTGTGACAACGTCGATCGGGCCTGGTGCAACCAACATGGTGACCGGCGCGGCGTTGGCTACCGTCAATCGCGTCCCGGTGCTGCTGTTCCCTGCCGACGCATTCGCCACGCGCGTCGCCGATCCGGTTCTGCAGCAACTCGAACGTTTGGATGCTCAGGACGTCACCGTGAACGACGCGTTCCGGCCGGTGTCCGTATTCTTCGATCGCGTGTGGAGGCCCGAACAGCTGCCTGCTGCCCTGCTCGGCGCCATGCGTGCGCTCACCGACCCGGCCCAGACAGGAGCCGTCACCATTGCGCTGCCGCAGGACGTGCAGGCCCAGGCGCACGATTGGCCGGATGAGCTGTTCGACAAACGAGTCTGGCGCGTTGCTCGGCAGCAGGCTGATGAAGCCGCGATCGCGGATGCTGTGCGTGCGCTCGCTGCCGCGCAGCGACCGCTCATAATTGCCGGCGGGGGTGTGCACTATGCGGAAGCAGAAGCCGTGCTGGCACAACTCTCGGAGCGCTGGGGAATACCGGTCGGGCAGACGCAGGCCGGCAAGGGTGCGCTGCCGCCCGGGCACACCATGGATGTCGGCGGTGTCGGTGCGACGGGTACCACGGCCGCGAACGCCCTGGCCGCCGCCGCCGATCTCGTCATCGGCGTCGGCACCCGGTACTCCGATTTCACGACCGCCTCGCGCTCGCTGTTCGCAAACCCGCACGTGCGCTTCGTCAACATCAACGTCGCATCGCTTGACACGGTCAAGCTGTCAGGCCTCCCCGTGCAAGGGGATGCCCGCGCGGTGCTGGCGGCACTCGGCGAGGCTGACGCGGCATCCGGTTACCTGACGGAACCGGCCTACCGCGAGGAGATCGCCGCGCGCAAGGCACAGTGGGCGGACTGGCGCGAGACCGTTCTGGGTGGCAATGGGTCGAATGCAGGCAGCGGCATGCCGTCGCAACTCGAACTGATCGGGATTCTGAACGAGGTACTCGGCGATGAAGATGTGATCGTCAACGCAGCCGGCTCCGCACCCGGAGACCTGCACAAGCTCTGGGAACCTCGGTCTGCGAAGCAGTACCACGTCGAATACGGCTTCTCCACGATGGGCTACGAGATCGCCGGGGCGCTCGGCGTAAAGCTGGCCGCCCCCGGCGTTCAGGTCGTCGCGCTCGTCGGCGACGGCTCGTATCTCATGCTCGCGCAGGAGATCGTCACCGCGGTTGCCGAGGGCATCAAACTCGTGATCGTGCTGGTCGACAACCAGGGCTTCGCTTCGATCGGGAACCTCTCCGAAGCAGTTGGGTCGCAGCGGTTCGGCACGCACTATCACTACCGCGATCCCGAGTCCGCGCTCCGAGACGGCGGCCCACTGCCTGTCGATCTCGCGCTCAACCTGCGCAGCCTCGGCGCGAACGTGCTCACCGCCGGCACTGCAGCGGAGTTTCGCGAGGCGGTGCAGCAGGCCTGCGCTGCGCCGGTCACGACCGCGGTCTACATCCGAACGGATGCCCGCGGCCCCGATTCCGGAGGCGGCGCCTGGTGGGATGTTGCGGTTGCCGAGGTGTCCACGCTTGAGTCGACGCAGCGGGCCCGAATGGCCTATGAAACGGACAAGCGGCAGCAGCGATCGTATCTGTGAAGACCGCTGCTAATGTCAACACATGGCGGTGTGGCCAGCACGCTAAAGGGGATGCGTTCGTGAACACGGAAGAAGACACCTTGCCGCGCGATCTGTTCGCGGACATCGATCGTTCGGGGCCGATCCCGTTGTACTACCAGGTCGCGACGCGTATCGAGGAGGCGATCCGCAACGGCCGGCTCCCGGCAGGTGCCCGGCTGGAAAACGAGGTCGCTCTGGGGGAGCGCCTCGGAATGTCGCGTCCGACGATTCGCCGGGCGATCCAAGAGGTTGTGGACAAGGGATTGCTGGTACGTCGGCGTGGGATCGGAACGCAGGTGGTGCACGGTGAGATCACCCGACAGGTTGAGCTGACGAGTCTGCACGAGGACCTGGAACGGTCAGGGCGGCATCCGTCGACCGACTTGCTGCTGCACGAGGTCATCGCAGCGAGCGAGGATATCGCCGCGCGGCTGGCTGTCGAGGAAGGGTCGCCGGTGCTGCATCTGCGTCGGCTGCGCAGCGCAGAGGAGACGCCTGTCGCAATTCTCGAGAATCATCTCCCAGCCGATTTCGTCGATCTGAGTGAGAGCGATCTGAGTCATTTCGGTCTGTACCAAGTGTTGCGCGCCCGTGGAACCACCATGCGAGTAGCCCGGGAGCGCATCGGTGCGCGCCGGGCGACTAACGAGGAAAGCCAATTGCTGGACATGGACAAGGGCGCGCCCGTGTTGACGATGGATCGTACCGCGTATGACAGCTCGGGGCGTGCCGTCGAGTTCGGGCATCACTGCTATCGGCCGGACATGCACTCGTTCGAGGTCACGCTCGTCGAGCACTGAGGTAGCTGGCAGCCGACAGCCGAAGGCGAACATCGAGCCGGCGGTGGGTGCGGCGCATCCGCTCAGCTTTACACTGGTCACAGCGTCACATACACTTGTCGAGGTAGTTGAATTCTGCCAAGCTTTTTTGCGCCCATTTTGAGCGGCTCTCGCGCCATCGCCTCGATCGTCAAGCGGAAGAAACGGCGTGGATTCAGCTCATAGGGCGGTGGCTCAATTGGTAGAGCAGCGGTCTCCAAAACCGCAGGTTGCAGGTTCAAGTCCTGTCCGCCCTGCAAATCGGTGCTTACACATCGACCCACGAAAGGTGTAACAAGGTGGCCCGAAAAGTTATCGACGAACCGAGTGAAGAGGTCGTCGCCAACGCTAAGAAGGAGCGCGACGCACGCCGCGGACCCTTCGCTCGGATCGCCCTCTTCCTGCGCCAGGTGATGAGTGAACTCCGCAAGGTGGTCACGCCCACGCGTCGGGAACTGTTCAACTACACCGGCGTCGTGCTGGTCTTCGTGATCATCATGATGGGCTTCACCTTCGGCCTCGACCAGCTGTTCGGTTGGCTCGTGGTCGTCGTGTTCGGAAAAGGCTGAGCCGAGCCCGAACGCGACTGCCGACGCGAAGGTCGGCGAACAGTGCCGGAGCAGATCAGATCTGTGGCCGGAAACAACAGAAATGGATTGGTAATCAGTGTCTGACAGAGATCGCGACGACGCCGACTGGGCGACCGCTGCCGAGCAGTCGGCCGAGGTCGACGAGGCGCAGACGGGCAACGTCCTCGCATCCGAGGAGGAATCCGTGGAGCCCTCCGAGCACGAAGCACTGCACACAGTCGATGAGAACGGCAACGACATCGACCTGGATGCCGTGCTCGACGCTATCGCGCAGGCCAACGATCCCGAGGCGGACGCCGCGGTGGACGAAGCCCTCGAAGTCAAGGATCCCGGCGAGGCCGAGGCTGCGATCGAGGCTGCCGAAGACCGAGAAGAGGTCGAGGAAGCGCCATTCGATCCGTACGCCGAGTTCGAGGCGGAGCTGCGCAGCCTGCCGGGCAAGTGGTACGTCATCCACTCCTACGCCGGTTTCGAGCGCCGTGTGAAGTCGAACATCGAGAACCGCAAGCAGTCGATGGCGATGGAGGACTACGTCTTCCAGGTCGAGGTGCCGATGGAAGACGTGGTCGAGATCAAGAACGGTCAGCGCAAGATGGTGACCCGTGTGCGCATCCCCGGCTACGTGCTCGTGCGCATGGACCTCAACGAAGACAGCTGGTCCGTCGTTCGTCACACCCCGGGCGTCACCGGCTTCGTCGGCAACGCCCACAACCCGACCCCGTTGCGGTTCCAAGAGGCGTTCTCGATGCTGAAGAGCCTCGTGCAGGTCGAGGTCGCTCCGGTCGGCAGGGCATCGGGCGGCAAAGGGCAGAAGCAGAGCGCACGCGTTCTGCCGGCCGAGATCGACTTCGAGGTCGGCGAGACGATCACGATCAAGGAAGGCTCGTTCGCGGGCCTGCCCGGTTCGATCAGTGAGATCAAGCCGGAGAGCGGCAAGCTCACCGTGCTCGTCTCTCTGTTCGAGCGCGAAACCCCGGTCGAGCTCAGCTTCGACCAGGTCACCAAATTGTGACGCGAGTCGGATCAATTTCGCGAAGCGAAGTTGATCCGACTCGCGTCAGGTCGAGTAAGGCGCCCCGGCGCCGCATCGAGACCTCTACCCGATAAGTGAAAACCACCGCCCCGGAAATGCCGGACGCGGGAGACCAGGACGGGCATCCGTTCTGCTCGACAAGAAAAGGAAACAGCATGGCCCCGAAGAAGAAGGTTGCCGGCCTGATCAAGCTTCAGATCAACGCCGGCGCCGCCAACCCTGCCCCGCCGATCGGCCCGGCGCTCGGTCAGCACGGCGTCAACATCATGGAGTTCTGCAAGGCGTACAACGCTGCGACGGAATCTCAGCGCGGCAACGTGATCCCGGTTGAGATCACCGTCTATGAGGACCGCTCGTTCACGTTCGTTCTGAAGACCCCGCCGGCCGCCGAACTGATCAAGAAGGCGGCAGGTGTCGCCAAGGGTTCCGGCGTGCCGCACACCACCAAGGTCGGCAAGCTGACGACCGAGCAGGTTCGCGCGATCGCCGAGCAGAAGATGACCGACCTGAACGCGAACGACCTCGATGCAGCATCCAAGATCATCGCGGGCACCGCTCGCTCGATGGGCATCACGGTCGAATAACTTTGGTCGCCGGGGGTCTCGATACGGTCGCGGAGCGACCTACTCGACCACCGGTGGTCGAGTAGGTGCTCGCGAAGCGAGACCCGTATCGAGGCCCAGGACACCAACTCAACTCAGTGGCAGCGCCGGCCAGGCGCAGATGACCACACTCTCGAATCAGGAGATTCACATGGCACAGAAGTCAAAGGCCTACCGGGCCGCGGCCGAGAAGATTGAGGCCGGAAAGTTCTATACCCCCACCGAGGCCGTCGCCCTGGCGAAGGAAACCGGTTCCGCGAAGTTCAACTCGACCGTCGAGGTCGCGTTGAAGCTCGGCGTCGACCCGCGCAAGGCCGACCAGATGGTGCGCGGCACGGTCATCCTGCCGCACGGCACGGGCAAGACCGCCCGTGTCATCGTGTTCGCGACCGGCCCCGCGGCCGAGGCCGCGATCGCTGCCGGTGCCGACGAGGTCGGCGGCGACGACCTCATCGAGCGCGTCGCAGGCGGGTGGACGAACTTCGACTCCGCCGTCTCGACCCCGGAGCTCATGGGCAAGGTCGGTCGTCTCGGCAAGGTCCTCGGCCCCCGCGGTCTGATGCCGAACCCGAAGACCGGAACGGTGACCCCGGATGTGGCCAAAGCCGTCTCAGACATCAAGGGCGGCAAGATCGAGTTCCGCGTCGACAAGCACGCGAACGTGCACTTCGTCGTCGGCAAGGCGGCGTTCAGCGCGGAGCAGCTCACCGAGAACATCTCGGCCGCGCTCGACGAGGTCATTCGTTTGAAGCCGTCCGCATCGAAGGGCCGATACATTCAGAAGGGTGCCGTCTCGACCACGTTCGGCCCCGGCATCCCTCTGGACGTCAACGCCATCTAAGCAAGGCGAGTTGTGAGAGGCCCCGCTTCGGCGGAGCCTCTCACAACCCTGCGACCCGGGCACGCGTGTCCGCCGCCATGCGGTGCGTCGCCCGCGGCCGGACGACCGTGATCGCGTACCGGCTGCAGACGGCGCAGGGCGACACGGTCTAGGCATCCAACCGCGGTCAGGTGACGGATCACGGGTATTCTTGCGAGCATGGGTGCTGTCGGCGAGTATCTGCAGACCATTGACGGACCCGATCGTGACGCGCTCGAACGGGTCTACGCGATCGCGCGGGAGCTCGTGCCGGCGGCAGAGGAAGGCATGAGCTACGCGATGCCCGCGTTGCTGTACGACGGCAGAGGCCTGATCGCGACGCTGCGGACGAAGAAGTTCCTCTCGCTGTACCCATACAGCGGGAAGGTCATCCCTGCCGTCCTCGACGGCCTGCCGGGATTCGAGGTGACGAGTGGCAGCATCCATTATTCGGCGGCGCATCAGCTGCCGGAAGCGGTGCTGCGCCGCATTGTGACCCTGCGCCGTGCGGAGATCGAGGCGAAGCCGGCGCGCACGCGCTGAACGGACTCCGGTAGGGGTTCGCCGTCGCGTTTGTCACACAATAGCCTTTGCGGTGCACCGGACTTTGCACGATAGCCCGGACACCCACGCACGGGCCATCCGGTTTATCGTGAAGACTCCGATCCAGCGTGAATCGGCGGGGCCGGGCGTCAGCCGATGCGGATCATCTTCTTGTTGACGAACTCGTCTGCGCCGAAGCGGCCGAGCTCGCGGCCGGAACCGCTTCTCTTGACGCCGCCGAAGGGCAACTCCGCGCCATCCGCGCCGACGACGTTGACGAAGACCATTCCGGCCTCGATGCCGTCGGCGACCCGGAGTGCCTGGTCGGGGTCTGTGGTGAAGACGTAGGAGCCGAGACCGAACGGCGTGTCGTTGGCCAGAGCGATCGCGGCAGCCTCATCGGCGGCGCGGAAGACCTGTGCGACCGGGCCGAAGAACTCCTCGTGGAAGGCATCCGAGCCGGGCTTGACATCCGTGAGCACGGTGCTCGCGTAGAAGTTGCCCTGGGCGGTGCCGCCGGTGACGAGTTTCGCACCCTGGGCGACCGCGCGCGAGACCTGGTCGGTGAGGGTCTCCGTCGCCTTCGCCGATGACAGCGGGCCGAGATCGGTTCCCTCGGTCGACGGGTCGCCGAGCGTGACCGCCGACATCGCCGCGGTGAACTTCTCGAGGAACGGCTCGTACAGGTCGTCCGCGACGATGAACCGCTTGGCCGCATTGCAGGACTGCCCGTTGTTGTCGAGGCGGGCGGCCACCGCGGACTCGACGGTCGCGTCGAGGTCGTCCGTGGAGAGCAGGATGAACGGGTCCGAGCCGCCGAGCTCCAGCACGACCTTCTTCAGGTTGCGGCCGGCGATCTCGGCGACGACCGCACCGGCCCGTTCCGAGCCGGTCAGCGAAACGCCCTGCACGCGTTTGTCGGCGATCACGGTCGCGATCTGATCGTGCGACGCGTAGATGTTCGTGTACGCCCCCGCCGGGAAGCCTGCATCGTGGAAGATCTGCTCGATCGCGGCAGCCGACTCCGGGCACTGCTCGGCGTGCTTGAGCAGGATGGTGTTGCCGATCACCAGGTTCGGTCCGGCGAACCGGGCGACCTGATAGTAGGGGAAGTTCCACGGCATGATGCCCAACAGAACACCGAGCGAGGAGCGGCGGATCAGCGCAGAACCCTCGCCGGCCAGGAGCGCGATCGGCTCATCGCGCAGCAAGCTCTCCGCATTGTCGGCGTAGTAGGCATAGATGTCCGCGCTGAAGTCGACCTCGCCGAGGGCCTGCTCGATCGGCTTGCCCATCTCGCGCACGATGATCTCGGCCAGTTCCTGGCGGCGCTCCGCGTGCAGTTCGCCGACGCGGCGGATGAGTGCCGCGCGTCCCGCGACGGTGCTGGAGCGCGACCAGGTGCGGTGCGCTGCGTCCGCGGCCGCAATCGCGGACTCGAGTTCGGCATCCGTGATCGTGGGATAGGTCTTGAGGGTCTCTCCGGTGGCCGGGTTGATGACGGCGTAAGCGCTCATGGGTTTCTCCTTGTCGGATGCGGGCGCCCGGTCGAAGTCCCCGATGAAGTCCTCGGGGAAAGTCGGCGCCGCTGCACACTCTCGTGGTTCAAAGATATAACAACGGATGATTATTGACGAGCGGATGCCATCGGCCCTGCGGTCACGCGGAACGGCGCGCCCGTGCGCACCGCGTCGCCCGTTCACACCGCTCCGCCCGCGCAGCGGTGTTCCGGCTGGCAAATCATTCGGCCTAGGATGAATTCGGTTCGATGCAGCGTGACCCTGGTCCCATGCGAAGGCGGATGAATGACCGAAAGCGACCCGATCGGCACGTCGCCGTTGGCTGGCACTGCGCCGTTGGCTGGCACTGCGCCGTTGGCCGGCGTACGCGTCGCCGACTTCTCCCGGGTGCTCGCCGGGCCGTACACCACGATGATGCTCGCGGACTTCGGCGCAGACGTCATCAAGATCGAGTCCCCTGCCGGGGACGACACGCGTGCCTGGGTGCCGCCCGTCGACCAGCGCGGCGAGTCCACCTATTTCGCCAGCGTCAACCGCAACAAGCGTTCACTCGTCTGCGATCTGACGACGGATGCCGGGCTCGCCCGGGCGCGCCGGCTCGCGGCATCCGCCGACGTCGTCATCGAGAACTTCCGGCCCGGCGTGATGGCCGGGTTCGGGCTCGACTACGAGACGGTCCGTGCCGGAAATCCGCGCGTCGTGTACTGCTCGATCACCGGTTTCGGGTCGGCTGGCGGTGCGACGCTGCCCGGCTATGACCTGCTGGTACAGGCGGTCGGCGGCCTGATGAGCCTCACCGGCGAGCCCGACGGCGAGCCGAGCAAGGTCGGCGTCGCGCTGGTCGACGTGGTGACCGGGCTGAACGCGCTGTCGGGAATCCTGCTCGCATTGCGCACGCGGGAGACGAGCGGCACCGGCACACTCGTTGCCGTCGATCTGATGACGAGCCTGCTCTCGGCCCTGGTGAATCAGGCGTCGTCGACCCTCGCGACGGGGATCGCGCCACCCCGGCTGGGAAACGCGCACCCGAGCATCGCGCCGTATGAGCTGTTCCGGGCAGCCGATCGTGCCCTCGTGATCGCCGTCGGAAACAACCGGCAATTCCGCGCACTGGCCGCGGTGCTGGCGGAGACGCCGGCGGCCGGCGGGTCCGACGGCGTCCTCGCCGACGACCCGCGATTCGCGACGAATGCGCTGCGCGTAGCTCACCGGCAGGAGCTGCGCGGGCTGATCGAAGAGTGTCTCGCCGCGGCACCCGCGGTGAACTGGGTCGAGTTGCTCACCGCAGCGGGGGTGCCGGCCGGGCTGGTGAACGGCGTCGACGAGGCGTTCCGGTTCGCCGAGACGCTCGGGCTGAGGCCCATCGCAGAATTGCCCGTCGCAGAATTGCCCGACACGGTGCTGTCCGACACGGTGCTGTCCGGCACGGTGCTGTCCGGCACGGTGCTGCCCGCCGACACAGCGCGGCCCGCCGACACAGCGCGGCCCGCCAACACATCCGGGCGCATCGGCCGGGTCGTCGCCAACCCGATCCACCTGCGCGGAGCGGATGCCTCCTATCGCACCCTGTCGCCCCGACTCGGCGAGCACGCCGACGCCGACTGGCTTGCCTGAACCGTGCCGGACCGTGTGGAACGCCGCACACTGAACGTAACCGAACTCTGCAACGAACCGAACGAAGGAAGCTCATGACCGACCTGATCGTCGACACCGTCCTCGACCTCGACGCGCTGCTCAGCGACGAGGAGCGCGACTGGCAGCAACGGGCGCGCGCGTTCGCGACCACGCGCATCCTGCCGGTGATCGAGGGGGACTTCGAGAACAAGCACTTTCGGCATGAGCTGGTCGCAGGACTCGGAGCCGCCGGGTTCCTCGGAATGCATCTGCACGGTTACGGCTGCGCCGGCGCGAGTGCGGTCGCCTACGGATTGGTCTGTCTCGAACTGGAGGCGGCGGACAGCGGATGGCGCACCTTCGTCTCCGTGCAGGGCTCGCTGGCGATGTCCGCGATTCACAAGCACGGCTCCGAGGAGCAGAAGCAGGAGTGGTTGCCGCGGATGGCCCAGGGTGAGGCGATCGGCTGTTTCGGACTCACAGAACCGGCCGGCGGCAGCGACCCCGCGGCGATGGCGACGACCGCGCGGCGCGACGGCGGTCAGTGGGTGATCGACGGCGCCAAGCGCTGGATCGGCTTGGCCTCGATCGCCGACGTCGCCGTGATCTGGGCGAAGGACGTGTCAGACGGCGTCGTGCGCGGGTTCCTCGTGCCGACAGACACCGCAGGCTTCGTCGCGACGCCGATCGCGGGCAAACTGTCGATGCGCGCGTCGATCCAGTGCGACATCACGCTGGCGGGCGTGCGGGTCCCGGCCGGTGCGATGCTGCCCGGCGCGAAGGGGCTTTCAGGCCCGTTCTCGTGCCTGAATGAAGCCCGCTACGGCATCGTGTGGGGCGCAATGGGGGCAGCGCGCACGTGCCTCGAGGCCGCGGTCAGCCGCGCACGCAGTCGCGAGGTGTTCGGTGCGCCGATCGGCGCGCGCCAAATCGTGCAGGCTAAGCTCGCCGACATGTTCGTCGAATATGAGAAAGGTGTGCTGCTCGCCCTGCACCTCGGCCGCCTCAAGGAACGCGGGGCGCTCACCCCTGCGCAGATCAGTGTCGGCAAACTCAACAGTGTGCGCGAGGCGATCGCGATCGCCGGCGTCGCACGGGGCATCCTGGGCGGCGACGGCATCACCGACGAGTTCCCGGTGATGCGACATCTGGCGAATCTGGAATCCGTGCGCACCTATGAGGGCACGGACGAGATCCACCAGCTCGTGCTCGGCCGCGCGCTCACCGGAATCGCGGCGTTCTCATGAGCGCGGTCGCCGGGCAGGGTGCGAGCGCGGCGAGCGGTGCGGAGCAAGTCGCTGAGGTGGCACACGCCGTGGCGGATGCCGCGGCATCCGGTTTCGAGTTCACCTCGCGTGCACAACGATCCGGCTGGCTGCGTGCGCTGGCCGCCGCGCTCGAGGCAGACCGCGGGCAACTGCTTGCCATCGCGCGGATTGAAACACACCTCTCTGAGGCGCGACTCGACGGCGAGATCAGCCGGACGGCCGCGCAACTACGGTTCTTCGCCGATGTCGCACTCGAGGGCAGTTATCTCGAGGCGACGATCGACTCCCCCGACGGCGCGCTGCTGCCTCCCCGACCCGCGCTGCGACGGATGCTGCGCCCGCTCGGCGTCGTCGCGGTCTTCGCCGCCTCGAACTTTCCGTTCGCCTTCTCCGTGCTGGGCAACGACACGGCCTCGGCGCTCGCCGCCGGCTGCCCGGTCGTGGTCAAGGCACACCCGGGGCATCCGGAACTGTCCCGCCGGGTCGCTGCGCTCGCCGTGAGAACGTTGGCCGACACCGGTGCGCCGGCGGGCTGCCTCGCTCTCGTCGAAGGAGTCGACGCGGGTGTGGCGTTGGTGCAGCATCCGCTGGTCAGCGCGGTCGGGTTCACGGGCTCGACCCGTGGCGGGCGGGCGCTGTTCGATCTGGCGTGCGTGCGGTCGGCGCCGATCCCGTTCTATGGGGAGCTGGGCTCGCTCAACCCCGTCGTGGTGACACCCGCGGGCGCGGCTGCGGATGTCACGAGTATCGCGGCGGGACTCGCCGGCTCGTTCACCCGTGATGGCGGGCAATACTGCACCAAACCCGGCATCGTGTTCATTCCCGATGGGGCAGGATTCGAGGCGGCGCTGGCAACCGCTCTTGCCGGCGTGGTCGAGACGGCACCGGCGCAGCAGCTGCTGACCGACGGGATGACCGCAGCATTTGCCGCCGGGTCGGCGACGCTTGCCGAGCGGGCGGACAGCGAGGTGATTTTCGGTGCGGAGGCCGGTGCTGCGGTTGGTGCGGGGCCCGGTGCGGCCGCTGCTGCTGCGCCGGTTGACGGTGTTGGTGCTGCTGCGGTGCCGGTCACCAGTGCACCGGTGGTTATCGCGACGTCGGCTGCGGCGTTCACGGCCGCGCACGACATCTTCCTCGAGGAGTGCTTCGGGCCGCTCACGGTGCTCGTGCGCTATGCCGACGCGGCATCGCTGCAGGCGGCGCTCGCCGTGCTGGACGGGTCGCTCACGGCGACGATCCACTGCGCTCCTGGTGAGGATGTCGCCGAGTTGGCGGCGTCGCTGACCCGGATCGCCGGCCGACTGCTGTTCAACGGCTGGCCGACCGGGGTCGCGATCGCCTGGGGCCAGCACCACGGCGGCCCGTGGCCGTCGACCACGGCGTCTGTGCACAGTTCGGTCGGTGCGAGCGCCATCCGTCGCTGGCTGGCGCCGATCGCGTACCAGGATGCGCCGGCATCCGTTCTGCCGCCGGAGTTGCGCGACGGCAACCCGCTCGGCATCCCGCGGCGCGAGGATGGCCGACTGGTCGGCGCCTGAGTCGGGCCCCATCGAGCCGGTTGAGCATGGCGAGGCCGCAGTTCGCCGGTTGCGTGCTCGTCGCCGACTGCCCGTTGCCGGTTTCCGGTGCGCAAAATGCGTACTGCCCGCTGTCCGCTGTGCTTGCACTGCAACGCGAACAACTTAAGTGCTGATATCTATACTAAAGTGGTTTTGATACCGGAGGTGGCGATGCAAATACAGCACCCCTTTGCCACAGTCTCGGCCGGGGTCGATGGAGAGATCCTGGCCGTGCTTGCCAGGGTCGAGTCCGCATTCACCGTTGGCGATCTCCAGCTGCTGATTCCGGGACGCTCTGCTGCGGGCATCCGCAAGTCTGTGCGACGACTCGTAACGCAGGGCAGCGTTACAGACATGCTCTCCGGGCGCACCCACGGATACCAGTTGAACCGCGAGCACGTGGCAGCGCCAGCCATCATCGCCCTCGCAGGCCTCGAGGATACGCTCCACCAGCGCATCCGGAACGCCATCGCCGACTGGGTGGAGGCACCGCTCTACGTTGCCATCTTCGGTTCGGCCGCGCGCGGGGATATGAGCGTTTCCAGCGACATTGATATTGTTCTCATCCGGCCGAACGATGCCAATGACGATACATTCCAGGCTCAAACTTCTGATCTCGCGACTCGCGTCAGGGCGTGGACTGGCAACGACACTCGACCGCTGACTTATGCTCAGCTCGAGATTGTAGGCATGGCGAACAGCGACCCCGTTCTCGCCTCGATCGCGGCGGAGGGTCGCCCCCTCATTGGTGAGCCGCGTTGGTTCCGGCGCACAATTCACCAGACACCCGTAAGCCGATGAAGATCAAGCGTGCCGGTGAGCCAGACCGGGTCGCCCGATTGCAACGGGCCGAGCAGTTCGCGGCAGCAGCGGAACTCCTCGAAGGGGATTCGGACTATGCCGAAGTGTACGTGACGCTGTGCGTACTCTCGGGAATAGCCTCGTCCGACGTGATCTGCCTGCGCAATCTCGGATACTACGTGCAGGGCGACGATCACACCCAAGCCGTCAAAGCTCTTGCACAGGTGAACAGGAAGCTATCCGTTCAGCTTGACGCACTGCTCTCGATGAAGACACTTGCGGGATACAGCAC
The DNA here is from genome assembly GCA_004297935.1 of Microbacteriaceae bacterium. GTDB lineage: Bacteria > Actinomycetota > Actinomycetes > Actinomycetales > Microbacteriaceae > Rathayibacter_A. The sequence continues at coordinate 239,907 of SCRE01000021.1, read as the reverse complement.
TCTTGCGGTCTCGCATGAGAAAAGGACCAGGGCAGGCAGGGCAATGGACGCGCTCCTCGAAATCGCCCAAGCGACTCGTGCGATGCGCAACTGAAACGTGTGCGTTGCGCTCGCCGGCGGCGGGTGGTTCGCCGCATACGTACACTAAGCCCAGGAAGGCGCACTGTGATGTTTGATTTCTTTGCCGGGCGCGAGCTGATCCGGCCGGATGTGACTGTGGCACAGGCCGAAGAGCTCGCGGCCGAACTGTTCGGTCTCGTCGGCACGGCACACGAATTGGGCAGTCAGCAGGACCGGAACTTCCGGATCGATTCGGGCGATGTCGGCGATACGGCCGGCGGCAGCGACGCCGACGATGAAGCACGCCTGAGCTATCTGCTCAAGATCGACAACGCGGCCTTCTCCGCTGAAGAGCTTGCTGCGCAGGCGGCCGCGATGGAGCATCTGCAGGGGGCCGGGCTGCGGATTCCGCAGCCGGTGCGCGGTCGCGACGGCGCAGTGCAGCAGTTCTGGCGCCCGCGGTCCGGTTCGACGGACGATACGTTCTCGGTACGGATGTTCACCTTCGTGCCCGGGCGATCACTGGTCGATACCCGGTATCTCAGCCCGGCGGTCGTCGGGTCGCTGGGCCGCATTTCCGCGACGATTGCGCGCGGGCTCAGCGACTTTCGGGGCAGTAAGACCGCTGTGTCCGCCGGCGCCGCACTGGATCGAAGCCTGCAGTGGGACCTGCGCAATGCCGGGCGCGTCATCGATCGGCTGATCGGGTCGGTGACGGATGCGTCCAAGCGCGACATGATCGCTGCGGCCGCCGCCGGTGCCCGCGACCGTGTTGCGACGGTCGCGGATGCGCTGCGCCTGCAAACCATCCACGGCGACATCACCGACGACAACGTGGTGTGCACGCGCGCCGAAGACGGGCGCCTCGCGCCGGACGGCGTGATCGACTTCGGCGACCTCGCGCTCGGCTGGCTGGTCGCCGAGCTTGCCGTGACGGTGTCCTCGATCCTGCCGCACAGCCCGGGTGAGCCGTTGGCCGCACTCGAGGCGATTCGGCAGTTCGACCGTGTGGTTGCGCTGACGGATGCGGAGATCACCGCCCTCTGGCCGCTCGTCGTGCTGCGCGGTGCCGTGCTCGTGGTCAGCGGCGAGCACCAGACCGCGCTCGAGACCGGCAACGACTATGCCGAAGAGCGCATGGGCGCCGAGTGGATTGTGTTCGAATCGGCGAACGGCATCAGCTGGGAGCAGGCGGAGGTCGCCATCCGCGTGGCGCTGGGACGCGAGCCACGAGTTGCGGTCTCGAGCTCGGCGGATGCGTACTCTGCGGATGCCGCATCGGTGCCGGTTCCATTGTTGGCAGGGCTCGACAGTGCCGCGATTCTCGACTTCTCGGTCACCAGTCATGCGCTCGATGACGGCCGCTGGAGCGAACCGGATGTCGAGTGGCGCATCGTGCAGCGCGCCCTCGAGACGCACGTGGTGGCGATCGCCCCATACGGGCAGTACCGGCTGACGCGCAGCCGCGCGTGCTCGGCGACCGAGTCCGCGACCTATGCGCTCGTCACCGAGCTCTTCACCGCAGCCGGTGCGGAGCTCCGGGCGCCGACCGATGCGCAGGTGGTGGGCGTCGGCGTCGACGCGCTCGTGCTGGCCACCGGCAGTGACGTGCTGACGTTGAGCGGGGTAGCGACGCGCCGTGCGGTCGGCGAGGCGGTTCGCGCGGGTGAGATCCTCGGCGTGGTGAGCCCGCGAGCCGCCGCCGGTGCCGTGACAACCGGCCGCGTGCGGGTGCAGCGCCATCCGCTCGGGCGGCAGGCGACCGTGCCGCTGTTCGCGACTCCGGCCGAGGCCGCAGCCTGGTCGGTGCTGGCACCGGACCCGGCCGCGCTGCTCGGGTTGCGGCCTACGCCTCGCCCGTTCGATGCCGTTCGCGAGGCTGAGCGGCGCAGCCGCATCCTGGCCGGAGCGCAGGAGAAGTACTACGAGCATCCGCCGCAGTTCGAGCGCGGTTGGCGCGAGTTCCTGATCGGTGTCGACGGGCGCGTCTATCTCGACATGGTGAACAATGTGTCGGCGATCGGGCACAGTCACCCCAGGCTGACTCGTGCGGTTGCCGACCAGCTGGCGCTGCTCAACACGAACTCGCGGTTTCTCTACCGGGCGCTCGCCGATCTGAGCGAACGGATCGTGGCGCTGGCGCCCGACCCGTCTCTTGACACGGTGCTGCTGGTCAACAGCGGCAGCGAGGCCGTCGATCTGGCGCTGCACCTGGCACGGGTGCATACGGGGCGCGATACGGTTCTCGCGCTGCGGGAGGCGTATCACGGTTGGACGATGGCGTCGGATGCGGTCAGCACCTCCGCCTACGACAATCCGAACGCGCTGAAGAACCGTCCAGACTGGGTGCGGCTGGTTGACGCACCGAACACCTACCGTGGGCCGCACCGCGGTGCATCCGCCGGGGAGCAGTACCTGGCGGACCTCGTGCGAGAGTTGGAGGCCGTTGGCGCAGATTCGGCGGATGCCTCGCCCGGCGACCAGGGACACGGCATCGCCGCCTTCATCTGCGAGCCCGTGCTCGGCAATGCCGGCGGGGTACTGCTGCCCGACGGTTATCTCTCCGGTGCCTATCGGGCCGTTCGAGCACGAGGCGGCCTGTGCATCGCGGACGAGGTGCAGGTCGGTTACGGTCGGCTCGGTGAGTTCTTCTGGGGCGTGCAACAGCAGGGGGTGGTGCCCGACATCATCACCATCGCCAAGGCGATGGGCAACGGCTACCCGCTCGGCGCCGTGATCACCCGGCGGGAGATCGCCGAATCTCTGGCGCGCGAAGGCCACTTCTTCTCGTCGGCAGGGGGGAGCCCGGTCAGCTGTGTCGCCGGACTGGCCGTGCTCGACGTGATGCGTGACGAACAGCTGCAGGAGAACGCCCGTGTTGTCGGTGCGCACCTGCGGAAGCGCCTCGAGTCGTTGATCTCCGCGCCGACGGCCACGCGGCATCCGCACGGGCCTTCGGTATTCGTCGGCGCCGTGCACGGCCTCGGCCTCTACCTCGGAGTCGAACTGGTGCGCGATCCCGTGACGCGTGAGCCGGCCGCTGCGGAGACCGCGGCGATCTGCGAACGCCTGCTCGAACTCGGTGTCATCATGCAGGCGACGTCGGAGCGGCAGAACGTGCTGAAGATCAAACCCCCGCTGTGCCTGTCGCTGGCCGGTGCCGATTTCTTCGCCGACGCGCTGGAGCGGGTGCTGGCAGAGGGTTGGTGACGGACGGAAACTCGCTACGCTGACAGTGTCGGACATTCGGCAGTCACCGCCGGCCGCGCGTCAGCGGCGATCAAGCGTGTCGGAGGAATCGTGAGCGCATCGCCACCAATGGGTGCAGGCAGAGCGACGACGGGCAGCGGGAAAGGTCGTGCCCTGCGCTATCAGCGGGTGTACGACCTGGTGCTTCAGATCATCGACGAGAATGATCTGCGTGAGGGCGACAAGCTGCCCAGCACGTCCGAATTGGCCCAGCAGGCCGGCGTCAGTGTCATCTCCGTTCGCCGTGCGCTCGACGAACTCGCGCATGTCGGGCGGATCGTGCGACACCAGGGCGTCGGCACCTTCGTCGCGCCGCAGCGGATCGTCAGCGAACCGGCCCGCCCCGGTGCGCTCCTGGAGACCATGAGCGGCACGGATGCCGATACCGTGCTGACGACAGAACTCCTCGGCGTCGCCGTCGGGCTGCCCAGCGCCAACCATGCCGAAGCACTCGGGATCGAGGCGGGGCAGCCCGTTTGGGAGATCAGCCGGCTTCGTGTGCTCGGCTCCGTGCCGAAAGTACTGGAGCGCGCAGTCCTGCCGCTGAGCGCCGTGCCGGCGATCGACGAAGACTATCTGGCGGGCGGCGGCTCGCTGTATGGCTATCTGAAAGAGCACTACGGCCTCTCCGACGACTTCGTCGAACAGTCGCTTGAAGTCGACCACCCCAATTCCTGGGAGCGGGAACAGCTCGCGGTGAAGGCGAGTGACACCGTTGTGCGGATTCGCGGCGTCAGTTTCGCGCCGGGTGGTGTTGCCTTCGACTGCTATCAGCAGACCTACCCCGCACACGAATTCGTCTTCTACACCGCGGGTACGGGCAGCCCCAAACTGCTGCGCCCCAGCGGTGGTGGCGGCTGGTCGATCAAGCCGCTCGGCGCGTCACGGGCGGGTTGAGTCAGCGGACGCTCGCCCGCTCAGGCTGCCCGCGGGGCCAGCGGATCCGGATTCGGCACGCTCGCAAGCAGCCGTCGCGTGTACTCCGATTCCGGTTCGTGGATCACCTGCCACGGCGTGCCGTCCTCGACGACTCGTCCATCCTTCATGACGACGATGCGATCGGAGTAGGTGGCGGCCGTTGACAGGTCGTGCGTGATCATCAGGATTCCCATCCGGTGTTCCCGGCGCAAGCGGTCGAGCAATTCGAGGATGCCGGTGCGTACCGACACGTCGAGCATCGACACCGGCTCATCCGCGAGCAGGAGCGCCGGTCGGAGCACCAGGCTTGCGGCGATGGCAACGCGTTGACGCTGCCCGCCCGACAGTTCATGCGGATAGCGGTTGGCGAAGCGCTCCGGCGGCAGACCGACGTCGGCCAGCGCCCGGCGCACCAGCTCCGAGCGCTGCTGCCGAGTGCCGCCGATTCGGTGGATCAGCAACGGCTCCTCGACGGTGTCGTGAACGCGGAAGCGTACATCGAGAGCCTCGTACGGGTCTTGGTAGATCATCTGGACCTCGCGGCGCAGGTCGTGCCACCGCTTGCGGGGGAGGCCGACGACCTCGGCGCCGTTGATCGCGATCGAGCCGGCAGTCGGCGTGATCAGGCCCATGATGCTATGCAGCGTGGTGGTCTTGCCGCAACCGGACTGGCCGACCAGCGAGACCAGATCACCCTCGTCGACCGTGAAACTCACCTCGTCGACCGCGGGATGCTGTGCGGCAGCTCGCGCGCGCCGTGAACCCTTGTTCGGATAGATCACACACAGGCCTTCGACCGCGAGAAGCGGAGTGGCCTCAAGTCGCGCCCGATCCGGCTCGACGAATTCGCGGGCGCCGTCGAGGCTCGGCGTCGACTCGAACAGCGATCGGGTGTACGGATGTCGCGGCCGCCGATACAGGTCGTCCACCGTACCGGACTCCACGATCGTGCCATCCAGCATCACCGCTGCGCGCGTGCAGGATTGGGCCACGACGCCGAGGTCGTGCGTGACCAGGATGAGCGCGAGATTCAGCTCATCGCAGAGGCGCACGAGCAAGCGCAGAATCTGATCCTGCACGACGACGTCGAGCGCCGTGGTCGGCTCATCGGCGAGCAGAACCTTCGGGTCGCAGGAGAGCGCCATCGCGATGATCGCGCGCTGCTTCATGCCGCCGGAGAGTTGGTGTGGAAACCGGAACGCCGTCTCGGCAGGCAGACCGACGAGTTCAAGGAGCTCGCTCACGCGTGCTGCGGCGGCCTTGCCCTGCGCGTAACGGTGCTGTTGCAGCGCTTCGGTGATCTGCCAGCCGACGGTCTTGACCGGATTGAACGCGCTCATCGCACCCTGGAACACCATGGCGATGTCGTTCCAGCGGTGCGAGCGGATGCTGGACTCGCCGTTCGCAATGATGTTCTCCCCGTTCAGCAGAACTTCGCCCCCGACGCTCGCCGACGCGGGCAGCAGTCCGAGGGCCGCCAGGATCGTCGTCGTCTTGCCGCAGCCCGATTCGCCGACGAGGCCGACGCGCTCGCCAGGTCGAACCGACAGGTTGAGCCCTTTCACCGTGTGGCTGCTGCTCGCGTGACGCCTGCTGGTGTTCGTGTCGAACCATACGTTCAGGTCGCGCAACTCCAGCACGGGTGCGGCCGGGTTCGTCATCGCCGGGTCTGTCATCGCCGGGTCTGTCATCAGAGGGCATCCTTTCCGAGGCCGACGAGCGCCCGGAGTCGCCAGGTGCTCTTCGACAGATAGGAATTGCGCAACCGCGGGTTCAAGGCATCCTCGATCGAATTGCCCACCAGGTAGCAGCCGACGATCAGCAACGCGACGCAGACGCCGGCGGGCACGATGGCCCACCAGGCGCCGGTGCTGATCGCGTTGCGATCGAATGCGTGCTCCATGATGGTGCCCCAGGTCGTCGCGGTCGGATCGGACAGACCGAGGAAGGCCAGCGCGGTCTCGTTGAAGATCGCGACCGTGATGGCCAGGACCGCGCTTGCGATCAGCAGCGGGCCGAGCTGGGGCAGGATGTGCTTCCAGATGATCCAGCCGTTTCCGGCCCCGAGGGACTCGGCTCGCTGCACGTAGACGCGCTCCCGCAGGGTTTTGACCTGCGCCCGGATCACCCGGGCCGTGCTCGTCCACATCAGGGCGCCGATCACGACGATGACGTGGTTCAAGCTCGGGCCCCACACCGTCGAGACGACGATCATGAGCACGATCTGCGGAATGACGATGAAGTAGTCGGTGACGCGCATGATCACGCCGTCGACCCATCCGCCGAAGTATCCGGAGAGGATGCCGAAAACAGCACCGATGCCGACCGCCATGGCCGCAGCGGTGAATCCGACATACATGGAGACCTGACCGCCTTGCAGAACCAGGCTGAGCACGTCGATCCCACCGTCATCGCAGCCGAGCCAATGGGCGGCCGATGGGGGGTCGAACACGCCGCAACTCGCTGTCGTCGTGCTGTACGGCTCGATGAGGCCGGAAAAAGCCGACAGCAGCAGGAACACGCCGATGATGCCGAGGCCCACGATCGCGTTGCGGCTTCGCAAGGCCAGGAGCATGCTCCACCAGGCCGACCGGCGAGCCGAGTTCGTGCGCTTCGCGCGTGTCGCAGGTGTTGTCATCGGGTGCTCCTCACCGTGTCAGCCGGGGGTCGAGTCGGTAGTAGAGCAGGTCCGCGGCGTAGTTGCAGAGAACGACGACGACGGTGATGAACAGGAAACCGCCCTGCAGCATCGGATAATCGCGCTGCAGCACCGCGTCGTAGAGTGCCCGCCCGATACCGGGCCAGGAGAAGATCACCTCGATCAGGATCGCCCCGCTCACAATGGTGCCGAGCGAGAGCGCCACCTGCGTGATGGTCGGGAGGGTCGCGTTGCGGAAGGCATACGAGACGATGATCCGAAGCCGGGCGAGTCCTTTGGCGCGTGCCGTGAGAATGTAGTCCTCGCCGAGCGTCTCGAGCATCGCCGATCGCACGATCAGGGTGTTCTCTGCATAGAGCGTCAACACCAGGGTGGCGACGGGCAGGATCAGATGTCGCAGATAGTCCGCGAACTGTTCACCGGGTGACAGGCCGACGGCGAACGGATCGCTCATGCCGACCGATGGGAGCACCCCGGCGAAGAAGATCAACAGCATCATGCCGAGGAACTGGGTCGGGAACGCGTAGAACACCACGGCGGCGTTCGTCGACAATTGCTCGCCGAAGCTGCCGCGGCGCACCGCGGAGTAGATGCCCGTCAGGATTCCGAGGATCACCGCGATCACGGTGCCGGTGAGCACCAGCGGCATCGTGTTGCCGAACGCCTCGAGCAGATTGCCCAGAACCGGCTGCCGGTTGGAGAACGACACGCCGAGATTGCCATGCACAAGCTCGCGCAGATACAGCAGGTATTGCTGCCACAGCGGCTTGTCGAGGCCGAATTCCACGGCAAGAGCGTGTTGCAACTGCGGCGACGCGTTCGGAACGCGTGAGATTCGGCTGACCGCGGTGCCCGGCAGCACCCGGAAGAGAACGAAGTTCAACGAGATCGCCACGAAGATCGTGACCACGGCGAAAACCGATCGCTTCCAGAGGTAGCCTCTCATCCGGTTTCCTCTCGGGTCTTGACCTTGAGAATGACGCTCATCATACTAAGCACAATAAGAACGTAAAGTTACACGCAGGTCAAGGGCGTTCCGGCAAAGACGGGACGCTCGGCATGCCCACGCAAGGGAGCGTACAGATGAAGGTCATCCAGCGGGTCACTGCGGTCATCGCTGTTGCACTGCTTGCCGTCACGGGTCTGGTCGGCTGCAGCGGCGCCAGCGATTCATCGAATGTACTCCGCATCGGGGCCTCCGCGCCGATCGACTCGTTGAACCCGTTCGTTTCCAGCTCCGACTACAGCAGTGTCGTCTATCAGTACGTCTACCCGCACCTCACCGAATACGACGCGCAACTGAAGATCATCCCATCGTTCGCCACCGGCTGGAGCACTTCGGCCGACAACCTCACCTGGACCTTCCACACCGTCAAGAACGCCAAGTGGTCAGACGGCAAGCCGCTGACGGCCAAAGACGCCGCCTTCACGATGACGATGATGCTGAAGTACCAGAACGGCCCGACCGGGCAGCTCGCCGGATGGGTCGCACACCTGAAAACCGCCACCGCTCCCGACGCCAACACGCTCGTGCTGCGCTATGACTCGCCTGTGGCGAACGTGCTGACCCAGATGCAGGCGGTGCACATCCTCCCAGAACACGTCTGGTCGAAACTGGCGACCGGCAATGGCAAGAAGATCACGACCTTCCAGAACTCGGTGCCGATGGTCTCCGGCGGTCCGTTCACGATGACGAAGTACCAGAAGAACCAGCTCGCCCTGTTCGACGTGAACCCGAACTGGTACGGCAAGAAGCCCCAGATCAGCGGCTTCGGGCTGCAGTTCTTCGCCAACGGCGACGCCATGGTCACGGCACTCAAGACCGGCCAGGTCGACATGATCGGCGAGTCGACGCCGGCGACGGCGGTCGCAACGCTCAAGGCCGCGAAGATGGTGGTCAGCACGGCACCGAACGTCGGGTTCTACGACTTCATCATCAATACCAACCCGAAGAAGAAGACCAACCGGGAGCTGTTGAACCCGAAGGTGCGTGAGGCGTTCGAATACGCGATCAATCGTGACGACATCGTCAAGACTGCGTGGCTCGGCTTCGCACAGCCGGGATCGACCATCGTCGCACCGGCCACCGGTTGGCACGACGACCAGATCAAGCCGCTGCCGTTCGACATTGCGAAGGCCAATGCGATCCTGGATTCGCTCGGGTATGCGAAAGGCGCTGACGGCATCCGGATCGCCGATGGGCACCCGATGTCGTACCCGCTGATCTTCCCGACCGAGATCAATGGGGCCGGTGACCGCATGTTCCAGATCATCCAGGCCGGCTTCAAGCAGATCGGCGTTGAGATCCAGATGCGCAAGATGGACACCGATGCCGCGACAACCGCGATCAACGGAGCCAACAACACCTATGACACCTATGATCTCGCCATGTGGGACTGGATTCCGCCGGTCGACCCGGACTTCATCCTGAGCGTGTTGACCTGCTCGCAGTGGGGAAGCAACAGTGACAGCGGGTTCTGCGACCCGAAGTACGACGCGATGTACCAGCAACAGGGCACGCTCGTGGATCGTGCGGCACGCCAGGCGAAGATCAACGAGATGCAGCAGTACATCTTCGATCAGCGCCCCTACATCGTGCTCAACTACCAAGACGTGATCGAGGCGCACAGCCCCAAGTGGACCGGGTTCGTGATGTCTCCGCTCGTCGGTTCTGTGAACAACCTGTCGACCCAGACGCTCATCGACGTGCACAGGGTGAAATGACGCAGTGAAGTGACGCGGTGAAGTGACAGGGTGAGGTGACGGATGCGGGAAATTGAGCTTCTCGCACTTCGCGACGTACCCATCGCGGAGTGTCCGGTTGTCGTCGGCCTGTTCTGCGCCGACGGTGCGGATGCCGGCCCGCCGGCGCTGGTGGCTGGGCGAGCAGCCGAGGCGGTACGACAACACTTCGGCATCGACGTGGCGGAGTTGGCTCGGCACCAGCCGGGCTTCTCCGGCGCGGCGGGGCAGGATGCGACCCTCGTCGTCTCGACCGCGGATGCCGCTCCGGTCGTCTTCGTCGTCGTCGGCCTGGGTGCGCAGCGCGAATTCGACGCGGTTGCGCTGCGCGAAGCGTCTGCGTGTGTCGCTCGCGCGCAACGGCGTGCGCATGTCGCGACGACGCTGGCACTCGAGTTGGCCGACGGCGATGCTGCCATCAGGTCGGTGGTCGAGGGAATCGGTCTCGGCGACTATCGCTATGCCGCGCCGCTCGGGCCGGATTCTGGTGCCGGGCAGGCGATCGCGGGCGCACTCGTCGTGACGGAAAGCGCGGTCTCCGACGCAACGGTGTCGCGCGCCCGCGCAATGGCGGATGCCGCCAACTGGGTGCGTCAGCTGGTTGAAACGCCGTCCGGTGCGCTCGGCCCCGCTGAGTTTGCGGCGGCGATCACGGCATACGCGGGCGAGGTCGCCGGCGGCGCGGTGACCGTCTCGGTGTGGTCGCCTGATCAGCTGCGCGAGCGTGGTTTCGCGGGCACGCTCGGTGTCGGGGCTGGCAGCGATCGGGCTCCGTGCGTCGTCGAATTGCGTACCGGCGATACCGGCGGTACCGGCAGCGCCGGTCAACCGATCGCGCTGGCGGGCAAGGGGATCACCTACGATTCCGGCGGCATCAATCTGAAGAAGGACCCCGCAGAACTGGCCTGGATGAAGTCCGACATGGCGGCGGGGGCCGCTGTGGCCGCGGCGGTCATCGCCGCGGCCGCGCTTGGGGCGACGGTGCCGATGACGGCGCTCGTGCCGGTTGCGGAGAACATGCCCGGTGGTCGTGCGCTGCGGCCCGGCGACGTACTGACGCATCCCGGCGGTCGTACAACGGAGGTCGTCGACACCGATTGCGAGGGCCGATTGGTGCTTGCGGATGCCGTGGCCTGGCTCGCAGGCTCCGCCCCGCGGGCGATCATCGACGTCGGAACGCTGACGGACTCCGGTGGTGTCGGTCCCGCGCTGTGGGGATGCTGGAGCACGGCACCGGGACTCGGCGCCGCCGTACTCGAGGCAGGTGTTCGCGCGGGCGAGCCGGGTTGGCTGTTGCCGCTGCATCCGTCATATGCCCAGCTGCTTGCCTCACGGGTGGCCGACGCCGCCAACGCGCCGAACGATGTTCCCGATTCCGGACAACTGGCCGCGACATTCCTTCGCCCGTTCGCAGGCGCGACGCCGTGGTTGCACATCGACAACGGGTCGTGCGCATACCTCGAGCATGGCTTCTCGTCGTGGCCCGCCGGCGCGACGGGATCGCCGACGCGGGCATTGATCGAGTTTCTGTGTGCCTTGACTGCTGAGGATGCGTTTCCCCCGGTCACTTAGTATGCTAAGCATGATCAGTAGTGATCACGAGCCGAGGAGTGCCGCAGAATGAGCTTCGACCGAGACTTCGCCGCTCGGACCGTTCGTACCCGGGAACGGTTCGAGCGTGCGAGACAGAGCATCCCCGGCGGGGCCGGGAGCACGGCCCGTCTGCCGCGCAACGGCTGGAACCCCTACCCGCTGTTCATCGAGGAAGGAAGCGGATCCCGGCTGCGCGACGTCGACGGCAACGAGTACATCGACTACCTGCTGGGTCTGGGTCCGATGATTCTCGGCCACCGGCATCCGGTCGTGACGAAGGCCGTCGTCGAAGCGATCTCGGAATACGGCACCTGCTTCGGCCTGCCATACGACCTGGAGATCGAGGCGGCGGAGAAGGTGGTTGCCGCCATGCCGGGCGTCGAGCAGGTGCGATTCACGAACTCCGGCTCCGAGGCGGTCGGCACCGCAGTGCGGCTTGCCCGCGCCACGACCGGGCGGCGCATCATTGTGCGCTTCGAAGGCCACTATCACGGTTGGCAGGACACGGTGTACTGGTCGAATCACGTCGACCCCGAACTGGCCGGGCCCGCCGACCATCCCCGCCCCGTGGCCATGGGGCCTGGTGTGCCGACGGAACTGGCCGGCACGCTCGAGGTGCTCACCTGGAACGATCCGGAGAGTTTCGTGCGATTGATGGACGAGCGTGGCGATGAAGTCGCCGCCGTGCTGACCGAGCCCGCCGTGTTCAACACGGGATGCATCCTGCCGGAGCCCGGGTACCTCGAACTGTTGCGCTCGGAGACCCGCAAGCACGGCGCTCTGCTGATCTTCGACGAGGTGATCACGGGTTTTCGGTTCGCGCGCGGCGGCGCTCAAGAGTACTTCGGCGTGCTGCCCGATCTCACCACACTGGCCAAGGGGTTGGGCGGCGGATTCCCGGTGGCGGCGATCGGTGGAACCATCGACGCGATGCGGATGATCGCCGACGGCAGCTACTCGCACTCCGGCACCTACAACGCGAACGTGATCCAGTGCGCTGCGGTCTCCGCGACGATGGACGTGCTGGCGCAGCCAGGGCTGTACGAGCGACAGCGGGCACTGGGCTACCGGTTGGCCGAAGGCCTCGAGACGCTGGCGGACGCAGCGGGCATCGACGCCTACGTCGAAGGGCTCGGAACGGTGTTCCAACTCTGGTTCGCGAAGCGGCCGATCAGGAATTGGCGCGAGGCGGTGGCCCGCGCCAATGAGCCGGCGTTCACCCGTTGGTACCAGGAGATGGTCGTGCGCGGGGTGCTCTTCCACCCCCTGCAGTTCGAGAACCTGTTCGTGTCGCTCGTGCATACCGATACCGACATCGATCAGACGTTGAATGCCGCCCAGGATGCGCTCGCCGTGGTCGCGAAGGAATTCCCGGCGATGCAACTGCGACACTGAGAAGCATGGTTGACAAAGGGCCCGTCGCGGTCGGCATCGATCTGGGCACCTCCAGCGTCAAGATCGTCGCCGTCGACGAACGGGCACGGGCGGTCGGGCGGACACGCCGCAGCTATCCGACCGCGCGCCCGGAACCCGGTGCGGCCGAGCAGTCTCCGGGGGACTGGCTGGATGCGGTGTCGTCCGCACTCGGTGAGTTGTCGGAACACGTCGACCCGCAACGCTGGTCCACCCTCGGACTCTCGGCCATGTTGCCGACACTCGTGGAGCTGGACCGCCGCGGCAACCCGGTCGGGCCCGCAGTCACCTGGGAGGATGGGAGAGCAGAGCAGGAAGGCATCCGTCTGCGCGAGCAGCTCGGGCCCGACCAGGGCTATCGGCTGACAGGGGCGCGCATCGATGGGCGCTATCTTCTGCCGATGCACCTGCGCCGTGTCGCCGTCGCGCACGCTGACACGGATCGCCGTGACGAGGCCGTCACCGTTGCCGGTGCCAAGGATTTCCTGTTCCAGGCCTTGACCGGTGAGCTGCTGACCGACCCGAGCACGGCGGCCGGGTTCGGCTGCTTCGATGTCGAACGCCGCCGGTGGGACGAGTCCGCCCGCGAACTGGCAGGCGATGTTCGGTTGCCCGAGGTCGCCGGCTCCGATCACTGGAGACCATTGCGCGCCGAACTGGCCCGCAGCCTGGGCTGCGGGCGTGTTCCCGTCGTGCTCGGCGCCGCCGATTCGGTGCTCGGCGCATACGGGCTCGGCGTCGGCGCGGCGGGCCAGACCGCATACATCGCCGGTACGAGCACGGTGATCCTCGCGATCAGCGAGCATGCGGTCTTCGATCCTCAGCGCCGATTCCTCGTGACGCCGATGCCGGGCGCCGGATACGGCCTGGAAATGGATCTGCTGACCACCGGTTCGGCGCAAGCCTGGCTGGCCGAGCTTCTGGGCCTGAGCGGCGACCCGGCTGAAGTGACCGCGCTGGCCGGTGAGGCGCCGTTGAATGCCGCGCCGCTCTTCTTGCCCTATCTCGCTCCGGGCGAGCAAGGGGCCTTATGGGACCCGCGGCTCCTCGGCGCGCTGAACGGTCTGACGCTCGGCACATCCCGCGCCGGCCTCGCCCGCGGGCTGCTGGCCGGGATCATCGTCGAATCCCGTCGCTGTCTGGTCGCGCTCGACGGTGTGGCACGCACGCGTGCGCCGGAGCCGATCTGCGTGTCCGGCTCGAGCGCGACATCCACCCTCTTCCTGCAGGACCTGGCGGATGCGACCGGTCGCCAGGTCGCCGTGTCGGCGGCCGAACACGACCACTCCGCACGTGGCGCCGCAGACTGGGCAGCGCGCAGCGCGCTCGGCTGGCGTCTCGAACCGGCGTCGCCGGCGGCGCTGATCGAACCGGACCCGCTGCGCAAGGCTCTGTGGGACGATCGTGCAGAGGCGCACGACGCCATGCGTCGCGCGCTCTACCCGGAGGTGGTGCAATGAGAACAGTGGTGCAATGAGAACAGAGGTGTCGCGATGATCGACCTGAGTCTGTACCCCGTTGGCAGCCACCTGGACGAGCGCGGGCGGCTGATCGTCGGCGGTTGCGCTGTCGCCGATCTGGTCGAACAGTTCGGCACCCCGGCCTACGTCGTCGATGAGGGCGCACTCCGGGCCCGCGCCCGTGAGTACCGCAATGCATTCGAGTTGCGGCATCCGAATTCACTGGTGTTGTTCGCTTCGAAGAGCTTCCCGAGCGCATCCGTGATCGGAGCGATCGCCGAGGAAGGCTGCGGCAGCGACGTCGCGGCCGGTGGTGAGCTGCTGATCGCCGTTGCCGGCGGCGCCGACCCGTTGCGGATGGTGCTCCATGGCAATGCGAAGACGGATGCCGACATCCGGACAGCGCTCGACGCCGGCGTGCGTTACATCGTGATCGACAATCTCGACGACGTGGCACGGATCGCACGGCTCGCCACGGCGCCCGTGCCCGTGCTGCTGCGGGTGAGCCCGGCGGTGGACGCGTCGACCCACTCCGCTATGGCGACCGGCAGTGACGCGTCCAAGTTCGGAATTCCATCGGGGCAGATCGCGGACGTGATCGCACGCATCCGCCGCGAGCCGATGCTCGATCTTCGCGGGTTGCATGCGCACATCGGCTCGCAGATCCTCGACCTCGCCCAATTCGAGGCGGAGGCGGCTGCGCTCGGCCGGTTGGAGCACTTCCCGGTCTACGATCTGGGCGGCGGACTCGGCGTGAGGCATGTGAGCGAGGATGTCGCCCCATCCCCGGACCAGTATGCCGAGCGGGTTGTCGCGGCGGTGCACCGTCACCTCGGCGAGGACATCGAACTGCTGGTCGAGCCGGGAAGATCGCTGGTCGCGCCGAACGGCATCACCGCATATCGGGTCGTCACGGTCAAGCGCGGCGTGCGCACACATGTCGCGGTCGACGGGGGCATGGGCGACAACCTCGAAGTCTCGCTGTACGGCCAGCCGTTCCAACCATCCATCATCGACAAAATCGGGCCGCTCGAGACGGTGGACGTGGTCGGTCGGCACTGCGAGTCCGGCGACACTCTCGTGCGCGACATCGCGCTCGTTCGTCCGGATGTCGGCGACCTGTTGACCGTTCCGGTCACCGGTGCCTACTGCTACACGATGTCGAACAACTACAACGCGGCGTTGCGGCCACCGGTGGTGTTCTGTCGGGACGGTGTGGCTCGTCTGGCCGTGCGCCGCGAACGCATCGAAGACCTGCTGCGTCGCGAGCAACTGATCGCACGATGACGGGCCTCAGGAGCACTCCGATGGATGTCGCCGCCGCGACCGACCGACTGGACGCGCTGCTGGCGGACATCCAGTCCTACTGGCCGGTTCCCGGCGGGGTGGTCGCCATCGTCGACCGTGTCGACACACTGCTGACCCGCCCGTTCGGCCTCGCCGACCGCGAGGCCGGCATCCCGGTCACGGGCGGCGAACTCTTCGAGATCGGTTCGATCAGCAAGGTGGCGACGGCGACCGTCATCCATCAGTTGATCGATGAGGGCCGCTTCGGCCTGGAGACCCCGATCGTGGACCTCTTGCCGTGGTTCGCCTTCGTCGCTGATGGCAGGGCTGCCGGTGCTGCCACCCGGATCACGATCCGCAGCCTGCTGCAGCACAGTGCCGGACTCATCTCCGGTTCGGATGCGATGCCGGACGAACTGGCACAGGCGCTGCTCGCTTCACGCAGCGCCCAGGCACCCGTCGGCGAGCACTTCCACTATTCCAACCTCGGCTACATCCTGCTTTCGCTCGCCGCGGCCGCGGCGACCGGCCGCACGCTCGCGCAGCTCGTCAGTACGCGCGTGCTGCATCCGCTCGGCATGACCGACGCGATCGCCGTGGTCCGCCACGAGCATCGCCCGCGCCTGGCACGGGGCTACGGTCCCGTGCACGACGACCGGCCGTGGCTGCCCGGCGATCCGCTCGCCGCGGCCACCTGGCTGGAGGTCGCGGGCGGTGACGGCAACATCGCTGCGACCGCGGCAGACATGGCCCGCTTCGCGCGGATGCTGCTGGGCGCGGGGGAGCTCTCCGGTGCACGGGTGCTCTCGCCCGCAGCGTTCGAGCGGCTGATCTCCGTGCTGGCGCCGGGTGGCGAAGGCACCGTTCAGCTCGCCGGATGCGCGCCCGCCGACGACAGTCGATACGGATTGGGCATCAACGTGGAGCGTCACGGCGAGCGCACGGTGCTCACCCATGGCGGTGGCATGGTCGGTTACGCATCGTTCGTCTGGGCCGATGTGACGGAAGGCCTCGGCGTCGTCGTGCTGACCAATGCCAACGGCGACAGCCCGGTGGCCGAGGCGATTGCACGGGCCGTCGCATCCTGGGCCGGTGAGCGTGGGGCCCCGACGCGGCTGAACCCCGCAGTGTGGCGCGCCGCAGGCATCCGCTCGGGGGTACCGCAGAGCGGCGCTGTCGCGACCGCAGCCGACGAGGCCCGCCCGCGTGTCATCGAACCGGCCATGCTCGGCACGTTCGTAGGTCGGGATGCGGGCGGGCGGGAGTTCGCACTCACGATCCGATCGGCGCCGCGGTCGGGCGTCGATCGGGAGGATGCCGCCGCTAGGGATGGCGACGCGAACGCGACGTTGGCCATCGACTGTGGTGGAGTCACCTCCCCGCTTTACTGGGGTTGGGGTGCGCGCGTCGCCACGACGCATCCGGAGTTTCGGATGTTCGCCTTCGAGTTCGAGTCCCGCGACGGTCGTTCGGCGTGGATCTGGGGAGACGTCGAATGCATGCCCGCCGACCCCGCACCGCCTGGGGCACGTGACACTGCCCCGCGTTCGCTGTCACCTGCGCCTGGCGCATATGTCGGGCACTACCGCTCATACTCGCCGTGGTTCCCGAGTTTTCGCGTTGTGCTGCGCGCAGGAAGGCTCGTGCTCATCGCGGCGACCGGGGTCGAAGCGCCCGCAGAAGATGTCGCGCTCGTCGAGCTTGAGCCCGGCGTGTTTCGCATCGGCGCCGAGGAGTGGTTGCCCGAACGCCTGCGCTTCGGTCCGATCGTCGACGGCAGGGCCGCCTGGTGCGATCGAGACGGCTGCCTCTATTCGCGAGCCTTCACCGACTGACGAATCGGCCCCGCTCCCGCGAGGTGCCACACATGACCCTTCGCTGAGTTGCCGCAGATGACCCTGCGTCGGCGGCTTCGCGAGAGCTGGAGCACCGCGGCCGTTACGCAAAACCGGACTTTGCACGACAGCCCGGACCGAAGCTGAGTCCGATCCTATCTATCGTGCAAAGTCCGGTGCAGCGTGAGGGCGCTCGCGGCGCCAGCGCGCTACGCGGCGGCTTGTGCTACCGTACGTAGCCGTCCGCGATGCTCAGCGCATCCTCGATGACGGCAAGGCCCTGACGCAGTTCGTCCTCCGCGATGATCAGCGGCGGGGCGATGTGGATGCCGTTGAAGTGGATGAACGGCCAGACGCCTGCCTTCTTGATCGCCGAGGCGACCGCGTTCATCGGCGCGGCAGCCTCACCCGTCGCGTTGAACGGCACGAGCGGCTCACGCGTGTCCCGCGACCGCACCAGTTCAAGGGCCCAGAAGAATCCGCGACCGCGCACGTTGCCGATCGACGGATGCCGCGCGGCCCAGCTGCGAAGCTCCGGCTCGATCACCCGCGAGCCCAGGTCGCGCACACGCTGCAGGATGCCGTCGCGCTCGAACACCTCGAACGTCGCCACCCCGGCAGCGCACGCCAGCGGATGCCCCGAATAGGTCAGGCCACCCGGGAACACGCGATCGTCGAAGGCGTGTGCGATCGGATCCGAGATGACGACGCCGCCCAGCGGCACATAGCCGGAGTTCACGCCCTTGGCGAAGGTGATCAGGTCGGGAACGACGTCGAACGCGTTCACCGCGAACCACTCGCCGATCCGCCCGAAACCGACCATGACCTCGTCGGCGATGTAGACGATGCCGTAGGTGTCGCACAGCGCGCGCACTCCGGCAAGATAGCCGGGCGGCGGCACGAGCACGCCGTTCGTACCCACGACCGTCTCGATGATGATCGCGGCGATCGTCGTCGCGCCCTCGAGGACGATGACGCTCTCCAGATGCTCGAGGGCGCGCTGCGTCTCCTCGGCCTCGGTCGTCGCGTGGAACGCGGAGCGGTAGAGGTACGGTCCGAAGAAGTGTGCGACGGACCCGTCGCTGGGCTCGTTGGACCAGCGACGCGGGTCGCCGGTGAGCGAGATCGCGGTAGCAGTGCTGCCGTGATACGACCGGTACATCGAGAGCACCTTGCGGCGCCCGGTGGACTGGCGGGCCATCCGCACGGCGTATTCGTTGGCATCCGCGCCGCCGTTGGTGAAGAAGACCTTGTTGAATCCGTCCGGCGCCTGCTCGGTGATGCGTCGCGCAAGCTCGCCGCGCACGTCGTTGGCCAGCGCGGGCTGGATCGTCGACAGCCGGCCCGCCTGCTGCTGGATCGCGGCGATCAGATCCGGATGCTGGTGCCCCAGGTTCAGGTTCACCAGCTGCGAGGAGAAGTCCAGATAGGCGTTGCCCGCGTAGTCCCAGAACGTCGAACCGGCAGCCGCCGCGATCGGCAGCGGGTCGATGTGCGCCTGCGCGCTCCACGAGTGGAAGACGTGTCCGCGGTCGTCGGCGCGCACCCGCGCCTCGGCGGCGGCATCCGGAAGCGCGTGCGAAGCACCGTGACGGTCGGTGTATTCCGCTGTTGTGAGTTCGGTGATTGTGGTCATGAGTGGTCCTTCCGATTCGTTGGTCGAGTAAACCGCGTTTGTCGAGTAGCGCGGTGGAGCTTGGGGGATCGCGAAGCGATCCGCGACCCTTGTCGCCAGCGAGCCTGCGAGCGAGGGATTGCGACCGTATCGAGACCGGGTAGGTCGGTTTCGAAGATCGGCTCACTCGGTCTCGATACGCGGCGCTCGTACCTCGCGTCGCTACTCGACCGCCGGCGGATCGCGCTACTCGACCGCCGGGTTACTGGTTATTAGTGGTTGCGCGGGAAGCCGAGGTCGATCTGCGACTCGGACGGGTCGGGCCAGCGACTCGTGATCACCTTGCTGCGCGTGTAGAAGTTGATCGACTCCGGGCCGTAGATGTGCGTGTCACCGAACAGCGAGTTCTTCCAACCGCCGAACGAGAACGATCCGACCGGGGTGGGGATCGGCACGTTGATGCCGACCATGCCGACGTGGATGTCGAACTCGAACTGACGTGCCGCACCGCCGTCGCGCGTGAACAGTGCCACGCCGTTTCCGTACGGGTTGCTGTTGATCAACTCGACCGCCTCGTCGAAGGTGTTCACGCGCACGACCGCGAGCACCGGGCCGAAGATCTCGTCGGTGTACACCTTCATGTCGGTGCTGACCTTGTCCAGCAGCGTGAGACCGATGAAGAAGCCGTCGCCCTCGAACTTCTGGTCGAGGCCGGAGACGACCACCTGTGCCCCCTCTGCCGGAGCGCCCTCGACATAGGAGGCGACCTTGTCACGGTGCGCCTTCGTGATCAGCGGGCCCATCTCGCTGCCGGCATCCGTTCCGGGGCCGATCTTCAGCGCGGGGATGCGGCTGCGGATGGCCTCGATCAGAGAGTCCGCACTGTCGCCGACCGCAACCAGCACGCTGACGGCCATGCAGCGCTCGCCGGCAGAACCGTATGCGGCGGAGATCGCGGCGTCGGCTGCGGCGTCGATATCGGCATCGGGCAGAACCACCATGTGGTTCTTCGCCCCGCCGAGAGCCTGCACGCGCTTGCCGTTCGCGCTGGCGCGGGTGTAGATCGCGCGGGCGATCGGGGTCGAACCGACGAAGCTGACGGCGTCGACATCCGGGCTGTCCAGGATGGTGTCGACGGCGACCTTGTCACCGTGAACGACGTTCAGAACGCCGGCGGGCACGCCCGCCTCGAGGAAGATCTTCGCCAGCAGGACGGATGCCGACGGGTCCTTCTCGCTCGGCTTGAGCACGACGGTGTTGCCGCAGGCGATCGCGCTGGCGATCATCCACAGCGGCACCATGGCCGGGAAGTTGAACGGGGTGATGCAGCCGACGACGCCGACGGGCTCCTTGACGCTGTGCACGTCGATGCCGCCGGAGACCTGCTGGCTGAACTCGCCCTTGAGCAGGTTCATCAGCCCGGTCGCGAACTCGACGTTCTCAAGGCCTCGCGCGACCTCACCCGCGGCATCCGAGAGCACCTTGCCGTGCTCGCTTGTGACGGCGGCCGCGATCTCGTCGGCGCGCTCGGTGAGCAGCTGGCGGATACGGAAGAAGATGTGGGACCGTTTGGTCAGGCTCATGGAGCGCCAGGCGGGAAGCGCTGCACGAGCGGCCGCGATAGCAGTCTCGACGTCGGCAACGGAGCCGTAGATGACGTCGTGCTGGTGCTCGCCGGTTGCCGGGTTGTAAACGGCGCCGGTACGCTCGGGTTCGCCGTATTCTTCGCCGTTGATGAAGTGTCTGATGAGAGCCACGTGGATTCCTATTCTTCGTTGGTGGATTCGATCCCGCCCCATGCGCGGATATCGCAGCATGCTCGGGACTTCGCAGCGCGCGGACATTTTGACCGATGCACAGCGTAGGCTGTTAAGGCAATGATCGCACCGCAAACGAGGGAGTGAGAGTGCCAGATCGTCACGGCTTTCCGTTGCATCAAACACATCGTCCGGATCCGGAGAGCGCCGCAGCCGCAGCGCTTCCGACGATCGCGGACGTGTTGCGGCTCGATGCGATGACGGTAGCGGCACCGGAAGTGCTCGCGGGGCGTAGCGGGCTCGAGCGGCCCGTGCGCTGGGTGCACGTGACAGAAACGGCGAGCGTCGCCGGCTTGGTCAGTGGTGGCGAGTTGCTGTTGTCGACCGGTGTCGGTTGGCCGCAGGACGAACGTGACCTGGTCCGTTACATCGACGAGGTCGATCGCGCGGGAGTCGCCGGCCTCGTGCTCGAACTCGGCAGGCGGTTCGCGCTCGCGCCCGAGCCGCTGATTTCGGCGTGCGCCGCCTGCGGCATCCCGCTGATCGTCTTGCACCAGCAGGCTCGGTTCATCGCGATCACCGAGGCGGTGCACAGCCGGATCATCGCGGATCAGATGAACGCGCTACGGGCGCGGGACGACATCCACGCGCTGTTCACCGAGCTGAGCCTGCGCGGCAGCCCCGCCGACTTCATCGTCGAACAACTCGGGCAGGTGCTCGGCGCCCCGGTCGTGCTCGAAGACCTCGCCCATCGGGTGATCGCTGCCGCCGTGCGCGAGGCGGACGGGGATGCGCTCGCCGGCTGGGAACAGGCCTCGCGTGCCGCCCACCGGGCAGCGGCCCGGGCAGCAGCGGGTGCAGCCGAGCAGGCAACGGCGAGTGCGACGGCACGCGTCGCCGCCGGCGAGTCGAGCGGATCGCGCGGTGCGACCGAGCCGGGCGCGCTCGCCGGCAGCAACTGGCTTATCGTGCCGGTCGAAGCGCGTGGAACCCGCTGGGGTTACCTGGTCGCGTTGCCGGGCAAGCCGCATCCGGCCGGTCGGTCCAACGTGCTGGAGCAGGGCGCCGTGGCCCTCGCCCTGAGCAGGCTCGCCGACAAAGACGAAGGCGAGTGGCTGCGACACAGTCATCAGGCGCTGCTGGCGACGCTGCTCGGCGGCCGGTATCGCAGCGAGGTCGGTCTGCAAGCACGCTTCGAAGCGGCGGGGCTGCCGATCGGCGACCGGCGCCTGATCGGTATCGCGCTGGCCGGCGCCGCCGCGGCTGGAGTTCGAGGGCCTGGCGACCTGGTCGGGCCGGCCGTGGGCCCGTCGAGCGCGCAGCTGCGGGATGCCGCGCGAGACATCGGTGCGGAGGCTGTCGCCGGCACCAGCATGGATGCTCCCGGCGCGCTGATCGCAATCTTGTCGTTTCCGCGCCGCGAGCACATCGACGATCGCACGATCGACGTGTTCGCGCGAGCGCTCGCCGCAGCTGCGGGCACGCGCGATCTGTCGCTGGCGCTGGGAAGCGAGGCATACGACATCCGCGGGGTGCTTGCTTCGCTGGACGAGGCGCGAGAACTGCTCGCCCGGCGGGTGCGGGCACGTGGCATCGCGGTATATCGCGCGGAGAGCCGGCCGCTGTTGCGACTGATCGCGTCGTTCGCGGACGACCCGCGGCTGCAGGCGCACAGCGAGCAGATGCTGCGCCCGCTGATCGAGTACGACATCGCCAACGACGGGGATCTCCTGGATGTGCTGGCGGCGTACGCGGAGCATCCGGGCAATCGAACGCGGGCCGCGACGGCGAGCCATCTCTCGCGCTCCGTGTTCTACCAGCGCATCGGACTGATCGAGGATCTGCTCGACGCCGACCTCGACGACGGCGAAACGGTCAGCGCGCTGCACGCCGCGCTGCTTGCAAGACGCCGCACGGCGCGGTGAGGACGTTCAACCCTCGACCCGGTGCAGCCCTGGCGGTCGAGGGTTGGCGGTGGAGCTTGGAGGATCGCGCAGCGATCCGCGACCCTTGTCGCCTGCGAGCCTGCGAGCCTGCGAGGGAAGGTTGCAGCCCGCGGCCGTCTCGAGACCGGCGCGGAACTTCTCAGTGCGGGACTTCTCGGTGCGGAATTTCTCAGTGCGGAAAGCCGACGGGCGCCGCATCCGTGAGCATCGTCAGCACGGGCGTGCCGTCCGCATCCGCGATCGACAGCTCGACACTCAATGCCCCCAATTCGGCGAGGCTGGTCACGTGCGTTCCGCCGCACGGGATCCGCACGGCCGTGCCGTTCAGCTCGCAACTCCAATAGCGACGGTCGGTCAGGCGCTCCCCGTCGCGCTCGATGCGCACGGCCGACCCGGCATCTCTCCAGGTCGCCAGAAAGCCGTTGACGGATGCCTGCACCGCGGCGAGCTCGTCGGCCAGTCCTTCCGTCGTGAAACCCTTGCGTCGCAAGGACTTGTTGAGTCTGAATCGGTCCGTCGATCCGTTGTCGCGGATGCGCGACGACTCGATCGCGAGCCCGTCGAAATCCGGGTTGCCGAGCCCGTCGACGCGAGTGTCTTTGGTCCAACGGCCGGCCAGAGCGGCGTTCAGCGCGAGCGATGCGACATGACACGCGGTGTGCCCGGTGGACAGTGCCCGGCGGTAGTCGCCGTCGACGACGACCTCGACCGCGTCGCCCTCCGCGAGCGCGGAGTCTCCTGCAACGGCGGTGTCCGCGGCGATGACGTGTGCGACGACGAAAGCCCAGCCGTCCTCGCCCTTGCGCACGGGGATGTCTTCGCCCAGGAGCAGAGAGGCGCCATCGGTCGCCGCGACGACACAGTCCTCGACGGTCAAATCGGTGTCGGCATCGGCATGGTGCACGCGCAGCACCGCACGGTCGGCACCCTGGTCGGGCCACCCGGCGTCGACGGGGTGGCAGCAGGTCGCATCCAGGATCACCGCGGTGCGCGCATCGGTCAAGCGTTGTGCATGCAAGACGGTTGCCGAATTCTGGGTGACGCCGGTCGGATAGCCGACGACGGTGTCCTGGGTCGGAAGAATCATGGATCTATTCTGTCGCTCCATCGGTCGCGTTCTGTCGCCTCGCAGGTTACGACCCGTGCCTCGGATTCAATGCCGGATTCGCACGATCTTGGCGCTCATGCACACGATTTGTTCGGAATGTAGGCCTGAAAACTACTGATTTCGTTGCATATGCCTCAATTCATTGCGAGAATGACTGCAGACCCGGCGATGGCGCCCTCGATTGCGGTGGAGCGGTTGACCCGAATCCTCAATGGCTGGAGGTAGCCCGTGACCGAAGTCACCCAGACTGACACATTCGATTCCGTGACCGACTCGAGTTCGAACGCACCGGCGGCCGTGGTGCTGCGGCATGTCACCAAGATGTTCGGCGACGCGACAGCCGTCGACGACATCGACCTCGAACTCGGTTCCGGCGAATTCTTCGCTCTGCTCGGTCCCTCCGGTTGCGGCAAGACGACGACGCTGCGCATGGTCGGCGGCTTCGAACTGCCCTCGTTCGGACGCATCTGGCTCGACGGGGTGGACGTGACCACGCTGCCGCCGTACAAGCGCGACGTGAACACGGTGTTCCAGTCGTACGCACTGTTCCCGCACATGACGGTCTTCGAGAACGTCGCATTCGGGTTGCGTCGCAGAGGCGTCGCGACCGCCGACATCCGCCGGCGCGTGCAGCGCAACCTCGACCTGGTCGGCCTCAACGGCTACGACAAGCGCAAGCCGCTGCAGCTTTCCGGCGGGCAGCAGCAGCGCGTCGCCCTGGCGCGTGCACTCGCGAACGAGCCCAAAGTCCTCCTGCTCGACGAGCCGATGGGTGCGCTCGACGCCAAGATCCGCAAGAGCATGCAGATCGAACTCAAGCGCATTCAGCAGGAAGTCGGCATCACCTTCCTCTATGTCACGCACGACCAGAACGAGGCCATGTCGATGGCCGACCGACTGGCTGTGATGAATGGCGGGCACATCGAAGACATCGGGGCACCCGACCGGGTTTATGACCGGCCGGCCACGCAGTTCGTCGCCGAGTTCCTCGGAACGTGCAACATTCTGCCTCTTGACACCCTGAATGGGCCTGCCCTGCGTCTGCCCGACGGCGCCTTCGTCGAGCCGTCTGCGGCCGACAAGCAGAGCATCGTCGAGAATCAGGCTCGCATCGGCATCCGCCCCGAGAAGCTGGTGGTGACGCGGATGGCGGCCGTCGCATCCGGCGCCGCCGAGGCGCCCAATCGGGTGCATGGGGTTGTGCGCACCGCGACGTATCTCGGCGCGAGCACGGAATACGAGATCGAGACGGCATGGGGCGGCGTGCTGAAGTCGTTCGCGCAGAACCTCGACGAGTCCTCACGCGCCCGTCCCGGCGAGGGCGTGATCGTCTCGTGGGATGCCGCGCACAGCTTCCTCCTGCCGGCGGAGGCGGACAGCATCCCTGCGGCCGCGCCGGTGACCGGGCCGTTCCGGGCGGTTGCACCGTGATCGGCTCGAACGGACCCATCGATCCTGCGCTCTGGCGCGGATTGACGCAGAGTCGCATGTCTCGTCGCACCATGCTGCGCGGTGCGCTCAGCGGGGTCGGCGCGGTGGCCTTGGCGTCGACGCTCGCCGCGTGCGGAATCAAGGGCTCGATCGCCGATGAGGCCAGGGTGCACGTCGACTGGCCCACGTTCTGGGCGAAGCAGAAGCGGACGGGCATGCTCGACTTCGCGAACTGGCCGCTCTACATCGACCAGGACCACGGCAAGATCCCGTCGCTCGAACTGTTCACGAAGACCACCGGCATCAAGGTCAACTATCAGCCGGTCATCCAGAACAACGCACCGTTCTATGCCACGATCGCGCCGATGCTGCGGGCGCACGGATCGACCGGCTACGACATCATCGTGATGACGAACGGCTGGGAATTGACCGAGCTGATCAAGAACGGCTTTTTGATGGAGCTGGATCATTCGCGACTTCCGAACTTCGCAAAATACGCCGCGAACAACGTGAAGAACCCGATCTACGATCCCGGAAACAGGCATTCCGTCGTCTGGCAGACCGGGTACACCGGGCTGGCGTACAACACGAAGCTCGTCGATCGCCCGATCACCAGTTTCCAAGATCTGCTCGACCCCGCCTTCAAAGGCCATGTCGGCATGATGAGCGACAACACAGAATTGGGCTGCGCCGGGTTGCTCGCGATCGGCGTCGATCCGTCGACGTCGACGCCGGCGGACTGGCGCCGTGCCGCAGCGTGGCTGAAGAAGCAGCGACCGAACGCCGCCGGCTACTACGACCAGAGTTACATCGACAAGTTGCAGAACGGTGACACCTGGGTCACACAGGCGTGGTCTGGCGACATCTTCCAGGCGATCGCGTCCGGCAACAAACATCTCAAGTTCGTCATCCCGAAAGAGGGCCAGGTCATCTGGCACGACAACATGATGATCCCGATGCAGGCGGAACATCCGGTCGACGCCCTCGAATGGATGAATTTCTACTACACGCCTGAGGTCGCCGGCATGGTCGAGGACTGGGTCAACTATGTCTGCCCGGTTCCGGATGCGAAGGAGTACATATTGAAGACCCTCGACGATCCCGCTGTCGCGAACAGCCCGCTCGTCTTCCCCGGCCCCGAGGTAGACGCCGTGTCGCACGACTACTACGTGTTCAAGAACTACAGCGAATACGACGAGTGGAACTCCGTCTTCAACCCGGTGATCCAGTCATGACCGCGCTCGCTCACACGACGCGCCCGACCGGCGCCGTCGGCGGGCCTTCCGGCAAGAATGCACCGCACCGGTTCAGGGGCCGCAGCACACCCTATCTGCTCAGCCTGGCGGGCGGCGCGTGGCTGCTCATCCTGTTCGTCATACCCCTCGTCTCGGGTCTGATCGTCTCGCTGGAGACCGGCAACCCGGACACCGGCTACACCTTCACCTGGAACTGGGGCATCTACGCCGACGTCTTCGTGAATTCGGATGTGCCGTACCTCACGTTCCTCATCCGCGGGATCCTGTACGGCGCCGGGGCGACGATCGTGACCATGATCGTCGGCTACCCGCTCGCCTACTACATCGCGTTCCGCGCGCCGCAGCGCTGGAAGAATGCGTTGCTGTTGCTGGTGATGCTGAGCTTCCTGGTCTCGTTCGTGATCCGCACGGACATGTGGGCGTTCCTCCTCTCCGATCAGGGCCCGGTGCTGACGGTGCTGCGCGATCTGCACGTCGTCGGCAAGGGGGCGCATGTTCTCGGCACCAGCGCGGCGGTGATCGGCGGCATGGCCTACAACGATTTGGCCTTCATGGTGTTGCCCATCTATGTCGCGTTGGAACGCATCGATCCGAGACTGATCGAGGCATCGGCCGACCTGTACGCGAACAAGCGGCAGTCCTTCATCCGCACGATACTGCCACTGACCCGCTCCGGCATCTTCGCCGGCGTGTTGCTCGTTTTCATCGACTCGGCCGGCGACCCGGTCAACGCATCGCTGCTCGGGGGCACGCACACCTACGTGATCGGGCAGGCCATCCAAGACGCCTACCTGACCAATCAGCAGTACAACGTGGCGGCGGCGCTGTCGACGGTGTTGATGATCGTGCTCGGCATCATTTTGTTCGCATACGCCCGGATAGCGGGAACCGACAACATCGAGGACCTGGTATGAGCGCCTCCATCGCCACTGCGCCTGAGACGCAGCGACCGTCAGCACCGGCCGGAGCGGCTGTTCAGATGCAGAAGCGCCGCCCGCGTCCACTGCTGCCGATCATCTTCTGGGTGGTCATCCTGATCACGCTCGTGCCGATCTTCACCATGGTGCTGTACAGCTTCAACAACACCCCGACCAGCCGCATCACGTTCCAATGGCACGGCTTCACCCTGTACTGGTATCAGAACCTGACGCAGGTCAGCGGACTCGGCGACTCGTTCCTGGCGTCGATCGAGATCGCGATCCTGTCTGCGGTCATCTCGATCCTGCTCGGCGTGCCGCTGGCGATGGCACTCGAGCGGCACCGGTTCCTGGCCCGCGGCCCGCTCAGCACCACCGTGTTCGCCGACATCGCCGCACCGTCGATCGTCGTCGGCGCCGCGTCCCTGTCGTTCTTCCTCTCGGCGAACGTGCCGCTCGGCTTCCTGACCATCCTGCTGGTCCACGTGACGTTCAACGTGGCATACATCGTGGTGGTGGTGCGTGCCCGACTGTCCGGCACCGGCACCGTGCTCGAGGAGGCGGCCGGGGATCTCGGCGCCAACCCGTTCACCGCCTTCCGCAAGGTGACGCTGCCGTTGCTGGTTCCCGGCATGATCGCCGGTGGCGCGCTGGCACTGGCGATGTCCATCGACGACTATGTCATCACCAGCTTCGTCGCCGGCCCGACCGTGACCTTCCCGTTGTTCGTCTACGGCGCGGCCAAGGTCGGCCTGCCTCCGCAGGTGCTGTGCTTCGGTACGATCATCTTCGTGGTCGGCCTCGCAGTCGTGCTGCTGAACGGCTTCCTGACCCGGCGCGGCCTGCCGAAGTAGCTGCGCGCCCCTCGCGCGTCGCCACGCGCGTGTCGCCCCTTGTACAATCCCGCGCCGGCCCTGCCCGCGCCGGCCCTGCCTGCGCCGGCCTTGCGCTGGCCCGGACTTTGAGCGCTGGCCCGGACTGATCCGCGATTCCGTCCGGGCCAGCGCCAAATCTCCGGTCTGGCGTAACGGCACCGGTGCGGAACAGGCGTGGAGCGTGACCGCGAGGCTACGAGTCGAAGCCGAGGCCGGCGGCATCCAGGGTCTTCAGGATCAGGTTGCGCCGGCCGGCGTTGTGGTCTGCCTGGTTGAGCGACCAGCGCGTGGCCTGAATACCGAGGGATGCGATCGGTTCAGGCGGGAACGGCATGGGCGTGCTGCGCACCATTTTCGTCTCGGTGCGTTCAGTCCTCTCGCCGGCCAGGAGGTCGAGCATGACCTGTGCGCCGAAGCGGGTCGCGCCGACGCCGAGACCGGTGTAGCCGAGTGCGTAGGCGATTCTGTTGTCTCGGGCGCTTCCGTAGAACGCGCAGAACCGGCTGCAGGTGTCGATCGCGCCGGCCCAACGGTGCGTGAACGAGATGCCCTCCAGCTGAGGGAATGTGGTGAAGAAGTGGCTGGCAAGGCGCCGGAAGGTCGTGGGGCGGTCTTCGTAACTGGAGCGCACCTTGCGGCCGTAATGGTAGATCGCGTCGTAACCGCCCCAGAGGATGCGGTTGTCTGCGGACAGCCGATAGTAGTGGAACTGATTGGACGAATCCCCGAGACCTTGCCTGTTCTTCCAGCCGATCGAGGCGAGTTGCTCGGCGGTGAGCGGCTCGGTCATCAGAACATAGTCATACACGGGCACAGTTGCCAGTCGATTGCGTTTGAGCAGCGACGAGAACACATTGGTACCGAGCGCAACCTTCTTCGCACGCACCGTTACGTCGCGTGTGCCGGTGAGCGCGCCGGCCGCACCGTCGGTGGCGTTGCTGTTGGTATTGTTGCCGCCGATGCGCGCGTCGACGCCCTCGGCGGATGCGAGTCCCCGCGTTTCCAATGCTGCGACCGGAGTGTGCTCGAAGATTTCGACTCCGGCTTCGCGGCAGACACGCGCGAGTTCGTGTGCGAGCTTGGCGGGGTGCACGAGCGCGGAATCGCGGGTGTGGAACAGGCCGGCCAGGTAGCTGGGGGAGTTGACCTCCGCGCGCATCGCGGTGGCGTCCAGAAAGCGTGCATCGATGCCGTCTGCGGCCTCGCGCAGCCACTCGACCTGGTGCGGTTCGATGGCCAGGTCGATGGCGCCGTTGCGTTCGAAGTCGCAGTCCAGGCCGAGTGCGGCGACGGTCTGTTCGATCTCGTCGAGATTCTTCAGGCCGAGCCGTTCGAGTTCGTCGTATTCGTCGGCGAACCGGTTACGGCCGTTCTCCTCGCCATGGGTGAGGCTGGCTTCGCAGAAGCCGCCGTTGCGGCCGGATGCCGCCCAGCCGATCGTGCGCGCCTCCAACAGGACGACGCGGGCATCGGGGTTGCGTTGCTTTGCGAGGAGCGCGGTCCAGAGGCCGCTGTAGCCGCCGCCGACGACCGCGAGGTCGCAGGACAGATTGTCGTGCAGGGCCGGGTGCGCCGGCGCAGGGGAATCGTCGAGCCAGAAGGAGCCTTGCCTCGCGCCGGCAAGGGCGTGTGCGATGACGGATTCTTTCGGGCGTTGACGTTCGAAGACGGTGCTGGCCACGGGGGACTCTCCTGTGCGTACCGCACGCCGGCTTGGTCGGCGCACGTGGGTTACCCGCTATTCTCCCAAGGTCGACCGGGCAGTGTCCAGCGAACATCTTCTGAATCAGTCGCAAAACAGCACCAATTCAAGCAATCCGTCTGACATAGGTGTGTCTCAGCGACGGATTCGGTCGTTCCAATGTGCCGACCTTGTGGTGTTCTCCCGTGATCAGTCCGCTGCGGGCGCGTGCGCCTCGAGGAACTGGTACACCTCGGTCGCATCGACGCCGGGGAACGTGCCAGTCGGAAGCGCGGCGAGCAGGCTGGTGGGGGTGCGTGCCGCCGGCCATGACCCGGATGCCCACTTCGCCGCGAGCTCAGGCGGTGCGGCCCTGCAGCACGACTCGTCAGGGCAGCGCGACACCGCGCGATGCGGTGTCTCACGCCCCCGGAACCATTTGACGTGCTCAAACGGCACCCCCACGCTCACTGAGTATTCGCCCTCTTTCGCCTTCTCGATGCGGGAGGTGCACCAGAACGTGCCGGTCGGGGTGTCGGTGTACTGGTACCAGGGGCTGAACCGGTCCTCGACGTCGAACACGGTGCGTGCCGTCCAGTTGCGGCAGACGGTGGTGCCCTCGACCGCGCCGAGTGCGTCGGACGGAAAGCGCACGGCGTCGTTCTCGTACGCTTTGATGATGGTGCCGGACTCGTGCACCTTCATGAAGTGCACCGGAATCCCCAGCCGCGCGGTCGCGAGGTTCGTGAAGCGGTGCGCCGCCGTCTCGTAGCTGACGGCGAAAGCGTCGCGCAGGTCCTCCATCGAGATGCACCTGGAGTTCTTCGCTTCGGTGAGCACGGTCACGGCATCCGTCTCGGGCAGCAGGATGGCCGCGGTCAGATAGTTGGTCTCGACGCGCTGCCGTAGAAAATCTGCATAGTTTCTGGGCTCCTCGTGTCCGCAGAGCAGGCTGGCGAACGCCTGCACGATCGGCGATCGGGAGTCGCGGGACAGCGACTGCGCGGTCGGCAGGTAGATGCGGCCGTTGATCCGGTCGGTCACCGAGCGTGTCGAGTGCGGCAGATCGCCGACATAGTGCAGCGACAGCCCGAGACGCTTGGCCATGTCGGCGACGGTCTGTTGCGAAACCGGGCCGCCGGTGTGGCCGACCGCGCGCAACTGTTCGGCGGCCAATCGTTCCAGCTCTGGGTAATAGTTGTCACGCGCGCGCATCTGTGCGCGAAGGTTGGCGTTGGCCCGTCGGGCCTCCTCCGGGGTCGCGGCGCGCTCCCGGTGCAGCCGCGCCACCTCCTGGTGCAGTGCAAGGATCGTGCGCAGCGTCTCGTCGCTCTGCGTCTTCGAGACGCGCACCGGTTCCAGGCCGAGCGCGGCGAACACGGGCCCCCGCTGGGCGCGCTCGAGTGCGATCTCCAGCGCCGCCCGCTCGCTCGGCGGCGCGGGGTCCAGCAACTGATCGGTCGTCACCTTCAGTGCGGATGCGATTGCGTGCAACATCGACAGACTCGGCTCTCGCTTGCCGTTCTCGAGCGTGGACACCTGGGATGCCGCCCGTCCGATCGCGACGCCCAACTCGTCGAGGGTCAGTCTGCGGGCGATGCGTGCCTCGCGGATGCGCCTGCCGAGCGTGAGTGCGTCGAGCCCCTCGTCCGCCGATTCGTGCGCTGCGGTGCCTCCAGCGGTCGATCCGCCGATCAGGCGCGCCGAGGTGGAGGGTGTGATCAGCGGCTCAGCAATGGTGGTCATGTCGTTCATCGTCACATGACGCAGAATTTCTGGCAAGTAGAAGAATTGAGATTCTTCTGTCAAAAAGTTTGATCGCAGGGGGTTGCGGCGGGCGCAGGATCGATGCAAGACATCCGGTTGCGGGTGTGGGCAACGTCGGACACGACCCGACCGAGCGCCACGGCAAACCGACGCAACTGAGCTCATCATCGGCATCCAGTTCCCTCAGGAGAACACCATGAACAACTACACGACTCCCCTCACCCACGGCTCGCGGCCGGGCGACCAGACGCAGAGCGCAGCCGAACTCGAATGGGAATGGGCGAACGACCCCCGTTGGGACGGCATCCGCCGTGACTACTCCGCAGACGACGTCATCGCCCTGCGCGGCAGCATCATCGAAGAGCACACGCTCGCCCGCCGTGGCGCCGAGAACCTCTGGCGTCTCATCCAGGACACCGGAACACCGGACGACCCGCACTGGATCGCGGCACTCGGCGCACTGACCGGCAACCAGGCCGTGCAGCAGGTGCGCGCGGGCCTGAAAGCCATCTACCTCTCCGGCTGGCAGGTCGCGGCTGACGCGAACTCCGCCGGGCAGACCTACCCCGACCAGAGCCTGTACCCGGTGAACTCGGTGCCGGCCGTCGTGCGCAGGATCAACAACGCGCTGCTTCGAGCCGACCAGATCGAGGCACCCTCCCCCGACTCCCGTGAACGCATCGCCGACCCCGGCACGCTGGCACCCGGACGCCGGATTTCGGGCGAGCAGTCCGGCACCGCGCAACCGGCACACGACTGGCTGGCGCCGATCGTGGCGGATGCCGAGGCCGGCTTCGGCGGGCCGCTGAACGCCTACGAACTGATGCGTTCGATGATCGAAGCCGGCGCGGCCGGCGTGCACTGGGAGGACCAGCTGGCGAGCGAGAAGAAGTGCGGCCACATGGGTGGCAAGGTGCTGGTGCCGACCGGCCAGCACATCCGCACGCTGAACGCGGCGCGGCTGGCGGCGGATGTCGCCGGCATCCCCACGATCGTCATCGCCCGCACCGACTCGCTTGCCGCTTCGCTGATCACTAGCGACCACGACGAGCGCGACCGCTCGTTCCTCACCGGCGAGCGCACTGCGGAGGGCTTCTACGGCGTGCGCGGCGGCGCGGACGCGGTGATCGCGCGCGGCCTGGCCTACGCGCCGTACGCCGACCTGCTCTGGGTCGAATCGGCTGAGCCCGATCTGCAGCTGGCGCGGCGGTTCGCGGAAGCGGTCCATCGTGAGTTCCCCGGCAAGCGCCTCGCGTACAACTGCTCGCCGTCGTTCAACTGGAAGAGCCATCTGGACGATGAGACGATCGCCCGCTTCCAGCGCGAGCTGGCGGCGATGGGCTACGCCTTCCAGTTCATCACGCTGGCTGGCTTCCACGCCCTCAACCACTCGATGTACACCCTCGCCCGCGACTACTCGAAGCGGCAGATGAGCGCGTATGTCGACCTGCAAGAAGCCGAGTTCGCATCCGAGCTCGACGGTTACACCGCCACCCGTCATCAGCGGGAAGTCGGCACCGGCTATTTCGATCAGATCGCCACCGCGCTCAACCCTGACAGCGCAACCCTTGCCCTGGTCGGCTCGACCGAACAGGCCCAGTTCTGAGCCGGCCCAGGTCCACCCACGCACGACTCTCACCCCTCGCACGGCGCGCACCGGCATTCGCCGTCGTCCGCGACCGTCGTCTCCACGACGACGGCATCTGAAAGGCATACGACCATGAACACAACCCCTATTCCAGCGCGCCCAAAAACATCACCGAGCCCGTCAACTGCACCGGGTTCGCAGGCACTGGGTTCGCAGGCACTGGGCTCGCAAGCGCCGCGCATCGAACTGCGCGCCAACGACGATCATGGAACCGGCGACATCCGCACGATTCTGAATCCGGAAGCGCTGGCCTTCTTGACGGCGCTGCATGACCGCTTCGCCGGCGAGCGTCACGAAATCCTGGCCGTGCGGATGCGCCGCCGCGTCGATGTCGCGAATGGGCGCGACCCGCGCTTCCTCACCGCCACGACGGACATCCGCGAAGACCCGACCTGGCGGGTTGCCGGCGCCGGGCCCGGCCTGGAGGACCGCCGCGTCGAGATCACCGGCCCGACCGATCGCAAGACGGCGATCAATGCGCTCAACTCCGGGGCGAAGGTCTGGCTCGCCGACCTCGAGGACGCCACAAGTCCAACCTGGGAGAACATCCTGGGCGGGCAGCGTTCCTTGTTCGACACGGTGCGCGGGCTGATCGACTACACCTCGCCAGAAGGCAAGGAGTACACGGTGCGTGGGGCGACGCCGACGATCGTGATGCGGCCGCGTGGCTGGCACCTGGTCGAGAAACACCTGACATTCGTCGACCGCAGCGGGCGGGCTCTGCCGGCATCCGCGAGTCTGACCGATTTCGGGTTGTATTTCTGGCACAACGCCAGGCTGCTCGTCGAGCAGGGCAGCGGACCGTATTTCTATCTGCCCAAGTTGGAGAGCCACGAGGAGGCGCGGCTGTGGAACGACATCTTCGTCTTCGCGCAGGACTATGTCGGAATGTCGCAGGGCACGATCCGGGCGACCGTGCTGATCGAGACGATCCAGGCCGCATTCGAAATGGAGGAGATCCTCTATGAACTGCGCGAACACTGCGCAGGCCTGAACGCCGGCCGCTGGGACTACATCTTCTCGATCATCAAGACGTTCCGCTCCCGCGGCCGGCGATTTGTCTTCCCGGACCGCAAGCAGATCACGATGACGGTGCCGTTCATGCGCGCGTACACCGAACTGCTGGTGGCGACCTGCCACAAACGCGGGGCATATGCCATCGGCGGCATGAGTGCGTTCATTCCGAACCGGCGCGACCCGCTGGTGACGGAACAGGCCATCGAGAAGGTCAGTGCAGACAAGCAGCGTGAGGCGAACGACGGCTTCGACGGCACCTGGGTGGCGCATCCGGATCTGATTCCGGCTGCGCAGGCCGAGTTCGACGCCGTGCTGGGCGAGCGCCCCAACCAGCTCGAGAAGCGCCCCGACCAACTCGAGAGGCACCGCGAGGCGCATGTCACCGCCGCCCAGCTGTTGGACATCTCCTCGATCGGCGGCGAGGTCACGGTCGCCGGGGTGCGCGACAACGTCTCGGTCGCCCTGCGCTACATCGAGGCCTGGCTGCGCGGTCAGGGGGCTGTCGCGATCGACAATCTGATGGAGGATGCCGCGACCGCGGAGATCTCGCGCTCGCAGTTGTGGCAGTGGATCGAGAATCGCACGGTCACAGTCGAGGGCACATTGATCGATCGGGCACTGGTGAGCCGGATGCTTGCGGAGACGATTGCGACGCTGCCGCGGCTGATCGGCAATCGGGTCGACGATGCGGCGGAGATCCTGGCCGAGGCGGCGCTGCAGGACGAGTTCCCCACCTTCCTCACCATCTGCGCATACGCCCGGCACCTGGTCCAGGCGGACGCGCCGACTTCGCCCGCTCGTTCGGTTCAGACACCGCTGGCGCTCGTCGGCTGAGCCATCGGTGCCGGCGGTCGAGTAGTGGGCGCTGGCGAGCGTATCGAGACCTCGGCAGATGGTCGCGATACGCTCGTTCCTCGCTAGTCGACCATCGTCGGTGGTCGAGCAGGCCGCCTGCGGCCGTATCGAGACCGGGACCACCGGCGACCGGGATAGTGATGCTGCATGGCTGCCACCGACGGATTCCGGCACGTCGGCACCAAACACTTCCACCTCAGCGACAGTGTCGAAGACGACTTCGTTCTGGAACGGTCGTTGTAGACACGACGGTTTCCGCGGCCATTTGCTGATCCTGGGCTGGTTTCCGTCGTTTTGAATGACGAGTTCAACCGAATTCGCAGATTTTTCTTGTCGCAGAGTCCTCCTGGTGCTAACTTCTGCTCAGGGCATTTAATCGATGTGCATATATCCGATGTGCGAAGGAGCAGATCATGGCGTCAGGGGTCGAAACAAGGCCATCCTCAGACCATCACCACGAATTGCAAGCCGATGGAGTGAGCGCGGCCGGCTCCATCGTCATGGCGGTTGCGGGCAGCGCGCCTGCATACTCGATCGCCGCGACCACCGCGGTGCTCGTCGCCGCTGCAGGACTTGCCAGCCCGGCGGCCCTGCTCTGGTGCGGCCTGCCGATGCTCGGCATCGCGTGGGCGTTCGCCTACCTGGGGCGCGCGGATGTGAATGCGGGCGCCGCGTATTCCTGGGTGGGCCGTGCGTTGCATCCGATTCTCGGGTTCTTCTCCGGTTGGGCGCTGGTGGTCTCCGCGACCATCTTCATGGTGGCCGGGGCACTGCCCGCTGGAATCATGACGGTGGCATTGTTCTCCCCGAAAGAATCGGGGAATGTGCTGCTGGTGACCGTGGTCGGCGCCCTCTGGTTCCTCGTGATGGCCGCATGCGTGCTCTTCGGTGTTCGCGTCACCGCGCGGGCCCAGTGGATCATGTCGAGTATCGAGGTGGCCATCCTCGTCGTCTTTGCCTTCGTGGCCATCTTCCACGCGGCGTTCGCGTCGCACGCCGGCGCCGACTTCAGCTGGGACTGGTTCGGATTCTCGCACTTCGGCGGAGTGAGCGGCTTCGTCGGCGCGGCGCTGATCGCCGCGTTCTACTACTGGGGCTGGGACGTCAGCTCGAACCTCAACGAAGAGACGAAGAACGGTCACAGGTCTGCGGGCAAGGGCGGCATCATCGGTGTCGTCATCGTGTTCCTCCTCTTCGAGATCTTCACGATCGCGATCCAGGTCGTGCTGCCCGCCAAGGTCATCCAGGCCAACAGCGGCAACGTGCTGGGTGTGCTCGGCGATGTGATCTGGCCGGGCATCGGTGGCAAGGTCCTGATCATCGCGGTCATGCTCTCCACCATTGCGACCCTCGAGACGACCCTGATCCAAGTGACGCGGTCGCTGTTCGCAATGGGTCGCGACCACACCATTCCGCAGGCATTCGGCCACTCGCACCCGCGCTGGAAGACGCCTGCGTTCGCGACCATCGTCGTGACCTGCGTTTCCATCGTTCTGTTCATCGGCTCGAACTTCCTCGGCAGCGTCGGCCAGATCCTCAGCGACGCGATCAGTTCGATCGGCCTGCAGATCGCCTTCTATTACGGCCTCGCCGGCATCGCGGTGGTCGTCGCGTACCGCAAGATCATCTTCAACTCGGTGAAGAACTTCATCTTCATCGGACTGTGGCCCGCGATCGGCGCGATCTTCATGGTCTGGATCTTCGTCGTGTCGATTCCGTCACTCGGGCTGGTGGTCGACCTGATCGGGCTCGGCACGCTTGCACTCGGAATCGTTCCGGTCATCGTGTTCTGGAAGAAGGGCAGGGCCTACTTCCAGGAGCGACGTCCGCTCGCGCTGCCTGAGGAGTTGACGGGTGCCGTCACCGTTGTCCACCCGACAGACAGCAGCATCTCGCAGCCGTAACCGCGCAGCCTGAGCCCGGCGCGCAGCCCTGGCCCGGCAACGAGGCTCGTCAGCCGGCCACAGACACGACGATCTTGCCGCGTGTGTGGCTGGTTTCGAGCGCGCGGTGTGCGGCGGCGGCATCCGCGAGGTCGAATACGGTGTCGACGTGAACGCGCACGGCCCCCGCGTCGATGAGGGTGCCGATCGTGGTGAGCGTGCGGGCATCCGGCGCCACCTTGTAGCGGCTCGCGCGGATGCCGGCTGCCGCGGCATCCGCGATCACGTTCGGCCAGCTGCCGGTGGGGATGTTCACAAGCAGGCCTCCCGGGCGAAGCGCGGTGAGCGATCGCGTGCCGGTGTTGTCGTACACGTCGCCGATGAGGTCGATCACGACATCGACGTCGCGTGCGACCTCGTCGAAGCGCTGCGCGGAGTAGTCGATCACCTCCGTTGCACCGAGAGAGCGCAGCCAGTCGAGATTGCGGGCGGATGCTGTCGCGATCACATGCGCACCCCGCAGGGCGGCGAACTGCACCGCGAAGTGACCGACGCCGCCGCTGCCGGCATGGATGAGCATCCGCTGCCCGGCCTGCGCGTGTGCGATGTCGACGACGGCTCCCCAGGCGGTGAGCGCTGCGACCGGGACACCGGCGGCCTCGACGTGCGAAAGCGAGACGGGCTTGCGGGCCAGACTCAGTTCCGGCGCGGCGACGTATTCCGCGAAACTGCCGGAATAGCGCGGCACCGACACCATGCCGAAGACCTCGGTGCCCGGCTGAAGCGGATGCGCCTCGTAGGGCGAAGCGACGACCACACCGCTGAAATCCTGCCCGAGGATGACCGGATACGAGCGGATGCCTGAGGCCACCCCGCGGCCGGCTCGCGTCTTCGCGTCGATCGGATTCAACCCGGCGGCGTGCACCCGGATCAGGAACTCGGAGCCGAATCGGTCGGGCAGCGGCACATTCGCCAGACGGAGCATCTCGGGGTCGCCTGGCGCATCGT
Organism: Microbacteriaceae bacterium; assembly: GCA_004297935.1. Lineage (GTDB taxonomy): Bacteria > Actinomycetota > Actinomycetes > Actinomycetales > Microbacteriaceae > Rathayibacter_A. The sequence goes on along the minus strand of SCRE01000021.1, from coordinate 201,927 downwards.
TCACGATCGCATGCATGGTCTGCGGCAGTCGTTCGGATCGCGACGAGAGCGCTGCCTGTGGCGCAGCATCCTCACACGAGGCCCGATCGCCGATCAAGAGCGTCCCGTCGTCAGCAGGTTGAGCAGTTGATCGGCGAGCCCGACGAGGATGGCGATCTGATTGTCGTCACGGTCGATCCAGCGGCACTCCGGCTCCGCGACGGGCACGAAATTCTCGTGCTGTTCCCAGACGAACAGGGTGCGTTCCGCGCCGAGCACGTATTGCTGCCACCAGACCTGGCGCAGATAGTGACGGGGGATGCTGCGCCACGATTTGTTCGTCGTCTTGATCTCCGCCAGTTCGAGCGTGTCGGCAGCGCGCAGCACGACGCCGTCCGGGGTGGCGAGATGCCGCGCGTCATGTGCGGAACGGAACAGGGATGTGCTCGGTTCGATTCCGTAGTTGCTGCGCACCCACGCGGCGATCTCCGGTTCCCGGGCCCTGCCGTGGTCCGTGAAGACGTTGCCGGAGAATCCACTGCCGTGCAGCTTCTGCCGCGCCGCCGCGCGGACGGAGTGCTGCGTGGAGAGCCCGGCGACGTCCGTTGCGGTGATGCCGCGGCTGCGTGCCCGCAACCATGCGACCCGATCGGTCGAGTCGGCGACGATGCGCGACCGATAGGAGGATGCCATCGACCGTGCCGGTGCGGGCGAGTTCGCGGCGATGGCTGGGCATGCAACCGCGGACCGGCTCGTGGCCTGCGCAGCGTCTTCGACTGCGAACAGGGAGAGCATCGTGTCGGTCACTCGTCCATTGTGTCGTGCGCGGTGGAGCTGAGGCAATCGCGCCAGCGATTGCGCGACCCCAGCGCCGAGCGAGCCTGCGAGCGAAGGGTGGCGGTGGAGCTGAGGCAATCGCGCCAGCGATTGCGCGACCCTTGTCGCCAGCGAGCCTGCGAGCGAAGGGTGGCGGTGGAGCTGAGGCAATCGCGCCAGCGATCGAGCGGTCAAACCGGAGACAGCAGGTGGTCTGCGACCATGATGGCGGCACCCAGCACGCCACCCGTCTCGCCGGCCTCGGCCGGCACGATCTTCAGATGTTGTGTGGCCAGGGGTGTCGACTGCCGATAGACGACCTCGCGAACGCCGGCGAGCAGGTGTTCGCCCGCTCGGGCGATGCTGCCGCCGATGACGAGCACAGACGGGTTCAGCAGGTTGACGCTCGTCGCCAACACCTCGCCGAGGTCGCGACCGGCCTGGCGGATCGCCGCGACCGCAGTCGCGTCGCTCGCGGCGGCGAGAGCCAGCACATCCGCATTGGTCGCAGCCGGAATGCCGTGTTCTGCGATCGATCGGGCGATCGCCGGCCCACTCGCGAGTGCTTCCAGATCGGCGTCCGCCGCACCGTGTCGCGGGGTGTTGCTGCTGAACGGAACGCGCACGTGACCAAGATCGCCCGCAGAGCCCTGGGCGCCGCGCTGCAGTTGTCCGCCTGCGATGATCCCGGCGCCGATGCCGGTGGAGACCTTGACGAACAGCAGATTGTCTTCGCCGGGCCAGGAGACGGCATGCTCACCGAGCGCGAGCACGTTCACGTCATTGTCCACGAGGATCGGCACGTCGAAGCTGCGGCGCATGTAACCGGGGACGTCGAAGCGGTTCCAACCGGGCATGATCGGGGGATTCGTCGGCATGCCGGTCGAGTGTTCGACCGGGCCCGGAAGCCCGATGCCGACGCCGGCGAGATCGCTGGCCCGCCGCCCCACGCGCTTCAGAAGGCGGGCCGTCGTCGTCGTGGCCCAGTCGAGTATGGGCTCCGGGCCGTCCGCGATGCGCAGCTCGGTCGACTCGGTCAGCAGCATGGTTCCGGCCAGATCGCTGATGGCGACGACGCCGTGCGTCGCACCCAGATCGACGGCGATCAGGATGCGTGCGCTCGGGTTGAACGCGAGCCGGGCGGGCGGGCGCCCGCCGCTGGACGCATCGTCGCCTGCCGGGCAGACCAGCCCGGATGCGATCAGCGGCTCGAGCCGTGCGGCAACGGTCGAGCGGGCGAGCCCGGTCAGTTCGGCCAACTGGGCGCGGGTTCGCGGGGTTCCGTCTCGAAGAACCCTGAGCAGGTCGGCGGCGCCGTCGCCGAGCAGTGCGTCGCTGCGTTGTGGGTCGGCCATGAGGCCATTGAATCACATCGATCGAGTCCTATTCGAAAGAATGTCGATGATCGGTTCTCTTTTGATTGACTCTTGGCAAAAGTCTGATTGAATGGAAGCATTCCAGCCGTGCTGTCCACCGGGCCGTGCCCGTCAATATTCATTGCCACTATTCATTGCCACTCAATGAGGAGAATCGTGTCGTCGTCGAAACTGTCCGTTCAGCTGTACACCGTGCGCGAGGCACTGCAGGAAGACCTTCCGGGCACGCTCGTGCGTCTCGCGGAGGTCGGGTTCACGCAGGTCGAACCCTTCGCCTTCACCGACTTCGCCGGCTTGGCTGCCGGCCTCGCAGCTGCCGGCCTGAGCGCTCCGACCGCCCACGTGCACCTGCTCGGCGCCGACGTCGACCAGGTCGCCGTGTTCGGGCAGGCGCGTGCGCTCGGCATCCAGACCGTGATCGATCCGTACGTCGCACCCGAGTTCTGGCAGCACGCCGCGGACATCGCGAAGACCGCCGCCGCGCTCAACGCTGCCGCGAAGATCGCAGCCGGGTATGGCATCCGCATCGGCTATCACAATCACGATCACGAGCTCGAGAGCATCATCGACGGGAGGTCGGCGCTCGAGGTGTTCGCCGACCAGCTCGATGACGCGGTCGTGCTCGAGGTCGACACCTACTGGGCGGCGGTCGGCGGGCAGGACCCCGTTGCGCTGCTGGAACGACTCGGCGGCCGCGTCGTCGCACTGCACGTCAAGGACGGCCCCGGTACCACGGACAACAAAGACCAGGTGGCGGTCGGCAACGGATCGATGCCGGTGCGTGACATCGTCGAGGCCGCTCCGGATGCGCTGCGGGTCATCGAACTCGATGACTCGCGTGGTGACCGTTTCCAGGCCGTTGCCGACAGCTACGCCTACCTGGTGAAGGAGAACCTCGCGTGAGCGGCGCCGGAGCAAGCGGTACCGGGCGCGTCGGCGTCGGCGTGATCGGCGCCGGGGTCATTAGCAACGAATACCTCGGCAACCTGACGACGTTCCCCGACCTCCAGGTGCGCTTCGTCGCGGACATCGACGAGCCCCGGGCCGCCGCGCAGGCGGAGAAATACGATGTGCCGGCATCCGGTTCTGTTGCGCAGCTGCTCGCCGATGATGCGATCGAGATCGTCGTCAACCTCACCATTCCGAAGGTGCACGTCGATGTCGCGCTGCAGGTGCTCGCGGCGGGCAAGCACGTCTGGAGCGAGAAGCCGTTCGCGCTCGACCGCGTTCAGGGGCGCCGGCTTCTGGATGCTGCGCACACCGCGGGTCTGCGAGCCGCGACGGCGCCAGACACGTTCCTCGGTGCGGGCATTCAGTCTTCCCGGCGACTCGTCGAGTCCGGAGCGATCGGCACCCCACTCACCGCACTCACGCTGATGCAGAGCCCCGGGCCGGAGTCGTGGCATCCGAACCCCGACTTCCTGTTCCAGGAGGGCGCCGGCCCGCTGTTCGACATCGGACCGTACTATCTGACGGCGCTGGTGCAGCTGTTCGGGCCGATCGTTCGGGTGGCGGCGGCTGCGTCGAAGGCCAAGGCTGTGCGCACGATCGGCTCGGGCCCTCGCGCCGGGGAGCAGTTCGACGTCACCGTGCCGACCCACATCGGCGCCCTCTACGAGTTCGAGAGCGGGCAGAGCGCTCAGAGCATCTTCAGCTTCGACTCCAAACTGGCCCGCACGCAGTTCGAGGTCGCCGGCGTCGACGGCACCCTCGTCGTTCCGGATCCGAACACATTCACCGGCGATCTGGTCATCCACCGCGGACCGAACAGAACGGACACGGGCGAGACCGAGACGATCGCGGCGACCGGAACGACCACGACCCGTGGCACCGGCGTCGTCGAACTCGCTCAGGCGATTCGCGCCGGTCGGCCCGAGCGGGCATCGGCCGAGCAGGCGTTCCACGTGCTCGACGTCATGGTGTCGACCATCGAGTCGGCCGAGGCGCATCGACCGGTCGACGTGACGAGCACCGTCGTCGTCGCGCCGCCGCTCGATGAGCACTGGGATCCGCGCGTCGGAACGTTCGGCGCATGACACGCGTGAGCGCAGGCACGAGTGCGCGTCGTGTCGGTTTCGTCGGCGGCGGGTTCATGGCGCAGGTGCATTCGCGTGCCGCCCGGGCGGCTCGCGCCCGCCTCGTCGGAATCGTCTCGTCGAGCCCGGTGCGCAGCGAGAAGGCCGCGGACGAGTTGGGCGTCGAGCGGGCATTCGACTCGCTCGAGGGCATGCTCGCCTCGGACGACATCGACATCGTGCACGTCTGCACTCCGAATGTGCTGCATGCTGAGCAAGCCGCAGCGGTCATCCGTGCCGGCAAACACATCGTCTGCGAGAAACCGCTCGCGACGACAGTGGCGGACGCCGCGGAGCTTGCCGAGCTCGCCGCATCCGCCGGGATGACCGCGACCGTTCCGTTCGTCTACCGCTTCCATCCGCTGGTGCGCGAGGCCAGGGCGCGCGTGCGCTCCGGGGCGCTCGGCCGGTTGCTCAGTGTGCATGGTTCGTACCTGCAGGACTGGCTGCTGGAATCCGACGACGACAATTGGCGGGTGGACAGCGCGCAGGGCGGGCGATCGCGGGCGTTCGCCGACATCGGCTCGCACCTGGTCGATCTGGTCGAGTTCGTCAGCGGCGACCGCATCGCACGGGTTTCCGCGACCACGCGCACCTATTTCGACGCGCGGGCGCAGAACTCCGCCATCGCGACCGAGGATGCCGCTGCGGTCGTCATCGAAACCGAGGCCGGGGCGCTGGGCACGCTGCTCGTCTCGCAGGTGGCGCCGGGCCGCAAGAACCGACTGAAGGTGGAGTTGGCGGGCGCATCCGAGTCTCTGGCGTTCGATCAGGAGCAGCCGGAGACATTGTGGATCGGGCGCCGGCGTGGCACCCAGGTGGTCCCCCGCGACGCGGAACAGCTGTCGCCGGACGCTGCGCGGCTGATCACGGTGCCCGCGGGGCATCCGCAGGGCTACCAGGATGCGTTCAACGCGTTCGTGTCGGACAGCTACGCCGCCATCGGCGGAGCCACACCCGAGGGGCTGCCGCGCTTCGCGGACGGCTTGCGCGCCGCCCGCATCACCGAAGCGGTCATCGACGCCGCCGCGAGCGGCCGATGGGTTTCCGTGGAGTAGCTGCCGCGGTGCTCACGAGTGCGCCATGAGTCGTGCCGCAGCCTCGCGATGCCGGGCGATCAGGCGGGGGATGTCGAGCCCGACGATCTGCCCGTCGGCCACGCGCCAGCATCCGCCGATCATCACGCGATCGGCGCGATCGGCGCCGCAGAGCAGCAGGGCGCACAGCGGATCGTGGCTGCCTGAGAATCGCAGTTCGTCGAGCGTGTACAATGCCAGATCGGCTTGTTTGCCCGGTGCGAGTTCGCCGATGTCGTGTCTGCCGAGCGCCCGCGCGGAACCGCGGGTGGCCCAACCGAGAGCACGTGCCGGCGTTACCGCTTCCGCGCCGTATTTCAGGCGTTGCAGATACAACGCCTGCCGTGTCTCCAAGATCAGGTTGGAGGCGTCGTTCGACGCAGAACCGTCGACTCCGATGCCGACCGGCACGCCCGCATCCTCCAGTTCGACGACACGGGCGATTCCGGATGCCAGCCGCATGTTCGACGACGGGCAATGCGCCACGGCGATCCCGGCCGCTCCCAGGCGCGCGATCTCCCGATCGTCGAAGTGGATACCGTGGCCGAGCCAGGTACGCGACGACAGCCACCCGACGCTCTCCAGATAGTCCACGGTGCGCAGCCCGAACCTCTCGCGGCAGAAATCCTCCTCGTCGATGGTCTCCGCCAGGTGCGTGTGCAGCCGGACATCGTGTGCTTCCGCCAGTTCGGCGCTGGCACGCATGATGCCCGTGCTCACCGAGAACGGTGAGCACGGCGCCAGCGCGATCTGGATGACGGCGCCTTCGGCGCGCTCGTGGTAGTGGCGAATCAGGCGTTCACTGTCCTCGAGGATGACCTCGGGGTCTTGCACGGTCGACTGCGGCGGCAATCCCCCTGCGTCTTCGCCGAGCGTCATCGATCCGCGCGTCAGCGTGGCGCGCATGCCGAGTCTGCGCACGACCGACGCCTCGATGTCGATGGCGTTCTCCATGCCTGCCGGAAAGAGATAGTGGTGGTCGGCGGCCGTCGTGCAACCGGAGAGCAGCAGCTCGGCCAGCGCGACGGTGGTCGCGAGCTCCAGATCCAGAGGCGTCAGTCGCGCCCAGATCGGATACAACAGCTTCAACCATGGAAACAGCGGTGTGTTCACGACCGGCGCCCACGCCCGTGTGAGTGTTTGGTAGAAGTGGTGGTGGGTGTTGATCAGTCCGGGAATGACGACATGGTTCGATGCGTCGAACACCTGGGCGCAGGGCTCGGCGGGCACTGCACCGGCAGCGAGGACCTCGACGATGACGCCGCGGTCGACCACGATTCCGCCGCGCGCGTCGAGGTCATTCGCCGTGAAGACGGCCTGCGGGTTCCTGACCCAGATTCGACCGCGCGGGAATGCGCTGCCTGTGGTCGGGACTGCTGGATCGGTCATGACAGGCCTTTCGCTCGACACCGTGAGTGCCAGCTCAGTGCGACCCTGTCTGCTGATCCAGGAGAGTTGCCCGGTGATGCACGAGAGGGCGACTCGATCGTCAGCCTAGGCCGCTGAGCGTCGGGTCGTCAACGGTCGGGGTCGCCGGTCCAGCGGCGGCGGGCTACTTCTCGGTCACGACGCCGCGCTTGATGTGCAGACGGCGCTGAGCGCGGGCAGCGACTGCGGAGTCGTGCGTGACGACCACGAGTGTCAGGTTGCGGTCGCGCCACAGGCCTTGGAGCAGGTCCATGATCTCGTCGCGGGTGTCTTCGTCGAGGGCGCCGGTCGGTTCGTCGGCGAGCAGCACGCCGGGCTCTTTCACGAGTGCGCGCGCGATCGCGACGCGCTGCTGCTGACCTCCGGACAGCTCGCCGGGCAGGTGGTTTCCGCGGTCGGCGAGTCCGACGGATGCCAGTGCCTCGGCCGCACGCTGTGCGCGGTCCTTCGCGGGCAGGCCGAGCGGGGCGAGCCCGGTCTCCACGTTCTCCTGCCCGGTGAGTGTCGGAATCAGGTTGAAGCTCTGGAACACGAAGCCGATCTCCTTCGCACGGATGCCGGCCAGCTTTCCGTCGCTCATCGTGCTCAGGCTCGAGGCGCCGAGTTGTACCGAACCGGAGGTCGGCCGGTCCAGCGCGCCGAGCATCTGCAGCAGGGTCGACTTGCCGCCGCCGGTCGGCCCCTGCACGGCGACCATCTGGCCGTCGGGGATCTCGAGGCTGACATCGTTCAACGCGGTGACCGAGCGCTTGGACTGTGCGTAGGTCTTGGTGACGTTACTGAGGCTGTACATGGGATGATCCGTTCTGTGGTTTGAGCGGTCTCGATACGCGTGCTCGTTCCTCGCGCGCTACTCGACCAACGGGGGTTACGCGACCGAACGCAGTGCCTCGGCCGGGCGCAGACGCGAGGCGCGCCATCCGCCGATCGCTCCGGCGAGCAGACCGCCGAGCACTGCGAGCCCGACGGCGATGACGATGATCCAGACGGTGACCGGTGCGTTCAGCACGACGTTGACGGAGGATGCCGTGGCGCGGCCCGCCCCGCCGAACCCGCCGCCGACACCCACCCCGCCCGTGCCGCCTGCGCCTCTGGTCGCCAGTCGACCGAGTCGCCCCGCCGCCTGCGCGAAACCGTTGTTCTGCGTGGTGCTGCCGGAAAGCGTGGGCGCCACCCAATTGACGATCAGAACACTGACCAGGCCGACGGCGACGCCGATGACTCCGCCGATGAGAGCCTGCACCGTGGACTCGCCGGCGACCTGGCCGACGATGCGCCGGTTCGTCCAGCCGATCGCCTTGAGGGTGCCGAACTCGCGGGTGCGGCGAGTGACGCCGGATACCGTGAACAGGATCGCGATCAGGAATGCTGCAGCCAGAACGATCAGCGAGAGCCAGGTTCCAAGATTCGACAGCAACTGGCTGGCGGTGCCGAGGGAGCCGGACACGCTGGAGGCCAGGTCGGCCTGCGTGCTCACCGTCGCCTTCGGGAGCGCCTTCTGCAGCGCGGTCTGCAGTTGGCCGACGTCGGCGGAGGACGCGGCCGTGACGTAGATGTCCGTCACGTGGCCCGCCTCGCCGGCGAGCGTCTGAGCCACGTCCAACGGGATGTACGCGTTGGCCGCCGTCTGAGCGTCCGAGCCGGTCGCGGTTACCAGTCCGACCACGTTGAAGCCGGTGCCGCCGATCGTGATGGTGTCGCCGACAGCCAGTTTCGCGGTCTTCGCGTAGCTCGAGTCGAGCATCGCGACGTCCTTGCCGTCATCCGCCTTCGTCAGGGTGCGACCGGACGAGAGCGTCGCTGCGGAAAGCGGGCCGACGGCATCCGCTGCGGGGTTGATTCCGATCACGCTGAACGCGCTGACGTTGAATGAGCTGCCTCCTGCGCCGTCCGTCCCGCCGGTCGGTGCAGGCGTCGAACCGCCGGCCGCGCCGCGGGAGCGGTCCTGCTGGAAATTCGGCAGCGTGCCGTTGAACGTCGTGTTGGTGAGCGTCAGCGCCGATGCGGCGGAGGCGACGCCGGAAACGGCCTTGACTTTCGTCAGGTCGGTCGCGGCCAGGGTCTGGGTGCCCGGGCTGACGGCCAGGCGCGACGTGTTGATCGTGCGGCTTCCGCCGCTGGATGTGCCCGCTCCTGCGCCGAAGTCGAACCGCCTGCCCGTCCCGTTGGGCCCTGCGCCGAATCCGGCCTGTCCGCTCGCGGCCGTGACCGGCTGAGTGACCGTGATGTCGGTGCCGACGCCGTAGACGGATTGAAGCACGTGTGCCTGCGCGTCTTTCACCCCGGCGGACACCGCGTTCACGGTGATCACGAGCGCGATCGCCAGCGCCATGCCGATCGCGATGATGATGGTCTGCTTTCGTCTGTTCACGAGTTCGCGACGCAGATAGATTCCGAACATTGAGGCTCCTTGATGCTTCCGACGCGGTCGCAGGGGCATCGACCGCGGTCAGGGTCAGGATTACGTGGCACCGTTGTGGCGCGGCTGTGGCCCGGTTATGGATGTGCCGAGTGGATGCGCGCGGGATGTGCTGCATGCAGTGACGGATCGAAGGCTGTGAGTTTTCTCATGACTCGCATACAAAACGGATAGTAAACCCAGACTGCGCGGAAGATAATGAGGTCATGACCAACGATGCTGCAACTTCAGGGCGAACTGCGGCCGAACCGCGCGGACTGCTGCGACACCCGGACGGTTCCGCCATCCGCGTGCTCGTCGTGGACGACGAGCGCACCCTGACCGACCTGCTGCACATGGCGTTGCGCTACGAGGGATGGGATGTGCGCACGGCTTCCACCGGCCAGCAGGCGCTGACCACGGCACGTGAGTTCCGGCCGGATGCCGTGGTGCTCGACATCATGCTGCCGGACATCGATGGACTCAGCGTGCTCAGCAGGATGCGCGAGAACGGTGGCGAGACGCCGGTGCTGTTCCTGACGGCGAAGGATTCCCTCGACGATCGCATTGCCGGCCTCACCGCGGGCGGTGACGACTACGTGACGAAGCCGTTCAGTCTTGAAGAACTCGTTGCCCGCCTGCGCAGCCTCCTGCGCCGTTCGCGCGTGCTCGTCGCGGACTCGACCGACCCGCGCATCGTCGTCGGTGACCTGATGCTCGACGAGGACAGCTATGAGGTGGAGCGAGCCGGCGAACCGGTCTCACTGACCGCCACCGAGTTCGAACTGCTGCGCTTCCTGATGCGCAATCCGCGCCGCGTGCTGAGCAAGGCACAGATCCTCGATCGCGTGTGGAGTTATGACTTCGGCGGTACCTCAAGTGTGGTCGAGCTGTACATCTCCTATCTGCGCAAGAAGATCGACGCCGGTCATCCTGCCATGATCCACACGGTGCGCGGCGCCGGGTACATGATCAAGGCGGTGGAATGACCCCAGCCGCGTCGATCTGGGCGCGGCGGCTACGAGATCCGTTTCGTTCGTGGACGCTGCGCAGGCGACTCGTGCTCGCCGTCGTGGCGTTACTCGCAGTACTCGGCCTGATCATCGGGCTGGTCAGCGTGCTCTTTCTGGAGAACTATCTGATCGGCCGGCTCGACGTCCAGTTGAACGAGGCCGGTCACCGCAGCCAGGTCGTGGCCATCGAGGCGATTCGGCGCGCGAATCCGACGGCGGACCAGCTCGCGACCGTCATCATCGGGGCGACCGGCCAGGTGCCCGGCACCTTCGTCAGTGTCGTGGTGAATGACGACGTGGTTGCCACCAGCTACCTGGGAGTCAGCAGGGCCGGCGCCAACATCGCACCGCAGACGATCTCGGCGCAGAGCAAGACCGCACTGGTCGCCCTCCCGGTCGACGGTGCGGCGACGAGTGTCGCGCTCGGCGGCACGCTTGGAGACTATCGGATGGTATCGGTCTCCTTGACCGATAACAGCGAGCTCGTGATCGGGCTGCCGCTGGGCGAGTCCCAGAACACCGTCGCTCAGCTCGGCTGGATCATCGGCGTCGTGACGCTGATCGCGCTGTTCGTGGGTGCGGCCGTCGGCCTGCTGATCGTGCGGCTGGCCCTGCGCCCCCTCGATCGCGTTGCCGCAACCGCGACCGAGGTCTCCGAGCTTCCGCTGGATCGCGGCGAGGTCGCGCTCGCGGTGCGCGTGCGCGACGAGGACACCAACGCGCGTACCGAGGTGGGGCGTGTCGGCGCCGCGTTGAATCGGATGCTCGGCCACGTCGCATCCGCTCTGACGGCGCGCCAGGCCAGCGAGAACAAGGTGCGCCAGTTCGTCGCGGATGCCAGCCATGAGCTGCGCACGCCGCTTGCGTCGATCCGCGGTTACGCGGAGCTCACCCGGCGCACCCGACAAGAGCTGCCGAAGGAGGCAGTGCGTTCACTCGGCCGGATCGAATCCGAGGCGCAGCGGATGACGGGCATCGTCGAAGATCTGCTGCTGCTGGCGCGCCTGGACGAGGGCCGCGCGCTCAAGCGGGAGCCCGTCGATCTCTCGCGGCTCCTTGTCGATGCACTCTCCGACGCGCACGCGGCCGGCCCCGATCACGCCTGGTCGATCGAGTTGCCCGGTGAGCCGGTCGAAGTGGTAGGCGACGAACCGCGACTGCATCAGGTCGTCGTCAACCTGCTGGCGAACGCGCGCGTGCACACGCCGGTCGGCACATCGATCACCGCGACTCTTGCCTGCGACGGTGGGAACGCCGTGATGACCGTGCTGGATGACGGCCCCGGCATTCCCGACGCGCTGAAGCCGCTCTTGTTCGAGCGCTTCGCCCGCGGCGACAGTTCCCGCTCGCGCGAGACCGGCAGCACCGGCCTCGGCCTGGCCATCGTTCAGGCCGTCGTCACGGCTCAGAGGGGCACCGTCTCGGTGGCAAGCGAGCCGGGCCGCACAGCGTTCACGGTTGTGCTGCCGCTTGCGCCGGTCGGCGAAGTCGTCGGTCGAGTGGCGAGCGCCGGCGAGCGTATCGAGACCAGCAAGCGTGGCGAGACCGGGGTCGCCGCGCAGTGACAGACTCGGGGCCGAACACGCTGAAGGAGGGTCACGCATGAAGATCGCGGTAACGGGCGGGTCGGGAAAGCTTGGACGCACGGTGGTGAGAGTGCTCGGCGAGGCCGGGCATGACGTGACCAATCTGGACCAGACGGGCATTCGCGGCCCCGGATTCCTCAAGGTCGATCTCACCGACTACGGCCAGGTCATCGACGCGCTGTTCGGCGTGCGCGACGGTGCCGACGCATCCGGATACGACGTGGTCGTGCATCTCGGTGCCATCCCTGCACCCGGCATCCTGAGCGATGTCGCCACGTTCCACAACAATCTGCTGAGCACGTTCAACGTCTTCCAGGCTGCGAGGCGAGCCGGCATCTCCAACATCGTGTACGCGTCGAGCGAGACCCTGCTCGGCTTGCCGTTCGACGTGCCACCGCCCTACATCCCCGTCGACGAAGAATACGCCGCGCGCCCCGAGTCGACCTACTCTCTCGTCAAGCACCTCGAGGAGCAGATGGCGATTCAGCTGACGCGGTGGGATCCGCAGTTGAAGATCATCGCACTGCGGTTCTCGAACGTGATGGACGACGAGGACTATGCCACCTTCCCGGCCTTCGACGCCGACGCGACGCTGCGCAAGTGGAACCTCTGGGGTTACATCGACGGTCGAGACGGCGCGCAGGCCGTGCAGAAGGCGCTCGAATTGCAGACAACCGGTTTCGAGCGATTCATCATCGCCGCGGCCGACACCGTGATGAGCCGACCGAACGCGGAGCTCGTCGCCGAGGTGTTCCCCGGCGTTCAGATGCGCGGCGACCTCGGCGAACACGACACAATGCTGTCGATCGACAAGGCGCGGCGTGTGCTCGGCTTCGATCCGCAGCACTCCTGGCGCGACGCGCAGTAGCACCTCCAAACCCATGCAAGACCCTTCGCCGAGGTGCGGACTTCGGGCGGGGTGGGTGGGGTGGCGCGATTTGCGGCGCGGCGCGGCATCCCGTACGCTGAATGAAGCCAAAGACCGCCGGTCGTTGGCGTGTCGGCGAAAGCGGATGCGTCAATCGAAGGTTCTTGCTCGACGCAGGTCGAGCCGGACGACCTGCGCAGGTGTGTGAAGCAACTCCCCGCGGAAACATCCGCAATCGACGAGCTCCGTGCCCTGCGCATGGAGCTTTTTTCATGCTCGTTCTCGGACTGACCGGTGGCCCTGGCGGCGCGGTGCATCCGCACTGCGTCACGAACCATAAGGAGTGGCCATGGCGAACAAGGAAGCCTCGGTTGCCGAACTCACGGAGAAGTTCCAGAGCTCGAGCGCCGTTCTGCTGACCGAGTACCGCGGTCTGACTGTTGCTCAGCTCAAGGAGTTGCGCACATCGATCAGTGCAGACGCGACCTATGCCGTGGTGAAGAACACGCTGACCAAGATTGCGGCGAATGCCGCCGGCATCTCGTCATTCGACGACGAGCTCGTCGGCCCATCCGCAATCGCATTCGTACACGGTGACCCGGTCGCCGTCGCGAAGGGCCTGCGTGCCTTTGCCAAGGCGCACCCTCTCCTGGTGATCAAGAGCGGTTACTTCGACGGTAACCCGCTGACCGCCGCAGAGGTAGGCAAGCTCGCCGACCTCGAGTCCCGCGAAGTGCTGCTGGCCAAGCTTGCCGGCGCCTTCAAGGCCTCGCTGTTCGGAGCCGCATATCTGTTCAACGCACCACTGTCGAAGGCCGTTCGCACGGTCGACGCACTGCGTGAGAAGCAGGAGTCCGCGAGCTAGTAACGTTCCGACCCTTCGCGCGTCGAAGGGTCGGAAATAGCAATCGGTCCCTGAGAAGCTCGCGCAACGAGCGTCTCGAAGGGCATAAACAACGCAAGGAGAAGAAACAATGGCAAAGCTGTCAACTGAGGAACTGCTCGAGCAGTTCAAAGGCCTGACCCTGATCGAGCTCTCCGAGTTCGTGAAGGCGTTCGAGGAGACCTTCGAGGTCACCGCTGCCGCTCCCGTGGCCGTCGCAGGCCCGGCTGCTGCCGGCGGTGGCGCCGCCGAGGAAGAGGTTGAGGAGAAGGACTCTTTCGACGTCATCCTCGAGGCTGCGGGAGACAAGAAGATCCAGGTGATCAAGACCGTTCGCGAACTGACGAGCCTCGGTCTCGGCGAGGCGAAGGCCGTCGTCGACGGCGCCCCGAAGGCCGTCCTGGAGGGTGCGAACAAGGAGGCCGCCGAGAAGGCAAAGGCTGCCCTCGAAGAGGCCGGCGCAACCGTCACCCTCAAGTAGTCCCCACGCCGTTCGGCGTTTGTCCGGGCGTCGTCTCTTCACCGAGACGGCGCCCGTTCGCATTCTGGGCGGTCGGCGCGCCCGCAGCGTTTCCACACAAGTGGTGCGCAAAGTGCTGTGGCAGGAGAGGCAAAGCGCACTTTGCGCACCAGAAACTGGACTTCAGCCGACCCGCACGTGCGCTCATGCCAAGCCCGTGCGACTGTGCTCAATCGCGCCACCCGCGCTTGACGAGCGCCCCGCGGACGCGCCGGACGAGCTCGGCAGAACGCGTGAACAGCAGCGGCGCGGCCACTTGTATTACGATCCACCCGGCGGAGCGCAGTGCCTCTACCCGGTCGATGTCTTGTGCGTACCGCCCCGCGTGATGCATTCCCTGATATTCGATCGCGATCTTGAATTGCGGATACGCGAGATCGATGCAGCCGAGGTGGGTACCCCATCCGTCGTACTGATCTTGGTTGAGAACGGGTTCCGGCAGCCCGGCGGCCGTCAGGGTGAGTCGGGTCCAGGTTTCGGTGCGCGACCACGCATCCGTGCGAATCAGCGGCAGCGCGAGCCGCAGATTACGGATGCCGCTTCGCTTGCCGGTCAGTGTCGCCGTGGCCAGCTGCTCGAGCGTCGCGAGCGGCGCCGTTCCGGCGTTCGGGCGGAAGTAGCCGTCTTCGCGCCAGACGCGCACGAAGAAATCGCCGATTGCGACGAGGTCGAACAGTTGTAGGTGCCCGAGCATCGCCCACGTTGTGGCGGCCGAGGCCACCTGCAAGTCGTCGTGCGTGACCGCAGTGGCGAGTCCGGGGCTGACGCGATGCCCGTGAATATTCCGACTCCGTGGAGCGGAATCGGAGCGAAACACGCTGACATGCGGCTGCTCGTCGACGAGCGTGGGCATCGGGGCACCCCAGATCAATGCCGCCGTCTCATGGCTGAAGAATTCGGACTCGCGCATGCGAAGCGCGTACATTTTCGCGAGATGGAGTGCGTTGAGCTTGCGCTTCTCCTCGCGTTTGGCGGCGGTGCTCGCGCCGGCTGCCGTGAAGATTGCACTGCCGATGCTGCTGCCGATGCCGCTGCCACCCTCGACGTCACCGCTCGTCCGGAGCCCGGCTCCGCGCGACTCTGCCGTGCGCGTGTTCTGCCCTGGAGTGGGTGTGATCGCACGCACCCCGTGAAACGGGCGGGAGAGGTCCGCACCACGCAGGCGGCCTGACTTGATACCCGCCTTGCGCGCATCTGCGACCGAGAACGAGGTGCCCAGCTCGGGCGGAAGCGCGCCGTGCCTCTGCGTATCGGGTTTCTGCATGCCAGCACGATGCCACGTTCTGGAGTGGGCTCGTCAAAGTTATCCACAAGCCGTGCTGCACTGGCGCTTCGGGCGCTTTCTGGTGCGCAAACTGCGCGGCTGCCCCGACCCGCAGAGCACTTTGCGCACCATTTGTGGCGGGGGACAATCCGTAGGCCCTTTGGGAGAGGCGCTTCGCCATAGCATGCAATGCGCATGTGAGATATGATCAATGCATGACAAGCTTGCAGATCAGGAACGTGCCGGATGATACGTTGCGGGTGCTCAAAGTCCGCGCGGCTGCAGCGGCACAGAGCCTCTCTGAGTATGCGCTTTCGGAGCTCACCGCGAGCGTGGCCCGTCCCAGTCTCGAGGAGTTGACCGAACGCATCCGGGTGCGTGGGGCTGTGAATCCGCAGACGCGGGCATCCGAACTGCTGGGTGACGCACGTTCCACCGACGCTGCATAGTGCTGATCGTCGACGCCTCTGCACTGGCCGAATATCTCGTCGGGTCGACTCTCGGACTTCGCGCCTCAGAACTTATGGCTGCACACCGCAACAATCTGCATCTGCCTCACCTCGCAATCGCTGAAACGACTTCGGTCTTTCGATCGTGGGTCGCGCGCGGTGAATTGGCGGAGCAGCGCGCGCTGGGGGCGCTCGAAGATCTGCGGGACTTTCCCGCGATCCGCTACCCGAGTGAGCCTCTGCTTCGTCGAATATGGGCATTGCGGCACAATCTCAGCGCCTACGATGCGCACTACGTGGCACTCGCAGAACTGCTCGAGGCACCACTGCTGACTGCGGATGCGCGAATTGCGCGCGCGAGCGGCCACAGCGCGAAGATTCAACTGCTCGACTGACGGGACCGCGCATCCCCAACGCGGCGCACCATGTGCGCGTCAGCAAAAGCCTGGCGATGGCGCCGTGGGCTTCGAGTACGTCTCCACGCTTCTGCTCGAGTACGTCGACGAGCACAAGGTCGGCCTTGACGACACCATCCGGCGTTGGCTACCCACCCTGCCGGAGGCGGACAAGGTCACGCTGCGGATGCTGGCGAACCAGACAACCGGCTATCCCGATTTCGAGACCGATCCCGGCTGGACCGCGGCGTACAACGCCAATCCGTTCCATCTGTTCACCTATCAGGAGCGTCTCAAGTACGCGTTCGACCGTCCGATGCAGTTCGCGCCCGGCACGAACTGAAGTTACGCACACACCAATTTCATGATCCTCGGCAAGATCCTGTCCATGATCGGCAAGAAGCTGCTTGACACACTCCTGCAGGAAAAGGTGCTCGGCCCGATGGGGTAGACGAACACCGCCGCGTTCCAGACGGCCCAGATTCCGAGCCCTGTGCTGTACGCGTACAGCTCGGAACGCCGCGTCGCGCTGGGCATGCCGGCCGGCACCGCGTTCACTGAAGATTCGTTCTTCTGGAATCCGACGTGGGGCACCCGGTTGGAGCCGCGGAGACGACCGATATCACGGATATGGCCACGACCGCGGTGGCGGTCGGCACCGACAAACTTCTGTCGAAGGCCGGCTACCACGAGATGACCGACTCGAAGTTGATCGGCTTCGGCACGAAGCTGCCCGTCTGCGGCGGGTCTTGCTTCAGGCAGATCCCGATCTACAACTACGGGCTCGGTGTGGTGCGCTCGGGTCCTGGAGGTTGCAGAATCCGCTCCTCAGCGGATACAGCGCAACGGAGGCGTATCTTCCATCGAAGAAGGCCGCCATCGGCATGGCCGTGACGTCCGAGCCGGCGGCATTCAACGAGAACGGCAACTATCCGAACGCGAGCGACACCGTGTTCCGAGCGATCGGTGCGTACGTCGCCCCGAGTGATCCGCCGCCGACATCGTCGAAGTAGTGCCGATTCAGCCGTTCTGGGTGTATGCGATCGCTATGAGACCGCACATGTCGGCGTCGACCTCCGCCTCTGAAGTCAGCCCAATCCGATGGGATGCCTGGGCGAAGCTCGCGCTCGGCGTCAGGCGCGAGTTGGCCGGGGCATCCGTGATCGCCCATCCGATACTGCGAGGCGTGGAACCCCTCAGTCGATTTTGCATTACATAGCCCTGCTATGTAATAATGACGTAATGCTCACAGAACCGACCACCCTCCCGCGGCGCGGGTTGGCTGAAGAGCCGGAAGACCTCCACGGCATCCTGTCTGACCTGGTCCAGGTCGCCGCTCGGCTTACTCGCCTCGCCCGCCGCGCCACCAACAGCCCAGAGTCGATCGCCACCTGGCGCACGCTCAGCGTCTTGCAAGAGTTCGGCCCGATGCGGCTCGGCGAACTCGCGGACTGCAGTCAGGTCGCTCAGCCGACGATGACCAAGATCGTCGCAGGCCTTGTCGAGCGCGACTGGATCAAGCGCATCGCCGACACCGAGGACGCGCGCGCCTGGCATCTCGCCATCTCAGCCAAGGGCCTCGCCTCGCTGCGCGAGTGGCGCTCCGGCGTCGCATCCGCTCTTCTGCCTCGATTCGCGGATGTCGATGCCGAGCAGGCGCGCACCATTCGGCAGGCGATCGAATTGGTCCGCCCACGCGTGACCGGGCCGCGGGTGCACCCTGGCCATACCACCCCCACCGAAGAAAGCTCGCGATGACACAGAACACACCAACCCGACACACTGCGACGGCTCATACTGTGACGACTCGCACCGAGGGCAGCGGCTCGATCCTCAAACAGCCGATGGCGGTCTGGGCCGTGGCGTTCGCGAGCGTCATCGCGTTCATGGGCATCGGCCTGGTCGACCCGATCCTGCCCGCGATCGCCCATGATTTGAAAGCCTCGCCGACCGAGACCGAGATGCTGTTCACGACCTATCTGCTGGTCACCGGGGTCGCGATGTTCTTCACGAGCTGGGTCTCCAGCCGGATCGGCGCCAAGAAGACGCTGCTGATCGGTCTCGCGCTGATCGTGATCTTCGCGGCGGCGGCGGGCCTCAGCCCCAACGTCGACGCGATCATGGGATTCCGCGCCGGCTGGGGTCTCGGCAACGCACTGTTCATCTCGACCGCACTCGCGACGATCGTCGGTGCGGCCAGCGGTGGAACCTCCAGCGCGATCATCCTGTACGAGGCCGCACTCGGACTGGGCATCGCGGTCGGGCCGCTGCTCGGCGGCCTGCTCGGCGGCATCAGCTGGCGTGGGCCGTTCTTCGGCACAGCCGTGCTGATGGCGATCGGCTTCATCGCCATCGTGGCGATGCTGCGCAAGAACTCGGAAGGGCCCGCGCCCACAAAACTGTCTGCGCCGTTCCGAGCGCTCGCGAACCCGGCGCTCGGCACGTTGGCCGGGGCCGCGCTGTTCTATAACATCGGCTTCTTCGTGCTGCTGGCCTACACACCGTTCGCGTTGGAGCGGGTCGGCTTCGGCGACGCGATGACCCTCGGTTTCATCTTCTTCGGCTGGGGCGTCGCTCTGGCGATCTCCTCGGTCTGGGGCGCCCCCGTCCTGACCAAGCGACTGCCGCGCACACGGGTGCTCTGGAGCGTGCTGCCGTTGCTGGCCGCAGACCTGATCGTGGCCGGCTTCCTGACCGCCTCCGCGATCGGCATCATCGTCTGCGTCGTCGTCGGCGGCCTGTTGCTCGGCATTCTGAACACCGTGCTGACCGAGTCGGTGATGGAGGCGACAGACCTTCCGCGTTCGGTCGCGTCATCCGCATACTCCGGTGTGCGCTTCATCGGCGGCGCAATCGCCCCGCCCGGAGCCACCCTGATCGCAGCGACATTCGGTGCGTCGGCGCCCTATTTCGCCGGCGGCATTTCGATCGCGGTCGCGATGGTGGTCATCATCCTCGGCCGCAAGGCGCTCGGCCGGGTCGACGGAGTCGAGGAGGATGCACTCGAGGAGGCCGAGGCGATCACGCTCGCAGGAGCGAACTGACACGGGCCGAGTGAACCGGCGCCGGCCCGGTTGCGCCGCAGCAGGCATCCGCGTGTCGACGGTCGGCAGCGCCGCCGTGATCAGCGGCGCGGGGGCGCTGTGCTCGACCGCTCGATGAGTATCGTCGGCGCGCGCACGGACGTGACTCGTGCCGGCTGTCCTGCCAATTCGGCGAGCATCATGCGTGCGGCCAGCGAGCCTTGTTCGAAGGGGTCCTGGGCGATCGTCGTCAGGCCGAACGACTCAGAAAGTTCGTAGTCGTCAATGCCGATCACCGAGATGTCGCCGGGCACGCTCAACCCGTGATCGCCGATCGCGAGCATTGCGCCGATCGCCATCTCGTCGGAGCCTGCGAAGATCGCCGTCGGTCGCGGTAGATCCGAATTCAGCAGCGTCGTCACCGCCCGGCGGCTCACGGCGATCGAGAAGCCGCCCTGCAACAGCCATTCCGGCTTGCCGCTCAATCCGGATGCCGCGAGCGCGCGTTGGTAGCCCTTCCTGCGGCTCAGCGGAACCCGGCGGTTGAGGCCCGCTTCGTCCTGTCCGCCCAGGTGCGCGATCGCGCGATGACCCAGCCCGATGAGATGGTTCGTCGCCTGCTCTGCAACGCCGCGCTCATCGATGCCGATGTGCCGCACGCCGCTCACTGGTCCGCCGACCACGATCGTCGGATGCCCCGCCAACGCCAACTGATGGCGTTCTTCGACCGTGAAGTCCAGCGCGAGCGCGATGAGTGCGTCCGTTCTCTTGCGCAGGATGGAGCGGTGGAACACGCGTTCGCGATCGCCGCCGCGCCCGCCGAGATTGAACAGGATGAGGTCATAGCTGGCCGCGCGCAGTGCTGCGTCGATTCCTTCGAGCACGGTCGTGTAAAACCAGCGGCTGACGGATGGCACCACGACGCCCATCGCGCGGGTGCGCCCGGACGCCAGGCCGGACGCGCTGGAGGACGGGATGTAGCCGAGCTCGTCCGCGGCCTTGCGCACGACCGCGCGCGTGGCCTCCGACACATTCGGCAGCCCGCGCAGAGCGCGAGAGACGGTTGCCGTCGACACCCCGGTAGCGCGCGCGACGTCGTGGATCCCCGTCATGGTCGCCCTGTTCCTACCCCTTCACCGCTCCAGAAGTGAGGCCCGATACGACCGACTTGCGGAAGACGAGCACCAGTACGGCAATCGGCACAACGGCAACCGCACTCGCTGCGAAGATTGTGCCATACGGGGTGATATGCGCGGAACCGAATAGCGCGATACCGACCGGAATCGTTCGGAAATTGTCTGCGCTGTTGAAGGACAGCGCCATGAGGAATTCTGTCCAGCATGCCGTGAACGCGAAGATCCCGGCGGTGAACAGTCCCGGCAGCGCCATCGGCAAGACGACCGACCAGACGGTGCGCAACGGCGATGCGCCGTCGATCCGTGCCGTCTCTTCCATCTCCTTGGGCACCCCGACGAAGTAGTTGCGCAGAATCCAGATGGCGAACGGCAGGTTGAGGGCGGTATACGGTACGATCAGCGCCTGGTAGCTGTTCAGCCAGCTGATGTCGCGCATCAGCAGATACAGGGGCGCTATCAACGCGATCGCCGGGAAGACCGAGATCATCAACAGGCTGACGAGAATCGTGAACTTGCCCCGCATCGGCAGCCGGCCGAGCGCGTATCCGGCGAGCGTGCCGAAGACGAGGACAGCAGCCGTGGAGACGATGGCGACGATCAGGGAGTTCAGGATGTACTGCCCGAAGTTGTTCTGCGTGAAGGCAAGTGTGTAGTTCTCAATGCTGGCGGGCGACGGGAACCATTGCGGTGGCTGCGCGGAAACGCCTGCGGTCGTCTTGAAGCTCGTGGCCAGCATCCAATAGATCGGTGCGAGCACGAACAGGATGACCAACGCGCTGGCAATGGCCAGGCCCCAGCGGGCGCCGAGCGAACGTGTGCGCATCTTAGTCCTCCTCGTTTCCGGCGACCTGCGATCTGAACACCCGCAGGAACAGAAGGCAGCCCAGCACGACGAGCACCGCCGTGGTGGTGGCCACGGCCGCGCCGGGGCCGAATTTCAGATCGGTGAACATCGCCCGGTAGCCCAGGATGGCCAGCGATGTGGTCGCGTTCTGCGGACCGCCCTGCGTCAGCACGAACGGCAGGTCGAAGACCCCGAACGCCTGCAGAATGCGGAACAACACGGCCAGTGCGATCGTCGGCCGCAACAGCGGCAGGGTCACCCGCCAGAATGTTTTCCAGCCGTTTGAGCCGTCCATCTCGGCGGCTTCATAGACCTCGCGCGGTAACATGACGAGGCCTGCGAGCACGATGATCGCAACGAACGGAGTGGTCTTCCACACGTCTGCCACCATCATCGCGATGATGGCGGATGCCGGCGAGCCCAGAATGACCGGCGAGCCGAGCCCCAGAGCGTGGAAGATCGCATCCGCGACGCCGTAGGTCGGATCGTAGATGTAATCCCAGAGTGTCGCCGAGATCACGGTGATCAGCGACCAGGGGATAAGCAGCATGGCCATCATCCAGCCGCGCATCACGTTCAGCTTCTCGAGCACGAGCGCGATCAGGGTGCCGAGCACGATCTCGACGAACACGGTGATGATCGTATAGCCGATCGTGAACGCGAGTGCGTACTGCCAGACGCCGCTCGAGAAGATGATTCCGTAGTTGGCGAAGGTGAATCCGTCGATCTGGAATCCGCTGCCGAGCACGTCGACGTTGCTGAAGCTCATGATCACGGAGAAGACGATCGGGAACAGCGTCACCGCGGCGATGATGAGCAGGGCGGGACCGGAGAACGCCCAACCCATGCGCGCCATCGCACGGCGATATGCGCCCTTGTTGCGGAGCTCGGCCGGGCGACCGTTGGTTTGACGCGGCGGCGCCATCGTGTGGGACGTGGCCATGGGATTCCTCCTCGAATCCGAAGTGCAGTTGCCGGTGGTGCGGAAGCTTCAGCAGTGCGCTCGCCTGTTGCTGCGGCGAAACGCGGTGTCGCGCGGGCGGGGCGATGCCGAGGTCACTCCCGCCCGCACGACACGCTGGGATTCGGCGGCTTACAGCCCGCCGCTGCCCAGGGCCGTGGTGATCTCGCTGTCAGCCTTCGTGATCACCTCCTGCGGCGTCGTCGATCCGGCGAGAACGCCGTTCACGCCGGAATAGATCGCCTGGCTCACCTGCGGGTAGTTCGGCGTCTGCGCCGGACGGGGAACCAGCTTGGTCTGCGACACGACCGCGAGGACGGCGTTGCTCTTGATCACGGCGTCGGATGAGCGCACGGCCTGGTTGGTCGGGATCTCACTGAACTGCGTGGCCAGAGTCGTCTGCGCGTCGTTGCCGGTCATCCACTTGATGAACGTCAAGTCGGCCGCCACGTTCTTGCTGTGCGGGTTGACGTACAGGTTCCAGCCGCCGATGTTCGAGTAGCCCGGGGTGGGCTGCCCTTGGAACGTCGGCATCGGGGCGACGCCGACCTTGCCGATCACGTTGGAACCGGCGGCCTGCGACACAGAGTATGCATAGTCCCAGTTGCGCAGGAACAGGGAGTCCCCGGCCGAGAACGTGTTCATCGACTGCGTCTCCTGGAAGGTCGATTCGGCCTGCGGGCTGATGCCGTCTTTGACCAGGCTCTGCTCGAACGTCAATGCCTTGACCGCCGCCGCACTGTTCAGGGTGGACTTGGTCTGGTTCGAATTGAGAACCGAGCCGCCGGCATCCGCGAGGAACTCGACGTAGTTGCATGTCGCACCCTCGTAGTTCGCGCCCTGGAAGACGTAACCGTACTTGACCTGGCCCTTGGCCTGAATGGTCTTGGAGTCGGATACCAGTTCCTCCCAGGTGGTCGGAACTTTCATGTTGTTCGCGGCCAGCAGGTCCTTGCGATAGTACAGGAAGCCCTGGTCCTCGAAGAACGGTGCCCCATAGACCTGGTTCTTGTACGTGGCGCCGGTGACGAGCCCGGTTGCGAAGGTGTCCCAGTAACTCTTCGGCAGGTACTTCGACAGCGGCTCCGCCAGTTGGTGCGCGCCGAATTGCGCGGGCCAGATCACGTCCCCCATGTAAACGTCCGGGCCACCGCCGCCGGAGATCTGAGTCGTCAGCGTTGCGCGGTTCGTGTCGGTGTCGTTCGGTGCCGAGATGAGCTTGACCTTGATCTTCGGGTAGGCCTTCTCGAACGCCGAGATGAGGACCGTGCGCGGGTCTGTGCCGCTCGTGGTGATCGGGCTCGCCCACCAGGTGATCGAGCCGGAGGTCGCGTCGCCGCTTGCTGCCGACGTCGAATTGCCGGTGCTCCCGCCCGAACTGCACGCGCTGAGCGCGACGATCGATGCTGCGGCCGTGACGACTGCTGCCAACTTCATGGTGCGCCTCTTCGTCATCGACGGACGATGACGCATGAGGGAGGTTCCTCGCATTATGTACTCCTCAGGATTGTGTTGTGGCGGCAGGTAACAGCGTTTCCGGTTGACAGTCGAGCAATGGCCGGGGTGCAAAGCGATGTTTCTGACCCTCCTTCGAGGGAGGGTCGCCGCCGTGGCAGATTGAAGCTATAACATGATGCGCGTGACTGCAAGCGTTTAACGTAAACGCTTGCAATATTGTGCCCAAATCGAAGCGAGGCGAATGTGACGTACGAACAGGCGCATGAGTCGACTGTGCCCGGCACCAGGCAGGTCGCGACCGGCTGGTGGCGAGACGCCGTCATCTACCAGGTTTACCCACGATCGTTCGCCGATGCCACGGGTGACGGCGTGGGCGATCTGACCGGCATCGAGCAGCACCTCGGCTACCTGGGACGACTCGGCATCGATGCGATCTGGTTGTCGCCCTTCTACGTTTCTCCTCAGGCGGATGCCGGCTATGACGTGGCGGACTACCGTGATGTCGACCCGCTCTTCGGCACACTCGCCGACTTCGATCGGATGCTGTCGCGCGCGCATGCGCTCGGCCTGAGGCTGATCGTCGACCTCGTTCCCAATCACACGTCGAGCGCCCACGTCTGGTTCCGGGAGGCACTCGCGGCCGTGCCGGGAAGCCGCGAGCGCGAACGGTATCTGTTCCGCGCTGGGCGCGGCACATCCGGTGAGCTGCCGCCGAACGACTGGCAGTCCGTGTTCGGCGGACCGGCATGGACCCGCACGGACGATGGTTACTGGTATCTGCACCTGTTCGACCCCGGCCAGCCGGATCTCAACTGGCGCAACTCCGAGGTGGTCGATGAGTTCAAGAACATCCTCCGGTTCTGGCTGGACCGCGGAGTCGACGGGTTTCGCATCGATGTCGCGCACGGGCTCATCAAGCGCGACGGACTGCCCGACTGGCATCAGAAGTCCGGCGAGCTCGACGGTGGCGGCAATCGTGGCCCGATGTGGGATCAAGACGATGTCCATGACATATACCGGGGCTGGAATACGGTGCTGGCCGAATACGGCGGTGATCGGATCCTCGTCGCCGAGGCCTGGGTCTCCCCCGCGGAGCGGCTCAGCCGTTACGTGCGGCACGACGAGATGCAACAGGCGTTCAACTTCATCTACATGACGGCAGGATGGGACGCTGTCGCGATGCGTCACGCCATCGACGATTCGCTCGAGACGAACGCGGCGGTCGGTGCGACGACGACGTGGGTGCTGTCCAACCACGACGTGGTGCGGCATGCGTCGCGTTTCGGGCTCGCAGATCCGGCGCGCTGGCCCCGCGGCATCGGACCCGACGGGGAACAACCGGATGCGGTGCTCGGGCTTTCACGCGCACGTGCGGCGACGCTGCTCATGCTGGCGCTGCCCGGTTCCGGTTACCTGTACCAGGGGGAGGAGCTCGGTCTGCCGGAGCATACGACGCTGCCGGCGGCGGCGCGTCAGGATCCGTCGTTCTTCCGTACCAACGGTGCCGAAGCCGGGCGCGACGGATGCCGTGTGCCGCTGCCGTGGTCGGCGGATGCGCCGGGATACGGGTTCGGGCCGCGCGATGCCGCCGCCCCCTGGCTTCCACAGCCCGACGCGTTCCGAGAACATGCCGTCGACCGGCAGGACGGGGTCGCCGGGTCGACGCTCGAGTTCTACCGTCGAGCCCTGGCACTGCGTCGTGAACTCGGCCTGGGCGGCGGCACGCTGAGCTGGCGTGGGTCGAGTGCATCCGTTCTCGACCTGCAGAACGGCCAGACTCGGGCGATCGTGAATTTCGGCCCGCACCCGGTGCGGCTGCCCGATGGTGCGATCGTGCTGCTCGCCAGTGACGAGACCGCTGTCTGTGCGGGGGCTCTGCAGCCGAACAAGGCTGTCTGGTTGCACACGGCCGACCGGGAACCGCGCACCGGCGGCTCGGTGTGGGCGTAGGCGTTCGGTGCGGGCGTAGGCGTACGGTGCGGGCAGAGGTGCTCGGTGCGGGCAGAGGCTCTCGGTGCGGGCATAGGCTCTCAGGATGAGCGCAATGCATGGCAGCGGCGGCGGGCGTGTGCCGGGTGGCGGCCTGCGCAGCCGCGTCAGTCGCGGTGACGCGCAGGCGCAGCGCGTTGTCAACGCGCAGGCGCCGAAGATCCCGCAGCTCACCCGGCGGATCGGCGGGTTGTTCTCGCCGCACAAGACGGCACTGATCACCACGGTCCTGCTCGTGCTGATCGGTGCGGCGCTGTCGGTCGTCCCGCCGTTGCTGACCCAGCAGACGTTCGACCAAGGGCTGTTCCCGAAGAGTGGGCACCCGGACATTCCTCGGTTGGTCGAACTGGTGGTGGCGATGATCGCGATCTACGTGGCATCCGCTCTGCTCGGGGTGTGGCAGACCTACCTGACGGCGACGGTCGGCAACAGGGTGATGGGCGCGATGCGAGTCAAACTGTTCAGCCACCTGCAGTCGATGGAATTGAGCTTTTTCACCCGCACCAAGACGGGTGTCATCCAGTCCCGGCTGCAGAACGATGTCGGCGGTGTCGCCAGCGTGCTGACGAACACCGTGTCCAGCGTGCTCGGCAACACGGTCACCGTGATCGCAGCGTTCGTGGCGATGATCCTGCTGAACTGGCAGCTGACCGTCATCGCCGTCGTGTTGATGCCGATTCTCGTCATCGCACAGCGCCGCGTCGGCCAGGTGCGTGCGCGGATCGCGACGGCGACGCAGGAGTCGCTCGCCGACATGACGGCGATCACGCAGGAGACGCTGTCCGTCTCGGGCATCCTGCTGTCGAAGAGCTTCAACAAGCAGGCCGCCGAGACCGCGCGCTACTCGGGAGAGAACGACAACCAGATCCGACTGCAGGTGCGCCAATCGATGAGCGGCCAGTGGTTCTTCGCGATGGTGCAGATCTTCTTGTCGAGCATCCCCGCGATCGTCTATCTGGTGGCCGGCTGGCTGGTGGGCGGTGGGGCGACGGATGTCACGGCCGGCACGATCGTGGCGTTCACCACGGTGCAGGCACGATTGCTGTTCCCGTTGATGGGGCTGATGCGCGTCGCCTTGGATCTGCAGACCTCCGGTGCGTTGTTCGCGCGCATCTTCGAGTACCTCGACCTGAAACCTGCGATCACGGATGCCCCGGATGCCCGACCCGTCGAAGCGGCAACCTCGTCGGACACCGGTGCCCCCTTGGGCAGCGTCGCGTTCGACAACGTCGTGTTCCGCTATCCGGATGCGCGTGCGACCGAGCGCGCCACCCTCGACGGCGTCTCATTCGCGATCGAGCCGGGACAGTTCGCCGCATTCGTCGGACCGAGCGGCGCCGGCAAGACGACTGTCTCCTACCTGATCCCGCGGTTCTATGAGGCGTCGAGCGGGCGTGTGCTGTTCGCCGGAACCGACGTGCGCGACCTGCAGCAGCAGTCGCTTGTCTCTCACATCGGCGTCGTCAGCCAGGAGACCTACCTCTTCCATGCGAGCATCGCCGAGAACCTGCGGTATGCCAAGGCCGATGCCACCGACGCCGAACTCGAGGCGGCAGCGCGGGCGGCGAACATCCATGACACGATCGCGTCCTTCCCGCAGGGGTACGGAACACTGGTCGGCGAACGCGGCTATCGCCTCTCCGGCGGAGAGAAGCAGCGCATCGCGATCGCACGCGTGCTGTTGAAGGACCCTGCCGTGCTCATCCTCGATGAGGCGACGAGCGCGCTGGACACGATTTCGGAACGGGTCGTACAGGCAGCGCTCGACACGGCGTCGCGCGGGCGCACCACCATCGCGATCGCGCACCGACTGACCACGATCGTGTCGGCCGACGTGATCTTCGTCGTCGACGGCGGGCACATCATCGAGCGTGGCAGCCACGCCGAACTGCTCCGTGCGAACGGCGTCTACTCCCGCCTCTACGCCGAGCAGGCGACGACGCTCGCTTGATAAAAGTGTTAGCCTGGTCTAACAAAGCAGTCACAGATTCCGCACGAAAGAAGCGAATGGCCCTTGAGCTTCAATCGCGAACCCGCGAGGGGCGACGACGCCCCGGCGGGCGGATGCTGTTCCTGCTCGGCCCGGCGTTCGTCGCATCCATCGCCTACGTCGATCCCGGCAATGTCGCAGCGAACATCACGGCAGGCGCCCGGTTCGGCTACCTGCTGGTCTGGGTACTCGTCGCAGCGAACGCCATGGCGATGCTGGTGCAGTACCAGTCATCGAAACTCGGACTGGTCACCGGCCGCACCCTGCCCGAGTTGATCGGCGAGCGGCTGGGCACCACCGGACGCCGTGCGTTCTGGATTCAGGCGGAGGCCGTCGCCGCCGCAACGGACATTGCCGAAGTGATCGGCGGTGCCGTCGCCCTGAACCTGTTGTTCGGCTTGCCGCTGTTCGTCGGCGGCGTGATCGTCGGGATCGTCTCGATGCTGCTGTTGGCGCTGCAATCCCAAAGCGGCCAGCGCTCGTTCGAGGCCGTGATCATGGCGTTGCTCGCGATCATCACGATCGGCTTCGTCGCGGGCATGTTCGTCAGCCCGGTCGATTGGCCCGCCGCCGCGGGTGGGCTTCTGCCGCGGTTCAGCGGGGCGGAAACCGTGCTGCTGGCCGCGAGCATGCTGGGTGCCACCGTGATGCCGCACGCGATCTACCTGCACTCCTCGCTGGCCCGTGACCGGCATGGTGTGTCGAATGATCCCGGACGTGTGCTGCGGCTGGTGCGGGCCAGCAGATGGGATGTCGTGATAGCGCTGGTCATCGCGGGAGCGGTCAACATCGCCATGCTGCTGCTCGCAGCGGCGAGCCTCGGCAGCGGCAGGGCGGGCACGGGTGCCGGCTCGAGTGCCATCGACACGAGCACGATCGAGGGCGCGCACACCGCGGTGACGAGCAGCCTGGGCCCGGTGATCGGGGCGGCGTTCGCGATCGGCCTGCTGGCATCCGGGTTGGCATCGACATCCGTTGGGAGCTACGCGGGCGCTGTCATCATGTCGGGCCTGCTGAAGGTGCGGATCCCCCTGCTGGTGCGGCGAGTCGTCACGCTGATCCCCGCGTTGATCATTCTCGCGGTCGGCATCGAACCCACCTGGGCGCTCGTGCTCAGCCAGGTGTTTCTGAGCCTCGGCATTCCGTTCGCGGTCATCCCGTTGATCCGGCTGACCGGTGATCGCACTCTGATGGGCGTGCACGTCGACGCTTGGTGGACGCGCGTCGTCGCCTGGATTTCCGCCACCATGATCGTCGTGCTCAACGCGGCCTTGATCGTGCTGATGATCGTCCAGTGATCGACCGTCGCTCCCTCGGGGCTCATCCGCCGCCGACGGACACCCATACGGCATCGGATGCGCGCGCCCCGAGTTCGATCTCGCCGTCGAACCCGTCGATGTGCACGGTGACATCGCCCGCAAACGGGCGATGTTCCGCGACCGTGAGCCGCGCATCCAACCGAATGCCCTTGTCCGCGAGATAGCGCAACACGGCGGGGTCGGCATCCGAAATACGTTCGACGACCAGCGGGGTGTCGCATTCGGCGTCGCGCAGTCGCAGTGCGGCCGGCCGCCGGGGGTCGCCGTCGGCGGTCGGGATCGGGTCGCCGTGCGGATCACGGCTGGGGCGCCCGAGTGCGGCGTCGATGCGATCGATCAGCGAGTCCGAGACAGCGTGCTCGAGGATCTCCGCCTCGTCGTGCACTTCGTCCCAGCCATAGCCGAGCGTCTCGACGAGGAAGGTCTCGATCAGGCGGTGCCGGCGCACCATCGCGATCGCGTGGGCCCGCCCGGTCGCGGTCAACTCGATGCTGCCGTATGGTTCATGCTTGAGCATGCCCTGCTCGGCCAGGCGGCGGATGCCGTCGGAGACCGTCGCCGCGCGCACACCCATCCGCTCGGCGAGCTGCTTCACCGTGATCGGCGTCGGCGCCCACTCCGTTGCCGCCCAGATCACCTTCAGGTAGTCCTGAGCCGTGTTCGTGAGATCGGACACCGACATGGATTCAGTTTATGGGCGCCGCCCGGCCCCCGAGCGCAGGCCCGATCCTGGTCAGACCCGGGCTACCTCGGCCCAGAAAAGTGCGATGATCGACTCATTGGTGAAGTAGACAACATGATCTGCCCCAGTTTAGGGGTATATGCGGCCTTCGACGCTGGGTCTAGCGTGTGCTTGTTTGGTCGCAAAACTGAGCTTGTTCGGTAACAATTTCTGTTTGGTCCCAAGCGATTTCTGATATGAGACTGGTCGCTGCGCGATCGTTCCGGAGGCGGCAACAAAGTGGCTGCGCACGACTCACCGGGTGCTCGTTTCGCCCGTACTGTGCGCATTGTGCGGCGAGGCGGTCATGGCGCGCTTGTTCTAGTGGCGTCGGTCGCGATGATCGCGGGATTCTCGCTCGGCAATCGGGCCGAACTGGACACCGCGTCCGCAGCGACGATCTCGCAGC
The DNA here is from genome assembly GCA_004297935.1 of Microbacteriaceae bacterium. Taxonomy (GTDB): domain Bacteria; phylum Actinomycetota; class Actinomycetes; order Actinomycetales; family Microbacteriaceae; genus Rathayibacter_A. The sequence goes on along the minus strand of SCRE01000021.1, from coordinate 171,951 downwards.
CGAGTTCGCCCGCTACCGCGGCGGCCAAGACTCTCGCCAGCCAGGCGGCATCCGGACTCGCAGGGCCACTGCCGGGGAAGAGTGGCGCGGAGACGCCCGTCGCGGGCACCGGAAACGCCGCCACGTCTACGACGCCGGCCGGGCACGTGAGTGTGAACGGAGCCGCGAGCTCGACCGTGACGCGCACGGTCATTCAGGTCGTCACGGCGCCCGCGCCCACATCGATGTCGCCCGCTCCGACTCCGTCGTCGACCTCGACACCGTCATCGACACCCGCCGTGGGCAGCTCCGGTTCGCAGATGAACTGCGTGCGATCCACCGACGGCAACTCCGTTACGTGCACGTCAGGGCAACCCGCAGGTGGTTCGTCGTCGACCTCCGCGCCGGCCTCGACGGGCTCGACTTCATCGACGGGTTCCACCGGGTCCACCTTGACCGGCTCGACGGGTTCCACAGGCTCGACGTCGACCGGCTCGACTTCGTCGACGGGGTCCACCGGTTCGAGCAGCCCGTCGACCTCGTCCACACCCTCCGACTCGACGACTCCCGCGAGCCCCGACACCACCACCCACTATCTCGACGCCGCCTCGGCGCCCGGTACTCCTGTCGGTGCAGACGGCGCGCTGAGCGCGGCCGATCTGTCGAGCGCGGCGGCGCAGGTCGAGTCCGAATGGAAGGCAGCAGACCCGTCGGCCGACTTCTCTGCGGTGACGGTCAACTCCGGCGACTTGGGCGGGCTGGCGCTCGGATCGCAGACCGGTGACTCCATCATGGTGAGCACGGATGCCGCCGGCTGGGGCTGGTCGGTCAGCTTCCCGTCGGCCCCGGCATCCGACCACATGGACCTGCTGACCGTGTTGCGGCACGAGCTCGGTCACTTCCTCGGCCTGGAGCACACGACGAGCGGCCTGATGGCCCCGACGCTCGAGCCCGGCCAGTCGTGGCCGGTGGATGCCTCGCTGCTCCCCGCGGCCACGCCCGCGCCGGCTCCGGCCGCGACGGCGGCGCCGATTCCCGCCGCTTCGACTCCCGCGACGTCTGCTCCCGCCGCTTCGACTCCCGCGACGTCTGCTCCCGCCGCTTCGACCCCCGCCGCGTCTACTCCCGCCACCTCCACCACGGCCACCTCCACCACGGCCACCTCGACTCCCGCCGGCACCGCAACGAGCGGTTCGACCCCGGCTCCCGTCGGCACTCCGACGCTCGGAGCATCCTCGCCGACCGTCGCGTCCGACCCGAACACTCCGACGACCGGCGCAACGCCGACCGACGCCGGAACGACCCCCGGCTCAAGCCCAGCGAGCACTCCTACCTCCGCGACGACAGCGCCGAGCACCACGCCGAGCATTACGACCACGACGGCATCCGGTGGCAACAGCCCCAGCGCGAGTGCACCCGCGTCGAGCACCCCGGTCATCGCTCCGACGCCTGGTCCGCTGGTGTGGGTGAGCAGCGGGTCGACGCTGACCTTGAGCGCCGGCAACCTGACGCTCGTCGGCACGGTGAGCTACGACCCGGCGAGCGGCACTGTCGGGTACCGTGACGACGCGACCGGCACCATCACGCGAGCTCCCCTCGGCGGCGCGACGCACATCGCCATCATCGGCGGAGCGGGCGACGACGACGTGGCGATCGACCCGGCGGGCGCGCCGGCTTCCGTGACCTTCAGCTTCGACGGCGCCGGCGGACTCAACACCGTGCGCGGGCCGCCCGCCGACACCCAGTGGTCGATCACCGGCGTCGACAGCGGAAGCTTCGGTCCCGTCTCATTCACGAACGTCGCCAATCTCCTCGGCGCGGCGAACAACCGGGACACCTTCACCCTCGAACCGGGCGGATCGGTGTCTGGGCTCCTCGACGGGGGCGCGGGCGGCTACGACAGCCTCATCATCGCCGGGCACCGCCAGTCGGTGGTGTCGAGCGGCACAGACCAGCACTCCGGCACCGTCGTGATCGACGGGACCCCCCTGCGCTACGCCGGCCTGGAGCCGGTCGTCCTTCCGGGAGGATCTTCCGCGGTGACGGTCAACCAGACCGGGGCCGCGGTCGTGACCAACAACGGCGACGGCACCGTGACGGTCAGCGGCAGCAGCGAGTCGACGACGTTCACCGAAGCGGGTACCACCAGCCTCACCATCACCTCTGCGCCCACCCTGTCTGTGGCCGGGTCCGTCGCGATCAACGGCAACCTCGCGATCCCCGGCGCCACCCTGAACGTGCAGGCGCAGTCGATCACCGTCAACGGCGTCGTCATCGACACGCAGGGCGCGGGCGGCGACGGCACCATCACGTTCCAGGCAGCCATGACCGACAACGGCACGCCGGGCGTGGGATCGCTCACCGCGTCGCCCGGAGCCTCGATCGTCATCACGGGTGCGACGCTGCAGGGCGGAGCCATCACCCTGTCAGCCACCGCGGGCTCCACCCCGAGCTCGTCGGACGCGGTCAACGTCGTGACCGTGACCTCGGATGCCACGGTGTCGCTCGTCGACACGAAGGTGATCTCCAGCGGCGACGTCACCGCGACCGCCACGTCGACCGTCGGAGCGAGCGCCGTGTCGAGCGCAGCCGCAGGGAGCGGCGTGCCCGCGGTCGATGCGGCCTTCTCCAAGGTGAACGTCACCAACGACGCGACGACGAACATCTCCGGCAGTTCGACGTTCCAAGCCACGGGCGTCGTGACGCTGGCGGCGAGGACGAACACGAACGTGACCGCCAGCGGTGACGCCCTGCTGGCGGGTGCGGGAGCCGGTGTGGCGCTGGTGACCCTCAACGAGTCCACGAAGTCGTACATCGACGCCGGCACATCCGGAAACACGGCGAACGGCCTGTCGGTGACCTCCGACACCGCCAACACCCTGACCACGGACGCCGCGGCCAGCCTCGGCGGCGCCACCGCGAACACCGACGGATCGGGCTCGGTCATCACCCCGGCGGCGGAGTTCCTCGGTGGAACCGCCATCACCGCACTCAGCCCGCTGGCCGCTGCCGCGGCCCTCGCGGTCGCCGACGTCACCACGAACACTCAGGCGTACATCGCGCCGGCGAGCGGCACCTTCTCGGCGAACGTCGGGACCGGCACCGTGCTGGTGCACGCGGCGGGCGGAGTGGATGCTCCGGTGACGGCCGACGGCCACTCCGTGCTGCGCACGGCCACCGGGATCGGAGCCGCGGTCGGGGTCGACGTCGCGAACGTCACCGACGACGCGCACATCGGCGGCAACACCACGCTGACCGCCGGCGGCGTCACCATCGAGGCGCCGGCGACGAGCGACACGTTCGACACCAACGCCACCGCCGGCACGGGGACCGCGGTGAACGTGTCGGGCGGCGGAACGGGCGGCAGCTTCGAGGGCGCGTTCGCGTTGAACTCCGTCACGGTGAACCACTCGGCCACCCTGGCGCCGAACGCCGTGCTCACCCTGCCGGCCGCGGCGGATGTGACGCTGACGAGCGAGCACACCACGGAATCGACCGCCAACGCGCTGCCCACCGGCAACTTCTTCACGCCGCTGACCGCGGTCGCCGGCTGCAGCACACCCACCGACTGCAGCACCATCTGGCTGCCGTTCCCGATTCTGCACACGAACGGCACGGGAGCAGGGTTGCCGGCAGTCACCGGCGACAAGGTGACCTACTCCAACGGCGGCGGCACCAGTATCGGCGGCCTGGTGATGGGCGGCACGTACTACCTCTACTGCCCGAACACGTGGACGCCGGGTGTGTGCACGCCCGATCCGCACCCCGCCGACGCGACCTTCGGACTCACGCCGGTTGAGTTGATCTCCGGCAGCCTGTACCCGGCCGTGCTGCCCGGTGCGTTCACGCAGAGCCTCACACTGCCGCTCGACCCCACCGTCGCCGCCGGCGATTTCCACTTCCTGCAGCTCGTGCAGAAGCCGAGCGACACGGTCGGCATCGGAGCGGGCGTCGCCGTGAACATCGTCGACGACACCGGCACCGCATCGCTCGGCGACGGATCGACGCTGACCGGCGCGCGCAACCTCACCCTGTCGGCGACCACGAACGACTCGTCCACGCTGCAGGCGAAATCCGGCTCCACCGGCTCGAGCCTGGCCATCACCCCGGTGGTGTCCGTCGCCATCTCCAACGTGACCACGAACGCGAACATCGGCACAGGTGCCCTTCTGACCCTCACCGGTGCGCTGAGCGCCACCGGAACGCAGTCCGCCGCGGTCTCCACCGGGGCAAGCGGCGACACGACCTCGGATGCCGGCATCGGCGTCTCCGTCGCCGTGAACGACGCCGACCACGTGGTGACCGCGACCACGGCGCGCGACATCCAGGCGGTGGGCTCCGCTGCCCTCACGGCCAGCGGTGCGTCGTCGACCTCCGCCACCACGTGGGCGGGCACCGCGGGTGCGCCGGACGAGAACTCGAACCCGGCCGGCAACGTCAACCAGCAGGCGGATGCCTTCCTCGGCATGGCGAACAACCTGGCCGGGGCCAACGATGCCAAGTCGGGCAAGGACAGCTCGACCCCCACCGCAGGCAGCGCCGAGGACTCCAAGACCCCGATCAGTGCCGCCGCCGCGATCTCGATCAACATCGTCACCTCCCTCAGCGACACCTCGCTGCCGTCGGGGGTGACCGTCACCGTCACCGGCGGCCCGCTCGCACTGGCATCCAGCGGCAACACCGACGGCACCGCGATCGCCGACGGCGAGACCGCGACCGGAGGTGCGACCGCCGCGATCGGCGCCGGCGTCGCACTCAACCTCGTGAAGATCACGAACACCGCGAACATCGACCCTGGTGCGACCGCGAACGCCGACGGCCTCCACCTGTCCGCTACCATGACACCGGTCGGCGGAACGGATTGCACCGCCGAGGGCGCGGACTGCACGAACTCGGAGGACGCCGAGGCGATCTCCGCGTCGTCCGGTGGCGGCACGGTGGGCATCAACGGCTCGGTGGCGCTGAACATCGTCTCCAGCACCACGAGCGCCCAGCTGCTGGCATCCGGTCCCACCAGTGTCGCGACCGCGAACGCGGGAACGGGCGACGTCGGAATGCACGCCGCGACCGACACCGATGCGAGTTCCAGCGCCACCCCGTTCCGTGATGCGTTCGACCCGAATGCCGCAGGCACGATCATCCCGAACCCCACCGGCACCTCCAGTGATCTGACGACCATCGTGCTCGGCTACAACCTGACGGACGGCAACCTGCAGACAGGCCAGGCCGTGGTCTACCACACGGGTGGCGGCGACCCGATCGGCATCGTCAAAGACCCGGTGTGCATCCCGGTCATCGGCGTCGGCTTCACGCTCAGCTGCCCCAAGGCGCTCGTGGACAACCGCACCTACTACGCGATCGTCGTCAAGCCCGGCTACATCGAGCTCGCCAGCACCTACCTGGCGGCGCTCGCCCTGCAGCCGATGGTGCTGGACCCGAGCGTGGCGACCGGAGACGCCCAGTACCTGGTGCCGGTGTCGAACGGGTCGAACGAGCCGCCGAAGGTGGGCATCGGCGCATCCTTCGCGCTGAACATCGACAACGTCGGCACGACCGCTGGGCTCCAGAACGACGCGGTGCTGACCGGCGGCAACGAGCTGGCCATCTCCGCCGAGGACGGCAACGCCGTCGACACGAAGGCGGTCTCCGGTGCCGACGGCGGCAGCGTGGGACTCTCGCCGTCGGTGGCGCTCACCATCGCGAACGTGACCACCCTCGCCTCGATCGGCAGCGGAAACGGCCTGACTCTGTCGGGCGGCGCAGACCTGGAGGCCACGCAACACGCCACGACGAAGAACGAGGGCAGCGGCGACGTGGATGCCGACTCCACCGGCATCGCGATGGCCATCGTGGTCAACGTAGTCGCCGACGACGTCGAGGCGTACCTGGGCCGCAACCTGACCGCGGACGGCCCGATCAGCCTGACCGCCACCGGCTCCTCCGGCAACGAGAGCAAGACGGATGCCGCCGCACCGGGTGCGCCGTCCTCGTCGGCAGGCGGCATCACGACCTTCGCGAACCGGGTGCTCGGTCAGGGCAACGCGGCCTCCACCCTGCTCACCGGGCAGGGGGCATCCAAGACCGAGACCCCCACGGCCGGCGACTCCGACACCAAGGGCAAGGGCGACAGCTCGCTGTCGGTGGCGGGTGCGGTCACGGTGAACGTCGTCACCACCACCTCGAAGGCCTACCTGGCCGACGGTCTGACCGTGATCAGCTCCACCGGTGCGCTCAGCCTGGCCAGCTCCGAGAACACCGATGTCGTCGCCGAGGGCAACGGGCAGACCGCCTCGAAAGTCACCGACGGCATCGGCGCGGGGGTGGCCGTCAACGACGTGTCCATCACCAACCTCGCCACCACGGGCGCCTCCACCATCGACGCCCAGGGGCTGTCGGTGACGGCGACGATGACCCCCGTCGAGGCCGAAGGCGGCAGCGGCACCGACACCACCAGCACGGTGGAGGCGACCGCCAAGGCGGGCGCCAGCAACACCAGCAGCCTCGGTGCCGCGGGCGCGCTGGCACTGAACATCGTCTCGGCGGACACCGAGGCCACCGTTCCGGCCGGCGCGTCGATCGACGTGCACGGCGGCGACCTCACCCTGACAGCGACGTTCACGCAGGACGACGCGGCCGAAGCGTCCGCGCGCGCCGGCTTCCAGACCTGCGCCCAGTTCCTCGGACTGCCGTGCAACCTGTCGGCGCCGATCACCGGCCAGGACAGCACGGGCAAGGGGACTGGAGTTGGCGCATCCGTCGCCATCCAGGTGCTCACTCCGACCACCACGCTCGCTGAGATCGCCGGCGGCGTTCCGGTGACGGCAGGCGGATCGGTGGCCGTCACGGCGTCGTCGGAGCGCAAGATCTCCACCGTCGCCGAGGCGGGAACGCAGGGCGGCGACGCGTTCAGCCCGGCCGTCGCACTGGTGGTCGACACGCAGGACCACACCTCCGCGATCATCGGCGCGGCGCCCACCGGGGCTGCGCCGATGACGCTGACCGGCAGCGCGACGGTCAAGGCCGAGCACGCCGTGGATGCGGCGGACACCGGCGCGAACGCCAACGTCGAGGCGGAGAGCGTCGGCGTCGGCGCCGCCGTCTCGCTTCCGCTGATCGTCGACTGGTCGACGACGGCAGAGCTCGGCCGCAGCGTGAGGGCCGACGACGTGGAGGTCGCTGCGGAGTCCGAGGTCGACGCCGAAGCGGTCTCGAACGCCAGCGCGATCGGCGGGTTCGACATCCCCAGCGGTGGAAAGTCCACAGACGACACCGCCGACTCCGCGGTGTCGAACGACCCGAACGCCGGCGGCAAGGGTGCCGACAAGGTGCCGTCCGCCGATGCTGCAGCGAAGCAGGGCGGCGACAAGGCGTCGGGGGAGACCGGCAAGTCGGGCGGCGGAGTCGGCGTCGCCGCCTCCATCGCCATCGTCTGGGTGCAGGCCACCACCAGCGCCGCCATCGACCCGAACATCACGGTCGCCGCCGACGGACCCGTGGACGTCGAGGCGACGCAGCTCACCACCGCGGCGGCCCGCGCGCTGGGCATCGCGCTGAACCCGAAGGACGCCAAGACCAACATCGCGGCCGGCGTCGGTTTCAACTACCTGGACATCGGAGTCGGCGCGAGCATTGGCGCCGGTGCGACGGTCTCCGGCGACGGCGTGCGGGTGTACGCCGGCACACCGGTGGACCCGGGCACCGGCGCGGCCGAGTCCAACTCCGTGATCGTCTGGGGCTTCGCCGCAGCCGGCGGCAAGTCCAACCCGCAGGTGGGTGCCGCCGTCGGCCTGAACGTGCTGCTCTACACCACCTCGGCCCAGATCGGCGCGGGAGCCGATGTCAGCTCCACCGGTGAGCTCGCGGTGATAGCCGGCAACCCGATGGGTCTGCAGAACCTGGCCGTCGCCGGGGCCCTGTCGAAGGGCGGGGTCGCGGTCGGCGCGGCGATCGCCGTGAACATCCTCGAGCCGGTCTCCACCACGGCCGCCGTGCTCTCCTCGACCACCTCGCCGACCACCCTCAACGCGGCAGGGGCGATGACGGTGCAGGCCACCTCGAGCCTCGGCCTGCTCGGAGTGGACGTCGGCCTCATCGGGTCAAACCTGCTGACCGCGCTGGAAGGCATCCCCGGGGTCGTGCTCATCCCGAAGCCGGGCAGCATCGTGGCCTCGCCCGCGATCTCCACGCTCGCCGTCTCCGGCGCAGCGGGAACGGGGGATGCCTCGGTCGCCGGGTCGTTCGTGGTCGACGTCTGGAGCCGCACGACCACCGCCACCGTCGGCGACGGCGCGCTGATCAACCAGGCAGGCACGGCCGGTGCCGGCCAGACGCCGACAGCACAGACGCTCACCGTGCTGGCCCGTGACGACACCGACCGGGTGGAGATCGCAGGCGGGCTGGGTCTGACCACCGGCGACGCGGGTGCCGGCGTCGCACTCATCGTCGGGGTCACGGACGAGACGGTGACGGCGTCGCTCGGGGCATCCTCGAAGATCGCCACCGGCGGCGACGTGACGGTCAGCTCGGCCTCGACCGACCCGATCCTCGCGATAGCGGCATCGGCGGGCGCCGCCGACGAAGCCGGCATCGCAGGCTCGATCATCGTCATTGTCACCAACCAGGCCGGCGGCCTGGGCACGACGGCATCGATCGGCGGCGGCAGCGGCGCGGGCACCACGGTTCGCGCCGGCGGGAACGTGAGCGTCGGCGCGCACCAGAACGACTACGACCCCGCCCTGGCGATCACGCCCGACTCGACCAGCGACTGGCAGCCGGCGCAAACGTTCACCCCGGGTGCCGGCTACGCGGCAGGCCAGGTCGTCGGCGGACTCTCCGGTGCATACGCGGCGACCGGCGCGGTGACGTCGGCGGCCGACACCCCGGGCTCGTGGGTGCTCGTGCCGATGTGGGATCCGACCGCCGACTACGCGACGGGCGACGTCGTGCAGTACAACGGCATCGCGTACCAGGCGCAGGCCGACGTCGTTGCGGTGTTCGACCCCGAGAGCGGGGTGCCGACGAACGCCTCGCCCGACACCGACACCACCGACTGGACCGCATTGACCTCAGCCGCGTGGGTCGCGGGAACGGACTACAAGGCCGGAGACGTGGTCGCGGCGGGCGGCAGTCTGTACCGCGCCGCGGTGGCCATCGGCAACTCCACGGACGACCCGGCCGACTGGCAAGCCGTCGGCCAGTGGATGCGCGGAGCGGTGTACTCGACCGGAGACCTCGTCACGTTCGGCGGCATCGCGTACCGTGCCCTGGATGCCGTGGCGTCCTCTGCCGTCAGCCCCGATCTCGATCCGGCCGACTGGCAGCGCGCCGACGCCTGGGTCTCCGGCGGCAGCTACGCGACCGGTCAGGTCGTGCTGTTCGGCGACACGTTCTACCAGGCGCTCACGGATGTCAGCGGCTCGACGGCCGACCCGGCGACCGGCACCGCAGACTGGGCCGCGATCCCGGCATGGGTATCCGGCGCAACGCACGCCCAGGGCGACCTCGTCGCGTTCGGCGACCTCGCCTACCGCGCGACGACCACGCTGGACGGCACGGCACAGCAGAAGACGCAGCTGTACTCCGGCGGACTCGCCTTCGGCGGCACGGCCGGCGTCGGGATCGCCTCCGCGATCCTGGTGCGCACCAGCCCGGTGTCGGCGACGATCGGCGCGTACGACGACGTGAGCTCGGCGGGCACGGGCGGTGTCGCGACGGATGCCGAACAGGCGCAGCCGCTCACCCTGATCTCGGTGGCCGGTGCGGGAGGTGAGACCGCCGGGGTGGCCGGATCGGTCACCATCGAGGTGGTCACCGACACGACCACGGCGGGCATCGGAGACGACGCGAAGATCGACTGCGTCGGGTCCGCCTGCAGCGACCCGGCAGACCCCGCCACGGCGCCGCACCAGAACGTGACGGTGACCGCGCGCGACGCGACGACACTGCTGGCGCTGGCCGGACAGGTCGCGATCGGCGGCGACGCGGGCGTCGGCGTCGGCGCCGACGTCGAGGTGATCAACAAGACGACCCAGGCCCAGATCGACACGGGTGCCGCCGTGCAGGCCAACGGCGACGTCGCCGTGACCTCGCAATCGTCGGAGGGCATCACTTCGCTGTCGGTCGGCGCGTCGGTCTCGGGCGACGTCGCGGTCGCCGTGAACGCGGCCGTACCGGTGGTGAACGTCACCACCACGGCGAAGATCGGCGACGACGCCTTCGTCGTGGCAGGCGGCAACGTGATCGTCTCCGCCGACGAGCACCTGACCATGACCGCCGTCGGCGGCAACCTGACGGCATCCGGCACTGCCGCAGTCGGAGCGGGCGCAGCCGTGCCGATCGTCACCAAGGACACCGAGGCATCCGTCGGCAACGGCGCGAGAGTGACCGCCGACGCCCTGCCCGGCCGTATCTCCTTCAGCACGGTGGCGACCGGCACCTACCTGACGAACTCGACCGACACCGGTTTCGATCCGCGCGGGTACACCGACGGGCCCGGCGGCTCCTGCAGCGCGGCCGGATGCCAGGGCCTGCCCACGAACCTGCCGCCGTCGCTGCCCGCCGGATCCGTGATCAACCTGGGCTACAACGCGGGCTTCGCGAACGGCCAGCAGGTGCTGTACGACAACGGCGGCGGCGCGAACATCGTCGGCCTCACCAGCGGCCACGCGTACTACGTGATCGACGTTCCCGGGCATCCGACGTGGATCCAGTTGTCCCTGTCGCCACGGGCGCCTCCGGGATGCACGAGTTCGTGCACCCCAGGGCTCGTGCCCATCACCGGCCTCGCTCTGCCGAGCGGCCTGATGGGCGAGAACCAGCGTTTCGTCGCCGTCAACCAGCCGGGCACGGCATCCGACTCCTCCCCACGTTTCAATCCCGTCACCGATGTGAGCGGCAACATCATCACGCTGCCGTATGCCTCCACCTTCGCCACCGGTGACGCGGTCGTCTACAGCGCAGGCGGCGGCACGCCGATCGGCGGTCTGCAAGACGGCCAGACCTACTACGTCATCTGCGTCGTCATCGTCGCAGGGCAGTGCGGCACCAGCACCTCCGGGGTCGGCCCCGGAGGCTTCGGCGGGCAGCAGATCGAGCTCGCCGCCACCAAGGCCCTCGCCCAAGCCGGCACCTTCCTCACCCTCGGCTCGAACGGCAGCGGCCGCTCGCAGAGCATCGTGGCCAGCGGCCAGCTCTCCTCCGCAGACGCGAGCGCCAGCAACCCGCAGACCGCGACAGCGGGCATGCAGAGCGGTTTCGCGGGCGTCGCGGTCACCGCAACGAACAGCGACGAGATCTCCGCCCTCGGCGTGGCCGCCGGGTTCTCCGGCTCAGTGGCGGTGAATGTATCCGGCTCAGTCGCCGTGGTCACCGTGACCACCAAGGCCTCGATCGGCGACGGCGCACAGATCAACTGCAACCCGACCGACCCGGCCTGCGGCGGCGACGACCCCGCCGCAGCGCCCGACCAGAGCGTGCTGGTCGTCGCTGGAAACAACTTCCACGAACTCGGAATCGCCGCAGCGCTCGCCGTGGCCGGCGATGTCGGCGTCGGCGCCGGAGTGGCGGTCGGGGTGGTCAACCTGACCACCACGGCGACCATCGGCTCGAACGCCACCGTCAACGCGGCGAGCGGCATCGCGCTGTCGGCCTCGGGACAGGACTCGGTCGTCTCGGTGGCGGCCGTCGCAGCCGGCGGCTTCTACGCCGGTGTCGCCGGCGGTGTCTCGGTCACCGTGCTGAACCCCGACACCGAGGCGTACACCGGTACCGGCACCACGCTGAACGCCGGCGGCAGCGTTGCCGTGCTGGCGGCCGATGACACAACCTTGACCGGGGTCACCGCCACGGTGGGCATCGGTATCGGCGGCGTCGGCGCCGGGGTCGCCGTCGCGGTCGTCGACAAGACGGTCAAGGCGTACCTCGACGCGAACGACACCGTGATCGCGCTCGGCGCCGGCCCGAGCCTGGCCGGCATGGACAGCGGAGCGCGTAGCGGCGCCGACTTCGGCACGCTGACCGGCTTCACGGGGCTGGCGGTGCAGGCATCCGCCACGGAGCACGCGCTCGGAGTGGTGGCCGGAGTAGGCGGCGGATTCGTCGGCGTGGCCGGCAGCGTGGGCGTGCACCTCTTCACGGTCAGCTCCGAGGCGTACGTCGGAGCGGGCACGATCGTGAACAAGAGCAGCGGCGGCGGGCTGATCGCCGGTGCGGCCGCCGGGCAGGGCGTGGATGTCTCCGCCACCGATGCGCTGGACACCCTCACCATCGCCGGCGGGGTGGCGGTGGGCGCAGGTGGCATCGCCGGCGCCGTCGACATCGGCGTGGCAGCGGTGAACGTGACCGCGTATCTCGGCACCGGAAGCGACGTGTGGGCGGCGGGTGCCGTGCAGGTGAACGCGCTGGCGTACAAGCACGTGCGCACCATCGCGGTCAGCGTCGGACTCGGCGCGGTCGGCGTCGCAGGTGCCGTCTCGGTGTGGTCGGTGGGCACGGGCCCGTCGGACAGCTACCAGCAGAACAGCTACGGCCCGACGGTGGATGCCTGGACCGCGACCGCGAACTACGCGGCAGGGTACCTGGTGACCTACAACGGACACCTCTACGCCGCCACGGTCGCGAGCACCGGGGTGACGCCGACCGACGGCTCCGGGAACGTCAACACCGCCTACTGGACCCTGTCGAACGAGAGCCCGTCGTCGGTGGCCCCGCAGCCGTGGACATCCGGCATGAACTACCGTGCCGGTGACGTGGTGGCCTACGGCGGCCACACGTACGCGGCGCGCAACAACATCACCGACGACACCACGGCACCCGCCGGCGACCAGTACTCGTCGACCAACACGTCAGGCACCTGGAACCTGTCCGACCAGACCCCGACACAAGGCTCGGGCGGCAGCGCCCAGGGCGTCGGCGACACCGTGGCGAGCGGCAAGAGCAGCGGCAGCGCCGCCGGCTGGGGCTCGATCCTCTCCGGAGCGGACAGCCCGACCTTCGACGCCACCAAGACGTATGACGCCGGACAGGTCGTGCTCGACGCCAACGGCGACCACTACCAAGCGCTCGACACGGTCGCCGGATCGGCCGGAGACCCGTCCGCCGACTCGACCGACTGGCAGGACGTGCAGTCGCAGGCGCGGTACCAGAACGTGGCATCCACGACGGGCGGCACCGACGTGAGGAACCACGAGCCCGGCACCACGGTGGCGTCGGCGCCGTTCAGCCAGACCCCGCCGCCGTCGGGCACGTCGGCAGGGATCTACGGCTCGGTGCACGCCGGCGGCGACGTGAGCGTGAAGGCAGACGACGGTCTCGACGTCACCACCGTGGCCGGTGTCGCCGCGGTCGGGCTCGGCGCCGCCGGTGCCGGGGTGAGCGTGCTGGCGCTCGGACTGGCGACGAATGCCGGCATCTACGACGGTGCCTCGGTGAGCTCCGGCGGAACCGTCGGCGTCTCCGCGACCCTCGAGGAGAACGTGCTCGGCGTGGTGGCGTCGGGCGCGCTCGGCGGATTCACGATCGCCGGCCAGGTTCTGGTGGTCACCGACACCTCCAGCCAGCTGGCGCATATCGACGACGGCGCCGCCATCGGCAAGGCCGCGAACGGGATCGACGTGACCGCCACAGCGGATCGCGCGGTGTCGGCATACGCCGTCGGGGTCTCCGCCGCCGGTGTCGCGGTCGGTGTGACCGTCGCCGTCGTCGAGGTCGGCGGTGACACGGGCGCCACCATCGGCGACGTCGCGATCGGACCGGACCCGATCGGGGGTATCGACGTCGAAGCGACCGACACCTTCATCCCGACCGCGCTGGTGATCGCCGTGAACGGCGGCGTCGGTGCTGCACTCTCCGGAGCGGTGGACGTGATCGGATACTCCGGAACGACGTCCGCGTCATCCGGTGCGCACGGCGCCGTCGTGATCGGATCGGGCGGAGTGACGGTGCGGGCAACCGGACACCACACCGGCATCGACGCGAGCACGGTCAACGTGTCGTTGTCCGGCGGTGCGGCGATCGGCATGACGGTCGCGATCGCCACCGACGCCCGCAACACGGAGGCGTCGCTGACCTCCACCAGCAACCTCGACACCACCGGTGCAGCCCGGGTCGCGGCGATGGCGTGGAACGAGGCATCCGCTCAGACGCCCGGGTTCTCAGTCAGCGCGGGCGTATCGGTGGCACTGATGTTCCCGGTGGCCACGGTGACCGGCGACACCCGCGCACAGCTCGACGGCTCCGTGACGGCCGCGTCCGTCGACGTGGCGGCCGACGGCGAGAACCTGGCTTCCGCACACGCCATCGTGGCCGGCGTCGGCCTCGACGTGGGCGCATCCGGGGCATTCGCCGAGGCCGCGATCGCCGCATCGGCAGACATCACCGCCTGTGTCGGCTCGTTCACGGGCGGGGTGTGCGGCGCAGACGACGCGAGCATCGCCGCCACCGGTGCGGTCAGCATCACAGCCGGCGCACCCGGGACCGACAGCAGCGGCAACGCATTCCCCGCCACCGTGACCGGGTGCAACCTCACCGGGGGAGCGACGAACGGCACCTGCGCGATCGCGGAGGGCGGCAGCGCCGGAGTGCTCGGCGCCGGCACCGTCTTCATCTCGAAGTCGACCATCGACGGTTCGGTCGGCGCGCACCTCGACGGCGCGATCACCTCCTCCGGCAGCGTGTCGATCTCGGCCGACGGCACCAGCGACGCCACCGCGAACACCCTGGCGGTCTCCGTCTCGGGCGGTGTCTCGCTGGCCGGTTCCGGCAGCGACGCCGAGATCGGCGCGGATGCCGGTGTGCTGGCCACCAGCACGGGTGCGGCCATCGGGTCCGCCGGCGCCACGACGATCACCGCGACGGCCCACAACGATGCAGAGTCCACCTCCAAGGTCGGCAGCGGCGCACTCGGCCTGGGCATCGCGGTCTCGATCCCGACGGCCGCGGTCTCCGCGCCGACGACGGCGAGCTACACCGGCTCGGTGACCGGTGGAACCGGCTTCACGATGAGCGCCACCGGCACCAACACGGCCAATGTGTCGGCGGTGGCCGGATCGGTGGGCATCCTCGGCGGCGCAGGAGCGCACGGCGACGCGGAGATCACTAGAACCGCCATCGTGTCGAGCAGCGTCGGCGACGGCTCGGTATTCTCGGCGGCCGGCGCCGCGATCTCCGTCACCGCCACCGGCACGAACACCGCGACCGCCGATGTTCCCGGCGGCTCGGGCGGCGGCATCGCGGTCGCCGTGATGGATGCCGAATCCCACGTCGACGGCGCCGTCTCGGCCACCTTCGACGGCACCATGCCCTCCGCGGCCGCGTCGCTGACCGTCGCCGCATACGGCCAGAACATCAGCGACGCACACGTGAAGGTGGTCGCCGTCACCGTCATCGGCGGCGGCGCGGCATCCCGGACGACATCGGACATCGGCAGCGACGCCACGATCACGGCCGGCGTCGGGCAGGATGCCTCGGTCGAGACCACCGGCTTGGTGAAGGTGTTCGCCGGAGCGCCTGCTGGCCTGAGCGGCACGGTGACCGGCTGCCGGCTCGCCGCAGGAACCGACACCGCCTGCGCGAGGGCAGAAGGCGGTTCGGGCAGCGTCGTCGTGAGCGTGGCCACCCTCACGGTCGACAGCACCGACGAGGGATCGGTGCAGGCGTCGTTCGACGGAACGCTGACCGCGGCCTCGCAGCTGACGGTGAGTTCCCAGTCGTCGCACGCGGCCGCCGCGACGGTGTTCGTGGTGAGCGTCGCCATCGGCGGCGGCGGCGACAGTGCCCATGCCTACGCCACTGTGGGCGACGATCAGCACACCGTCGGTCTCGACACGGCCTCCCTGGGCGCGAACGCAGACATCGTCGCGACCGGCACCGCAATCTCGGTGAGCGTCACCCGTGGTGCGAATGCCACGGCCACCGGAAGCGGCGGAGCCGGTGGACTCATCGGCGCGGCGATCCTCAACACCGACGCGAACCTCTACGGCGGCGCGCAAGCGTATGTCGTCGGCGGCGCCGTGATAGGGACCACCGCCTCCGCGCCTGCCGGACTTTCGGTCACCGCGACCGACACCTCCACCACCTCCTCGAGTGCGCTGACCGGCTTCGGCGGCCTCGGCGCCGGCGGCGGCAGCTATGCCGAGTCGACCACTGAGCCGTTGGTGGAGGCGTACGTCGGCCCCGGCACCCACATCGTGCTCGGCACCGCGGGCACCGACGAGCTGAGGGTGTCGGCCGACTCGAAGGATGCCGAAGCGGATGCCACCGGCAAGGCATACGGCGGAGGCGGCGTGGCGGTCGGCGTTCCGCAGGCGACCGCGACCTCGAAGCCGACGGTGCACGCCTACCTCGGCTCCGGCACGACCGTCATCGCGGGTGGCAGCGTGACCGTGAGCGGTATCTCGGACTCGGCGCCGACCGGTGCCCCGCTGACCGACGACCTCACCGGGATGACGCCGGACAGCGGCGGCGCGAACCCGGCATCCGACAACAGCCTGACATTCCAGGAGCACGGACTGTCCACCGGCGACCAGGTGCTGTTCAACCCGACCTGCACCCCGAGCGGGTTCACCGGCCCGGCGTGCAACACGGTGTACAGCGTCATCGTGCTGGACGGCAACACCGTGCGACTGGGCTCGAACTTCGGCGGCGGCTCGGTCGACGCCGACACCCCCGGCACTTTCACCGGGATCGACACCAACCGCGCCATGGTGCACTTCGCAGCGCCCGACGGCCTCTCCGACGGCGATGCCGTGATCTACCGGGCCGGGTCGTCCATCAGCGGCGACTTCGCCGACGGCCAGGTGCTGTACGTGCGCGTGATCGATCCCAGCACCATCGAGCTCTACACGACGTACGCGGCGGCCGTGTCCGCGATCTTCAGCTTCAGCCCCAGCACTGTAGTCGGCGGCAACCAGCTCACCACGAGTCAGTTCTCGGCCGGTGACCGGGTGACGTACCGCGCGGCGCCTCCGCTGAGCTTCAACAACCGGGGCGTGAACGTCGACCTCGACGGCAGCGGCAACTTCACGCAGTACGACTCCAGCGCGAACACCATCTACCTCGGCAGCGTCTCGACCCCCGGCAACCCCCCGACGGTGAACGGCGACGGCCTCAGCGAGGGCGAAGCGGTCTACTACCAGCCGGGATCGATCACGCTCGCCAACGGTACCGTCATGACCGCCTCAATCGGCGGGCTGAGCACCGGCACAAAGTACTACGTGGATGCCCCGACCGCTTGGACAATCCGCCTCGGCCTCACCTACTGCGACGCCGTCGGATACACGAACGACCATTCCTGCACCGACGGCACCGACAGCCACGGCAACCCGATCCAGCACGCGCAGAAGTTCATCACCCTCACGCTGCCGGATGCCTGCTACCAGAGCGACAACAAGACGGCGGCCTCGCCGATGC
This sequence comes from Microbacteriaceae bacterium, assembly GCA_004297935.1. Taxonomy (GTDB): domain Bacteria; phylum Actinomycetota; class Actinomycetes; order Actinomycetales; family Microbacteriaceae; genus Rathayibacter_A. Next base: position 154,566 of record SCRE01000021.1, on the reverse strand, counting down.
CGGCATCCTGCACCGCACCGGAGTTCATCCGCCCGGCACCGCTCGGCCAGCTCACCGACGGTTACACCTACATCGTCGACGACAAGGGCAGCGGGAACATCGGTCTGGAGGCCGTCGGCGGAAACACCGACCTCAGCCTCGACCCCACGCACATCTTCGGCACCCAGCAGCTGTTCCTCGCCGGGGCGCCGCTGCAGGCCTCGAGCACCGGCCAGCAGGTCTACCTCGAGTTGAACGGGTCGCTGACCTCCGGTTCTGTCAAGCTGATGGCCCCTGACGGCTCGTCGCTGCGGGCACTCTCCCCGCCCAGCGGCGACGGGGTGACGAGTTCGTCGGCGCAGGGCGGCAACGGCGGCGGCATCAGCGTGAGCCTGCCGACCGCGACCACGAACATCGATCCGACCGTGATCGTCTACGACGACGCGAGCAGCGTCACGGCCGGCTGGGACGGAACGGAACTCACCTCGGCGGGCGACGTCGCCGTGACCAGCGCGGTGACCACGCACTCCAGTGCGTCGTCCCAGAACGGCTCCGGCGGCGTGATCGCCATCCCGAACGTCAACTCCAACATCAACGGCGACATCGTCGACGAGGCCATCGTCGGTGACGCGTCGGCGTACCCGACCATCTCAGGGGACGACACGAACGGGCCGCAGATCACGGCGACGGGCGTGACCATCGCGGCGGGCGGCAACGTGGCCGTCACCTCGCACACGGAGCAGCATTCCGTGATCTCCGCCGACACCACCAGCGGCGGTCTCGGCGACTTCGGCGGCGCCGATTCCGAGACCAACCTCATCGGCGACTCGGCGGCCGTGGTCGGGAGCAACGCCACCATCTCCGGATCGACGGTCGCGGTGGATGCAGTCGGCGGCGCGACCGCCAGCGGTTCCGCCGACGCGACAGCCTACGCCTTCATCGGCAGCGCGACCGCGACCGACAACTACACGCTGACCTCCCACCTCACCGCACTGCTGGACGGCGACTCCACCACGTCGTCGTCGATCACCGGTACGCACGGGGTGGATGTGCGCGCCTACCATGACGCCGGCAGCTACGACATCCACCGGCACGCCGCGTTCTACGGCATCGGACCGTCGATCAACAAGGGCGGCACCTCGGCCACGCTCGACGACACAGCGTCCGGGCATCAGGGCGTCGTCGTGTACGTCGGCCCGCGCATCATCGAGGGCGTCAACACCAACGACCCGGCGCTCGCCAGCCCGCTGTTCTCCGCCACCACCGACCCGGCGCTCACGCTGTTCGTTCAGGCGGACGACCAGTGCAGTTCCGACCTGTCGACCGCCTGCGTCAACACCGACAACACGACGCAGAACCAGGTGGCGCACTGGAACTCCGACGTCGTGGTCAATTCCGGGCCGGCGCCGACCCTGGTGATCGGCACTGACGGCACGGTGACCACCGCGGTGAACATCACCGTCAACGGTGTGCACAACCCGGCGCCGGGCGACCTCAGCGGGACCGGTCCGATCGAGGTCGATGACCTGATCAACACGAACAGCGGCGACATCCTGATGCAGTCGTTCAACGGCGCGATCGACGGCGGCTCGTGCGTAGGCGGCAGCGGCAACCCGCCGTGCAGCGGAACCCTGCAAGGCAGCACGACGACCTGCGACATCCGCACCACCGGCCAGCCGTGCATCGGCCCGCACTACTGGGGCACCTTCACCTGGCGGGACAACTGGGACTCCGTCACGATCATCAACCACTCCACCCGGGAACTGGTGATCGACAACATCGACGTGATCAACACGAAGGACCACCCGAAGGTCACGCTCACCGCGCCGTCCGGCAAGGTCAGCCTGACGTTCAAGATCAACGAGGTGGTCTCGCCGAGCCTGGTCACCGTCACGAACGACAACAGCTCCGGTCCGGTGCTGCTCATCAACGGCACCATCACGAACCCGATCGGCGAGACGGACATCACGAGCCTGTACGGCCCGATCTTCTCCTCAGGCGACCGCGGAGTGGACAGCAGCTACGACGCGGGCATCGCCGGCTGTGGCTCGGTACCGGCGAACGCGCCGAACACGTTCAACGCGTGCCCGCACCACGACCTCGTTCAGACGAACATCCTCGTGCTGCTGGCCGGCACCGATGTCGGATCGAGCGGTGCGTACCTGAACACCGACCTGGTCAGCTGGCTCGGCCACCCCGAGAAGATCACCGCGACCGCGGGTGGCAACCTGTTCCTCGACCTGCTGAACCTGCTGCGCGACTCGTCGATCTCCGAGGCACCCACCGCCCCGTACCTGTTCAAGATCGGTCACCTGGTGGCCGGGGACGACCTCGTGCTGCGCCTGCAGACCTCCGTATACGAGAGCGGCACCGGCACGGGCGTCGGAATCGAAGTCGACCAGACGAACGGGGCACGAAGCCCTCCGTACTACCACGTCTTCTACCAGCCGGACGGCGTGAACCCGCTGGCGCTCGAAGAAGGGGCATTCGCCAGCGACCCGCAATACATCGCGAGCACGTACGACTTCAGCCTGCTCGACGCAGGCGGCGCCACCCCCACCGGCTCGATCACCGTCGACGCCGCTGACGCGACGCACACCCAGGACACCGCGGGCACGGGTCTCACGGATGCCCAGACCGGCTACCCGGCGGACGAACGCATCAACGTCGAGGGCACCACCGACGTCGAGCAGACGGGCAACCTCAACACCCACACCAACGGCTTCGTCACCTGGACCGAGAGCGCACAGACCTTCGCCGGCACCACCGCCAACCCGGGCGACCTCCGGGCCGGCGAGATCAAGTCCTTCTACGACACGGTGACCCTGACCGCGCCGCACTCCATCGTGGATGCCCCGGTGCCGGCTCCGGCGGGCGGCACGGCCATCCCGCCGTTCCCCGGTCATGATCAAGCCACGCCGACCCCCGAGGTCATCGGCGTGAACGTCACGCTCACCGCGCAGACCGGCGCCATCGGCGCGGACGACAACTTCGTCGAGATCGTCTCCTCGTACTACAACGCGGCCGACGCCGGCAGCACGACGGTGGGTGCCGTCACGACACCGAACGAGCCGCAGCCGTTCGGCGTGCTGAACGCGTTCGCCCCCGGCGTCATCCGGATCACGCAGACCGTCGGCGACCTGCATGTCGGCGCCGTCACCACCTGCTATGCGGCCAGTGCGGCCACGTGCGCCGACATCACGCTCACCACCGACGCCGGCTCCATCACCGACGGCCAGTCGGTGGCCTACCAGACCGTTCCGGTCGTCACCGTAGCCTCGGCCGCGGGATCGACCATCACCGCGGCCGGCGCCAGTGGATTCACCACGGGTCAGCAGGTCGTGTATACGACCTCCGGCGCGGCGATCGGCGGACTCGTCGCCGGCGGCGTCTACTACGTGATCGCCACCGGAGCCACCACGTTCGAACTGTCGTCGAGCCTGGCAGGAACGGGTTCGGCCGGCTTCTGGTGCAACGACACCTCCTGCAGCACCGACCCGAACCCGATCGCACTGACCTCGGCCGGCAGCGGCACCCAGACCTTCTCCCCGGCAGCGGATGTCATCGGCAACACCATCGACCTCGTCGCGCTCGGCGGCAGCATCGGCGCGGCCGACGGCTCGAACGACCTGAAGATCAACTCGTCGAACGGTTCCGCCTGCGTGAGCACGTACACCTTGGCCTACCAGGGTGCGAACTACCAGAACGCGACGGATGCGCAGCGTGCGGTCACCGCGAACTGCGACCTCGCAGCGCAGGCCGACGGCAGCATCTTCATCACCGAGACGCAGGGGCCGCTGGATGTGCTGCTCGCGCACGCGGGCGAGCATCCCGGCACCGTGACGGGAAGCCACGACGTGCGGCTCACCACGCTCGAGGCGAGCATCGACGGCACGACCGGCTCCGACGGCAACGACATCCTGCTCCTGCACTCCGGCAGCACGCTCCCGGCCGAGAACACCGTGCAGCAGGTGCCGCAGGGCCTGATCGAAGCGGGCGTCGTGAGCGTGACGGGCGTCGTGCTCACGAGCGGCAACATCACGTTGCGCTCGGCCGACGACATCGTCACCGACCCGAGCAGTCAGATGCTCGCCTACTCGACGACGACCGGCCCGGGCAGCGCCGCAACCGACCCGAACCTGCCGGCCAAGACCACCGGCAACATCGACGTCTACGGTGACTGCACGGGCGCCGCCGCCGGCGTGTGCGCCGTCCCCGGCTTCCCGAACCCGAACGATGGCACGGTGATCGTGCTGCGCAGCGGGCAGCCCGCCACCGGCGACCTTCCGGGCGCGATCGGCGCGGCGAACGGCATCGGCGGGCTCACCCGGGTGTTCGGCAACACCAACGCCGACCTCATCGTCTTCGACCGCACCGATCTGGGCACCGAGACCCGCGCCTACGGCAGCTCCCAGCCGACCGCGGCCGGCCAGTTCGCCCCGGTCGGCGACGGAACAGGAGCAGTCTGCGCGACCGGCTGCGCCGACACCTTCGTGGTCAACCGGCTGCAGACCATGGTTCCGCTGGGCAGCACCGCGGCAAGCAGCGACGTGGCCCTGGGTGACAGCCTCACCCTCGATGGCCAGTCCGGCGACAACGTCTACGACATCTTCACCAGCGGCAGCCAGTTCACGGCCAACAACTACGAGATCAACGTGCTCGGCACGCACGCGCCGACCGACGGCACCGACACCCTCAATATCTACGGGTATGACACCTACACGGCGGGCGCGCCGAACAGCACCGGCATCGACCCGGCAACGAGCAAGGACTACTCGACCAACGACATCTTCCTGCTGCGCGGCACCCCGGCAGGCATCCCCGGCGAGACCGCGTCCCGTCCGTCGCTCTACCAGGGCACCGGTGCGAACCCGACCGGATCGGGTGATCCGTACTCCGCCGGCTCGGGCTTCGTGGCGCTGCTGCACTCGGACCTGGCGGGCACGCAGGCGAGCCTCGGTGGCACGATGACCACGGCGCCGTGCCAGGACACGCCGGGAACCAACTGCGTGTTCGGCGTCGAGCGCATCAACTACGACAGCGCCACCAACGGCGGCCTGCACGTGTACTCGCTGGGCGGCAACGACTACTTCGCCGTCGACGACAATGCGGCCCCCACCTACCTCGACGGCGGATCCGGCGACAACCAGTTCCAGATCGGGCAGCTCTACGGCGAGCGGCGCACCGCGACCGCGACCCCGACGCCCGGAACGTTCGGCGTCTCCGGCGACCTGGCATCCGAGAACGTGTTCGACGTGGCCACCGTGGCCACCACCCGCGGCTGGCTCTCCCGCGGCACCAGCTCACCGCTGGTCGCCCAGGGCGGCACCGGCAACAACACGTTCATCGTCTACAGCAACCAGGCCGTCGTGCACCTGGAGGGCGACGGCGGCAACAACCTGTTCATCGTGCGCGGCTTCGCCCTGGCCAAGACGGATGCGTACGGCAACATCATCCTGCCAGGCGGCTGCGTCACGATCGAAGCTCCGAACTGCCTGCCCATCCCGGTCACCACGAACGGCTTCTCCACCGCGGCCGACACCAAGGTGGTCACCGGTGCCGGCAACAACCAGGTCGAATACAACATGAACGCGCCGGTCTCCGTCGACGGCGGTACCGGCTTCAACAAGCTGGTCATCCTGGGCACCGAGTTCGCCGACCACATCGTGGTCACCGACCAGGGCGTCTATGGTGCCGGGATGTCGGTGAGCTACCGCAACATCCAGGTCATCGAGGTGGACGCGCTCGAGGGCGACGACACCATCGACGTGCTCTCTACCCCGCCGGGCGTCGCGGTGCGGGTCATCGGCGGTCTCGGCAGCAACCAGATCAACGTCGCGGGCGACGTCGTCGGCGACGTGTTCTCGCAGGACATCAACGGCACCAGCGCCGTGATCAACCACGCCACCCTGACCCAGGACGAACTGTACAAAGACCTCGTCATCCCGGGCGTCAGCCTGTCGGTCGCGCAGGCGAGCCAGGGCGCCGTGCTCATCACGGAGCACGCCGGCGGCACCGTTGTGCGCGAGACGGGCGACAACACGACCTCTCCGCCGATCGGCACCATCGACTCGTACTCGGTGCGACTGGCTCGCGCGCCCACCTCGACCGTGTACATCACGGTCACGGCCGAGCCGGACATCCTCGCCAACCGCATCGGCGACCCGTACGGCGACTCGGTCCTGCTGGCCACGACCGGGCTGGGCGGCATCCCGAACTCGGGCACGACCACGGCGAACTCCGACTTCTACCGGCACATCCTGATCGACGGACAGTGGGTGGATGTTCCGGTGCGGGCGGTCGTGCTCGTCTTCACTCCCACGAACTGGCAGGTCCCGCAGCTCGTCTGGGCCGGCGCGATCAACGACACGCTCGCCGACGGCACGCGGGTGTACGAGCTCAGCCACTCCGTGCTCTCCGCCGACCCGTTCTACGCCAACGCCGTCGTGCGCAACGTCGAGGTCACCAAGATCGACCCCGGAACACCGGGCATCGGCGTGACCAACCTCGGCAACGACAACACGCCGGGCATCTACCACGACGGTGCGACCACCGGCACGACCATCACGTCGGCGACGGCCACCTTCGTGCAGGGCGACGTCGGCCAGCAGATCGTGGAGATCGACGGCCTCGGGTTCATCCCAGCCGGAACCACGATCGTCGCGGTGTCGGCGAACGGCTCCAGTGCAACGCTCTCCACCCCGCTCTCCACCACGGTCGGCACCGGCACCGGCATCGTGTTCTCCCTGCCAAGCCGGGTCACCCCGCCGTCGTCGTTCTCCGACGGCACGGGCAACGGCAGCGCCACGTTCACCTCCGCTTCCGCGCACTTCACGCTGTCCGACCTCGGTCAGCAGCTCGTGGAGATCGACGGCGGAACCGCCATCCCGGCGAACACGGTGATCCTCCAGATCATCAACTCGACGACCGTCCTGCTCTCCAACGCCGTGGCGAACGCATCCGGCATCGGCTTCGCCCTTCCCGGCCGGCTCGTCTCGTTCGCCGTGTACACCGACGGTCACAGCAACGGCACGACGACCTTCACGTCGGCCACCGCAGCGTTCAACAGCAGCGACGTGGGCCGGCCGATCATGGAGGCCGACGGCGGCGCGTTCATCCAGCCGGGCACGATCATCCTCGCCGTCATCGACTCGACCACCGTGAGGCTGTCCCGGGCCGTCGCAGCGAGCAGCGGGCCGATCGCGTTCGTGCTGCCGGCACGCAACGCCAGCAACACCATTCTCGGCGGCAGCGGCAACGCACTCACCGCCATCGACGGCTACTACGGGGTCACCCTGAACAGCGCGCCCTCTGCCACGGTCACCGTCACGATCACGCCGAGCGACCCGCGCGTCGTCCTGTCGAGCAGCGACAGCCGGTTCGCCGTCGTGCACAACCCCGACGGCACCCACGCCGGCAGCTACACGATCACGTTCGACCAGACGAACTGGAACGTGCCCGTGGTCGTCCAGGCCTCTGCAGCCACCTGGTTCGCTCTCTCCGACCCGCACAACACGTACCTGACCGCTGTCGCAGCCTCCAGCGATCCGAACTACAACGGCGTGTCGACCGCCAACGACCAGACCGACATCCTGGTGCTCAACGACTCGACGCCGGGCGCCGTGGTGCAGACGCCGACCGGCATGGTCGTCACCAAGTGCGGGGATGCCGCCTGCGACACGCCCGGACCGGGGTCCGGATACACGGTGCGGCTGACGACGGCGCCGACCCAGCCGGTCACGGTCGCGCTCATCGGCGACGGCCAGACCGTCGTTCCGGCGGGTGGGCGCATCAGCATCCAGTCGATCGGGGCGCCCACCACGAAGGCGCTGTTCACCGGCAACGCGACCGTCACGCCGACCTCGATCGCCGAATCGGCCGGGTCCGAGCTGGGCAGCTTCATCACCGACGGATTCGCGGCCGGCCAGCGGATCACCGTCTCCGGGGGCAGCTACGCGACGGCCACCACGTGCACGATCCAGAGCCTGACCGCCACCAAGCTGATCATCGCGAACTGCGGCAGCACTCCGGCGTCGGGGACGTTCACCGGGGTCACGATCTCGCGCATCGTCAACAACGGGATGTTCACGGGCAGCGTCAGCTACAACGCCTGCGCCGAGGTGGTGAACGGCAACTGCATCGGAACGCTGACCAGGGCCGACGGGTCCAGCTGGCTGGATGACGGATTCCTCGCCGGCCAGCTCTTCCAGATCAACGGAACCGGTCCGCTGTTCAAGATCCTCTCGTTGAGCGGTACCACCTCGGGTCGGGTCGACGTGCTCACGGTGAGCGCGGGGGTGATCGATCCGGCCACCGGCGCAGAGAGCGTCGGCGTGCTGCCGTTCTCCGGCACGGGCACCGCGTCGGTGTCGCTCATCGAGTGGGCGCCGGAGGTCACGTTCACTTCGACGAACTGGTATGTGCCGGTGGCTGTTCCTGTGCTGGCTGACCCGTACTTCACTGTCGCCAACACCCACCTGCTCGAGTTCCCGAAGCAGCCGCATCTGCTGTCGAACATCCGCGGCCCGCTGGCCGTCGAGGGCGGTCCGACCGACACCAGCTACGCCGGGCTCCAGCTGCCGGTGATGCTCCCCGGCGAGTCCAACGCCGCCCCGTTCGGCATCGGCACCCAGCCGCCGGAGTCGCAGCAGGTGAATGTGCTGAACGTCTTCGACGACGGCTCGCAGCAGGACAACCTGGCGGGAGGCGCCTGCACCGGCGCGAACCCGGGCGACTGCCTGAGCTCGACGGCGCTGACCGGCTTCGGCATGGGGCCGGGGGTCGACTTCAGCGGGCACAAGGGGTACGTGCCCGGTGACCCGACGCATCCCACCTTCGGCGAGCCGTCGGTCTTCCCCAGCGGCATCAGCTTCGGTTCGATCACCGTGGATGCGCACGGCAACGTGCAGACCAACGCCGGCCTGTCCACCATCCAGGTGTTCAACTTCATGATGGGCCAGGGCAACGACCACCTGACCATCACCAGCTCGCTCGTGCCCGGTCCGTACACGAACGAGGATGGAACGCCGGGCACCACCTTCGTGCAGGGCGGGCTGACTCTGGTGCAGGGCGGTGGCGCGAGCGTCCTGCAGGTCACCGGCAGCTTCGCGATCACCTCGGACACCATCACGCGCTCCGACGGCCAGGACTGGAGCGACTACGAGTTCGCTGTCGGCCAACAGCTGCTCTGGAATGGGATGCCGTTCGGCCTGATCACCGGCCTGAACGGCGCCACCCTCACGTTCACCGGCCTGACCGGCGTGACCGGAGCGCCCGCCGTCGGCTCCGCCGTGTCCGGCACCGTCGCCGTCTTCGACCCGGTCACGACCTCGCACGGCGGTTTCACCTTCACCGACCACACGATCACCCGCAGCGACCTGCGGTCGTGGCGCGAACTCGGGTTCGCCGTCGGGCAGCACGTCGTCGTCGACGGCGTCTCCGTCGGTGTGATCACCGCCATCGGCGGCCCGACCGACGACGTGCTCACGGTCACCGGTGTTCCGAACCCCCTCGCCTGCACCAGCGTTCCCGGAACGTGCGTCGCGACGGTCTCCGTGTACTCCGCGACCGCCGGCGCGAACCCGGTACGGCTGGGCGGCAACGACATCACCATCACCGGCGGGGGCGGGCCCGGCCCCGAGGACGTCAGCCGCACCGCGACCGGCACGTTCACCGCGACCGTGAACACGATCACCCGCAGCGACGGCGGGTCGTGGCTCACCAGCGGCTTCTACCCGACGATGAAGCTGTCGATCGACGGCGTGCCGAACTGGATCGTCGAGTCGGTCACCGCGAGCACGCTGACGCTCGGCGGACCCGCCCTGATTCTCGGCACGTCGCCCGGCACGCTGACCGGCGCGACCATCGTCGGCTTCGGGCCGCCGGAGGCATACGGCACGTTCACCGAGAACACGACGACCGCGCCGACCGCCACCGCGCCCGCGGTGAGCACCCTGACGCGTACGGACGGCGGATCGTGGCTGGCCGCCGGGTTCGCGTTCGGCATGGCACTGCAGCTGAACGGCACCGCCGGCTGGACGGTGACGGCCGTCACCGCGAGCACTCTGACCCTGTCGGGCCCCGCGCTGACCGCCGTCGGAGCGACCGCGACCCTCACCGGCGTCACCGCGATCGGGTATGCGCAGTCGCCGCTCGTCGTCTACGGCAGCACCTCGCAGGACGGCACCTGGTACAGCGGCGACCCGAGCGTGCCGTCCGCGCGGGTGTTCGGCACCAAGCCGTTCCCGAACCAGCCGGGCAACGGCACGCCGGTGTTCATCTTCCCGGTCGCCGACCCGTTCGCCCACACCGGCAACAACGTGATCGACGCGAGCGCCGACTTCGCAGCAGTGCCGAACGGGCAACTCCCGAGCATCGGCGTGGTCATCTACGCCGGCCCCGGTGACAACACCATCTATGGCAGCCAGGCATCCGACATCATCGCGGGCGGGTCGGGCAACAACACGATCTACGGCGAACGCGGCGACAACCTGCTGCTGGGCACCGACGGCATCAACGTCGACATCATCACCCGCACCATCAGCTTCCCGACCGCGAACACCAGCGTGTACCCGAACGCCGATCCGCTGCTGTCCTGCTCGTTCTCCGCCGCCGTGGCCACCGGATGCACGGCGGCCGGCAACGACACCATCTTCGGCGACGCGCCCGGCAGCGGCGAGACGACCACCGACAGGTACGGCGACTACAACAACGTCATCTTCGGCGCGATGGGCGTCGTGACGCAGGACACGACGACGGCCACGGTCGGCGCACTCGACCAAGCCCGCTCCGTCACCGGCACGCTGCAGGCGAACGCACCCGCCGGCGGCGCGCTGAACGGCCAGGCGACCCTGACCTGCAGCACGGCGTGCTTCCTGCCCAGCGACGTCGGCCTCGCGGTGACGGATGCCGCCGGTTACCTCTCCGACGGAACGGTCATCGTCGCGGTCAGCGCCGACGGCACCGTCGCGACGCTCTCCCGCAACCCGATCGGTCTCGCGTACGGCCAGAGCGTCACGGATGCCGTCACCGTCGGCCCCGCCTACGGCTACTGCCGGCCCACCGGTGCCGTGTCCAACAGCGAGTACTGCGCGCCGAGCGGCGCGACGGCGTTCGGCGACAGCCGCATCGAGACGCTGCAGACGACCGGCGACATCCTGTCGCTCGCCTCGACGGCTCCACAGAACCACGGCGACGCGACGCTGTACGGCTCAGGCGGCGACAACGTGCTCATCGGCGGCGACGGCGAGAACAACCTGCAGGGCGGCCCCGGCCAGAACCTGATCATCGGCGGCAGCGTGCGGCTGTCCCGGGCGAGCAACACCGTCACAGGCGCGTTCGCCTCGACCGCGAACACGATCACGCGCACAGACGGCGGCTCGTTCATCGCCGACGGCTTCCACGTCGGCATGACGCTGGAGATCGGCACGACGTCGGAGATCAGCACGATGTCGGAGATCAGCAGAGCGCCGTCCTGGACGATCACCGGGGTGACCGCGAGCACGCTCACCGTCATGCTCACCGTATCCGGCGCGAGCATCCCGGCTGCGATCACGTCGTCGGGCATCACGTCGTTGCTCGGGGTCAGCTTCGACTTCACGAACCCACGGTTCCAGACGCTGACCGGCAGCCAGCTGTACAGCACGAGCACGCCGAACATCGGGGCATCCGAGAACGACGGAGCTCAGCGTCTCGACCCGACCGGGATGGCCTGGTGGGGCGTATTCCTGTCGGCGGCCGGCGGTCCGGACGGCATTACGTTATCCGCGCCGCTCGGCTCGCCGGTGCCATCCGACCTGCAGGACTCCGCGTACAAGGGCGCCGACTACATCGCGGGCGGCCCGGGCAACGCATGGATCTTCGGCGAGAGCAACGACAACATCATCCAGGCGCACGGTTCCATCGACATCACCGACCCGGGCGGGCTGAACCCGTCCGACGGATCTCCGTCGGTCGGCAGTGTGTTCGGCGGCGCCGCCACCTGCGCATTCCGCGGCTTCTACTTGGGCGACCGGGTCGGCGCCTGCCGCGACTCGAGCAACGCGCTGCTGATCAACCCGTCGCTGGACGACGTGCCCGCACTCGACTACTCGTTCACCGGCACCCTCACCTTCGGGCCGCACACTATCACGCTTCCCGATTTGCTTGATGGCACCGGGCAGTACTGGGCCGACCTCGGCTTCGCACTGGGCCAGACCGTGACGGTCGACGGCTTCCCGGCCGGCGTCGTCACGGCGATCGACGGCGACACCATCACCGTGACGGGCGACCCGGCGCAGTGCGCCGGCCTGGTCTCCGGCGACAGCGGCACCGTGGCCGCCTACGGCGAGTCGTACGTGGAGGGCGGCCGCGGCGACAACACGATCTTCGCCAACCAGGGCCAGAATGACATCATCGGCGGCAACTCCGACCTGTTCAGCCTGAGCCTGCCGAGCGAACGCGCCAGCGGCTCGAACCTGATCTTCGGCGAGTCCGGCAACCACGCCGGCCGCGAAGACTGCGGCGACGGCATCCTCTACGCGAACAACCAGTGCATGACCAACCCGAACGGTCACGCGCACGACTCCAACGTGATCGTGGCGAACAACGGTGACGTGATCCGCCTGGTCGGCACGTCCGGCACGGTCGGTCAGGCGCCCGCCGCCGGCGTGATGTCGCCGATCGGCTACCTCACCTTCAACTACGACCTCTACGGATACCCCACCGCCACGGAGCGGATCATCCCGCGCGCGGTCACGCTGCTCGACTACACGCCGGGCGGCCCCGACCTGGCCGGCCAGGCCGGTCCTCTGGTCACCGGCAGTGCGGCGAGCAACGGTGTCGGCGACATCGGCGGCACGCCGCTGGCCTGCACTGAGACGCTCGCCCAGCAACTCCTGCAGCCGTGCCAGCAGCGGGGCAGCGAGATCCACGCCGAGAGCGGCGACGCGTTCATCTACGGCGGTCCCGCCAACGACGTGATCTACGGCGGCGGGCAGAACGACACGATCATCCTCGGCTACGGCGACAACTGGGTGTCGGGCGGTCGCGGCGACACCTGCATCATCGGCGGCGGCGGACGCTGCCTGGCCAGCCGCAACAGCTCCAGCTACGGCGAGCCGCTGTACGGCATCGCACCGGTGCCGGCATCCGAGCTGTCGCAGACCATCAGCACACCGGGCAACGCGCAGCAGGCGGAGATCGATGTGGCGGGTGCGCAGCGCTGGACCGCCGTGCTCGTGCCGTACAACTGGGATCCGGCGGCGAACGGCAGCCCGAGCTTCGCGGCCGGTTGCGCGCCGAGCGACAAGACCTGCCCGTACTACCAGCCGCGCTACGGCCACAACATCATCTACGGCGGCTGGGGGGACGGCGTGATCCACGGCGGACCGGGACAGTCCGCGCTGTCGGGAGCCGAGGCTCCCGAGGTCGGATACGCCGACAACTTCGACATGAACGGCAATGCGGTGAACACCGCGCCGATCGAGACCGACTGGTACCACCCGTTCAACCCGGGCAACGCGATGGGCTGGGTGCCGATCACGACCACCGCACCGGGCAACGCCGGCCGCGCCGAGCAGATCGGCAAGGCGTCGTACTTCAACGTCAACGACCCGCGCCGTCAGATCTGGCTGAACGCCGACGTGGTGAACCCGAACCCGGGCGTCTACAACCCGCTGGATTGCGAGTGGGCCGCCGGCAGCACACCGCAGCAGGCCGGATGCCTGCCCTTCTTCCTCACCTTCGACCCGACCGATGCGGGCATGCCGCTGGACACCACGTGGTATCCGGGCACCGGCGATCCGCAGATGCCGACCACCGGAGACAAGGCGATCTTCGGCGACCTCGGCAACGACTGGATCGTGGCCGGAATGGGCCGGGTGCGGGTGTATGCCGGCACCGGCAACGACGTGGTCGACCTGCGGGCCAGCACGTTCGAGGACGGCGGCCTGAACGACGGACCGGTGCCGAACCTGGTCGACAACGGCAACGGAACGTTCAGCCTGCCGACCGGCAACGACGTGTACGGCACCCCGGCCTGGGAGGCGCTGGCGTACGGCGGTGCCGGGCAGGACATCTTCTTCGCCGGCACCGGCGGTGACCGCCTCATCGACTGGGTCGGCAACCACAACAGCTATTACGTGCCGTTCTCGCCGTTCGGCATGCCGACGATCAGCCGCACGCTGCAGCCGGCGCTGCCGGTGTTCCTGTACGCGCTGTCGGCCAGCGACGGTGCCGACCCGACGCTTCAGCTGCGCTACGCGGCGTACGACACGACCTACAGCGGCATCGCGTCGCGCAACGGCGAGCCGTACGGCGAGCTCGGGCTGACGCTGCAGCACGATGCCGGCTGGCACCAGCAGGCGGGCCCGCCGTTCAACCCGATGCCGGAGAACCTTGGCGGGGTCGGCATCGACGTGCACAAGACCGCCAACATCCGGCCGATCGCCTCGCCGAACACACCCGGCGCGGTGATGAACACGCCCTGCCCGTGCACGGCTACCGACCGCATCGCCGTCGGCAAAGCAATCGACGCCGCGAACCCGTCGAACCCGACCGTCGCGGAGGAGGCGAGAGTGGCGCCGGGCGAGACCCTTGCGGTCGGCCACCCGCTGGTCTTCACCTACCTTGTCACCGATCCGGGTGACAACCCGTTGCACATCATCTCCATCGTCGATGACAACGGCGGGGGAGTGCCGTTCACGCCGGTGTACGTCTCGGGCGACACCAATGGCAACGGGCTGCTCGATCCGGGGGAGACCTGGCTCTACACCTCGGCCGGCGTGCCCGTCTCGCCCGCCGCGGCGCTGCTCGGCACCCACATGAACACGATCACCGTGGTCGGCTACGACGCGACGAACCACCTGACGGTGACGGCATCCTCGCAGTCCTTCTACACCGGCATCGTGCCCGACCTGCAGCTCGTGAAGACGATCGACGCGGTCGATCCCCGGAACCCGACGGCAGCAGAGGATGCCGACACCCCACCCGGCCCCACCGTGCTGGCCGGCGCGACGATCACGTTCTCGTACCTGCTCACCGACACCGGCAGCCAGAGCCTCACCATCGTGAACATCGTCGACGACGCCGGCATCCCGGGCAACACGCACGGGCCGTCACTGCTCGGCGGCCAGCTCACGCCCGACCTGGTGTCGTGCGACGGCGGCAGGTACAACGTCGGCGATACGAACTGCAACGGCGTCTTCGATCCCGGCGAGGGTTGGGTCTACCTGTGGACCACCACCGCGCAGCTCGGGCAACACCTGAACACCGCGGTCGCGACGGTGACCGCGGGCGGACGCACGATCACCGCCACCGACATCGCCGTCTACACCGGCGTCGGGCCGAGCATCGGGCTGCACACCGCGGTGAACGCTGCGGTGCCCACCGCCCCTACCCCGTACGAGGATGCCAACACCCCGCCGGGCGCCTACGTCACGGTCGGCAACGCCGTCGTCTACACCTACCTCGTGACCAACACGTCTCCGGTGGCGTTGACCGACGTGGTCGTCACCGACACGACGCACGGATTCCACCCCGTCTGCGCCGTGACCGGCGGCTGCACCGGCATCCTGCAACCCGGTCAGACCTGGCTGTACACCTCGGCCGGCGTGTTGACGATCACCGCGACCGCCGGGCTGCAGCCTGACCAGTCCACTGTCACGGCGCAGACGGTGCCGACGCCGACACAGTCCGTCACCGCGAGCGACCCGACCTACTACACCGGAACCGTCGCGGGCGGTGTGGTCATCGGCAAGGCGGTCAACGGTGCGACCGGGACGTCCTCCGGCAGCCCGTTGTATGTGGTGGCGGGCAGCACGATCGTGTTCACGTACCAGGTGACCCGCCCGACCGGTCTCACCATTCCGAGCTCGGCGGTGACGATCACCGACGACAACGGCAACCCGTACAACCCGGCCGGCTTCTTCCACCCGGTGTATTCCTCCGGCGACAGCAACGGCAACGGAGTCATGGACAAGAAGGAGGTGTGGGTCTTCACCTCGGCTGCCTCCACCGCGGCTCAGGGCTTGCACTGCAACACCGTGCTGCTGGTCGCCACGGTCGGCAGCAAGACCTACAGCGCGACCAGCCTCGCGTGCTACTTCGGCACGGCGCCGAGCATCCAGGTGCAGAAGTTCACTGACGGCGTGCACGACACCGCGTCGAACCCGGTGTACCTGCCGGTCGGCTCGCCTGTGACCTGGACCTACCAGGTGACGACCTCCGGCAACGTCCCGGTGAAGGTCACCGGCATCAGCGACGACAACGGGGGCGGCACGTCGTTCACCCCGGCGCCCGTGCTCGTCACGTTCAACGGCGCCTCGTACAACGTGGGCGACGGCAACCACAATGGACTGCTCGATCCCGGGGAGGTGTGGCAGTACACGTCGGCCGGAGTCGTCACCGCTCCGACCCGGGCAGGCAGCTACGCCAACACCGTGACCGTCACCGCCACCGAACCGCACGCCGGCACCTCGCTCACGGCGACGGACTCGAGCTACTACTACGGCTCCACCAGCAGCCTCATGATCACCAAGGCCGTGAATGTGGCCGACCCGCTGCATCCGACCCGCTTCGAACTGGCGGGCAGCGCTCCCGGCCCGATCCTGCTCGCCGGGTCGACGGTCACCTGGAGCTACCTGGTCACGAACACCGGCACCACCTCGCTCGATGTGGTCGGCCTGATGGACGACGGAGGCGGATGCCCCGGGTGCGGCTTCGGCGTCGATCCGGTCATGGACGTCAGTGGCTTCATCGCCGGCGACACGAACCACAACGGCATGCTCGATCCCGGTGAGACGTGGCTGTTCGAGGCCACTGGCACGGTGCCGCTCGGGCAGTACACGAACACCGCGACGGTGCTGGCCAACGTGCCGAGCGAACCGAACCTGCCGAGCATGTGCGCCGATACCTCGGTGCAACTGTGCGCCACGACGTCCGCGAACCTGTTCGGCACCGCGCCCGGCATCACCGTCACCAAGGAGCTCGGCGGCCAGATCGAACGCAACCCGCACACTCCGCTGATCGTCGCGGCGGGCGGCACCGACACGTTCACCTATCTGGTGTCCGCCACCACCGGCAGCCCGCTGCAGAACATCACCATCGTCGACGACAACGGCGGGGCGGCGAGCCCGCTCCACCCGGTGCCCGTGCTCGGCGGCGACGGCATCCACAACATCGGCGACACCAACGACAACGAGCAGCTCGACCCCGGTGAGGTGTGGCAGTACACCGCATCCCGCGTGGCGCCGGTCGGCCTCTATGCGAACGTGGTCCTGGTCTCTGGAACGACGGTCGGCGCGACACCGACCACGGTCTGGGCCAACGACCTCAACTACTCGTTCGGCTATCGGCCTGCGGTGACGATCGACAAGGCGGTGGACGCACTCGACCCGTGGCATCCCACCACCATCGAGGATGCCAACACCCAGCCGGCCAAGGAACTGCTGATCGGTCAGACGGCCGTGTGGACCTACCTGGTCACCAACACCGGCAATTGCCCGGTGACGCTCACCTCGCTGATCGATGACAACGGCGGGGGATCAGCCACGCCGTTCAGTCCGCAGCCCGTTCTTGTCACGTACAACGGCGTGCAATACAACGTCGGCGACACCAACCACAACGGGCTGCTGGATGTCGGAGAGACCTGGCTGTTCAGTGCGACGACCATCGTGCTGCCGGGCGCCTACCGGAACACGGCCACCGTGCTCGTCACCCAGCCCACCACCGCGCAGACCGCGACGGCGAGCGATGTGGCCGGCTATTACGGCGAGGCCGCCGGACAGGGTCTCACCATCGGCTACTGGAAGAATCACACGGGTTCCTGGCCGGTCAACGCCGACGGCTCGTACGTGTTCTCGCCGAGCCTGCCGGTGACGGCCGTGTTCGGCCCGCTGCCGGCCGCATACTCGGGCGTGACCCTGCTGCAGGAGCTGAACACCGGCGGTGGCGGCATCGATGCGCTGTTGCGGCAGGCGATCGCGGCGTTGCTGGGCACGACGAGCCAGTTCATCGACTACCCGTACACCGCGACGCAGCTCGTCGCCGCTGTAGACGCGGCCTTGGCGAGCGGCAACGCGACCACGATCAACAACCTGCAGATTCAGTTGAACACGTGGAACAACGCCGAGGTGAGCCTCATCCCGCCGACGCTCGGCACGACCCTCCTCGCCGCCGCATCGCCTCAGATCGCGACGTCGACGCAGCCGTTGACCGCGAGCGAGCTCGCCCCGGTAGTCGCCGAAGCAGAAGCCGACTGGGCCGCCCACGGTGCCGACCTGGCGACGCTGAACGCCACCCGTTTCGTGATCACCACGCTGCCCGGTGGCGAATACGGCGACACCATCGGAACGACCGTCTATCTGGATGCCGGCGCCGCCGGATTCGGCTGGTACACCGGCATCACGAATGCCGCCTTCACCGATGACGGGAGCGACTATGTCGCGCTCGCCGGGGGAGCGGCCGCCGGGCGGGTCGACCTGCTCTCGGTGCTGGTGCACGAGATCGGACACCGCCTCGGCCTGTCCCACGGAGTCAGCGCGGCCTACGGAGACGTGATGCTGCCGACACTCGCCGTAGGGCAGCGACGGCTGCTCCCACAGGTGGCCGGATCCGTCCCGGCGGTTTCCACGGTCGGATCCACCGGTGGCAGCGCCGAGGAGCCGAGCGCAGACGTTTCGGCCGTGGTGTCTGTGCGCGCCACAGGCGCGCACAGGAGAGCCATCCCGATGGGCGCGGTCAGTGGCGTCGAAGGCGTCTCGCTGGGTCCGGCGCCCGCGCGAGCGGCAAGGGCGGCCTCCGCCTCTCCCGCGCTGCCCTCCTCGTCTCGCGGCAAAAGCGACATCACGGATGAGTCGCCGTCGTTTCCCACACTACTCGCGGCGCTTGTCATGGGCCTTGTGCTGCTCGGGGTCGGCGTACGGCGTGCGCGGCCGCGACGACGACGCGAGACCGGCCGCTCCCGCTGACGTCGCCACGCGACGCAGCCTCCAGGCTTCGCGCGCGGAACGTTCCCTCGCCGCCAACCGGAGAGACGGCACCACGACCGCTTAAACTGGCGCAATGAAGACACCGGCGCTGGGGTGGGTCGGCCAGTTGCTTCGCCCCAGGCCGGCGCCAATTCCGTGGGGCCTCGCGGTGCGCATGGGCATCGCGGTCGTCGGCCCGGTGGCGGTCGGCATGGCGGCGGGTGAACTCGGTTTCGGCTTGCTGGCCTCGATGGGTGCGATGGCCGCGTCGCTGTCCGATCAGGGCGGCCCCTACCGCGCTCGCGCTCGACGAATGAGCGCGGTCGCTATTGCGGGCGCGGGCGGGTTCGCGATCGGTGGGCTGGTGCTCGGTAATGCCTCGTTGGCGCTTGTCGTGCTGTTGGCAGCCGCGCTGGTCGGCGGGCTGGTCAGCGTGCTCAGCAACGTGGCATCCGTTGCGAGCCTGCAGTTTCTCGTCTATCTGATCGTCGCCTCCAGCGTGGGCTTCATCGAGAGCGAGTGGTGGCTGCCGCCGCTCGTGTACCTGCTCGGCGCGGCATGGGCGGTTCTGCTGGCGGTGCTCGGCGGCATCGGGCGCGTCACGGTACCGGAGCGGGTGGCGGTGGCAGCCGTGTTCCGTGCCCTCGCGGCGTTGATGGGAGCATCCGGTGGTCAGCGGGTCGAGCCCGCGCGGCAGGAGTTGACCACGGCGATGAACACCGCCTATGACACGGTCGTCGCTTCTCGGGCACGCGCGGGCGGCCGCGATCCACGGGTGCGCAGGCTGGCCGCGCTGCTCAACGCCGTGACACCTGTCGTCGAAACGACGATGGTCCTGATCCGCAATCGCAGCCCGATCCCCGCCGAGTTGCCAGCAGCGATGCGGAAGGCCGCGGACCACGTGCTTGACGGCAGCGTACCGCACGCGAGCGACGGGCGACGGTATGAGGATGCTCCGGCCACGGCCGCCATC
Organism: Microbacteriaceae bacterium; assembly: GCA_004297935.1. GTDB lineage: Bacteria > Actinomycetota > Actinomycetes > Actinomycetales > Microbacteriaceae > Rathayibacter_A. The sequence continues at coordinate 134,667 of SCRE01000021.1, read as the reverse complement.
CGCTCGCTGGTCGGGTCGACGGCGGCGCTCGCCGCGCTGGAGCGCCGGCTGGGTGCTCTCTTCGCCATCCTGTCCGGAGCGGCTCCGGGGGTGCTCATGTCGCCGTCGGGGCCATCGTCGCGGCCGCGACTGCGTGACCGGATGGTGTCGCTGCGCGACGCCGCAACCGGGGGTGCGACGACCTGGCTGCCGATCCTGCGCCTCGTCCTCTGCCTGGGGGTGGCTGAGGTGTTCGCCCTGGTGCTGCCGCTCGAGCACATCTACTGGGTCACGCTCACCGTCGCCGTCACGCTCAAGCCGGACTTCGGCTCGGTCTTCGCACGGGCGGTGCAGCGCGGGCTCGGCACCGTCGTCGGTGTGCTGATCGGCACGGTCGCAATCGTGTTCGTGCCGTACGGCGTGCCGATCCTGCTCGTCATGGCCCTGTTCGCGGTGCTGCTACCGATCACCATTCGGCGCAACTACGGCCTGTTCGCGACGTTCCTCACTCCGCTGATCGTGCTGCAACTCGACCTGGTGAACCGGGGTGACTACCTGCTCGTGCTCTCCCGCGTGACGGACACGGCGATCGGCTGCGCCATCGTACTGCTGGTCGGCTACCTGCCGTGGCCCGGCGTATGGCGTTCACGCACGGTGATCGGCGACCGGATCGCCACGGCGCTGGATGACGTGACCGGCTATCTGCGAGTGGCCTTCGGGCCTGACGGCAGCGTGCGCTCTTCCGCGCGCCGCCGCGCCTATCGACGTCTCTCCGACGTGCGCACCGCGCTGCAGCAGGCGTTTGCCGAGCCGCCGCCGATCAGCACCCGGGCCTCCGTCTGGTGGCCGGCGATCGTCGCGCTCGAACGATTGACGGATGCGATCACCGCGGCCGCCACGCGTGTCACGCTCGGCGCTCCGGCGCCCTCCGACGACGTGGTGCGCGTGATCGCGGCCGCGATGGACCAGCTGTCTGCTGACCTGCACGCGGGTCGCAGCCCGGCAGAGCTCACGCTGCCCGATGATGCGCAATTGGCTGGCATCGTGGTCGAACTGCAGACCGCCCGGTCGGTCTTCACCGGGCCGGGCGCCGAGGTGGGTGCAAACGAATAAGCGCCACGGCCCCAGCACCGTGCGATTCGGATATGATATCAAGTGATAGCGAAGGGTTGAAAGAAGGCATACAGATGAGTGATCTGCTGATTCGCGGGGTTCCAGAAGACGTGCTCAGAGGCATCGACGTACGTGCGGCCAAGCTCGGCATCTCGCGTTCCGAATATCTTCGGCGACGGCTTGCGCAGGACGCAGCTGGCGAAGAGCCGTTGTCTGTGGCGCAACTGAAGGCGTTCGGTGAGGAGTTTGCCGATCTTGGAGACGAGGGCGTCATGACTGGTGCCTGGGAGTGACAGGCTGGTTGATCGATAAGTCTGCGTTGGTCCGCCTGGGGCAATCCGTCGACGCCGAAGCGTGGGCGTCCCGAATTCAGCGCGGTCTGGTGCGGGTCACTACCGTGACGCGGCTGGAAGTCGGGTACTCCGCTCGATCGGGAGTCCAGGGCCGCGATGTATTCCGGCGACCTCCACTGAATGCGATGCCGGTCGAGTACCTGACGCCCGCGATCGAAGACCGGGCGCTACAGGTTCAGCTGTTGCTCGCCGACCGGGGACAGCACCGCGCTGTGTCGATCCCTGACCTGTTGATCGCCGCGTGTGCCGAGCTTGCGGGGCTTGCAGTGCTTCACGTCGACAAGGACTTCGAGCTTGTCGCTGACGTCACCGGGCAGACGGTGGAGCCCCTGCGCGTTTAGTCGGGGTCGTCGAGAAGAACGGGAGGACACGTCGCGGCGCGACCTGCGGCTACCGTTCCGTCCGGACGGCATACACTTTTTGGATGGCCGTATCGAAAGAAGTCGCGCATGAACATCGCTGACAGCATCCTCGACCTCATCGGCAATACTCCGCTCGTCCGGCTGCACCGCGTGACGGGAGAGGTCAGCGCCACCGTGCTGGTCAAGGTCGAGTACCTGAACCCGGGCGGCTCGTCGAAGGATCGCATTGCCACCCGGATCATCGATGCGGCCGAGCGCGACGGCCTGCTGAAGCCGGGCGGCACCATCGTGGAGCCGACCAGTGGCAACACCGGCGTCGGCCTCGCGCTGGTCGCCCAGCAGCGCGGCTATCGCTGCGTGTTCGTGCTGCCGGACAAGGTCGGCGAGGACAAGCGCAACGTGCTCACGGCGTACGGCGCCGAGATCGTGGTGACGCCGACATCCGTTCCTCCCGAGCATCCGGATTCCTACTACAGCGTGTCGGACCGGCTGGCGGCCGAGATCCCCGGCGCGTTCAAACCGAACCAGTACTTCAACCCGAACGGGCCGCTCAGCCACTACGAGACCACCGGCCCGGAGATCTGGCGCGACACCGATCAGCGCGTGACGCACTTCGTCGCCGGGGTCGGCACCGGCGGCACGATCAGCGGAACGGGCCGGTATCTGAAGGAGGCGTCGGCAGGTCGGGTGCGCATCATCGGTGCCGATCCGGAGGGCTCCGTCTACTCGGGTGGTACCGGTCGCCCATATCTGGTCGAGGGTGTCGGCGAGGACTTCTGGCCGGGCGCGTACGACCCGTCGGTCGTCGACGAGGTGATCCCGGTGACGGATGCCGAATCGTTCGCGATGACCCGCCGACTCGCCCTTGAGGAGGGATTGCTCGTCGGCGGATCCAGCGGTATGGCCGTTGTCGCGGCACTGAAGACGGCCGTGACCCTCGGTGCGGACGACATCGTCGTGGTGCTGCTGCCGGACGGCGGGCGCGGCTACCTCGGCAAGATCTTCAACGACAAATGGATGCGCTCCTACGGCTTCAGCGATGTCGCCGATGAGGCGACGGTGCGCGACGTCATCAAGACGAAGACCGGTGCGCTGCCGGATCTGGTGCACGCGCATCCGAGCGACACGGTGCGCGACGCGGTGCAGATCATGACCGAGTTCGGGGTGTCCCAGCTGCCGGTCCTGAGCGCCGAGCCGCCGGTGGTGATCGGGGAAGTGGTCGGCGCCCTCGACGAGCACGTGCTGCTCGAGCAGGTGTTCGTCGGGCAGGCGCAGATGGGTGACAAGGTGGGCGACTTCGCGGGAGAGCCGCTTCCGCTGATCGGTGTGAACGAGCCGGTCAGGGCCGCCCGCGCCGCTCTGACCGGTGCCAACGCGCTGCTCGTGACGGATGCCGGCAAGCCCGTCGCCGTGCTGACCCGCCACGACCTGCTCAGCTTCCTCAGCGCCTGAGCCCGCCGCCCTCACCCCACCCGCCCACCCCGCCCGCCCACCCCAGGTGAAGTGCGGACTTCGGTCGCTCCGTGGAGGTTCAAAGCGACAAGTGTCCGCACCTCAGCGGCGTGGTCGCGACGGTGACGCGGCGAACATGACGTGCGATGACGAGGGTGCGGCGGGGGCGGGCCTCGAACGGGACGAGAATAGGCGTAAGACTCAAGGAGCACAATGACTGACGGATTCACCAATGCTGGTTCGAACGGTGCTGGTTTCAACGGCGCCGGCTTCAATACCCGCGCCATCCACGCCGGACAGGCGTTCGACCCGACGACGGGTGCGATCATTCCGCCGATCTATCAGACGTCGACGTTCGTGCAGGACGGCATCGGGGGGTTGCGTGGCGGTTACGAGTACAGCCGCAGCGGCAACCCGACCCGCACCGCGCTGGAATCCTTGCTGGCTTCGCTCGAGGGCAGTTCTCATGCGTTCTCCTTCGCCTCCGGGCTGGCCGCGGAGGACGCCCTGTTGCGTGCCGTCCTGCGCCCCGGCGATCACGTCGTGCTCGGCGGCGATGTGTACGGCGGAACCCACCGTCTGATCAATCGGGTGCACGGCGACTGGGGCATCCGCAACACGGCGATCGACCTGACGGACCTGGATGCGGTGCGCGGTGCGCTTTCCACCGCGAACACCAAGATCCTGTGGATCGAGACACCGAGCAACCCACTGATGAAGATCACCGACATCGGTGCGGTCGCCGAGCTCGCCCATGCGGTCGGAGCTCTCGTCGTCGTCGACAACACATTCGCGTCTCCGGCGTTGCAGCAGCCGCTCACGCTCGGAGCGGACGTCGTCGTGCACTCCACGACCAAGTATCTCGGCGGCCATTCCGACGTGGTCGGTGGCGCAGTCATTCTGAACGACGCCGAACTCGCGGAGAAGATCGGTTTCCAGCAGTTCGCTGCCGGTGCGATCTCCGCTCCGCTGGATGTCTGGCTCACCATCCGAGGCATCAAGACTCTCGCCGTGCGCATGCAGCGCCACACCGAGAACGCGCAGGCGATCGCGGAGCATTTGCTGGCGCATCCGGCGATCGACGCGGTGTACTACCCGGGGCTGCCGTCCCACCCTGGACATGACCTTGCCGCGCGACAGATGAGCGGATTCGGCGGGATGCTGTCCGTGTCGCTGGCCGGCGGGGAAGCAGCCGCGCGCTCGTTCGCGGAGTCGACGCGCGTGTTCCAGTTGGCTGAATCGCTCGGCGGCGTCGAGTCGCTGATCGGGTATCCGTCGGAGATGACGCACGCGTCGGTCAAGGGCACGTCCCTCGCGATCTCGGTGAGCGTGGTGCGGTTGTCCGTCGGCATCGAGTCGATCGACGACCTGATAGCCGACCTCGATCAGGCGCTGGCCGCCCGCTGACGCACCGACCGTTCACTGCCCAGGTTAACGGTGAGGCCAGGAGACGAGTTCGATCATCAGGCCCCATGGGGTGAGGAAGAAGGCGTTGGTCAGGCCGGGGGTAGGCCCGTCCGTGAACGTGAGCGCATTGGAGAGCACCGTGACGTCCGGGAGCTCGCGGAGGCGGTCGATTGCGGCCTGTACGTCTGGCACCTCGATTGCCAGGTGAACAGCACCGCCCCGGTTGGGAACGGGCTTTTGCGAGCCGTCGTCGACATCCACGCACGGCCACCACTGCAGGAGCTCGAGGCGTTTGCCGTCGATCTCAAGCATTGCGAGGGCGAAGCTCGCCCCCCTGCTTGCGCCCATCCGCGCGACGCTCTCGCCGGTTTCATCGAGGAACCGGTCCATGCGAAAGACGACGCGCGCACCGAAGACATCGGTGAAGAATCCGACCGCCTGGCCGAGGCTGGGCACGACGATGCCGACGTGATCAAGCGCTCCGGCGAGCGGATTCTGCGTCGTGATCATCACAGTAGCCTTTCGTGCCCCAGCTGTACCACATTGTCGCAGCGTGATACCCAGCAGTGTACAGGGGTCGTGTTCGCAGCATGTAACATGTATGATGACATGAGGGCATTTCGACAAGGAACGGTATGCAAGGACTTTCAGGGTTGAGAGTGATGGTCACCGGCGCTGCCGGCGGCATCGGGCGGGCCGTCGTTGACCGATTGCGGACAGAAGGCGCAGTCGTCATGGGCGTTGATATGGTTCAGCCGGTCGATGACGCTCTTGCTTTCGCCGGCATTGCCGACGTGACCGATGAAGACAGCGTCACCAGCGTCTTCGATTCCGCGGTGCGCGAGGTCGGTGCGATCGACGCGCTCGTGGCGACCGCCGGCATCCAGGTCACGAAGCCAACGCACGAGCTGACGACGGCCGAGTTCCGTAAAGTGCTCGACGTCAGCGTGATCGGTACTTTTGTGACGACCAAGTACGTCATCCCCCGGATGCTTGCGGCCGGCGGTGGCCGCATCGTCACCTTCGGCTCGACGGCCGCGATCTGCTCGGCGCCCCGGCTTGCGGCATACGCCGCGGCCAAGGGGGCGGTGCTGCAGTACACCCGCTCGATCGCTGCCGAGTACGGCGGCCGGGGCATCCGGAGCAATTGCATCTGCCCGGGAGGAACCATGACGGCGATGATGAAGGACATCGATGCGAGCAGCAACGGTTCCGACAAATTCTTGGAACGGCATCCGATCGGCCGATATGCCGACCCCTCAGAGATTGCGGCCGGTGTCGCCTTCTTGGTTTCTGACGACTCATCGTTCGTGCTCGGTGCGAACTTCATGGTCGACGGCGGCTATTCCATCGGCTAACAGGGCCGCTACCCGAACTCGACAACTCAAACTCGACAACCCAACTGCTCAAGGGAGTAAGTATGAATGACACAGTTGCGCGGAGCAAGGAAGATCGTCTTGGGCTGTTGCGCCGAATGGTGTTGATCCGGCGATTCGAAGAGAAAGCCGCGCAATTGCGCGCAAAGGGTCTGATTCCCGGGTTCCTGCATCCGTACATCGGGCAGGAAGCGGTCGCAGTCGGCGTTTGCAATGTCTTGGTCGGTGAGGACGTCCTGACCTCCACCCACCGCGGTCACGGCCACATGCTGGCTCGCGGCGCAGATCCGGCGCGGATGTACGCGGAGTTGTATGCCCGCACCACCGGCTATAACCGCGGCAAAGGCGGTTCGCTGCACATGATCGATGTCGCCCTCGGGTTCCTGGGGGCAAATGGCATCGTCGGCGGTGGCATTCCGCTAGCTACCGGTGCAGCGCTCCAGCTCAAGCGCAAGAGCAGCACAGGCCTGGCCGTGTCATTCTTCGGAGACGGGGCAACAAACGAGGGGTCGTTCCATGAGAGCCTCAACCTGGCCGCACTGTGGAAATTGCCGGTGCTGTACGTATGCGAAAACAATCTGTATGGCGAGTTCACCAGGCAGGACAAGCACCAGACGATCACCGACATCGCCGACCGCGCGGCAGCATACGGCATGGTCGGAGTCGTGGCCGACGGCAACGACGTCGAGGCGATGAGCGTCGCCACGAGCCAGGCAGCCGCTCGTGCGCGGGCCGGCGAAGGCCCGACGTTGATTGAGGCGAAGACCTACCGACATCGTGGCCACTTCGAAGGTGACATGGCGCGCTACCGACCAGAAGGCGAGCTCGAGGCCTGGATGGCTCGTGACCCCATCGATCTGTATGCGGCTAGGCTCACCCGCGAGTTCGGTGTCTCAGTGGAGGAGATTGCGGAGATTCGGGCCGGCGTGGAGACGCAGTTGGATGACGCGGCCGAGTGGGCCGGGGAGCAACCGCACCCGCTTGAGTCCGAGTCCACCGAAGATGTCTTTGTTGAAAGTTACCAAGGGGCCGCACTGCGATGACGAAGTTCACCTATGCCGACGCGATTCGTCAGGCAATGTCCGAGGAGATGGCAGCAGATCCCGATGTGTTCCTGATCGGCGAGGACATCGGAGAGTCCGGTGGTGTCTTCGGTGTGAGCAAGGGCCTGTGGGATGTCTATGGACCCGCTCAACTGTGGGATACCCCGATCTCAGAGCAAGCTGTCGTCGGTGCCGCGGTCGGTGCCGCAATGATGGGTGCCAAGCCGATCGTCGAGATCATGTTCAGCGATTTCTCAACCCTCGCGATGGACATGTTCGTCAACCAGGCAGCAAAGCTGCATTACATGACTGGTGGGCACTTGTCGGTGCCGATGGTCGTGCGCATGGTCACGGGAACAGGTGGTTCCACTTCCGCTCAACACTCGCAGAGTCTGGAAGCCTGGTTCACCCATGTTCCTGGTCTCAAGGTCGTCGCACCATCGATCCCTGAAGATGCCAAGGGGCTGTTGCGCCAGGCCATTAAAGATCCTGATCCGGTCATCTTCTTCGAGCACAAGCTGCTCTATGGCGGCAGGGGCGGACCGGCTGGCGAGGTCGTGGAGGTCGACCCGATCCCGTTCGGCAAAGGCCGCATACACCGCGAGGGCACGGATGTCACAATCGTCTCCTACCTGCGGACACTGCATCACAGCTTGGCCGCTGCAGAAAAGCTGGCGGAAGAGGGCATCTCCTGCGAAGTGTGGGACCCGCGCACGCTTGTTCCGTTCGATCGCGAGGGGTTGCGGGCATCGCTCGCGAAGACCGGCCGGCTTGTCATTGCGCATGAGGCGCCGGTGCGTGGCGGGTTCGGTGCCGAGATCGCCGCTTGGGCCGCATCTGAGGCGTTTGACCTGCTCAAGGCGCCGATTGTGAGGATCGGTGCGCAAAATGCCCCGATCCCATACGCGCCAATTCTGGAGAACACGGTTTTGCCAGGTGAGGCACGAATCGTGCAGGAGATCCACGCGCTGATGGCGTGAGGGTAATCGGACCGTACAAACGAGGGAAAAGAGCAATGGCGACTGTATATCCGATGCCCAAGTGGGGCGTCACCATGGAAGACGGACTGATCACCGAGTGGAATGTGAAACCCGGCGACCATGTGGAAGAGGGCGATGTCATCGGCGTCGTCTCGACTGACAAAATCGATGTCGACTTTGAGGCTCCGGCCCACGGCGTGATCGCTCGGCTGCTCGCCGAGGTGGGTGAAACCGTCGACTGTGGCGTTGACGTGCTGGTTTTGGCTGATGACGATGCGGACTACCAGGCGTACCTCCAAGAAAACCCGTGAGACAAAGCTTGACGAACGGTCATATAGCGGTGCGATGTATCGATCTGGTCACGTCACGCCGAGAATTATCCGATGCGGACATCTGTTCATACATATCTTGTGGCAAGATGTCTTACAACCTATCAATGTCGAAAGGCTGTTGTGATGCATGAATCGACTCCGGAAGTTGCGTCGCCATTGACGAAACAACCGACGAGCAAGCATGCGGTTGACCTGAGCAGACCCCAGATCGATGTCAGGGGCGTCAGCAAAACATACCCGAATGGAACCGTTGCCCTGGCCCCGGTTGATCTTGCTATTGGTCACGGGGAGTTCGTCTCTCTGCTGGGACCGTCTGGATGCGGCAAGTCCACACTGTTACGCATCATCGCCGGGCTGATTTCACCCACCGGCGGCGAGATCGATATCCACGGAGATTCTTCCCGTGCCTTCGTCTTTCAGGATGCGACGCTGCTTCCCTGGCGCAAGGTCGATGCCAATACTCGGCTACTGCTGGAGTTGGAGAACATTCCCAAGCCCGAGCGCAAAGAGCGTGTTCGGAACGCGCTGAAGATGGTCGGGTTGGCTGGGTTCGAAAAATCGTACCCGAGAGGCCTCTCAGGCGGTATGAAAATGCGTGCCTCCCTTGCCCGCGCTCTGGCGCTGGGACCGGAACTCTTCTTGATGGATGAGCCGTTCTCTGCGCTGGATGAAATCACTCGCGAGCAGATGCAGTCGGAGTTGTCACGCATCTGGGAAGAGACCGGATTCACTTCGCTGTTTGTCACGCACAACCTTTATGAGGCCGTGTTCTTGTCACACCGTGTGGTTGTGATGTCGGCACGGCCCGGGCGTATTCAGCAAATTTTTGACATTCCATTCGATTTCCCACGTCGTGAAGAGATCCGTCACGACCCAACGTTCGTCGAGCTCTCCCAGGAAATATCCCAGTGCCTACGTGAGGCGGCTGCACAATGACTGCAACATCACCCGTCGGCTTGGGTGCACAACCGGGTGCCGGAAAAGACCAGGCAGTCAAGGCCCTGCAGAAAGAACCTCGCTGGAAAAGGCTGGTATTTCGAGCCGGACCGCCCGTGCTGGTCTTCGTATTGTTCATCTTTGTATGGTGGCTGGTTTCGGTCACGGTTTACGGAGACTCGAATTACCTGGTGCCGCGACCTCTGCAGGTGGCCGAGGCCGCCTGGCAAAACCTTGACACGTTGGCCGGTGGACTGTGGATCACCTTCACCGAATCAGCCATCGGGTTCATCGCGGCCATCATTGTCGGAATGCTCGGCGCGATCATCATGTCGCTGAGCAAACCGTTGGAAACCAGCTTCTACCCCTATGCGGTGCTCCTTCAGACGGTGCCGATTGTGGCGGTGGCCCCGATTATCGTGTTGTGGTTCGGCTACAACACCAACTCGGTGATCGTGATTGCTTTCATGATTTCGTTGTTCCCGATTCTGAACAACACGCTCCTCGGGCTCTCCAGTGCCGACCGGAACCAGCTTGATCTGTTCCGCATGCACAAGGCGAACAAGGTGACCGAGTTCGTCAAGCTGCGCCTGCCGGGTGCGCTTCCGCACATATTCGCCGGCTTCAAGATTTCTGCGGGCCTCTCCGTCATCGGAGCGATCGTCGGCGAGTTCATCATCGGCTCCGGTGGGGAACAAGGCGGTCTTGGAGTCAAAGTCATTTTTGCCCAGACTCGCCTGCAAACCCCCCTGCTCTTCGCGGAAGTCTTGGCAGCGACCCTGCTTGGTTTCGCATTTTTCATCGTCGTGAGCTGGATCGGAAACCGTTTGATCAGGAACTGGCACGAATCCGCAATGAAGGTTGACGAGTAAAACAGCAATTCCCTTTGTACCCAAATAAGTGAGTAGCCAAGCAGGAGGACATTGTCATGAAAAAGAACAGATGGCTCGTTGGTGTCACCATCGCGGCCGCGGTGACTCTCGGTATCAGCGGTTGCGCCAGTGGCGGGGGGTCGTCTTCTGGGGGCAGCACCGGCAAGAAGGACCTAGGATCAGCGACGATACTCGGTAACTGGTTTGCCCAAGCTGAGATGGGCGGTTACATCGCGGCAGACGCGAACGACCTGGGCAAGAAGTACGGCGTCAAGGTCAACTTCAAGCAGGGCGGCCCGGGCATTCAGACGATCCCGCAGGTTGCGGCAGGCAAGGCCGAATTCGGAGTCGGCAACGCCGATGAAATTCTGGTCGCCCGCCAAAGTGGCCTGCCCATCGTTGCGGTAGCCGCGGGGCCTGCTGAAAACCTGCAGTGCCTGGCTTATCACAAGAGCACAGGGATCACGGACTTTGCCTCATTGAACAAGCCGGATGTCACTGTTTCCCGCGTGCCCAGTCCGTATTGGGACTTCATTCAGGGCCACTTCCACCTGAATGACGTCAAGGTTGTCAACATCACCTCTCTGGCAGCGTTCCAGAAGGATCAGAACATGGTGCTGCAGTGCTTCATCACCAATGAGCCGTACACCATCCAGAAGATGGGCCTGAGTGACATCGGCTACCTGCGCGTCAAGGACAGCGGATACAACGCCTACCAGGACATGCTCTTCACCACGGAGAGTTTCGCGAAGCAGCACCCTGACGTCGTCAAGGCTGTGGTCGCGGCCACTGTCGATGGCTGGAACAAGCTTTTGACCGATCCGTCGGCCACGGCGGCTTTCGTCAAGAAGCAGAACCCAGACGCGGACCCTGGCGTCTTCGACTTCGCGGTCAACCTGATGAAGAAGGACAATATTCTGGGTACGCCGGACATTGGTCAGATCAGCGATGCCCGAATGAAAGAACTCCGTGACCAGCTTGCTGAGATCAAGCAGGTCAAGCCGGACATGGACTACAAGTCGGCATTCACGACGGAGTTCTTGCCGAGCGGTAAGTGAAGAGCCCGAGCCTGAGCAAGAGCTGAAGGATTTTACTCTCGCACGGTGGGCAGGCGACCTGACACGGGTCGCCTGCCCACCGTTGGCTCTTCAGCAGGACCGGTTCGATGTCGATGGTGATATCTCGATCGCTCAAGACAGCGTCAGCCTGACCGTCGGGGCGAAGCCGACGGATCAGCGCGACGATCTGCACGGATCTCAGGACAACAGGATAGATGATGGTAGGATATCTTACAGCTTGTAATGAGGATCTGTTCGAGCGCCGGTGTCGTTGTGGGAGGTATAGATGCTGCGATCTGTGTCTATCCAGTTGATGTGGACGGACAAACCGTTTGCCGAGCGCGTCGGCGAGGCTGCTGCAGCCGGTTTCGATCTGGTCGATCTGTGGGACTGGCGCAATAGCGATATCGACCGGGTTCACGATGCGGCCGTCGATGCCGGCATCGGAATCAACGGGTTCTTCGCCACCCGAGACACGTCGCTCAGTGACAGGGCGAGCCGCACCGCTGTCTTGGACGAGATCAAGACCAACCTTGAGGTTGCGGTGCGCGTGGGTGCGCGCCAGATGCATATGTTCTCCAACGCCATCCGGCCGGGTGGGATTGTTGTTCCCAGCCCGCCACTGGCTCGGGCAACACTGCTGGAACACTGTTTAGAGGGTCTGAACGAGGCAGCGGACATCGTCGCAGGTTCCGGAGTCCAGCTTGTGCTCGAGCACCTGAACACGTTGTTCTTGCCTGGTTATCTGTGGGACGACGTGAACACCGTCGTGAGCCTGGCGCGCGAGTTGAATCGGCCAGAAGTCGGTGTTGTCTTCGATGCTTTCCACCAGCAGCTCGGCCAAGGCCGGCTGGCCGACAGCCTTGTCGGCGCCATTCCTTATCTTGCCCGGGTTGACCTGGCCGAAGTTCCCGGTCGATTCGAGCCAGGCGCCGGGGAGATCGATCTGGGATACCTGTTGGGGATCCTCCGCGACCAGCACTGGGATGGCACTGTCACCTTCGAAACGTCGCCGAGCGACGGCAACCCGCAGACAGCAGTAGCGGCCATTGACCGGCTCATGCCTGCCAACCGGTAAGGAAAACAATGAGTACAGACCTCACAGACCTCACGGGAAAAATCGCATTCATCACCGGGGCCGGTTCGATCGGTGGCCAGGGTGAGGCGGAAGCACGGCTCTTCGTGGAGCACGGCGCTCGGGTTGTGATCGCGGATCTCCCCGGTTCGGCCGGAGCCGAGATCGCCGACAGCCTCGGCGACAAGGCGATGTTCGTTCCGCTGGATGTCACATCGCCCCAGCAGTGGGCCGAAGCGGTAGCGCTCATAGAGAAGACCTGGGGCACAGTCACCGTCTTGCTCAACACGGCCGGGGTGTGGCTGATGAAAGGGCTCGAAGAGACCTCTCCTGAAGAGTACCGGCGGGTGATCGATGTCAACCAGTACGGCATGTATTTGGGGATGGCCGCGATCGTTCCCGGCATGAGGAGGGCGGGCGGCGGGGCCATCGTCAACACCTGTTCCGTTTCGGGGATGAAAGGCGGCGACCAGCCATTCGCCTACGCAGCGAGCAAGTGGGCCGTGCGGGGGATGACCCGCAGCGCGGCGCATGAGCTCGCACAGTTCGGCATCCGTATCAACTCGATCTCGCCCGGCGTTGTGGACACACCCATGATCGAAGGCGGCCCTGAGGTCCTTGACCATCTGGCCGCCATGGTTCCCAATGGCCGTGTTGCCAGGCCGCAGGAGGTTGCCACGATTGCGCTGTTCCTGGCGAGCGACGCCAGCAGCTACATCTCAGGTACCGAGATCACTGCCGATGCGGCGTTGACGGCCTGAGTCGGAGCACGGGTGAAGGCCTGGGCGATCCGGTCAGGCGGATGCGGCGGCCAGGCCCTCGCGCCCTGAGCCGAGGCGCTCTGAGTCGGGGATCGTCACGCAACGGCCGCGGCCATATTCCGGCTCGACAGGGTTGGCCGCGTCGTAGACGATGTCGCCGCGCGAGACCGTCAGCACGGGCCAACCGCGCAGCTTCCAGCCCTCGTAGAGGCAGGTTCCCTTGCCATCATGTTCGACAATGCGCTCTTCGTCGAGGTCGACCACAACAAGGTCGGCATCCGAACCGACCGCCAATGCGCCCTTCTGCGGGTACAGGCCGAACTGCTTGGCCGGGTTGTAGGAGTTGAGCTCCGACAGGCGCGAAAGCGAGAGTCCGCGCTCGTGCACACCGAAGTGCAGCATGAGCGGCAATTCCCACGGGAAGGAGACCACGCCCGGCTTCTCGTGCCAGATATCGCCACCGTTCTTCTTGAACGGCACATGGTCGGTCCCCAACGTTCCGATCGTTCCGTTGAAGATGCCCTCCCAGAGACCTTCCAGCTGCTCACGATCACGCAGCGGTGGCGAGATCTTGGCCGTCTTGCCCAGGTCTTCGTCGTAGGCGGTACGAGTGAGGTAATGCGGGCAGGTCTCGATCGTGACATCCACCCCACGCGTGCGTGCCTCGGCGGCCATCTTCGGGCCGTTCTTTGCGGTCGTGTGCACGACGTAGAGCGGGCAGCCGGTGACGGATGACCAACGGATCATCCGCTCGATGGCCTCTTCTTCCACGAACACGGGGCGTGACTCCGTGTACGCGGCAAGGTCGTCGCGGCCGGTTGCCATCATCTCAGGCTTGAGCAGTTCGACCAGCTCCGTGTTCTCGCAGTGCACCGCCACCACACCGTGGGGCAGCTTTGCCGCCTCACGCATGGCTCCGAATACCCACCCATCGGTAGAGGAGTTGATGCCGATCGAGTTGCCCTTTTCATAACCCATGTGGCATTTGAAGCACTGCACGCCTGTCTTCTCGGCGATCTCGGCGATCTCGCCGACGTGCTCTGGGCGCTGGATGCCGAAGTGGAAACCGAAGTCGATCACCGCAGCGGCCTCGCCACGGGCACGGCGATCGAAGTAGTAGGGCACATAGGGACCATCCATGCTGCGTGCGAACAACATGATCGTGGTCACACCGCCACGAGCTGCGCCGGCCGTCTCGGTGTGCATGTCCTCGTCATAGCCGTAGTTCACGCCGAGGTGGCAGTGCGGGTCGATGACACCGGGCATGACGACATTGCCGCCCACATCGATGGTGCGTTCGGTCTCTGGCATGGCATCCGCTGTGCCGATCGCAAAGATTCGGCCGCCCTTGATGGCGATCGCACCGTGCTGCTCGCCGGCATGATCAACCAGCCGGGCATTGGTGATGATGAGATCGGCCTTGCTCATTTCTTCTCCTCCTCGATAGCAAAGATGCGCCGTGAGATGCCGCTCCATTGGCTTGCGCCCACGGTGATCGGCGCCCGCCGGCCAAGCCCGCGGGCCCACACGGCGGTGTGACCGTAGCGCGCTGCCGCGGCCAAGTCGATTCCTCCGGGAGGCGCTGACAGATCCATTACGAGCGACTTCGGGGGGAGCAAAGACAGAGCGTGCACGTCGACGACACGGGATGGCACGGTCGAAAAGACCATGCGCACAGCGGGGGCGAGGCTAGGGATATCTTCAAGCGGATGCGGAATGCAGCCGGAGGCGAGCGCATCCGCACGCTGCACAGGGTTGCGCGCAGCCAGGTGCACGCGCGCACCGAGCAGCACCAGCGTACGGGCGAGAATGCGGCCGATATTGCCGTGCCCGACGACAAGCACATCGCTGTTATGGATGGTCACGTCGGAATTGGCGATCGCCTGCTGCAGGGCCCCCTCGACGATGGCCGGTGCCCGCAGCAACATCAGTTCTACGTCGTGCTCATATTCGCTGATGCGGATGCCCAGATTGGCTGCAGCCGTGGCCAGAGCCTTGTTCGGCCAGCCGAGAACAATGGTTGCTCCCGGGTTCATGACGCTCAGCAGTTCTTCGTCAGGCAGAATCGGCTCGGGCGACTCCGGCGCGAACAGGATGCCATTTTCTGCCTGACCGGGAATGGGAAACAGCGCGTAGTCCGCGCCTTCCAGCGCCTCCCGGGCGCTGGAAGCACGGGTCACGCCTTCGACGCCATCCTCGGGCCATGGAAACCCGTACGCCGTGACTCGCGCACCCGTTGTGGCAGCCAGGCGTGCGATTTCTTGCTCACGCTCGTCACCGCCGACGACAGCGATAGTTCGATCTGACAGCGTCATTGATATCGGTCCGTTTCGCAGGTTGTTTCAGGATGTCACGGAAGCGACCAACTCGTCGCGGGTGAGCCCGTCAAGGCCCAGCCTCGCACCGGTGAGTCCGTGGGAGAGAAGGTCGCCACCGACGGCGATGCCGCCCAGCTTCATCAGCGAGTTCGCAACAGGAACATCGACCCCGGCCACGGTGGCAAGAGCACTGAACGGCTGCAACCCGAACGCCAGATCTTCCTGGTAGTAGCGGTGCCTGAATGAATCGGGTGCTGCAATGGTGCTGTTGGCAACGCCGCCACGGATTGCGGCGACGGTGTCACCACGCTTGGCGGCTTCCACATCGACCGTGCCGACCTCGACCATTTCATCGAGCAGCGAGGGCAGTGCGTGGCCAAAAGCGGATGCCACGGCCAAGCGCTCTGCATCCAACTGATCGAGTACTCGCCCCACGCCCGGCGTCATCCCGTCGACGTAGAACGTGAAGTCGCCACCGGTCGCCTCGACCCAGGCGGCCCCGAGGATGGCACCGGGCGGGTGGAGCACGAGGTTCACATTGGAGAGGCTGGAGGCCAGCACATCCGACACCGGGGTTGCGCCGTGGAAGAGGCGCACGGCCGCATCCAGAGCCTCGTGCCCGCCGGGAAGACAGGCAGCCCTGACCGCGCCGGCGCGACCCATGATGTGGTCTGTGCCGTCGGCATCCACTCGCGCCACGTAGGTGAGCGTCGAGAACTCGGCGACCGGTGGCGGCGTGACACCCAGAGAGGTGAAGACCGTGCGCAGATGCAGTGCCCCACCGGTGTGCCCCGGGTTGAGGATGATCGGCGCGCTCGGCTTCAACCGTGCCAGTTCAGCAAAGAGCTGCGGATGCACGACACCGGGCAGGCACACAACGACGACGTCTGCTCGGCTGAGCGTGTCGGCTAAGTCGGTGCTGAACGCAAACGGACGAGAGGTGCCGCTGCCCCAGATCCCGCGAAAGGGGATCTCACCGGTTTCCCGGTAAGGCGCCAACCGGGCAGGATTGCGGTTCCAGAGGATCACGTCGTTCTTGTCACGGGTGAGCTCGATGGTGGCCGAGAGGCCACCACCGCCTGCCCCGAGAACCGCTACGGTCATACCGAATACCGGATCAGTTTCTCACGGTCGACCTCAATTCCCAGGCCAGGGCCGGTGGGAGTGAAGACACGACCGTTCTCGTATTTCAACGGCTGCGTGATCAGGTCGTCGACGTAGTAGACACCGGCAATCTTCGGGCCGTTGCCGCCTTCTGGCTGGGAGACCGGGCACACGCTGGGCAGGGTTGCCACGCGGGTGGCGCTGCCCAGGTGCAGGTTGGCCGCATTGCCGATACCGGTTTCGATTGAGCCGCCGATGTCGCAGTACATGTCAAGCGACTCGACAAGGTCGCCGACCTGCTTGGCGCGGTACAGGCCACCCGGCTTGGTGACGTACAGCGAGATGCAGGCAGCGGCGTCGAGCTTGTCCAGTTCGAGTACGTCGTGGACGTTCCAGGCTGATTCATCCGCCATGACCGGGCTGGAGATGCGTCCGGCAACGCGGCCAAGGCCCACGGCGCCCACGACCGGCTGCTCGCAGAGCAACAGGTCGTACTCCTCTTGTGCCTTGGTGACCGCAACAGCACTGGCGACGCTGGTGTAACCTTCGTTGCCGTCCACCCGAATCTTGATCTTCGGCCCGAGCAGGCGACGCAGTTCACGCACCAGGGTGACATCGCGCTCTTCATCCAAGCCCGTCTTGCACTTGATGGTGAGCGCGCCTTCGGCAACAGCCTGCTCGGCCTCTGCATAGCAAGCGTCAAGCTCCATGATGCCGAGCGAGTGCGCAACCTCGATGGAGCCACGGTGCGAACCGCCGAGCAGGGTGCTCACCGGCACCCCCGATGCCTTGCCGGCAAGGTCATAGCAGGCAATATCGACGGATGCCTTGGCATAAGGGTGGCCCTTGACGGCCTTGTCCATTGCCGCGTGGATCAGTGAGATGTGCGCCGGATCCATACCCGTGATAGCGGGAAGCAGATAGTCGCGGATGACGACCTGGACGGTCTCAGGCGACTCGCCGAAGTAACGCCCGTGGGCACCACCCCAGGTTGCACCTGCGGGAGCCTCGCCCCATCCGACGACACCTTCGTCGGTGAGGATTTCAATGATCGCGTGGTGGCCGATGGGCGTGTTCATCTTGGAGGCCCAGTTGTGGTCGCGCCGAGAAGGCAGTTGCACCAGGTGCACGATAATGTCGGTGATCTTCATGTCTTCGCTTTCGCTTACCAGTGAGAGGTCGGGGGCGACTTAGTCGTTCTCGAAGAGCTCGACTTCGTTGCCGTCTGGATCTTCGATGTAAACGGTGTGTCCATAAGGGCCAGGGCCAGGGCCGCGCACGATGCGGTGACCGGCAGCACGGGCGCGCTCGGCCAAGGCATCGACCCCGCGTGCGCTGAAGCAGAAGTGCTCAAGAGTTCCGCCCTCTTTCGTTCCCCTGCCGCGGCCCTCAACCAGCCCCAGGCCTTGCTGCGTTGAGACGAACCTGCGGCCATCGCGGAAGTCTTCGCGCTTGCGCTCGGTGAAGCCGAGAATATCGAAGTAGAACTTCTCCGACGCGGACAGGTCGGATGCCTCGAGTAGCAGGTGATGCAATCCGAGCGCCTGTGGTGCGCTGCTTGTCTCCAGCCAGGTGAGAACCTCGGCCTCTGTGGCCAGCACACCGAGGTATTGTGCCCATACGGCGTGAGCCGTATCGATCCACTCGGGCCGCACCGCCGCGATGGCGTCGGTGACGGCGACGGAATCATAGTCACGCAGGTAGGCCTCGCGCAGCGTGGTCTCGACACATGCGTTGGCTGTCACCCCCGTGACGAACAGTGTCTGCACACCGAGCATCTGCAGCAGCGTGTCGAGCCGGGTCTCGTGGAAGGCACCGAATCGGTGCTTGACGACGACATAGGCGGGGTCGTCGGCCAGATCTTTGATCTCGTCGACGAACTCGGCATCCCAACTGCCGGAGAGGCAGGAAACCTGCTTGCGCTTCTGAGTGTGGGATGCCAGCTTCTTCTTGTCGCGTGAGGCGTCTTTCTCGAGATGGATCTGCTTCGTCCAGATCACCGGCAGGCCGGCTGCCTTGAACTGCTCTGCCAGACGACGCATGGAGAGGATCGCCTGCTGCGCGGGGGCGATGTTCACACCGGACAAGCCGAGCGTGCCTTCGGGGTGCACGAACGCATTCTGCGGGTCGATGATCAATAGTGCCGCGGATTCCCTGCTCAAGCTGCTGATGGCCGGGTTCTCGTTCATGCGTCTTTCCTGTCAATGCCGAGCACGCCTGCGCGGGCCCAGTTTTCGCGAGAGTACTCAGAGATGGCCACGTGCAGGCCATCCGGTTTTGCATCGGCGAACTCGACCATGGCGTCCGTGATTGCTTGAGTGAGTTTGCGCTTCTGTTCGACAGAGCGCCCTTCCCACATGTGGATCTGAACAAACGGCATTGTCTGTGTCCTTCGCTGGCTCGTCGCGGCTGGATGCGTGTCGTCCTGTCGCGGTTCTCTGCAGGTGATCATCAATTGCACGCTTCGCGCAGCGACTGAAAACCCTGTGCGAATCGCCTTCCGTCTTGACATCCCTGCCAGTCCGATAGACGATAGCAACCAATAAGCAAACATATCACATGTCAGTCCAGTTGGTCATCTGAAGGGTTGGATGACGATGTCGGCAGCAGCCGGGTCGGGCAGTGAAGACAAGCTGAAAGGCTGAACCGCGTGAGTGCCTCTTTTTCCCCGAGAAAGCCCTGGGCGGTGTTGGAGCTCGATCGACGCTCTGCCCCGTGCCTGATTGCATCGGCTGACCGACTGCAGAGCTTCGACCCGGCCACTGGCGACCTGGTCGCCAACATCGCGGTGTCCAGTATTTCCGATGTCGACAGTGCTATCGATTCTGCTCGCACAGCCTTTCGCTCCACGCCGTGGCGCAATGACGGCGCCACCCGCGCCCGTGTGCTCAACCGGTGGGCTGAAGCCATGCGCTCTCACGCTGAAGAACTCGCAGAACTGTTGACCCGTGAGCAGGGCAAGACGATCGGTCAAGCTCGCGGTGAGGTCGCAAGCAGCATCAGCATGATCGAGTACAACGCCGGTCTTGCTCGGGCCCTGTACGGCCGTTCGCTCGCGCTGAATGACGGAGTTCACGGTGTGATTCTGCGTGAGCCAGTCGGTGTCGTCGCCGCAATCACCCCGTGGAACTATCCGCTGAACCTGACGATCCGCGCTGTGGCGCCGGCACTGGCCGCGGGCAACGCCGTGATTGTGAAGCCGGCAAGCCTGACTCCGGCGATCGTGGTCCAGGCCCTTTCGTTGCTTGCAGTCGATCAGGACATCCCCGACGGAATCATCGCGGCCGTTGTCGGCTCAGGTGCGACAGTCGGCGACCGACTGGTCAAGAGTGACCACGTCGAGATGATCGCCTTCACCGGTGACTCCACGACGGGTATCAATGTCATGAAGCATGCGGCAGACGGCCTCAAGAAGGTCTCGCTCGAGCTGGGCGGCAAGTCACCGAATATCGTCTTCGCGGACGCCAACCTGGAGAAGGCGCTAGCCGGTGCAGAGAACGCCGTCTTCTCCGCTGCGGGTCAGATCTGCACGGCAGGCAGCCGTCTTGTCATCGAGGAAAGCATCCACGACGAGTTCGTTGAGAGGCTCGCCGTACGCGCCAAGGCGATGCGCGTGGGTGATGGACTCGATGCATCCACTCAGATGGGGCCGCTTGTCTCTGCTGTGCAGAAGAAGGCGGTGCTCGGCTATGTGGAGATCGGCCGACAAGACGGCACGATCGTCACAGGCGGAACCCTGCTGGAAGACGCGCCATATGATCGTGGGCACTTCGTCGAGCCGACCATCGTGACCGACATCGCACCGGATTCGCGCCTGATCGCCGAAGAGGTCTTCGGCCCGGTTCTCGCCGTACAGAAGTTCAGCACAGAGGAAGAGGCGATCGCCATCGCCAATGGAACAGAGTTCGGCTTGGCCTGCGGGTTGTGGACGACCAATCTTGATCGTTCCTGGCGCGTCGGCCGTGCTGTGGAGGCCGGCACGATCTGGATCAACACCTACCACCACTTCTACGGCGAGACCGAGGTCGGCGGGTTCAAGCGCTCGGGAGTCGGACGCCAGCAAGGCATCGAAGGGATCCTCGAGTTCACGGAGACCAAGCATCTCAACTTCGACTCGAACGTCAACCTGTTCTAGGCGGCGATCTGGAAGAGAGTGTCGGTGTCCGTCACATCGGAGAGAAGGCGCGCTCCATCGGACTCGACCGCGATCATGTCCTTGATCTGCATGCCGAAGCCGTGGCCACTGCGGTAGACGAGTGGCTCCATGCCGAGCACCATGCCCTCTCGGATGACATGGTCCGAGTACGGGCCGAAGTACGGTGCCTCGTGCAGATTGACCCCGATGGAGTGGGCCACGAACGAGATCGCGGGCAGTCCGAGCCTGTTGAAAATCCCGCGGTACAGGTCGTACACCGAACGAGAGCTCGCGCCGGGGCGAATCGCATCGAAAACGGCGTGCTTGCACTCGACCAAGTTGGCGTAGATCTCGGATGCCTTTGCGCTGGCCTCTCCGACAACGGCAGTGCGGCAAACCCCGGCCTGGTATCCGTCGATCACGGAGAAGATCTCCACTCGGCAGATGTCGCCTGGTATGAGGGTGCGCATTGTCGGCCCCACATTGGGCAGTTGACTGCGCTCACCTGTGGCCACAATCATGAGTTTGAACTGTTGCGCACCTTGCTCGTACACGCTTCGGGTGAGGGCGGCTGCGATATCCATCTCGGTCGATCCCGCTCGCACGGCCTCGAACGCGGTCTTTATCGCGGTGTCGGAAATGCGTGAGAGCTGCTCGAGCAGCACGAGTTCGCTCGGCGTCTTGGGTTGCCTGGCTTCGGTGAGCAACGGCCCTGCCGCAACGAGGCGAATGTCAGGTGCATACTCCATGAGTTGTGCGTGGTCGTCTGCCGAGAGGTAGTCCAACTCGGTGCCGACTGCGGCGGAGCCAAGGCCCCAGTCCAGCAGAAGTCGGGCGAGGATGGCCATGGGCTTATCGACGAACTCTTTCCATACCCGCACCTCGTCATGCTCGCCGATGTGGGCGCGCACGGTCGTCTCTTCCATGTCGACGCAAACGACCGCTTGTCGCCCGTCGGCATGGATGACGGTCGCAGCGTGTCGCCAGCGCATGAGCGATTGTGAGGGGATGACGAAGCCGGCAGTATAGGCGACATTCTCGGGGGAGAGACAGACGAGGGCCCCTAATCCATGCTCGGCAATGGTTGCACGCAAGCGGGTTACGACGTCGTCTCGCATGGGCACTCCTCCAAGGTGATCAGCTGGTATTACAACAGACATCATATTAGTATCTGATGAGGGCGCTACGGTATGAATTAAGCGTCGATTCGATTCAAACGAGGTGAAGTCAGGACAATGGCCACGCTTATCGAGCACTTGCAATTCGCAATCACGGCCGATCGCGCTGACCGCGTCATCCGCGATGCTGCGCTCTTGATCGACGGAACGAAGATCGTCGACATCGGGACAGCGAGCGAGGTGCGTCAACGGCTCGCGGGCAGCACCCCTGAGCGTGTTGTCGATGGCAGTACGCGCGGCGTCACCCCGGGGTTCATCGATACCCACGTGCATCTTTCTGAATCATTGAGCCGTGCCGTTTTCCCCGACCTGTTGGCAACGCGTGCCTGGGTGTTCCACTGGGCCAAGCCGTTCTACGCCCATGTCAACGAGGAAGATGAACGCGTCAGCGTGCTCACCGGGACGGCAGAGATGCTGCGCAGCGGCACGACCTGTTTCCTCGACATGGGCGCGCAAAACGATGCAGGGCTTACCGCCCGTGCAGCCGAGCGGATCGGCATCCGTGGTGTTGTCGCACGGCACGCCGCCGACGTGCGACCGGACAAGGCCCCGGCAGGGTGGTCAGACGAGATGATGGACCACCACTTCTTTTCCAACTACGAAGTGGCACTCGAAACTCTCGAGGCATCCGTGAAGGAATGGAACGGCTACGCCGATGGCCGGGTGCGTTGCTGGGTCAACATTGAAGGCAAGGAGCCATGCAGCCTCGAGCTGCACATCGGTGCTCGTGCGTTGGCCCAGGAGCTTGGTGTGGGCACGACCTACCACATCGCATCCAGCCTGGAAGAGTCGATGGGCAGCGAGCACAGGCACGGGGTCTGGCCGGTCACTCGCATCGCGCAGCATGATGGGCTTGGCTCGAACTTAGTGCTCGCGCACGCCGTGGCCCTGACGGATGCCGAGGTCGACCTGATCGCACAGGCCGGGACGTCCGTCGCCTTCTGCCCGTCGACCTCGCTCAAGTTGGCCAAGGGCGCAACCGACATCGGCAAGTATCCCGAGATGATCGAGCGCGGTGTGACCGTCGGCTTGGGCACGGATGGCGTGTCAGCGGCAGGCAACCTCAACCTGCACCGCCAGATTCACCTTGTCGCGGGTCTGTTCAAAGACTCGCGTCGCGACCCAAACCTGGTCGGCGCACGCAAGGCCATCAGAATGGCAACCATCGACGGCGCCAAAGCGCTCGGTTGGGACGATCAGATCGGTTCGCTTGAGGTCGGCAAGGAGGCGGACCTGGTCTTCTTCGATCTTGATCACCATGAGTGGACGCCCTATCGTGATCCGGAACAGGCACTGGTGTGGTCGGCAAGCGCCGCCAGTATTGTCGAAACGTGGGTGGCTGGAACGGCGGTATTCGCGGACGGTGCGATCCCGAGTATTGACGAGCGTGCGTTACGTGCTGAGGCACGCGAACGTGCGGCTTCGATCGTGGAGCGGGCGGGGTTGACGCACGATGTTCCCACGACCACAACACTGTACGACTGATGCGTCATCAGCCGAACCAGCGCGGGCCGATTGAGTGCCCGCCAGTCCTGAGCCCCGCCAGTCCTGAGCCCCGCCAGTTCTGGGCGCTGAGAGGCGAACTCAGCCGACGGCTAAGAGGCGCCGAGCTTACTGCTGTGGAACTCCTCAACCCAACTCCACATCTTTTCGACGTGCACGGTTGCACAGAGTTGCGCCTTGGCCGAGTCTCCGTCGAGGATAGCCTGCAGAATGACTGCATGGTCGGCAACAGACCGCTTCGGTTGCCCTTCACGAGCGAACAGGATGTGTCGCGACTCGACCAGGAGATTGTTGAGCTCTTTGAGCAAGCCGGGCAACAGCGTCCCGCGCCCGGACGACGCGATGGCTTCGTGGAATTTGACATCGAGGGCGGTGAGCGCTTGAGGGGTAGCACTGGCCAGGACGGCAGCCTTGAAGTCATCGTGTGCCCGAGTGAGAGAAGCCCGGGCTTTGGCAGAAGCGTGTACTGCCGCTTCCGAGGCTGCAAGGCCGTCCAAAGCGCCGCGAACGCGCAGCAATTCGGAGAGCTCATCGCGGTGCATCTCGATGTAGAGCCCGAATGGGCCGGCATATTCGTCCGCGACTCGAGGGCGTACGAAGGCGCCCTTGCCCTGCTGAATGTCTATGAGGCCGGTTGCGGCAAGTCCAGCCAACGCCTCACGAATGCTCACCCGACTGACGCCGAACATCTCGCAAAGCACGCGTTCTGAAGGCAGTAGGGTGCCGGGCGGGTAATCGCCGCTGCTGATCGCAGCAAGCAGTTGATTCTGTGCTTGCTGGGTCGGTCCAAGTCGTGAAACTGTCACAAAGCTCGGTTTTGAGGTTGGTCGACTTGTCGCAGCCATCGTTGTGATTTTTCCAATCTCGGTGTCTGGGGAAATAGTCGTCGGTCGCACTTGCTGAGCGGCTTGCAATTACTCCGTTGTCAATTCACGCAGCCTCGGGAAAGTGTAGGCCCTCGGCGTCACTCGCTGTCTGACCTTCGTACTTGCTAGCATGATTATATGATGTCAGGCCACTCCACGCATCAACTGCGCTCTGCCACACTCAAAGATGGGCGAGTCGTGGATGTGATGATTCGAGACGGGCGGATAACGGACGTCGTCGAGTCCGAATCTCCCGGCGGGCGGGAGTCGAGGTTCGGCGAGTCCATGGCAGGGTTCGAGCCGCCGGCTGACATCGACTTGAGCGGCTACGTTCTGCTCCCCTCTCCGGTCGAACCACACGCTCACCTCGACAAAGCGCTCGTCGCGGCACGCGTTCCCAATGTGACCGGTGACCTCGCCGGTGCAATTGAGGCGATCGAAGCTGCCTACGACTCGATGACGCCGGAAGATATCGGGCGCAGAGCCCTTGCCGCACTCACGGCGGCGGTGACCCATGGCTACACGGCCGTGAGGACACATGTCGATTGTGGCGTTGGCGTAGGCATGCGCGGAGTCGACGCACTGGTCGAGGTGCGCGAAAGACTGCAGGGTATCGTTGACGTCCAGGTTGTCGCGCTCTCCAAAGACGTGAGCGGGCCAAGTGGCGTCGTGGGCCGCGAACTACTCGATCAGGCCATGTCTGCTGGAGCCGACATCGTTGGAGGATGTCCGGCGCTCGAAGATGACCGAGTCGGCTCCTTGGTCGAATTGATGGCCGTGGCGCGTGCCTACGGAAAAGGCATGGACCTGCACCTGGATGAGACGACGGATCCGCAGATGCTGGTCTTGCGCTCACTGGCTGACATGGTGTGTACTACAGGATTCGCTCTGCCCGTGACTGCATCGCACTGTGTCAGCCTGGGTGTGCAGGATCGTGAAACTGCGTCCGCTACTGCACGGGCTGTTGCGGACGCAGGCGTCGGTGTCATAACCCTTCCGCAGACCAACCTCTACCTGCAGGGACGTGAGTCTGTGACCAAGAAGCCGCGCGGCTTGACGGCGGTGAGGACTCTCATTGATGCGGGCGTCACCGTCGCCGGCGGAAGCGACAATTGGCGAGACCCGTTCAACCCAATGGGCAGGATCGATGCGATGGAAACCGCATCACTTCTGGTCTCGGCTGCGCATTTGCGCACCCTCGAAGCATATGCGAGCGTGTCCTCGTGCGCGCGTGCCGTGATGGGCCTTCCCTCCGTCGAAGTGGCGGTCGGATTCCCCGCGGATCTACTGGCGATCAAAGGTGAATCGTTGGAGCAGGCAATGGCGCAATCGTCGGAGGATCGCATCGTGATCAAATCGGGGCGGATACTGGCTCGCACCGTCGTTTCGACTGAATTGCACCCGGAGCTTCTGGGACGCTGACGAGAGCGTTGAGAAACCGACGATCAGGGAGGGCGAAGATCAATGCGACAGCCACAGCTGTGATCCAAGGCATCGTGGAGGTTTGACAGGGATGAAACGCGCGAGGAGTTCCTATCGCCCGGGACTGTAGGAGGCAACCGGGTGTCGCCGCGAAGGTCGCAACCTGGATGCGCGCGGCGAAGGTGATGGCCGCCGGGTTGCCCGGCGGCGCCAGCCTGATGAAGGACTACACCTACGACCTGACGCCCGGCGGCGAGCTGATCCTCGGCGCACACATGCTCGAGGTGTGTCCGAGTCTGTCCAGTGCAAAGCCGACGCTGGAGATCCACCCGCTCGGCATCGGCGGCAAGGACGACCCGGTTCGTCTGGTCTTCACCGCGGATGCGGGTCCCGCCGTCGTCGTCGCACTGTCGGACATGCGGGACCGGTTCCGCCTCGTGGCGAACGTCGTCGACGTCGTCGAGCCGCCGCATCCGCTGCCGAAGCTGCCGGTCGGGCGCGCGGGATCTGAGGTGGCTCTCGGCGTCTCGGGTTGCCACGCGCCATTTCTGCCGCCTCGCGCCCGATTATCGGGCGCACCGTGGGAGAAATGGCGCGTGGCCGCGCTGCGCCTGTCAACGAACTACACGGTTGCCAACGTCGCCCGTCTGCGTTAGAACTGCACGAAAGCAATGGACGAACATGGAGGTTCTGAAATGGCTCAGCTCTCACCCATCCAGCCATGCCTGTGGTTCGACGACCAGGCGCGCGAAGCGATGGCGTACTATGCAGAGGTGTTCCCGAATTCGCGCGTCGGCACGATCGTCGAGTATCCCGACGAGGCACTCGACGAACACTTCAGGGGCATGTCCGGCAAGGTGCTCAACGGTCAATTCACGTTGAATGGGGTGGACTTCGTCTGCCTCGACGGTGGACCGATATTCACCTTCAACGAGTCGATCTCGTTCGTTGTCTCGTGTGCGGATCAGGCGGAGATCGACCGCTACTGGTCGAAGCTGTCGCACGTGCCCGAGGCGGAGCAGTGCGGCTGGTGCAAGGACCGGTTCGGCGTCAGCTGGCAGATCATCCCGGAGAACATGGCCGACCTGACCCGACGTCCCGAACAGATCGGCGTGATGATGAGCCAGAAGAAGATCATGATCGCCGAGCTCGAGAACGCCTGACCGGGCAACGGCTGGCGGCTTGCGCAGGGGCTTCTGAGGCCTGGCATCTCGCTGGGACATCGGGTGGTCTCCCGGTCGCAACGACCGAGCCGTTGAACCGGAGTGGGGCCATCGCGCGATATCCTGCTCGCGTGAGCGACAGACCAGGCGAGAGCAGCCCGCGCAGGCCTGCCACCCTTGGCGATGTCGCCCGCCATGCCGGCGTGTCTCAGCCGACAGCGTCGCGTGTGCTGAATGGCAGCGCCAGAAAGGTGAACGAGAGCTACCGTGAGCGTGTGCTCGCCTCCGCGGCCGAGTTGGGCTACACGCCGAACCTCTCCACACAAGCCGTCGCGCGTGGAAGTTCACGCACCATCGCTCTGGTGATCAGCGGCATCTCGGATCCGTACTTCTCGGCCGTGGCCGCTGCGATCATGCGCCAGGCAGAGACAATGGGCCTCCGGGTGTCGATCGCGGTAACCGATCGGCAAGTCGAGCGGGAGTTGGAACTTGTCAGGGAGATACGCGGGAACAACCGCGCGCGATAATCCTTGCCGGCACGGGCTACCTGAAGCCGTCAACGGACGACAGCCTGACCGACGAACTGCGGCGGTATGAGAGCACGGGCGGGCGGGTCGTGCTGATCAGCCGATCAGATTTGCCGTTCGAGACGGTCGCATTCGACAACCAGGAAGGTGCGCGTCAGCTTGCGCGGGACATTGTGAAACTCGGCTATCGTCGCTGCTTGGTGTTGGGAAGTGCTACTCCGCTGCTTGCGATGCAACAGCGTGTCGACGGTTTCATCAGCGGCCTCGCGGCACCTCGCGCGCGCCGCGCAAACCGCCGCGGACTACGAGCGCGTCTACGGTGCGGTACTCGCGCACGCGGGCGCCCCGGTCATCCTGCACTGGCTGGGTGGGGCATTCGACCCGGCGCTCGCGGGCTATTTCGGGTCGCGCTCGGTAGCGGAGGCATCGGACGCCGTCGTCCGGATCGTCGAGGCGAATGCGGCGAAGGTGTTCGGCATCAAGATGAGTCTGCTGGATGCGTCCGCCGAGATCGCGCTGCGCACTCGGCTGCCCGGCACCACAGCCATGTTCACCGGCGACGACTTCAACTATGTCGGTCTGATCGCGGGCGACGCCCTCGTCGGTCCAGTAGCGAGGAACGAGCGGATCCAGACCAGTTCGCTGGGCCTCGATAGGCTCGCCGGTGCCCGCAACTCGACCGGCGGGTCGTACTCGAACGCCCTTCTCGGAGCGTTCGCGGCGGTCGCGCCGAACGCCTCCGCCGCCATCCAGGCGCTCGATCGCAGCGACCGGGATGCCCACTACCGCATCCTCGGCCCGACCGAAGCGCTCTCCCGGCAGATCTTCGCCGCGCCGACCTTCTACTACAAGACGGGCATCGCGTTCCTGTCCTGGCTGAACGGTCATCAGGATGCGTTCGGCATGGTGGGCGGCCTGCAATCGGCACGGAGCCTGCCGCACCTGTCGGAAATAGTGAGACTGGCCAACGATTCCGGTGCCCTCGAGCGACCGGAACTGGCTGCGGCACGCTGGAACCGCCTGCTAGCTCAGAGCGGAGTGACCGCATGAGTGCGCATCCGCGCCTGTCGTTGAACCAGGCGACGATCAAACGCGCGACGCTCGCTGAAGCGCTTGAGGCGGCCGCAGCCGCCGGCATCGACAGCATTGGCCTGTGGCGCGAGCCGGTCGCTGCGCTCGGACTCGATGAGTCGGGTCGGCGCGTTGGCGACTCGGGCCTGCGCGTCTCGAGCCTGTGCCGCGGCGGATTCTTCACCGCGCTGCACGGTGAGCGTCGCACTGCAGCCATCGATGACAACCGACGTGCGATCGATGAGACTGCGGCGCTGGTCGCGGCCGGGGCGGCAGGCTCCGCGGCTGTGCTCGTTCTTGTCGCAGGCGGGCTGCCCGACGGATCACGCGATCTTCCCGGTGCTCGCGAGCGGGTGCGCGATGCCATCGGCGAACTCGAAGCGGATGCGGCGGCCGCCGGAGTCACGCTCGCGATCGAGGCGCTGCATCCGATGTATGCCGCCGATCGCGCAGTCGTCTCCACGCTAGGGCAGGCGATCGATATCGCTGAGCAGTTCGGCCCCTCGGTCGGTGTCGTGGTGGACACGTTCCACGTCTGGTGGGATCCGCGGCTCGACGAACAGCTCGCGCGCGCGGGACGGCTCGGCCGCATCGCCGGCTATCAGGTCTGCGATTGGATCACCCCGCTGCCAGCCGATCTGCTGCTGGCGCGCGGCATGATGGGCAATGGGCACATCGACTTCGGTCCGATCACGCGCGCGGTGCTGGCTGCCGGCTACGCCGGCGACATCGAGGTCGAGATCTTCAATCAGGCGGTGTGGGATGCGCCGTTCGCCGAGGTGGCCGAGCGCACGGCGTCGGCCTTCGGTCGCTTCGTAGCCCCGTTCCTCGGCGGCCCATCCGCCGGCGCCTAGGCGTTCGTCCAGCTCTGGCTGTGCCGTCGAGTGCGCCAGGCCGTCTTCATTCTGACGTCGTCCGCTGGCGGCGGATCCGGCTCGCGGCGCTCTCCTTCGGCGGGTCCGAACGGGGGATGTCCCGTGCCTCTATGCCGCGGACGAGGACGGCCGGGTCCACTCCGAGTCCATCCGCGATCTTCACGATGTTGTGCAGGCTGAGGTTGCGCATTCCGCGCTCGACCTGGCCGATGAAGGTCCAGTGCACACCCGAGAGTTCCGCCAGCGTCTCTTGGCTCACTCCGAGCTGTTGTCGGTGTTCGCGAACCCTCTTGCCCAGCGTTTGAGCGGCGATGGAGATGGGCTCAGGCACTCGATCAGTAAACCGTGTCCGGTAGCTCGAATACAGAGTGAATATGACTAGAGTCTTTACACCTAGTGCATATATGTATAATATGAATTTGCTGGAGTGTTGCAGCGAAAGGTCTTCGGGTGGCGTGCATCGTCTGGACCGTTGTGTGGCAACGCGGGAACTTACCACCCTGCCGCTGACTTTCACTCCGCCATCGGTCGTGTTCGTGGAGAGGTTCAGCGTGGCGAAATCGCGGTTTGGGCAGAGCGTTCCCGATGGGCGTGATGCCATTCATCGACCGTGGTGTTCGCTGGGCCTACCCATGCGCGGCCAGGCGCCGACTTGCGTTACCGGTGCGTGCTACCGAAAAAACGCGCGCGGTTGCACATGAATGCGCATAATCCAGCCACGTCCCAAGCCAATGTTTCAGATGAGTCAATCAGATGAGTCAAGGAGAACAACAGTATGCCGAAGACGGCTGTAACTGATCCTGTCGAGTTCGACTCCGTTTTGCCCTATCAAGACGCTTCTCTCCCCCACGTTGGAAATGACATCTACGGTGAGATGTGGGTGGCGACTCTCATAGCGATGGCGTGTGCGGCGAAGGACGCAAAGGATGACGTCCTTACTTCTCCGAACGTCTGGAAATGGCACGAGCCGGACATGCAAGGAGTGCAGCAATGAAGATCGGGATGGTCACCGCCTGTTTTCCTGACCTATCGCTACACGAAGTTGCCGCATGGGCAGCCGGGGCCGGGTATGAAGCCCTTGAGGTCGCGGCGTGGCCGTCGGTCGGTGGACGCGAGTTCGAGGCCTCGCACATCGCAGTGTCCGATCCCGCTGCGTTAGATAGCGCCAAAGCCCTAATCGCAGATCTCAGGCTGGAAATATCGGCGCTCGCCTACTACGAAAACAATCTGCATCCGGACCTGGCACGGCAAGACGCGATACATGCCCATCTGAAGTCTGTAGTCGATGCTGCATCTTCGCTGGGCGTGCCATACGTTGGGACGTTCATCGGTCGCGACTGGACCAAAACGGTTTCAGAGAACCTGGTCCTCGCGGAAAGGTACTTTCGCCCGCTCGTTGACTATGCAGGAGAGCGCCGAGTGTCGATCATTATCGAAAATTGCGTGATGGAAGGCTGGCATCCAGATGGATACCCCGGCAACCTCGCATACTCCCCAGAGCTGTGGGAGTGGATGTTCGACCTCGGTTTGTATCTGAACTTTGACCCATCCCACTTGCTGTGGATGGGCATTGACCCGATCAAAGTCCTGTCGCCCTATATTTCACGTGTCCCGCACGCCCAGGCTAAAGATATCGAACTATTCAAGGGCAGGCGAAACCGCTACGGATGGCCTGGCAAGGCAATAGGACGAGCTACACCATGGGACGTCGGATGGTGGCGCTATCGCATACCCGGCCTTGGTCAAGTCGATTGGCGCCGCTATGTCGATCTTCTGTATGAAGGCGGCTTCAATGGTGTGCTGTCGGTAGAGCACGAAGATCCCGTTTGGAGTGGATCTGAAGACCGTGTCAAAACGGGGCTGGGAATCGCTCTGAGGACGCTACGCCCGCTGGTGGTGTCTGAAGGTGAAGTGCGTTGAATCGTTGTGAAACTGTCGATCAACCGGTTACGCCTTTACGAAGATTCCTAATTACTAAAAGGAGCTGCAAAACAATGCACATGAAACCGCATCTAACTGCTAGCCAGTGGATATTTGGACGCGAGCCACTATCTGACACTGTGGAGCGGCTCGAGCGTCTGGGGTACGACGGGATCGAGTTGGCGGGGGAGCCAGATGGCTTCAGCGCGAAGGATCTCTCGGATCTTCGATCTCGTGAGCTCGAAGTACCGTCAATTTGTGGGCTGTATTCACCAGATAGAGATCTTTCCCACCCGGATTCGTCCGTACGTACTCAGGCCCAAGACTACGTCGTCAGATGCGCAGAGCTTATGTCATCCTTTGGGTCTGGAGTTGTGATAGTCGTGCCGACTGCGGTTGGTCGCACTTCGCCGATCAGCTCACGTCAGAGCGAGTTAGGCAATGCAGCTGAGTCTCTGGCGCGCATTGCGGCTCGGATTAGCGGCAGCAATGTTCGGCTCGTCGTCGAAGCACTGAACCGGTATGAAACGTACCTGGTCAATACGGTAACTGCCGCGCACTCTCTCGCAGAAGCGACGGGCTCACAAGATGTCGGCGTAATGCTGGATACATTTCATATGAGCATTGAGGAGCCTGACCCAGTGCCGACCCTGTCTACCATAAAAGACAGATTGTGGCATGTGCAGCTTGCTGACAGTAACCGGCGACCCCCAGGCCAGGGGCACCTCGACTTCAGAGCAATATTTGCCGCTCTCGAACAGATGAATTATGCGGGTTCCGTGGCCATGGAGTACCTGCCCGCTGCGGGGAATCCGTATGACGTC
This sequence comes from Microbacteriaceae bacterium, assembly GCA_004297935.1. Classification (GTDB taxonomy): domain Bacteria; phylum Actinomycetota; class Actinomycetes; order Actinomycetales; family Microbacteriaceae; genus Rathayibacter_A. The sequence continues at coordinate 102,662 of SCRE01000021.1, read as the reverse complement.
CGGTCGCTTGGCGTATCGGCTCGAGAAAAAGATGCGAACTGCCGCGCGGCGATTGCAGTAGTGCGCCAGTTTCTCGGGGCCGCTAATTAGCGCAGGCCCCGGCGACCTCCTACACAACTTCATACATCACTTTATTTCAACTGGATTCTAAGGGGCGGATGACGACCATGAAGAAATTTCGGTATTCATACAATGCGTTGGTTTACTACAAAGAGGACGTTGCCTCGAGCTTTGCTCGCGTTGCTGCTGCTGGGTACGACGCGATCGAACTGGTGGGAGAGCCTGACCGCTACTCGGTAGACGAAGTTAATAACTTGCGGGATGAGTACGGGATTGCCGTTAGTTCCATATGTAGCGTTTGGTCTGGCGAAGAAAGAGATCTGACTCACCCAGAAGCGAGCGTGAGGCGCAAGGCGATCGATTATGGCCGTAACGTCGCAGACTTCGCGTCAGCGGTAGGCGCACCCGTAATCATCGTGGGGCCAGCCCCAGTGGGGAAAGTAGGGCCTACGTCATCTCGAGCAGAGGAACGCGACTGGGCAATCGAGGGGGTACGTGCGATCGCGAACCACGCCGCGTCTGAAGGGGTCGACATCACGCTTGAGGCGTGGAACCGGTACGAGACCTACTTCATCAACCGTCTCGATCAAGCTGTTGCATTCTTACAGGCGTGTGAAATTGATAATGGCGGAGTACATGGGGACATGTTCCATATGAACATCGAGGAAAGATCGGTGGCTGATGCTTACAAGGATGCCGGCGCGTTTCTGAACCACGTGCATTTAGCGGACACCAACAGGGCGGCGCCGGGCTATGGGCACGCCGATTTCCGACCGGTGCTCAAGGCGCTGGACGAGATCGGGTTCGCCGGGTATCTGACTTTCGAACTTCTGCCAGGTTCAGCGGATCCGTTCCGAGTAATGGCTGAAGGTGGACACCAGGACTTCCTCGACAAGTACACAAATGAGTCGATCGCGCGGATGCGTGAGGTTGAGGAGAGCCTATGGGGATAGCGCACAGGTGAGACTGCGAGAGACCGGAACAGTACACGAAAAAGCATGAGGTGATTGGAAATGCGATCAGGAGTGGTTCAAGAGGGACGGCCGTTTGGCCGTCGACAGCTTCTCTCCACGGTTGGCGTTGCCGCAGCGGGTGGCTTGCTCGCGGGATGCACGTCATCAGAGAAAGGGGCCAACACTGCAAAACCTGCAGCCGGCGCGGCGGGTATGGGCGCAACGTGGGCCCGAGATATTCGGCTTTATACTTTTGGTGGTGGCCCGGCCGGCGACCAATTCGGGCGCGTTGTTGTCAATGGCTACAAGCAAGCATCGACCGACCTGGGCTGCAACATCACAACGGTCTACTCCGACTGGGATGTGTCGAAGTTTGTCAGTCAATTTCGTGAAGCCATAGCTGCGAAGCCAGACGGCATTGCGATGATGGGTCAACCAGGCGACGAAGCACTGATGCCGCTAGCTCAGCAGGCCGAAGAAGCTGGCATATATGTCGAATATTGCAACACAGACGTCCCGAAGGTTCGGGCTGAGTTTGGATCCGGTTACGTTGGAGCAGACCAGTACAACGAAGGGCTCGGCCTCGGTAACGAGGCGATCAAAGAGTTCAATCTGAAGGCTGGTGACAGAGCCATTGTCTTCGGGTTCTTCAATGTCCCTGGTAACGCCCCCCGTGATAACGGCGTAGCGGATGCGTTCAGCAAGGCCGGACTTAACGTTGTGAAACTGGTCCTGGATATATCGTCTGGCGGGAACCCTGCCTCACAGACGGGCGTCGTATCAGGCGCGCTGTCGAAATACCCAGATGCCAAAGTTATGTCTCTGTCTGGTGGACAGTGGGTAGGTGAGGCCTCCGTCTACCTGAAGGCCGCCGGACGTAAGGCCGGGGACGTTGCGGTGATTGGGTTTGACGCGATCCCTGGGGTCGTCACGATGCTTCAGCAGGGCTGGGCGCAGATGGTTGCAAGCCAGCAGCCATTTCTACAGGGCTACCTTCCCGTACTTAACCTGTGCATGCGAAAGCGCTGGGGCGGGGACGGCTTTGCAGGTCTAGACGTCGATACTGCTCACGGCTTCATTACAGAAAAGAACGTGAAGCCGCTTCTCCCCCAAATTAGGGCGGGAATTGTCGCGTGAAGTGAGCAGCCTTGGCTAATGGCGCCCCAAGAGCGCCAAAGAAGCCGAGTTGACACGTGTGCAAAAGCAACTAATTGGCTATGTGGCACAAGGATGGACTATTGACGACAGACGAAGCGACCGGGACCGAGCTCTTGGCTCTAGAAGAGGTCCATGTCCGATACGGCGGTGTGACGGCGCTGACTGATATCGATCTGAGCATCACGAGTGGGCGTGTGCTTTGCCTTCTCGGCGATAATGGCGCAGGAAAGTCCAGTATCGTCCGTGTACTGACAGGTGTGACGCGCCCTGATCGCGGCAGCGTTCGGTTCAGAGGATCTGTTCGACCGGATTGGAAGCCGCGCGTAGCTAGACGATGTGGCATCGAGACCGTTTTCCAAGACAAAGCACTGGCCGAAAACCAAAAGGTCGCGCAGAACGTCTTTATGGGCAGAGAGCTCGTTGGCCGGCTCGGCTTCATCAATACAAAAGAGCAAAATCGCCAAACCGAAGCCCTCCTGCGAGACATAGGTTTCCGGTCACAGGTCCTGTCGGTTCATTCAAAGGTACGAAACCTGTCAGGCGGCGAACGAGAGGGAATCGCGATTGGGAGGGCGTCCCTCTTCGGCACAAGCGTGATGATCCTCGATGAACCAACAACCGGACTATCCCTGACGCAGAGTAAGCATGTACTGCAGCTGGTAAAGACCACGGCGAAGCGGGGGCTCGGCGTGCTACTGATTTCGCACAACGTATCAGACGCATACGAGGTGGGTGACGCATTTATCGTTTTAGATCGTGGTCGCATCCTCCGAAGATTTACGCGAAGCGAAATCACGCTGAGCGAGCTCGTCAATTTTATGGAATCGGCGGCGAGATCATGAAAGACGCTAAGAGCCTGACGCGAGTCGAAGACACGATCAGCTTGGACGCCACAACGACCGTCACAGTGCGCAAGTTCGGACATGTCGTTAGCGAGCACCGCGAGTTCACCAGCGCGATCGTGTTCTTCCTCATTATGCTGGCCGGGTTTGCTATTGCAAATCCGCAAGTTTGGTTCAATACACAGATATACAGCGCGATCGCTACGACCTTTCCGCAGTACGCGATTCTCGCCGTTGGCTTAGTGTTCGTCATCGTCTCGGGTGAAATAGATCTATCGTTCGCGTCCGTTCTCACAGTCTCTTCATTCGGGTTCGCGAAGCTAGTGGATCTTGGGGCGCCGGTGGCCATTGGAATGCTCGTTGCGATTGCGATAGGGATTGCTGCCGAGGGAGTAAGCGGATTACTCGTTGCATATGCGGGACTCCCGTCGTTTGTGGTAACACTCGGCATGTTTTATCTGTGGGATGGCTTGGTCAACGTCTTAGCGGACGGTAATGGAATAGGTGTCCAACAGATCAGTGATGACGGCCTCGTCAAGGCCGCGACCGGCATGCTTGGGCCCATTCCGGCTCAAGCGCTATGGGCAGTGCTGATTTCCGCGATTTGTCTGGTCGTATACTCGCGCCGCAGATTCGGTGCTCACGTGATGGTAGTCGGTGATAACAGCGGGGCAGCCGAAAGCACAGGGATTTCTGTTGCACGCGTGAAACTCGGGAGCTTTCTCTTGCTTGGCGCATGTGCCGGCGTAGTGGGGATCTTGACGACACTCGTAAACTCGAATTTTTATCCGTCCGCTGGAGATGGCCTCCAGCTACCTGCATTGGCCGCAGTTTTCGTGGGCGGGACCCCACTTGTCGGAGGAGTTGGCACCGTGGCCGGCGCCTTTGTCGGTGCGCTGACGGTGGCCTTCATCAACACCGGGATTGTCACGAGCGGGCTCTCCGGGTTCTATACGCAGTTTGCCTTCGGCATCGTGATTGTTTTGTCTATCGTTCTTCTCCGCCTCAGGTCACCCGGTCGGATGCGGCACCTCGTATATCGCTCGCAGCAGAACAGTCGACGGATGAAAGTGAAGAGTTAAGGAGGGCGTGGGATACCGTGATGAAAATCGTGCAGGTGGGCTTGGGTTTTTGGGGCCGAGGGTGGATGCAGATCCTGGCAGGATCCGATGACGTCCAATTGGTGGCTGTGGTCGATAACGACGAGAGCGCCCGCGCCTGGGCGGTTGGGAGTGGTGCAGTCAATGCCGGCATGGTATTCGCATCGTTGTCCGAGTGCTTATCTCGTGTGACGGATGTGGACTCGGTGCTCATCACCGTGCCTCCGAGTGCACATCTAGATGTGGCGCTTGAAGCGATTGAAAATGGCCTCGCGTGTCTCGTTGAGAAGCCTCTGGCCCCGACGCTAGACGAGGCAGCAACGATCGTGAGCGAAGCCGATCGCAAAAATTGTGTCGTTATGGCTGCGCAGAACTATCGGTTCAAGCGGGCGGCAGCGACGGTAGCTTGGCTGGTGAACGAGCGTAAAGCCGTTGGGGCCGTTGAGAGGGTGAGCGTCCGATTTGGTGCTGCACCGTCATTCACCGGGTTTCGATTGTCAATGGATGAACCATTGATTGTCGATATGGCGATTCACCATTTTGACCTGATGCGTGCGGTGCTGGGAGTTGAACCGACAGAAGTATATGCACACAGCTTCAACCCATCGTGGAGTCCGTTCCAAGGTAATGCGTGTGCAAACGTTGAATTCCGCTGTGCAGCCGGAGCAACCATAAACTATCAAGGGTCATGGTGCGAGCGTGGTCCACTGACAAGCTGGGACGGCAGCTGGACTATCGAAGGCGATCGAGGTTGTGTGACGTGGATCGCAAACCGGGTAAAGTTCTACGCGCACTATATCGATGACTCCGTATATCTCGACGGTGCGATCGAACGCAACGGGAATGAAATGGACGTGCCGCTGAGGGAACTTCAGTTCGAAGAGAGGCGAGGTACGCTTCACGAATTCGCAAGCGCGGTGGCAGAGAAGCGTATTCCTGTTTGTAGCGGGCGAGATAATCTGAACACCCTTGCGATGGTGTTTGGCGCGGTGAAGTCACATCGTGCGGGCGGCCTAGTTCCGCTCTAGAGGGCTGGGAAAGCTCGCTACATGCATGGAGAACCAGATAGTGGCACGTAGGGCTTCTGCGTTCACTGCAATCGGGGGTGTGGCAAGGATCCGGACTTGTCGACGATGGGATAGTCAGGTGAAGTGCCGAGTCGCGACCGTTGCGGTGGCCACCTGCGCCGCGTGGCGCGCATACTGCTCCCGGATGACCGGGCGGAAGTCGTGCGCGGGCTGTGCGGCGATCGCAAGCGGCCACGCTGGGCGCGCACCGGTCAGTGCCCACGCAGCCTGTACGGCGGCACCGTCCGCGACATATTCGCCGGGTGCAGGGATGATCACAGGCGCGTCAAAGACTTGCGCCGCGATCGCCTGCACCGCCGGATTCTGCGCTGCACCGCCGATGAGGAGCAGCCGTTGCTCGCGCACACCGACCGCGCGCACGGCGTCGAGCCCATCCGCGAGCCCGCAGAGCATACCCTCGATTGCGGCGCGCGCGATATTTGCCCGTGTGCCCGAAGCGAGCGTCAGCCCGTGGAAGCTCGCTGTCGCATCCGGAAGATTGGGGGTGCGCTCGCCCTCGAAATACGGGACGAGCACGACGCCGCCGGCACCGGCATCCGCTTCGAGGGCCAGCCGCGCGAGCCCGTCATGGTCAACGTCGAGCACGCCCGCGATCGAACTGAGCACGCGTGCGGCGTTGAGCGTCGCGATGAGGGGCAGGAACAGTCCGGACGCGTCCGCGAAACCCGCAACGGCACCCGTTCCGTCGTGCGTCGGTTGCTCGGTGACCGCGAAAACGGTGCCGCTCGTGCCGATCGAGACGATCACGTCGCCGGATGCCGCCCCCAGACCGAGCGCGGCCCCCGCGTTATCGCCGGCCCCCGCCCCCACGACGATCCCGGCCGGTATTGAAAACGACGGAGATTCTCTGCCGGCAACGGCGTGTCGCGCAGCGTGATCGGCATGTCGCGAAGAAAGTCCGTCGTTTTGTGACCGTGCAGCGTCGATGGATGTCGGGTGACCGACGGATGCGGGACGGGTGTCGGATGCAGAGAACGCGGCGGTCACACCCGCGCGTTCACCCGGCTCGAGCACGCGCGGCACGATGGCGTCGTGCCCCAGTGCACGTATGAGCAGGTCGCGGTCGTAGCCGCCGGTCGTCGGACTCCAATAGGAGGTTCCGCTCGCATCGGATCGGTCGGTCGTCAACTCTTCCAGCACCGGACCGAGCGGGCTCTCGTCGACCGGGCCGTAACCGCGCAATCGCCAGGTCAGCCAGTCGTGGGGGAGGGCAACCGCGGCAACATGAGCCGCGTTCTCCGGCTCGGCGTCGCGCAGCCAGCGCAGCTTGGCCGCGGTGAAGGATGCGACCGGCACGGTCCCGGTGCGGCGCGCGTATTCATCCGCACCGACCTCGCCGATCAGATCGAGCGCGGCCTGAGCGCTGCGTGTGTCATTCCAGAGCAGGGCGGGGCGGATGACGCGACCCGTGACATCCAGCACCACCATGCCGTGTTGCTGCCCGGCCACCGAGATCGCGCTGACCCGGTTGGACTCGGCACTGTTGGATCCGGCACTGTTGGATCCGGCACTGTTGGATCGCGCACTTTTGGATCCGGCACCATCGGGCCCACCGCCATCGAGCCCGCCGGCATCCGCGATGGCGGCGAGCAGGGCATCCCACCACGCTGCTGGGTCAACCTCCGTGCCCTCCGGGTGCGCCGCACGACCGGAGCGCACGAGTGCGCCGGTAGCGGCATCCCGAATCACGATCTTGCAGCTCTGGGTCGACGAGTCGACACCGGCGACGAGTGTCATCTGTACTCCTTGCGTGCTGGTGGTCGAGCAGCGAGCGCTGCTGGTGGTCGAGTAACGAGCGCTAGCGAGTGCATCGAGACCTGGTGACGCGGTCTCGATACGCTCGTTGGTCTCGATACGGCCGCGGGCGGCCTACTCGACCAGCGCCTCACTACTCGACCACTTGCTCAGCTTCGCGCGCCGAGCAGATGCTCGAGGGCGAGCTGCTGCAGGCGGACGAAGCCGAAGCCCTTCGCGCCGAAGTACGAGTCTGCGTCGAAGTCCTCGAATGCGCTGCGATCGGCCAGCAGGTCGTCGTACGACTCGCCTGCGCCGAGCGTCGGCACCGACAGCTCAGGCACGCGGGAGGCGGCAAGCGCCTCCTGAACCTCCGGGTCGGCACGGAACGCGGCTGCACGCTCCTTGAGCAGCAGGTAGGTGCGCATATTCGCGGCCGCGGAGTCCCAGACGCCGGAGACGTCCTCGGTGCGCGACGGCTTGTAGTCGAAGTGGCGCGGGCCGTCGTAGGATGGGCCGCCTTGGGGTCCGCCGTTCTCGAGGATGTCCACGAGCGCGAACGCGTTCTGCAGGTCGCCGTGGCCGAAGACGAGGTCCTGGTCGTACTTGATGCCGCGCTGACCGTTCAGGTCGATGTGGAACAGCTTGCCCTGGTAGAGCGCCTGTGCAATGCCGGCTGCGTAGTTCAGCCCGGCCATCTGCTCGTGGCCGACCTCCGGGTTGATGCCCACGAGTTCCGGCCGTTCGAGCGTCGTGATGAATGCGAGCGCATGCCCGAGCGTCGGCAGCAGGATGTCGCCGCGCGGCTCGTTCGGCTTCGGCTCGATCGCGAAGCGGATGTCGTAGCCCTTGTCGGTGACGTAGTCGCCGAGCAGGTTGACGGCCTCGCGATACCGCTCGAGCGCCGCCCGGATGTCTTTGGCCGAGTCGTATTCTGCACCCTCGCGCCCGCCCCACATCACGAACGTCTTCGCGCCGAGCTCCGCGGCGAGGTCGAGATTGCGCAGCACCTTGCGCAGCGCGAAGCGGCGCACAGAGCGGTCGTTCGAGGTGAATCCGCCGTCCTTGAAGACCGGCGCGCTGAACAGGTTGGTGGTGATCATCGGTACGACGATTCCGGTGTCGGCGAGTGCCTGCCCTAGGCGGTCGATCTGCTTCTGTCGCGCGGTATCCGTCGACCCGAATGCGAACAGGTCGTCGTCGTGGAAGGTCAGGCCATATGCGCCGAGCTCGTTGAGCTTGTCGACGGCCTCGACGACGTCGAGCGGCGGGCGGGTCGGGCCACCGAACGGGTCGGTGCCGTTGTAGCCGATGGTCCACAGGCCAAAGGAGAACTTGTCTTCACGAGTGGGTTGTGCAGCCATGGTGATCCTTCAGCTTTCTTGATGATTTGTTGTATGCATAAACATATCAGGAAAACTGACGCTCGCGGGATATGACTTCTGCCGTCGCGCGCCGCCTTGTGGTTTGCGGCGAGGCGCAGTCCGCGCGCACCGGGAAGCCGCAGTGACGTTGGCCGGCGACCGCAATGCCGTGAACGGCGATCGACGGTGCTACGTAGGCCAGTCCTGCACGAGGCGGTCCGAGATGCGCATCGCATTCGCGACGATGGTCAAAGTCGGGTTGACGCTTCCGTTCGTCGGATGCAGTGACGCGTCGCAGACGACGATGCGCTTCGCTCCGTGAACGCGGCCGTAGGCATCGGTCGCGGAGAATTCGGGGGACGTACCCATCCGCGCAGTGCCGCTGGAATGTTCGCCGGCCGCCGATGCGGTGACGGTGTCGAGTTGACGACGGATGTCGCGGGCACCTGCGGCGTGCAGCCAGGCCGCCCCCTGCCTCGCCAGGCCGTCCTCGACTTCGACCGACGCCCAGTGCACGTCTTTGCGCAATGCCGCCGCCGGTTTGCCCCAGCGGTCGTGGATGTCCGGCGCGAGCGCGACCCGTGAGGAGGCCATCGGGATCTCCTGCCCCATGCCGAACACGCCGAACGCGTGTGAGCGTTCACCGCGCATCCACTCCTTGTGCCCCGCGCCCCACAACGGCACGCCCGGCCCTGAACCCGTCGATGCCGGGTGTGACGCCGAGGTCAGCGGCAGCAGGCTCATCAGGTCGACGATCACGCCGCCGCCCCACGGAATGCTCCGGCCGTGCACATGGTCCAGTGTCGCGACGGAGTGGCCGGGACCGATGTACTGTTTGACGGCTTCGTCCATGGTGCCGAGCACGGTGACGAAGCGGTGGTCATGCAGATTCCGGCCGAGCTGATCGTTGCCGATGCCGCTGGCCAGAAGCAGCCGCGGCGTCTCGACGGCCCCGGCGGACACCACGACGACGTCGGCGTTCACCTCGATCTCGGTTGGCGTGCTCGACGCGGAGGCCATGATCGTCACCCCGGCCGTGCTCGCACCGTCGCGCACCTGGATGACCTCGGCATCGTACAGCACGTCGCACAGTCCGGTCGCGACAGCGCGGGGGATGAAGGTGTTGTTCGACCCGTTCTTGGCATTGACCGGGCAGGCATGGCCGACGCACTGTGGGCACAGCACGCAGGCGGGCCTGCCGTCGTGCGGAACGCTGTTGATGGCCAGCGGGATCGGTCCCCAGCCCCAGCCGAGCTTCTCCGCGGCGGCGCCGAGGCGTTCGCGTGCAGGCTCGGTGGGCATCGGCGGCATCGGATAGCCGGCCGAGCGCGGCGTACGCGAGGTCAGGTCGCCTTCCGCGCCGCAGACACCGAGTTCCCGTTCCGCCCGGGTGTAGTACGGCTCCAGCTCGTCATACCCGATCGGCCAGTCGACCAGGCTGGCGCCGTCAGGGTTTCCATATCGGCTCTTCATCTCGAAGTCTTGCGGCAGGAACCGCCACGCCATGCCCTGCCACAGCCGGGTGCCGCCCCCGAAGACCATCGCGTTGAGGCCGTACAGCGATGCGTCGCCCGTGCCGTCGATGACGCGGTCTTCGCCGTCCGGCAGGTGGGCCAGCCGTGGATGGCCGAGACCCGGGCCTGCCGACGGCCAGTAGACGGCGTTGCGCTTGCCGTGCAGGTGGTCGCCGCGCAGTGCGGCGTTCGGCAGTGGGAGTGCGCGTTCGATCAGCAGGACGGTCCTGCCGGCCTTGGTCAGCGTGTCCGCGGCGACGCCGCCGCCGGGCCCGCTCCCGATCACGATCGCGTCGTAGCCGGCTCGCACCTGTTCCGGGCGCAGCCCTTCGATCGGGTCCGGCTCGACGGGCGTAACCCCGTCCGGCACGGCACGGAATCCGACCATCTCCAGCCCGATCGGCCGATGTCGGTCGGATGCCGCGTAGAAACCTTCCCAGCAGATGCGGCGCAGTGCGGCGAAGTGAGCCGCGCCGGCCGCAGGGTCAACGGTGTCGCCGGTCTCCGCGTCGCCGTCCGCATCGGGCGAGGTCGTCTCGAGGGCGGCCAGGATCGCATCCTGCCGCTGTTCGGCCAGTGCGGCGAACGAGTCGACGCCGACTGCGCGCGCAGCCGCATCGAGGGTCGCGTTCAGCCAGCGCAGCGAGGGCGCCGCCCAGCCGAGATCCGGGTTCTCCGGATCGACATAGACTGCGACGCCACCGTCCCATCCGCCCGGCCAGCGGTCGGCCGGGATGATCCGGTCGACCGCTGCACGAATGGTCGCCGTGAAGAGTTCGCCCGAGCTATTTGCCGGCAAGCGAGCCGCCGATGCCGCCGACGCTGAAGTACTTGTTGAGTACCGAGAAGATGATCACCGGTGGCAGCATCATGATGACGGCGACGGCCATGACCAGGCCCCAGTTGGTCTGGTTCTGCTGGAAGAAGGTCTGCAGCCCGATCTGGAGGGTGTAGTTCTGGTCGGATCTCAGGAACACAACGGCGACCAGGTAGTCGTTCCAGGCGAGCAGGAATGAGAAGATCGCGGTCGAGAGAATGCCCGGTAGCGAGTTGCGCAGAACGACGCGGCTGAAGCTGCCGAACACCGAGCATCCATCCATCCAGGCGGCCTCCTCGAGGGAGATCGGGATCGAGTCGAAGTAGGCAGCCATCATCCAGACGGCGACCGACATGGTCGAGCCGACGTAGATGATCGTGACACCGGCCAGGTTGTCGACCAGGCCGATCTGGGCGAACAGGATGAACAGCGGGATGATCGCCGTGACAACGGGCAACGACTGCACGATGAACAGGATGAGCGAGTAGCTGGAGACGAGTTTGTTCCGCCCGCGCGACAGCACGTAGCCGGCGGGCGCCGCCACCGCTACGGCGACGAGGACGGTCACCAGGGTGACGATGAGGCTGTTCCCCAGCCACGTTCCGACGGAGGTCTGCTGGAAGACGTTGGCGAAGTTCTCGAGGGTGAGCCCGGTGGCGGTGCTGCCGAGCGAGGGTTCCAAGGAGAGGACCAGGACCGAGATGATCGGCACGAGCACGACGGCGGTGATCACTAGGACGGCCAGCAGGCGCCACCATTTGCCGCGTTCGGCCTCGGCGCCGAGGGTTCGGCGCTTGCCGGAGGTCACACCGAACTGAAGCTTCCCGGTGAGCGGTTGGTTTGCGGTGTCGGCGCTCATTCGATGTTCACCTTTCGAATCTGGCGGTACAGCAGTGTCGCGATGATCACGAGCACAAGCGTCATGATGAACGCGATCGCCACACCGGGACCGGTCTGGAAGTTCTGGAACACGGTGATGTATGCCATCACCACGAGCGATTCGGTCGCGTGGACGGGTCCGCCGCCGGTGAGCAGGAAGATGGTCGGGAAGTCGTTGACGCAGAAGATCGTCATCAGAATCCAGCTGATGTAGGTGGATCGCGAGATCATCGGCAGGGTGATCTGCCGGAACGTCTGCCAGCTGGTAGCGCCGTCGACCTTGGATGCCTCATAGACATTGGTGTCGACCGATGCCAGCGCGGAGGCCATCATCATCATCATGAATGGAAAGCTGATCCACACCTTGAAGACGCAGACCGTGACCTGCGCGAGCAGCGGATCGGCCAGGAACAGCGCATCCCCGAACCCCAGTGCGTGAAAGAGGACAGGCAACGGGGATTGCGGTGTGGCCACGAGCCAGTTCCAGGAGGTGGCCGAGACGACCACGGGTACCACCCACGGCAGCAACAGCAAAACCTTGAACAACCCGTTGGCCGGGATGCGGGTGCGCAAGAACAGGGCCAGGGCCAGGCCGACCGCCCAGCTGCCGAAGACACCGGTGATGGTGAAGACCGCGGTGAAGCCGGCCGCGTGCCAGAAGGCCGGCGTCTGCACGATTGAGATGTAGTTCTGCAGTCCAACGAAGTCGCCCGCGCTGAGCAGATCGCCGTTGCGCAGGGATTGCAGACCGGCGTAGATCACCGGGTACAGGTTCAGGAGTACCAGCAGCGTCAGCGATGGCAGGGCGAACAGGATGAACGCCTTCGTGTGCGTGTTGCCGCGCTTGCGATGCGATCTCGCATCCGGGGGAAGACCCGATCCGGCGTTCCCGATGCCTCTCCGCGCCCTTTTCAGGGCTCCTGCCACCGACTCGGTCGACATCTGCTTCTCCTTCGAAGGTCGTCCCACTGATGCGAGCGGGTGGGCGCGGCCGATGCCGGTGCCCACCCGGATCGAGTTGCTGCTACTTCATCAACCCTTCTATCGCGTTCTGAAGCGTGGTCAGCGCGGTCTTCGCATCCGTCTTACCGCCGAAGATCGACTGTGCGAAGTTCGTCATCGGGGCGGTGCCGTCAACCGTGTTGGCGATGTTGTAGAACAGGCCGGTTCCGCCCGGTGCCGCCCAGGTCTTGAAGATCGGCTGCCACTCGTTGACGATCTTCACGTTGTTCGCGTTCTGCTTGAACTCGGTCGTCTCGGTCAAGGACTTCAGCGGTGGCAGACCGATGCCGGTGTTCTTCGTCCACAGCGGTTTCATGTTCTGGTAGTAGTACGTGAGGAACGCCTCGGACCCTTTCTGGCTTGGCGTGTTCTTGTACATCATGATGTTGTTCGGGAAGTACAGGCCCCCCTTCTTGCCGCTCGGGCTGGTGAGTGGGCTGCCGACCACCAGGTCACTGGCGACGTCTCCGACAGCACCCTGTGGCAGACCCGCTCCATCCCAGCCGAAGCCGAACTTCTTCGCCTTCCACTGCGCCTGAACGTTCGCGCTCGTGTAGGTGGCTGCCGCCGGGTCGGAGTAGCCGCTGTTCACGAGATCGAGGACGAACTGCATCGCCTCGATGTTCTCCGGCGTCACGCAGTCCGGCTTCTTGTCGGCGTTGAACAGACCCCCGCCGTTGTTGATCATGAACGCCGTGAGGATGTGGCTGCCGGTGAAGTTGCCGGCGCCTGCGCCCTGACCGAAGCCGTACACGCCGATCTTCTTCAGCGCGGCGCAGACGTTGTGGTACTCGTCCCAGGTGGTCGGCGGCTGGACGCCGGCCTGCTGCATCAGTGCCTTGTTGTACCACGAGATGCGCACGTCGAGGTTGTACGGCACGGCAGCATAGCCTTGATCGGTCTTCATCGTGTCGACCAGGCCGGGGAAGAAGTCGTCGTAGATGCCGTTCTTCTTCCAGCTGTCGAGCAGGTTGTCTGCGTAGGCGATCTTGCCTTGGTGGGCGAACTGGAATGCCTGGGTTCCACCGCCGGAGCTGACCGCCGGACCGGTGTTCGATGCGATCGCAGAGGAGAACGTCTGGGTGAAGTTCGCCCACTGGATCTCCTGATACGTGGCCGCCGGAAGACCGGATGCCGGCTTGTAGGCCAGTGTGATCTTCTTGTCGAGCGGGTTGAACTCGGTACCGCCCCACGGCATGTTCCAGAATTTGATGGGCTTGCCGCTGCCGGCGCCGCCACCACCCCCGCTGGAACAAGCGGCGAGGAGCGAAGTGGCTGCAACGCCACCTGCGAGTCCGATAAAGCCACGGCGGGTGAACGAAGCACCCGTGGATTGAGAAGCCATAGCAGGTTCCTTCCGAGTCACCGATGCCTCCGGCGACCACGATTCGACATTGAATGCAAGTGTCGCTCACTGTTCAGCAATATTTCGTTGCGACGGCTTCAGTATTCATCGCCAAGCCGTGGAAGTCAACACCACCGCCCAGACCCCCGAAGACACAGGAATCGAGGCAGCTGATGCCTGCTCGGGGCATCCGATGAGGGCGCGTCCATGCCGGCCATGGACGATGGGCCGATGCTCCGGCGGCGCCAAGAAAACCCCAGGACCGGCAGATTCATGGGTACGATTAGGCCATGAGTGTGCAAAAGGTTTCGTCTCCGCGGGCGACACTCGCCGAAATCGCCCGGGATGCATCGGTGTCGATGTCGACCGTGTCCAAGGTGCTCAACGGTCGTTCCGGAGTCTCGGAGCCCGTTCGCGACCGTATCGAGAACCTGTTGCATTCGTCGGGATACAGTCGCCGTGGCGTGGAGAACTCCCGAGGCCGTCTCGTCGAGCTGGTGTTCGAGAACATCGACAGCGAGTGGTCCCTCGAGATCATTCGGGGGGCGGACAAGGTGGCGCGCGAGAACGGCATGAGCGTCGTGCTCACCGAGAGCGGGGACCGCCATTCGCGCCCTGCCGATTGGATCGACGGCGTGCTTCAGCGTCAGCCGGCCGGAGTGCTCCTGCTGTTTTCAGATCTCTCTGCGGATCACAAACGCCAGATGCGCACCAGGGGCATCCCATTCGTCGTCGTGGATCCCGCGGGCGACCCGGCGCCTGACGTCGCATCGGTCGGCACTGCGAACTGGTCGGGCGGACTCATGGCGACACGCCACCTCGTGGAACTCGGTCACCGCCGGATCGGCATCATCACAGGCCCCACAGACATGTTGTGCTCCCGCGCACGGCTCTCCGGCTATCGCACAGCGTTGGACGAGGCGGGCATCCCGATCGATCAGAGCCTGATCGAGATCGGGGAGTTCCACTACGAGAACGGCGTCGAGGCGGGCACGCGGATGCTGTCGCGCCCGGATCGCCCGACGGCGATCTTCACCGGGAACGATCTGCAGGCATTCGGGGTGTATCAAGCGGCCCGCTCGCTCGGACTGGGCATCCCGGAAGACGTGTCGGTCGTCGGCTACGACGACGTGCCGTCCGCAAGCTGGGTCGGGCCGCAATTGACCACGGTGCATCAGCCGTTGAAAGAGATGGCGGAACAGGCCGTGCACCTGGTGCTGGCGCTGCGCAACGACCCGGAACGCAGCACCGTTCGGCTGGATCTGGCGACGAACCTGATCGTGCGCAGCAGCACCGCGGCCCCGCGGCACTGACCTCGCGGCACTGACCTCGCGGCACCCGGTGGAGGCGGCCGGATACGCGCCTTTTCGAGATCGCAAGCGATATGTTTCTTGATTCGCATCTAAAACTTGCGCTGATTCGGGCATTGGGGCTAGCGTGAACTCAGACAAGCGGTCGTCGTGATGCGTGCGCTCGCCGATCAGGAAACCGATGATTTCACAGCTGAAGGCCCACCAGACGAAGGAGTCCGCAAACAATGAGTCACCCTTCGCTCGGCGTTGCGATGGTCGGGTATGGTTTCATGGGTGCGGCGCATTCGCAGGCGTGGCGTGTTGCGCCGCGGTTCTTCGACCTGCCATACGATCCGCGGATGTCGGTGATCGTCGGGCGGGATCGGTCGCGGGTCGCGGCTGCGGCCGAGCGTTTCGGCTGGGCGGAAGCGGAGACCGATTGGCGCCGCGCTGTCGGGCGCGATGACATCGCCCTGGTCGATATCTGCAGCCCCGGTGCCTCGCATGTCGAGATCGCGATTGCTGCGCTGGAGGCGGGCAAGCATGTTCTGTGTGAGAAGCCGTTGGCGAACACGGTCGCGGAGGCGGAAGCGATGAGCGCGGCGGCCGAGCGTGCTGCGAAGCGTGGCGTGTTCGCGACGGTCGGGTTCAGTTACCGTCGGGTGCCGGCGATCGCGTTCGCCCGGGACCTGGTCGCTGCGGGTCGAATCGGTCAGCTGCGTCAGGTGCGGGCTGCGTACCTGCAGGACTGGTTAGTGGATGCCGAGGGGCCGATGACGTGGCGCCTCGACAAGGCGTCGGCCGGGTCCGGTTCGCTGGGAGATATCGGCGCGCACGCGATCGATGCGGTGCAGTTCATCGCCGGGCAGTGCATCACCGGTGTCAGCGGCACGCTCCAGACGTTGGTCACCGAGCGTCCGCTGTTGGGCGAGTCGATCGGGCTCGGCGGCACGGCCTCAAGCGAGCGCGGCAAGGTCACCGTCGACGATGTGGCCCTGTTCACCGCCCGGCTTTCCGGCGGCGCGCTGGGTTCGTTCGAGGCGACCCGGTATGCGACGGGACGCAAGAACGCGTTCCGGCTCGAGTTCAGCGGCTCAGACGGTGCGATCGCGTTCGATCTGGAACGGATGAACGAGCTCGAGTTCTACGATCGCACCGATCAGGCCGGGTTGCAGGGGTTCCGACGGATCCTGGTGACCGAGCCGGAGCATCCGTACATGTCTGCTTGGTGGCCGACCGGGCACGCGATCGGCTACGAACATCCGTTCTCGCACCAGGTCAACGACCTGCTGGCGGACATCGCGGCCGGCAGGCAACCGCGGCCGTCGTTCGCGGACGGTCTGCAGGTGCAGCGGGTGCTCGCCTCGATCGAGGCCAGCGCAGCAGCCGCGAGCGTGTGGACACAAATAGAAGGAGGAGACCGTTGACCCGTCCGATCACGTTGTTCACCGGCCAGTGGGCCGACCTGCCGTTCGAGAAGGTCGCCGAGCTGGCCGGCGGCTGGGGTTACGACGGTCTGGAGATCGCCTGCTGGGGCGATCACCTGGACCCGTGGCGCTGGGACGACGACGAGTACGTCTCAGGCAAGAAGGCCGTGCTGGAGCAGAATGGCCTCCGCGTCTGGGCGATCTCCAACCATCTGAAGGGTCAGGCGGTGTGCGATGATCCGATCGATCAGCGGCACCGCGGCATTCTCAGCGACCGGGTGTGGGGCGACGGTGACCCGGAGGGTGTGCGTCAGCGTGCCGCCGAGGAGCTGAAGAACACGGCGCGCCTGGCGGCGAGGCTGGGGGTGAAGACGGTCACCGGGTTCACCGGGTCCTCGATCTGGAAGTACGTGGCGATGTTCCCGCCGGCCTCGCAGGCGATGGTCGATGCCGGGTACCAGGATTTCGCAGACCGGTGGAACCCGATCCTCGACGTGTTCGATCAGGTCGGGGTGCGGTTCGCGCACGAGGTGCACCCGTCTGAGATCGCCTACGACTACTGGACAACCGTGCAAACGCTCGAGGCGATCGGGCACCGGGAGGCATTCGGGCTGAACTGGGACCCGAGCCACATGGTCTGGCAGGACATCGACCCGGTCAGTTTCCTCTGGGACTTCCGCGACCGGATCTACAACGTGCACGTCAAAGACACGAAGAAACGGATGACCAACGGCCGCAACGGGCGCCTCTCCTCGCACCTGGCGTGGGCGGATCCGCGCCGCGGCTGGGACTTCATCTCGACCGGCCACGGCGACGTGCCGTGGGAGAACGCGTTCCGCATGCTGAACTCGATCGACTACCAAGGCCCGCTCTCGGTCGAGTGGGAAGACGCCGGCATGGACCGGCTGGTCGGCGCCCCCGAAGCCCTCGACTTCGTCAAACGGTTCGCGTTCGACGCACCAGGCGCTGCCTTCGACGCCGCATTCAGCACGAGATGACGTCCGTTCGCAGCGGCATTCGGCCGCGCCGTGCGGCAGGGAACTCAGCGGACACAAGCAGAAGAAAGCAACTATGACCTCGGATATTCGGCCCCGAAACGCTCTGATCGTGCGCGGCGGATGGGACGGGCACCAGCCCGTCGAAACCACCGAATCGATGATTCCGTTTCTCGAGCGCAATGGCTTCACCGTGCGTGTCGAAGAATCGACCGCGATCTATACGGACGTCGAATACCTTGCGACCGTCGACCTGATCCTGCAGATCGTGACGATGTCGACCATCGAGAAAGACGAGTTCGCCGGCCTGCAGCAGGCCGTTCTGAACGGCACAGGTCTCGGCGGATGGCATGGCGGCATCGCGGACTCGTACCGGAACAACGCTGACTACCTGCACATGATCGGCGGCCAGTTCGCGCACCACGCGGGCAAGGATCCTGCGGAGCGCACCGGGGAGCAGTCGGACAACTACATTCCCTACACGGTGCACATCACAGAACTCGGCAAGACGCATCCGATCACGGCGGGCATCGAGGACTTCGATCTCGTCACCGAGCAGTACTGGGTGCTGAGCGACTCATACAACGATGTGCTGGCGACCACCACGCAGTCGGTGAGGCCGTGGGATGCCTGGAACCGTCCGGTCACCGCTCCTGCCGTGTGGACCAGGCAGTGGGGGAAGGGGCGGATCTTCGTCTCGGCGCCGGGGCACCGCCTCGAGGTTCTCGACAACCCGAACGTGCGCAGGATCGTGGAGAGAGGCCTGCTGTGGGCAGCCCGCTGAACAGCAGCCCGCTGAACAGTCGCCCGCTCAACATCGGAGTGATCGGTGTCGGCACCATCAGTGCGCAGTATTTCGCTGAGTTGCCCAAACTGCCTGGGCTGCGCCTGCTCGCCGTCGCTGACCTGAATGAGTCGCGCGCCGCCGAGGTCGCTGCCGAACAGGGCGTCGAGGCACTCAGCGTCGATGTGCTGCTCGCGGATCCGCGGATCGACGCCGTCTTGAATCTGACCATTCCGGCGGCGCATGTCGAGATCGGGATGCGCGCACTTGCGGCGGGCAAGCACGTGTTCGCCGAGAAACCGCTCGCGTTGACCCCGGAGGAGGCGACGCCGATGCTCGAACTCGCGGCCGCCCGCGGGCTTCGCGTCGGTAGCGCGCCGGACACGGTGCTGGGCACAGGCGTGCAGACTGCGCGGGCGGTGCTCGATTCCGGCGCGATCGGCGACCCGGTCGCGGCATCGGTGCAATGGGCCTCGCCCGGACACGAGCGGTGGCATCCGGCGCCCGCGTTCTACTACCAGCCCGGCGGTGGCCCGCTGCTCGATATGGCGCCGTACTATCTGACCAGCCTGGTCACGCTGTTCGGCCCGGTCGTACGCGTATCCGGAGTCGCCACACGATCCAGCCGCGAACGCACCATTGCGACCGGACCCGCCGCCGGCACAATGATCCCTGTCGATGTCGACACCCATGTCAGCGCGATTCTCGAGCATGCCACTGGCGTGACCTCCACGGTCACGGTCAGCTTCGAGATCTGGGCGTCGCGGACGCCGTTGTTCGAGGTGTACGGGACCGCCGGCACCATTGCCGTACCCGACCCGAATCGGTTCTCCGACCCGGTCGAGGTCTGGACGACCGAGGAACCCGAGTGGCACGCCGTTCCCGTCGCCGGCGGTTACGCCGACGCCGGACGAGGATTCGGCCTGGCGGACATGGCTCGCGCGATCGCGACTGATCGCCCGCACCGCGCCTCAGGTGAACTTGCGTTCCACGTGCTCGAGATCATGGATGCCGTGCTGAGCGCCGGTCACGAACACCGTGTGATCGAGCTCACCAGCACGGCGGAACGCCCCGCCGCCGTTCCTCTCGGCGTACGACCGGAGAGCTGGTAGCAGGTTCGGGATCGCCGGGGCAGCGCCCCCGGACCTGTCGGGTTTCCCCCTCCGTGCGTCGGCCGGACTAGGCTGCCGAGCGTGGCAGCACCGACCGGCAGAGGGAACAATCTCGACAGCATTCGACAGCACAATCTGTCGACCGTGCTCGGTCTCGTGCATCGGCAAGGACCGTCGTCGCGCGCAGCACTCACCGCCGCCACGGGGCTGAACCGGTCGACGATCGGAGCACTGGTCGCCGAACTCGCCGACCTCGGACTGGCGAGCGAGGGCGAACCGGATGCCAGCAACCGCGTCGGGCGGCCCAGCCCCGTCGTCGCCGCCAACGCCGCGATCACCGCGCTCGCGGTCAATCCGGAGATCGACGCCGTGACGGTCGGCCTGGTCGGCCTCGACGCGCGGGTGCAGCGCCGGGTGCGCCATGCCACGCCCGCGCCCGTCGGTTCCCCGGAAGCGGCGCGCATCGCAGCCGGGGTCATCGACGACATGCGTGCCGATCTTGGTGCTGCACCGAAGGCCATCGGCGTTGCGGTGCCGGGGTTGGTACGCCGCAGCGACGGCTTGGTGCGCCTTGCCCCGCACTTGAATTGGGTCGACGAGCCGTTCACCGAGCAATTGCGCGAATTGACCGGGCTCCCCGTTGTCGCCGCCAACGACGCGAACCTCGGCGCGAACGCGGAGCGACTGTTCGGCGCCGGACGCGGAGTGAGCGACCTCGTGTACCTCAACGGCGGCGCGAGCGGCATCGGCGGCGGAGTGATCGCCGACGGCCGCACATTGACCGGATTGGCCGGCTATGCCGGGGAACTCGGCCACACCCTGGTCAACAGCTCCGGGGTGCGTTGCCACTGCGGTGCGATCGGATGTCTCGAGACCGAGGTCAATCAGCGGTCCCTTCTCACCGTGCTGGGCCGGGAGAGCGCGGACGGCGAGGGACTCGAACAGGCGCTCGCTGCATCCGATTCGCCCGCGGTGCGCGATGAGATCGAACGACAGCTGGGCTTTCTTGCCGTGTCCGTGCGCAACGCGACCAATATCTTCAATCCGCAGCTGATCGTGTTGGGCGGATTCCTCGGCGCGCTGGTCGCCGCGGCGCCGGGGCGCTTGCGCGAGCTTGTCCTGGGAACGGCGCTGGCGGCATCCGGCGAACACTTGCGCATAGTGCGCGCCGAGCTCGGCCGCGATCTGCTGATGATCGGCGCAGCGGAACTGGCGTTCGCGCCGCTGCTGGCCGATCCGGCGGCATTCGCGCCGATGCGATAGCGTGCGGCGCGTTGTCCGCTATGCTTGATCGGTTCGCGTCGAATCGATTCGACACCGAGCCGGTTCTGGGACGGAGCCGGTTCTGGCACGGAGTCGGTTCTGGGACGGAGCCGGTTCAGCGACGACCTGGAGTCGACACCGTTACGGAGTCGGCCGTTCTGCGCCGACGGCCCCGCACCGGCGGCACAACAACGACGGCCCCGCGCCGACGGCACCGCACTGACTTCGCCGCACTGACTTTTAACTTTCACACAAGGATTACACGCTTCGTGACTACCGTTGCCCATCCGGGAGACTCGCTCTCCGGTCGCGAACGACTCGTCTATATTCTGGTGCTCGGCGCTCTCACGGCGCTCGGCCCGTTCACGATCGACCTGTATCTGCCCGCGTTCCCGGTGCTCGAGGGCGATATGCACGTGTCGGCGGCGGCGATTCAGCTCACGCTCACCGGAACCACCGTCGGCTTCGCGGTCGGCCAGTTGCTGGTCGGGCCCTGGAGTGACAAGGTGGGGCGTCGATTGCCGCTGATTCTGGCGACCGGGCTGCATATCGCTTCGTCGACGGGTGCTGCGTTGTCTCCCGACATCGCCTGGCTGGCGGTTTTTCGGATTCTGCAAGGGTTCGGCGCGGCTGCCGGCGGTGTGGTCGCGATGGCGATGGTGCGCGATCTGTTCGGCGGACGCCCCCTGGTGCGGATGCTGTCCCGCCTTGCCCTCGTCAGCGGACTCGCGCCGGTGCTGGCTCCCGTGATCGGATCGCAGTTGCTCTCGATCATGCCGTGGCGAGGCATCTTCTGGGTCCTCGCCGGTTACGGTGCCGTCGTACTGTCGGCCGTCTGGTTCTTCATCGTAGAGACCCGCCCGGCCGAACGGCGGCAGGATGCCGGGCACTCGACTCTGCGGGACCGCTACCGTGCGGTGCTCACCGACCGTGTGTTCGTCGGCACAGCCATCGTGGGTGGCATGACCTTCAGCGGTTTGTTCGCGTATCTCTCGGCATCGCCGTTCCTGTTCCAGCAGGTTTACGCATTCGACGCGCAGCAGTACGGGCTGCTCTTCGCGGTCAACTCGTTGGGCGTCGTGTTCGGCGTGCAGGCCAGTGCCCGTTTGACGAAATATCTCGGTCCGCAATGGATCCTGGTCGGGACGACCGCCGCGATGCTGATGCTCGGCGCGACGATCGTGGTGCTGGACATCGCAGGCGCCGGCCTGTGGGGCATCCTGATCCCCCTGTGGTTCTTCATCGCATGTTGCGGTTTCAGCTTCCCGTGCATCCAGGTTCTCGGACTCAACACGCACGAGCACGAGGCGGGCACCGCGGCGTCGCTGCTGGGCGCCGTCAACTTCGGCATGGCCGGGATCATCTCGCCGATCGTCGGTATCCTCGGCGTGAGCAACGCGGCTCCGATGGGCGCCGTGATGATCGGAACGTCGTTGATCTCAGTCGTCGTGCTCTGGTTGGTGGTTCGGCCGCGCACGGTGCCTGCACTCACGGACTGAGGCACCGCACCGGCACGGTGCTGGCCGGCCGTCACGCTGCACCGGACTTTTGACGCAAGACCGGCGGGATGGCGATCGGCATCCTGTTTGTCGCGCAAACTCCGGGCTGGCGTGACGGTCGGCGCCCGGCGCAGCGCCCTCCCGATTCGTTGACCCGTCAGTATGTCGGATGGTCCTAGCCGGCGCCGCCCGTTCAGCGTCCGCTCAGGCGGTGCCAGGATAGAACGATGGCTCAGATTCGCACCTACCGACCGACCGACCGTGCCGATGTGGCGGAGGTCTGTCTGCGCACGGGCAACCTGGGCGGCGACGCCACTGGCCTGCACGTGTCAGACGGCCTCTTGCCGGACATCTACGTGCTGCCATACATCGCATTCGAACCCGAACGCGCCTTCCTCGTCGACACCGGTGAGCGCGTCGCCGGTTACCTGGTCGCAACGGCGGATACCCGCGCCTTCGTCGAGCGCTACCGCGCTGAGTGGTTGCCGAGTTTCGCGCGGCGCTACCCGCGGGTGGAGCCGCCGCTGACCGCATCCGACCAGTTCGTTGAAGTCGGCTACACCCCCGAGCGGATGCTCATCCCCGAGCTGGACGCATACCCGGCGCATCTGCACATCGATCTGCTCCCCGAACTGCAGGGCCAGGGGTTCGGGCGCGCGCTCATCAGGCGGTTGCTCACCGAATTGCGCGGACGCGGCGTGCCGGGCGTGCACCTCGGTGTGTCGCCGCAGAACCTGGCCGCGCGCGGTTTCTATGCGGCGCTCGGGTTCCGGCCGCTGCCATCCGGTGGCACTGCAGGCGGGTTGCTCGGTCTCACGACGGATGCGATCGTCTGACCGCCGTCGGATCGGCGGATTGTTGTGCAAACGGATCTCGCACCCGCGGATTGTCATGCCCGCGGATCGTCGCATCGGACGACCGGCTCAGGCGCGCGCGGAACCGGGGCGCGTCCAAGGGAACCGCTCGAACCAGTACAGCAATTCGGGTCGAGTGCGCCGCAGCTCCGACATCGTGAATGTGCCGTCCACGACGTGTACGGGCACGTCGAGGATTTCTGGCAGCGCGTCCATATCGGCGCGCTGCCAGAACGCGCCACGCATCCGGAGCAGTGTGCGGCCATCGTGGCCGCAGACGAACAGCTGCGGCTGGCTGTCCAATGCGCTGTCCCGATACGTCTCGAGCAACACGATGCTGCCGATCTCGTTGAGGGGGTAGCTCCGATTGCGACCGAAGAAGCCGCGTTCGTGCAGACCCTCCGGAGAGACCCGGACCGACGCCGCGGCGTAGCCCCAGCCGACGAGGGCGCTGAGCCCCATCACGAGCAGATGCGCGGCAAGCACGATCAGCCACTGCCGGTGCGGGATCGTCAGCCAATAGAGCACCGCGAACACGGGTGCGGTCAGGGCGATCATGGTGACGACACCCTGTCGAAGCAGTCGGGGCACGGGCCGCAGAACGCGGGCAGCCATAGGAGAACCCGCGACGACACGGCGTTGGGACACTCGACGGCCTTTCTGATCTCTTTCCAGGATGGCGCGTTTGATACTCGGTGTGTAGCGGCCTTTAGGGGGACATGGGGGACGCTGATGCTGTCCCCCTGGAATGGTCGCCGAGACGGCAGCCGGCCCGGACCGGGCTCGCCGGCACGCTACGCTGGGTGTGGGAGGCCGTGATGAATGTAATCGCCCTGATTGTGTCGTTCGTGTTCTTTTTGGGCGGACTGTTTCTGATGTATCTGGCTGCGACGCTGACGGCGTTTCAGGCCGAGACATTCATAGCAGGCATCCTGTGCGTCGCTCTGTCGTTCGGACTGCCGATCCACTGGCTGCACAAGTTCGACTGACCAGGTGGGCGCCGCCTCGACGACGCCGATGCATGCGCGCGTGCCCACAAGATTTATTGCGCCGCCGCCGGTCGAAGGGGTTACCGTGAGCATGAGAGCACTGACGGCTGGAGGTCGTCATGAAGGTCGTGCGCGAGAGCACGGTTGAGGGGTCCGACGTCGACGAATACGATCTGTCGACGGAGAAATCGGCGTGTCCCGAAATCAACAACGCCTGGTGGCCGCATTCGATACCGACGGATGCTCCGACAAAGTAGAGGCGCGACCGGGAGAGGGGTGACCGGCTCGCGGAGGCCTTGACGCCGCTACGCGCAGTGCCGCACGCTTCAGCCCAACACCGTCAGAAACTGTTCGGCGTCGATCGGTTTGCGCGTGCCTTCTCGCCGCCCGGCCTGAAGGCCGCCGATATAGAGCCAGCCGAGCAGGCGCTCATTCTTTCGGAGTTGGTGCATCGCGTGCACCGGCTTCGTGCGCGTGTATTCGCCGGTGCGCCACATCACACCCCAGCCTGCATCGTGCAGCAGCAGGCTCAGCAGGTGGGCGACGCCGGAGGCGACGGCGTCCTGCTCCCACCCTGCTATCTTGTCGCTTCGGCGTCGCACCGCCACGATCGCAAGCAGAAGCGGCGCTCGCAACGGTTTTCCGGCGAGCTTCTGCGCGGATGCGCCGGTGGCGCCGGCCGCTTCGACCAGCGCCGCGCCCAAGCGGTCACGCGCCTTGCCGCGCAACTCGATGATCCGCCATGGGCGCAGGGAACCGTGGTCGGCTACGCGTCCGGCCGCCGTGACCAGTTCGATGAGTTCCTCATGGGTCGGGCACTCTTCTGTCACGTGTGAGTGGGATCGACGAGTGGCGACCCGCGCTCGCAGGTCGCTCACGGTTGCGTCGGCGCCTCGACGGCATCCGCTGCGGCGAAATCGAGAGACAGCGAGTTCATGCAATAACGGTCACCCGTCGGTGTTCCGAATCCGTCGTCGAAGACGTGGCCGAGGTGCGAACCGCACGCGGCGCAGCGCACCTCCGTACGATGCATGCCGAGGCTGTCGTCATCCAGAAGCTGGACTGCTTCGGGGCGCACCGATTCGTAAAAACTCGGCCAGCCGCAGGCAGAATCGAACTTGGTTCCACTCTTGAACAGTTCGGCGCCGCAGGCAGCGCAGGTGAAGACGCCGGCACGGTGCTCATCCAGGAGTTCACCGGTCCATGGTCGTTCGGTGGCGGCTTGCCGCAGCACCGCATACTTCTCGGGGCCGAGTTCCTCGCGCCACTGCTCTTCGCTCTTGGTCACGGCATAAGTCATTTCAACGGTCCTTTCCCACCGATGTGGCACACACTCCAGCACTACAAGACTAAACAGCAGACGCCCCGGCGCCATTCCGGATGTCTCCGGGGCGTCGCAGCAGTGCACGACAGCACGGCATGCATCAGAACGGCGCGCCTTTGCGGCGTGCCTCGCGCCTTGGCGGATGCACAGGCGGTGCGGCATAGGATGACTCGCGAAGTACTGCGACCGATTGAGAGCGAGATGAGCATGGACCCAGCGCGCGGGAGCGAGCCTGCCGGTGCGTCGCAACCGCGCGGAGAGGGACTGTCCGGTCGGAATGCTGCAATTCTCGAGTTCGAACGTCAGTGGTGGCGGCACGCCGGTGCGAAAGAACAGGCGATCCGAGATGAGTTCGGCTTGTCTGCCGCCCGGTACTATCAAGTGCTGAGTGCTCTGATCGATGATCCGGCTGCACTGGTCCACGATCCCATGCTGGTCAAGCGGCTGCAGCGCGCACGCGATGCGCGCGTGACGGCACGGGCCATGCGAACGCTTTACACTGACTGACCTCGAACACGAAAAAGATGGCACACAAATATCCGAAGGACCGCTTTGACGTCACCCCCGATGGCCTGCAGCGGGTCGGTGCGCACCGTGCGCCGCGCGGCAAGGGGCGCGGCTGGATCTGGGTCGGCTGGTCCGCGCTGGCCTGCGCCATTCTGATCGCAGCCGGCGTGATCGGCCTGTCGTTCATCAACGGCACGATCGACTTCAAGGCGGGTACCGGCATCGGCACCTCGACTCCGGCCCCGACCGCGACTCCGACCCCGACCATCGTGCCGACCGTCAATCCTTCCCTCCAGGTCACGGTGCTCAACGGCACGACGATCGAAGGCGCCGCCAGTTCGGTGGCCGCAACTCTCACTGCGGCCGGATGGCACAACATCTCGACGGCCAATGCCAGCGACAACTCGATCACCCACACCGTCGTCTACTACTCGGCAGACGCGAACAAGGCCGCAGCGCTGGGCGTGGCGCGGTCGCTTCCCGGCTCGACGATCGAGTTGACACAGGCATATGTCGATTCCGGTGCCGACATCACGGTCGTGATCGGCAGCGACTACAAGCCTGCTACGCCATAGATAACACTTTGTCTCAATCTGGGAACACCCCGTCTAGTGGCGCATGTCCTCCATTAGTATCTGGATCTAACGGCGAGTAGCGCCCCCGCACGCGTCGAGGAATACAGCAATGGGAGTAATCAATGGCGAACGGAACCGTCAAGTGGTTCAACGCTGAAAAAGGCTACGGCTTCATCACCGTCGACGGGGGAGGGCAAGACGTATTCGTCCACTACTCCGCCATTGACATGAGCGGCTACAAGGTTCTCGAAGAGGGCCAGCACGTCGTCTTCGAGGTCGGCAACGGCAACAAAGGCCCGCAAGCCGAGTCGGTTCGGCTGGCCTCCGCGTAACACACGACAACGCAATCGACGGAAGGCGCCGTCCGCATCGAGTGCGGATGGCGCCTTCCCTGCGTGCGCCGGCCGAGCGATCCTCGTCACGTGCACTTGCACTCTCCTAGTCGGAGTGCCAGAATCGACCTAGCACTCGATCCACTTGAGTGCTAATTATCTGAATCTTTCGCGTAACGTCCGGGAGGGACGAGAAACAACCATGGCAAAGATTATTGCTTTTGACGAGGAAGCCCGCCGCGGCCTCGAGCGCGGACTCAACACGCTCGCAGACGCGGTCAAGGTGACCCTGGGCCCACGAGGTCGCAACGTCGTGCTGGAAAAGAAGTGGGGCGCTCCCACGATCACCAATGATGGCGTTTCCATCGCCAAGGAGATCGAGCTGGACGAGCCGTACGAGAAGATCGGAGCCGAACTCGTCAAGGAGGTCGCGAAGAAGACCGATGACGTGGCCGGCGACGGAACCACCACCGCAACGGTGCTGGCTCAGGCGCTCGTGCGCGAAGGCCTGCGCAACGTCGCAGCCGGCGCAGACCCGATCGGTCTCAAGCGCGGCATCGAGAAGGCTGTTGAAGCCGTGACCGCCGAGCTGATCGCCAACGCCAAGGAGGTCGAGACCAAGGAGCAGATCGCCGCAACGGCATCCATCTCCGCGGCTGACCCGGAGATCGGCGCGATCATCGCCGAGGCGATCGACAAGGTGGGCAAGGAAGGTGTCGTCACCGTCGAGGAGTCGAACACGTTCGGCACCGAGCTCGAGCTGACCGAGGGCATGCGCTTCGACAAGGGCTACCTGTCGCAGTACTTCGTCACGGACCCCGACCGTCAGGAAGCGGTGTTCGAGGACCCGTACATCCTGATCGTCAACTCGAAGGTCTCCAGCATCAAGGACCTGCTGCCGATCGTCGACAAGGTGATCCAGTCCGGCAAGCAGCTGCTGATCATCGCCGAGGACGTCGACGGCGAGGCCCTGGCCACGCTGATCGTCAACAAGATCCGCGGCATCTTCAAGTCGGTCGCCGTCAAGGCTCCCGGCTTCGGTGACCGTCGCAAGGCTCAGCTGCAGGACATCGCCATCCTCACCGGTGGCCAGGTCATCAGCGAAGAGGTCGGCCTCAAGTTGGAGAACGTGACACTGGACCTGCTGGGTTCCGCTCGCAAGGTCGTCATCACCAAGGACGAGACCACCATCGTCGAAGGTGCCGGCGATGCCGAGCAGATCGCCGGTCGCGTGCAGCAGATCCGCAACGAGATCGAGAACACCGACAGCGACTACGACCGTGAGAAGCTGCAGGAGCGTCTGGCGAAGCTCGCCGGCGGTGTTGCAGTCATCAAGGCCGGTGCTGCCACCGAGGTCGAGCTCAAGGAACGCAAGCACCGTATCGAAGATGCCGTGCGCAACGCGAAGGCCGCCGTCGAAGAGGGCATCGTCGCCGGTGGCGGTGTTGCGCTCATCCAGGCCGGCAAGGTCGCGTTCGGCAAGCTCGAGCTCACGGGTGACGAGGCGACCGGTGCGAACATCGTGCGCGTGGCCATCGAGGCTCCGCTCAAGCAGATCGCACTCAACGCAGGCCTCGAGCCGGGCGTCGTCGCGGCCAAGGTCGCCGAACTGCCGGCAGGCCACGGCCTGAACGCGGCGACGGGCGAGTACGGTGACCTGATCGCTCAGGGCATCATCGACCCCGCCAAGGTGACGCGCTCTGCACTGCAGAACGCAGCATCCATCGCGGCGCTGTTCCTCACCACCGAGGCTGTCGTCGCCGACAAGCCGGAGCGCACACCCGCTCCTGCCGGCGGCGACCCGACGGGTGGCATGGACTTCTAAGTCCCGGTGATCGAGTAGGTCGCTCGCGGCCGTATCGAGATCCACGCGATGGGCGTCTCCTTCGGGAGGCGCCCATCGCATTTTTGTGCTGCGGATGCCGCTGCGTGCTGCGGATGCTCCTGCGCCCGCGCTGCGCCGGTCGCGCTTCGGTCAGTGGGCGAACAACCGCGTGTTGGCTGCCTCGATCTCCGCATACTGCTGCCCAGCCTGGCCGAGCGCATGGGTCAATGCAGCCAGAACCTCCTCGACCCGCAATTGGGTGGTTCGCCAGTCGCTGACGGCGGACTGGAAGGCGATGGACGCTTGCCCGGTCCAGCTGGCCTGCAGGCCGGTCAGCTGCCCGGTGAGCCCCGCGGCCTCGCTTTGCAGTCGGGCGATCGCGGAGCGCGCGGCCCCCGTGGTCATGATCACCGCCTCACTGTCGACCTGATAGCTCGTCATGGTTCCTCCTCGAATCGACCTCGTGCGCTCGACGCTAGCCATCCCGCGCGCGGCGTGGGAGGCAGCTGCACCGATCGGTGGGATGCGACGGGCGGCTGCCCCTGTGAAGGCGGAGAGGGCGCGGTGGAGGTGGAGAGGGCGCGGTTGAGGAGAAGACGGCGCGGTTGAGGAGAAGACGGCGTCATGTCGAGCGGCTGCGAGCCCGGGCGCGTCAGGGAGCCGGCGGTTGGTTCTGCATCACGCCGCCCTGTGGCGCATTGGGTGAGTCGGCCAGTGGGAGCCAGACCTGGAATGTCGCGCCTCCGCCGGGCGTCTCGACGACGTCGACGGTGCCGTTGTGTGCGGCGACGATCGATGAGACGATGGCCAGTCCCAGACCGCTGCCGCCGGTCTCGCGTGTTCGGGACGTGTCGGCCCGCCAGAACCGCTGGAAGATCTTCTCCCGAATCTGTTCGGGGATGCCGTCGCCGTGATCGATCACATCCAGACGCGCGCGGCGCGTGTCGCGATCGACGACGACGCCGATCTCAATCGGTGAATCGTCGGGTGTGTAGCGCACGGCGTTGCCGATCAGATTGTTCAGCACCTGGCGGAGTTTGTTCTCCTCGGCGAAGACGATCGCCTGAACGGTGACCGGTTCCGGTATCTCGTGTAGTTCGAGCGGCACGGTGTCCGTGTCGAGTTCCGCGCGGCGGGGTCGACGCCCGCGCAGTCTGGCGAGCGTGGCTCCGGCGAATGAGATCGGACCCGTGCTGGTTGCTCCGGGGCCTGGCGGGTGCACCAGCGCGTTTCCGGACTCCGGCCGCGCGGATGGCGCGGGCAATGGTACGGAGACCGGCGGCAGTGACGTGGTCACCGTCACAGCGCGCCCCGGATGCGCTGCGGTCGCGTCGAGGGCAGCATCCTTCGCAAGGGGGAGCAGATCCACCGGCATCAGCTCGAGCGGTCGCGTCTCGTCGAGACGGGCCAGCTGAAGCAGGTTCTCGACCAGCCCGCCCATCCGGATCGCCTCCTTCTCGATGCGTTCCATCGCCTGGGCGACGTCTTCGGGCTTCTGGAGGGCGCCCATCCGATACAGCTCGGCGTAGCCGCGAACGGAAACGAGCGGGGTGCGCAACTCGTGGCTGGCATCGCCCACGAAGCGACGCATCTGCTCGATGGTGCGTGCGCGATCCTTGAAGGCGCGGTCGATGCGGTTGAGCATGGTGTTGAGGGAGCGGTTCAGGCGACCGACCTCGGTGTTCGGCGTCGCACCACCGAGCCGCTGGCTGAAGTCGCCGTCCGCAATGGCCGCTGCCGTCAACTCGACCTGGCGCAACGGTGCGAATGTGTTGCCGACCAGCATCCCGGTCAGCACGGCGCCGAATACGACGACCAGGATGCCGATCCCCAACGAAATCGAAAGATAGCTGGCGATGATCGCGTCATTCTGACCCGTGGAAGCCGCAACGATGGCGGTGCCGGCCGGCGTCGGATTCGAGTTGGTGAAGCTCACGACCGTGCACAGGCTGCGGAATTCGGAATGCCCGTCGACGCTCTCGCGTGTCGTCACCCCCTCGGCGGCGCAGTCGACACCATCCTGCAGCGTCAACGTCTTGGGGATGTTCGGCAGGTCTCCGGCAGTCTTGCTGCGCCAGTTGTGATCGATCAGATTGCCGTTGCCGTCGTACAGGGCGACGAAATAGCTGACGCTGCCTGCTGTTCCGCTGACCTTGCCGTCTGCCGTGCCATTGCCCGGCATGTATGGGTTGGGGTTCTGCGACGCCGCGATCAACTGGTTGTCGAGCTGCTGCTGCAACACCGGCTTGAGCATCGCCAGCGTGCCGAGTCCCGAGATGAGCAGCCCGAAGGTCAGGACGAGCACCGTGACTCCGGTGATCTTGGTCCGCAGCGAGATCGCGTTCCAGCTGTCCAGGACTGAGTGCTGCATGGGGCTCGAGCCTAAGGTCGGAAGCTGGGCCTAGACCTTGGCCGCCTTCAGCATGTACCCGAACCCGCGTTTGGTCTGGATGAGCGGCTCGCTCGAGTGCGCGTCCACCTTGCGGCGCAGATAGGAGATGTAGCTCTCCACGATGCCGGCGTCGCCGTTGAAGTCGTACTCCCAGACGTGATCGAGGATCTGCGCCTTGCTCAGCACGCGGTTCGGGTTGAGCATCAGATAGCGGAGCAGCTTGAACTCTGTGGGGCTCAGCTCCACGCCGGTGTCGCCGACGAACACCTCGTGCGTGTCCTGGTCCATGGTCAGCTCGCCGGCTCGGATGACCGCATCGTCGTCGGCCTGCATGGTGCGACGCAGGATCGCTTTGATGCGCGCGACGATCTCGTCGAGGCTGAACGGCTTGGTGACGTAGTCGTCCCCGCCGACCGTGAGCCCCATGATCTTGTCTTCCGTGTCATCCTTCGCAGTGAGGAACAGGATGGGTGCGGTGTAACCGGCACCGCGCAGACGCTTGGTCACGCCGAATCCGTTCATGTCGGGCAGCATGACGTCCAGAATGATCAGGTCGGGCTCCTCTTCGAGGACCGCGGAGATGGCCTGAGCGCCGTTGCCGACAGCGCGCACGGCGAAGCCGGCGAAGCGGAGACTGGTGGTCAGGAGGTCGCGGATGTTGGGCTCGTCGTCGACGATCAGGATACGTGGTCCGGCGTTCATCCCCCTAGTATCTGCGCGTGGGCTGGATCTATCCTGTGAGTCCCTGGTGGGTCGGAGTTACGCTGGCACTAGGAGGACTGATGGGCGTCGAGGAACATTCTGACCGGTCGCCGCATGAGTGGCGCAGCACCGAATCGGATGCCGAGCCGGGTGGCGACCCGGCCTGCTGGCTCTCGCTGCTGTGCCCGGAGTGCGGTGCGGTGCTGGAGAGTCACACCGGGCCGTGCTGGCGCTGCGGGCTGAAGCCGGGCGAGGAGCGCGTCAGCTCGTAGCATCCGTTCGGCCGGCGCGGCCGGCGATGCGCACACAGCACGGACCCTCTCCGGGCGCGAACACGATCTCGTGCGCGTCATCGCCCACGCCGTCGGCCATGCCGCGCAGCAGGTCGAGGTTCGCGTGGCAGATCACATCGGCGTGGCTGGTCGAGAGTCGGTGGAAGGGGCAGTTCGCCAGCAGCATCCCGCCGGCGTCGTCGTCGTAGGGCTCGTAGCCGCACCGGTGCAGCGCGGTCTGCAATGAGTCGGCGGCAGCGCCGAGTTCGCGGCCGGTCTGCTCGGCGACGTTCGCGAGCGCGTCGCGAACCGGACTGCCGGTGCGGTCGGCATCGTCGATCGCCGAGGCGAGCAGTTCGCCGGCGAGCTCATAGTGCCGTTCCGGGATCGAAACCGAGATCTCGTCGGTGGCGCGGCTGTACAGCTTGCTGGGTCGGCCTGCGCCGGGCCCGGTTCGCCCGCTCAACCGCTTGAATTCGACGGCGAGCAGGCCCTCCTCGACGAGCCGATCCAGATGGAAGGCCGCCGTGCTTCTGGCCAGCCCCAGTGCGGCGGCCGCATCGTCCCGGCTGATCGGCTGATCGCGCGCACCCACGAGTTCGAACAGCGCGCGCCGCACGGGGTCGCTGACGGCGGCGAGCGCCGAGAGTCGATCGGGAGTGGAAGACTGCATGATTCCAGGATAACTCTAAAACAACAGATCTTGACAAAAGAATATCGATGCTTCTAAAGTCGAACTGTTGAGTTTTGGAATTCATGCGTACCCGCCACAACATCGAAAGGACGTTCCATGGTCACCACAACACCACACTCGGCGGCGATTCGAGGCCGCTCGTTGCTCGACGCAGACCCGGCCAGGCAGGCGTTCCTCCTGCTCCGTACCGTGTTCACCATCGCGCCGATCGCCTTCGGCATCGACAAGTTCTTCAACATCCTGACGTTCTGGCCGCACTATCTGGCACCGCTGGTCACCGACGTGGCCCCAATGACGGGGCAGCAATTCATGTACATCGTCGGAATCATCGAGATCGTCGCCGGCGTCTGTGTCGCACTCGTGCCGCGCTGGGGGTCATTGCTGGTGAGCCTCTGGCTCGCCGGGATCATCATCGACCTTCTGGTGCTGCCCGGATACTTCGATGTCGCCCTGCGCGACTTCGGGCTGCTGGTCGCGGCACTCGCGCTCTGGCGACTCTCGGTGAGCCCGGCGGCTCGCGCACAGTCACGCGAACAATCCCGCGGCACGGCCGCGTGAAAGAGGAGAGGGTCATTCGATGAGAGACTGGGAAGCAGCCACGGGAGGGTCTCGATGACCATCAATGCCACAGATCTGCGGATGCGCACCATCGACACCGAACGGGCCGCGGCCGCGGCGAGCCTCCTCAGGCCGGTCATCGACGACCCCATCGAGGCCGACGGAACGGGCAGCGTGGACCGCATCCGGGCCCAGGCCGCGGTGACCGAGCTGCTGAAGGCGCTCGGACGCGACCCGCACAGCGAGCATCTGGCGGATACGCCGCGCCGCGTCACCGACGCATTCATCGAGCAGTTGCGTCCGAAGGACTTCTCGCCGACGACCTTTCCGAACACGGAAGGATACGACGAGCTCGTGCTCGTGCGTGACATCCCGTTCCATTCGCTCTGTGAGCACCACCTGCTGCCGTTTCAGGGCGTCGCACATGTCGGCTACCTGCCGGGTGAGCGGCTGATCGGCCTGTCCAAGCTCGCACGCGTTGTGGACTTCTTCAGCCATGACCTGCAGGTGCAGGAACGACTCACCCGCCAGATCGCGAACTGGATCGACTCGGAGCTCGACGCGGTCGGAGCCGGCGTGGTCATCGAAGCCGAACACACCTGCATGACGATTCGCGGCATCCAGGCGCGCGGAGCGCTGACGATCACCTCGACATTCACTGGCGCTCTGAAGGAACGCGCGGACCTGCGCGAGCGTTTCTTCCGTGACGGCCGTCGCTGAAGCGCAGCCATCCGTTTCATCGAGCGCGGTCACTGTCGAGCACAGTCGTCATCGAGCACCATCGTCATCGAGCACAGCCACTATCGGACACAGTTATCAGGCAAGGGAGTACAGCATGAGCAATAAAGAAATCGTCATCGTCGGGGGAGGCCTCGCGGCGGCCACGGCCGCAGAGACGCTTCGCGCCGAGGGCTTCGACGGGAGCCTGCGCATCGTGGCGGCCGAGTCGCACCATCCGTATCTTCGGCCGCCGCTGTCGAAGGAGTACTTCAAGGGCGACGCAGCCCGCGACACGATCTTCGTGCATCCGGACCAGTGGTACGCCGACAACAAGGTGGAGCTGCTGCTGAACAGCCCCGCGGCCGCGCTCGATCTTGCAGCACACGAGGTTGTGCTCGATTCGGGCGATCGACTGCACTATGACCAGCTGCTGCTGGCCACCGGCGCATCGTCGCGTCGGCTGCATGTGCCGAACTATGAGGCGAGCGGCATCTATTACCTGCGCACCGTCGAAGAGAGCGAAGCGCTGCGCGACGCCTTGAGTGTCGGGGGCAAGAGACTCGTCATCGTCGGCTCGGGCTGGATCGGCCTGGAGATCGCCGCAGCGGCGCGTGGCTACGGCAACAACGTCACGGTCATCGGCATGGAGAACGTGGCGCTGAGCGTTGCGCTCGGCGATGAGCTCGGCGGAGTTTTCGAGAAGATGCACCGCGAACACGGCGTGGAGTTCCGGCTGCCGGCGAGCCTGAAGGAGTTCGAGGAGAAGGACGGCCACGTCACCGGCGTGGTGATCGAGGGGGCAGCAGGGATCGAAACGCTGCCCGCCGATCTCGTCGTGGTCGGCGCCGGCGCCATACCGAATGTCGACCTCGCCCAGGCCGCCGGAATCACCATCAACCGCGGCATCGAAACGGATGAGCGGCTGCAGACCAGTGCGCCGGATGTCTTCGCGGCGGGCGATGTGGCGAACGCGCTCCACCCGGTGGTCAAGGTGCACATGCGCAATGAGCACTGGGCGAACGCGATCAATGCAGGCAAGGTGGCTGCGAAGAGCATGCTCGGCCAGGACGTCGTGTTCGACGACATCCCCTACTTCTACACGGACCAGTACGACCTCGGGATGGAGTACGCCGGTTATCCCACGCTCACCGGCGACGCGACGGTCGTCTACCGGGGGGATCCCGCCACGCGCGAGTTCATCGCATTCTGGCAGGCTGCCGACGGACGCGTGGTCGCCGGGATGAACGTGAACGTGTGGGACGTGAGTGAAGACATCCAGTCGCTCGTGCGGTCGGCGCGCAGCGTGGATGCCGCTCGACTCGCGGATGCGAGCATTCCGATCACAGAGGTGTGAGGCGCTGAGGTGTGAGGCGCCGAACAGGCTTTTCCGGCACGATGGGTGATATGTCGTTCGCTGCGCCGCCCGCACCTGCCGTGTACCTGCCTCCGCTGCGCTCGCCGGTGAGAACCATCGGCGAGCGCAGCTTCGACTTCAGCACGCACGTTGCGGTGATGGCGGTTGTCAACCGCACGCCGGACTCGTTCTACGATCGCGGTGCCACCTTTGCGCTGGATGCCGCTGTGCGCGCCTGCCTGGACGCAGCGGAGGCCGGTGCGGACTGGATCGACATCGGCGGGGCGCCGTTCGCGCCCGGCCCCGAGGTGCCGGTGAGCGAGGAACTGGACCGCGTGCTTCCGGTGGTCACGGCGGTGCGCGAGCGCTCGGGCGTCGTGATCTCTGTCGACACGTTCCGAGCGGAGGTGGCACAGCGTTGCATCCAGGCCGGGGCCAACGTCGTCAACGACACCACGGGACTGCGGGATCCCGAGATCGTTCGGGTCGTCGCAGACAGCGACGCGACGCTCGTGATCACGCACAGCCTGGCGAGGCCGCGCACGTTCTACCCGCGCCCGCACTACGACGACGTGGCCGGCGAGATCGCAGCGTTCCTGCACGATCGAGTCGAATACGCGGTCGGCCTCGGTGTGCCGGAATCGCGCATCGTGATCGATCCGGGCCACGACCTCAACAAGAACACGCTGCAGTCCCTCGAACTCACGCGCAGGTTTTCCGAAATCGCCGCCCTCGGGCTGCCGACTCTCGCCGCCGTTTCGAACAAGGACTTCATCGGGGAGACGCTGAACGCTGCGCGCGGCGGCCGCCTGGAAGGCTCGCTCGCTGCCGCGGTGTTCGCCATCGTGCAGGGCGCACGGATCGTGCGCATGCACAACGTGGCGGAATCCGTCGCAGCCGTGCGGATGACGGAGGCGATTCTGGGCTTCCGCGCGCCGGCGTACCTGAAGCACAACATGGGAGAGATCAATACCGTGGACAGCGATGAAGAGGGCAGCGATGGGTGACGCGACGATCACGCGGATCTGGCCGTTGCCGGCATCCGCAGAGGCGACGGATGACGACATCGCAGCCTGGTACGCGCCCCCGGCGAACGCGGCACGCTGGGCGCGCGTCAACTTCGTCGCGAGCGTCGACGGCGCTGCCACCCACAACGGCCTCTCCGGCGGGCTGTCGGATGCCGCGGATCACCGGGTGTTCGATCTGCTGCGCACCCTGTGCGACGTCGTCGTCGTCGGGGCGGGAACCGTACGCACGGAGGGCTACGGGCCGATGCGCGTCGCGGCGGCGGCGGAGGCGCGACGGCTGGCAGCCGGTTTGGCGCCGCAACCGGTGTTCGCGCTCGTCTCCGCGTCGTTGAACCTCGAGCCGGACGACAGGATCTTCGTCGACGCCCCCGTGCGACCGATCGTCGTGACCGGTGCAGGCTCGCCCGTCGGCCGGCGAACGGCGCTCGCCGACGTCGCCGATGTGCTGGTCTGCGGCGAGGACGATGTCGACACCGCCTGGATGCTGCGTTCGCTCGCCGAGCGCGGCCTCGCCCAGGTGCATTCGGAGGGCGGGCCGCATCTGTTCGGTTCGATGCTCGCGGATGACGCCGTCGATGAGCTGTGCCTCACCGTGAGCCCGCTGCTGGAGGGCGCGACGGGACTCGGCATCATCAGCGGTTACGTGCCCGAGGCTCCCGCACGGTTGCGGCTCGCGCACGTTCTCGCCTCCGATGACACGCTGCTGCTGCGCTATCTGCGCGCCCATTCCGCGGGCTGAGAAGCGCCGCCACCCCGCCGACCTCCGCCAATCCGCACCTCAGCGAGAGGGGCTTCGCTACGCAGCGAGGGTGTGGGCGTCCAGGATCGTGTAGCTGTAGCCCTGCTCGGCCAAGAACCGTTGACGGTTCTGAGCGAAATCCTGGTCGACGGTGTCCCGGGCGACGAGTGTGTAGAAGTTCGCGGACAGTCCCGACTCCTTCGGTCGAAGCAGTCGCCCGAGTCGCTGCGCCTCCTCCTGTCGTGATCCGAACGAGCCGGACACCTGGATGGCCACCGTCGCCTCCGGCAGATCGACGGAGAAATTGGCCACCTTCGAGACCACGAGCACCAGAGTGCGTCCCTCGCGGAACTCCTGGTACAGGCGCTCGCGCTCGTCCACCGGCGTCGCACCGGTCAAGGACGGCGCATTCAGGGCCGCCGCCAACTCGTCGATCTGGTCGAGGTACTGTCCGATGACGAGGATGCGCTCACCGGTGTGGCGCGCAACCAGCTGCCGCACGACATCCAGTTTCGCCGGCGCGGTCGCGGCCAGGCGGTAGCGTTCGTCGTCCGCCGCCGCGGCGTAGGAGAGCCGGTCGGATTGCGGCAGGTCGATGCGGACCTCGTAGCAGGCAGCGGGCGAGATGAAGCCCTGCGCTTCGATCTCCTTCCACGGTGCGTCGAAACGCTTGGGGCCGATCAGGCTGAACACGTCGCCCTCGCGGCCGTCCTCACGGACGAGGGTCGCCGTCAGCCCGAGGCGGCGACGCGCCTGCAGCTCGGCAGTGAGTTTGAAGACCGGGGCCGGCAGCAGGTGCACCTCGTCGTAGACGACGAGCCCCCAGTCCATCGCGTCGAGCAACGCCAGGTGCGCATAGTGCCCTTTTCGCTTCGCGGTGAGGATCTGGTACGTCGCGATCGTCACCGGCCTCACCTCCTTGACCTGCCCGGAGTACTCGCCGATCTCCTCGACCGTCAACGTCGTGCGTTTGAGCAGTTCGTCGCGCCACTGACGAGCCGACACCGTGTTGGTCACCAGCACGAGCGTCGTGGTCTGGGCGGTGGCCATGGCGCCCGCCCCGACCAGGGTCTTGCCGGCGCCGCACGGCAGCACGACGACACCTGAGCCACCGCCGAAGAAATTGTCGATCGCCTTCTGCTGGTAGCCGCGCAGCTGCCAGCTGTCTTCGACAAGCGCGATCGGATGCGGGGTGCCCGGCGTGTAGCCGGCCAGGTCCTCCGCCGGCCAGCCCAGCTTCACCAACTCCTGCTTGAGCTGACCGCGCGCCCACGCTTCGACCGTGAACGTCGTGTCGTCGACCCGACCGGTCAGCAACGGGGAGATGCGTTTGGCGCCGGCGACCTCGGTCAGGACGGCCAGGTCGTCGCTGCGCAGCAGCAGGGCACCCTCGTCGTCGCGTTCGATCGTCAGCCGGCCATAGCGTGCGACGGTCTCGACGATGTCGACGGCGACCGTCTGCGGCACCGGGAACTTCGAGTACGTCTGAAGCGTTGCGAGCATGTCGGATGCCTGGTGCCCGGCCGCACGCGCATTCCACAGGCCGAGCCGCGTTATTCGGTAGGTGTGGATGTGCTCGGGCGCCCGTTCCAGTTCGGCGAAGACGCTCAGATCGTGCCGGGCGTCCTCGGCCGACGGGTGTGCGACTTCGAGGAGCACCGTGCGGTCGCTTTGCACGATGAGGGGGCCGTCAGACATAACCATCCAGTCTACGGCGTGCGGATGCCTCGGATGCTCGACAGCGGAAGCGTGCGTTCGACATCCACGGTGCGATCGCGCCCGCGCAGTCGTCCGCCGCCGAGACCGGTCGGTTCGAGGGTGTACTCGCGCTCGCCGCCGCCCGGGCTGGCTACGGTGACGATGAGGGTGGACCGGGAACGCACGGCCGCGTCCAACTGCCGAGCCAGCCAGGCTTGCACCGTGCTTTCCTCGCCCGGGGAGCCGGCCGCGCGCAGGCGCGCGAGCAACGCATCCAGCGGGTCGACGCTGCGGTGCAGTGCCCGCGGAGCGCTCGCGCGGCGTCGCGGGGCGGCGATCCGGCCGGCCGCGTCCTCCGCCGCGACCGGATAGCGTGCGTCCGAGAGCGCCCAGAACACGATATCGCGCTCGAATCGGCTGTCCAGCTGGTGGTCCGAGGTGCGGGTGAGCCCGAGCGAGGCCAGCGTCTGGTCGATCTCGATTCGGTCGAGGAGCGCGGTGTCCGCCGAGTGCACCCGGCTGCGCGCTCGCGGGTCGCCGGCATCCACGATCTCGAGACGGTCGTTGGCGATCTGCTCGATCCCGCGTTCGGGGTCCAGCGCCGCAACCCGGATCAGGCCGTAACGCGCCGCCGTCTCGGTCAACAGGTAATCCAGCGGCTGGGGGATGCCGGTGAGCGAGATCTCCTGCAGGAACGCTCGCAACCCTGCGACGTCCTCGCCGGCGCCGATGGCTCGGGTGATGCTCGCAGCCGACACCCGGAAGGCGGATGCGAGCGCGCGGTTCTCGAGATCGGCGAACCCGCGCAGCCGGGTGTCGATCGCAGGCTGCAGCGGGCCGGGCGCGATGATCGACAGATCGGGTTGCAGGTAGACCCGATCGATCTCGGTCGGCAGCTGTTCGGCGATCACTGCGGATGCGGCATCCGTGCCCGCCTCCAGCAGCGCCGTACCGGCGCGGGTCGGCGCGGTGCCCACCGTGATGCCGAGCAGCGCCGCCGCACTGCCGTATGTGTCGAGGCGTCGCGCCAGCCGTTTCTGATCCGCCGGATACAGCCAGCGTGCGAATTCCAGCAGGTCGTCGGCCCAGTCCGCGTGCGCGCGATAAGTCAGGACGCTGCGCACGTCGTCGGGCATTTCCGCACGCCAGCCGTCGGCCAGCGCCGCCCAGCGCGCTCTGGTGTCAAGCCCGAACCAATCGTCCGCCGCCTGCGCTGCCGAGACGAATGCGCCGTCGAGCGCGGTCAGACCCGTCGTGTCTGCGCACCACAGCAGGGTGGCGACCGTGTCGTCGTGCTGCCCGGTCGCGGCCGCGAGCCGGCGGGTGTCCGGATGCGCGATCCCGCCTTTCTGCAGCCGCCGGGCGGGTTCCCGAGACAGCTCGGTCAGCAGGCCGGCCGTGGCACCGACGGCCGCGAACGCCTGTTCGGCCGCGAGCCGGTCGGTGAGTCGCTGATCGACGCCCGCTTCCGCATCCGGATTCGGGTCGGGGGAGGCCGCGGCGACGGATGGAACCCGCGAGGGCGGTGGAGGGGTTGCAGCCAGCTCGCGGCCGGATGGCAGCCCCTCTGACGGCCAGGCGGCGAACCGCTCGCGCACGGCCGAGTAGACGCTGACGCGCCCGTCGACGACGGCGATCAGGTGCAGGCGGGCCAGGTGTTCGATGCGGGCCTGGATGGCCTCCGGTTGGGTGAATGTGGTGGGCGGGGCGCCGAATGCGGCGGGCGGGGCGCCCCAGCGTGCGAGGCGGGTCGTGAGGTCGGCGACGGATGGTGCGGCATCCGCTCGAGTGTCCATAGCGGCCGGTGCGTCGATGGCGGCACCGGCGCGCGCAGTGCCCGGTGTGTCCTCATCGGGCGTGATGGCCGCGGCAGCCGCGAGCGCCAGCGTCGGCCGGTCCAGCCGCGACAGCGCCGACTGGATCGACTCCGCCGTCAGCAGCGCCTCGGCCAGATCGAACAGGTCATTGATGCGTGCCGGATGGAAGGAACGCGCCGCCAGCACGGCACGCAACTCGCCGTCTGCCAGTCGCCCGAGCTGAAGCGCGAGAGCCAGCGGGCCGGTCATTGTCGCCCGGTGTCCCATCGCCACCGTGCCGTCGATGCCGTCACTGTTTCGATTCGCGGTTCTGCCTGCTGCGCGCGACCATGCTCACGGTGAGCAGGATGATGATCAGGATGAACGCGATCGGCAGAGCGATCAGCGGGATGAAGAAGACGGTCGGCCAGATCCCCTGGCCGGAGCCC
The DNA here is from genome assembly GCA_004297935.1 of Microbacteriaceae bacterium. Taxonomy (GTDB): domain Bacteria; phylum Actinomycetota; class Actinomycetes; order Actinomycetales; family Microbacteriaceae; genus Rathayibacter_A. The sequence continues at coordinate 61,626 of SCRE01000021.1, read as the reverse complement.
TGGGCGGCGCCGGCTCCGAGCCACGTGCCGATGATGATCGCGAAGATGGCGAGAAGGGAGATCACCACGAGTCCGCCGATGACGAATGCAAGTGTGCGCTGGGCACGGGAAACGGGCGGTGGGGTCTCGATGGTCACGAAATCAAGGATAATTGAGGTTGATCACGAGATCCCCCACTGAAAGAGGTTCCCATGCCTTCCGGCAAGGTCAAATTCTACGACGACGACAAAGGTTTTGGCTTCATCAGCTCTGATGACGGCCAGGAGGTGTTCCTGCACGCCTCCGCTTTGCCGGCCGGCACAGTGGTGAAGGCGGGCACCCGCCTCGAGTTCGGGATCGCTGACGGCAAACGCGGCGCGCAGGCCCTGTCCGTGCGCGTGCTGGATGCTCCGCCGAGCCTGTCGAAGATGACCCGCAAGTCTGCGGACGACATGGCCGTGATCCTCGAAGACCTCGTCAAGCTGCTCGACGGAATCGGCACCAACCTCAAGCGCGGCAAGTACCCCGACAGCGCGCACGGCCGCAAGATCGCAGCCGTGTTGCGCAAGGTTGCGGACGATCTGGATGCCTGAGCTCGACCCGTTCGCGATTCCTGACACTCCGACGATCGGCAATGCGCCGGTCGCTGTCGCACCTGGCGCTGCCGAGCCGGTCGCTGTCGCACCTGGCGCTGCCGAGCCGGGTGCTGCCGAACCGGGTGTCGCCGAGCCAGGTGCCGAGGGTGCCGAGGCGCCGACCGTCGACGAGCCTGCTGTGCCTGCTGTCGTCGACGAGGTGCTGGTGGCATCCGTCGAGCTCGCGCGCGAGGCACTCCTGGAGATCACGCCGGCGTCGACGATCGGCGCGCCAGCCGGCCATATCGTCGAGGGCGAGCACATGCTCGCCCTGCTGTTCGAGTGCACGATGTCCGGCTATCCGGGCTGGTATTGGACCGTCTCGATGGCGCGTGTCGACGGCGACGCACCACCATCGGTGCTGGAAACAGAGTTGATGCCGGGCGATGCCGCATTGCTCGCGCCGGACTGGGTTCCGTGGTCGGAGCGGCTCGCCGAGTATCAGGCGTCGCAGGAGACTGCGCGTGCCGGGCGAGCCGCAGAAGCCGATGACGACACGGATGACCTCGACGAGGACGACGACCTTGACGACGAGGACGACGACCTCGACGACGACGACCTCGACGACGAACGGGACGGTGTCGATATCGACGCCCTGCATGACGGCGACGAAGCAGGCGACGATATCGAGGACGTTCACGGCGACGACCTCGACGACGACGGCGAAGAGTTCGAGGCGGCCGACATCACCGGCGTCGAGCTAGCGACGCTTGAACTGGAGGATGACGAGACCGAGAACGCCGAGGGCGCATCCGGTGACAGCCGTCCAGATCAGCCAGCCGGAGTTGCCGGCGAGCACGTGGCCAACGAGTACGGGGCTGGCGAACACGTGGCCGACGAAGACTAGAAGCAGCACCAGGGCGATCAGCCAGAGCACGAGCCCGACGAACACAGCCTTGCGGTCGTCTGTCTGCACCGGGTCAGGATCGGGTTTGCGTTCGGCGTCGCGCAACCAGAGCCTCATCTGCGTGCCTTTCGAACCCCTCCGCCGACCGCGCGTATCAGCCGATGTGCTCGACGGTGTACTCGATCGAGGCGATCAGGGCGCGCACGTCCGACGGCTCGACGGCCGTGAAGGTGCCGATCCGCAACTGGTTGCGACCGAGCTTGCGGTATGGCTCTGTGTCCACGATGCCGTTGGCGCGGAGCGTGCTCGAGATGGCGGATGCGTCGATCCCGTCGAAGTCGATCGTCACAACGACCTGCGAACGGTCGGCCGGGTCCGCGACGAACGGATTCGCGTACGAAACCGATTCGGCCCAGTCGTACAGTGCGGCAGACGACTCTGCCGTGCGAGCGGATGCCCAGCCCAGGCCGCCGTTGTCATTGATCCAGTGCACCTGGCTCTCCAACAGCACGAGCGTGGACAGCGCAGGAGTGTTGAGCGTCTGGTTGAGCCGTGAATTGGTGATCGCGTTGTTCAGGCTGAGGAATTCGGGGATGTAGCGATCGGATGCCGCGATCGACGCGACCCGTTCGATCGCTGCAGGCGAGAACAGGGCGAGCCACAGTCCGCCGTCCGACGCGAGATTCTTCTGCGGCGCGAAGTAGTAGACATCCGCTTGGGATGCGTCGAAGTCGATGCCGCCCGCCGCGCTGGTGGCATCGATCACGGTCAGCGCGCCCGCGTCGCCGTGTACGCGCTCGACCGGCGCCATGACCCCGGTCGAGGTTTCGTTGTGCGGCCAGGCGTACACATCGATGCCGGCTGTCGCGGCGGCCCGGCTGCGGGAGCCGACCGGTGCGTCGATCACGTCCGGCGCTTCGAGCCACGGCGCGCTCGCCGCCTTGGCGAACTTCTGACTGAACTCGCCGAAGGTCAGGTTCTGACTGCGGTGCTCGATCAACGAGAAGGCAGCAGCATCCCAGAATGCCGTCGATCCGCCGTTGCCGAGCACGACCTCGTAACCGTCTGGGATGCGGAACAGCGCGCCGAGTCCCTCACGAACACGGCCGACCAGCGACTTGACCGGCGCTTGACGGTGTGACGTGCCGAGCAGCCTGGCACCGGATGCCGCCAGCGCCGCAACCTGCTCCGCGCGAACCCGAGAGGGTCCGCAGCCGAATCGACCGTCGGCGGGCAGAAGCCCTTGGGGAATCGCGATGTCTGTATGGATCGCAGTGTCTGGCATGGCTCGATTCTAGTTGTGTCTGTGCTGGCCGTTAGGCTGGGCTTACATGCGTGCTGGGTTGACCAAAAGGGGGCAGCGATGACCGATCTCGTTGACACCACCGAAATGTATCTGCGGACGATTCTCGATCTCGAAGAGGAGCGGATCATCCCGTTGCGCGCACGCATCTCGGAGCGGATCGGTCACTCGGGGCCCACCGTGTCGCAGACGATCGGGCGGATGGAGCGCGACGGCCTCGTCGTCGTCTCCGATGACCGCCATCTGCAGTTGACCGCCGAGGGGCGCCGACGCGCCGTGCACGTGATGCGCAAGCACCGGCTGGCCGAACGACTGCTCAGCGATGTGATCGGACTGGAGTGGGAGTACGTGCACGACGAGGCGTGCCGCTGGGAACACGTGATGAGCGAGCACGTCGAGCGCAAGATCCTCGACATCCTGGGCAACCCCACCGAGTCCCCATATGGCACGCCGATCCCCAGCCTCGACGACGCAGGAGAGTCGCTGTCGAACGTCTTTCTCGCCGGGGTCAAGAATCTTGTCGACCTCGTCGCGGAGAGCGCTGCGCCTGTTTCGGCGGAAGTCCGCAGACTCGGCGAACCCGTGCAATTCGACCCAGAACTGCTCGGGCAGCTTCGTCAGGCCGGCGTGATCCCCGGTTCGACCGGAACTTTCTCGGCGGCCGGTTCCTACGTGATGGTGCAGATCGACGGTTACCCTGATGGGTTGGAACTGCCGCACGAGGTCGCCGGTCACATCTTCGTCGCTGCCTGAGAATCGTTACCTATTCGTGAGAAATATCGGGCTCGAAGGTGACAAATCTGCTCCGGTACCGTAGTCTCGAAAAGTCCGCAGGCCAGAAGCCGGTCGAAGGATCCGAGTCAAGACGCTCCCTCAATCCCGTCTCTTGAGTCGAGAAGCCGAACGCGAAACTCGCACCACGTGACGGGGCAACTACCTAGTGTTGACGGAGCGCCGGAGGTCTTGACCTTGGCACCATTAGGTACACCCGGTTCTCCCGAGAACCACGAAGACTCGAATAGCAGAACCAGTGACGCTTCGGCCATCGTCTCGTCTGATGCGTCTGCGGGTGCGTCCGTGTCCTCAGGTGCGTCCGTGTCCTCAGGTGCGTCTGCGGGCCTGCGCCCGCGCGGCGCGGCTCGCGCACACCGAGGCGGTCGCGGCGTTGCGGCGAAACGCGCCGCCCGCAAGACGAGCGCGCTGCAGGCGGCCGGGCCGACAGCATCCGGCGTGGCAGGTGGAGCGGGAGCGCTGCGACGGACCACGTCCGCCGACAGGGCGCCACGGGGCAAGAAGAAAGTCAAGAGCGGAATCGCAAACATCCTGGTGATGTCGATCGCGGCGGGCATGATCGCCACGTTCGCCCTGCCGGCGTATGCGTTCAGCCCGAGTGGCACCGACCAGGCCAAGTTCAGCAGCTCCGTCATCGCCGGCATGAAGAAGGCGCAGCCGCAGTCGGTGACCGTGGCGGCAACCGCAACACGACCGGTCATCGCCCGCGACGCCGTGACCGCAACCAGCGAAGCCGCCTTGGCGCAGATCAAGGCCGCAGCGGCCGCCGAGGCAGCACGTGCCGCGGCGGCTGCGAGCATGGCCACGTACGCGGCCGCTTACAGCGGCCCATCGGTTTCCGACTTCCTGGCGAACCCGCCGTACCCGAACTTCAGTCTGAGCCAGGTGTTCTCGGTGGCAAGGCAGTACATCGGCACCCCGTACGTGTATGGCGGAGCCTCGCCCGCCGGGTTTGACTGCTCCGGCTATATCATGTTCGTCTATGCACAGTTCGGCATTTCGCTGCCGCACTCGGTGAGTGGTCAGGCGGCTCGCGGGACGCGTATCTCGATTGCGGATGCCGTGCCGGGAGACGTGGTGATCATGAGCGGCCACGACGGTTTCTATGCCGGCAACGGGAACATCATGGACGCGCCCGATTCCGGGCGCAGCATCTCGATCCGGCCGATCTGGACGAGCGACTTCTACATCGTCCGACTGGGGATCTGACGACTGCGGGCCTCATCGGGCCGCGATCCGTCACCGGAGCCGCGGCCCGAGTGGTCGCGTCGGGTGAACGGCAAGCGAACGACAGCACCCCGTCGGCGCGCCACGGTAATGCGGTGCGTCGATTGTGCGTTACTCTAATGGCCTGACACCGCGAGCGATCCCGGGAGGTCCGCATGATCGAGTCGTCACACGTCCGTGCCATGGATGCGTGCGCTCTCGAACCCTGCGCGCTGAACTTCAGTGCGCGGGGAGACCACCTGCAGCATCGCTCTCAGCACAGCCTCCACCATTGCGTGGAGTCTGCCACCCGGCGCCGTCATCATGACGGCGCCTTTTTTGTTGACCGTGGAATTCTCGCGAATCGTGCCTGTTGTTGTGCGAAGAGCGGGAGACCGCGTGCGTGTGTCCGAACCGCGAAGCACTGGAAGCCATCCAGTCGTTCGAGAGGAAAAGCATGCGCACCCTGGTCCTGAACGCCGGCTACGAGCCGCTGGCCATCGTCTCTTTCAAACGCGCGCTCGCCCTGGTGATGAACCACAAGGCGATCATCATCGAGGTCGATGCCGAGCACCCGGTCTGGGGAGTGTCGCGCGTTTACGACAGGCCAGCCGTCATCCTATTGACGCGTTACGTGCGCATTCCGCGCGCGCGGATGGTGCCGGTGAGTCGACGCGGCGTCCTGCGCCGGGATGCGCATCGATGTGCATACTGCGGCAAGGCGGCCGAGACGATCGACCACGTGCTGCCGCGGTCGCGAGGCGGCGCAGACTCGTGGGAGAACCTCGTGGCCTGCTGCCTGCGCTGCAACAATGTGAAGAGCGACCGCACGCCGGCCGAGATGGGCTGGTCGCTCGGCTTCGCCCCCCGGATGCCGCGCGAGCCCGGTTGGGCGGTCCGCGGCGCCGAGAGCGCCCTCCCGCAATGGCAGGACTACCTGGTATCTGCGGCGTAGGGTCGGTGGTCGAGGAGCGCGGTGGGGCTGGGGGATCGCGAAGCGATCCGCGACCCCAGCGCCGAGCGAGCCGGCGAGCGACGGTTCGCGGGTGCGGCGAGCGACCGTAGGGTCGGTGGTCGAGGAGGCCGCCCGCGGCCGTCTCGAGACCCCGCAATCCGTTCGTCATCCCCATCGCTCAAGGTGCGGGATGCACTGTCGGAACCGCGCACACCATCCCATCGCTGAGTCCGGCAGACCCGACACCGAGTGCCAGGTTGAATCGCCCGCGCATGTTCTCCAGCGCGATGTGGTGCGTCAGTTCCACGAGTTGCGTTTCGTCGAAGTGCTGTTTGAGCCTGTCGAACAGCGCGTCGGGAACATCGACCGGGGTGCGGCTCATGGCGACGGCATAGTCGAGGACGATCTTGTCCCGATCGGAGAACAGCGGACTCGACTGGTATTCGGGCAGCGCGAGCAGCTCAGCATCCGTGAGACCCCATTGATGGGAGATCGCCGAGCCCAGGTCGATGCAGTATTCGTAGTGGGTCATCGTCGCGGCCTTGAGCTCGGCGAGGGCGTGGGAGCGTTTGTCCAGAGCGTCCAGCTTGGCGGTCGCCTGTTCGAGCTTGGTGTAGCCCTTGAAGAGTGTCGGTACGCATGCGTACAGCCGAAGTGGCTCGATCACCCGATCGGAATCTCTGCCGGTCAGCTTCGCCAGGCCGCGCCTCACGAAGTAGAAGACGATCTTGGTGCTCGGCCCCGCCTTGGCGAGTGACACCCCGGTGATGCGAGACATCCGGGCGCTCCTCTCTCGCGTCTGTCGTGCGTGCGACGCGATTGCTCGCGGATGGGCGTGCGTTGCGGTCGTCTGGTTGGGTCGCGTCCCGCGGGGCGATCGGCCGCGCCGTCGCAAGAGTCGTTCCTTGCGACTATTCTCTGCGAAGCTCGGGATTGCCCGAGCACTGTTCGATGGATCTGCGGATGCGTGGTGCCGCGCCGGCGGCATCCGCCCGGTAAACTCGTGGTCGTCAGCCTCTGTAGCTCAATGGAAGAGCGGGTCCGTCCTAAGGATAAGGTTGGGGGTTCGAGTCCCTCCAGGGGCACCATATAAGGCTTACTAGAAACAAGAGCAAAATCCATGGGTTCTAGCGAGTCTTCTAGGGTTTGCGCCGGAGTGCCAGGACGAGAGTCCTGGCTTTTGCTTTGTTCTGAAGTGATCATTTGTGCCCAGTGCCGCTGCGCGTCTATGAGGAGTCGGGCTGGCTCGGAGAGTTCGGATTTGGCACGGTCGGCGTCGGTGATCCAGATCCGTTTGAAGATGGCTTGATTCAACTGGCGGCGCATTTCGTCGCTGGCTTTGAGGTACAGCTCGCGCGGGTCGCTGAGCAGCTTTAGCCAGCCACGGATGTACTCGGCACCGGCGCTGAGATCGTCACTGATATGGGAGAGCTTGGCCTCGAGTTCGCCTCGTTCATGCTCGATGGTGCGGATACGTTCGCGTGCCTTCGTCGATGCGAGGCCTCCATTGGCGACAAGCTCGACCAGATTGTCCGCCTGCACGGAGAGCCGGTTGAGCTGGTTCTTGAGTTGGTTGCGTAGGAGCCGCTGCGCTCCGGCTTGGTCGTCCAAGGCGGCGTCGATGGCCTGCTCAACGGCGTCGATGAATGCCGGTTGGAGTTGAACGGTGCAGTAGTGCTCAAGGACAGCGTCTTCGACCATTTCGAATGCGAGGTGTCGCGAGTCGCATCGCCCTTCTTGACGGGCACGGCAGAAGAAGTAGAAGTAGTCCTGCCCGTTTCGCCCGAGGGCGCGTTGGATAATCATGCGACTGTCAGGTATACCGCGCTCGGCGTAGCACTCGCCGCACCACAAGCTGCCCTTCAGATAATGCGGGTGGATGCGCTTGCGTTCACCCGCCCTGCCGGTGCTGATGAGCATGTCTTGGACCTTCACGAACAGATCCCGGTCAACAATAGGCTTGTGCCGCCCCGAGTAAATCTCGCCCTTGTAGACGAGCTCGCCAATGTAGTAACGATCCCGTAAGAGCCGGGACATCTTCGAGGTGGACACCGACCCGGCTGGACGATGAGCCGTTGCCCTCGTCGTAAGCCCGCGTTCGCTCAGCTCGTCGACGATGTCCTCCATCGTGTATTCACCTGATGCGTACATCTGGAATGCGAGCTTCACGAACGGGGCACGCAGCTCGTCGATGCGAACCGAGCGAATCTCCCGCCCGTCGACGCGATCGATGGTGTTGAGGTAGCCGATCGGTGCCCGGCCAATGGTGCCTCCGTTCTTGACCTTCTGGCCCATCTTGTAGGCGATATCCGCACCGTCTTCTTCGGAGCGGTACTGGTTGAATGCCGCGAGGATGCCATGCATCAGTTGCCCGACTGGAGTGGAGTCGATCTGTTCCGTAGCCGAGATGAGCGTGACACCTCGCTTCTGAAGGTCGGCCATGACGACGGCGTCATCGATCCTGTTTCGTGCAAATCTGGAGAGCTTATAGACGATGACGTAGTCGACGTCTCGTTCGCGCCGGATGCGTTCCAGCATCTGTTGGAACGCCACGCGCTTGGTCATCTCGGTAGCACTGCGACCCGGTTCGACGTACTCAGCGATGATAGTGAGGCCGAGTTGCTCGGCCTTTCTGGTGCAGGCGGTGCGTTGGGCTGGAATCGAGATGCCCTCGGGGTCATAGTCCGTGTTGACCTGACCTTTGCTTGATACCCGGAGATAAACGACGGCACGTGTGCCCTCTGGGGCCGTGACACCTGCGAGCAGGTCCGAGTTCATGACGTCGGTGAGTGTATCCTCATCGGTCTTGGTGATAGTTGGATGGAGCAGCGGTGGTGCGCTCGCGAATGCTGATATGTGCGAATCCAGTGTGCTCATGAGTGGTCCTCCTTCGGTTAGGTCCTCCGGATTAACGCTCGTTGGTGCGTGGAAGTCCAGTCCTTCGGCGGCTTCCACGGTACTTTCGGCGCCTTGTACTGGGGTCGCGTCGACGATGTAGTTTTCACCTCGCTTTTCAAGGTTCACGAGGTGCCTCCTTGGGTCGTTTCGCCTCCGCTATTTCGTGAAGGCGTGGACATGCCAGCCTCCGGATACCAGGTCGTAGGCGTCTTTGACGTGGTCTTCGATGACCTCGTAGTCAAGGGTCGCGGCGCCTCGGGGGAGACCGCGGTCTTCGGTGAAGATGCGCAGGTCGTGTTCCCAATCGTCCATTTCGGTCAGCCCGTGGACGGCGTCCTCGAGCGAGTTAAATGTTCCGGCGTAGCTCTCGTGGAATGACTCCGTCAGGTCGGCGCTGGCGGCATTGACATCCGGCAACGTCAGGAAGGCCTGGAATGCGGAGTCGTCGAATTCGTCGAGAGTCTCCAGCCGGGTGGTCAGGGCGATCAGGGCGCGGGCGTTCAGGCTGGCGGGGATGTTGATCGTCAGCTCGCCTGCCGTGGTTGTCACTTTGGTTCGAACGAGGACGCGCTCCAGTGCTGGGTCGAGGTGCTCGTTCATGAAGCGGCGTCCGGAGCCGGTGTTTTCACGCTCAACGAGGAACGTGCCGAACCAGTCGATCCAGCGCCGCACCTCGGGCGGTGTGTTCGGGTCGGCGTAGAGGTCTAGGTATTCTTCGCGGAGCGCTTCATAGGTGCCGATGCCGCGGTCGCCGAACCGATCGAGCGCACTACCTTCGCCGAGTGCGTGGCCCAGTGCCTCGGCGATGAGCCGGGCGGTTGCAAAGGAGACTTCTCTGCCGGCCTCGTGCGCCTCGGCTATACCAGCGTCGATAGTCGTGGCAAGTGTCTCGCCGATGCTCTCCATGGCTTCGTCCTCCGCCCTCACATCGGCTGCGATCGGTTCGTGTTCGTTCATGGTCGGCTCCCGGTGGTGAGGATGTAGCGGCCGAGAGCGTCGATCCAGCCTTCTTGCTGCACGGGCACGCGGAGGTCGTTGAGTTCCTCCAGGGCGGCTTGCGCGTTTAGTTGACCGGTTGAGGCGAAGCGCTCGAGGGCGGTGCCGGGGCCGTCGTGGAGGCTGGCGGCAATGAGCCGGGCGAGGGTTTGGCTGCGGGCTTCTGGATCCATGGCGAGCCCGATGTCGATGAGTTGCCGTGCTTTGCCGGTCTCGTCCGGGGTAACGGCGGTGATGGTTGATGAGTTCATGTGTGACCTCCTTTCGGATTAGGTGGTGGGTGCCCCGTATGGGGCAAGTTGCGCGAGCGTCTGCTCGGGCGTGATGACCCAGAACAGTTCTGGGTCGAGGGCGCGGTCGGTGGCGATGGCGTCATGGAGGCTGCTCGCCCGTCTCTGGGTCGGGACGATCCAGACCACGGCCGGGAACAGGCCCCGCCCCTCTTGTTCGATGCCGGTGCGTTCGTATTGCTGGTAGACGCGGCACTTCCCCAGCACGGCTGGGATGTGTTCGGTGCCAAGGTCGACTTCGACGAAACAGTGCGTCTCAGTATCGGCGTCAGCCGTGACGACCAGCAGGTCTGGTTTGAGCGTGACGACGCTGGTGCCAGCCCTGTTGAAGGTGCGCCAGCAGTCTGGTTCGGTCGCCAGCTCGATGAGTTCATATCGGCCCGTCCGCGCCTGCTCGATCAGGAGTGTGGCGATATCCCGGGTGGCCATGGTGTGGGCGATGAACGCCATGCCGGGTTCCCCATAGCGGCGACGGTTCGAGATGCCGCTACGGAGGCGGAGGAATCGTTCACCAGCTGGCCCAAGCTGCCAAATGGCGAGCGCTGAGCCGTGCTTGGTGCCGCCGATGCGCCGCTCAAGGCGGGTGACGGCACGGAGTTCTTCGAGTCGGTTCAGGACGCGGCTGGTGCCGCGAGTGGCGGCGCTGACGCTGACGTGGGACCCGTACGGTTTCGCTGGGAAGTGAAGTCGTTGGAGTTGGCGGGTGGACAAGAGCCGGAAGCGCTCTAGATCTTCCAGAATCAGGATGTCACGTTCGGTGAGGTGCTCGTCGATCCATTTGGGCACGGTCATCGCCGATCCTTTGCGGTGGACGCTGTTCCCGCGCGAAAGCGCGGGGAGTCCCCTCCCGGAAATGGCAGATTCGCCGAGAACACGGGTGAAACGGGTGGTGGGTGTTCGTCGTGAGATGACGGCCGAGACGAATACCCATCCGAACATCCGCACCACTTCAGAATCGCGATGAAACGGCCAGTCATGAGCGCCTCGCTTTCTGGTGCGTGCGCCGCGGAGTCGCCAAGTCATGCTCGGGTTTCCGCCCGGTCGCTGGCGTTGGTGGCGGTGCTGCGTGTGGTGCCTCGACCGGTGGGATGCGTCCGTAGAGGTTGCGGCTGGTGTCTCGGATCAGTTGGGCGGCACCGGCCTCCGGCGCCGGTGCCAGGGTGTGGGCGGAGCACCAACTGGTACGGGTGCCGCCGGCGATCAGGCGGGCATAGATGCTGTGTTCCGGGAGTGCCTGGAAGTCGTCGGCCGTCAGCTCCGGAGCGAGGCGTGCCATGTCCTTGGCGTCGTCGGGCTCGAGTGCGAAGCAGATCTTGGATCGGGCGTTGGCATCCAAGCCTTTGCGGAGAGTGGCTGGGAGCTGGGCCCGGTATTGGTGTGCCAGATGCCAGGCCACCCCGTAGGAGCGTGAAGTGGATAGGACGTCTTCGATCTTGGTCGGCAGATGCAGGTAGTTCTGAACTTCATCGATGAACACCATCCCGGGCCGCTTCATCGGGTCCTTCTCGCGGGCGCGTTCAAGCGTGGCCATCCAGAGTTCGGCGACGATGAGACTGCCCAGCAGGTTCGAGGCGCCGCTTCCCAGCAGTGAGTCGTTCAGCGGCACGAGGACGGTCTTCTTGTCGCGGAAGACGTCGCGCAGCCGGAAGCGGGGCTGAGACTGGCCGAGTACTGCTACCAGGGGTTTACGCAGCACCAGTTTGCGGAGCTTGTTCAGCGGTGCGGCGATCATGGCGGCCCGCTGCCCGGGCCGTAGGTCTTCGAACTCGGCGAAGAACGCTGCCAGGGTTGGGTCGTCCGCGACGGCGGCCGCCACCGGGCGGCGGAACGCGGCGTCGGTCAGGAACGTCGGGAGGTCGATAAGGGTGTACGGTTCGCGGCGAGCCTGACCGGCTCGGGCAAGGGATAGCAGGGCGCATTGGATGAGGTATTCGGTGCGCGGTCCCCAGCCGTCTTCGAACACCGCCGATAGCGCAGCCAGGATACCGTCGACGACGATGTCCGGATCACGGTCGCCAACGTCGAGTGGGTTGAACCCGACTGTCGTGTCCAGGTCGGTGGCGTCCAGCACCACGATCCGGTCCGCGTATTCGGCCGGGGTGATGTCGAGGATGCGATTGATAAGTTGCGCTTTCGGCTCGATGACGACGCAGGCCCTCCCCGCCTTGATGTCGGAGAGCACCAGGTGCTCCAGGAGGGTTGACTTACCTGAGCCGGTTGGGCCCAGGGTGATGAGGTGTTGCAGGCGGCTCTGTGGGTCGACGCCGATCGGCCGTTCCGGACCGGGCGCCGTGCCGATGGCGAACACACTCTTGGTGCGGGAGACGATCTCGGGCACCGGCAGCAGCTTCGGATGCACCCCGGCCACGCCTGGGTAGTCGCGCTCACCCAGTGGCCAGCCCAGTAGCGGCACGAGCTGGCGCGGGGTGAGGCGGAGCTTGCCGCCTAGGCCAAGCGTTGCCGCCTTCCACGAGGCCGAGCTGTCTCGCATCAAGGTCAGGTGGACGCCGGGGCTCTCCAGGGACCCGAGGGCACCGAACATCTCCCAGATGAGCGCACGCTTGCGCTTCGAAGTGGTGGTCGTGACGCCGATGCGCGCCGTGGCCTCCAGGCGGATCTGCGCCTCATAAGAGGTGACACGGTGACGAACGTCATGCGGGGCTGGTCGTGCCCCGTCAAGGAGCAGCGATCCGATCGGTTGCAGCGGATCTGGCATGACGGGTGGGGTCTGGGCTGGGCCGTGTGCCCTGCCGATGACGATCTGCAGCGCCATCACTTCATCATCGCGTCGAGCGGCCAACGCTTGGAAGATCGCCGCGACCAAATCTTCAGGGTCGGGCTGGGCCAGCGGCAGGCTGCCTGGGCGGGCCATAACACGGCCTACGGTGGCCATGTCCGCCCGGCTCGCGGCCTCGAACTGGATACCCGGGATGAAGCCCCGAAAGAGGCGCTTGAGGCGCTGAACCGCCGTTTCCGCGCACCCCAGGATCCAGGCGAGACCCTCGGTGGTGGCTTGCATTTCGAAGGCGATCGGGCGAGGTACGTCGCTGCCCGCCAGACGCTGCACTAGCGCGGAAACAACGTCCGTGTCAAGAGGACGTGGCAGATAGAGCCTTGTGAAGACGACGGGCTCACGCATGACCGTCCTCCTCACCCTGACGTCGCTCGTCGTCCGCGATGGCTTCGGCTTCCAGGCGGGCCTGCTCCAGGCCGGCGGCGGTGATGATGTGAGCGATCTGCTCAGGGCGCAGGTCGTGGTTCAGTTCGGAGAAGACCCAGACGCGGCGTCCCGCGCTCTTGCGGTAGCGGCGACGTCCAGCACGGTTAGCAGGCATATGGAACCTCCCTTCGTTGTTGCTTGATTCGCTCCTCGGTCGCGGCACTGCAAAGGGGGTTCCCACCATCTCTCCGGAGAGAGTGGCACCTGTTATGAACTCGACGAGATGATTTGTCAAGCACAATCGAGTTGCGTTGTGTATTCCACAACGACATGACAGAGGTGAACGTGCTCACGCTGGTCACCTGCGACCCCACCAGTAGCGGTAGGCGATGACGGCGCACCACAACACGAGCGCGATACCGACCGCCAGCAGCAGCCAGCCCCAGAACTGCGCTAGCAACCAGCCCGCCAGCCAGAGAGCGACGATCCCGCCGAGAATCAGCAGGCAGATGCGGAAGAAGCGCTCGGCCGCGTTGCGGGGTGTCTGGTCGGCCATCACCCATCACTCCGTCCTCCATCGGTTGCGGTTGGCGCGGTGCTGTCGTTGAAGTCCGCGGGAACCGGGTACCCCCATGGCGCGAGTGACACATCGCATTGGTCCAACTCGTCGCCCCAGAAACCCCATCGAGCGTCTGGGAAACGTCTTCGCGCGAATAGTTCGATCGCGTGTGCGTTTGGTCCAGCGATGCGGCCGACGATGGCGTATTGCTCAAGGGGCTTTTCCGAATGCAGGCCGACAGGTGCGGGAAACCAGTCGGGTTGTGAACGGAAGTTACTTACGACGTTGCCCCGGGTGCCGACGAGAAGCATTTCTGTGGCCCGACGAATACCAACACGTTGGTTACCGAACCCGAAGTGGTTCGGCTTCACCCAATAAATGGTGTCGCGATAGTCGTAGCCCCAGACAGTCATCACGGCCTTCGCCTCGTTGACGAGCGACTTGGTCGTCCACAGGAACAGCCACGAGTCCGGCTTCATGATTGCTTGGATTGCCGCTCCCATGCCCTCGATCGCTTCCTGAGTCATCGTGTTGTAGTGCTTCTCGCCGCCCATGCCTTTCCATGGCGGATCCGCCAAGCATGCGTCCCGTAGTCCGTCAGGCAGGGTGCCTGCCGGCTGGATGACTGGTTCATTGTTGCTGGTCATTGTGAAGTAGCTCCTTTCTCCTGCTCGCAGACAGAGTGCGAGCGAATGGCGAGGACTGGTTATGCGCCCGTCGGCGCGAGCTGTCAATATTCCGGTCGGGGTCGTTGCAAAAACCACAACGACCTTGATCTGGCCGGTTAGCGCCGAGTCGGCACTTGTCCGGTGGTGAGGAACGTCGCTCGGGTCATGGCCTTGCTGGTCGTTTCCCGGTCGCGGGCGAGTTCATCGGCAAGGTCGAGAACGGCCTGGCGTAGCTGTTGCTCGACGCAGTCGAGTTCGGCCTCGGCGGCGGCAATGCGACGCTCATGTCTCTTATCTCGCCACCCGGAGATGGCATCAGCGAGGGCGCAGAGCAGGCAGGCCAAGAGAACACAGGCGGCGACCGTAGCCAGGAAGATGAGCAGGAACTCGAGGGTACTGTTGACGATGGTCATGGTCGTCCCCGGCTACAGCCGGGAGATGCGTTGTCCGGCGCCGATGGCGTATGACGCGATGAGCGACTCGTAGAACTGCGCCCCGGCCGGGTTGACCTTCATCTGTGCTTCGGCCTGGGAGACCAAAACCGAGATGTTGTTCATCGCCAGCGCGGTCACAAATGCGTGCGCCTGCTCCGTGATGGCGACGATCTCTGTACGGGCCGCGACCAGGTCGGTCTCGCGCTTGAGCTGCCGCGAGACCGCCGAGCCCAGTGTCGTGCCCTGCCTGGTGGTGAGTCCGCCAAAGAGCGGCACCATTTGGTTTGCAGCCATGAGAGGCTCCTTTCACCCCCACTAGGGGGCGCTGATAGAAGAGAACAGCCCCGAATTTCATCGGGGATATCTCTATGCTCAGCGCCCGGGAAAGGTCGCCTCGAAAGTCGGAATAAAGTTGGAAACCCGGTCAATGGACTGGACAGAACGAGCGGAGTGACGTATGCGACTTGACGCGGAGGACGCCGAATCACTGCGCGATGAGCTGGCCCGGCTACGCAAAAACGAGGGCTTCATTGGGCGTCGACTCGTCCAGGCGCCAATCGTCGACGAGGTCCTGCGCGGCTCCCGGGAGGACACGTTCGAACGGCTGAAGAGCCGTTTACTGTCCGCCATCCAGACTCTGGACGATGACGAAGCGGTGCTTCTTCTCGACGTCTTCGCGTTGAGCCCGGAAACAGAAGACCTGCCGCGGCTCAAAGAGCGACGGCAGGTCTATGGGAAGCGGATCGGGCGCGGTGTCGAGACGGTCGCCTCACGTGAAGACGCAGCGCTGACGCATTTGCACTCACGCTTGGTTGCGGGCACCTACGCGCAGTCTCCGCTCGTGTTGCATGTGCCGGAAATGCACGATGGCCTCGTCTACGAGGCCACCTCAACGCTCATCGTGGTCGAGAACCGGCACTGGAAGGAAACCCGGGAGTACTACCGGTTCGCCAACCTCTACGGCGAACTGGACTACGTCACGATCACTCGCTCCTACGACGGCACCGTCGTCCCACACCCGCGAGGGGATTTCAAAGCGGTCCAGCGTCGTTGGCGCTCCGGGAGGGTGGAAAATACGGGTGGGTCACCTTTCAAGCCCGCCGGTGGCGGTCGGTGCAGCGGTGGCGGATGATGGTCGTGCCTGTCGCTGTTGACGCCGGTCCGACTTTGGTGCTGAGGTTTGAGCCTGTTTCAAAGCATGGTGTGGAGGATTTCCACGGGCACCGTGGATTGTTGCTGTGAGCACGAGTACTAGTCTCCTGATTTTTTCGCTGTCCTCCTGGCGGCAGACGCCAGCACTATCGGGTGATAGGAGGAAACGTCATGGATGTGGTGCACGAGCGTGCGGTCGGGATCGATATCTCCAAGCGGGACGCGAAGGTGTGCGTGCGGGTGCCGGGAAAGAAGGCTGGCACGTTCACCTCGACTGTGACCACGTGGGGGTCGACTACTGCGCAGATCTTGAAGTTGCGGGAGTTCCTGGTCCAGCAGCAGGTCACCGTGGTGGTGCTGGAGTCCACCAGCGATTATTGGAAGCCGTTCTATTACGTGATGGAAGACAGCCTCCCGGTACTGTTGGTCAACGCGAAGAACGCCCGGAACATCCCGGGACGTAAAACCGATGTCTCCGACTGTGCGTGGCTGGCGCAGCTGGGTGCTTATGGCCTGTTGCGGGCCTCGTTCGTGCCGCCGGAGCCGATCCGGCAGCTGCGGGATCTGACCCGGGCGCGCACGATCGCCACCCAGGACCGCACCCGGGAGGTCCAACGGTTGGAGAAGTTCCTGGAGTCATCCGGCATCAAACTCTCCGCCGTGGCCACGCAACTGACCGGCGCCTCCTCACGGGCGATGCTGGAGGCCCTGGTGGGCGGGGAACGCGACCCGCAGGTGCTGGCCGGCCTGGCCAAGGGCCGGCTGAAGGCGAAGAACGCGGAACTCGTTCAAGCCCTCGCCGGCCGGTTCGGCGACCATGACGCGTTCATGACGCGTTCGCATCTGGAACAGATCGATACTCTCACCGACCGCATCGACCAGTTCACGGCACGGATCGAGGAGGCGATGGCGCCGTTTCGTCACATCCGCCAAGCCCTGATGACGATCCCGGGAGCCTCCGGCACGGTTGCCGAGGTCATCCTCGCCGAGATCGGCGCCGACATGAGCGTGTTCGCCACCGCCGCGCATCTGGCGTCCTGGGCGGGAGTGTCTCCCGGCTCGAACCAGTCCGCCGGCCGGGTCAAGTCCACCAGAACGATGCCGGGGAACAAACGCCTCAAGGGTGCCCTCGGGATTGCCGCGCTGGCCGCCTCACGCAGCAAGAAGAACACCTACCTGGCGGTCAAGTACCGGCGAATCGCCGCCCGGCGAGGACGCATCAAAGCCCTCGTCGCGATCGAGCATACCATCCTCATCGCCGTCTGGAACATGCTCACTACCGGTGAGGACTTCACCGATCTCGGCGTCGACTACTATCTTCGCCAAGACCCCGAGAAGGCCACCAAACGCGCCATCCGTCAACTGCGAACCCTCGGATACGAGGTGGCCATCACACCAGCAGCAGCATAACCAACCTCTATTTTCGTACTAGTCAACACCCGTGCTGTTGAGGGAGCCGGCTTCAACGACCATTTCTGGCACCTCGACGCCGGCCGCACGAAGACCGAGCCAATGCAAGAGGGCGAGATCTATGACCTCCGCTTCGCCATTCTCCCGCCCGAGGGTGGTGATGAGCCAAGGTCGATCAAGCTCGCCAGTCGCGCCTTCCACGAACGCTCCCTCCTGGCCTCCATCCAGGTGGGATTCATCGGAGACCGACCACGAGACATCTGGAAGTTCGAGAGAGTCAGCCCGTTCGCTAGACCCGCGGCGGCGAACGAATACAACCGGCTCGGCCTCGACCATCGCGGCGTCGCCACGCTCAGGCTCCGCGACGTCCACGGCGGCCTGTTCAGCGGGATCGCATGGGAGTGGGCGTAGCGGGCTCAGCGGGTGGCATGCCTATGCGCCAATATCATCGAAAAGGACAAGCTTCCGTTATCTTCAGGAGCATGAGAACTGTTGAGTTGGTTGGCGCGCCCAAGACAGGTAAGACGATGATGTCGACCTCTTTCGAGCGTGCCGCGCGAGCGGTAGACCGCCCCGTTCGGCATTTTCACGGTGGAGGGCGGTATCTGCAGATGAGGCACAAGGGAACAGCCGACTTTAATCTTGCAGTCGCGTGCCGAAATGTGCTGAATTTGCTTGTCATGTCCGATATTGACGATGATGCGTTGATCATTATGGACCGAGGCCCAGTCGACAGCCTTGTGTTCTCTGAAGCGTTGTTCGCGGTTGACCGTATAGCTACGGGTGATCTGGAGGTGATCCAGAGGCTGGTGTGGCAGTCGAATGTGTTGTCGCGATTGGACGCTGTTGTGCTCTTGGTAGCGGACGAGCCCGTGCTTATAGAGAGGGAGCGACGTTCGTATGAAACCGTTCACAAGAGTCCGCTACTTGGAGCGATCGATCGAGCGACGCGAGCGGTCCACGAGAAGCTACAAGATGGCGGCTACCGGTCGGTGCTGCTCGACACAAGTTCTGGTACGGAATCTGCAATAGACAGCGCGGTCGCGCTGCTCATCGAAGACTTGACTTCAGTGCACCTTCCGTCATAATCAGGCGCAGCATGGAACCTCAAACCCTGAATCTGAATCTGAGGATAGACAGCCACGCGGAAGCCTGGGCCATTGCTATCAACCGATCGCTATATCGCGTCGGCTTCCGTGGATTTCAGTTTTCGTCAGCGTCAACTGGACCCTATCCTCACATAACACTCGTCCGCTACAAGAGGGGCCTATCGGAATACGAACGGGGACGGCTTGAAGTCGCCGTCAAGAGTTTGCGCGATGAGATTACGGCGGCCGGGGGCGCGGTCGCTATCGGGATGCCGAGACTTTCAACGCTCAAGGGCTCGTACATACTCTGCGATGTGGTTCCGTCGGCCGTAATCCGCCAAGCACTCGTACGCTTCTACCAATCCGTTGGTCATCCACCAGATCGGGGGATAGCTGAATTGCACCTGACGCTTGCCGCCACGAGGGCGCCAAAGGTCTGGCATCCGAGGAAGTTTCCTCCAGCACGCCATGAGAGCACGATAGATTCCATACGACTGTCGATGTCAGGACAGTTCGGCACGTGCCGGGAGACTCTATTCGAGGTACCGATCGGCTCTGAAGCGTAAGGGTTCAATCCATATGGTGCTATTCCTGCAAACCCTGGCGATCAGCCTCGTTATTGCTCTGGTCCTTCGCAGCGGCGAATGGATTGTTCGTAACAGAACCACAATTCGGACATGGTTCTGGATCACGCTCCACCCGCGAACTACGATCCGAATATCGGTCGGCGTCCTATGCCAAATCCGACTAGAGGATGAGTATCTATTGATTAGGCAGTCCTGGCGACGCCAGCAACTCGGCCCGATCGGTGGCGCGATCCATGTTTTTCAGCCGGGGGTGGACCGTCTTTTGCGCTTGAGCTTCGTGCTCGAAGGGACCAAAGAAGATCACTGGGGAGACTTGAATGCTTATGCTCTCCGTGGCACGCTCCCGGCATCGCACCTGTTGACGTTTCAGAAATGGCTACACGAGGACACGGCCGAGCGTGAGACGTTTGAAGAGGGAATTCAGCGAGAACTCTACGAAGAAATCCAACTACCAGATGGAACGCTCGACAACGCGCTCGCGTTTGGTAGCTTTCATCGGATCCGCAACGTCGTTGAGCCACCGAGGAAGGTGTCAGGGCCTAACATTTGGCAATGGAGATATCTCCGTGTATTTGAGTTCGTCCCGCGGCAGACGAATGGCCAGGCACTGATGAAACTGCTGGAAACCCAGGGTTCCTCTGGCACATACGTAGAACTCGTTTCCGCCGACGATATCCGAGCCGGACGCTCGCCACGGGGAACTCAGATTGGCAATCACGCAGAGTTTTTGCTTGCTGAACGGGCGAACCGACCCGAGATGCCATGGAGGACGTGATCGACTACCAAACCAATCCGGTGAGTTTCATCAACCACAGAATCTTTGCCTCAGTAGCGCAACGGCAGCAGCTCGCGCTGGGCAAGAACTTTCTTGGTTACGCGGACTGGCCATTGGGGGCGTCTGCCTTGGTAGCGTTTATGCGCTTCTTCCTTCGCTGTCCTGTGAGCGACAGTCGTTTGGTGTTGGCATCTTTATGACATGGCTCTTCTTGACGATTTGGCTCCCGACCACGATCCTGTAAGGGAGGTGGGGATTAGCGGCGCTCCGTGGAGTGCGCTCGATCGTTTGAGGGCCTCGATCTACTGACGCACTTCGTTGAACTCGAACGTACACAGACCCCAGCCGTATCCGAGAATGATCGAATTGACACTCATAAGCCGCGAGACGGGGTGAAAGTATCATCACCGACATTGTGAATGACCTGCACTGCACAGGTTCCGTGGAGGCTGTGTCGTCTACGCAGCAGCCACTTGACACAGCGCGCACGGGCAGCTTCTGGGCAATCGGCAAGCGAATAGGCGCATTTGCGGTCGGAGCGACGGCCCTTACCGCGGACGCGATTGCCTAACTTCAGTATCGTCAGTATCTACTGGTGTCCCCTTCAAGGTTTCAGGCGCAGTACCTTTTACAACGTTCGCGACCGGAAGATTGACGGAGCGGTTTATCGGTCCATAATCATCCTCGCTCCTCATCGGGCTGCGGCTTTGTCAGAGGAGCCCCATCCCGGGTTCGTCGGCCGCTTCCGATGAGGAGGCTCACCCCATGAGTGAGAACAACACTGCCGCTGGTTCGCCGGCGGCACCCAGTCCGGTGCGAACACTGGCTGTGCGCATCGCCGATGATCTGCGGGCACAGCTGGACGTCATCGCCCAGCTCAACGACCGCAGCGTCACCGAAGAGATCCGGGTAGCCCTCGAGTCCTGGGTACAGACCAGCCGGTCTGACCCCAAAGTGCTCGCCCGAGCAGAGACGGTGCGGGCGGAGATTGAGCGCGAAGCGAAAACCAAGCAGAGTGCCATCGAGGCCATCTTCGGCGGTAGCACGCCCGCGTCCCGATCGCCGAAGGGCAAGACCGTCGACGCCTGACCGGCTGCGGTGACCGACCGGGGAATCGAAGCATCGCGCTTCGTTCTCGGTCGGTTGCCGCTCATCTACTTCCACTTTCCTGCCCGAACTCGTTGCTGTAATGCGGTCTCCACGAGAACCAACCCGGTTCCCGGCCGCACGCATCAAGGAGGAAGCCATGGTGCGGCGACTACTCCCAATCTTGAGGATCTACGAGTTCTCGGTTGGAGTGGTAGCCGCCCTTTTCAATGTTGATTCCTGATCGCGGACTGACTATCGGAAGTTTGTTCGGCGTGTCGTCAGCGGTGCGCGAACCTCAGGTTCAAGCTGGATTTCCCCAATGAGTTAGATGAGAGGAGGTGATTCGATTGACCAACCCGAACGACCGGCATGTGGTGCCGAGCGCGAACGGTGGCTGGGACGTCAAGGCAGGCGGTGCGCAGCGCGCATCTGCTCACACTGACACCCAGGCACAAGCGCAAGATCGTGCCCGCACGATCATCCACAATGCCGGCGGCGGCGAGATGCTGACGCACGGGCGTGACGGGCAGATTCGTGCGAAGGACACGATCGCGCCCGGCAACGATCCGCGCAACATTCCGGGCTAGCGATGCGGGGGCCGGAGCTCACGGAGGGGAACGCGTGAACTCCGGCCTTTCCATGCCACGACGAGAGCACTGCCGTCCGGTAGCGTGGCATGCATGCCGGACTCCGAGGCCGATATCGCCGCCGCGATCGAGGAACTAATCCGAGCGAACCTCGTCATGCGAGCCGAGCGGTAGAACCGGTCCGTTTGATCGCCGGAGTCGAGATGCAGATCACAGTGGACCTCCCAGCCGCATGGTTCCTCCTGCCGCTCGATTCTGACGTTGTGCGTAATTCTGATCTCGATGACGATCCACCTCGGTATGACAAGCCACCACGCGGTGGCTGGCAAGTAGTCGGTGACGCCGTTGTGCACATCTATGAACGGCTCCAGCAACTCATTGGTGACCCGCTCACCCAGTCTCTGAGCCTTGACGTCGACATCAAGCTGGCCCGTGATCAGGAGTGGATCGTAGGCACATGGTTCTGCACCTCCGAGGCGCCACAGCTTGGCGCCGATGATGACTCGTGGATCAACGGGCGGCACAGAACGTGGGGACTGCGAAGCGCCGGGTTCCATTTCGCGCCGGTGCTGCTGGTGCCGTTCGATGAAGCAATCCACCTCTGGGAGCCGGATCCGCTGGGTTGGGCGCCCCTCAACAGTGACAACGTTGCGAATCAGCGCGACGAGCTCGCCCGTTGGCGTCGCTCACCGTGGGCGGCGGTGAATCCGAAGCTAGAAGAACGATGGAGCGCAGTTCTGGACCGATGGGATGCGCGGCTCGCCGATGACCGCCCTCTTCACTAAAAGTCCTGGTCATGAGATACTTATGTCAAGTTCAGTGAGCAGTTCGAGGTAACTCCTGCGACACAAATCATCACCCTGGGAGCTTGTCAAGTTTTTTGTGTAAGCGGTTGCGATTCGGTTATTCGTAATCGAGGTTGTCGAGCGCGGTTTCGACGCGTTCGGTCAGTGTTGCGTGGTCGATATAGTGGGGCGCTATCTCGGTCAGGATCGTGGTGATCTCGGCTTGCGCGGCCGGGCTGAGGCGTTGAAGCACGGTGTGGGTGACGTCGAGGACGTCGGCGGCGAAGATCAGCCACGCCTCGGTGAGGGTGATGCCGTCATCGACGTGTTGAGTGTCGGTCATGATGGGTCCTTTCACAGGTGCGGGTTGATGCGGTCGGGGTAGGCCAGGGCGAGCTGCTGGAGGGCGCGTTTCCAGTTCGTGGTGACTTGGCCCTCGACGAGACGACCGTCGGCTTTGCGTTTATCCGAGGGCAGCCCGCGTTCCTTCTGGCGTTGCCGGGCGCACTTGTCCTCGATGTCACAGATCGCCAACCAGAGCAGTTTGATCGCGGCGGCATCGTTCGGGAAGTGGCCACGGTTCTTGGTCACCTTCCGCAGCTGGTAGTTCAACGACTCGAGTTCGTCGTGTAAATCACTCGCCGCAGCTCGGGCGGGAAGCCCAGGAACGGTGTGAACCGGTCCCACGCGTCATGGAAGGACTTCACCGCCGACGGGTACCGTTTCCCGAGCTCGGAGGCCTGGAACACGTCCAACGCCTCGAGTGCGGCGTCCTCGTTGGCAGCCGTGTAGATCGGTTTCAACGCCGCGGCCACCGCCTTGCGGTCCTTGTAGTTCACGAACCGCATCGCCGCCCTAATCAGATGCACCACACACGTTTGCACGGTCGCTAGCGGCCAGGTCGCCTCGATCGCTTCGGGGAAACCGGTCAACCCGTCACAACACGCGATCAGGACATCTTTCACGCCCCGGTTGGCGAGCTCCGCGCAGACACCGGCCCAGAACTTCGCCCCCTCGGTGGTCTGCACCCAAATCCCGAGAACGTGTTTGATGCCGTCCATATCGACCCCGACGGCGATATGCCCCGCCTTGTTGGCCACATGAGCGCCGTCACGGATCTTCACGATGATCGCGTCGAGGTAGATCACCGGATACAACGCCTCCAACGGGCGTGTCTGCCAGACCAGGACCTCCTCGGCGACCTGATCGGTAATCTTCGAGATCGTCTCATGAGACAGATCCGTGCCGATCGTGGAGACCAGATGATGCTGGATATCCCTAATCGTCATCCCGCCGGCATACAACGAGATGATCATCCCGTCCAGGCCGTCCAAACGCCGCTGCCCCTTCGGCACCAGCATCGGCGTGAACGTCCCGTTGCGATCCCGGGGGATCGACAACTCCACATCCCCGATCTCCGTCGACACCGTTTTCGCCGACGTGCCGTTACGCGAGTTCGGATACAGGAACGCCTCCGAATCGCCACGGTCGTAACCGATATGCTCGGTCAACTCCGTGTCCAGGCCCCGTTCCAACGCAGCCTTCAGCATCCCACCCAACAGGCCATGCTCGCCCGTGAGCGGCTCACCCGCGTCGATCTTCGCGAAGATCTCATCCAACGCTCCCGAGTCCTTCAACCCGTCAGCGATTTCCCTCTGCCGCCGACGACGCTCCTCACGCTCCGGATCCGATTTCGTCATCGTCACAATGTCTACTCCTTCAGGATGGAACCACACCCCTTACACGAACCATCTGACACCCTCCACCCTTGCTCGCGGTCCGTCGGCATGTCGGGGCCCGTCACTAAGGTGAGAAGTACCCAGCAAACGCTAAGCCGCGTGGCGGCACCCAGGAGACCGAGGAATGCCCCCAATAACTAAAGAAGCCCAGCGCGCCGAACTGCACAAGACCATCTGGCGCATCGCCAACGACCTGCGCGGCAGCGTGGACGGCTGGGACTTCAAGAGCTACGTGCTCGGCATCCTCTTCTACCGGTTCATCTCCCAGAACCTCACCGCCTACTTGGATGAGCGTGAGCACCAGGCCGGTGAGGCCGACTTCGACTACACGACCCTCCGCGACGCCGACGCTGAGTTCGGCCGTAAGGACACGGTCGAGGAGAAGGGCTTCTTCATTCTGCCCTCGGACCTGTTCGTGAACGTCCGCCGCCGCGCCCCGCGCGACGACAACCTCAACGAGACCCTGGAGCGGGTCTTCATGAACATCGAGGGCTCGGCGGTTGGTACCGATAGCGAGGACGATATCAAGGGCCTATTTGATGACCTGGATGTGAACTCTGCCAAGCTCGGTAACACGGTCGCAAAGCGCAACGAGAAGCTCGTCAAGCTGCTGGATGCCATCGGTGACCTGAACCTGGGCAACTTCGCCGCACACAAGATCGATGCATTCGGTGATGCCTACGAGTACCTGATGCAGATGTACGCCTCGGCGGCCGGCAAGTCCGGTGGCGAGTACTACACGCCACAGGAAGTCTCCGAGCTCCTTGCCCGGCTGACCGTGGCCGGTAAGAAGACGGTGAACAAGGTCTACGACCCGGCCGTTGGCTCAGGGTCGCTGCTGCTTAAGTTCCAGAAGGTACTCGGCCCGAATGGTGTTCGGCAGGGGTACTTCGGCCAGGAGATCAACCTGACCACCTATAACCTCGCCCGCATCAACATGTTCCTGCACGACGTGCCCTACGAGCAGTTCAACCTCGCGCACGGTGACACGCTCACCGACCCGCAGCACTGGGACGATGAACCGTTTGAGGCGATCGTCTCCAACCCGCCCTACTCGATCAAGTGGGACGGCGACGCCAACCCGCTGCTGATCAACGATGAACGCTTTGCCCCGGCTGGCGTGTTGGCGCCGAAGTCGAAGGCCGACCTAGCTTTCACCATGCACATCCTGAGCTGGCTGGCCGTGAATGGTACGGCCGCGATCGTCGAGTTCCCCGGGGTCCTGTACCGGGGCGGTGCGGAGCAGAAGATCCGCAAGTACCTCATCGACAACAACTACGTCGACACCGTCATCCAGCTGCCGCCGGACCTGTTCTTCGGCACCACCATCGCGACCTGCATCATCGTGCTCAAGAAGTCGAAGAAAACCAATGACGTACTCTTCATCGATGCCTCCGCACAGTTCAAACGCATCGGCAATAAGAACAAGCTCACCCCCGACGACCAGCGGAACATCCTCAGCGCATTCGAGGACCGCATCGACGTCCAGCACTTCGCCACGCTGGTATCGAACACGGACATTGCCGCGAACAGCTACAACATCGCCGTGTCCTCCTATGTCGAACAGGAAGACACCCGCGAGGTCGTTGACATCACCGCGCTCAACGCCGAGATCGCACGGATCGTCGCCCGACAGGCCGAACTGCGCACCTCCATCGACGAGATCGTTGCCGATCTGGAGGGCGCCTCATGATGCGCCGGGGATTCGGACCAGAGGATGAATACGGTGTCCCGACCGAGATCTTCGGCGTGCACGACCCAGACTTCTTCCCACTGCTCGGACGAGTGATCGCACTGTCATCAGTCAACGAACGAAACATGAGGGAGCTTGCGCGAAAGCTCGTGATTCCGGAGCGATGCAATATCGCCACCACCAGGACATCCGAGGTCTTGAAGGAAGCCAAGAAAGGGCTCGGCGCAATCAGCAACGAAGCGGACAGGAAGCTGGTTAGCGAGTACCTCAACAATGTTGAGTCCTGCCTCTCAAAGCGCGACGCCTACGCGCACAGTCTCTGGCCTGCGATCTCTTTGCAACACGGAACACGGGTTGTCGGATGGCGAATCAAACCAGGTACATCTGATCTCCACCTTGGTGACGACTTCGCAGAACTACGCCAAGATGTACTGAGATTTTCAGAGCTTGTGATGCGCTGGAACCTCAAGATCCATCTTGTGACGGACCAGCTTCGATGGCTTCAGCCCATTGGAGAAACGTCATGAGTCGCATCGACGAGTTGATCGCCGAGCTTTGCCCGAACGGTGTTGAGTTCATGACCGTTGGCGACGTCACGACCAAGAGCTTGAATATCAAGTGGACCAACGTTCGTGAAGATGAGTTCCAGTACATCGACCTCGCTGCCGTGGATCGCGTGACACGCAGGATCGGCGACACAGCAACCATCACGGCGGACAACGCGCCCAGTCGCGCTCAACAAATCATCCGCGCCGGAGACGTCATCTTCGCAACCACGCGTCCCACACAGATGCGTTGGGCTGTGATACCGGTTGAGTACGATGGCCAGATCGCCAGTACCGGCTACTGCGTGCTCCGGCCGGACGGCTCGGTCTTGCTTACAAATTTCCTCGCGCACGTCCTTGGCACGGACACATTCCGTCAGTACATCGAGGTGAATCAAGTTGCGGGCAACTACCCGTCAATCCCGGATAGTCGCGTGCGAGCTTATCGAATCCCCGTCCCACCTCTCGAGGTCCAGCGTGAGATCGTACGAATATTGGATCAGTTCACTTCGCTGGAGGCGGAGCTGGAGGCGGAGCTGGAGGCGGAGCTGGAGGCTCGGCGGGCTCAGTACGCCCACTACCGGAATGGTCTGCTCTCATTCGACCTAGATATCGAGTGGGCAACGCTTGGCGATGTCGCAGAATACGTGAATGGCAAAGCTCATGAGCGATTGGCCCATCCCGACGGTGATGTGCCGATGATTACTGCGAGATTCATTTCACGTAACGGTGAAGCGAACAGATTTGTGCGACTAGAAGACGTTCAGACGCCAGCGAGCAAGGGCGACACCGCCCTCGTGTTGAGTGATCTGCCGAACGGACGTGCCCTCGCGAGGACGTTCTTCGTGGACCGAGACAATGGTTATGCCATCAATCAACGAGTGGCGAGGCTTCGAGTTAAGGATCCGCAGAGGGTAGATCCGAAGTTTCTTTTCCACGTCTTGGATCGAAACCCGGGCCTTTTGATGCACGACAACGGCGTCGACCAAACCCACCTAAGCAAGGGCCAAGTCACGGGACTCCGACTCCCTGTGCCGATGCTCGATGACCAGCACCGTGTCGTCTCGATCCTCGACAAATTCGAAGCTCTCGTGAACGACCTTAGTATCGGCCTTCCAGCTGAGCTTGCCGCCCGGCGCAAGCAGTATGAGTACTACCGTGACAAGCTCCTCACCTTTGAGGAGGCGGCGGCATGAGTGAAGCCACAGCAGTTCGCTACGACCCGATCGCGATTAGCGCCGAGAGCACGGTTGTCGCGGAGTTCATCGCCGACGCGGTGGGTTCGAGCGCCTATCAGTCTGAGGCTGCGCTGGAGCAGGAGTTCATTCGCCTGCTGCAGGATCAGGCGTACGAGTACCTGACGATCCATTCCGAGGCAGATCTGCTGGCGAACCTCCGCGTCCAGATCGAGGCGCTGAACGACGTCACCTTCTCGGATGTCGAGTGGGCACGGCTGTTGTCCGAGTACATCACCGGGGCCAACGATGGGGCGGTCGAGAAGACGGTGCGTATCCAGGAGAACCACATCCATGCGCTCAAGCGTGACAACGGCACGACAAAGAATATCGCGCTGCTGGATAAGAAGAACATCCATAACAACCGTCTGCAGGTGATCAATCAGTACGAGATCGCCAAGGGCGAAGGCGGTGCGGCTCATTCAAACCGGTACGACGTCACGGTACTCGTGAACGGGTTGCCGTTGGTGCACATCGAGTTAAAGCGTCGCGGAGTGAACATCCGGGAGGCGTTCAACCAGATCGACCGCTACCAACGCGACAGCTTCTGGGCCGGCTCCGGCCTGTTCGACTATGTCCAGTTGTTCGTGATCAGCAACGGGACGCTAACGAAGTACTACAGCAACACCACCCGCCGCCAGCACATCGAGGACTACGCCGGCCGCAAGCGCGTCAAGAAGACGAGCAGCTCGTTCGAGTTCACCTCCTGGTGGGCGGACGCCACGAACAGGCCGATTACCGACCTGACCGGGTTCACGAAGACCTTCTTTGCCAAGCACGCCCTTCTGGCGATCCTGACCCGGTACTGTGTCCTCACGGTCGACAAGCTGCTCCTCGTGATGCGCCCGTACCAGATTGTCGCAACCGAGCAGATTCTCCAGAAGATCAATATCTCGACCAATTACAAGCAGCTCGGCACCATCGCCGCCGGTGGTTACGTTTGGCACACCACCGGATCCGGTAAGACCCTGACCTCATTTAAGACCGCCCAGTTGGCCTCTCGTCTGCCGAGCGTTTCCAAGGTGCTGTTCGTCGTGGACCGTAAGGACCTCGACTACCAGACCATGCGGGAGTACGACAAGTTTGAGAAGGGTGCCGCGAACTCGAACACGTCCACTGCGGTGTTGAAGCGTCAGTTGGAGGATTCCGAGTCGAGGATCATCATCACGACGATCCAGAAGCTCTCGACGTTCATTAGCGGCAACAAGGGGCACGCGATCTACGACGGCCACGTCGTGCTGATCTTCGACGAGTGCCACCGCTCCCAGTTCGGTGACATGCACACCGCAATCACCAAAGCCTTCAAGCGATACAACCTGTTCGGCTTCACGGGCACGCCGATCTTCGCCGAGAATGCCGGCACTGCCGGTAACCCGCAGCTGAAGACCACTGCGCAAGCGTTCGGCGACAAGTTGCACACCTACACGATCAAGGACGCGATCAACGACAAGAACGTGCTGCCGTTTCGGGTCGATTACGTCAACACCATCAAGCTGCCCGAAGGGCTCACCGATAAGCAGGTATCGGCGATCGATACCGAGAGGGCCCTGCTGGATCCGGAGCGGATTCGGCAGATCGTCGCGTACGTTCTGGAGCATTTCGATCAGAAGACCCGCAGGATCAACTACTACGCCCACACCCGAGTCGCTAACGTCGAAGCCATCGCCGGTGGCAAGAACCGTGTCAGCGAGGTCAAGGCCAGCACACGGGTCAACGGCTTCAACTCGATCTTCGCCACAGCCTCCATCGACGCCGCCAAGCGCTACTACAACGCGTTCGCCCTCGCGCAGCAGGATCTGCCCGAAGCGCAACGGTTGAAGGTCGCACTCATATACTCCTTCGCCGCCAACGAGGCCGAAGGTGACGACTACCTGGACGAGGAGGCCTTCGATACATCGACGCTTGATGCGTCGTCGCGGGAGTTCCTCGAGGATGCGATCCAGAACTACAACGACCTGTTCGGCACCAGCTACGACACCTCGGCCGACAAATTCCAGAACTACTACAAGGACCTCTCCCTGCGGCTCAAGAACCGCGAAGTGGACCTCGCGATCGTGGTCAACATGTTCCTCACCGGCTTCGACGCCACCACATTGAACACGCTCTGGGTGGACAAGAACTTGCGCTCCCACGGGCTGCTTCAGGCCTACTCGCGCACCAACCGCATCCTCAACTCGGTGAAGACGTATGGCAATATCGTCAGCTTCCGCGACCTGGAACAGCAGACCAACGACGCCATCGCCCTGTTTGGCAACAAGGACGCCCGCGGCATCGTCCTCCTCAAGCAGTACGGCGACTACTACGCCGACTACGAAGAGCGGGTCACCCTGCTTCTCGCCCAGTTCCCGCTCGGGCAGCCGATCATCGGCGAGACGGCGCAGAAGGACTTTATCCAACTGCTGGGTGCGATCCTGCGGCTGCAGAACATCCTGGCCTCATTCGACGACTTCGAAGGTAATGAGGTCCTCACCGAACGGCAGATGCAGGACTACCGCAGTGTCTACCTCGACCTCTACGCCGAGTTCCGCAAAGACAAGACCGCTGAGAAGGAGCGGATCAACGAGGACATCGTCTTCGAGATCGAACTCATCAAACAGGTTGAGATCAACGTCGACTACATCCTGATGCTCGTCGACAAGCACCGCAAAGAACGTGGCGACGGCGACGACAAAGAGATCCGCGCGGAAATCACCCGAGCTGTTGACTCCAGCCCGTCTCTTCGCAACAAGAAGGACCTTATCGAGGACTTCGTGGACCGCGTGTCGGTCAATGGCGAAATCGATGAGGAGTGGAACCGATTCGTGGCGGCGCGCCGCGAGGCTGAACTCGAGGAGATCATCGCCAACGAGAACCTCCGACCAGACGAGACCCGAGCGTTCATCGAAGGAGCGTTCCGTGATGGAGTTATCCGCACGGGCGGCACCGCGATCACCAAAGTCCTGCCACCTACATCACGGTTCTCACCAGGTGGTAGCCACGGCGAGAAGAAGCAACGCGTCATCGAGAAGCTTGGAGCGTTCTTCGAACGCTTCTTCGGATTGAGCTCGGACGGGAAAGGCTAATCATGCCGGACTTTGGCCCATTTTCAGTTGATCCCGCGCAGGTTGCCGCGCTCGGTGGGGCGAACTTTGGTCAGTTTGTTGGCCGCCTTCTTGCAACGGAGACTGCCGCCCACAACATGGTAGGGACAACTCTCGAGACTACTTATCTCGAGAATGTGGGTGACGGCGGGGTCGACGCTGGTCTTCGCGACGCCGAAGGAACGGCGTGGCTCCCGGCAGGCGACAGCGCCTGGCAATTCAAGGCGGGAGATCTCCAGCCCGCCAAGTGCAAGAAGGAACTCGAAGGCGCAACGTGGGCGATCGAGATTCTTCGAGCAGGAGGTTCGTATCGGCTTGTTCTGGGAGCTTCGCTCACATCCAAGAAACTCGCCGATCGCCGCGCGAAGCTTGTTGAAGCATTCGACGGCTTGGGCATCCCGGACGGCACATCTCGCGTCGAGGTGATTGCTGCCGACGCGCTCGCCCGATGGATCGAGGAGTTTCCGGCACTTGCGGTGAGCCCCCTGCTTCGGAGCACCGGGATCATCGGCCAGGCCTTTGATCAGTGGGCCCAATCCACCCGCCACGCGACTTCATGGGTCTCCTCGCCCGAACGTGACCGCCAGATTAGCGAGCTTCGCATAACACTTGCGGATGGTACGCAGGTCGACATTCATGTAGACGGGGTGAGCGGCCTCGGCAAGACTCGTCTGGTTCTCGAAGCGCTTCGGGGCCAGCCGTACGAAGCGATTGTCGTCTACTCGGGGGCTGCTGACAGTTTCCCGATTACCAACGTCACTCAGCTTCAATCTCTTAAGCGCGCAGCGGTCATCGTTGTCGACGAGTGCGACCGCAAACAACACGAGATCTACGCACAGGCTCTGTCGGTCGGTACGGCAATCCGCCTTGTGACCATCGGAGAGCCAGGCGGCATTAGTACTCGCACACCCATGATCGGCCTTCGCGTGTTCAGCGATGAGGCGATGGAGGAACTCCTACGGGCAAACCATCCAGCCTTGAGTCCCGAGGCTGAACGCGTTGTAGTACAGATTGCCGCTGGCAACATTGATTACGCTCTCAGGCTCGCGCAAGTCGCAGTTAACGGAGGCGCAGGATCCGCGGGAGGCATGGTTACGGAGGACGACCTCCGGGCGTTCTTTACTGATCACCTCCCGGAGGGACAGCTTTTTT
This sequence comes from Microbacteriaceae bacterium, assembly GCA_004297935.1. GTDB lineage: Bacteria > Actinomycetota > Actinomycetes > Actinomycetales > Microbacteriaceae > Rathayibacter_A. The sequence goes on along the minus strand of SCRE01000021.1, from coordinate 29,987 downwards.
TAGCTAGCTGCGCATTGGCGCTCTTTAGCCGAGTTGGGTTTGACGGCGAGCCGGCGGCGGAGATCGAGATCATCGCCCAGGGGCTGGGGATTCCGGTCGATGATCTGAAGGCGGCTGCTGGAGAGCTGAGTCGACGCGAGCTGCTGTCGAAGCAGGGTCGGTTCCGGAGCGTGGCTCCGTATCCGGTGGCAGTCTATCTAGCGACAAAGGCGTGGGACGAGTTTGGGCCCAAAGTAGTGGCCGACTTGCTTCCGTTGCTCGATCTCGACTTCACTGAAAGGCTGTTTCGAAGGGCAGCCGAGATCGGGGAGCTCGACGCCGCAAGCTCTGCCATGGCTACGGCGCTCGCGGATGGTGGCCCGCTGGCAACTCTTGAGTCGATAGCCGAGAACAGTAACTCGGCCCTTTTGCCGCACTTTGCGGTCCTTGCACCCGAAGCGGTAGCTGATCGCCTTGCTTTACTGATTGAGGCTGCATCCGAGGACGATCTAGTACATGCACGCGGAATACGCCGTGACCTCGTATGGGCACTAGAAAAGCTTGCCTGGCACTCCAAAACCTTCGTTATCGCTGCGGAAGCCCTTCTTCGTCTGGCGGTGGCTGAGAACGAGACGTATAGCAACAATGCGTCGGGCACGTGGACTGAGTTCTTTGGGGTGATGCTGCCGGGTACCGCTGCGGCGCCTGACGTACGTATGGCCTACTTGAGAAGATCGGTTGAGTCCACCGACCCGCGGGTTCGGCTGCTGTCAGTGCGGGGCGCGAGTAGGGCGCTCGAAGTCGGCGAGTCCATCATGGTTTCAGGTGAGGTTCAAGGTGGTGTCGTCGTTGAGCCGCGAGGTAGACCCGCAACGTGGCCCGAAGTTTGGGCCTACCAGAACTCCGCAATTGACCTGCTCGCGGCACTTACGACCGACCCGGATGATGTTATCTCCAAGGAAGCAACCGCTCGTCTCATCGAACCACTGCATGGATTGCTTGAGAGCCCGGCGGTCCGCGATCATCTTGGCGAGACGGTGGCACAGCTCTCCCCCGACGTGATGGCGAAGACACGGCTGGAAGTGGAAGGGCTTCGCTCGCTCTTCGAACGGGTTGACGTACAGGATGGGCGCCCGGCGGCGCTCGAAGCGTTCGAGGCATTCCTTCCTGACGAAAGTCCTGAGGACCGTCTGGCAGTACTCGCTGGCACAAAGACATGGGATAGGGAGCTAGAAGGACTAGTCAAGGAGCTGGCAGAGGCTGCACGACTCATAGAGACCGACGGTCCGGCGGACCCGCTTGTGCGACTCCTTGAATCGACCGCGGGGGTTCCGGCAGCATACGCGTTCGGATGCGCAATTCGTCGCGTCGGGATTGACTTTAGTAAGGGTCTTGCCATTCTCTCGCCGTTTGCGGGGACGTCTAACGGTGAAGCACTGGTCGGATTTCTTCACGCGCTTGTTGACGAAGGCGATTCGAGCGCCTTCGATCGGTATCTGGACGACGCCGACCTTCCACCTGCCATTACACTGCAGTACTCCGTCAGAGGCCCTCGGACCGTCGCGGCCGCTGTGCGAGTGGACCAACTGATAGGCCAGGTTACGGTTCATGAGGGGGCGAGGGTCCTGTTCGGCTGGACGCGTGATGCTGACCAGGCAGACGCCGCTCGCTTTTTGCGAGACTGGTCCGTTCGCATTGAATCACAGGCCGATTACAACGCCGCAGTCGACTTCGCAGCAATGCAGGTCTTTCAGAGGCCCGAACCCATGCCTGATCTCGATCCCGCGATTTCAGATCTCGTAGTTCGACGGCGCGATTACCCAGATGTCCGGCAGCAGAGCTGGGACTGGTCCGTCCTGGTGCGTCGTCATCTTGAGCAGGAACCGCTCGAAGTCGTCCGGCTCATCGCTGATCTGGTCGAAGCGGGTGCTCTTACCTTGTCCGGTACCGAAGACGGCAAACTGCTTCAGGACGCCGTACACCTCGCAGGCGACGATGGCTGGACTGAACTCATGGATCGACTTGGGCGTGGTGAGTGGAGGTTGTCTTTCTCGGTGCGAGAGTGGCTTGGGACCGCTGCAACCGTGGGCATTGCCAAACGTTGGGTTGGGTCAAGCGTCGAACGAGCGCGGGTCCTAGCTAACGTCACGAAGCCGGATGGAGCGGAGCTGAGTCCAATCGCCTGCTATCTGATCGAGGAATTCGGTGACGATGAGCGAGTCCCTTCATACCTCGTGGGACAGTTCATAAGTGGATTCTGGTCGGGAAATGAATCCGATCGGATCGCATCACAGATTGTCCAGGTGAAGGGATGGATTGCTGTGCCTGGGCAATCTACAGCAGTGAAGTCGTGGGGGCGGAAGCTCGTTTCGAGTCTCGACTATCGACGACGGAGCGCGGTCGAAGAAGAACAAGAGCGCGGCTGGTAATTGCTGTCGAGAGACATCAGCTCTGGGGGTCGTAGAGGGCTTGGTGGTGAATCACACGGAGCCTCACGCCGGCCCCGACGAGTGTCTTCTTGATCGTCTTGTCGTTGAACCGAAGCCTCGCGGCGATCTTCGCCATCGAGAGCCCTTCATCATAGAGCTGAATCGCTTTACGGCACTGTTCCGGAGTCATGCCTCGTGGTCGGCGCTGTACGCCTAAACGGTTGAGCCGGTGGTGGATCGTCCACTCGCTGGTGCTGACATCCCGAGCGATGTCCACCGGACGCCAGCCCATCCGGTACAGTTCGACGATCCGTTCGTTTTGCGCCCTACTCAGCCGAGGCGCCGTCACCCCCGGTGGCGAGTACTGGCGTTTGACGTGCTCCGCCGCCGCTCGCTTGCAGAGGTCACGGAGTCGATTCGCCTCTATTCCTGAATTGCAGTAGCGCCCCAGCAGGCGCACCAAAATACTGCTACTACAAAAAGGACCCGAAAAAATCGGAGGTCTCGTATGCGGTTACTGAGCCCATGAACACCACCGAGGGCGAATCGCGATGCCTGTGCTAGTGATCCTAAGCGCGGCCCCTGACGAATGTCTCTAGTAACCTGTTGGTGCCCATGCCTGGCACCGACGGAACCCCGAGATGGTTGGATCGCGGCCGCACCGCGTTTGCCCGCGGGATCTATTCCGTCGCGAACTCTGATCTACCCGTGTAGAGCGTCCGGAGGCCTATCACTTTGGCGATGCTGTCGAGGAAATCCTCATTCGTTAGGAACCACTCGACGCCTACCTCCCGTCCCACACGACGTGGGTTAATGTGCCCCGCCGTTCGAAGGAGGTCGTGGAACGCGCGCTCTACTTCCGTTACCGCGCGCGCACCTGTCGAATACACGCGGATCAGAGCTAGTGGTTCCGGCATGTGCGCCCGAGCCTTAGATGTATGCTCACGGATGTGTTGCGCAACGTTGAGTGATTCGCCAACTTTGATCAGAGTGTTTCCGTGCTGAGGATCGACGGGGCTTTCGAGGTACCATCCGTAGGAAAATGCATAGATTCCAGCGATGCCCTCCAAACTCGCTAAGGTGGTCGCCGCTTCTCGCTCTTCTTTCGCGGCTGCTTCGGCTTCGACCACAGGGTCTTGGTCCTTTAGTGCAGATTCGATTGCCGCCTTGTTTGCAATGAGTAACTTCATCGCTTCGGGCGTGACGGCGGAGCGAGCTCGACTGATGAGGGTAGTGAAGACACCCAAGGTTTGCCTAATGAATACCGGACCATTAACTGGCCGGCCATCCAAGACTGCGTCAATCTGCCGCCTGTTGTTGTAAACGAACGCGTAACTCGCGACGTTTAAACTGTCCGCTACTTGTTGTGGGTGAGGCCTTCGCGAGTTAAGCGGTACACATCCCCCAGTCGCCCCTCGTGGGACTCGAGAAGAGACTGCAACTCTTCACGCGGGGTCGGCGCCAACTCGCTGTTGAATTCCTCCATGTCGCAAGATTACTTTGGGGGGACTGCTGTCGACGTGTCCCACTCAGTCTTGGCCGTACGGAGGTTTGAGTGACGGCGCACGCAAACATGTCGAACTGTTCGATGTCGTCCTAGTCACAGGCCACTTCGCCCATACCGAGAGCTCATTTTGAACACCCGATAGGGTGCTACTCGCTGAAACGCACTCATTGTTCGCATAAGGGTAAACGCATGAAGTGTTTACCCTTATATTAGAGTAGACACCATTAGCGAGATATTCTTATATCGAGGTGGCCGATGCACATCAGCGAAGCGATCAAGCTGCTTCTCCGGGCGGGCGTTCACGTCGTCCCGGTCGGTCCGGATGTGCTGCGCACGGACGATGGACGGAACATCCGTGTCGCAACCGCCAGTCGGGTGCCGACGCCCGCGGACATCCGCCGAAACGTCGACAAGCTGGGGTTAGACGATCGAGTGCTCTTTGCCGTCGCCAAAGTGACGCCCGCGTTGGAGATCGCCGCGCTCGGCGACCCGCGAGTCATCGTCGTAGCCCAGGATCGGGTGATACTCGACCGTCACGAGCAGTCGCTCTTCGATCCGGCACCGCGTACGCGTAGTCTCCGTAAGGGGCCGCGGCCGTACGGTACGCTCGCGGTCGCTCGGGCTCTTCTGTCCTCGGATCGGCCGCAACTGCAGGTGCAGCTGGCGAAACTCGCCGGGATGACTCAACCGTCCGTGTCCAACGCGCTCCGCCGGCTATCCGAGGGGGGCCTCGTCACCCGCCGCGACGATGGGTGGGTCGCGGTCGACCGGTCGCGGCTCTTTGACTTCGCCTCGACGGAGTACCCGGGCGCCGGTGGCATCACCACATACTGGTGGCACGACGCGCGGCTGCCAGAGCAGGCCGCCCTTGTCCGAGACGCGGGCAACGACCCGCTCCTCTCGGGCGATCTCGCCGCGTCGGAGATCAACGGTTGGCGGTTCCCGGAGGTTGCTGTCGTCTATCTCCGGGAAGGCGTCGACCCGGCCAAGCTCGGGTTCGCATTGTCCGAGCCGGGTGAACACACACTCGAGCTGACCATTCCGGATGACGGGACGCTGTGGGCCACGGCGGCCGGGTATCATAGGCCCGGCATCGCCGACCCCGTCATCGTATTCTGCGACATACAGCGCACCGGTACGACCGGTGACCAAGCCGAAGCCGCCGCTAAGGTGAAGGACACGATTGTCAGCGAACCCTCGTAATGCGCGACCCGGGGGCGAGCGGCAACCGCCACGACCGCTGCGGCGTGTTCTCGGAACGGAGCAGCCACGAGCACGAGGGGAATCACTCACTTGCCGATCGACGCGTACTTGATCTCCACGACGGAAGAGGACGACGCTTCGTACATCGCTCTCGGTGATCTCGCCGCAGTGCTGAGCGGGCACGCCGGGACGAAGATCATCGGTGGCCACATGGTCTCTCTCATCTCTGCGGCGTTCCCGTCACCGGGCCTCATCGAACGACGCACCGGCGACGCTGACGCAGGCATCCCTGTCCAGTTGGCCGATGCCGGTGAGATCCACGACGACCTTCTCGACGCGGGGTACGAAGCGGAGTCGGGGAACCGGTACGTGAAGACAGGGTACGACCACCCGAAGCCTACGATCGACCTGCTCATCCCAACGTTCTCAGGCCGGTTCGGTGGCGAGATCCGGGGTGACCGCGGATTCAACACCATGCCCGGGCTTGTCCTCGCTCTAGCCCGGGGTCTCGACATCACTGCACATCTCACCTACCGTGACGGCACCGAGCAGACCATCGAGACACAGGTGCCAACGGTTGAGACCGCTGTCATCTTGAAGGCGTACGCATACGCCGACCGACTCGCAGTCAAGGACGTCGTCGACCTCAGCAACCTCCTACACATCCTCGACGAACACGGCCCAGACGAACTCGGCGGCTGGCGGTTGAACGAGACCGACATCGCCGGAGCCCGCGGCGACGCGACGCAGAACCTTCACCGGCTCGCCGCCATGCTCGACAGTGGCCGCTACGACCAGGTTCGCGGTCTCAACCCGCGAAAGGTCGCCGTTCTCAACCGCCGTCATGCCGCGCGGGGCTAGCTGTAGTTCCTGAGGATGTCGTGATCAGCGTGGCGTCAGCTGAATAGGTGAAGGCCTCCGGTATCGAGGTGGGTAATGACACTCACTCTCGAACCAGGAGGTCTTCGTGACCCACGCTAATGCCCCTTTGACGTCGGTAGGACGTCTTCGTCTAGCCAGCCTCATCGTCGACCAGAGATGGACAGTGCGCCGGGCTGCGGAACGTTTTCAGGTCTCGCCCGCGACCGCGTCCCGTTGGGCATCCCGGCACCGGGCTGGTCTACCGCTGACGGACCTGTCTTCGCACCCGCACCGATCCCCGAACCGCACCAGCCGGCGCCTGGAGCGCCGGATCGTGGCGCTGCGGTTCACCCGTCGGTGGGGACCGCACCGGATCGGTTACGACCTGCACATCGCCTGCTCCACGGTCGAGCAGACCCAGGAGATGAGGAGACGGGAGTGGTCGTCGAGCCAGTTCAGGATCTCGACGTCGGTGCTGTCGGCGAGACGCCGGTGGGTGAAGTCCGACTGCCAGGTCTCGTTGGGTCGGGTGACTTCGAACCGGATATAGGAGGAGCGGGGGCGCTTCTTGTGTTCGGAGGCGACGAGTCCGGCGCGAGTGAGGACACGTTGGATCGTCACGTTCGACGGGACCGGCAGGCCCGTCCGCTCGAGACGCCAGGCGATGGTCGTCGGGCCGATGACCGCCTGAGGCCCAGCCCCGCTGGTAGGTCGTTACTGAAAGATGTTCATACGCCGAGCGGTGCCCCCGCCGCCCAGGCAGTGAGAAAGATATCCTCCGTGCCGAGACTTCCGGATTTCAGCAGAAGGTCAAGATCGATGCCGTCCGGAGTCTGGGCGCGTGCCCAGGCGATACCTGGGCTCAGCGGTGCCGAAACGTCGAAGGATCGCACGCCTAGGGCCTGGGTCACGCTTCCTGAGGTCTCGCCGCCGGCGACGATGATGCGTCGGACGCCGTCGGCAACGAGCTGGCGGGCGATCGCGGCGAGGGTCTTCTCTACGAGCGTCGCGCTGTCTGCTGCCGCGCGGTCGACATCGGCAGGATCTCCCGTCGCGTAGATCATGACCGGGCTTGTTGCGGCTCTCCTGTTCTCCGCTACCCAGAAGACGATGTCGCGGATCGCGCCGTCGAAGTCGGCTCGCAGAGCGTCCAGGTTGAGCTTGAATGCAGGAAGGACGGCCCGCGCGATCGCGAGTTGTCGCTGAGTCTCCTGGGAGGCGCTGCCGGCGAGCACCACGCACCCTCCGTCGAGAGGTGCGACGCGGACATCATCGAGTTGCCCTGCATGGGGCAGGCTCGCCGCGAGCCCTGCACCGCCGCTGACCAATGGCGCATTTACGAGCGCCGAGGCGATCTCGTCCAGATCGCGGCGTCCGATTGCGTCGATGACCGTGATGCCGGGACCTAGTTCCGTGAGCCGGTCGGCGATGGATGCCGCACCCTGGCCGACTTCCTTGAGACGGAGTTCGTGCACGGGTCGGTTAGTCTGCGGGGTCAGCAGTCGTGCGATACGGGAGTCCGTCATCGGTGTCAGCGGGTGATCACGCATTGAGGTCTCGTCGAGTGGGATGCCGTGGACGAAGAGATGACCCTGGTACATCGTCCTGCCCGCCTCTGGGAATGGCAGGACGACGACGGTACGGTCGACACCGAGATCGCTCATCAGGGCATCGAGGATCGGTCCGATGTTCCCCTCGGGCGTCGAGTCGAAGGTCGCGCAGTATTTGTCATAGATGCTCGACAGGCCCAGCCCGCGAAGTATGGCGAGTGCCGCGCGGCTCTCGGCCACAGCGTCGGCCACCGGCGCGGAACGAGTCTTCAAGCCGATGACGACGGCGTCGGCTCCACCCGGATGCTGCCCTGGATCGGGGAGGCCGAAATATACCCGCGTGCGGTAGCCGCGCGCCACGAGGGTCGTGGCGAGGTCGACGGCGCCGGTGAAGTCGTCTGCGATGGCCCCGATGATCGGGGTCATCGCGATCTCCCTTTGGATTCTCGGCGCGCATACGTTTCCGCCACCACCCCTGCATCGGCGTCGGACAGGACGAGCCTTTTGCCGCTCGCGCCGCTGTCGATGTGTAGGCGGCACAGCCACTCGAGCAGGCGTGCGTTCTCGAACGCTTCCTTCAGTGTGCGTCCCGTCACCGTCGCACCGTGATTCGCCATCAGCACGGCCCGTCGGGTGGTCAGCGCGCCGCCTACGGATGCCGCCAGCTCCGGGCTGCCGAAGTGTGCGTAGGGCACTACCGCAACGGGCGCGTCCAGACGTGCCGCGTAGTAATGAATGATCGGGAGGGCATCAGCTATACAGGCTGCGGCCGCGCAACTCCAGCGGCCATGGAAGTGCACGACGGCGTTGGCGGACGGCGAGGCCGCGTAGGCGGCCAGGTGGAGGCCGAGTTCGGAGGACGGCGACTGTGGGGGGTCGATGGCGCGTCCGTCGTCCGCGACGGCGCAGATGTCGTCCTCGTCCATCGTTTCATAGGCGGTGGCAGACGGGGTGATCAGAATGCCATCGTCGAGACGCACGCTCACGTTGCCCGCCGTGCCGACAACGAGGCCCTCGTCTTGCAGTCGCCGGCACGTCTGCACGATCTGGGTACGGACGATGTGCTCGATGTGAGCGGGGATCATACGAGATCCTCGCTCACCGACAACGTCGCGTCCGCGAGGCGCTCGTCGTATCCCATCGCGGCGCTGATCTTCCGGGCCGCTTGCAGGATCATCCCGCGCATCTCTTCCTCCGAATGATCCGATAGTGCCTCTACCCAGCTGATGCTCACCGCGGCGACGACCGCGCCCGCGTGGTCGTAAATCGCCGCGGCCACTGCGCGTGTGTTCGCCTCGATGTCGCGCGCGGCTGCGACGGTCCCTGTCGCGCGGAAGTCGACGATATCGCGCCAAAGGTGAGGCGGGTCCAGGGGGAACCGCGCGTTGGAGGCGGTCCGTGCCCGCTCGATGTATTGCGCTACCTCCTCATCCGAGGAGGTAGCCAGGAAGACCTTCGGCGATGCTCCGATGTGCAGGGGCAGGGCGCTGCCCACCTGGAGCAGGTGTGTGCTCGCGTACCTGCCATCCATGCGTTCGACGCAGACCGCTTCGTCGCCGCGACGAATATACAGGAACACCGTCTCGCCCGTCAGCCGCTGCATCTCGGCGAGCGTCGGTTCGGTGCGCTCGCGCACGTCCAGCCGGTCCTGGAGCCGGGAGCCGACTTGGAACAGCTTGACGCCCAGACGGTATACGCCCGGTGCCGACCGCTCGAGGTAGCCGCCGGAGGCGAGTGTGTCGAGGATGTGATGGCACGTACTCTTGTTGATCCGCAGATGCGAGGCGATCTCACCCAGCGGTAGCTCCGCAGTCGGCTGATCGGCGAGCAGGTTGAGGATGCTCATTGCCTTGAGCAGGACCTTGATACCGGACGACTTTTCGGACTCCGGAGACTCATGATCGTTCGACATTATGAATCGCATTCTTCGATGTGAGAAATATTGCTTCTATCGTTGCATGACGTCGAGTCCGAATGCCAGTCAATTTGGGTACAATTTTTTGGGTCTCCAGAGGATTTAAAATCGACGATGGAAAATCTTTTCCTTGACACCCTTCGGGAGCTGTTCCAAACTATTGATCGCATTGTAAAACGCATTTTATATAGTGAAACGCAAATTATCCGAAGGAGTGTATTTTGTCCCCCACTGCAACCAGACGTGCGGTCCGTGCCCTGACAGTGACCGCCGTAGCAGCGGTCGCGATCGGCCTGAGCGCATGCTCTAGCGCGACGGCGTCCAATGGAAACCCGACCGAGGGCCCGGGTACGGCTGCCTTGTCGATGCCCTACCTCACCAACCAGTTCATGGTCTCGCTGAACGACAAGACGACCGGTGCGCTCAAAACCGCCGGCTGGAAGGTGCTGTCGACGACCGACGCGGGGTCGCAGCCTGACAAGCAAGTTCAAGATGTCAAGAATCTCATTGCGGCCGGGGCGAAGGCCCTAGCGATCGACCCGTTCGACTCGGGCGCGATCGTAGCAGCACTCGACGCCGCGAAAGACGCTGGCGTCCCAGTCGTCCTCGTGGACGTCGGCGCCTCGAGTGGAAAGAGCTACATGACTGTGCGAGCGGATAATGTCGGCGCCGCGGCGACGGTGTGCGAGGAGATGGGAAAGCGCCTCGAGGCGCGTTATGGCGCAGCCAAAGGCACGGTCCTCGAGCTCCAGGGCGAACTCAGCTCGGTCGCCGCGCAGGACCGCACGAAGGGCTTCGAGGACTGCATGAAGCAGAAGTACCCCGACGTGAAGATCATCGCCCAGCCCACGAACTGGGACGGGGCCAAGGCCGCCAACATCGCACAGACCGTGGTCGCGTCCCGTGATGTCGACGGCATCTATCTCCAGAGCGACTGCGGCATGCTCGCGCCGGTCCAATCGGTCCTCACGCAGGCAGGCAAGAGCACAAAGGTCAGCGATCCCAAGCGAATCATCATCGGCGCCATCGACGGTTGCCCCACGACCCTCGACGCCATCCGGGCAGGAACTGTGGACTTCACTGTCGAGCAGCCGCTGAACGCATACGGCCAGCGCGTCGCGTACTTCCTCGGAGCCGCGATGAAGGGCAAGACGTTCAGCGAGGGACCCGACAGTTTCGGGGGTCAGATCGTGAAGACTTCCACCGGATCGCTCGAAGACCTGGTCCCGGCGACCCTGGTGGCGAAGGACAATGTCAACACCAAGACCCTCTGGGGCAACGCCAAGTAACTCAGTGGAGGGGCGGACGCCGCTGTCCGCCCCTCCCCACCGCGGAGGTCTCCATTTATGAGCACGATGACAAGAGCGACTGCACCGGTCCTCGAGATCGAAGACGTAGGGAAGCGCTTCGGGCGCAGCGTCGCACTCGACGGCGTCTCGCTATCAGTGGCGCCGGGTGAGATCAGGGGAGTAGTCGGCCGGAACGGAGCAGGAAAGTCCACCCTCATGTCCATTGCCGCCGGCTTCCTCCCGCCCGACAGCGGTACAGTCCGCGTAGCCGGCCGAGACGCCGCCACCATGTCGAGCATCGAATATCGTGCCGCGGTCGGGATGGTGCATCAGCACTCCACGCTGATCAGGAGCCTCACGATCGCCGAGAATATCTACCTCGGCGGTAGGCCCCCGGGCCGGGCCGGCTTCGTCGACACGCGGCGGATGAACCGTGAGGTTCAGGATCTGCTCGATGATTGGGAAACCGGTCTACGGGCTGACGACTCCGTCGCGAGCCTCTCGCTCGCGCAGCGTCAGCTGATCGAGATCATCCGGGAGCTCGCCCGCGGCGTGGATCTCGTCATCCTAGACGAGCCGACCTCCCGCCTCGAGCGAAGCGGCATTGCCGAGCTGTTCGAGAACATCCGCCAGGTGAGCGCGCGTGGTACCGGCGTGGTCTACATCTCGCACCATCTTGCCGAGATCCACGAGCTCTGCCAGAGCGTGTCGGTACTGCGCGACGGGCGCCTCGTTGCGACGCACGCTGTGTCGGCAGTCACGGAGGACCAGCTCATCGCCGACATGGTGGGAACGGAAGCCAAGTCCCGGTTTGCACGGCTCACACCACTCCCGGTCGCGGACGACGCGCCGACGGTCCTAACGATCACGGGTTTGGAGTCGGAGCGATTGGAACGGCTCAACTTGGAGCTGCGACGTGGCGAGTGTGTCGGAGTCGCGGGGCTCATCGGCTCCGGCAAGGAGGACCTCGGCCTGATCCTCGGTGGACTCGCGGCTCCCACCGCTGGCATGATCACCGTGAACGGACGAGCCGTAGCAGCAGGGGTGCACGCCGCTCGGCGGGCCGGAGTCGGTTTTCTGTCGCCTGACAGGCACGACACCGGGCTCGTCCTTTCGATGTCCATCCGCGAGAACATCACGATGAGCGTCTGGGATCGCATGCAGAATGCGCTGGGTTTCCTCCGCCGGACACACGTGGACGCTCGGGCGCTGGCGCTGGAGGACCGAACGGGCGTGGCGGCCATCGGCGACGACCACCAGCCGGTGGAGGCCCTCAGCGGTGGCAACCAGCAGAAGGTCGCGCTCGGACGCGCGATCGCTGCCGATCCAGACCTGCTCGTGCTCATGAATCCAACGACCGGGGTGGACATCGCCTCCAAGCGCACAATCTACGAGCTCGTCCAGGCACAGCTCGCCTCCGGGCGTGCCGCCGTCCTCATCTCGGACGAACCCGACGAGTTCGCTTTCTGCAACAGGATTGTGGCCCTGTTCCGCGGGCGCGTCATGAACGTGCTCACCGACCCCGGCGACGACTGTGCGCTGGTATCCGCTATCGAAGGAGTAGGTGACAACCATGTCGACCGCTGACCTCACAACCGCCCCCATCCGCACAAAACGACGGCCACTCGCATTCCTCAGCCGCAGCCAGCTGTGGCGTCGCGAGCGGCAGTCGCTGACCGTCTGGCCGGCGTTGATCCTGCTGCTGGTCATCGGCGCGTTCGTCTCTCCCGCCTTCCTCACCGCGACCAACATCGTGAACGTCCTCCAGCAGGCCTCGTCGCTCGCCGTGCTCACGCTCGGCATGTCGCTCGTGCTCTTGGCGGGCAACTTCGACCTTTCGATCGAGTCGACCTCTGCGTTCGCCCCGATGATCGCCGCGAGCCTCATCGTCGCCGCGCCGTTCGGGTTCGGCGTCGGCCTCAGCCCGTGGCTGGGGCTCCTGATCGCTCTCCTGATCGGTGCCCTGATCGGAGCCCTCAATGGGTTTCTGGTGACGAGGTTCCGACTCAACTCGTTCATCACGTCGCTCGCGATGTTGATCCTCTTGCGCGGTGCGACCCTGGGCGTCTCCAACGGGCAGACGATCTACAGTCCGCCACCCGTGTTCACCTACCTCGGATCGGCCAAGATAGGCCCCATCCCGGTGTCGATCATCTTCGCAGCTCTGCTGTGCATCGCCGTAGCCGTGTTCCTGAACCACCATCGGATCGGCCGCTCGATCTACGCGATCGGCGCCAACCCGCGCGCGGCGCGCGCGGCCGGGATCCACGTTGATCGCATCGTGGTCGGGACCTTCGTCGTCGCAGGCATCCTTGCCGCGCTGGCCGGGATCATCACAAGTGGGCGCATCGACTCGGTGGTCGCCAACCAGGGCACCAACGATGCCCTCAGTGTCATGGCGGCTCTCGCGATCGGCGCGTTCAGCCTCAACGGTGGCCGCGGAACGATCCTTGGCGCGGTGACGGGTGTCCTCTTCCTCTCATTTATCGCGAACGTGCTCACTCTCGCCAACGTCCCCTCCTATTGGGTCGACGCATCGCGCGGCGCCATCATTGTCGTTGCCCTGCTCATGACCCGCTACACCACCCGCGACACCAGACAGGACTGATGAAACATGTCTCTCACCGCCAGCACTACGCGCAGCTTCCCCGACCTGGCCCGGGTCAGCAACTCGATGGTCGTCGAGCGTGCCAAAGGGTCGCTCCTCTGGGACACCGAGGACAACGAGTACATCGATTTCGCTTCCGGGGTTCTCGTCCTCGCTGCCGGGCAAGCAGACGAACGGATCGCCGAGGCGGTGTCCGCCCAGGCGCGGACCCTCACCAACGTGTACGCCCACGACACACGCCCCCGCAGCGATCTCGCCGAGGCGATCCTTGAGACCACCGGCGGCGACTTCGACCAGGCGTTCTTCATGTCAACCGGATCCGAGGGCATCGAGACGGCGCTCAAGATCGCGCGGGCGGTAACCGGCCGCCACGGCCTGGTGGCCTTCTCCGGCGCGTTCCATGGGAAGACCGCATCCGGGGTCACCGTCGACGGGCAGGCGGGTGTGCGCGACGTGTTCGGCAGCACGATCGTCGGGCCGGTCGTGCGGGCCCACTATCCCTACCCTTACCGGTGGATGCTTCCCGGCGACGTCGATGAGACGGCGCTGGCACTGCTGGACGCGCAGATCCAGATGGAGGGTGCAGGCCGGATCGGAGCGATCCTGATGGAGGCGTTCCTCGGCGCCGGCGGCGTCGTTCCCGCATCCGCCCGGTTCCTCCGCGGCGTCCGGGAGATCGCCGATCGCTACAACCTGGTGTTCATCCTCGACGAGATCCAGAGCGGTCTCGGCCGCAGCGGGACGACCTGGGCATACCAGGCAGCCGGGATCACCCCCGACCTCCTCCTCGGCGCGAAACACCTCGGCGGAGGGCTTCCGATCGTGGCCATCATGTCCTCGCGGGACGTCTACGATCGTGTCCCGGCGGGATCACTCACGAGCACCTTCGGTGGCAACCCGCTCTCGACGGCGGCCGGTCTCGCGATGCTGCGAATCTTCGACACCGACGACCTCGTGGCACGCGGCGCCGCCGCAGCAGTGGAAGTCGCCGCGCGGATGCGGCGGTGGGAACAGGACTACCTGATCGTCGGTGAGTGCCGCAGCGCCGGGCTGTCCTGTGGGATCGAGCTGGTCGTCCCGGGCACGACAGAGCCGAATCGCGTTGCTGCAAATGCCGCGAAGGCCCTCGCGGCCACGCACGGCCTGCTGACGATGCCAGCGGCCGGCGTCTACGGCAACGTCCTCCGCTTCGGCCCGGCGTTGAACATCCCCGAGAATCTGCTCGATGACGGCCTCGACCGCCTCGAGTCTGTCATCGCTGAACTCGACCGCGTCACCGCGGCCTGAACGATCCTGACGAAAGGCACCCTCACCCCCATGCAATATCAGATCGCCGTCGACACTGGCGGCACCTTCACCGATGTCGTCGTCTCCAGCACGGAGGGCGACACCTGGATTTCCAAGTCGCTGACGGATGCCTCGCGCGCCTTCAACGGCATCGAGGGCGCCATCGCCGACATCGCGCGCCAGGCCGACACCAGCACCGAGCACATCTTCGAGAACGCCGCGCTGCTGTTGTACGGCACCACGCGGTCGACCAATGCCGTCGTCGAGGGCAAGACCGATGCCACAGCCCTCCTCTGTACGCGGGGATTCCGCGATACGCTCTACCTCCGGGAGGGTGGCAAACTCGAGCCCTTCAACTACCACATGGCGTACCCCCGGCCCTATGTTCCGCGACGGCTCACGTTCGAGATCGACGAACGCATCAACGCGCTGGGCGAGGTCGTCACCCCGCTGGCCGAAGCATCCGTTCGGAGCGCTGTCGCGGCCGCGGCCGACGCCGGTGCACGCGCCATCGCCGTCTCGCTGCTGTGGTCGATGCTGCACCCCGAGCACGAGCGCAGGGTGCGCGAGATCGTCACGGAGCTCGCCCCGGACATGGCCGTGACGCTCTCACACGAACTCAACCCCATTGTGCGGGAGTACCGCCGCACATCCTCGACGGCGATCGACGCCTCGCTCAAGCCTCTGATGCAGGGCTACCTCCGGCGGCTGGCCACGGACCTCGTGGACGTGGGCTTCACCGGCAACCTCCTCCTCGCCACGTCCTTCGGCGGCGCGTGGGAGGCGGCAGATGTCATCGAGAAACCGATCTACTCGATCGGTTCCGGGCCCGCGCTCGCGCCGCGCGCGGCGTTGAGCCTGCTCGAGGAAGTGGGAGCCGAAGTCGCCGCGGGAAGGGACGCGATTGTGTGCGACGTCGGTGGCACCACGTTCGACGTGAGCGTCGTCGCCGACGGCGAGATCATCCGAACGTCCGAGTCATGGCTTGGGGAGAAGTTCCGTGGGCACATGCTCGGAATCAGCTGCGTGGACGTGCAGAGCATCGGTGCTGGTGGCGGATCCATCGCGTGGGTCGACGAGGGTGGCCTCCTGCGCCTCGGGCCCCACAGTGCGGGAGCGAATCCCGGTCCGGCCGCTTATGGCCGCGGCGGGACGAAGCCGACTGTCACGGACGCGGCGACCGTCCTCGGCTACCTCGACCCCGGCGCGTTCCTCGGCGGACGGATGACGCTCGACGTCGAAGCCGCTCGCACCGCGATCCGTCTGGACGCGGCCGAGCCGCTCGGCCTCACCATCGACGAGGCGGCCAGCGGCATCCTCCACTTGGCGGCCGAGGCGATGGTGTCCGCGATCAAGGATGTCACGATCAGCCAGGGCATCGACCCGCGTGCCGCGATCATCGTCTCCGGAGGCGGCGCCGGCGGCCTCAATATCGCGAACATCGCTCGCGAGCTGGACTGTACGGAGATCCTCGTGCCCGGGTTCGCGGGTGTCATGAGCGCCTGGGGCGGTCATCGTTCGGACATCGTCACCGAAGTGCGACGGACGCTCATCACCACAAGCAATACGCTCGATGAGACGGCCGTGAACAGGTTGCTGGCCGAGCTCGATCGCGAGCTGGACACGAAGGCGCGCTCGCTCGAGGTCGACATCACATCGGTCTCGAAGGAGTTCTTTGCGGAGGCGCGGTACCCCAACCAGCTCTGGGAGCTGCCGATCCCCCTCGACGGGCCGCATCTGTCAGCGCAGGACACAGCCACCCTGACGGAGAGGTTCCATCGCGCGCACGAGCGCCACTACTCGGTTCGCGAGGATGGCTCGCCAGTCGAAATCCTGACGTGGGTGGCAAGACTCACGGTCACGCACGGGATGGAATCGCAGCTGACGATCACGAAGCCAGCCGCGACACCAGCGACGACGGCGGCCTCGGCTGGCGGACAGTCAGCGTACTTTCCCGAGGTCGGCCGTATTCCCGCGCGGCGCGTGAACAGCGGCCGGCTCCTGGTAGGTGAGCGCGTCGACGGGCCAGCGTTCATCGATGAGCCGACGACCACCATCGTCATCCCGCCGGATTGGGCGGCGCAGATCCTTCCCGGCAGCCACTACCTGATGACCCGCGGTGCGACCGCGCCGATCGATTGAGGACCCCAAACATGGACGGAATCACCCTGTCAGTACTCAGCTCGAAGCTCGACACCATCGTGCGCGAGATGAGCAACACCCTCCTGCGTTCGGGCCGCTCGACGGTGTTGACAACGGCACGGGACTTCTCCTGCGCGATCGTCAGCTCGGACGACGGGCTGCTGGCGACGGCGGAAGGCCTGCCGGTGCACGTGGTCGGTGCCGCCCACCAGGCGGCGACGATCAAGCAGAACCACCCGGACTTTAGGGAGGGTGACGCCTTCCTTCACAACGACCCATACACCGGCAACACGCACGCAGCGGACCATACGATCCTCGTGCCGGTCTTCGTGGACGGCGAGCACTTCTTCACCACCTCGGTCAAGGCACACCAGGCCGATGCCGGCAACAGCGTGGCGAGCACGTACATGCCTTTCGCGAAGGACGTCTATGAGGAGGGCGCCCTCGTGTTCCCCTGCGTCCAGGTGCAGCGGGACTTCATCGACATCGACGACATCATCCGGATGTGCCGCTCGCGCATCCGCGTACCGGAGCAGTGGTACGGAGACTACCTCGCGCTCGTCGGCGCGGCCCGCACGGGCGAGCGGCGACTGAGTGAGTTCGTCCGGCGTTACGGCAAGGAGACGATCCGGTCGTTCGTCACCGAGTGGTTCGACTACTCGGAGCGACGGATGGTCGAGGCGATCCGGCGGATGCCCGCGGCGCAGTTCCACACGACGGGGACACATGACCCCATCCCCGTCATGCCGGACGGCATCCCGCTCGACGTGCGCGGGCGGATCGATCCGGATGAGGCGACGATCGTCGTCGATCTGACCAACAACATCGACTGCATTCCCGCGGGCCTGAACTCCTCGATGGTGTGTTCGATCAACAATGCCACGGCCGGGATCTTCAACTGCCTCGATCCGAGCATCCCGCACAACGAGGGCAGCCTCCGCCGCGTGCGGATCGAGCTGCGCGAGAACTGCGTCGTGGGCATCCCTCGTTTCCCGCACAGCACCTCGATGGCAACAACGAACCTTGGGGACCGACTGGTCAGCCTCACGCAGATGGGCTTCGCCCAGGCATACGAGCAGATCGGCCTAGCGGAGGGCGCCGGCGGCCTCGCGCCGGGGCTCGGAGTGATCTCCGGGGAACATCCGGGCAAGGACGGGCAGCCGTTCATCAGCCAGATCTTCCTCGGCTCCCAGGGCGGACCCGGATCGTCGACCAACGACGGCTGGCTCGTCTTCTCGAACCCGGCGGCCGCAGGTCTTCTCCATCGTGACAGCGTCGAACTCGACGAGCAGCGGTATCCGATCCTCGTGGAGGAAGTGGCGGTGATCACCGACTCGGAGGGCGCGGGAACCTACCGCGGCGCACACGGCGTCCGCGCGGTCTTCGGCCCCGTAGGGACCGACCTCACCATCGCGTACACCGTTGACCACCACGTGTTCCCGCCAGCCGGCGTGCGCGGCGGTGGCGCTGCGGGGCGGTCGGACGCCCTTCTCATTGATGTCGACGGTAGCGTGCGGCAGCTGCCGCTAGCTGGCACCGCAGTCCTCACCGACGGCCAACGCGTGGTCTCCATCCACTCCGGCGGCGGCGGGTACGGCGATCCGTCCGTGAGAGACCCCCAGATGGTCTCCGCCGACGTCGCAGAGGGTCTTGTGTCAGCCGAGCGAGCACGCGCAGTGTACGGGTACGACCCCGAGACCGGCACGCGAGTGCCCGTCGCCGCACGTGCCGACCACCGGAAGCCGCCCCTGCCAGCGCGCGTACAACCGGTTCCGGCGAGGGCCTGACCAGGCGAGCCTCTTCCCGGTGTCGTGCGGTTCCCTATCGTGACCGTCTTCGACATCTCGCAAACCGACTCTACCGAAGGCGCATCGGAATCTCTCGCACCTGCCCACGGCCTGCAGTCTCGCCCAGCTGGCCGGATGAAACTATCGGGGAGTGACGGCAACATCACGCCACGTCGCGGTCGTGTTGAACGTCCGCACACCGATCGCGCCGGAGGTGAATGTGCATCCCGTGTCGTTGTGACTGATGGATACCTGGCCGCCGCCAGAGCTCGGCACGCCCGTCACGGTGATCAGGCATCCCACGGCTTCGACTGTCAGGTGATACCAGGCTCCAGTTGGTAGTGCGACCGGTAGATTTGCCGACGCGAGCGCCGTCCATCCCGATTGCTCACGTCCCAGCACGATCTGGGTCGGCGTCACACCAGCATAGTAGCCGTTCAATGCGTCGACTCCGACGGATGGGCTGGTGACCCTCACGAGCAGGCCCGCGTTGGGACTACCACCCGTTGCGGTATTCAGTTGCACGTCGCCGGACAAGGAGTAGTTGGTCCACGACGTCGATCCGGCGATCGATTTCTCACCCGGACCCCCTGTCGTGTTCGCGTACGTCTCAGTCGAGGCCGTCGACGCCCATGTTCCCCCGTATGTCGTCCAGCCCGCTACGGAACCGCTGGCGAAGGGTGCGAGGTAAGGCGCGGTCGATGTGTTCGTCGACCCTCCCGCCGTTACTGTGACATTACGCCAGCTCGCTGTGCTTGCCATATCGCGAACACCTACTGCTCCGGATGTGAAGGCGCAGCCGGTGTCGGTATAGCTGAAGCTCGTTGGCGTCGCCGCGCTACCGACGGGAATACCCGAGACTGTGAAGGTGCAGCCGACCGCTTGGATCACCAGGTGGTACCAGGCGCCCGCTGCTAACCCGCCGGGGATGGTGACTGATTGGAGGGCAGTCCAACTGTTCGCCTGCCTGCCGAGCGTTATCTGCGTCGACGAGACTCCGACGTAGTAGCCATTCAGAGCGTCAGTGCCGATCGCAGGATTGCTCACCCGCACAATGAATCCAGCCTGCGTGCCCGAGTCGTACCGGACATCGCCCTGAAGCGTATAGTCGCCCCAACTGGTGTTGCCCGCAACAGCCTTGTTGCCTCCCGTTCCACCGCACGTCTCGTGATATGCGCCCCCACTGAGGGACCAGCATCCGCCGTAGTCGATCCAGCCCGCCTGGCTGGCATCGAAAGACGACGACTTCGGCAGGACACCGACGTTCACTTGACCCGTGACTTCAGAGCATCCATAGGTTCCCACGGCGGACGCCGCGGTGTAGCGCACAGACTGTCCAGACGACGAGACGAGCAGATTGGGGCTGTAGTTGGGACTGCAGTTTGAGCCGCTGCCTGTGGCGATGAGAGGGGCGGGAGTCCACGACCACGAGCCGCTTCCGTTGTTCGCGTTCGTGAAGATCACCTGCTGTGATTCGCCCGCGCTCTCGGTGTGCCCGGTGAGCAGCAATTCACCTGATGCACCACCTGCAGGCGCCCATGCGATGTATGGCGTGCCATTCAGAGTCCTGCCGTCGCTGGTCTGCGCCAGCGTACCAAGGTCGGATGCGCCGCCTCCCCAGGAGTCGCCGGTCGCGGACGACTTGTAGTGGACCGAACAGTTATAGGTCGGTCCGCAGATCTCGTAGCTCATGAAGTAGGTGCCCCCGGAAGTGCGCGCCACAGTGGCCATCCCCGGGCGGTCGGACTGTGTCGTGCTGGCGACGTCGTTCACTTCACCGGGCGCGACCCGAGTCGAGCCATCCGGATTTGCGCTCCAGGTGGTGCCGCCATCGGTCGAGACAATGTGGCCGAGCCTCTGGCTGTACGTCCCATTTTGGCGCTCGTCTGAGAAGTAGGTCACAAGGTTGCCCGTCGAATCCAGAGCCATGAACGGCTCCCAAATGCCAGATCCCTCGCCACCACCGTTCTGGAAGTTTGAGACGTAGCTCCAGCTCGCTCCGGCATTGGTGCTCCGCCATTCCACGAAACTTGTCGAGGTGTTGTTGGAAGGAGCCATATTGCCCTGAAGGAGCAGTGTTCCGGCGGGGAAACCGCCCATCGATGTCGGGAACTCGAAGAAGGCGGGCTGCCACATCTGGTCGGAAGGATGTCCGGTGCCGGTGAGCGGATCACTGAGAGTCGTCAGCGTTGACCAGGTCGCGCCGTCATCCGTGCTCTTTCTGATAACGAAGCTTGTCGGGGTTCCATCGAGATTCCTGTGCTCGAACGTTCCGATAAGCGTGCCGTTCGCGCTACCCGAGTACTGCAATCGGATCACCCGGCTGTACGCCATGAATTCATTCGACGAACCTGGCGAGTAGAAAGCGGTTCCTACATCATTCGCGTGCGCAGGCCCGGAGACCATACCAACCGCAAACCCGCTCGCCGTCAGTGCGGCAATTGCGAGAAGCGCGAAGGCTCGCCGCACTTTCGTCCCGATGACTGTGGGCATATGGCATCCTTTTTTGCTCTGTCGACACCTCTCTGTGTCGTTGGGTCAAAGTATTGCATCGATGCAGGCATCGATGCAATACTTTTTGCGCTTGCAATGGCACCCGACATGGCAACACCGACGTAATGCTGAAGCAGGAACGGCGGGCACCAGTCGACAGCATTTGCGACAACTGGATGCCAGTCGAATCGGACCGACACTGAAGGGCGTCATCGCTCAAATAGATCCCTGCCGACGCCGCAAGACGTCCTCGACGAACCGATGGTCACTAGCGCTACAACAAAGGAGCTCAACGTCGGCAATCGTTCGTCGCATATGCCTCCGCCAAACCTGCTCCGCGGTAGTTGTTAGGGCGTCGAGAGCATGTGGATGGCCGTTTTGCGCGAATGAGCGATGTCGGCACGTCGCGACGACTTTGTGATCCGCGATTAGCTCGGCGAGCCCACGGCGTCCACGGCGCGTTTCACGTCTCCAACCACTGTCGTGATCGTGTTGGCTCTGACCGTGTTCCTATTTTCCGGATCCGACGGCGATTCCCGCGACCACGTATTTCTGCAGGACTAGGAACACCACGAACAGGGGAATGACTCCGAGCACGAGAGTGGGGAGGAGTTGTGCGGTGCTGAACGAATGGGTTCCGATCGTGGCGTAGACGGCGAGAGTGACGGTCTGTTTTTCGTTTGACGACAGCAAGATCAAGGGCAGAATCAGGTCGTTCCATACCTGGAGGACGATGAAGATCGAGAGCGTGGCGGTGGCGGGCCGAAGCAACGGGAACACCACTCTGAGGTACGTCCGAATGATTCCACAGCCGTCGACGGCTGCGGCCTCCTCGAGTTCTGGCGGAATGGTACGGAGGAAGCCTGCATAGAAGAAGACGGCGAACGGCAGAGTCAGTGCGCTGTAGGCGAGAATGACGCCGAAATAGCTGTCCAGAAGGTGCAGTTGTTGCATTATCTGGTACAACGGGGTGATGACGACGAAGATCGGGATCGTCAATCCGGCGACGAAGATCTGGTAGGCGGTTCGCGTCCACCTGCGGGTATAGCGGACGATGCCCCATGCCGCCAGTGACGCCGTGATGATCGTCAGGATCACCGTTCCGCCCGTGATGATCAGGGTGTTCATGACGCTCCGCGGGTAGTTCATGTTGACGAATGCGTCGATGTAGTTCTGCCACTGAGGATGGAGCGGGAGGGCGAACGGGTTGGCCTGGGAATCGGCGCCTGTCTTCAGCGAGACGGCGAACATGATGTAGATGGGCAGGAGTGTCAGTAGCGTGAATGCCACCAACAGCCCGGAGGCGGTCCCGGTTGATATTCGGCGTCGAACGCGAGCGAAACGAGTGCGCTGCCGAGGCAGAGCGCCCACATTTGGTTCGGATACCCGGGTGATTGTCATCAGACGTTGACCTCTCTCCGACGGAGCAATGTGGCTTGCGTCACGCCCACGATGACCGTCAAGAGTAGAAGCGCGACGGCGAGCGTCGTGCCGTAGGCGAATTGGAAGCTCGAGAAGCTGGCTTGGTAGATGGAAAGACTCAAGGTCTGGGTCGCGCCGTCCGGCCCACCCTGAGTCATGATGAATGGGAGGTCGAAGACGCGTAGGGATCCGATGACCGACAAGGTGATATTGATCGTCAGTGAAGGCGCCAGAAGCGACCAGTCGATGTTCCAGAAGCGTTTCCAGCCCCGCGCGCCATCAAGCTGCGATGCTTCCATCAGGCTGGGGTCGATTGCCAGATAGTTCGCGAGGAAGATCGTCGCAGCGTAGCCCGTGTACATCCAGATGTACACGAAGGCGATCGACATCAGTGCGGTGTTCGGGTCGCCAAGCCAGACCTGTTCGAGTGTGTGAAGGCCGAGCGCATCCATCACCAGGTCGAGCGGGCCGCCGAGTGGAGAGTAGATGAAGGACCAGAGGTAGCCAACGGCGACGAACGCCATCATTGACGGCAAAAGCAGGCCGGCCCTGACAAAATTCCGTACCTTCTGCAGCTTGTACAGCCAGTAGGCGATGAACAGGGCAACGCAGTTCTGCACGATGACGACAACGATCGTGTACACGAACGTATTGATCAGCGCGCGAGAGATCGTGGGGTCCTTGAACATCTGAATGTAATTGGCCAGCCCCACGAAGTTCCCGCCGGAAGGGCCAACTGCATCGGTGAAGCTCAACTCGACGCCCCGAATCAGCGGGTAGAGAACGAACGCGGCGAACAACACGGCGCCAGGAAGGATGAGCAATGCGGCATTGCGCCCTCTGATGAGCACGATGTCTCTTTCCGTTTGGTACCGGTGGGGCGTCAGCGATAGTACGCGACGCCCCACCGTAGCTGACTAGTGGGTTTTCGGAATTGTCTGGTCGAGCTTGGAGAGCAGGCTCGAGTTCGACTGGCTGGGGTCGTTGAACAGTGAGGTTCCAACGTCCCAGAACTTCGCCTCCGAGTTCGGGAACTGAATGAACTCGATCGGTGACGGAGTCGTGCGCTTGTCGTTGAAGGCTTCGACGAAGGCCGTCGCCTTCGGCATCGTCGGGCTTGGAACATTCGACAGAGTCGAGAACGAGTTTTCAGCGGCCAGATAAGCCCCGTCGTTCGCAGGCTCGGTCATGAACGCAACGTACTCTTCGGCAGCCTTCTTGTTTTGTGAAGCGGCGTTGATTCCCCAGCCGGATCCGACAAAGGTAAAGCTCTTCGGCTTCGTGCCAGCATCGCCGCCGGGCACCGGGTTCAGCGAGAAGTCAAACTTCGCTTGCTTTTGGATCGTGCTGAGCTCCCAGGCGCCCATGATCGTGTATGCCCACTTGCCGTCGATGAACTGGCCGTTGCCGACATTGAACGGTTCGATACCATTCATGAGCTTGCCGTTGACCGAACCGTCGGTAAGCAGCTCCTTGATCCGATCGAAGACAGGCCCGAAAGCCGGGTTCCAGGTCGAATCTCCCTTGTCGTAGTTCGGGCCCCAGCTGTTGTCGACGAGGCTCGCTGCCAGCGTCATCGAGAGCTGTTCGCTGGTCCACCCACCCTGATTGGCGAGAAGCAGGCCCGGCTGCCCGGCTGCCTTGAGCTTCTTGAGCGAGTCGACGAACTCCGGCCACGTCTGTGGCACCTGGTCGATACCAGCCTTCTTGAGGATGTCGAGGTTGGCATACATGCCGATCGGGATGTTCTGCTGAGTGAAGGCATAGGTCTTGCCGTTGACCTGACCGAACGGCGCGACGTTGGGAAGGATGTTATTGACCCAGGACTGGCTGCTGAGGTCTTCAAGGTAGCCCTGCTTGACCCACTGCTGCACGCGTGTCGGGTTCGTCATCAGCACATCGGCCGCGGTGCCAGACGCCAAACGCGTGTTGTTGTACTGGTCGTACTCGGTGTTCGAAACGTACTTGTATCCGAGCTTGATGTTCGGGTACTTCTTCTCGAATGCCTTGTTCAACTGTGCAAGGTCCGCCGGCTCCGAACTCGAGCCTTCAAATCCGACCACGGTGAGGGTGCTTTTGCCAGAATCACCGTTCCCGCCGGATGCGCTGCATCCAGCGAGCGCGAGACTCGTTGCAGCGACAGCCGCCGCTACGGCGACGAATTTCGTGAACTTCATTTCACTCCTTTGTGCGTTGGGCCGCGGAAACCACCGGTTCTGTGTTGTCCGCTGCGGTTTTCTGCCTAGACGCTAGGCTCCGTCGTGCGGGGTGCACGACGGGCGATCCGAGCTCAATTGCAGCCGGACGATTTTGGATGGCCCGGATCCGGGCAAGGTCGAATTTGGGCTGCCGGTCGAAGGTGAAGATGCCGTTCTTCTCCTGGAAGACGTCGGTGAGTTGTGTAAAGCAGTAACCGAACATTTCCGGGTCGGAGATGAGTACAGAAAAGAGCGCTTCCGCCCGGTTGTACCACTCCTCGATCGTCCGCGGGGCATCGCCGTAACCCCAGGAATCGGTGCTGGGACCGTCGGTAGTCGACCACCAGATTCCGCCGAATTCACTGCAGAAATACGGCTGTCCGCGATAAGGCACTGACCATGCCGTCCCATCGGGCGCGGTATTCACATAGGGATTCCCGTCGGCGAGTCCCCCCATCTGCTGGGCGAACTTGATGGGATCTTGCTCGTAGTTGTGCGAGTCATAGACATCTGCGCCGTCGACGCGATGCGAGTAACCCGACGCATCGATAACGGGCCGATGCTCGTCGATGGCTTTGGTCACCAGGTACATCCCTCGTGTCACATCATCGAGAACAGTGATCTCGTCCGCCATCGCCTCGAACGTCTCATTGAGCGGGCACCAGCCCACGAGTGAAGGGTGAGAGTAATCGCGCTCAAGCACTTCGACCCATTGCGTGATGAAGGTGGGCGTCGGGGCCTGCTCGCCCGAAACCCGTGCCCCCCAGTCGGCGAATTCGCCCCACACAAGGTAGCCCAGTCGATCCGCGTGATAGAGGAAACGCTCTTCGAATACCTTCTGGTGCAGCCTCGCACCATTGAAGCCGGCTTCCTGTGCGAGTTCGATGTCTCGGACAAGGTCGGCTTCGGTGGGCGCCGTCATGAGGCCGTCTGGATACCAGCCCTGATCGAGGACCAGTCGTTGGAAGAGCGTTTCGCCGTTCAGCAGCATCCGCTTGCCATCGATCCCGACCGATCGGAGGCCGGCGTAACTGGAAGCTCGATCCAGGACGCGACCGTTGGCTCGCACGACAAAGTCGATGTCGTAGAGGTGAGGGTCGGACGGCGACCAGCTCCGCCGGCGATGGGTCGGAATCGGCAGCGTGACGTCGACCACCGATCCCGAACCGGTCTCAATCGTTCTCCGGACGATCTCGTCACCGCCATCGCTGAGCACGACGTCCAGTTCAACCCCTTCTGTCGAGCCAATGAGGGGGACCTCGACACGGAACTCTCCCTGCTGCAGATTGGGAGTGATTCGCGGCCTCGATAGTCGCGTCGCCTCCACAGGCTCGAGCCAGACGGTCTGCCAAATCCCAGTGGTTCGCGTGTAATACGCCTCGTAGTTCTCGAATTGGTCCGACTGCTTCCCGCGAGCCTGAGGGATGCCTTTCCCGTCCTTGGCACGAACGAGGATGATCACCGGTCCGTCATCGTCGATGGCATCCGTAACGTCGAACTCGAATGGCGTGAAGCCGCCCCGGTGCCGGCCCACCTGCCTGCCGTTGACCCAGACTGTCGTGTCGTGGTCACAGGCCTGGAAATGGAGAAGAACCCGCCTGCCCGCCCACGCGATCGGGATGTCCACGGACCGGCGATACCAGACCACCTCGAGGAAACCCTGGATTCCGACACCTGACAGCGCGGACTCTGGCGCGAACGGAACCATGATCGCCGAGTCGAGCCTCCGACTTTCGAAGTGGGCGGGTTCGCGGAGACCTTTGCGATCGACTTCGAATTCCCACTCGCCATTCAGACACAGCCAGTCGGCCCTCGCAAATTGAGGCCGGGGATACTCGGCCCGCGGCACCCAGGGCGCGACGACCTCAATTTCGCCGCTCGACTCCGCAGTTTGCCTCGATGCAATATCCATAATGCAGGAGCATATAAGTATGATTGCATCAATGCAAGCCGATCGTTCTGACTGGCCGCCCGAGCCACAAGGACAAAACAAGGGGGTGCCGTGGCAACTCGTCGCGAAGTCGCACAGGCAGCGAATGTTTCCGTTCGCACAGTGTCCAACGTCGTCAACGGTTTTCCCAACATCGCTGTTGAAACACGTGCCCGCGTCTTGCGCGCGATCGAGGAGATGGACTATCGCCCCAGCCAGATCGCTCGGATCCTCAAACGAGGCCGATCAGGTTTGGTCGCCCTCGTGCTCCCAGAACTGGACACGCCGTACTTCGCCGAATTGACGCGAGCGTTTGTGGAACTCGGAGGCGAACTCGGATTCACGGTCATCATCGACCAAACCGACGGAGATCCCAAGAGAGAGCTCGAACTCATCAATCAATCCGATCACGGGACGCTGTTCGATGGCGTCATCGTCAGCCCACTCGGGCTTGCCGCGAGCGACGCGAACGCGATCTCACCAGAACGACCAGTGGTATTTCTCGGCGAGGAGACGCACCCTGGATTTGACCAAGTCCGGATCGACAACTTCGCCGCAGCACGGGAAGCCACCGCTCATCTACTCGCCTCCGGGCGACGAAAAGTGGC
This sequence comes from Microbacteriaceae bacterium, assembly GCA_004297935.1. Classification (GTDB taxonomy): domain Bacteria; phylum Actinomycetota; class Actinomycetes; order Actinomycetales; family Microbacteriaceae; genus Rathayibacter_A. Next base: position 2,779 of record SCRE01000021.1, on the reverse strand, counting down.
CGCACTCGGCGCCCAGCGCACGCTTGTCAGATCGAGCAGCATTCGCCTGTTGGGCTATCGGCAAGCGCTTGAGGATGCAGGGATCGATTTCGATCCTGACCTGATCGGTTACGTGGAGGAGTTCCGCCGACCAGATGGTGCCGCTGCGATGGCAAGGCTTCTCGATGGGCCGACTATTCCCGACGCCGTGTTCTGCTTCTCCGACCCGCTCGCACTGGGCGCAATGAGGACGCTGCTCGAGCGCGGGTTCCACATCCCCGAAGACGTCGCACTCGTCGGTTTCGACGACATTGAAGACGGCCACTTCAGCTTCCCGACCCTATCGAGCGTCAGCCCGAACAAATCATTCATCGCCTCCCGCGCACTCGAACTGCTGTCGGCACACATCAACGGCACAGCGGTCGAGCCAGCCGAATTCCTCGCCCCGTACCAGCTTATGATTCGCGAGAGTTCTGGGTAGCTCTTCAAACAACTTCTGGGGGACGGGAACGGCCTGAAAGGCTCGAACTCGTCGCAGCAGCGAGACTGTTGCCTGGAAGCATGAGCAGTTGTTGTTGCGGCGCTGGTCCAGGAGGCGAGATAGACGGGAGTCTGGAATGCGGTCATGTGCGCTGAACTCGGCGAGGACATTCTGTGCACTGGTCGCGCTGATCCTGGGGATCGTCGTGAGCAACGCCTGAGCGTGCTGTAACTCGTGTTCGGTGATGAGCATGGCGATCGGTCCGGCGAGCGTGCTGATGTGTGCGTCGAGCACGTAGGCGCGACGGTTGTTGTGGAGTCGGGCAAGTTGCGAAGGTGGCGCCCTTGCGCAATCGTCTCAGGGTCTGACGTCCTCGTAGCCTCGGCCTCGGTGATTGCGCGCTTCCGTTTCTGGCGGGATGGCGGGGAGTTCGTTTCTGAGTTCGATCAGGGTGAGGGCGTGGGTGTCGAGTTTCTTGTCCGCGTCGGATGCCGGAACCCAGGGATCGATCGTCGTTGCGTGTCCGTCGGAATCGAGTTGCACGAAGATCGATAAGCATTGGGCCGTGGGGGTGAGGTTGTTCGGGGTGTGCACGGGCGCCGACTGCACGTGGATGTTGATGTGCATGCTGTGCGGTCCGGTGTGGATCAGGCGGGCGTGAACCTCAACAATGTTGCCTGCGGCGATGGGGTGGCGGAACTGGATGCCGCCGGCATAGACGGCGGCTGCGCTTTCCGAGCTCCATCCTGCGGCGCATGCGTATGCGGCCTCGTCGATCCACCGCATGACGGTGCCGCCGTGGACCTTGCCGCTGGAATCGACATCCGCTGGTGTGGCAAGGAAGCGCAGCAGGATGCTGGGGCTCGTGGCTTCGCCCGAATAGTGCGCGGCCTGCATCACGGCCTGGATTCGCTGCCGCAACTCGATTCGTTCCTCCGCGAGCTGCTGCAGTTCCAGATCCGGCACGGTTGCCGGATGCCACGTGGGCACGCGGCATGGTGTCCCATCCCCGTCAACGGCCACAAAGATGACGATGCAGTGCAGTGCCGGCTGGTATTGCCGGGTTCGAATATCCGATGCTCGTACGGTGACGAGGATGTGCATGCTGGAGGTTCCGGTCAGCATGATTTGCGCGTGCACTTCGACGAGGTCGCCGGGGCGGATGGGGCGGGTGAAGTGGATGTTACCGACGTAGGCGGTGACGCAGTGCGTGCCGGCCCAGCCGACGGCGCACGCGTATCCCGCGTTGTCGATCCATTCGAGCACGCGCCCGGCGGGAACGGACTGGCCATTCGCGGTGACATCGGTTGTGCTAGCCAAGAACCGCAGCGTGATGCGGTCGCCGCCGGGTTGCCCGGCGTCCTCCGCGCGGGGTGATCGGGTGCTGAAGGCATCCGCCCGGATCATGCTTGCTCCTTCTGTTCGGCTTGTTCGGCTTCGTTGATTTCGTCGGCCTCCGGGCCAGTGCCGTCTTGATGGATGCCTGCCGGCATTGTCAGATACACGTGCCTGTTCTCCATGTGCCTGTTCTCCTCGGGGCCGGTGCCGTGGTCAACAGTAACTGTTTTCGGGTCCGGGGTAGATGCCGGCTTCGACGTCGGCCTTGTAGCGTACCGCGGCGTCGCTGAGCACACCTTTCAGGTCGGCGTACTGTTTGACGAACTTGGGGATGCGGCCGGTGGTGAAGCCGGCCCAGTCGGTCCAGACCAGCAGTTGGCCGGTCACATGCGGCCCGGCCCCGACCCCGATCGTGGGGATGCGCAACTCGGCCGTCACCCGCTGCGCCGCTTCCGCGGGCACCATCTCCAGCACCACGGCGAACGCGCCGGCATCCTCGACCGCATGCGCATCGGCGAGCAACTGCTCAGCGCCGGCGCCGCGACCCTGGATGATGTGCCCGCCGAGCCCGTGCTCGGACTGCGGGGTGTAGCCGATGTGGGCCATCACCGGGATGCCGGCATCGACGATGCGGCGGATCTGCTTGGCGCTGCGCACCCCGCCCTCCAGCTTGACCGCGTGCGCGCCGGTCTCCTTCATGAACCGCACCGCCGTGTGCAACGCATCCTGGACATCGGTCTCGTAGGAGCCGAACGGCATGTCCGCGATCACGAACGCGCGTTTGACCGCACCGGCCACGGCCCGGGTCAACGGGATCAGGTCATCCACCGTGACCGGCAGCGTCGTGTCATAGCCGAGCACATGGGATTGCTGAAGTTTTGGTTGACTCCAGGACTGCTTTGATCTGATCGATCGGGGCGGGAAGGATGAAGTCATGCCGGTGAAGTTTTCAGAGGAGTTCAAGCGCGACGCGGTCGCTCT